>CASZWJ010000001.1 GCA_949493535.1 uncultured Alphaproteobacteria bacterium
CTCGCTAAGATTTTCTAAGAGTTTCAGTAAATAAATAACAAATCGTTGTTATTTACAGCGGTATCTAAACTCAGAAAGCTTCCTCAATCGGGAAGCTTCCTTCGTTAAGATTTACGCTGGGTCCACTTAGGAATCTAAGCTTGCTTCGGTTGCTGTCGCTTCCCTCGCTCGCTAAGATTTTCTAAGAGTTTCAGTAAATAAATAACAAATCGTTGTTATTTATTTACTTTACTTCTTCGAAATCAGCGTCAACAACTTTTTCGTCCTGAGGCTGTTCGGCAGAAGCACCCGCACCCATATCAGGACCTGCGGCACCGGCAGCACCCTGAGAAGCGTCTGCCTGTTTATACATTGCTTCACCAAGCTTCAAAGAAGCCTGCATCAAACTTTCTGTCTTGGCTTTGATATTATCCAAGTCCTCACCTTCCAAAGCAGATTTCAAAGTTTTGATTTCTTCTTCAATCTTGCTCTTTTCAGCGGCAGAAATTTTATCGCCATGTTCTTTCAAAGTCTTTTCTGTGCTCAGAACTAAAGCTTCGCCTTGGTTCTTGGCTTCAACCAATTCTTTGCGTTTTTTATCGGCTTCGGCATTGGCTTCGGCGTCTTTTACCATTTTTTCAATATCGGCATCAGACAAACCGCCGCTGGCCTGAATGCGGATAGCCTGTTCTTTGTTAGTGGCTTTATCTTTGGCAGAAACGTTAACAATACCGTTGGCATCAATATCAAAAGTAACTTCAATTTGCGGCATACCGCGCGGTGCCGGCGGAATACCGACCAAATCAAACTGGCCTAAGAGTTTGTTATCAGCCGCCATTTCGCGTTCGCCTTGGAAAACGCGGATTGTTACGGCTGTCTGGCCATCATCAGCTGTAGAGAATACCTGAGATTTACGGGTCGGAATCGTTGTGTTTCTGTCAATCAAACGAGTGAAGACGCCGCCCAAAGTTTCAATACCCAAAGACAACGGTGTAACGTCAAGCAACAAGACGTCTTTAACATCGCCCATCAAAACACCGCCCTGAATGGCTGCGCCAACAGCAACAACTTCATCAGGGTTAACGCCTTTATGCGGTTCTTTGCCAAAAATTTCTTTAACTTTTTCCTGAACTTTCGGCATACGGGTCATACCGCCGACCAAAATGACTTCGCTGATTTCATTAGCTTTCAAACCGGCGTCAGCCAAAGCTTTTTTGCAAGGTTCAACGGTTTTTTCAATCAAATCGGCAACCAAGTCTTCCAATTTTGCGCGGCTTAATTTGATGTTCAGGTGTTTCGGTCCGGTTGCATCAGCAGTAATAAACGGCAGGTTGATTTCTGTCTGAGTGGTTGAAGACAGTTCAATTTTGGCCTTTTCGGCAGCTTCTTTCAAACGCTGCAAAGCTAAACGATCATTTTTCAAATCAATGCCGGACTCTTTTTTGAATTCTTCAACCAGATAATCCAAAATACGGCGGTCAAAGTCTTCACCACCAAGGAAAGTATCGCCGTTGGTTGATTTTACTTCAAATACGCCGTCGCCGATTTCCAAAATAGAAATATCGAAAGTACCGCCACCCAGGTCATATACGGCAATCGTACCGGCGGCTTTTTTATCCATACCGTAAGCCAAAGCGGCAGCCGTCGGCTCGTTAATGATACGCAGAACATCTAAACCGGCAATTTTACCGGCATCTTTAGTTGCTTGACGCTGAGAGTCATTAAAATAGGCCGGAACGGTAATAACGGCTTTTTCAATCTTTTCACCCAGATAACTCTCGGCATATTCTTTAATTTTTTGCAAAACGATTGCCGAAATCTGAGAAGGAGCATATTTCTGGCCTTTGACTTCAACCCAAGCATCACCATTATCACCTTGAATAATGTGATAAGGAACAATATTTTTGTCTTTGTTGACTTCCGGAGAATCAAAACGACGACCAATCAAACGTTTGATGGCAAACAATGTGTTTTCCGGGTTGGTGACGGACTGGCGTTTAGCCGGGAAACCGACCAGACGTTCGGTATCGGTAAAAGCAACCATTGAAGGGGTTGTTCTTGCACCTTCGCTGTTTTCCAAAACTTTGGCTTCTCCGCCTTCCATAACAGAAAAGCAAGAGTTGGTTGTTCCAAGGTCAATACCAATAACTTTATTGCTCATGTTTTTATTCCTTTTACATAAAACTGATGTTTAAAATCTTTCTATCAGTCTATATAGGGAGGCAAAACAGGTGATGCAATAGCAGAATGCTAATTTTTTGATTTTTTATTACCGGATGCACTTATAAATTTTTTCAATCTCGGTATGACGTTTTTCTTTTAATATTTCGTCCGCCCGGAAATTTCATAACCGGTGTAGCCATCAACCATAGAATTGGCAAAAGCAAAATCTGTCGAATTAACCGAATGCACACGATAAAGCGTTTCGCCCTGTTCGACCCGGTCGCCGACTTTTTTCAGCAAATCCAGTCCGGCACCCGGATATTGTGCCGCACCGGCCAAGACGCCGATTTTATTAATGCGCTCGTTATCAATACTTTCAACCACGCCACTGATATTGGAAACAATGTCGCGGGTCAGGTGTCCGAGCTGCGGCTGCGGTGCTTTGCCCTGAGCATGAATAATTTTATTAATAGCTTCCAAGGCGCGGCCGGAAGTTAAAATCTCTTTGGCGACATGATACCCCTGCCCGCCTCTGAGCTTGGGATCAAATTCCAAAATGCGCCCTGCTAAAAACAGCGATTTTTCACGCAAATCCTGCGGCGCGTCTTCTTTATTGCGCAAAACTTTCATCACGTCGCGGGCCTCCAAAACTGCTCCCACGCCATTGCCAATCGGCTCGCTTCCGTCAGTAATGACCGCGTCGATTTCAATTGAGAGCATATCGCCGACATATTCTATCAGCTTGCGCAAGCGCATAGCTTCTCCGGTACGCTTGATACGCGAATTGGGACCGACAGGAATATCCAGCACCAAATGGGTCACGCCTGCAGCCAGCTTAATCGCAAGAACAGATGCTGCAATGTGGTGCAGCTGGGTCAATCCGATATGACGTTCTACAGCGGAAACCAATTTATTTGCCGAAGCAATCGACAAGCTTTCATAACTGACAATTGCGCCGCGGTTTTCTTTGATGATCCGCCTCATGTCCGCTTCATCCAAATCCACATTTGCCAAAACAGCCATGGTATCGGCCACGCCGGCGCAAGATGTTAACGAACGGGAAGCCGTTTTCGGCATCGGCAAGCCATAAGCCGCAACAATTGCCGTGATGATAATATCAGTTTTATTTCCGGGAACACCGCCTAAGCAATGGTGGTCAACAACGATGCTTTCATTATCCCAATGCATTGTGTTTTCACCGACCAGAGCCTCGGTAAACGCCAAGACTTCCGGCGCGGTCATAAATGAGCCGGAGGCTACCAGAAATGAGGCGATATCCATATTTGAATAGCGTTTGGAAGCAATATCATTGACAATAGCACTGTATTCGCCCGAACTTAAAATATTACCGGCTATTTTACGTTTGATTGAAGCCAAACTCGGCGGCGGAGATGATAACGTGATAGTGATATTTGCGCCTTCCGGCAAATTCAGCATTTCAAAAGCTTCAGTATTTAAGGCCAGTTCCGTCGGCTTAACCAAACGCTCATCGTCCACAACTTGCAAAAAAGCAAAAACGGGACGAACGCCGCCATGAATCTCTATCTTGGTTAAAGTTTGAATATCATCTACTTTATAAGCGGTGCAATCCCGATGAATATAGGCCAGATTTTCATTAAAAGACGTGATTTCCAGATGTTTTAAATTAAGCATATGCAACCTTAAGCAAATATCAGTACAGAATATGATAAATTATGTCATAAAATTATTTAATAAACAATAAACGCAAATACTGCGGATTTGATTACATTTATTGAACAGATACGGCTGTCGCATTATCAGCCGGCTCAATAAAAAACCTCCCGTTCGGGAGGCTTTAGCTTATCTGGCTGTAATTGACAGAGTATTTAATTTTGGTTTTTGATGCATTAAAATACTAATCACTTTAACCAATTCGTTTTTCATCTCATTGCGGCAAACCACAATATCAACCATGCCGTGTTCTTTCAAATATTCGGCTCTTTGGAAACCGTCCGGAAGCTTTTCGCGGATTGTTTGTTCAATCACGCGGGCTCCCGCGAATCCGATCATGCAGCCTTTTTCCGCAATATGAACATCTCCCAGCATGGCAAAAGAAGCCGAAACGCCGCCGGTGGTCGGATCTGTTAAAACAGAAATAAACGGCAGGCCTTTTTCTTTAACCATGTTAACGGCAGCAGTCGTTCTTGCCATTTGCATCAAAGAGAGCATGCCTTCCTGCATACGCGCACCGCCGGAAGCAGTAATGGTAATTAACGGGCAATTATTCTTCATAGCAACTTCGGCAGCTTTAACAATACCTTCGCCGACAGCCATTCCCATAGAACCGCCCATAAATGAAAAATCCATTGCGGCAATAACACAGGTAATACCGCCGATTTCACCTTGGGCAACTTTAATCGCGTCATCTTCTCCGGTTGATTTGCGATAGTTTTTCAGACGATCCGTATATTTTTTCGAATCCTTAAAACTCAACGGGTCTTCTTTGAGTTTAGGCAAAGCGATTTCTTTATATTCACCATTGTCAAACAACATTTCCAAACGTTTTTTGGTTGCCAGACGCAAATGATGGTCGCATTTGGTGCAGACATAATTGCTTTTTTCCAGCTCTTTGGTGAAAAGCATCTGACCGCAGTTCGGACATTTGGTCCAGAGATTATCGGCAATCTCCTTGGCAGTAATTTTTTTTACTTTCGGTCTGACAAAGTCGGTTAACCAGTTCATTTTATATCCTTTATAAGCTTAAATATTTGCAGAAAGACAAAATCAGTTTTCCTCTTTGCGCCTGAACCATGCTGCAATACGCTGTTTTAACGGTTCTTTCGGCGCGGCTGCCTTTTTTTCTTCTTTCAAAGTTGAAATATTTTCGTGCAGCCCCTCAACTTCTTTGGTCAGCTTCTGCTGCTCTTTGCTCAGTTTTTTGTTCTGCTTTTTCTGGCGGCGCAGCTGGCTGCGAACCGGCGCATAGCCCATCCAGGAATCAAACTTGCCCCAGATGAAGCCGAAAGCAACAAAAAACACTATTGCAACACTTAAGGAAACCGTCACTTCTATGTAAAAAGGCCACAGATTAAAGTTTGCAAAATCGTTATTCACAAATGCAAAAATAATAACGACAGCTAAAATAACCAACCTTATCAGCGCTTTTATGAACCCCATGAGCGGCCCCCTTTCCAAGTTTTAAGATTATTGACTTGAACTAAATTAATTATTCTTATTCAATAATTCAAACAACTGCTTGCCGGTTTTAAAGTGGGGGATGCTGCGCTCCTCAACTTTTACCTGTTCGCCGGTACGCGGATTTTTGGCGATGCGCGGCGTGCGCTTGCGAACGGAAAAAGCTCCGAAACCGCGAAACTCCACACGGTCGCCGTTAGCCAAAGAGCTGATGATTTTATCAAAAACAACAGCAACAATACGCTCAACATCCTTGACCATAAGGTGGGGATTTTTGTTTGCAATTTTTTCAATTAATTCAGATCTAGTCACTTCTACCTCTTTAATATATTTATTTTCACATTAACCTAGCGTTTTTTCTTTTATAAATCAATATCGCATTTATAAAAAAATAAAATTCTTATTTCCAAACTATCCATAAGTTTATCAATCATTGGCGATTTTATGCTCAAGCGCCAGCCGGTGCCCGCCGTCTTCCAGCTCAAAATCTTCAATCCGCTGAATCCGCTTGGATATTTTGCCGGATGAAACCTTGATTTCATTAATATCTTTGGCTGCCATATCAAAATGTCTGGACAAATTATCCACGCGCTCATCAAGCCGGCCGATATCTTCAACAAGAATACCGACTTCTTTTTGAATCACACCGGCCTGTTCACGCATTGACGCGTCTTTCAAAATAGCGCGGACCGTATTCAGCGTCGCCATCAGGGTGGTCGGAGAAACTATCCAGACTTTGGAACGATAAGATGTTTCGACCACGTCGCAGAAATTGGCATGCAGTTCGGCATAAACAGCCTCGCTCGGCAAAAACATCAATGCAGATTCAGCCGTTTCGCCGACAATAATATATTTTTCGGAAATATCTTTAATATGTTTCAAAACAGAACCGCGGAAAAACCTTTCGGCTTCGGTTTTCTCACGTTCGGACGCGGCCGCGCGCAAAGCCTGATAACTTTCCAGCGGAAATTTGGCGTCTATCACGATTGTTCCCGGCGGATTAGGCAGCTTTAAAACACAATCGGCACGTTTTTGGTTTCCCATAACCACCTGAAACTCGTAAGCCGAAGGCGGAAGAATCGACTTCACCAGATCATTAAGCTGGATTTCCCCGAAAGCGCCGCGCGCTTGTTTGTTGGACAAGACTTCCTGCAAGGAAACCACCTGTTCGGACAAAGAAGATATTTTTTGCTGAGCAACGTCAATCTTTGCCAGACGCTCCCGCAAATCATGCAAAGTTTCGGTCGTTTGAGCCGTAGATTTTTGCAAGCCGTCACCGACACTTTTGGTTACCGCCAGGAGTTTCTCATCCATAATTTTCAGAACGGCCATTTTTTGTTCGTTAACAGCCTCGGAAATCCGGTTTTGTTCCTGCCTGCTTTGCTCCGAAACCTGAGACAGGCGTCCGGCAAGTTCTGCCTGGCCGCGCAAAAGCGTTTCGCCAAACCGCTCCAAGTCTTTATTACCGCGGCGAAAAACCATATAGCAAAGATTGCCGAGCAGCAATAAAGCCGCCGCGGCAATCAAAGCCATTTCAATATAAAATCTATTTTCGATTATGCTCGTCAAAATTGCGTCCTATTTTCAAAAACTTTTCGGTTCTTTGTTTTTTTAAATCATCGCCGCTTAACGGCAGCAAATCTTTCAGATTTTTCAAAATAAAATCGCCGACACGTTCGATAATCCGCTTCGGATCACGATGCGCCCCGCCCAGAGGCTCGGGAATAACGTCATCAATGATACCGAGTTTCTTCAAATCCTGTGCAGTTAATTTCAATGCTTCGGTCGCTTCTTTTACTTTATCGGACGAACGCCACAAAATTGAAGCGCAACCCTCAGGAGAAATAACAGAATAAATAGAATGTTCCAGCATCAAAACGCGGTTAGCCGTAGCAATGGCAATCGCACCGCCGGAACCGCCTTCGCCGATAACAACGGAAATAATCGGCACTTGAACCTGCAAGCATTTTTGAATTGAAGACGCAATGGCTTCCGCCTGGCCGCGGGCCTCGGCCTCAATTCCGGGGAATGCGCCGGCAGTATCGACAAAGCAGATAACCGGCAGATTAAACTTATCGGCCAAAGACATTAAACGCTGAGCTTTGCGGTAGCCTTCAGGTTTGGCCATACCGAAATTATATTTAACACGGGTTTCCAAATCATGCCCTTTTTCCTGCCCGAGCACAACAACGGAAATATTCTTAAAACGGCCGATACCGCCAACCATGGCTTCATCATCAGCGAACAGGCGGTCGCCGCACAAAGGCGTAAAATCTTCAATCAAAGCATGCACATAGTCAAGGCAGTGCGGACGATCAGGATGGCGCGCCACTTGAGATTTTTCCCAAGGAGAAAGGTTTGAATAAGATGATTTGACTTGTCTTTCCAATTTTTGCTGCAAACGACTGATCTCCTGAGAAATATCGACATCCTGTCCCTGCGCTAAATGTTTCAAAGATTCAATTTTGGCCTCGATTTCAACGATATTCTTTTCAAAATCAAGAACCAATGTACTGTTATTATTCATTCAACTTCTCTTTAAATTGTTTAACCTGTGCCGTTGATACCACATTTTTTTTAATCTTTCGACTCTTATTTTAAGATATTGTGTAAATTTTAATTGAATTATCATGCAAATATACTACTATGAAAGCTGATTATTTGAGTTGTGCCTTGTCAAACAGACTATTGCAAAGGAGCTTAGCGTGCTTGCATTTTCATTTTTTGCCGCAATTTTTTCCAGCCTGCTTTGGCTTATTTATTCTCTGGCTTATATCGGAGACAACACCGTCGGCGTCAAATTCAGTTCTTTAGGCATGACTGATGTTTCCGTATATACGGCATTGGTTATTTTTCCGATTATCGTGATTTGGGCGGTTTTCGGCTATATTAACCAATATCTTAATTTGAGAAACATGAACAAAAACCTTTTTCAGCTTTTTAAGCAAATGAAAAAGAATCAGGATTATACGGACTTGATAGCCCGCATTATGCTCGAATCCGAGCAGCAGATTAAAGACGGATTTATCTTAAACCGCATTGACATTTTGATTGCAGATATGAACGAACTTATTGCCGAGCTTATTTCCCGCGCGTCCCTTGCTTCATTTGAGCAGATAGAAAATTTGTGGGGAAAAGTGCGCAACGGCGGAAAATGGGCTTTAGGCAAAGTCATTATCGAAGTCAGCCAAAACCAACCTAATTTTGAAATGCGCATCTTTGAAAAATCGCAGCGGGATTTGGTTCTTGCCGGAACAATCCTTGAATTTTGCGCCCGTTATCAAAATATTCTCTCGCTCTTAGAAAAGCATGATAAAGAACGCGTTTTTCTCAATGTTATCGAAACCGGCGTTTTCGGCAAAGTCTATTCTATTTTGGCCCCTTTGGCAGATGAAATCCGCCGGCACAGAGAAACCGCCCTTTCTACCGCCTGCGATGACAAGCCCGGCTTTAAAATCTCGGAAGAAAAACCGGTTTATTCCGCAGCTCCCACATCTTACAAAACGGTTGAAGACGAAAGGAAAAATCCGATATTAAGCGGCATATCCAAACTCGGCTCTTTACTAAAAAAAGAAAAAACGGCATCTCGCAGCGAGGCTGTTTCCGCGGCGGAAAGAGACCCGTTTTCCATAGCCTTGGAACGCAGTTTCGGTTCAAATGACGAACCGGAGCTTTGCGCCGTAGCCGAACCTAAATTTGAATTTTCCGAACCCGCAGACGAACAACCGCATTTTGACGAACCGAGACTGAATCCCCCCTTTGCGGAAGAAACGCCTGAAATCTTTTTGGCTGAGGACAATGAAACGCCGCGGGATGAAATCGTTATCGGCAGTTCAGAAGACGAGAATATCATTCCTCCGCTGATTATCAGCAGAGACAATGAAGAAAGCGATACTTCGTCAGCAGCTGAAAAAGAGCCGGAAGCGCTGACTGTCACATCTACGCAGAGAACCCTTAACGATCTCCGCAAAGAGTGGGAAGACATGCGCAGGGCTTCTCAGGAAAACGAGCCTGAACCCAAAGAAGAAAAAAATGAAAACTTCACCTATCCGTTCGGAGGCTGGACTGACGAAAGCAACTACAATAAATAGGTTGTCCGGCTTTTTTGCTTGTTGTTTGCTGGCGTGCCTGTTTTGCAGCAATGCCGAAGCGAAGAGTGTTGTCAGCGATACTTTGCCGCTTTACGGACAGCCTAAATATGATAAGAATTTCAAACATTTTAACTATGCTTCGCCGGATGCCGTTAAAGGCGGGCGGGTTGTTATGCCTGCCTACGGCACTTTTGACAACTTCAACCCTTTTATTTTCAAAGGGATTGCTTCCGCCGAAACGGCCGCTTTAACGCTTGATACGCTGGGAATTGTTCCCGCAGACGACTATTCTACTGTTTACCCTCTGATTGCCAAACAATTTGAACTTCCGGACGACAATTCTTTTGTCGGCTTTATTCTTGATGAAAAGGCCAAATTCCGTGACGGTTCGCCGATTTTGGCAGACGACGTGATTTTCAGTTTCAACTCGCTTATAGAAAAAGGTTCGCCCCTTTATAAAGTTTATTATGCAGACGTTGACCGCGTGGAAAAAATCAACGACCGGCATATCCGGTTTTATTTCAAAAAAGATTCTTCCAACAAAGAACTGCCGCTGATTTTATCGCAAATTGCGATTTTTTCAGCTGAAGACTGGGCAGGAAAAGATTTTGCCAAACCAAGCCTGATTCCGCCTTTGGGCAGCGGCCCCTACCGGATTGAAAAATTCGAACCCGGAAAATTTGTCGTTCTCAAGCGCAACAGAGATTACTGGGCTAAAGATTTGCCAAGCAGAAAAGGTTTTTTCAATTTTGACGAAGTGCGCTTTGACTACTATCAAGACACTACCGTCACTTTGCAGGCGCTGTTTGCCGGCAATATTGACATGCGGGAAGAATATATCGCCAAAATATGGGTAACGGGTTACGATAATGATGTTGTCAAAAGCGGCAAAGTTAAAAAGGAAAATCTTCCTCACAACCAAACCGCAATATTGCAAAATTTTGCCTTTAATATCCGGCGCCCGAAATTTCAGGACAAACGCGTCAGACAAGCTATCGGACTGGCTTTTAATTTTGAATGGGCCAATGAAAAATTGTTTTATAATCAATACCAGCGCCTGAACAGTTATTACACAAACAGCGAAATGGCTGCTTCCGGCAAACCTCAGGGAAAAGAACTCGCGTTATTGAAAGAACTTGAACCTTTGCTGCCACCGGAAGTTTTCGGAGAGGTACCGACACCGCCGGAATTTAAGCTTTATGAAGACGGCAGAAAAAACCTGCGCCGAGCGGCCAACCTGCTGAAAGAGGCCGGATACGATTTTGTTGACGGCAAAATGACTCATCTTGAAACCGGACAGCCTCTGGAATTTGAAGTTTTAAGCAATACAGCCAACGGCAATACATTCACACGGGTTATGCTGCCATTTTTAAAGAATTTGGAAAAAATCGGCATTAAAGCGACTTTTCGCAATCTGGAAGTCAATATTTTCAAAAATCGGCTTGATAATTTTGACTTTGATATGGCAATCGTTTCTTTTCCGATGAGCCAAATGCCGGGCAACGAACAAAAAGAAATGTGGGGTTCCCGATCAGCTGACATTAAAGGGAGTTTCAACCTTATCGGAATTAAAAATCCTGCGGCAGACGCTTTGCTGGATAAGATTGTCAAAGCTCAGGAAAAAGAAAGCTATATCGCTGCCCTCAGAGCTTTAGACAGGGTCTTGCGGCACGAATATTACATGATTCCGCAATGGTATTCCGCCCATAAGCGCGTAGCCTACCGCAACCGTTTTGCACATCCCCAAACAAAAGAAAAAGTCGGTTTTCAGCCGTTTAGCTGGTGGCTGAAAGATTCCCAAGGAAAACAAAAATGAGAAATTATGTTATCAAAAGGCTGCTCCTGATTCCTTTGACTTTACTCGGCATTTTGTTTGTTAATTTTTTGATTATACAATTGGCGCCGGGCGGTCCGGTTGAACAGACGTTGGCCAAATACCGCGGCATGAACGTTAACGCCACGTCGCAGATTTCCGGCTCTTCGCAAATGCATATGGACAGCAGCGGTTCTTATCAGGGAGCGCAAGGCGTTCCCGAAGATTTGGTTAAAGAGCTTGAAAAACAATTCGGTTTTGACAAACCGGCACACACCCGTTTTTTGAAAATGCTCAAAGATTACGCAGCCTTTGACTTCGGCAAAAGTTTTTATCAGGACAAAAGCGTTTTGCAGCTCATCAAAGAACGCATGCCGGTATCTGTTTCGCTCGGCTTATGGTCGACGCTTATCATCTATTTGATTGCCATTCCGCTCGGGATTAAAAAAGCCGTAACCGACGGCAGCAATTTTGATATCTGGAGTTCTTTTGCCGTTATTATCGGTTCGGCAATTCCGGTGTTTTTATTCGCTGTTTTTCTGATTGTTTTTTTTGCCGGAGGAACTTACCTGCAATGGTTTCCGCTCAGAGGGTTGACTTCAGACAATTGGGAAGAACTGTCTTTCGGCGCAAAAATCCTTGATTATTTCCGGCATATTACCCTGCCGGTAACGGCTATGGTTATCGGCGGTTTTGCTTCTCTTACCATGCTGACGAAGAACTCGTTTCTTGACGAAATCAACAAGCAATATGTTTTGACGGCAAAAGCCAAAGGGCTGAGCCAAAACCAAATCTTATACGGGCATGTTTTCCGCAATGCCATGTTGATTGTGATTGCCGGTTTTCCATCTATGCTGATTAAAATGCTGTTTACCGGCGCCTTGCTGATTGAAGTTATTTTCTCTTTGAACGGAATCGGCCTGCTCGGTTATGAAGCAATCATGACCCGCGATTATCCCGTTATTTTCGGCACGCTTTATATTTTCGCCCTGCTCGGTTTAATCCTCAAGCTTGTCAGCGACATAACCTATTCTCTGATTGACCCCAGAATTAACTTTGAACGTTTATAGTTCTGATTTTAATTCTTCAAGCAAATTATCGCAGGCGGCGGAAATCATTTGGTAAACGTTTTCAAAACCGTGGTCGCCATAATACGGATCCGGCACGTTTTCACCAAAAGCCGGCGCATATTCCAACAATTTTTTGACAACAGCATGACCATATCGTTCATCGCCATACGGCCGCTTTTGTTCAATATTCCAAATATTTTGCGAATCCATCGCGAGGATTAAGTCAAATTCGGCAAAATCATCGGCTTTGAGCGGACGAGAACGCAAGCAACGCAAATCAAGCCCATGATTTAAAGCACATTCAACGCTTCTGGCATCCGGTTCATCGCCCTGATGATAGCTTGACGTGCCGGCAGAATCGACAAAGATTAAGCTTTGCAGCCCAGCCTCATTGACAATTTTTTGCATATACCCTTCTGCCGTCGGGGAACGACAGATGTTCCCCGTGCAGACAAACAGAACCTTAAACATTATTTTCCTAAGCAGCCATGCGTTTCTTTGGCAAAATGAACATAACGCTTATAGTATTCTTCCAAAGATTTTTGAACATGATAGTTAACGGTTCCGCGCGAATATTTGCCATGTTTGTCAGCTGTGCCGGCTTTTTTGCCGGTCAGAATTTCAATACCGTCATCAACATGGTCAATGGCATAAATTGCAAATTTGCCTTCATCCACGGCGTTCAAAATATCTTCGCGCAGCATCAAATCCTTCACATTGGTTCTCGGGATGATAACGCCTTGCGTACCGGTTAAACCGCGATGTTTGCAAACATCAAAGAAGCCTTCGATTTTTTCATTGACGCCGCCGATCGGCTGAATTTCGCCAAACTGGTTGATCGAACCGGTTACGGCAATGCTTTGCTTAATCGGAATACCGGTCAGAGCGGAAATCAGACAGTAATATTCCGTTGAAGAAGCGCTGTCACCGTCAACGCCGCCGTAAGATTGTTCAAATACTATAGACGCTGACAAAGACAACGGCGAAAATTTGGCAAAACGGTTGGCTATCAGGCTTTGCAAAATCAAAATACCTTTGGTATGAATCGGGCCGGAAAGTTCTATTTCGCGCTCAATATCCAAAAACTCGCCTTTACCCATACGCACCTGCGTGGTAATGCGCGACGGTTTGCCGAAGCTGTTGCGCGAGAAATTATAAACGACAAGGCCGTTAATCTGTCCGACGCGCTCGCCTTCCACGTCCATTAAAATCGTTCCCTCGTCAATCTGCTCCAACATCATCTGTTTGACGCGGTCAGAGCGGTAAATCTGGGCATCAATCGCTTGTTCGATATGATTTTTGCCGATTTGGTTTGAATGAGATTTGCGCGCCCAATAATCAGCCTCACGCAGCAAGTCGCCGATTGAAGCGATATGCGCCGTCAGTTTGCGGGAATCTTCCGCCAGACGGGAAGAATATTCTATCACTTTGGCAACCGCCTGACGATTCAGCGAACGCAGTTTCTTCTTCTTTGACAATGAGCCGATTAATTTGGCATATTCGATTTCGTTTTCATGGGTTCTGTCCATTATGACGCCGAAATCGGCTTCAACCTTAAAGAAATCTGCAAAATCGGGATCACGTTCGGACAGCAGTTCATAAAGTTCGGCATCGCCGGTCATAATAACTTTCACGTCCAAAGGAATCGGTTCGGGATCCAAAGAAATCGTCGTAAAGCTGGTTTCGTCGCTCGGAGCTTCGATTTTAATTAATTTTGAAGCAATTGCCCGTTTCAAAGAATCCCAAGCAAAAGGCTGCAAAAGCAGTTTACGGGCGTCAATCAATAAAAAGCCGCCGTTGGCCCGGTGCAATGCGCCGGACTTAATTAAGGTAAAGTCCGTCAACAAAGCGCCGTATTGCTGGACGCGTTCAACCCTGCCGACCAGATTGCCTTGGGTCGGATGATCAAGATGAACTATCGGCGCACCGGAATCAGGGTCATTTTTAACAACAACATTGACTTTGAATTTGGCAAATTTGTCTTCTTCGGGCTTGTTCATTTTTGAAAAGAGCATGCTCAAAGCGTCTTCATTTGCCTCTCCGCACTGGGTTTCAGGTGCCGGCATAAACTCTTCAACATTTTCTATGATGTATTTTTGAACGTTTTTCAAAAACTCAGAAGCCTGCTTATGCCCTTTATATCTGTTGCGCAATTCATCTACCGGCTTTTTGATAGAATTTTTGATAAATTTTTCGCGCATTGCGTTTGTTTCTTTGCGCTGTTTTTCTTCCCATTGCGGCAAGTCCTGCGCGGAATCCTCAATTTCGGCCTGCATGGCGTTCAAATCGTCAATCAAGGATTTCTTTTCGTCTTCCGGCAACTCATCAAAAGCTTCGGGGCTTAAAACTTCGCCGTTTTTAACGGGAGCCACAACCAAACCGACCGGCATATGAAGCAACGACACGCTTTTGCCTTTGGCTTTTTTCTGAAGAATTTTAATGTATTCTTCTTTTTTTTGTTTGTATTTTTCCCGAATTATGCTCAAAGCGGCTTTGTATTCGTCGCTGTCTAAAATAGTGGGGATTGTCGTTGACAAATCTTCAATCAGCTTATCGACTTCTTTGGCAAATTCAGCGGCTGTACCGGCAGTAAAATTAATGGCTATCGGCTTATGAGGCTCATCAAAATTATATACATAGACCCAGTCGTCCGGCGTGGGGCGGTTTTGTGCTTCCTGCTTTAAAACCCTTTTAACCAGACTGGTTTTTCCGGTTCCTTCAGGACCTAAGCAAAACAGGTTATAACCTTTAGATTTGATATTAATACCTATTTCAACAGCGCTTAATGCCCGATCCTGCCCGAGTGCAGACAGACGTTCTTCCAATTCTGCCGTGGTTGAAAAATCAAAGCTTTTCGGGTCGCAACGGGTATAAAGTTGTTCTGATTTAAGTTTTGTAATAGCCATTATAAAAAATCCCTATACATGTAAGGTTGGTACTGTTATTATCGCTGATTATATAATCTTAAAAACTAACATAGCGTAAAGATTTGATGAAATATTTTGAATATATCGCATTCGCCCTTTTCTTTTTGGCGGCACCGGTTTTGCTTTTTTACTTTTACCGCAGGCTTAAAACTTATCATTTTTACCGCCTTGCCCGCAAAGCCCTTTCAAAAAAATTTTCGGCAGGATGCGCCGAAAGTTATCTGCCGACTTACTATCTGAGACGCATTGTTTCCCTTCTTATTCAGAACAATGCCAAACACCAGTTGGTTTATTTATGCGCCGGAAGAATTAATCCCGCCGCCCGCAGGCTTGAAGAACAAAAAGAAATCTTTTTAAGCCATATCCTGCGGGCTGTAAAAGGCCAGACAAGCTATCGCGCCGATTTTGAAAAATATATAAAAGCAAATCCGAATGACAATGCGGCTTTAACAGAATTGGGAATCCTTTATTTTCTGGCCGGAGAAAAAGAAAAAGCCCAACTATGCCTGAATAATATTTCCGGACGGCAAAAAAAATATGCTTCTGCCCGACAAAAGTACTTGCAGGCATATCTGGATACGGATGACGGAGATATGCTCAGAGCCTCGCAAAATGCCTCGCTGGCGGCTAAATATTTTCATAAACTCGGCGCGGAATATGAAGAAGGGCAAAGTTATCTTTTGCTGGGAATTATTTATCGCGTTGCCATTATCTCCGATGTTTCGCAAATGATGTTTGAAACTGCCTTACAAATTTTCTCAGCGGCGAAATGCCCAGTCGAAACAGCAAACGCATACGGAAATTTAGGAATGCTCATGGCTATTCAGCAACGTTTTGAAGAAGCTGACGACTATTATCAAAAAGCCGAGAAAATTATGCTTGATAACGGCTGTTCTCTCGGCTTTGCCGTTATCTGCAACCAGCAAAGCCTGCTTCAACTGATGCAGAATAACAATGAAAAAGCGGAAGAACTGGCCTTGAAAGCCCTAAAAATCCATAAACAAAACTCAAACAACACCGGTATTGCTTTCAGCAAAGAAATTATCGGCAGCAGCGCATTTAACCGGAAAGACTATCAAAAAGCGATGCAAATGGCCTTTGAAGCCAAAAATCAGTACAAAGAACATGGCAATCTTTCCGCCTGCCTGGAAAATATGTATTTGATAGCACTGTCTTTGTTTAGCCAAGAAAAGGACAAAGAAGCAGAAAAGACTTTGAGGGAAATTATAAAAACTGCGCAAGAGCAAAGCAACAGCTTCCATGTTGCCAATGCTTACAGCCTTTTAGGCTTAATATACCTTAAACAAAACGATTTGCGGCGGGCTAAAGGCCTTTTCCAGCAATCTTTGGATATGGAACAGATTAATAACCGGCTGGGAGGCATTGCCACGGATTATGCGAATATCGGTTTAATCGAGTTCAGAAAAGGCAATTTAGAACAGGCTAAAAAGACCCTGAAAACGGCATTGGATTACGCAGAAGCCAATCAGGAAGAAGAATTAATCAGATTACTAAAAAATCAATTGGAACTGTTTTCAAAAAACTAATTTAATGTCAAAGCTTTTGCTTTCCGGCATGAACTTTAAGCGGCGGACGGCAATATTGTCAAACCCCAATACATTTATTGACGGAACAACAAAAAATTTGAAATAATCTTTGCCATTGGTAAAAAGCACGCGGTTTTTAACCTGTAAACCGGTTTCGGACAAGAAATTACGATACAGCGGCGCCCAGGCAGGAAGCTGAAAATCTCCGACGATAACAACAGGCTCATCTTGTCTTTTTACAAACTGCTCCAAATTGGCAAAAGCCGTCGGCAATTCTTTTTTGGAAATTTTAGAGAAATCCAAATTAACCAGCGTAATCACCTGATCATATTTTTCAAAACTCATAAAAGAGGCTTCCGCATGCGGACTGAGGGCTATTTTTCCTTTGCGCCGCAACAGAACTTCTTTGGCATTCAGAATATTCTCATAATTCTGCCCGCCTTTTTTGTACACAACATTAAAAGCCAGCGTACTGTCTGACGTATCATTAAAAAACAAACGGGCGGTTTTTGCCAGAGAGCCGTAATTAAACATTAACAGCAATGCGGCCAAAACCGAATAAACGATTTTTCCGTGCCAAAGAGTGTAAAGCAACAAAAAGATATTAAACAGATAAAAATGAAACTGCCAGCGCCGCAAAAATGCCGTAAAAAAATTATCCTGCCCGGCCAAAAGGAGTATAGAATATATTATGGCAACAACACTTAAAGAAACTACCATAAATAAATTTTCGCGCGCATGCTTTTTTCTTTGACTAAAGTAACCCATTTTTAAACTATTATATCTTATTGTCTTTTTGCGGATGTGCCGCTATAATATTTGGCGACCAATGCATTTTAGACAGATAAAAACAATTTGTAAATGGTGTTCAACAAAAATATGCTGGAGCAAGTGATAACTATATTTTCCTCCGAGAACTTTATGAGTTCCGTTGCCGGAAACATTGATGTTTTGGCCGGGCTTTTTAACAAATACCTCTCGGGAGCGGGCAATGTCCGCATGGCATCAACAATTTTGATGCTGCTTGCTTTTGTCATGTTTTTATTTCTTATCATCGTTTTATATGTCAAATCAATCATCGCTTTCTTAAAAACAGAAACGGCTTCTTCTTCCAAAGCTCAGACAAACGAAGATTTTGACGAGCCAGATGATGACGATGACGGCATTTATAACGAAAGAGAACTTGAAAAAGAGTTGGAGCGAGAATTAGAACGGGATTTGGAACAGTCGCGACTGGAAAAAGAAAGCCATGAGCTGCAACAACGCCAACTGATTGACCGCCAACGAGAGTTAGAGCGCCAAGAACAACGCCGCAAAGAAAACGAAGAAGAGAAGAAAGAGGAAAAACAGCGCGGAGAAGCCGCTTCCGCCAAAAAGAATTTTCAGCTTGATTTGGACTGGAAAAAAGGCAAAATACCGGAATTGGAGCAAACTGCTCAGGCAATCCTTTCGGAAGAAACGCTCAGCTATCAGCAAAGCAGCAGGGCATTGCCCGAACTGTTGGGCTTGATTATTGACATGCTGGGACGCGGCGTTGACGACTTGAAAATTGCCCAAACGATTATGTATCGCAATCAGGGGCGCAGTTCCGAAGATGAAATAATGCAGACAATCTCTGCCATTAAAGACTTTATCGCTCTGGCTGTAAACGGAAAATTTGCCTCTGTCCGCCGCGGCAAACAACTGCCGGACGAAGCTACGGCTCTCTACCATTTGGCCGAAGGCGACACGACTTTTTCTCTGGCTATGCTGGAAGCGCTTATGGACAGCAATATTGAGCGGACAACAACCATGACATCCGGCCCAAAAAGAGATGAAGTTTTTATTGAAACCTCTAATCAGGCCTGCACATTCGGCACATTATCGGCCATTTCCGACGTCCATTTGGCTACCGGAGCCTTTGAACTCGCTATCGAATTGGCACCTAAAAATGTCAACGCATGGACCAGAGCCGGAGATATGTATGCCAAGGCAGGATCTCATAACCAAGCAATGAAAGCATATCAAAACGTTCTGGATATGGCTGACGAAGAAATCAACATTGCCCAGATTGCCAATGCCAATAAAATGCTGTCGCAATATTATTACGAGCAAGGCAACAATTTGAAAGCGGCCAAGCTGTACAACAGCAGCAAGCAATATTACGACACCCTCGGCATTAACCGCCGCCTTGACCGTCAAGAGCTCGAAATTATCGAAATTATTGAATCCCGCCAGCACGATGAATTGGGCGACACGATCAATAAAATTCTCAGTTCACGAGAAATGCAATACAGTTACGCCTAGCCGGCAACAGCCGGCGGCGCATAATCAGACGGACTAACTGTTTGCGCTGCTCACACATTTATTTTTAACAAACAGCATTGGCGGCACGATTAAAATATTTTGATTATTTTTTCACACAAACGTCCGGAGCGCGCAGGTAAACCGGTTTGGGAAAATCTATTCTTTTATTCAAATATTGCTTATAGCCGCACAACCCCACATTTTCAATCGGCAGGCAGCCAAAACTTTTTATGACGTGCAGGCTTAAGCCGGTAGGAGTCATCAAAAAGCGCTCAACACCGTCGCCCAGCATTGTTACCTTTTTGCCGCGCAGCTGGCTGATGATGTCTTCCCGCATGCCGGCGGACGGCTTTGTCAGAGGTTTGAGATTTTCATCAAAAATCTGGTAGTAAAA
Organism: uncultured Alphaproteobacteria bacterium; assembly: GCA_949493535.1. Classification (GTDB taxonomy): domain Bacteria; phylum Pseudomonadota; class Alphaproteobacteria; order RF32; family CAG-239; genus CAJLXD01. The sequence goes on from CASZWJ010000001.1 coordinate 19,427, forward strand.
GTCATCACGTTTGGTTTCAATCAAAACAACATTATAAAAGCCAATTTCGTCCGGTGAAAAAGCCAATGAGACGAGATAAGAATCAAAAGCATTTACGCCGCAAATCTGCATATTCGGTTTGGCAATGCCAAAAGAACGAGCCGCAGAAATACTGGCGCGGACGCCGGTAAAAGATCCGGGACCCGTACAAACGGTCAATTGAGCCAAATCATCAAAAGAAAGCCCGTTTCTTTCCATTAATTCCTTAATCTGCGGAATTAATAATTCAGACTGCCCAAAATCCATAGATTGGGAAAAACTGTCCAAAACTTTGTCATCTTCAAGCAAAGCAACGGAACATCCGGCCGCCGTCGTATCAAAAGCAAGATTTAACATCAAGATTCCTATCAAAATTCAAATGATGCAGAAAACAGGCATGTTTTCCACCTCAATAAAAAATACATTTTTCAAATAGCATTTTATATTATAAAATCCATTATCAAGCAACAATTTTAATCTAAACAGCGAAAAAAATGACCCAAGAACTCTTAACTGACATGTACTATGCGGCACCGGAACTCTGGTTCGGATTAGGCTTGGCTTTTTTGGCACTGATTGGATTTTCAGGATATTATTGGTACAGTTTTTTACGCTTAAAACAATCCTGTTATTTTTTAAACCGCGACCGCGAACGCTATGCCGAAACGCTTTATGCCTCTAAAGACGGCTATTTTGCGTTTATCTATCCTGACGAAAAAATAGAAGATCCCCGCAAAAATGTTACAGAGCATTGTTCCCGCCGATTATCGGTTATTATGAACTTGCCGGACGGAACATCCTCCGGATTTGATGAGATCCTGAAAAACTTTTATAAAGAAGATGCAAAAAAAATATTAAAATATACGGATTTGCTGCGCGAAGACGGCGTCTCTTTTGAAGATGAATTTACATTGCGCAACAGCGGCAAACATTTGCGCTTGTCCGGCATTCGCATTAACGGCGCAGACGGCAGCATTTATTGCGATATGATTTGGTTCCGCGATATAAGCGTCGAATTTCAGACAATAGACGAACTGGAAACTCAAAAAAACAACTGGTTTAAACAGATTTTAAAATTAGAAGACCTGATTAACAATATTCCTTATCCGGTTTGGCTGCGCGACGACAAGCTTAATATTTTTGAAATAAATAAAAAATATTTGGAGTTTTTTGAAAATCAAAACAAAGAAGATATTTTGGGCAACCACCAAGAAATTCAAAATGTGAACGGAGACAGCATTTCCCGCAATCTGGCGTTTTTGGCCCATTCGGTCAACAAAACGAAAAAGCAAACCGTCAACATTATCAAAAACGGCGACAGGCGGATTTTTGAAGTTATAGAAACGCCTTTCCATGTAGAGGAATCTTTGGATAAAATTTTTACCGCAGGCGCTTTAATAGATATTACCGAACTTGACGATTTGAAACGCAATTTGAAAATTCACCAAAATGCGCATCTGGAGATTATGGGAACTTTGGGAACGGCTTTTGCCGTTTTTGATAACAGCCTGAAACTGGCATTTTATAATAAAGCCTTTGTTCAGCTCTGGAAGCTTGAAGACATTTGGTTAGAACAGCAGCCTAATTACTCGATGTTTCTTGATGTGCTGCGAGACAAACGCATGCTGCCGGAAGTACCCGATTATCTGGCATTTAAAAGCGGCGAACAAAAAGATTTCAGCCTTATTATTGAAGCCAAAGAAGATATGCTTCACCTGCCCAGCGGCCAAACAATCCGCCGCGTCCGCATTCCGCACCCTGCCGGAGGGCTGGTTTTTGCTTATGAAGACGTTTCGGATAAATTGGCGACCCGCAGAGCCTATAATTCTTTGCTGGCCATTCAGAAAGAATCTCTTGAAAACCTGTTTGACGCCGTGATTATTTTCGGATTTGACGGACATTTAAATTTTTATAATCAGTCTTATTTAAATTTATGGAAGGCAGACGAGCAAGTTTTGGACAAAGAGCCTAATATTTCAGAACTTATTGAAACGCAGAAAGGCTTTTTTACAAAAGTTGACGACTGGAAGGGGCTTAAAGCAGATATTATCAATCACATTATCAGTTTCACCACCAAAACTTTTATTCTGAACAGAGATGACGTTGATAAAATAGAAGTTATGTCCAGAACATTGTCAGACGGCTCCATTATGGTCACATACAAACAGTTGTAAAAGTACAAAAACTACGCCAAACACACATTTTATCTTATTGTTTTTGCTTGATAACTTTTAAATTCGCCAATAATTGACAAAAAAATCAAATTAAGCTACTCTAAAAAGTAATGAAAACAGTGCCGGAAAAACGGCACAAGCGGAGAAACAAATGAACGATAACGCTTCTAACCCCAATGTTGAATGGAAGAAAGGCAGTTTCGGAGAACAGGAAAAACTGACTCTGAAAACAAACATTAAAAAAGCTGTTGAGTATAATGCCCAAAAAGACGACACAGGAAAAGCCGCCCGCCCGTTATCAGCCAATCTGCCGCAAGGGCTGAAAAAAATCCGCAACAAAATAAAAAATCTGAATGAAGAAGATGACGAAGAAGACAACGGACAAATTGTGCTGGATCCTCTGGAACTGGCTTCCGCAAACAATTCTTTATTGAATGCCCTGCATGATGATGAAAAGAAAATGCTTAAGCAGCAAAATACAAACAACATCATCAAACAACAGTTAGAAGTCGAAAAATTCGGCGCTATCAATCAAGCGAATCAAATGGCTCGCCAAGCAGGCTTCAAAGGCTTGAAAAAAGAAACTATCCGTCAAAGCGTTTTGGACAACAGCATTAATCCCGACAGGCTGAACCAAACATTAAAACAAGAATTCAAAAAAGAAGTTAAAGCCACGAAAAAAGAATGGAACGAGCTTAGCGACAAAGAGCTGATGAATTTGATGGAAGGCGTTAACAAAATAAAGTCTATCGGCGGCAAAGACGCTGACGCAGCTCTTAAGAACATGGATATGAAAGAAGTTTCCGAACAAGGCCAAGAAAAAAACAATGATTTAAAAGTTGCCAGAACAATTTGCAAAAAAACCGGACGCTCTGACGATAAATCCACAAAAAAAGAAAAGCTTGAAACAGAGAAAAAAATGGTCAAAGATCAGGACTTCAACAGAAAGATTATCCAAGACCGCGACAGAAGATAGTTTTTCAACAAAAATTTAATCCGCGGCAGATTTGGACATATATTCGCTTCCCCAGTTTTCAAGCGCTTTTATAATAGGTCTCATACTTTCGCCCAAATCTGTTAATTTGTATTCCGTATGAAACACTTTTTCATCAAATTCAATACGCATTATAATTCCGTCAGCCGCCATTTTTCTTAAGTTCTCGGTTAATACCTTTTGACTTATACCATTTAAGGACTTTCGCAGTTCATTAAACCGATAAGGGCGAGAAAACAAATTTCTCAATATCAACAACTTCCATTTATTTCCAATCAAGTTTACGGTAACCGCAACAGGGCAGGCCCAAAGCTCTTGTTTTCTTGGCATAATTAAAATCTCCTTATGTCTTACATATCACAAGCAAAGCCAAATGTTCAAGATAGTTACTTTAAAGTGCGTAGTTTACAAATATCAAACAGGCTTTTATGTTCATTGTCGAAAGGAGATTTTCATGACAAATTTTGATATTAAACATCTTGGCTGTTTGGCTAATTTAGCCGACAAAGAAAACGGAAAAGTCTTTTTACATGATATTCTGAACTTATCTTCCTGTGAAGTATCAATAAATTGCGTTCCGAAAGGTTTTAAACTTCCGTTTAATCATAAGCACAAACAAAACGAAGAAATATATCTTTTCTTAAAAGGTACCGGAAAAATGTACCTTGACGGCAATGGAATCGATGTTAAAGAAGGTTCCTGCATAAAAATCAATCCACCGGTTTTAAGGTCTTTTGAAAATACGGGAGATACGGACGTACAATTTATCTGTATTCAAGCAAAAGCAAATTCTTTGGAGCAATTCGGGCTGTCAGATGCCAAAGTCTGCTGATTTTTAATAATTTGCCTTTAGGCAAGTTTTGCCAAAAGAGATTTATACGCCGCACTGAGAAGTTTGAATTTTTCTTCAGCCTGCTTATCGCCCTGATTAACGTCAGGGTGATATTTTTTGACCAGTTTTTTATATTGTCTTTTGACAATTTCTACCGTTATTTCTTCTTCGCTGCCATTTAATTCCATGATTTTGATATTCCGGCGGTCTTCTTCGGTATAATAGACTTCGTTCATCGCGGAAAAATCGCTGGCATATTCGCGGAATGCATTGTATTCGTCAGCAAATTCATCGCCGAAACTATATTTTATTTTGGAACCGAACCAACGAAAACGCATTCTCCCTCTGCGGGCTTTTTCTTCATCTTCATCAGGTTCCGTTCCGTCATAATAATTCCATTTTTGATTATATTCCTGCACATGTTTCAGGCAAAACCAATAATATTCCTTAAGCTTGCGGTCTTTAGGAGCGCGGTATTCGCCTTTTTCCTGACAGCCGGGATGATCGCATTTATGTTCCCTGCCCTCATTTTGCGGCGCAAAATATTTTCGGGTTCTTTGAGTTTTTTTCATGCCTGATTTTCTTTAAAAGTTTCGGCAAGTTTATCTCAACGCATTTACGATGACAAGCCTAAAAATAATTGTAAAGGACGTAAACGGCAATTAAAAGCGGCCCCCAATACCAGATTGTCGATTTGCGAAAACGCGGATCATTTTTATGGCGGCGGGAATCGAGCAGATAAGATAAATCTTCCGCTTTGTCAAAAGCTATTCCGGAATCGGTTTTAACCACGACACCGTGACGCTGCAAATCATGCAAAAGCTGGATTTGAGCCGGCACCGCTTTATAAGTTGAATTTGGCGCATCAAGATAATTTTGCCAAACAGCGGCAACATCTATTGCCGGACAATATGCCTGAAGCAATTTGAATGCCCTAGCAAGCTTAAATTCAAAGTCATTAGCCGGCGTTGCCTGATTTTTAAACCAAGATTTTGCAAAAGCCTTAAATTCGTCTGTCACCGGATATAAGAAATCAAAATCCGGCAATGCGACGCGCCCGTCCGGCATTACGGCCACCCCCTGCCAGCTTGAGACGAACCAATTTTTTTCAAAAAACAAATATGCGAATAAAGCGGCAAAATCTTCCTGAGATTTACGAGACAGCTTATTTGTCTGGCTGCATTCCTGCTCAAAAATCATGTACAGCTTGTCTTTACCGCTGCGAATCCAGTCTACTTCAAAGGCATTCGGCGAGGCATATCCCATTGCGGCCTTTTCCAATTCCTCCAGTTCAGAAGCATAAAAGCGCATATCCTGCAAAATATCCAAACGGCGCAAAAAGAAATTATATTGCTCTTTTAACTGCGGATAATCACGGCGGACAATTTCTGCAAACAATTTCAGCCAAAAAGTTTTTTCTTTCGCATTACCGGTTGTTTTGAACAAAGTTTCGCGGCGGAGTATTCTCGGCTCGGAATAATACAGATAAAAACACTTGTTGCCGACAATATCCGGACGTGCCGTTATCTCATCTGCGGCAGCATTCAGAAACAGGTTATTTTCTTTTTGCAAAAAACGGCGGAGATTTTCTGACAACGGCAAATCATTTTTTTTGATAAACAGGCGGGCAATCCATAATTGGGCATTAAACGTTTTCAGGCCGGCAATGGCACATAAGGCATTATGGCGCGCTAATTTTATTGCAAGAATTGTTTTTTTTATAAATTGTAAAATTCCATTTATCATTTATAATGCCTTTAAAAAAGAATCTGACCGAGGTTAATATGCCCGAACTGCCCGAAGTTGAAACAATTAAAACCGCCATAGAAAAATCTATCGGCAAAACTAATATAATAAAGGTTTCAATAAACAACAAGAACCTGCGGGAAAAAATTCCCGATGATTTGGCAACTAAAGTTCAGGGTGCCGGAATTATCCGATACCGCCGGCGGGCAAAATACATTATCATCTCTTTAGATAACGGGCTCAGCCTTATCTGGCATTTGGGAATGAGCGGACGGGTGAAGATCAGCGAATCCATGCCGCCGCTTGTCAAACATGACCATATTGTCATTGAGACCGGCAACGGCGTTATCGTTTACAACGATGCCAGACGATTTGGCTTGTTTACTTATTGTTCCACAGAGAATCTGGAACAACACCGTTTCTTTTGCAAAATGGGAATCGAACCGTTTGATGAAAATCTGACGCCGGCTTATCTGGCTGAAAAACTCAAAAATAAAAAAGTTCCGATAAAAATTGCCTTGCTTGATCAAAATATTATTACGGGAATCGGCAATATTTATGCTTCCGAAGCTCTTTATCTTGCCGGAATCCTACCCGACAGAACGGCCGCAAGCCTTTCCGCCGGCGAATGCGGCAAACTTATTGAAAGCGTTATCAGCGTTTTGAAACAAGCGATTGCCGCCGGCGGTTCGACTTTGAAAGATTATCAGAAACCGGACGGAAGCCTTGGATATTTTCAAAATATGCATTGCGTCTATAACAAAACGGGGCAAAAATGTCCTCATTGCAATTGTAATGTCAACCGGACCGGCGGAATCCGCAAAACCGTTTTAGGCGGGCGCTCTACGTTTTTCTGCCCGGTCAGACAAAAGTGAGAAAAAGATGTTTAAATTTCAATTTCGGCTTTTTACATATATCTTTATTATCGGCCTGATATTCGCCTCGCCGGTTCAAGCCGCCTTTATAGAAGGCCTTGAGGATGTACCTCTGCTTAAAGGGATGCAGCAGGTTCAGAAAGACAATATTTCTTTCGGCAACGAAGAAAGCCGCCTTGTCGAAGCTTATCTGACCAGCAGCAAAATGGGCTTTGCTAAAGTTGAAAAATTTTATATGGAGACCCTGCCGCAAATGGGGTGGTCTTATCAGGGCAAAAGAGACAATACTTTGAGTTTTTATCGTGACGGCGAAATTCTGGACATTGCCAGAGAATCGGTTAAGCCGCTGATGGTCAGAATCACCGTTAAAAGCAAACTTTGACAGGATTAGTTATGGAATATACAAACATTTTGGCAGAAACAAGAGGAGCTGTCGGCATCATTACTTTGAACCGCCCCAAAGCGCTTAACGCAATTTGCGAATCCATGTTGCAGGAAGTGTCCGAACAAGTGCGGCTTTATGAGCAGGACGAAACGATTGCCGCAATAGTCATCAAAGGCAGCGATAAAGCATTTGCCGCCGGAATCGACATTAAGGAACTGCAGGCAAAAGTAAGCATTAATCCGATTGAAGCTTTGGACAACACCTATAAATATTTTAAACAAATTGACGACTGCCGCAAGCCGATTATTGCCGCTGTTGCCGGATATGCTTTGGGAATCGGCTGCGAGTTGGCTTTGACATGTGACATTATCCTCGTTGCGGACAACGCCCGTTTCGGACAACCGGAAATCAGCCTCGGCGTCATCCCCGGATTTGGCGCGACTCAGCGGTTAACCAAAACCATCGGCAAATCAAAAACTATGGAAATGGTTTTGACAGGCCGCGCATTGAACGCTGAAGAAGCCGTGGCCTGCGGAATCGCTTCGCGTATTGTCGCTTTGCCGGATTTGTTTGACGAAAGCCTGAAAACGGCTATGAGAATCGCCGCTTTGCCGCGTTATGCGATTATGCTGGCAAAAGATGCCATCAAGCAATCGTTTAACACCGGTTTAGAATCCGGCATTGATTATGAAAACAAAAACTGTAAAATCTGTTTGGGAACCAACGGTTTCAAGGAATCCCTCGAGCGTTTTATCGAAAAACGCGGCAAATAACAATATTTTAGCCGTTTTGGCAAAAATAATTATTGACTAAGCAAGGGTTTAGAGTTTATAACACATTACAAAAATTGAATTGTAATAACTTTTTAAGAACAGGATAAAGAGATATGGCCAATCATAAATCGGCAAAAACAAGAATTAACCGCAACAATAAAAGAGCCGTTATCAATGGCGCTCGCCGCAGCAGAGTCCGCACTTTTGTTAAAAAGGTTGAAGCTTTGATTGCTGACAAAAATAAAGAACAGGCTCAGGAAGCTTTCAGAGTTGCAGAATCTGAATTGATGGTAGCCGTCCGCAAAGGCGTTTTCCACCTCAATACAGCTGCTCGTACCGTTTCGCGCCTTTCTAAAAAAATTAAAGCTCTCTAAGCTTTATTTTTTAAGATAAAATCAGAACACAAACCTAATGCCTCTTTAATCATATGAGGTATTTCGGTTTGTGTTTTTTTATGCGTAAAACTAAGGAATCTGCGCGACTCTGTAAAAAATCTATGTCAAGCAATATAATTGCAATGTTCTTGAAATGTTCTGTTGTAATTATTTTTTTTGCCTTTAATATCCGAATCACTTTTTGAGAACACGATTTGTTCGAAAGTTAAAGCAGGCAAGCTTTAAAATTAAAACACGAAAAATATTTTTTAGTTATCCGAAGCCTCAAACGGGACTTTTATCAGAGACTTAAAAAATTTGATTTCGAGGGTGTTTTTCCGATTACGGAAGAATCCGGTTTTAAGAAAATAAAGCATAAACTTTACCTTTAACGGACAATCATTCTTTAATTATTTTACCCCGAACAGGGAATAAATAATTATAGTAACCCGGCAAGGACTCAAAAACAGAAGTTTCGAGAGTTCAGGCCTGCAAGCAGAAGCGTTTTTAGGGAGAAAACAATTCTGCAGCCAAAGTAAAATGTCTGCTGAGCCTTTTCCGCAGCCGAGACATTTTATCAGCGGCAGCAAAGGCCGGGATTAGAGTTGTTATTAATTATTGAGTATTAATGAAAATGAATGGGGAGAGAAGATGGCTGAAGAAGCAATAAACAACGAAAATTCTGTTCACGACCAATGGGGACAGATTTGCAGCCAATTAAAAGTTGAAGTCGGCGAAACCGCTTTTGACAGCTGGTTGAAACCGCTGACGCTGGGTTCTTTCAATGACGGCGTCATGAATATCTGCGTTCCGACACGTTTCATGAGAAACTGGGTTATCACTCATTACAGCGACCGCATTCATAAAATCTGGGAAAAGAAGAATCCTGAAATTAAGAGCGTCAACTTTGTCGTTCAAGCCGTTAATGATGAAGCAAAAGGCTTATACAACCCGACCTGCCGTTCTCTTTTAAAAAAGATTACCTCGACTCCGGCTCCGAGCAATATTTATCAGTCTGGAGCCAATTCTCTGGCCGCCAATATCAATGAAACCTTTTCGAATAACGACCCCTTATCGGTTCCGTTAAATCCGCAGTTCACGTTTGACAATTTTGTTGTCGGCAAAACTAATGAATTTGCATATGCCGCAGCGCGTAAGGTCGCCGAATCCCGCAATGTTTCTTTCAACCCGCTGTTCTTATACTCCGGCGTCGGCTTGGGCAAAACACACCTGATGCATGCAATTGCCTGGCACATCAAGCAGCAGGACCCGACCCGCAATATTGTTTATCTTTCCGCTGAAAAGTTTATGTACAAATTTGTTCGCGCTCTCCGTTATAAAGATACAACCGCGTTCAAAGAGCAGTTCCGTTCCGTTGATGTTTTGATGGTTGATGACGTTCAATTCATGGGCGGCAAAGATACAACTCAGGAAGAATTCTTCTACACCTTTAATTCTTTGATTGAAGAAGGGCGTCAGATTATCATTTCCGCAGACAAATCTCCGGCAGATCTGGAAGGAATCGAAAACCGCCTGAAATCCCGCCTCGGTTGCGGACTGGTGGCAGACATCCACCCGACAGATTTTGATTTGCGCATCGGAATCCTTGAAAACAAAGCTCGCCAGCTCGGCGTTGAACTACCGACTAAAGTTTCTGAATTTTTAGCTCAGAAAATAAGTTCGAACATTCGCGAGCTTGAAGGCGCTCTCCGCCGCGTAATTGCCCATTCACAGCTGCTTTCAGACAAAGAGATTACGTTGGATATGACTCAGGATGTTTTGAAAGATATGCTGCGCTCTTATGACAAACGCACGACGATTGACGAGATTCAGAAAAAAGTGGCTGAACATTTCAATATTTCGGTTAAAGAAATGCAGTCTTCCCGCCGCGCCCGCACCGTTGCTCGCCCGCGCCAGATTGCAATGTATTTGGCCAAACAGTTAACCTCCCGTTCTTTACCGGAAATCGGACGTAAATTTGACCGTGACCACACAACGGTTATGCATGCCGTCCGCAAGGTTGAAGAACTGATCGTGGAAGATACCGGTTTGGCAGAGGATGTTGATGCTTTGAGAAGAGTTCTCGAAGGTTAATTTTCTCAATCAGCTTAAAAATCTCCCGAATGTTATTCGGGAGATTTTTTTATATGAAAAGCAATCCTTTTCACCGAAAAAGCTGTTGACGAATCGTTGTTTTATCTTCTGATTTTATAAGTTTATGCTATGATACGGAACAGATATAATTTAATTTGATGGTATAAAAAAATGAAATTTACAATTGAACGTGCAAATCTTTTGAAAACTCTGAGCCATGTACAGAGCATTGTTGAAAAAAGAAACACTATTCCGGTCTTGTCCAATGTCAGAATCGAAGCCATGGAAGACGGCATCAGCTTTAAAGCAACCGATATGGATACGGAAATCACAGAAATCGTCGACGCAAAAACTATTGAGACCGGCGCAACCACTGCTCCGGCACATATGTTATACGACATTGTCCGCAAGCTTTCCGACGGTTCTGACGTTGAAATTACTTTTCCTGACGAAAAAGGCCAACTGACTATCGCTTCCGGTCGTTCCAAATTTTCATTGTCGACAATCGGCGTTGAAGACTTCCCGGTCATTTCCGGCGACAAGCTTCCTGTTAATTTCGTTATGGAAAAAGAAGAACTTAAAGATGTTATTGACCGTACGAAATTTGCCGTTTCAACAGAAGAAACCCGTTATTATCTGAACGGCGTTTATATGCACGCGAAAAAAGAAGGCGATGCCAAAGTTTTGCGCGTGGTTGCAACTGACGGACACCGTTTGGCCTGTGTCGAATCCCCCCTGCCGAAAGGCGCTGAAGATTTGGCCGGCGTAATTGTTCCGCGCAAAACGATTACCGAAATCCGCAAATTGCTGGACGACAACAATGCGGACCATATTACGGTTTCGATGTCTGAAAACAAAGTCCGTTTTGCTTTTGAAGATATTACGCTGACCTCAAAACTCATTGACGGCACTTATCCTGATTATGAACGCGTTATCCCGACAGATAATGACAAGAATTTGGAACTCGGCGTTAAAGAGCTTTCTTCTGCCGTTGACCGCGTTTCCGTTGTTGCCGAAAGAACCCGCGCCATTAAAATGATTACGGGCACCGCCAAAGTAACGATTACGACGTCCAGCCCTGATTTAGGTTCCGCTCAAGAAGAACTGGAAGCAAAATATGAGGGCGAATCGGTTGAAATCGGGTACAACTTCCGTTACCTGTTAGATATTTTGAATGAAGTTAAAGGCGATACCGTCCGCATTTCTTTTGCAGATGCTTCATCTCCTTCCGTTATTCATGATACAACAGACTCCAGCGCTATTTATGTTTTGATGCCGATGAGAGTTTAAGCCGGAATAAAAATGGATAATTTAGCCTTAAATCTACAGGTTAACAACAGCATAAAGTCAGGCGTTACGCGTCTGACTTTAACTGATTTTAGGAATTATCAGTTTTTACGCATAAATGCCGAACTCAGCCCGATTGTCATTACCGGCGAAAACGGCAGCGGCAAGACCAATATTTTAGAGGCGATTTCTTTTTTAACGCCCGGCAGAGGATTGAGAGCCGCAAGGCTTGCCGATATCCGCCGCATTACGCCGGCTTTGGTCAGCGACGAATATGCCCCGACCGAAATATCAAATACGAGTTGGGCCGTCTCCTCAACGATTCAAAAAGGCGGCGAAGAATTTGAAATCGGGACGGCGGTTGAAAAATCTGCCAGAGAAACCAACGAAAATGATATTCGCAGTTTCGAGCGAAGAATCGTTAAAATTGACGGCAGCAAAATTTCTTCCCAGTCTGAACTCGGAAAATATATTTCTGCCGTTTGGCTGACTCCTCAAATGGACCGGCTGTTTCGCGGCGGCTCTCAGCCAAGGCGCAGCTTTCTTGACCGGCTGGTTTATGCTTTTGATGTTGAACACGCCAAACGAACGGCTAATTTCGAACACCTTTACCGCGAGTGGTATCAGCTTTTGAAGAACGGTTCTAAAGACAACCACTGGCTTTTGCCTCTGGAAGAAAATATGGCTTCTCTGGGTGTTGCCATTGCAGCCGCCCGCCGCGAGCAGATTGCCAAACTCAACACATTTATTGAGCATGAGCCGGACGACGTTTTTCCGAGCGTGATGTTAGAACTTGACGGTTTAATTGAAAAAATGCTGGATAAAATGCCAGCAATCGAAGTTGAAGACTTTTATAAAAACCGCCTGAAAGAACAACGTAAAAACGTGTTGTTTAACGAGAATATCGACGGTGTTAACAGAACTGATTTTAAGGTTTATTACCGCAAAAAACATATGCCGGCGGAACTCTGCTCCACCGGCGAGCAAAAGTCTCTGCTGGTCAGCATTATTTTGGCGCAAACCAAATCGCAAACCCTGCATCAGGGCTTTGCGCCGGTTATGCTGCTTGACGAGGTTGTTGCACATTTGGACGATCTTAAACGCGAAGCATTGATTGAAAAAATCAGGGATTTAAAAGTTCAGGCCTGGATTACGTCAACGAATCCCGAGTTATTTGCCTCTCTAAAAAACAGCGCTATGTTTTTTGAAGTTAAAAATAATAAAGTTGAATAAAAATAAAAGAGCCGTGACCCAAGGTCAGGCTCTTTTATTTGATTGAGTTATTTCAACCAACGTTGAGAATGTACAGTCCCAGATGCTTTTCATCCGGTTCGCTGTAAACCGCGAGGTTTTTCTTTGCGTTATAGACAGAATACAAATCCTTCCCGTCATGCTGTATCTTATCTGCCGCCCAAAAAATCCCTTCGGGAATTTCCGAGAGTCCGCAACGCACCAGCGCATCCGAAACGACTTGCAATTGTCCGGGCAGAAGATATTGCTCTTCCCTTGAGGGCAGACGAAAATAAAACGGCCCCAGCGATGTTCCCGAAATAAATTTTTCAGCCTCAGCATAACTGCCAAGCTCGTACATAATCCGAGAAGATACGATAATATCGTCGTTCAGCCAGATGCCGAAATGTTCAAATTCGGGATCATGAATATCAAGCTCTTCCAAATTGTCTGCCGAAGCTCCGTCATTATTGATAAACCAGCCCGGCTGATGCCTTGTACACAGCCAACGGCGAGCCACATTGCGATAATACCCTTTTTTAAAATTTTCGACATCACTCAGAGACAGATTTTGCATATCCATAAGTTGAACAATCTGCCTCAAGGTTTCATTTTTTCTTTTCATAACAAAAAAATTAAGGATTAAAAATACGTGAATTGGCAGCAGTATACCAGAAAAAAAGGATAAATTCAATATTTAGGATTTATCTTTATTTATGCCGACAAAACCGTCTGCCTGCATGTTATACAATTTGTAGTAAACACCCTTTTTACGCAGCAAAGAGGCGTGCGTTCCCTGCTCGACAATTTGCCCTTTGTCAAAAACCAGAATCCTGTCCATCTCGCGCAGAGTAGACAGGCGGTGCGCTATAGCAATGACCGTTTTGTTTTTCATTAAATTGCTCAAAGATTTTTGAATATGTTTTTCGCTCTTGCTGTCCAATGCAGAAGTTGCTTCGTCAAACACAAGAATCGGCGCGTCCTTTAATATTGCCCGCGCAATAGCTATCCTTTGGCGTTCGCCGCCGGACAAAACAACGCCGCGATCACCCACCCTCGTTTGGTAAGCATCGGGAAATTTGCAGATAAACTCGTCTGCGGCCGCTTTTTTGGCTGCGGCATAAATTTCCTTTTCGGTTGCCGAAGTGCGGCCGTAACGGATATTTTCATATAACGACCGGTTAAATAAGCAAACGTCTTGCGGAATGGTCGCGATTGCCTTATGCAGAGAATCCTGCTTCATCTCGCGAATATCGGTTCCGTTAATCTTAATCGCCCCGTCCGTCACGTCAAAATAACGTGCCAACAATTTGATGAAAGTCGATTTTCCGCCGCCGGAAGAACCGACCAGACCGATTTTTTCGCCGGCACGGATTGTCAAATTCAAATCGCTGAAAATACGATTACGGTTTTTGTAAGCAAAACCGACATTCTCAAAGGTTATTTCCGCATTGCGGAAAGAAAGACTCTTTGCTTTCGGAGAATCGACAATTTCCGGCTCAACGGCTAAGGTTTCCAAAGCAGACGTTATCTTGCCGAAAACGCGCAACAGATTATTATAAGACCAAGTAATATTGAAAATGGTTCCGCCCATAGTCATAAACAGCGTATTAACAAAAATGAAATCCGCCGCAGATAAAATGCCTTTTGAAAAAAGCCAGACGCTATACAGCATAAACGCGAAAAAGGAGAAAACAACCGTCGTGTGCTGAATGAGAATGACCCGCCCTTGCCCGAACTGTTCTTTGCTTTCGGTTTTGCGCAGCAGACGCAGCGCTTTCAACAAATTCAGCCGCTCGAAGCGGAAATTGGCAAAACTTTTAATTTCACTGTAATTAGCAATAGAATCGACAATCATCCCATTGGCGCGGCTCTGCTCATCTCCGGTTGCTTTTGACAAACGATTGACTTTTTTTCCCAAATAAAATCCTAAAAAGATTACCAAAGTTCCCCACAATACAAATACGGGCGTCAGCCAAATGCTGACGGAACTCAGCACAACCAAACCGACAATCACATAACCGAAACCCCAAGCGGCATCCATACTGCGCTCGACCAAATTGCAAACGCCGTTTTGCAGCTGCTGGACTTTATTTGAAATATTGCCGGCCATTTCTTCGGTAAAAAAAGCAATCGAATGCTTGTTTACATAATCAAAAACATCGCGGATAACCAAAGTCCTGAGCTGGGGAATAATGCGCGCCATGATAAAAAAGTTGCTGTTGGCAATAATTTGCCCGACAAACTGTAAAACAAATGCCATAAGGATACAGAACAGAATCCCCTGCCAAGCTTCAGGTTTGTCAGAAAAAGTGGAAACCGCATCATACAGTCTGGAAAAATAATACGGAACAAACTGTCGGCAAGTCTGGCCGGTTACCAGCAGAACGCCGATAGCAATTAAAAACCATTTAAAAATTTTTATATAATGCCAAACAAATTTATACGCCGTTTTTTCCATATGAATAATGCTTCTTGTTAACTCAAAATTGACACAATACTGATATTGTAATATCATATTTTTAATTTTGACTCAAGATGTAAGGCAAAACAATGGAAACACAGTACTATACCCTGATTGAAAAACAGGACTTCTTTGAGATTATTGAAAACAAATACGGCGAACTGGCAATTTTTATTGATGCCCGCGAAGGCGCGCCGCTCAATCCTGTTTTGGAATTTGACGGAAAGAAAACCGCCTTGTTAAAACGCGACGGGCGTTTGGCCGTTAAACTTGATAATATTGACAAAGACACAAGAGAGCCTCTGGCCGAAGCCGAATTTTTAATGATTGTCGAACTCAAAGGCAAAACCGTTGAACGCGTTTATGCCGTTCCGGTCGAAAATGTGGAAGAAATTGTTTTTGAAGGGCGCCAGACCAGAGCTGACGAATTGGTTAAAGCCAAAAGCAAAGACGAAGTTCTCAAGAGTTTCGGCGCAATAAAATCTTGGGCCTGCGGCAAATAAGCAAAAGGATAAAAAAATGATAGGATTGGTTTTGGTTACTCACGGCAATCTGGCAGTAGAATTTGTTTCTGCCATGCAGCATGTTGTCGGCAAACAGGATCAGATTGAAGCGGTCTGCATCGGCCCGGAAGATGATATGGAAGTGCGCCGCGCGGAAATTCTAGAAAAAGTCGGAAAAGCAGATTCCGGCAGCGGCGTCGTTGTTTTGACGGACATGTTCGGCGGCACACCTTCCAATTTGGCAATTTCTATCATGTCACGTGCCAATGTCGAAATTCTGGCTGGCATGAATTTGCCCATGCTGATTAAAATTGCCTCCCTGCGCAAAGAAAAGAACCTGAAGGATACGGTCGAAGGCGCTCAGGAAGCCGGAAAAAAATATATTAACGTCGCATCACAATTATTGGGAATGTAAAAAAATGAGTAACGAAAAAATTTCCGCAGAACTTGAAATTCAAAATAAAAAAGGTTTACATGCCCGTGCCGCCGCCGCTTTTGTTAAAACGGCCGCTCCGTTTGACTGCGAGATTGAAGTTGAACGAATCGGACAAACCGTCAGCGGTTGTTCCATTATGGGATTGATGATGCTGGCCGCAGCCAAAGGCACAACAATCAAAGTCAGCTGCAGCGGCAATCAGGCGCAAGAAGCCCTCAAAGCCATTTCAGATTTGGTTAACAATAAATTCGGCGAAGAATAAGCCTGAACCGGCTGATAATGAAAAACAAAGCCCCCCGCAATAAAACGATTGAACTGACGGCAAAAGAAATCGGGCAATATGCAAAAAAAACGATAAAACTTTCTGCCTTGGTTGATTTGTCTCAAGTCTTAAACAAAACAATTTGCCAAGATGCTTTTAAAGCGCTTGATTTTCTGCCGGCAAATTCCGTTGATTTGCTGATTGTCGACCCGCCGTACAACCTTACAAAAAATTTTGCCGGAACAATATTCAAAGAAATGGGGCTGGATGACTATAAGGTATGGCTGGATAAATGGCTGAAAAAAACAGTCCGCCTGCTCAAAGGTAATGCCAGCATTTATATTTGTTCCGATTGGAAAACCTCTATTGCCATTCCGGAGATTGCCGGAAAATATTTTTTGCTGCAAAACAGAATTTCCTGGGAGCGGGAAAAAGGGCGCGGCGCGCAGAACAATTGGAAAAACTGCCTTGAAGACATTTGGTTTTTTACCAAAAGCAAAGATTATACATTTAACTTAGACGCCGTTAAAGTCCAGCGGCCGGTTATTGCGCCTTATCGCGACAGCAGCGGCAAACCAAAGGACTGGATTGATGACGGACAAAGCAAGTTTCGTCTGACCCACCCGTCAAACATATGGACGGATATTTCCGTTCCGTTCTGGTCTATGCCGGAAAACACGCCGCATCCGACCCAAAAGCCGGAAAAGCTTATCGCCAAATTGATTCTGGCTTCCAGCAACAAAGGCGACGTCGTTTTAGATCCGTTTGTCGGGTCAGGAACAACCTCTGTTACAGCGAAAAAACTCGGTCGCAATTATATCGGCATTGAACGGGAAAAGGAATATGCCGCAATTTGTGAAAAACGCTTGGAAATGGCCGAGATAAACCCTGAAATTCAAGGATTTGAAAACGGCATATTCAAATCCCGCAACAGCTGAGTTTTATAAAATAAAAGTTTAAGCAGAATTCAAAGCAGATTAGATATTTAGCATAACTGGCTTAATGTTCTATTGAGAGCGGCTGATTGAAGATTAAATCTATTGTGTCTACGGGAGACAAGCTCCCGACATTAACAATAAATTTAAGGAGAAAAACTATGTCAAGTTCAGAAATCGAAAACATGAGAGCCGAAGCAGCCCGTTCTACAACAGGCAGAAAATCTTCTACATCCAAAACAACCAAAGGCTCTAAAAAGAAATAGTTTCTGCCGTAATGAAACCGCTGGCTCAGGTCAGCGGTTTTTTATATCCATTGGTTTTAATTCGGTTATATGCCGGTTGCTTTCCGGTTTTTACCGATTAAATGTTAAAAGGTACGGATAATCCGTAACTGGTATCAAAATTTAAGGAGAAACATTATGTCTTGTAAAACAGAAAGCATGAAAGCCGAAAGCTCTTCATCTGAAAATTCATCAAAAGAAACTTCTTCCCGCGAAAACTCTTCTAAATCCGGATGCGGATGCGGCCGCCGCCAATAAAATAAAAAACTTTTCGTCCCTCTGCTGGAATCTGCTGCAGAGGGATTATTTTATTTAAAGCTTTTACTAATTTATTTATTTGGTTTATAAATAAAATCAACGTGATTTTCCGGAGACGATACATATGAAAAAACTACTTAGTTTGGCTTTAGGATTAATAAGTTTGAGCTGGAACGCTTTGGCTGCCGCTCCGACAGCTGCCGAAACAAAGCAAATAGAAGATTATCTTAATAATATCAAAACCCTTTCAGCCACCTTTGTCCAGACAGCCAGCAACGGCGGTTCGGCAGAGGGAAAAATCTATATTGCCAAACCGAACAAAATCCGCATGGAGTACAATGACCCGACATCCGTCTTAATCGTCGGAGACGGCAGTTTTATCGTTTATAACGACAAAGAACTCGACCAAGTAACGCATATTGATTATGATGACATTCCGGCAACTTTGATTTTGGCCAATGATTTGAAAATTGACGGCAAAAACCTTAAAATCAGCGATTTCTATTCAGACAGCGGCATTATGGTCGCTACCCTCGAATATCCTAAAAAACCGGATATAAGCCCGATTACGCTCACTTTTGAAAAAGACCCGTTTGAACTCAAGCAATGGAAAATCGTTGACCCGCAATCTGTCGAGGTTACCGTTTCAATTTACAATACGTTAAAAGACCAGAGCCTGAACGGCGATTTGTTTAAGTTCAAAAAAGACAAAAAAAGCCCGCTTAACTATAAAAACAAGAAATAAATGACGACATTTAAACTTGCAACATGGAACGTTAATTCCATACGAATCCGTTTGGAACATCTGCAACGGCTGATTGATCTGGAAAATCCCGACATTATCTGCTTGCAGGAAGTTAAGGCTAAAGAAGAAGACTTCCCGTTTGATGAGATCAGAGCCATGGGGTATCCGAACATTGCCCTTTACAGCATGCCCGGTTATAACGGCGTAGCGATTTTGGGGAAATGCGGTTTAGACGGTTCCTGCCGCATGGACTGGGTCGGCAAAAAAGACGCGCGGCATATTAAAGCGCTGGTTTTTGACGATATTGAAGTCAATAATATTTACATTCCTGCCGGCGGCGATATTCCCGACCCGATAGAGAATCTCTCTTTTGCCCATAAACTGACTTTTATGGATGATATATCGGAATATTTTGAGCAGCACCGCTCTGAGCTGGGCAACAAAAAAATGCTGCTCTGCGGCGATTTTAACGTGGCACCTTATGAAAATGACGTTTGGAACCACAAGCAAATGCAAAAAATCGTTTCGCACACGCCGGTTGAAGTCGAACGCTTGAACAGGCTCAAAGCCTCGCTCGATTTTGTTGATGTTGCCCGTGAATTTTACCCTGAACCGGAAAAAATTTATTCATGGTGGAGTTACCGCAATCCCAACTGGCAAACAAATAACAAAGGGCGCCGGCTTGATCATATCTGGGTCACGCCAAACCTGAAAGAAAGAATTAAATCCTATCGCATATTGCGGGACACACGGACCTGGGAACGCCCGTCAGACCATGTGCCAGTCGTGGTAGAAATCGAAAAAAGATAAAACAAAAAATCCGTCAGTTTTCTGACGGATTTTTATTAATTGGCAAATTTAACATATTTTCAAACGATAGCCGCCGTCTTCCGTCAGAATGAGCTGGGCTTCGGCATCTTCATGCTCAACTTTTTGACGCAGGCGGTAAATATGCGTTTCAATCGTGTGGGTGCTGACATCGGGGCTGTATCCCCAAACTTCCTGTAACAGCTCGTTTTTGGTTACGATGCGGTCACGGCATCTATACAGATATTTGATGATTGCAACTTCTTTTTCCGTCAACTTAACGACTTCCTGATTTCGCTGGTTATAAATGTCTTTTTTTATCGGGCGGACAATATATTTATTGAAGGTCAAATAGCCGTCTTCGGTATTTTCAAGAAGATTGATGCCGGATTTTATTTGATTTAAGAGCTTGTCCAAAGACAAAGGTTTGAACACAACATTATTTAAGGCGGTACTTCCAACCCGTTCATCTCCGGATTTTTGCAGCAAAATTACCGGTGTCCGCGGATGGTTAAGGCGCAACTCTTCAAGTTTATCCGCCTGTTCGTCTAAAATTATCATATCTATCAGGCCGGCATCATCATGATTCAAAATAACAAAATCTTTGGCATAAAGACTTATCTGCTCGCTTAAATCTGCTGCAAAATCGGAATCTGACGACAAAAACAAGATATTCGGCATTATAAAAACTTTCTTAGAATTTCAGACTTAATCCGGTTACAAACGCATAACCTTTGTTATTTTCTTCAAGGTTAGCATTTGCCCCGTTAAAGTCAACATGGGCAGCCGCTAAATAAACATCTAAGTTTTTATTGACCTGATATTGGTTGGAGAACATCACGATTTCGTTTTCATTATCGCTGCGGGAAGCTTTTGACTTAAAGTAAGACAAACCGGCTTTATACGGGCCGAATTCATACCCCAACCCGATGTCCCAGGCATAACCGTCGCGGTAACCGTCAAACCATTCCGGCGTGTTGTCCGAAACTTTACGGTTAACCGGATTTTTTGAATCGGCATTGGTTCTGCGCCAGCCGCCGCCTAATGTCCAGTTGCCGCGAGATAAGGCCAAAGA
Organism: uncultured Alphaproteobacteria bacterium; assembly: GCA_949493535.1. Taxonomy (GTDB): domain Bacteria; phylum Pseudomonadota; class Alphaproteobacteria; order RF32; family CAG-239; genus CAJLXD01. Next base: position 39,978 of record CASZWJ010000001.1, read on the forward strand.
CGCCGAATATTCCTGATCATTATCAATAAAATCCGCATAGCCCAAAGAACTGCTGATTGTGACAAAATCCAAGTCCACACTGTTATACAAGCTGACAATATATCCGCCTTTGTCATAATATGGCGCGTCTTTATTAACCAGACCGCGGCGGTTATAAGTTTCCGGCACATAGGTCAAACCGAGCATCGTATTATAATATTCCGGCGAAATATAAGAAATTTTCGGCGCAACGCCGTCCGTATTAATATAAGTCGTATTTAACGTTGCAAAGCGGGCATAATGATTTTTGCGTTTCCAGTTCGGATTAGCTATAAAATCAACAATATCGCTGTTTTCTACGCCCAAAGGGCCGACCGTCGGCACTCCGCCATGAAACTGGGCAGCAACGTTCCATGTCTGCCCGAGCATCAGGCGCCCGTACGGACTGTCCATTATGCCATAAATCTCCTCGCCCCATTTTCCTTGGTTATAGTCTTCAAGTTCATGATTGACGCCGAACATAAAATCGGCATAAATTCCGGCTTCATATTCATTATTAAACACATATTTCGCATAAACGGCCAAATCTGCGTCTCCGGTTCCGTGATGATGGCTTTCAGTATCGGCATAGCCGTATAATCCGGTGACGCTGCCCGAGGCGTCATATTCCCATTCTCCGGCTTGCAGCGGAAAAGCCAAAAGGGCTGAGAATAAAAAACTAAGATAAAATTTACGGCTCATTTGATGTTTCCTGAAAAATTTTTTTAAGTTTAGAACATGCAGCTTTAAATAGTCAACATAAATTGTATTTGCAATATGTCAGCGGCAGTTCTATAATTTTTTTCATAAATTAAGGAGGCATGGCATGGAACAAAAAAAATATCAATCAGGACTGGTCGTTATGCGCGCCCAGCCGCCGCATATCGGTCACGAAAAACTTATTCGCCGCATGCTTTTCGAATGCGAAAAAATAACCATTATCCTCGGTTCTGTCCAAGAACAGGGAACGGAAAGAAATCCCTACAGCTACACTCAGCGCAAAGCCATGCTGCAAAAAATGTTCAACGAAGAAGAAAGCGCCCGCATTAAAATTCTCGGAATTTTTGACATAAACAATCCGACGGAATGGTCTTCTTTTGTTTTGGATTTTATCAAAGAATCAATGCCGGACATCATCCGGCCGGACGTTTATTACGCCGGCAGCGCCTACGATGCACAATGGTTTCGCAAAGATTTTGCCAATATTGTGATTGAAAACCGCGTTGATTACAGCTTTCCGTATGTTTCCGGCTCAATGGTCCGCGACATGATAAAAATCGGCGACGAACGCTGGCGCAATTTTGTTCCGAAAGCCATTCATGAAATGATTGAAGAATTTTCACAACAACAGAAAGGATTGGCATAATGCAAAAAATTTGGGAAAAACTAAAATCCGGTTTGCAAAATTTTTGCCGTGAAAATGGGTTTGACACCGTTGTCTTGGGTCTTTCCGGCGGTTTGGATTCCGCCATTTGCGCGGTGTTGGCGGCTGATGCCCTCGGCGGCGGCAATGTTCATGCCCTGATGATGAAAACCAAACATACTTCAGATTTAAGCTTAAATATTGCCAGAAAAATCTCCGAACTGAACAAACTTGATTATCAGGAAATCGATATTCAGCCGACCATTGATTATCAACAGGCTTTTTTGAGGCAAGTTTTCAAACAAGAGCCGAAAAATATTGTTATGGAAAACCTGCAAGCCAGAGAGCGGGGCAAAACGCTTATGGCCTATTCCAACCAATTCGGCGCGCTGGTTCTGGCTTGCGGCAACAAGTCCGAAACAGCTATGGGCTATTGCACGCTTTACGGCGATACCTGCGGCGGATTGGCACCGATTGCCGGCCTTTACAAAAGCGAAATTTTTGAATTGGCCAAATGGCGCAATGCCCTTAATCCCGTTTTACCGCCTGAGGTTATTTCCCGCGCGCCGAGCGCCGAACTTGCTCCCGAACAAAAGGATGAAGACAGCTTGCCGCCATACGCGCTTCTTGATAAAATTTTACGCCTTTATATTGATGAAAAGCGCAGCTTGCCGGAAATTGTCGCAGAAGGTTATGACGCGGTTACGGCAGAATGGATTATCAAACGCTACCAAGCGCAAGCTTTCAAGCGATTGCAACTTCCGCCCGCCTTAAAGCTTTGATTTCTAAACTTCTTGACAAGTATTGCATATAAGCATACCTTTTAGCCGGTTATAAGTAAATATATGTCAAATTAAAAAAATAATTATTATATGGAAACACAAGAAATTTTCCGCGTTTTTGACGCCTGCCAGCCGTCCGTCGCCCAAGTGCGGGAATACTTGGAACGGATTTCGGGGGTGTCGCCGTTTGACTTGATTTTTGCTAAAGGCGGCATAGAAACGATTACCAATCAAATCAAGCATAATCAGGGCGAGCTTATCGGCATCGTTATGGATAAAACGGTTTTTTATGCCCGAGGGCTATGCAAAAGCGACCGAAACAATATTCTGTCATCAAATGATGTTTTTGCTTTCGGACGGACACTGCATCCCAAAGCGCTGCCCATGAACAGAAAAACTCTTGCTATTTTAAGAAAAAATATTGATGCTTATAAGAAGACAGCAGATATGCTTCAGGTTTTCGGCTATAATATTTTACCATTGCAAACTCATTATCCGCTTTTTGAAAAAGATGATAATGTAGCTTATGTAAGCTATTTCGATATTAATGGCATCGGCATCGGAAATTCAAAAATTCCCTATTTCTTATGTCACGATAATATTTTTTTCTGCAGCAGTTTATAAAAATAATATAAAACCCCCCGAAGCGATTGCTTACGGGGGGTTATTCATAACATTAGAATTGAATTAAATATCCAAATTCACAACATTCAAGGCATTGTCCTGAATAAATTCTTTACGGGGTTCGACCACATCGCCCATAAGCGTTGAGAAGACCTCGTCAGCTTCGTCCATATGGTCAATTTTAACCTGCAGCAAAGAACGGGCTTCCGGATCAAGCGTCGTTTCCCAGAGCTGTTCGGGATTCATCTCGCCCAATCCTTTATAGCGCTGAATGCTGATGCCTTTTTTGCCGGCAGATACAACGGCGTCAACAAAAGTGACAGGACCGGTAATTTTCTTTTCCATGCCGTTTTTAGAAACAAACTGGCTGGTTTCTGCAAAGTTTTCGTGCAGAAGCGCACGCATTTCATTCAAAGTTTTAGCCTCAAGGCTTTCCAAAATGGTATTATCAACAATATATTCTTCTTTGACGCTGCGCAACGTGCGGTGGAAAGAAATCGAACCGTTGCCGAGAACATCCGCCTGCCAGCCGCGATCATATTCGGCTTCCAGATTATCCAGACGCTTAACCAATTTTTCAAGTTCGGCTTTCAATGCAGGAATGTCATTGTAGAGTTTTTCATCAAAGAGGCCGAAAATTGCCATTTGTTCAATGATTTTTTCAGGAACATTCTTGCTCAGGTTAGACAACAGGCTTCCGGCTTTGCGGTTGCGTTCAACCAAATCAATCAAATCCTGCCCGACAATCTGCTCGCCGCCGGTACGAACCAAAACGGCATCATCGCAGCCGCCGCGAATCAGATAATCTTCCATTTCATGCTCGTTTTTCAGATACAAAATCGAGCTGCCTTTCTTAACCTTAAACAAAGGCGGCTGGGCAATATAAACATAGCCGCGCTCGATTAATTCCGGCATCTGGCGATAGAAGAAAGTCAACAACAGGGTACGAATGTGGCTACCGTCGACGTCGGCATCGGCCATAAGAATGATTTTGTGGTAACGGCATTTGTCGGCATTGAAGTCATCACGGCCGATACCTGTTCCCAAAGCGGTAATAATCGTGCCGATTTCGGCAGAGTTCAACATCTTGTCAAAACGGGCGCGCTCAACATTCAGGATTTTACCGCGCAAAGGCATAATCGCCTGATTTTTGCGGTGACGCCCTTGTTTTGCCGAACCGCCTGCGGAATCTCCCTCGACGATAAAGACTTCAGACAATGCCGGATCTTTTTCCTGACAATCAGCCAGTTTTCCGGGTAAGGAGGCCACATCAAGCACACCTTTGCGGCGGGTTAATTCACGCGCCTTGCGGGCTGCTTCGCGCGCGGTTGCCGCTTCAACGATTTTGCCGACAATAATGCGCGCTTCCGCCGGATGTTCATCCAGCCATTCTTTCAGTTTGTCGCCGATAACGCTTTCGACAACCGGACGGACTTCGGAAGAAACCAGTTTTTCTTTGGTTTGGGAAGAAAACTTCGGATCAGGGACTTTTACCGACAAAACACAGCTCAAGCCTTCACGCATATCATCGCCGGAAAGCTGGACTTTGTCTTTTTTCAGCAAGCCGTTTTCAACGACATAGTTATTCAATGTGCGGGTCAAAGCACCGCGGAAACCGGCCAAGTGGGTACCACCGTCTTTTTGCGGAACGTTATTGGTAAAGCAGAGCATGCTTTCATTATACGCATTGGTCCATTGCAAAGCGCAATCAACCTGAATATCATCTTTTTCGCCGGTTATGGAAATAACTTCTTCATGCAAAGGCGCTTTAGATTTGTTCAAGTGATTAACAAATGCGCGCAAGCCGCCTTCATAATGGAAATCCACTTCACGCGGTTCAGCGCCGCGTCGGTCAATCAAACGCAGATAAACGCCGGAGTTTAAGAAAGCCTTTTCACGGATTGCCCTTTCCAAGGTTTCAAAGCTGAATTCTGTCATGGTAAAGGTTTCCGGTGACGGCAGGAAGGTTACTTCCGTTCCGTGGCGCCCTTCGGCATCGCCGATAACTTCCAAGTGGCGGGTAACATTACCGTGTGAAAATTCGGCAATATGCTCATGGCCTTCGCGCCAGATGCGCAGCTTGAGCCAGACGGACAAAGCATTAACCACGGAAACGCCCACGCCGTGCAAACCGCCGGAAACTTTATATGAGTTATTGTCAAACTTGCCGCCCGAGTGAAGTTCCGTCATAATAACCTCGGCAGCGGAAACGCCTTCTTCTTTGTGCATGCCGACAGGAATACCGCGCCCATTGTCGCGAATAGTGGCAGAGCCGTCCGGATTTAAAATAACTTCGGTCTTGTCGCAATATCCGGCTAAAGCCTCGTCAATTGCATTATCCAAAACCTCATAAATCATATGGTGCAGACCTGAACCGTCATCAGTGTCGCCGATATACATGCCGGGGCGTTTGCGAACCGCGTCCAGACCTCTCAAAACCTTAATGGAATCAGCATTGTATTCGCCTTCACTCTTGGCAAACTCCTCTTGGGTTATCTCATTACTCATATTATTTTTTCTTCCTTTATTTCATAACAAAATCTGTTGTGTGAAATATACAACAAAATATCTTTTGCAACAAACAATAAATCAAAGATATCAACGGATAAACGAATATTTTTGACGTATTTTTTTAATCCCGCGCAATACATTTTAGACAAATGTAATTCTAGACAAAAATCACAACTTATGATAATCTGAACTTAAGAAAATAAAAGGAAACGGCTATGCCAAAAAAGACTTTCTATTTAAATTTTGAAAGCGGCCTCGACGAACAATATGTCAACTGGGCTAAAGAAGCCGTGCAAGAATTTATAAATTTGTTTCCCGAATATAAAAGCAATTTTGCCGTTGAGGAAAACAACTTTTCTTACGCGAATGTTGATGTATTAAAAACCATAGCGGAATTTAACAAAGAGCTTTATCAAAGCCGAGGAAAAGTTTTTGATGAGGCAAATTTTTGGCGTACGTTTGACCGCCTTCCGGACGGTTCGTATAAAGCCTCTTTACAAAAACAAATTGCTTTAGCTTCAAGAAACGGAATTATTGATATTCAAAAGCTCAGTTCTTTGCAAGCAGACAGCATGGCTAATAAATACGGAGCCAGCTCTCAGATTTTAATTAATATAACAAAGCAGAAAGCCGGCGGCAATATACGAGGAATTTCAAGCGAATTAAGTGTTAATATTTCTGCCGGAACTTGCGCTGAGCTCGGCTATAAAGGCGATGACTTAAAGTCCTATTTCAAAGATATTATCATTCATGAATTGGGACATAGTTTCAACGCTACTCACGAAGGAAGAAAAAACTGCGTTGAAAATTTAGGTTCTCATTGCACCGATAAAAATTGCTTGATGTATGAATATGCTTACACAAATGAAAGCTTTAACCGCCGCAAAAAACTTAAGGAACCGTTTTGTAATGACTGTATGGAATCCATGCGCGAGTATATGCAAAATTTTCTTAAACTTGAGCGGACAAATGACAACCGGCAAAACAGAACAGAGGCAAGCGTATCTAACGAGCAAGACTTTTTATCCGGTTTGAGCGATGAGGAAAAAGCATTTCTCAAAGATTATCTGGATTACATCCGGAGCAGCGGCATTCGGCGTTCTAAAGAAGATTTGCTTTGGGACCGGGTTTATCTTTTGGAGAAGTTCCGCAGCCAGCGCCAAAGCACAAACACGGCAGCACAAACCCTAAAACAGGAATTTAAAACCATTGCCGAAACATTTGATTGGAAAAAAGAAGAATACAAAAATAAACTCCCGCCCCAAACCAGGCAAAAAATTGAAACATTTTTAACGCAGCAAGCCGGACAAAGCATTGAAATTAACGACCAGCCACTGCCGCCAACAGCAGAAAAAGAAACAAGCACGCTTTATAAAACTCAGCTGCGCGGCATTTTGCGAGACAGTGCCAGAGCTGAACATTTGGAATACAGCGAAGAACCCTGCAAACAAGGCTTTAAAGCCGAACTCAAAGCCGCGGACGGCAGCAAAACGACAATTGAAGCGGCAAACCCGCGGCAGGTTTCGCTCATGGCACATAATGCCAAAGGCGAAAAAGTCACGCCGCCTTTCCGCCGTTTTATGGATATTGTTTCTTATGCGCAATTGCGCCATTCTTCCGTTTCTTTCGGCGAGATCAAGACACCGGAATTTAAAGCCAGCCTTATGATTGCCTGCCTGAAAGCACAACCGCCGGTTCGCATGAAAGGCGCTCCGAAAATGACCGAAGAGTTTTTAAATCTGCTCAATCCCCAAACGGCAAAAGCTTTGCACGAAGCTTATTACAGCCGGCGGATTGAAAAAGAACTCCCGACATATCAGGGATTGAAACGCAGTCAGGCCGAACGCTATTTGCAATTGAAAAATCAAAAAGAGCCTTTAGAACAGCGGGAATGGTCAGAGTTGTTTTATCATGAAGACCAATTGGTCGGCGATATTGCCCTCAGCGACGCACAGAAAAAGTTTAAAAGCGAACGCCCCAGGGAAGAAGAATGGCATCAGAAAACCGGATATGCGCCGCAAAGGGTTGTGCATTATGAAGACAAGCGCCCCGGCGACGCCAGCTGGAAGCTGCATTTGGATGTTACGCCCAATCCTGACGAACCGACAACAAAGGCAATAACCCAATATCTGGAAAAACTTGATATGGATTATAAAATCTGCGGCGGCGAAGAAAACGGCAAAGGCATTACAATCTATGTCGGTTCTTATTCAGACACTTTGACATTATCTACACGTTTGCAAATGGAGTTCGGCGACAAGGCCAAACTGCCGGCACGTTATACTGACCAATATAATCAGGAAACCGAATTTCATAATGTGGCAACCGGCCGTTTTATGATTGCCGCCAATTATGATCCGAAAACAAAAACAGAAACGCCGGTTTTTGACGAAGTTTATCCGACAACCGTCCGCGGAATAAGCCCTGCCCGCCTTGAAGAACATAATTCTACGGAATTTTTGATTAAAGCCGCCAAACAAATGAAGCTTGTTACGGAACAAACGCCTGATGATTACAAGCAAATCACCGATGCCAAACAGCATTATGATATTGATATGCTGGAAAATTATGTATCCCACCGCTTATATGCCAAGCATCTCGGCGCGTTTTATTATGGCGACAATGCCGAACGCTTTGAAAAACACCTTTTCAACGACAAGCTGCCCGAAGCCGGAAGTCCGGAACGAACGAAATGGGATATTTTAGCCAACAAATATGAGCAGTTTATCCAAAACAACTGTCCTGAAAAAATCGATTTGATGAAAAAACATATTGAGAACTACAAACCTATTGACTTTACCAAAGAAAATACCAACCAAAACAGCCGACAGCAAAAGAAGCCGGATTTGACGCAGCAGGTTATTTATGCCAAACGCAAAAGAATGCGTTAATGCGCTTCTGACCAATTATCGCCAACCCCGACTTCGGCAATAAAAGGAACGGCCAGATTTACAACATTTTCCATGGTTTGCTTTATCATGGCAGAAACGGCTTCAACTTCGTCTTCCGGTGCTTCAAAGACCAATTCGTCATGCACTTGCAGCAGCATTTTTGTTTTATAGCCGCCTTTTTGCAATTCATTTTGAACAGCAATCATCGCCATTTTGATAATATCTGCCGCACCACCCTGAATCGGCGCGTTGATTGCCGCACGCTCGGCATTGGCAACAATGCGTTTGTTTTTATCGTTAATTCCCATAATTGAGCATTTGCGCCCGAAAGGCGTCAAGACATAACCATGCTTATGGGCAAAGGCGATTGTTTCATCCATATAAGTTTTTATTTCCGGCATTTGCTCAAAATAAGCATCAATATATTTTTTGGCTTCTTCATTGCTGACATCTATCTGCTTGGCCAGACCATATTGCGAAATGCCGTAGACAATGCCGAAGTTGATGGCTTTGGCATGGCGGCGCATGTTGGAATCAACGTCTTCGTAAGATACGCCGAAAACTTTTGCCGCGGTTGCCGCATGAATATCTATTCCCTGTTCAAAAGCATGTTGCAGCCCTTTCACTCCGGCAACGGAAGCCAACAGGCGAAGCTCGACCTGAGAATAGTCGGAAGCAATAATCTTACAGCCCGGTTTGGCAATAAAGCCGGCACGAATTTTTTTGCCTTCTTCGCTGCGTATCGGAATATTCTGCAAATTCGGATTTGAGGAAGCCAAACGTCCGGTATTGGCGACAACTTGCGAAAAAGTGGTGTGTACGCGGTTATTTTTATCAAGCAGGCCGAGCAAAGCATCCGTATAAGTCGATTTAAGCTTGCTGATGCCGCGCCAATCTAAAATACGGGCAGCCAAAGCATTGCCGTCAACTGCCAATTCTTCTAAAATATCGGCTCCGGTCTGCCAAGCGCCGGTCGGGGTCTTTTTGCCTTTGGCGCCGAGTTTGCCGAACAAAATTTCGCCAATCTGCTTGGGCGAACCGATGTTAAATTCTTCTCCGGCAAGTTTGTAAATTTCCTGCTCATAGGTTTTGAGCCTGCTTTCAAATTCTTTGCTCAAATTAACCAAAGCCTGCGCATCAACCATTATGCCGTTTTGCTCCATTTGCTTGAGAATGGCAATCAGCGGGCGGTCAAAATTTTCATAAACGGAAATTTTGTGTTCGGCAATCAGGCGCGGCTTGAAAATATTATATAGGCGCAAAGTCACATCCGCGTCTTCGGCAGCATATTCACAAGCTTTTTCCAAAGGCGCACGGTCAAAAGCCACCTTGTCCTTGCCGGTTCCGCAGACATCTTCATAATGAATAGTTTTGTAATCCAAAAACTTTTCGGCCAGTTCATCCATGCCGTGCCCATGCTCGGAACTGTCCAAATCATAAGATAAAACCGCCGTGTCTTCAACCGGCTCAAAAGGCGCATTTTCACCTATGACCTGCGCAAAAAAGTGCATATCAAATTTAATGTTATGACCGATTTTCAAAATTGATTTTGCAGCCATCAGCGGCGCCATATATTTGGCAACGGTTTCAATCGGCAATTGTTTGATTTCTTCCTGCTCGGGCGCAACAAACAAATCCATATTTCTACCGGCAGCGGCAGCCTTGTGCCGCAGCGGAACATAGCATGCAATTCCCTCGTCCGTTGCCAGAGAGAAGCCGACTATTTCATCAAAAACCGGATTTAATCCATTGGTTTCCGTATCAAAAGCAAAACGCCCTTTCTCACGGATAATGTTAACCCAACGCTGCAAAGCCGCTTCATCCTGCACAAGTTCATAATGCTTTTCCACTGGTTTAAATACAGCGTTCACACCTTTATTTTCTTCATCCGGCATAGAAGAACACTGCTCTTCGACCCAGCGGTGAACGCGCGGTTTTAAGCTGGTGAAACCGTAACGGTCAATAAATTTTTCCAAAGTTTCAAATGAAGGTTTATGGCAATGGTAATCTTCAATATCTTTTTCAACCGGCACGTCTTTTTTCAGCGTCACCAGCGCCAAAGATATTTTGGCATTGTCAATATTAGCCAGCAGCGTTTCGCGGCGCTTGTTCTGCTTGATTTCTCCGGCGCGCGCCAAAATCTGTTCCAAAGACCCGAATTCTTCAACCAACTGGGCTGCCGTTTTCAGCCCTATACCGGGAACGCCGGGCACGTTGTCAATACTGTCTCCGGCCAAGGCCTGAACGTCAACGACCTTGTCAGGATAAACGCCGAACTTTTCTTTAACATCTTCGGGCGTGAAAAACTTGTCTTTCATCGGATCATAAAAAGACACGCCGGGGCGGATTAACTGCATCAAATCTTTATCCGCAGATACGACAACGACCTCAAATCCCTTATCCAGAGCTTTTTGCGCATAAGTTGCTATCAAGTCATCAGCCTCATAACCGTCCATTTCCAACTGGTTCAGATTTAAGGCGGACGTCGCTTCGCGGATAATCGGAAACTGGGGAATTAAATCCTCCGGAATTTCTTTGCGCGTTCCCTTATATTCGGGAAAAATCTCATTGCGGAAATTTTGGCGTTTGGCATCAAAAAGCACCAGCGAATAATCGCAGCGAATGGCTTTTGTCAGACGCAAAAACATATTGGTAAAACCATAAACGGCATTCACCGGAATTCCGTCAGGGGAAGTAAGCGGCGGCAAGCCGTAAAAAGCACGGAAAATATAGCCCGAACCGTCAACAAGGCAGACTGTCTTGGTCATCAGTAACTCGCTTTAGTTAAATTTATAATGCTAAAAATATAGCACTTCGCCGCAGGAATAAAAGTAAAATTATTCGCCGATGGATAAAAAGAAAGAACGTTCCAGGTTATCTACCGCACAAATATCGGTTTTATAAACGTCTTCATAGTCTTCGACATAGCCATTTAAAGCGCGGATAATACATTCGTTAAGATTCAGACCGTTTTTCTCGGCAATTTTTGCAATTTTCTTATGCAAATCTTTATTAATCGTGATTGAAATATCGGTCATAAAATTTTCCTTAATCTTTTTGGTATATAAAGAAGAATAACGTATGAACATTGTTTTAAAATATTTTGCGAATCGGCGCAAGGGGCTATAAGGCGGGAATCGTGGCAAAAGCTAAGAAAAAGACTAAAAAAACAAAAAAAAGAGAGTCAAAACAGCGTGTTAAGAATCGGCGGCTGCTCCTAAAATTTATTGCCATGCTGGTGATAACTTTTTTAATATATCTGCTTTATTGCATGGCAACCCTGCCGGATATTAACGAGGCGGTCAATCGCACGCGCCAGCCCTCGACAACCATTGCCGCCGAGAACGGCAATGAAGTCACGACATTCGGAAGCGTTTATTCCGAAGTTATCCATGCAAACGATTTGCCGCAATATGTTCCCGATGCCATTATTTCAACCGAAGACCGGCGTTTTTACAGCCATTTCGGCTTTGACATTATTTCATTTACGCGCGCTATGCTTACTAACATCTTTTTAAGGCGATATGCCCAAGGGGGCAGCACAATTACCCAGCAGGTTGCCAAAAACCTGTTTTTAACGCCCAATAAAAACATTAAGCGCAAAATCCAAGAATTGATGCTGGCTTTTTGGCTCGAGCACAAGTTCACCAAAGAGCAAATTTTAACCCTTTATCTGAACCGCGTCTATCTCGGTTCCGGCACTTACGGCATTGAAGCTGCCAGCCAGAAATATTTTCAAAAATCTTCCCGCGATTTGAATCTCAAAGAAGCCGCCGTTATTGCGGGCATGCTGAAAGCGCCGTCACGCTATAATCCGATTGCTTCCGAAAAAAGAGCGGTTGAGCGGGCCAAAGTCGTTTTGCAAAACATGGTCAATAATAACGCCATTACGCCGATGCAAATGGAAAATGCCCTTAAAATGCGTCTCGGGCCGAAGAAAAAATATAATGTGAAAGACGCCATGCATTTTGCCGACTGGGTCTATCATGACGTTAATTCTTATATCGGCGAGCGCAATTCCGACATTTATGTCATGACAACCCTTAATCAGGATATCCAACAGGCAGCATCCAAAATTCTTGCGGATACGATTGCCGCCAATAAAAACAAAAACGTGACGCAAGGCGCAATCGTGGTTATGGACAAGCGCGGCGCCATCAAAGCAATGGTCGGCGGGCTGGATTATAATAAAAGCCAGTTCAATCGCGCGGTTCAGGCCTTAAGACAACCCGGTTCCGCTTTTAAGACCTTTATTTATCTGACTGCCCTGCAAGACGGTTTTGAACCTGACGACAAAGTTATGGACTCTCCGCTTTCAATCGGCAATTGGAAACCGGAAAATGCCGACAAAAAGTATCATGGCGAAGTAACTCTTACGGAAGCTTTGGCAAATTCTTACAATCTGGCAACAATCAACCTTTCCGAGATGATGAACCGTTCAGACGTTATCCGCAATGCCAAACGCATGGGAATTACCACGGAAATTGAAAACAGTCCGGCTTTGGCGCTCGGCACTTCCGAGGTAAAAGTTATTGATATGGCAGCGGCTTATGCCACCCTTGCCAACGGCGGATATGCCGTCTGGCCGTATACTATTAAAGAAATTTATTCCCGTGACGGCTTTCAACTCTACCAAAGGACAGCTGATGCCGAAAACAGGATTATCAAGAAAAAAATCGTCGACAAACTAACCGGAATGATGCAGTCCGTTATTAATTCCGGCACCGGCAAACGGGCGAAAATAAAAGGATTTGCAGCCGGTAAAACAGGAACCAGCCAAGATAACCGCGATGCATGGTTTGTCGGGTTTAATCAGAATTATATTACTGCCGTTTGGCTCGGCAACGACAATAATTCTCCGATGAAAGGGGTTTCCGGCTCTAACCTGCCGGCAGAAATTTGGAAAAAAGTGATGACTGCGGCAGAAACATTCTGAGAAAGTTTTGCCAAGAGAGGTTTATATGAAAAAATTACTGTTTTTCTTAACTTTGGTTTTTGCGGTTATGGGCATTATCGTTCTATCTGCCCTGCTGGAAAGCGAAACGCCTTTGCCGCAGCCGCAGTCTTCGGTTTCAGCTTTACAAAATTAGTGGCTGTGTCCGGCATAAGGATCATATATCACTTCCGGTTTGCCGTTAATTACGCATTTTAAAATCGCACGAGAATCAAATATATTGTCATTATTTTGCTTTACCGGCCCGATAACACCGTCATATTCCGGCGTATCCGCCAAAACGCCAACAGCCTGCTCCGGCGTTTCGGCATTTTCAAAAACCTGTACGAACAGCATAACCATATCATAAATCGTGCCTAAAGCATAATCGCTTTTCGTATCAGGATAAGCCTCTCTGACACGGCTGTTAAAAATATCCATACTTTGTGCAACATCAGAATAACAATACCCTTCCAGCAACGCGGTATCCTTAATTTCGGAAAAAGCTTCAATATCGGTTAACGGCACGGATATTCCGGCTTCCTTATATTGTTTGATGAAGTTTTCCGCCTCTGTGCTTTCAATTTGGACAAGATAAGCATCCGGTTTGGCGTCTTTGCTTTTTTGCAACACGGGCTGAAAATCTTTCCGGCCTGTTCCGATTTCAAAAAAAGTTATTTTTATGCCGTGTTTTTCCGCCAGTTTTTGAACTCTTGCTTCCTGAGTTTTGTCCGCTCCTATAAACGCAATATTTTTCCAATTATTTTCTTCATAATAATCGACAAGGCGTTCAATTTTCCTCTCAGGCATGGTCCAGTTCATAAAATTGTATTTTCCCTGAACCATGCTTTTGTCTTCAGAACCGAAATTAACATGGATTATTTTATCTTTTTCAGCCAACGGGGCTATTATTTTGCCGGCAGCAGAACCCAAACTGACAACGGCTTTGGCCTCCGCATTTTTCAGTTTTTCATAAGCCGTTGCGACATCTTGCCCGTCATCAACCGTAAAATAATACTTATATTTTAAATTCTGTTGATATTTCAAATCGTCTTTTGCCAACAACAGAGAATTTTTTAACGAATTTCCAACCTCGGCATCATTACCGCTTAACGGGAGAATTGCTCCGATATTGACAACCGGTTTGGGTTTTCTCCGTTTGAGGACGACGGATAAATCCGTTGAGGCGGCGGACAGCGCTCCGCCTTCCGTTGAAGGGCGTTCTTCTTCAACGACGGGGATCTCTTTTTTCTCAACGGCCGGTTCCGGTTCGGGTTTAACCAAAACCGCAAACAAAACAACGCCAATAATTAAAATACCCCATATGTTTTTTGCCATAACATCCTCTTTTGCAACTAAAAATTTGAAATAATTATAATTGACACCTTAAGAAAAGCAATAGCAAAACACAGAAAATTTAAAAATTCAAAATAGTGCTTTTATGTTGAAAATTATTATATATAATGGCGAAAAGACTTTATATATAATATTCCCGAAATGGCTTTCGGGAAAAACAAGGAAAACCAAAGATGACTCAAAAACCCGTAATGCTTTTAATCCTTGACGGCTGGGGATATCGTGAAAAAGTTACAGCCGATAACGCCATTGAGCAGGGACACACCCCTAATTGGCACCGTTTACTGGAAGAAAATCCGCATTGTTTGATTGAAACTTCCGGTTTGTGCGTCGGCCTGCCTGACGGACAAATGGGCAATTCCGAAGTCGGACATATGAATCTTGGCGCCGGACGCGTGGTTATGCAAGATTTGCCGCGTATTGACCAAGCCATTAAAGACGGTTCTTTTGCAAAGAATCCAGTTTTGGGCGAACTGGTTGACGGTTTGAAAAACAGCGGCAAAGCCTGCCACGTTATGGGCTTGATGAGTCCCGGCGGCGTCCATTCTTCTCAAGACCATATTGTTGCTGTTTGCAAGGTGTTAAACGAAAACGGAATTAAGACATGGGTTCATGCCTTTTTGGACGGGCGCGACACGCCGCCGCAGTCTGCCGTTGACTTCCTGGCTGATTTTGAAAAATCGATTGCCGAACTGAAAAACGTTAAAATTGCGACAATTGAAGGCCGTTTTTATGCCATGGACCGCGACAAACGCTGGGATCGCGTCGAACTGGCATATAACAATATGGTTTCTGCCGAAGGCAAACGTTTCGCAACTGCAGATGAAGCGATTAAAGCTTCTTATGCCGAAGGCGTTAACGACGAATTTGTCATTCCTTGCGTTATCGGCGATTATCAAGGTATGGAAGACGGCGATGCCGTTTTGATGATGAACTTCCGCGCCGACCGTGCCCGTGAAATCCTTTATGCTTTGTCTGACAAAGAATTTTCCGGTTTTGCACGCAAGAAAACTATTCAAACTTCAATTAACGTCGGTTTGACCGAATATTCCGTCGACCACAACCGCTTTATGAAAACCATGTTCGGCCCCGAAGCTTTGAAAAACATTTTCGGCGAGGTTGTTTCCGAACACGGTTTAACCCAGCTGCGTATTGCCGAAACGGAAAAATATGCGCATGTTACTTTCTTCTTTAACGGCGGCGAAGAACGCGAATTTAAAGGGGAAGACCGTATTTTGGTTCCGTCGCCCAAAGTTGCGACTTATGACCTGAAACCGGAAATGAGCGTTTATGAAGTGACGGAAAAACTGGTTGACGCCATTGAGAACAAACGTTTTGACGTTATCATCTGCAATTTTGCCAACGGAGACATGGTCGGACATACCGGCATTATGGAAGCAGCTTTGAAAGCTGTTGCCGCCGTTGACGATTGTCTCGGCAAAGTTGAAAAAGCCATTAAAGACGTCGGCGGCGTATTGTTTGTGACCGCAGATCACGGCAATGCCGAAAAAATGGTCGACGAAACAACCGGCGCGCCTTATACCGCCCATACAGTCGGCAAAGTCCAAGGCGTTTTGGTAAACGACCAGTCTCCGATTAAAGGTTTGCATGACGGCAAACTTGCCGATATTGCCCCAACCTTACTGGAATTGCTGAACATCCAAAAGCCAGCTGAGATGAACGGCGAATCCTTAATTGAAAAATAAAGACTAAAGCTCCGGTGAGGAGCAGGATACAAGACTTGAGAACAAAGACCGCCCTAATATTCACCGTATCTGCCATTATGGCTTTTGCCATTATGGCCGGTGCGGTATGGGCGGCCGACGTTTCAAAAAAAGAGCTGGAACGCATGGAAAAAGAAGTCCGGCAACAAAATATGGAGCATAAAAAGCTTCAGGCTCAGGCAACACAGATTAATCTGGAACTCGGCGAAGTCAGCCGCGACATGGTTAAAACAGCCAAACAAATTCAAAACAACGAAGAAAAAATTTCCAATATGGAAGCCTTGCTGCAAAAGCTGCAAACAGAATTGAAAGAAGCAAACGAAGGCTTCTTATCCCAAGACGAAAATTTAATCAAAACATTATCGGCTTTGCAGAATTTGGCCTTAAAACCGACAGAAGCCCTTTTTGTGCAGCCTCTGACGCCGGTTGAAACAATTCGCAGCGCCATATTGCTGCGCGAAACAATCCCTTATCTGGAAGAGAATGCCCAGAAAATACGCTCCCAATTAGAAGTCATTGAAAAAAAGAAAAACCAAATAGAAAAACAGGTTGCGCAAATTACGTCACAAAAGCAGGTTTTGGAAAAAGAGCATGAAAACATGAAACTTTTGGTTCAACGCAAATCGCGAATCCGCAATAAAATTGAGATTCAGACTGTTAAAGCCAAGCAAAAAGTTGAAAAATTAGCCAGCCAAGCCAATGATTTGCGCGATTTGCTTTCAAAGCTTGAAAAAGAAAAACGCATCAAAGCCCAAAAACAAGAAGAAGAGCGCAAACGCCAGGCAAAACTTCGCGAAGAAGAACGCCGCCGCGCCGAAGAGAAAAAAGTTGAGCAAACTCAAACAGCTGACTTGATTAAATATTCTCCTGATATTATAACGGAAATAGGAAAAGGGTTCATTCAGTCCAAAGGGCGGCTGCCGATGCCGGCCAGAGGCGCTATTATTACAACTTACGGCGAAGAGAAAGTTAAGGGCGTCGTTTCAAAAGGCATTATTATAAAAACGCGCAATATGGCTCAGGTCACCTCGCCTTTTGACGGTTCGGTCATTTTTGCCGGACAATTCCGCGGATACGGCAATATGATTATTGTCGATCACGGCGAAGGGTATTTGACGCTGCTGGCCGGTTTAGGCGATATTGATTGTGAGCTGGGACAGATGCTTTTGGCCGGAGAACCGGTCGGACAAATGCCGGACAGCCGCGATGCAAAACTCTATGTTGAATTAAGGAAAAACAATCAGCCGATTGACCCGATGAAATGGTATATGAATTAAAGAAAGAGCAGGATTTGAATTATGAATAAAAAATGGTCGATATTTACAGCGTCTCTGTTGTCTGCAACAATTTTATTCTCACCGGCTTATGCCGCTAAAAACAAGGTTGAAGAACAGGCTGATACCTATGAAATGCTCAATTTGTTCGGCGAAGTTATGGAAAGAGCCAAAGTTTCGTATGTTGAAGACGTTACCGATAAAAAATTGATTGAATCGGCGATTAACGGCATGCTTGTTTCTTTAGACCCGCATTCGAGCTATCTTGACGCCCAAAGTTTCAAATATATGAACGAGCAGACTAAAGGAAAATTCGGCGGGCTGGGCATTGAAGTTACCATGGAAAACGGTTTGGTTAAAGTCGTTTCGCCGATTGACGACACGCCGGCTTTCAAAGCAGGGCTTAAATCAGGAGACTATATTTCGCATATTGACGGCGAACAGGTTATGGGCATGAGCCTGAACGATGCCGTTGACAAAATGCGCGGCACGGTCGGCAGCAAGGTAAAACTCAGTATCAGACGCGTTAACAACAAGCCGTTTGACGTTACTTTAAAACGCGAAGAAATTAAAATCCAATCCGTTAAATCTTCAATCAAAGGCGATGATGTGGCTTATATCCGCATAACATCTTTTTCTGAAGACACAGACAAAATGATTGAAAAAGCCTTTAACAAAGCCAAAAAAGAACTAAAAGGCAATCTTAAAGGCATTGTTATCGACGTGAGAAACAATCCGGGCGGGCTGCTTGACCAGGCTGTCAGCGTTTCTGATTTATTTTTGGATAAAGGAGAAATCGTTTCCACCCGTTCTAAAAATGCCGAAGATACCGTTAAATATAACGCCAAATCCGGCGATATTGCAAAAGGTTTGCCGATTGTCATTTTGGTGAATGACGGTTCGGCTTCCGCCTCTGAAATTTTGGCGGGCGCTCTCCAAGACCACAAACGCGCGGTTATTGTCGGCGAAAAAACTTTCGGCAAAGGTTCGGTGCAAACGGTTATTCCGCTCGGAAAATACGGGGCAATGAGATTAACAACCGCACGCTACTATACGCCTTCCGGACGCTCTATCCAAGCAACGGGCATTGAGCCTGACGTTGAGGTCAAACCGGCAAAGGTTGAAGAAATTGACAAGGGTATAAACTTCAGCGAAGCCGAATTTGGCAATGCTTTGAAAAATGACGCTGCCGAAACGGAGAAAAGCCAAAACGAGAACGCCAAAGACGATGAGCTAAAAAAAGACTATCAATTGATGAGATCCGTTGATTTGGTTAAAGCGCTCAGCATTTATAGTTCTGACGGCAAAACAAAATAACAACGGAGCAGCCGGTATTGACTAACCGACAGAAAAGAAAATATTTTATACTTTTGCTGACGGCAACAATTATTACTGTTGCCGCAGCAGGGTATTTTTCCGCATCGCTAAAAAGCGAACCAGAATATCTTTCAAAAATAGACCGGCTGATGTTTGACAAAGAAAATCAATCGCCCAAGTTTATTCTGACGCTGCCAGATAAAGAAACGCCGCCGGACAAAACGCCTAAAACAGAACCTGTTGCTGAACGACAGCAAGAACTTCCGGTTACTGTTGAAGATTTTGTAGAAAGAGCGCCGCTTGTTTCCAAACTTCCGGAAATCAAAAATCTTACGGCTCTCAAAAACATTGAGATTGATGAAGAACTGACAGAGCAGTCAGAAGAGTTTGTTTTGCCGGCAATCGGAAAAAACGGCCGAAAACCTTGGATTGAATACGGACAAACGGCAACTGTCGCCCCGAATTTTTCAAAAGTAGCCGTTATTGTACAGAAAGTCGGCTTGGACAATGGCATTTGCGAAGCGGTTATTAAAGCGCTTCCGTCTGAGGTCTCTTTATCCTTTTCTCCTTATACGCCGGATATTGCCGAAAGAATAAAAAAAGCGCGCAGTTTCGGTCATGAGACTTATGCCGATTTGCTCCTTGCGTCTCCCAATGTACTCAAATCCGACAACGGCCCGCTTTCAATGAGCTTAACCTTAAAACCGGAAGAAAATTTATTCCGCCTGCAGCGGGTTTTGGCAGTCAAGGCGCCTATCGGCGGCATGGTTGTCAATGACGGCGTTGCCGACAAAGACACAACGGAACAGCTTAAAGCTTTTCTTTCAGAATTGAAAAAACGCGGTTTACTTATGATAGACGCCGTTTCCGGTCAGGAAATAAACAAAATTCAGGAATCGGGATTGGCGCGTAAAAAAGCAGAAATCGTTATTGACGAATCTTCCCTCACGCAGCAGGCTATTGCGGAAAAATTACAAATGGCAGAACGTTTGGCCAGAGAAAACGGACAAGTCATGATTGTAGCCGCTCCGAAACCTATTATCATTACGGCGCTCAGCGATTGGTTTAAAACTTTTTCCCAGCAATTAACTTATGAACAGATGAAAGAGATGAACGTAACCTCTTTTGACAAGCCGTTTGCTCTGGTTCCGGCATCTAATCTGGTGGTGGAATAATGGCGGAGCAGTTCAGAGAAAACGTTGCCATTATTGTCAGCAATTCCGAAGGCAAAGTGCTTTTATGCGCCAGAGCCGATAATGCGGGAATGGAATGGCAGTTTCCACAAGGAGGCATAGACAGCGGCGAATCGGTTTTGGAAGCGGCTTATCGCGAATTGCGCGAAGAAACAGGCATTACAGATGTTGATTTTATAAAAGAAATGCCCGAAGGCGTGAAATATTATTTTCCCGACGCCGTTAAAATAAAATTCAGCAAAAACGGTTGGCAAAATGTGGGGCAGAACCAGCATTATGTTTTGTTTAAACTCAAAAATGACAATACGAAGATTGATTTTGAGACGAATCCTCAGGAAATAGAATTTAAGGCTCACCGCTGGGCAGAAATAGACGAAGCGCCGCGGGAAATCGTTTATTTCAAAAAAGAAGCTTATCAAAAAGCAGCGGCATATTTTAAGCCTTATCTTGAAGAAATAAAAAAACGCTAAACAGATAATTGCGGCCAACGTCTTTTTGTGATATTTTATAAACATTGTCAAAAAAGGAAAAGGTTGTGAGCGAAAACGGCGAAAATTTTGAAGAAGAACGCCAAGAAGTTTTAAACTTGGCTAAGTACGGAATAGAAACCAATATTCCGTTGAAGCCGGCGCAGAAAAAATACCTCAAAAACCTGTTATTGTTTTCATTAATGCGGGCAACCGCCAACAAAACCGTCAGCAAATCCAATTTTACCAAACTTGTCAAAAAGCTTTTTAAAAAATATATCATTAAAATTCTCCACGGCGCCGCAAAAAAAATGCCAGGATATAATCCTGAGGAAGATGAAGAATTTTATGACGAAAATTTAGAAGTTGACATAAACAACGTTATTGCCAATGAGCAGCTTTTGGATTTGCACAAAATCCAGCAAAGCCTGACACCGCAAAATATTGTCGGGCAAATTCGAAGAATCTCCGACGGAATAAGCGCTCAAGATATCATTAAACGGATTATGGCGCTGCGCGAAATAAATTCCAACCACAGAGAAACGCCGGAAGAAGCCCGTGAAAGAGAGCAACGGCAGCGGGAATACCAGCGCGAGCGTCAGAACCAGCGTGTTATGGTCCGTCAAAGAGAACGCGGCGGCCGCAGCCGGTAATGTTTCATATATACCTAATTTAAACTTGATTTATCAGCTAATCTGTTTTAGCTTGATTTTGAGTTTTGTTTCTTAATGAAACAGCGCTCAGGGCGTCAGAAACCCTTTATATTACTAGTCGCCGAGCATAGCGACTTAAAACTATATGCCGACTTCTTGTCCATGGACGGATGTCGGCTAAATAAGGCTCAGCCAAATAAGCCGAGCCGTTTGGTAATATACGGTTTCTGAACATCCGCCCGCCTTTTTATAAGTGCGGGTTTTGTTTTAACTTAATAAAAGGATGTTCACATGAAAAAACTGTTTTTATTTTTAATTATCAGTATCGTTGTCGGCTTTATAACCGCCTGTGCAACAGTTATGAGAGATAATAGTCAGGCAATTCCGATTAAAGCTAATGTTGGAAAAGTTGATATAAAAATCATCAATAAAGTCGGTGAGGTTATTTTTGAAGGACAAACACCAACAACAATAACCCTCAAAACGGCGACAAAAGGCGGATATTTTAATCCTGAAAAATATACAATCGTTGCATCAAAAGATGGGTTCCAAACTCAGAACAGCGTTATCGACTGGCATGTCAGCGGCTGGTATTGGGCTGGGAATTTCGTAATTGGTGGTCTAATCGGTTATCTGATTATTGATCCTCTGACTGGTGATATGTATTATCTTGATGAAGAAGTAAACTTAAATATGACCTCAACACAGAAATAAAAAAGTAGCGATACAACCGGAACGATGAGTTTTATGGGCATGCTAACGTGTTCTGAAGCTGCGTTGCTTTCTTGGGTATTGGCGAAGCCGGTCATTCTGATTATCGGAGCGAGTTAGTGAAAAAAACCAAGCACTTTGAACTTACTAGCTAAAGTGCATTTCCTTATCTGAGTCGGCGTTAAAAACAACAAGGCAGACCACTGATCTCGGAATATTTTATACTTCTCAGGCGGTGACGGGGTGGAAGAGATTCTTCATTCGAACCCGCAAGTTCGGTTCACTCACTAACTCGCGCTGAAATTCAGAAAGACAATAAAATAAGGCTTCTTACAATGATGGCAAAAAGGCGGTTGGAATACCGTATTTATTTTTTTTCTTCTTTTTTGGATTTCAACTGACCGCAGGCAGCCAAAATATCTTGTCCGCGGGCAACCCTGATCGGCGCGGCGAATCCAAACTTTTGCAGTTCTTTGGAAAAAGCAAAAGCCCGATTGCGCGAAGACGGCCGGTAATCGCACCCCGGCCAAGGGTTAAACGGTATCAAATTAAACTTGGCGTCAATCTTGTAACTTTTCATCAGATTAACCAGTTCTCTCGCCGCTTCCAGAGAATCATTCAAACCGTCAAGCAGCAAATATTCAAAGGTGATGTATCTGCTGTGCGCCGCCCTTTTTTGAAACTCCTGACAAGCTTTCAACACATCTTCAAGCGGATATTTTTTATTAATCGGCATAATTCTGCTGCGAGTTTCGTTATTTGACGCATGCAGGCTGATTGCCAGACGGCAGCCGACCTTATCGGCAACATCAGGAATATGCGGCACAATACCAGAGGTCGACAATGTAATTTTTCGTTTGGAAATAGCCACGCCGTCGCCGTCCGACAAGATATTCAGCGCCTTGAAAGTATTGTCCATATTATGCAGCGGCTCACCCATGCCCATAACCACGATATTTGACAGATAGCGGATTTCATCGGTCGGGGTCGGCCATTCTTGATAAGCGTCGCGCGCAACCAGAAACTGAGAAACAATCTCGCCGGCAGTCAGATTGCGGGTGATTTTTTGCGAACCGGTATGGCAAAATGTGCAGCCGACCGCACAGCCCACCTGAGTTGAAATGCAAACCGTGCCGCGGTCTTCTTCGGGAATGTAAACCGTTTCAATCCTTTGGCCGTCGGCAAATTCCAGCAACCATTTATGGGTTTTGTCGGCAGAAACCTGTTCCGCAACAATTTTAGGACGGGTGATTGTGAACTTTTCAGCCAGTTTGGCGCGCAAATCTTTGCTCAGATTGCTCATCTGTTCAAAAGACGTTGCCCCCTGATGATACAGCCAGTGCCACAGCTGTTTGGCGCGAAAAGGCTTTTCGCCGATTGCCGCAAAGGCTTCGTTTAATTCTTCTTTGGAAAGGCCGATAAGTTCAATTTTATCACTCATGATTATTTCTTCTTGCACTTGTTGCTGATTGCTTTATAAGCCTGCGAAAAACCGGCCAGAGAATAAGTATCTTTGGTCTGCGTCCCTTTTGACGATGTACCGTGAACAATCATGCGCGTGCCGCGTTTCATGGCCGCAACGATTTCTTTATCAGTCTTGTCGCTGGTTGCCCAAGCTTTGTCGCCGCTGACAAAAAGCTTATCAAAAGTATCATTGCCGATTTTGATAACGACATTTGATTCCGGCTTGTAGGTATAACCGGCATTAATATTGACCACGTCATAGCTTTTGTCGGCCGGACGGTGGGTAATAACCGTATAAATATCGCCGCGTTTGGTATATTTGCCCTCGTCTTTTTTGGGCGTGGAAGCCATATAGCAGGTCAATCCCGAGGCATCCTGATAATAATATGCCGCCCAGTCGTCATATTCTCCGAGAAGTTTCGGAACCAGCGAAGAAGCTGCCTGAGCTTCCCCTGCTAAAAATAATCCCAACAGCAAAACAGATAAGTTTTTCATGGTTACATTCTCACTTTCCAACATTAAAAGTTATTTTTGATAATAGTATTTGAAAAATATATAAAAACTGTTAATTTCTAAAAAAAACGGAATCGGAAAATGATTAGAGATAACTATCTGGATATCAATAAGATTATTCAAAACAAAAAATTTTTGAAGCTGTTTCGCGCCGTGGAAGAACACGGCGGCGCGCTGCGTTTTGTCGGCGGCGCGGTTCGCGATGCCCTGCGCGGCATTAAAAGTTTGGATTTGGACTTGGCAACGGACCTCAGCCCTGAAGAATTGGTTGAGGCTTGCGACGAGCATAATCTGAAAACCGTACCTATCGGAATAAAATTCGGCACCGTCGGCGTGGTTATCGACAATCAGGTTTTGGAAGTTACATCTTTGCGCAAAGATGTCAAAACCGACGGGCGGCATGCCGAGGTTGAGTTTACGACCGACTGGGAAATTGACGCCGGACGCCGCGATTTGACAATCAATGCCGTTTACGCCGATGAAAAAGGCAATGTTTTTGACTATTACAACGGAATTGACGATTTGGAAAAAGGCGTGGTGCGTTTTATCGGCTCTCCGGCCCAGCGCATTAAGGAAGATTATTTGCGAATCCTGCGTTTTTTCCGTTTTTATTCGCTTTTTGCCAAAACGCCCGTTGATAAAAAGGCTTTGCAGGCTTGCAATGAAAACAAAGACGGCCTGAAAAATCTGTCCATGGAACGAATCCGCGATGAATTTTTCAAAATTCTGCTGACGCCGCGTGCCGGACAAACCATTAAGATTATGGCGGAAAATGATATTCTCGGCTATGTTCTGCCCACACCGAAAGATGAAAACATTGCCCAGTTGGAATTTTTCATTAACGAGGTTAATACCGGTATTTTGCCGCCGGATCCGGTCAGGAGAATGTTTATCCTTTACACGCCGCAAGAAAATCTGGCTGAAAATATGGCAACAAGGCTGAAATTCAGCAAAAAACAAAAACAGGATTTTATAGATTGGGCCAGAATCAGCGTTTCTCTTGACGATTTTATCATCCCGCAAGAACTCAAAAAGATGATTTATCTGCACGGCAAAGATTTTGCCAAGAACAAGCTTTTGATTGAACAGGCTTTGCAGAACAGAATTATTCCGTCGACAGCCGACATTATTAAAAATATTGACGAAACGGAAGTTCCGGTCTTTCCGTTGCGCGGCAAAGATATTATTGAAACAGGCATTGCCGACAACAGGCAAATCGGAACCGTATTGGATAATCTGGAGCAAATCTGGGTTGACAACAATTTCGAATTAAGCAAAGAACAATTGCTTTCCCGCCTGCCGGAGCTTAAAACAGCATAGTTGAAATCCATGCGTGGGTCAAATGGCGGATATGCCACGGAAACTCAACCAAGACAGCATCAAAGCGAATATCAAAAGCGTCATATTTTTTGTGTTTTTTCAAAAAAGCTTCCGCACCGCGGACAATGCGTTGTTTCTGGCGTTCGGAAATAGCATAGGCCGCTTTTTCCAGATTTTGGCGTTTTTTAACTTCTACAAAGACCAGCAGCTTGCCGCGGCGGACGATTAAATCGACCTCTCCGGCGCGGGTACCTTTTCCGGTAACAACATTTTTGGCAACCGGAAAATAGCCTTTGAATAAAAGATATATCAGCGCAATCCATTCGGCCAAACGGCCGCCGGCATAAGAATTATTTTTGCCCATTTTTCACCTTTAACGCCAATTCATAAACTTCGTTTTTATTCAGACCGTATGTTTCCACAAGCTCTTTCACCGCCGTTTTAAGGCTGGCGGCTGCAAGTTTTTCTTTCAACAATGTTTCAACATCAATTTCCGGCAGGGTTTCTTCTTCCGCGGGCGCAACCATGAAGACCATTTCCCCTTTGGGTTCGTTTGTATTAAAATGTGCAAGCAGTTCTTCTGCCGTACCGGACAGGCATTCTTCATATACCTTGCTGATTTCTCTGGCGACTGCCATTTCGCGAGTGCCGAAAATTTCGGCTGCGGCCGTCAAGGTTTTGACAATTCGAGGCGCCGTTTCATAAAAAATCAGGGTCGAATCGAGTTTTTGATATTTTTTGAACAAATCAGCGCGCCCCTTGTCTTTGTTCGGAATAAAACCGACAAACATAAACCGGTTGGTCGGCAGCCCCGAAAGCTGCAAGGCGGAAATCAGCGCGCAACAGCCGGGCAATGTGGTTATATAAACACCGGCCTCGCGGCAGCTTTTAATCAATTTGTACCCGGGGTCGGAAATCAGCGGCGATCCGGCATCGCTGACCTGCGCCACGGATTTTCCGGATTGAATTAAATCGATAATCTTTTGCGCCTGTTCGTTTTCATTGTGGTCATGCAGGACGATAAACGTTTTTTGCAGGCTGATTCCGAGCAGAGAAAACAGTTTTTTGGTTACGCGCGAATCTTCGCAGGCTATAACATCCGCAGCTTTCAGCGTTTCAACCGCGCGGGGGGAAATATCGCTCAAATTGCCGATCGGCGTTGCCACAATATATAAACCGTTTTTCATTATCTCTCTCTTTACATTAGGGGAATTTTAAACTACATTTTATATCACTTACAGCAAAGAATATTTTGGGATAAAAAGCAAGTGTTAAAAAAATTTTCTCTTCTGATGATGGCTTTGAGCCTGATCGGCTGCTCAACGACTTCCGTTTCCACCCAAAGCGGCGCCGAAACATCTTCAACCGATATTTCGGAAATTAATTTCGGAGGCAGTTCAAATTTCAGGGTCGGCGTATTGCTGCCGTTAAGCGGCGATGCCGCGCGTTACGGGCAGGGTTTGAAAAACGCCACAATGCTTGCGTTGGAAGATACAAAGAATCCAAATTTGATTTTACAGTATTATGATACAAAAAGCACTCCTGAAGGCGCGCGCACAGCCATAACCAACGCGTTGAACCAAAAAGCGCAGATGATTATCGGCCCTCTGAAAAGCACGTCTTTACGCGCCATTTCAGACGAAGCCGTTTCCCGTCAGGTACCGGTTATCGCCTTTTCAACCTCTGAAGAGGTTTTGCAGCCCAATATATATACTTTAGGCCTTTTGGTTGACGAACAAGTCAACCGGATTATCTCTTATGCTGCCGGAAAAGGGCGTTCGCGTCTGGCTTTGCTGCTGCCTGACAACGCGACCGGCATTGCCGTTGCCAAAGCCGCAGTCAAATCAGCCCAACAAAATCAGGTCAGAATTACCAGAATCGGCTTTTATCAGCCTAATACGACCGACTTTTCTGACATTTTGAAAAAAATGACCGATTTTAACATGCGGAGCGGACGCATGGATCAAATGAAAAAAACGTTGCAGGCTCAGGCAGAACAAGGCGATGAGAACTCGCAAAAAGCTTTGAGGCGGGTTTCTACCCATGACACGCTCGGCGAAGTTGATTTTGATATGGTTTTAATTCCCGAAACCGGTGCAAAATTAAAATCGGCTATTTCAATGTTCGGTTATTATGACGTGTTTTCTCCCGACGTTAAATTTTTGGGAACTTCTATTTGGGAAAATACAAGGCTGAATAACGAATCAACGATTATCGGCAGCTGGTATCCGGCGCTGTCCCGCAATCACAGCAACTATTTTGCCAATAAATATGCTTTTGTTTTCGGAGAAAAACCGCAGACATTATATTCACTGGCTTATGATGCCGTTGCCTTGTCAAATGCCCTCGCCCGCCAAAACGGCAGCGATTTGACCGGCATTATTACCAATCCTGACGGTTATGTCGGCATTAACGGCATGTTCCGCCTGTTTGAAAACGGTTATAATCAGCACAGTATGGATATTATAGAAGTCCGCAAAACCGGAGATGTTGTTATTGATGAGGCTCCTAAACGCTTTTCCGACGAAGATTACGGCTCTAAGCTGAATGATGTTTACATTACCAATGATTATCAGGCGCCGCTGATTTTCGGAAAAGACGCAACTGTCGCCCAAACGTTGATTTACGGCCAGCCTCTGTCTTATGAAAACCAGCCCAACATTTACTTTTCCGGAGAAGAAGAACAGGCAAGCATTCGCAAAAGCCTGCAAAAAATGAATGTTGAAGTTACGGCAAATTAAAATTATTTAATAATCACAAATATTGCTTGAAAAATAACGTATTTTCGGCGATATTAACCCACGGAGGGTTTTGGGTTGGCCAATCGCCAATCTGGTCAGGTCCGGAAGGAAGCAGCCATAACGATTTTGGCCAAGGCCATATGCCCTCCACCAGTTTTATTTATGCAGACAGAAAAAATTAATGGCCGAAGAAAACAAAGATAACCAATACGTGGTTTTAGCCCGCAAATACCGCCCGCAGAGTTTTGAAGACCTGCTGGGACAGGATGCTTTGGTACAAACCCTGACAAACGCCATTAAAAATAACCGCCTGCACCATGCGTATATTTTAACAGGTATCCGCGGCGTCGGCAAGACGACAACGGCGCGCATTATTGCCAAGGCCCTAAACTGCATCGGCAAGGACGGACACGGCGGCCCGACAATCAAACCCTGCGGCTTGTGCGAAAATTGCAAAGCCATTTCCGAAGGCCGGCATATTGACATTTTAGAACTCGACGCGGCATCGCGCACCGGCGTTGACGATATTCGCGAGATTTTAGACGGCGTACGCTATAAACCAACGAATGCCCGCTATAAAGTTTATATCATCGACGAAGTGCACATGCTCTCCAAAAATGCATTCAATGCTTTGTTGAAAACACTGGAAGAGCCGCCTTCGCATGTTAAATTTATTTTTGCAACAACAGAAATCCGCAAAGTTCCGGTTACCGTTTTATCACGTTG
Organism: uncultured Alphaproteobacteria bacterium; assembly: GCA_949493535.1. Lineage (GTDB taxonomy): Bacteria > Pseudomonadota > Alphaproteobacteria > RF32 > CAG-239 > CAJLXD01. The sequence goes on from CASZWJ010000001.1 coordinate 68,559, forward strand.
CCAACGCTTTGATTTGCAACGCCTGACGATTGACACTTTGTTTAACCATTTCAAAAACATTATCGGCAAAGAAGGCTTGCAGGCCGAAGACGAAGCATTGCAGATTATTGCAAAAGCGGCTGATGGTTCCTGCCGCGACGGATTATCTTTGTTAGACCAAGCCATTTCTTTAAGTTCGGGCACGGTTTCTACCGAAATTGTCAAAAACATGATTGGCCTTGCAGACAGGAACCAGACTTTTGAATTGTTTGAAGCTTTGGTTGCCGGCAAAGTTGACGAGGTTTTGACCAATGTCAAGGAACAATACAAAAACGGCGCGAATCCTACGACTTTGATTCAGGATTTGATTAACATTACACATATGGTTGCCAAGGCGAAAATCGTTCCGTCTTCCGTTGACGGCGACAGCCTTGCCGAAAGCGAAAAAGAGCTTTGCAAACGCTTGTCCGGCAACATATCTATCGCCATTCTTTCAAAAATCTGGCAGATGTTGATTAAAGGTATCAGCGAGCTGGCGATTGCGCCGGTGCAAATTGACGCCCTTGAGATGATTCTCATCCGCATTGCTTATTCCGCTTCCCTGCCAACGCCTTTCGAAATTTTGAACGACGTAAAAAAAAACTCTAATTTAAGCCTTTCTACGCCGCAAAACGCTCAAAATGGGGCTTCTGCTCCCATAATAAGCCATGCGGCTGCCCTTGCCGAGCAACAAAATTCAGCTTTGGCAAACAAAGGGAACGGTGCTGTTTTTAACACGCCGGAAGAAATGGCCGCTTATTTTGAAGCCAACAGAAAACTGTTGCTTTCTTATGCGATTAAGAATGACATTGCCATATCAGAATTCAGCGACGGCTTCATTAAAATGACGCTTTCAGACAAAGTGTCTAACGATTTTATGCTCAACCTGCAAAAAGAACTCTTGGCGGCAACCGGCAAAAACTGGAAAATAGAGACCGTCCGCGGACAACTTGGGCAAACTCTGGCAGCCAAAGAGCATGCCGAAGAAGAAGAAAACAAGCGGAGCATTTCCGAATATCCGCTGGTTAAAGCGATTTTAGCCGAATTTAAGGGTTCAAAAATAGAAACCCTGACAAGGCTTAAACAACTTGAGGAAGAAGAAGGCGGTTTGTCTTCTGACGACAGCGAAACATTTTTTGACGAGGAATTATAATCATGATGAACATCCAAGGAATTATGAAACAAGCGCAAATGATGCAAAAGAAAATGGAAGAAGCGCAGGAAAAGGCTGCCGCAGAGGAAGTCAGCGGCACAAGCGGCGGCGGAATGGTTACCGTTACGCTGAACGGCAAATTTGAAATGAAAAAAATCACGCTCGACAAATCTTTAGTTAATGCCGATGAAGCCGACATTCTCGAAGACTTGATTATGGCTGCTTATAATGACGCCAAAACCAAAGTCGATGCCAATCTCAGCAGCGCAATTTCCAGCGCAACCGGCGGTTTGAACATCCCAGGGCTGAAACTGCCTTTCTAACCGGATTTTTGGATATGGCCGGACAAGATATTGAAAAATTAATCAAACTGGTTGCCAAACTGCCGTCGCTGGGCACCCGCTCGGCGCGGCGGATTGTTTTGCAGCTTTTGAAGAAAAAAGAATCGCTGTTGCTACCGCTGATTGCGTCAATGCAACAAGTTGCCGAAAATATTAAAACCTGTGAAATCTGCGGCAATTATGATACGTCATCCCCTTGCTCCATTTGCGCTTCGGCCGTTCGCGAGCCGCAGCAGCTGTGTGTGGTGCAAGACGTTGCCGACTTATGGGCAATGGAGCGCGTTTCATTTTTTAAGGGGCGCTATCACGTTTTGGGCGGGGTGCTTTCAGCCTTGGACGGGATTGCTCCGGAAGACTTAAATATTGACTCTCTGGCAGAACGAATCGCCAAAGAAGGGATTACAGAGGTTATTTTAGCCCTGCCGGCAACAGTAGACGGCCAGATTACATCTCATTACCTCGTTTCCAGACTTAAGGACTCAGGCGCCAAAATAACCACCTTAGCGCAGGGTATTCCGATGGGAGCCGAGCTTGACTATATGGATGAGGGCACAATCCAGCTCGCGCTGAATTCCCGAAAGCTCCTTTAGACAGTCTTATAATGCCTTAAGCCGCCGTTAAAAAGCGGCTTAAAATTTAATTGCATATTAAACAATCTCCTTTAATATAATTGTCGCAGGTTGGAGACAGCCTGCGGAGTGTCGAAGCTCCTAGTAGAAAAAAGAACAACTCCTTTATGGGGAGCTGGAGAGATAAGTATGCCTGCATAACGAATAATCCAGACTGTTCTACTACAGTTTCGAACTCCCCGCCTTAGGATTTCCCTTGGGCGGTTTTGTTTTAAGAACAAAAAGGGCAACAGACATAAAACCGTGCCCTATGCCTCAGGCGCCGCCTGCGGTTTTGTTTTAACGATAAACAAACTGGAGTTGGAAGATGATTGTCAGCAAAATAGATGTCCGGCCGTTAAGAAAAGCGCTCGGACACGAACTTTTAAACATCAGGCAGCAAAATAATCTGACGATTGCCGAACTTTCGCGTTTGAGCGGCATATCGGCAAAGATGATTGAACATTCGGAACTCGGGCGTTTTGTTCCCGTATATCTGCTTGCCAAACTGATTATATTTCACCAAAAGAAAATCAAAATCGAACTGGTGGATTAAACTGCGTTGATTCAACCAATATAAAAAGCCCCTCAAAAAGAGGGGCTTTTTTTTAATCTACGGCATTCTCAATCAGCCGGTCTAAATTGCCGCGCTCATGGGCATTATAGCTTTTTTCGGCATCTTTGGCTTCTGCCGCTTTTTCAGCGGCTCTTCTTTTCTCAAGCGCTTCGTTTGCCTTATCGTTATTAATGACCAAAATCGGTTCTTTCTTTTTGGCGACTTTCGGCTGAGCCAGCATTTCAAACAAAACGTCTATATCCGTTTTGGGCTTATTGTCCTCATCTTCATCGTCATCTTCAATTTTGCCGCTTACGGCTTTGGTCTTTTCGCGGATCTTAGCCAAAGTCTGCTCAGGAATCAACTCTTCAATCGGTTTTGCAAAAGAGCCGGCAATATTAAAATATTTTGACTTGGTTAAAACATCAGCCTGATTTTCTTTCGGAACCATCCAATTTATCAAAATATAACACAATACAACCAACAAAAAAGCGCGGGCAATGCCGAAAAACAGTCCCAGCACCCGATCTAACCCGCTCAATTTGCTTTTGCGGACTTTGCCGATCAATTTGCCGGTCAGCAAAATCCAGATGATGAAAAAGACTATCATAATCAGCGTGGCGGAAATGACGGCTGCGAATCCCGCGCTGTCAATATGCTGTTCGGCAAAAGGCGTTACCAGCGGCAGCAGATAAATAACGCAGAATGTCGCCAAAACCCAGCCGATAATAGACAAGACTTCTTTGATTAAACCGCGGCTCAGAGCTATCAAAGCCGAAATGCCGACGACAATGAGAATAACGATATCTAAGTTGTTTAACGACTGCATAAGAAAATCCTTTAATTAAACCAATTAATCAAACGCTGGACATTGCCTATTTCAAAAACGCTCATTTCCGAATTATTGGGCTTTTTGTCCTTATTGTGGGTCGGCGGAATAATACAGCTGGCAAAGCCTAATTTTTTTGCCTCCTTTAACCGAGCTGTCGGCTGAGAAACCGCGCGGATTTCACCAGACAAACCGATTTCGCCGAAAATTACCATGTCATGCGGCAAAGGTTTGTTGGTTAGAGAAGAAATAACCGCCATTGCCACGGCCAAATCAGCTGCCGGTTCGCTAATGCGCAAACCGCCGGCAATGTTCAGATAAACGTCCTGAGAGCTGAAGTTCATACCGCAGCGGGCTTCCAAAACCGCCAAAACCATCGCCAGGCGATTGGAATCCCACCCGACAACCGCCCTTTTGGGGCTTGAATAGCCGGTCGGCGATACCAAAGCCTGAATTTCTACCAAAACCGGACGCGATCCCTCAACACCGGCAAAAACGCAAGACCCCGAAATATTCCCCTGCCTTTCGGCCAAGAACAGCGCCGAGGGATTTTCAACTTCTGCCAAACCCTGATCCTGCATTTCAAAAACGCCGATTTCGTCCGTTGCGCCGTAACGGTTTTTAACCGCGCGCAAAATGCGGAAATGGTGTCCGCGTTCGCCTTCAAAATAAAGCACGGTATCGACCATATGCTCTAACACTCTCGGACCGGCAATTGAACCCTGCTTGGTTACATGTCCGACCAAAAACAGCGTAAACCCTTTGCGTTTGGCCAGCTTAATCAATTCATAAGAACAGGCTCTGACCTGCGCGACACTGCCCGGCGTCGATTCAACGTCTTCAAGATACATCGTTTGAATAGAATCGATAATGACAACATTGGCATTTGATTTTTCAAGCGTGGCAATTATGTCGCGGACATCGGTCGCACTTGCCAGCTTGACCGGCGCTTGTTCCAATTTCAGCCTTTTGGCGCGAATCCGAACCTGATCTATCGCTTCTTCGCCCGAAATATAAAATACTTCGGGTTGTATGGGCAATTCCGCAACTTTGGCACAAGCTTGCAGCAACAAAGTTGATTTGCCGATACCGGGATCGCCGCCAACCAAAATAACCGAACCGGGAACCAATCCGCCGCCGCAGACGCGGTCTAATTCTTTAATGCCGGTCGTTAAGCGCTCCAAATTCTGTTCCGCACCGGTTAAGGGTACAAAATCTATAATCTTGCCCTTATGTTTCGGCGCAAGGTTTGAGAAGCCCTCGCCGCCGCATTTTTCTTCGACTATGGTATTCCATTCGTTGCAAGAATCGCATTTGCCCTGCCATTTGGGATAGACAGCGCCGCAATTCTGACAAACAAAATCAATACTTTTTTTAGCCAAAGCCTAAACCTCCACTTTAATCGGGCCTTGAGAAGAACCGTTGATAAACTGCCGGACATATTCGTTAGTGGTCTTGTCCATTTCTTTAACCGTTCCCTGCCAGATGATTTTGCCTTTATAAAGCATGGCAATCCTGTCTGCAATTTTGCGGGCGGAAGCCATATCATGGGTAATGGTTAATGCCGTTGCGCCAAGCCCTTTGACGGATTCAATTATCAGTTCGTTAATCACGTCTGACATAATCGGGTCAAGTCCGGTTGTCGGCTCATCAAAGAAAATGATTTCCGGACGGGTGGCAATGGCGCGAGCTAAACCGACGCGTTTCTGCATGCCGCCGGAAAGCTCCGAAGGAGACAAATCCGCAACATCCGGTGCCAGACCCACTTGGCGCAAAACGCGGATTGCTTCCATTTTTGCGGCTTTCCTATCCATTTTTTGATTTTCTATCAAACCGAAAGCAACATTTTCCCAAACGCTCAGGCTGTCAAACAGAGCGCCGCCCTGAAACAGCATGCCCATTTTGGAATGCAAAAGCTCTTTTTCTTTTTCGGAAACGCCGACAACTTCTTGGTCGTCAACTAAAATAGAACCTTCATCCGGCGTTAAAATTCCCTGAATACATTTAATCAATACAGATTTTCCGGTTCCGGATCCGCCGATGACAACCAGAGATTCCCCTTCTTTTATTTCCAAATCGATACCGTCCAAAACGACTTTGCGGCCGAAAGCTTTGTGAAGATTGGTGAGTTTTATTTTTGTATTTGCCATTTTATTATTCTCCACTTTTGCTTATTTGGAAAAGAACATACCGGTAATGATATAGTTGAAAATCAGAATCAGGATTGAAGAAGAAACGACCGAATTTGTTGTCGCTTCGCCAACGCCCTGCGCGCCGCCGCGGGATTTGTAACCGTTATAGCAGCCCATAATCGCAATGATAAAACCAAAAACGGCAGCTTTTACCAAACCGGTTGTAATATCCAAAGCCTGAAGATTGTCTATTGTTGATTTGATATAATTGGCCGGATTAAAACCCAACTGGTAAACGCCGACAACATAGCCGCCGAAAATGCCGATAATATCGCCAATCATAACCAAAATCGGCAAAACGATGACGCTGGCGATTACGCGCGGGGCAATCAGATATTTAAACGGATTGGTCGACAAGGTTGTCAAAGCGTCTATTTGTTCGGTTACGCGCATGGTTCCTATTTCGGCAGCCATGGCAGCGCCGATACGACCGGCAACCATTAAAGCAGACAAAGCCGGTGCCAATTCTCGGGTTACGGAAATAAGCACAACGGATGCAACGGCACTCTCCGCACCAAAACGCGAAAAACCCGTATAACTTTGCAAAGCAATAACCATACCGGCAAAAATTGTTGTCAAAGCAACAACCGGCAAAGAATAAAAGCCGATGTCAACCAACTGACGGCCAATGTTTTTCATATAAAACGGAGGCGTGAAGCAGTTATAAACAGAACGGGCTATAAACAAAGACAATTCGCCTAATCTGGAAAAGAAAGTTACCAGCGGCAAACCAAGCTTGCGTAAAAAATTTTGAATCGGGCGGATTAACATGTTAATTATCTCTCATAAAATTATAATTTGACGTTATATTATGACGTTGCAACCGATAAATCAATAACCTTATCAAACTCATCACAAGAAACTGACTGTCTTAAAGCTGAGATAAAGCTAAAATTATTTTATCCGGCGCGGAAGCTTCAAAAGCGCAGATTTTTATTTTTCGCACTTTGACTCCTTCATATTCAAAATATTCGGAATCCGGCAGGCGTTCAATTGAAGATGATGATTTGACCAGTTCTACGGCAAGTTTGACTGTCGCAGATTTCTGTGCCGCAAATTTTACCAGACCAACTCCCCTCACCTCAAGCATATTAGCAATTGTCGCGACGCTTTTGGCCTTTAAGGATGCGCCTTTGGCATAGATATCTATCCGGTCATCTCCAACCAAATTGCAGCCTTTGTCCATTATTAAACGCAGACATAAATCTGATTTGCCGAGACCGGATTTGCCATAAATCAATATGCCTTTCTTAAAATAGGCAACACAAGAAGCATGAATATTTTTCATATTATTTTCCGTTTATTGAAGATAATCTTGCGGCACAAGCGGAATCTGCCGTAAAAAATTCAAACAAGCGCCCTTCTTCCTGAGGGGTTATTTTGACCGTTATTGCGCGTTTGGGCAGATATCCCCCCATTTTCTCCGGCCATTCTATCAGACAGACGCCGTTATACATGGCCTCTTCCATACCCAATTCAAATATTTCCTCAGGATCTTTAAGGCGGTACAAGTCAAAATGATAAATTTCGTAATCCGGCGCTTCATAAGTCTGCAACAGAGTAAAAGTCGGGCTGGGAACATCAACATTGCCGAGAAAATGCTGAATAAATGCGCGGGAAAAGACGCTTTTTCCCATTCCTAATGTTCCATACAAGGCAAAAATATCGCCTTTTTTGGCAGACGCGGCCAAAAGCTGCCCCAAACGTATTGTTTCCGCCTCAGATTGTGACAAATAACTTAATGCTGCCGTCATGTGTTCCCCTAAAAATTCCACATACTTTTACGTTTTTGCGGACGGGTTACTTTAATCTTCGGCTTTTTGGCTTTTATCGCGCGCCAGTCCGCAGGCATATAAAATTTACCCTGCCACAGCCCGTCACGGCGCTTCATGGCTTCTTGCTGATAAGGCACATAAATATCCGTATATTTTGTATAAGCAACTGCCCAGCCGGCATTTACCAAAGCCGCGCCGATATCATATTGCCCGAGAGAGCAAGTGCCGACCATATTGCCGTTTTTGTCCTGTTGCATAATCCGGCATTCAACCTGATTATCCATCAGCCAATCACGCAGCCAAGTTGCCGCTACGCGCCCGCAATGATATGAGCGGCCGGTCCGGTTGGCACAGGTTTGATCAGGTTCCGGCCCGTCTATACCATACAGGCGGATATAATAGCCGTTCATCATTAACGTATCGGCATTTACAACGCGGACAGAACCGGTAATTGCCGGCAAATTCTGAGGATTCAGCGCTTTTGGCTGTTCCTGTTTTTGACCGCCGAAGCTTCCCATAAGTTTTTGGAAGGTCCCCTGATCCTGAGCCGGCTGCGACTGAGGTTCGGTTTGGCGCAATGCCGGCGTGTCAATCCCTTCGCCGCCAAAGTCTTCGCCGATATCATTAATTTCAAACTCTTCGGCATCTACCATTGCCGGCATGCCGTTGCTGCCGGCAGTGTTCGCCTGAACCGTCTGCTGCCCCAAAAAGCTTTTCAAAGTCGGAATTACGCCGCTAATGCCGTTATTAAAACCGCCGATCGCATAAACCACAAAGCTGACAATTCCGCCGATGATTAAAATCGCAGGCAGGCAGCCCATGGCTCGCCAAGCCATTTTTACAAAAATGTATAACACCACCAAACCGGCAATCAAACCAAGAAAACCGCTGCCTTGCAAAATAGTGCTGTTTGACTGTGTTCCGGCACCGCCCCAGAGAATTAAGAAAAAAGCGCCAAGCCCCATCATTGTTTTTTTCAGAAAAGCCATTGTTTGTTTCCCATTTGGTGATTGTATGCATTCAGTTTAACCCAAAATATGAATCTGACAATAATATATTTTGGTAAAAATATGGTTACCCAAAAAAATAAAACCCCGAAAATTTTCGGGGTTTTATTTATTATGCATTTGAACCGGATTTTATATTAAACATGCTTTTCACGATTTCGCTGAAACTTGGCAGCGTGATTACGTCAAAATAAACTAACGCGACAAAAATAAGCAAAGCAAAGATTATAAACAGCAAAATGCGCCATGCTATTTTCAAAACGATATTCAAAAGCAGCAAAGCGACGATTGCCGCAAGAATGTAACCGCCTTTATGCATCCAGTCATCGGCATCAAGCCCTAAAGCTATTGTTGCTATAATGGCAATGACAACAATGCTTAACAAAAATTTTTTTATAAATCCCATTTTATTTTATCCCAAATTTATTCTGCCGCCGGCAATTTGCAATAACAACGGCAATGGCAAACACCGTCGCGTTCGATATCCTGCCTGCAGGTTTCGGATATGCAGAAACGGTTTTCATTATGTCCGTCACAAGGGCAGCGCTTCCAATCTTTTTCGCCAAACATCATATTTTTGGCTTTAGCTATTTTCTCGGCATTGTCGGTTGTCGTATAGCCGGCTTCCGCGCAATGTTTTAGCATATTCTCTAAAATTGTCATTTCATTCCTTTATTAATCGATAATTTTAATTGAAAATTTTTCATTGGAAACCGCCTCATCATTTTTAAATACAGCGTTCGAAGCAGGCATAGATTCAGTTTTGCGCTTTTGTTCCAAAATGTCGAGAATCATATCAAGCTCAGCAACAGAGGCATATTGCAAAACGACTTTGCCACCGCCCTGCTTGCTCGGGCTGATTTTAATACGCAAGCCCAATTCGCGGTTTAAGTCTTTTTCAATCGTTTCCAAATCTTCATCTTTAACTTTTGCAGCCTTTTCTTTTTTTGGCTCTTTTTGTTTTGCCACTAATTCTTCAACCTGACGAACGCTCATATCTTTTGCAATTATATTTTGTGCCAGACTGCAGGCGTTTTCCAAACCGACCAAAGCTCTTGCGTGGCCGGCTGAAATTTTCCCTTCTTTTACCAAATGCTTAACTTCATCAGGGAGACTCAGCAGACGAAGCATATTGGCAATATGGCTGCGTGATTTTCCGACAATTTGGGACAAGGCTTCCTGCGTGTGAGAGAACTCATCTATTAATCGCTGAAATCCTTCCGCCTCTTCAATAGCCGACAAATTTTCACGCAACAGATTTTCGACCAAAGCAACTTCTAAGACTTCTTTGTCATTAAGCTCTTTTACAATAACGGGAACTTCTTTCAGTCCGGCAATTTTAGATGCGCGCCAACGCCTTTCGCCGGCAATCAGTTCATATTTGTTTCCCTGACGGCGAACCAGAAGCGGCTGTAAAACCCCTTTTTCCTTAATTGAGGCAACAAGCGCATCTAAGGCTTCTTTATCAAATTCCGTACGCGGTTGATATTTGCTCGGTTCAATATCTTCTATGGCAATCAAATCAGAATTTTTAGCCGGCTTATTGTCAGAAGCTAAGTCTTTTATATCATCTAACCCCAAATCAAAATCATCGTCGCCGAGCAAGGCTCCAAGACCGCGCCCTAAACTTTTCTTTTTATTATCTTCTAACATGCGAGTAATTCCTTTTCTCTTTTCAAAACTTCGCCGGCAAGGCTGATATATGCCTGAGAGCCGGAACACTTAAAATCATAAATCAAAACCGGCTTGCCGTGCGACGGCGCCTCGGAAACTTTTACGTTTCTGGGTATAACCGTTTGGTAAACTTTTTTGCCGAAAAAGTTTCTGACGTCTTCTTCAACCATTTGCGTTAAATTATTGCGTTTGTCATACATTGTTAAAACAACGCCTTGAAGCTCCAAATCAGGATTAAATTTGCGTTTGATTTGGTTAATATTGCGAATCAAATCCGTTATGCCTTCGAGCGCCAAAAATTCGCATTGCAAAGGCACAATAACCGCATTCGCCGCAACTAACGCATTAATTGTTACCAAACTCAAAGACGGCGGACAATCGATTAAAACATAATCATAATTGACGGCTTCGCTTTTTAATGCGTTTTTCAACGCAAATTCGCGCTGTTCTACATCAACCAGTTCGATCTCTGCACCGGCCAAATCAGGAGAAGAGGGAATAATTGAAAAGTTTGGAATCTCAGTCCATACAATCGCCTCGGACAATTTTGCCTGCCCGATTAAAACCTCATACGACGATGCCATGCGGCCGCGCTTGTTAACCCCCATAGATGTTGAAGCATTACCCTGCGGATCAAGGTCGACAACCAAAACTTTTTTTCCGGCAGCCGCCATGGCAGTTGCAACGTTTACCGTGGTTGTCGTTTTTCCGACTCCGCCTTTGCGGTTGGCGATGGCTAACACTCTTGGCATTATTTATCTCCTTTGCGTTTTAATTTTCTTATAATTAAAATTTTTCCTTCATTGCTGGTTTTGCTGTCGCAGATTTCACAATCAAAGCGCCAGTTTTTTTCAGCTTCAATTAATTCGTCCTTATATTTTTGCCCTTTGGGGAAAATACAAACTGTTTCAGGCTTTACAAAACGGTAAGTATAATTCAGCAACTCATTTAACGACGCCATTGCGCGCGATGTGATTACATCTGCTTTTTGAGGCGGCAATTTTTCTATCCGGTCATTGATAATTTCCACGTTTGCACCCGAGAGTTTTGCAACCTCGTTTAAATACAGTGTCTTTTTACCAATGCTTTCAATCAATTTAAATTTTAAATACGGTGTTTTTTCTTTCGCCATTATAGCCAGCACCATTGCCGGAAAACCAGCTCCAGAGCCAAAATCAAGCAAAACCCGAGCATCCTGCGGAATATATTGAAACAACTGAGCCGAGTCTACGAAATGACGTACCCAGCCATCCGCCAGAGATGAATTGCTTACCAAATTGAACTTTTTTTGCCATTCAGCTAAAGAGCTTTCATAGACTTTCAAGAGTTCAAATGTTTCACGTGAAACATCAAATGTGTCCATAAATTTTTTCATAAATTATTTATATTATTTTTATAAATTATTTAAAATATAAAAAAGACACTTATAAACACTATTTTACAAATTTAAAAAAAGATTCTAAATTCAGACAACTAGACAATGTTTATTGAATCTATTTATTAAGAGAATCCATATTCCAACGATTATGACAACCGGATTCTTTCAACAGTTGCTCAGCTTTTTCAAAATGCTGTCCGATTTGAGAGGTGTGATGAGAATCATCGCTTAATAACGTCGGAACATTACGTTTGCAAAGCTCCTTTAACATCCATGTAGTCGGATGCTGGATACCAATCAGGTTAAATCCTTTGGTATTCACTTCAAAAGGAAATTTATACTTATCTAAAGTCTCTATTATTTGCCAACGATAGTCATTAAATTCCGGAATATCAGGGATTTTTACAACACAGTAATCAGGGTGAGCCAAAAAATTATAATATCCGCTCTCAATCGAAGCGACAATATTTTGCCAATGCTGACGTACCATTCCTTTAAAATCTTCCGGTTTTAAATCTAACGGCAATTCGTGCAAATGATAAATATTGCACATCAATTTTTCATCGGCTGTGCGAATAAAATGCGTTGTGGCAATCAAATAATCATAATCAATCTTTGTTATTAATTTTTCAAAGCCGTCACGCCATTGCGCTGAAGGGAAAAAATCGGCTTCAGCACCAAACAAAACTTTAATTTTTGACTTTGAAGCAGCTTCCTGAACCTCATCTTTAATCCTTAATTGAGCTTCGAAGGTTTTATTCCAATCATTAAAAAACATCGGGCTTGGACCGCTTACATTCGGATGCCAGATTAAATGATTTGAGATACCGATTGTTTCAAATCCCATTTCTTCAGCGCGTTTAATCATTTCTTCGGCTGTACTTTTGCCGTCAAAACAGCCTAAGGCATTTGTGTGGCAATGTAGCGTAAATTTCTGCATCTCAAATCTCGGGCAGGGCAGGGATTGAATTTCCCGCAGAGGAAGCTTCAATTTCTATTCCCAGATTAAAGAAATTTTCCAGAAGATTGGGATATCCGCGCAAAGCAAAGCTCGGATTATCTATTTTGCTCGTTCCGTTTATAGCCGCTGCAATAAGGAGCAATGCCATAGTTCCGCGCAAATCAGTTCCGGACGCCTGAGCAGCATTAAAAGCGGAAGGATGAATGTTAATAAACAGGTTTTTAACTGTAGCCTGTTGTCCGCTTACAATATCAAATTGGTGAAAATCGCTATTAAGCCCGAATTTTGCCATTTCTGCCAAATGAGCCGAACGGCCGGGCCAAATTAAATCGGAAATAATTGACGGCGTTTGTGCCAAAGCCATTACCGGCGTCCATATTTGCTGCAAATCCGTTTCAAAGCCGGGGAAGGGCGTAACTTGCATAATAAAACCGTTATAAGAATTATGGTTTCTGAAATCTAAATTCAATTTGGTTAAATCCGGCGAAAAATATATGCCTTTATCAAACATACGGGTTAATTGTCCAAGCCATGGGCTGCAATGCTCAAAATTAATTCCTTCTATTTGCAGTTCACCTTTTGTCATTAATGCCAGCAAAGCATAAGTTGCGGCTTCCAGACGGTCCGGTATAACCTCAAAATCAACGCCTTTCAGCAAATTACGATTTGTGCCGTCATAAATAATGCCGGTACGCTCGCTTCCGGTTAATCCCAAACCCATTTTTTGCAACATATCAATCAGGTTTGACACTTCAGGCTCTAATGATGAGTTATACATCATTTTAATATTGTCTGACCCCGCAACGGACAAAAGCCAGTGGAATGTTGCGCCGTGTGAGGATTTGAATGTTGTATAAATAGGGCATAAATCTTCAGGTTCTGTTTGCGGCAGCCGGAATGACAAATATGAATATTTTTCATTTTCTCTGGTTTCAACAGAAATATCTGCACCGAAAACCGTTTTTATTAACTCTTCATGAAAATCTGTCGGGCGTTTGCCGCCAAAAGAACAGCCTCCGGGCATGCAGACTTTTAAATTGTCAAATTCTTTCGTGCGGCGGAAACGTGCCAACAAAGATCCCCAAAGGTAATAACTTGCTCTGAAATTAGCGGCTTTATGAGATATTTCATTTTTAATAATTTTTGCCGCATGCAATCTTAAAATTCGGTCTTTCGGATTAAAACGGACATCTACGCCGATATCGCGCATAATATGGCCTAATTCCAAAACATCCGTAATATTTGGCACATTGCGCAGAGTAACAACTTCGTCAGTCAGCAAAGATGCACACATTAATCCCAAAATCGAATTTTTTGCACCGCTGATTTTAATCGTTCCCTGAACCGGATTTCCACCACGGACTGTTAATTGTTCAGGAATAAAAAAATTATCTGTCAAAGCTACACCTCCGTTAATTATTATCCTAAAAGTATAAGCTATGGTCTTTAATTTTTGGTAAACCAATCCTGACGATAACGAATGACATTTAAATTTTCGCTTTCTTCAACCGGCTGGTATTGGTTGGAAAATTTATTAAAACAATTTTCATCAATACATAATGCTTTAATATCATTCTTATTTCTCTTCAATACGCGCTGTTTTGCCGTTTGCATATTACAAATCAATTCATGAAAATAACATTCGGACAAACAGATTTTGCTTTGCCATTTGCCAGATACCGCGTTTTCTTAGACCAGAAGCCATAATCAATAATAACGTTGCAATCACAAAGAATGATTTTTTTTGCCAGATTCCAAAGCATATTATCTATAACATCATATTTTTCTCTAAATTCCTTTTCCGGAAGATTTCTGCCATATAAATCCGTCATAAATTCATCGTGGCTCAGGCACACGGCCGGAAGCTCTTTTTCTAAATGTTTGGCCAAAGTCGTTTTGCCAAACCCCATGAAACCAACCATTAAATGAATTGCCGCCATTTTTATTTCTTTAAGCCAAATAATTTATAAACATTGCAGCCGCATAATTTATCAAAATATTTTTTATTATTGTTCAGCAAATTTATTTCATCTGAAAATTTTTCATAAGGCACATGATAGCGTTCTGAAAGGCTTAGACAACGCTGTTCAAAAGTACAATTTTCTCCCAGATTATTCATATTATCTGCCAATTGAATCAAACGGTCATAATCATCATATTCAATCTTATTCAAATAGTCTTGGCAAAATAGCATATCCTTACGCGGATGAGGCATGAAATCCAAATCTATCTGCTTGTTAACGAAACTATGAGTAATACAAATTCTGGCTTGTTTTGCATAGCCCAGTTCATTCATCAAATTAAAACCGACAATGCCATGATACTCTTGCAAAGCATATTCATCTTTAATACGACCGCAGTCATGAAGCAGCCCCATAACATAAGCTTGGTTTGAATCCAAAATATTCGATTTTCCAGCAATGGTTTCGGCTATTGACGCGACAGAGAGGCAATGGGCGCGAAAAGTTTTTTCCATATCGCCACGAAAAGGATACGGGCTTTTATTACGCTCGGAAATAATCCATTCAAACAATTCTTCCGCTTGTTTTCTGTCCGGTAAAGCAACAGTCATTAATATCTCCAGAAAAAGGCGCTTAAAAAGCGCCTGAAATTTATATAACCCCCAATAACTTGTATATATCGCATTTGCACCGTTTATCAAAATATTCTTTTAATTTCAAAACCTGACGATATTTTTTCTTAACAGTCAAGCAGCAAAGCTGATATTTATTTTGGATAAATCTCATTCTTTCTTTTAAGGTTTTGAAACCGACAACACTGACCATCATATCGCTTAACTGAATAAGCTTGTCATAATCATCATAATCCAGATCTTTAAGAAGTTTTTTGCATTCGGTCAAATCAGATTTTGGATAAGGCGCATAATCTTCATATTTGAAATTTTTATCAATAAAAGTGTGTGTCAGGCAGATGCGGGCCACATCATCATATCCCAGTTCTTTCATAATCTTATAACCGGAAAGCCCGTGAAAGAGTTTGTGCTGTTTTTCATTAACAACCTTGCCGTAATCATGAAGCAAACCCAATGCATAAGCTTTTTTACTGTCCATTTCAGGAATTTTTGTTGCCAGAATTTCTGCACAGGTCGCAACCAAAAGACTGTGCTGGCGCAACAGGCTCGGCGCAACAGAATCTTCTTCAAACTGCTTTGAATAACCGTCAATTAATATGTTTAATAAGCTGAAAGCTTCCGATACTTTTGGATAAGACATATTATCACCTCTTTACAAAACCAAGGATTGCTGTGATTGCTGCCGGCGTTACTCCCGGAATGCGCGATGCTTCGCCGATTGTGGACGGTTTGACTTTACTCAGTTTGGCGACCATTTCGCGAGACAAACCGCCTATTTTAGAATAATCAATATCGTCTCTTAATTTTAAGTTTTCATCTTTTTTGAAAACTTCAATATCTGCCATTTGCCTTTTTATGTATCCCGAATAACGTGCTTCTATTTCCAAGGCTTCATAAACAACATTCGGCATATCGGATAATTCTGGCCAGAGTTTATTAATTGTTTCACGTGAAACTTCATCATAAGACATCACATTTAACGGTGTTCTTTTGGTTCCGTCATTCTTGACCTTTATGCCAAGGTTATCTAATTCTTTGGCTGTTGTTTGCAAAGTTTCGCATAATTGGCGATAGTGCTCAATTTGAGCTTTTTTAGCTTTAAATACAGTGTATCTTTCATTAGAAACACATCCTGTTTCATAACCTTTTTCCGTTAAACGCTGGTCGGCATTGTCTGCACGCAAGAAGAGGCGGTATTCGGAACGCGACGTAAACATTCTATAAGGTTCATCAACACCTTTTGTTATCAAATCGTCTATCATAACCCCGATATAGGCTTCACTACGGTCGATAACAAATTCTTTGCCGTCATTCAAAGCGGAATGCGCTGCATTTACGCCGGCGACCAAACCTTGCGCGGCAGCTTCTTCATAACCGGTCGTTCCGTTAATCTGTCCGGCCAAAAATAATCCGGAAACTTTTTTAACGGACAAACGGTTGTCTAATTCCTGCGGATCAACATAATCATATTCTATCGCATAGGCAAATTTCAAGATTTCAACATCTTCCAAGCCTTCCATGGTGTGAATAAACGCATCCTGAACATCTGCCGGCAAAGAGGTAGATATGCCGTTCGGATAGACAACATCTGTCGTTAAGCCTTCCGGCTCCAAAAATATCTGATGACTGGTTCTGTCGGCAAATTTAACCAGTTTATCTTCAATACTCGGACAATAACGCGGTCCGATACCGGTAATCAATCCAGAGAAAAGCGCGCATTTATCAAAATTGTCGCGAATAATTTTATGCGTCTTTTCGTTTGTATGCGTCACATAACATTTAATTTGCGGATTTGTAATTTTATCGGTCAGATAAGAAAACGGCAGCGGCGGATTATCACCTTCCTGTTCCGCCAATTTTTCCCAATGGATTGTTTTGCCGTTTAAGCGGGCAGGGGTGCCGGTCTTTAAACGCCCAACTTTAAGCCCCAAAGACTTTAAATACGGTGTTATTCCCGTACAACTGACATCATCTATTCTTCCGCCGACTGTTGCTTCATGACCAACAAACATAATGCCGTTTAAAAAAGTTCCCGAAGTTAAAATAACGGCCTTGGCAACTATTTCTGTTCCGTCTGCCAGAATAATTCCTTTGACCGTATTGTCATCAATAATCAAACCTTCTGCGGCAGCTTCAATAATTTCGAGATTATCCTGTTTTTGGAGTGCTTCCAACATATGTTTTTTATATAATTCGCGGTCTGCCTGAGCACGCGGGCCTCTGACAGCAGGCCCTTTTGACGCGTTTAACATTCGAAACTGGATGCCGGCCTTATCAATTACGCGTCCCATCAGGCCGTCCAACGCATCAATTTCGCGTACCAAATGCCCTTTGCCAAGCCCGCCGATTGCCGGATTACAAGACATAGCGCCGATAGTGTCTATATGATGTGTTATCAGAGCCGTATCAGCTCCGGTTCGGGCTGCAGCGGCACAGGCTTCGCAGCCGGCATGTCCGCCGCCGATAACGATGACATCATAACTTTTCTTCATTTTTATTATTACCTTATAAAGTTATATTTTTAAGGCATTTTATACTCAAAAAGTTAGCAATCCTTTAATAACGTTTCTTATCGGAATATTAAAAACACCGCAGAATCATTATATTCAGCGGTGTTTTATAAAGTTCTTAAATAAAATTATTTACCTATACAGAAATCTCCGAAAATTTTATCAAGGATATCATCCACTTCTATACGTCCGGTAATTTTCCCCAAAGCACGGGCGGCCAAACGCACATCTTCAGCAGTCAATTCTATTTCCTTGTTAAACCCGAATGCCTGCAAATTATCTGAAACATCTTTAAGTGCTTCCCGATACCGGCGTCTTGTAATTAATAAATTTGAATTGGAAGTAAAACGCTCTTTAATTTGTTTTCCAATCTCATTTAATAGTTTATCAACGCCCTCTTTTTCTTTGGCTGAAATAATTAAACAGCCCGACTTTTCAATATTTGAACATTGTTCTTTAGTTAATTTGTCTTTTTTGTTGGCAACAAACAATGATTTATTTTTTATAGATTTTCTAATTTTATCAAAGATTTGAACAGAGTCCACAGAAGCATCAAACAAACAAATAACCAAATCGGCATCATCTATTTTTGAATAAGCAATATCAATGCCTAATTTTTCTATTTCTTCTTCGGTTTCTCTTAAACCGGCCGTATCCGTAAACATTACAGGATAACCATTTAAATCCAAATGGACATCTACTGCGTCACGCGTTGTTCCGGCTATATCTGAAACGATTGCGGCATTACGGTTAACAATGGCGTTTAACAAACTGGATTTGCCAGCATTAGGCGCGCCGACAATAACTACACGGAAACCTTCTCGCAGCCTTTCACCTATTGAATCACCGTTCAAATGGCTTTCAACCTCATTTTCAAGTTTAAATACGGTGTTTTTCATATCAGACATAACAGATGAAGGTATATCCTCATCCGGAAAATCTATAAAGGCCTCTAAATGAGCCAAAACTTTAATCAAATCCTGACGCCAGCCTTCATATAAGTTTTTTAATCCGCCTTCCATTTGCCGCATGGCATATTTCTGCTGTTCAGAAGTTTCAGAATCAATCAAATCGGCCAGCCCTTCGGCTTCAGTCAAATCCATTTTGCCGTTATAAAAAGCGCGTTTTGAGTATTCTCCGGGTTCAGCCAAACGGAACCCCTCAATTTTACCAAGATTATCCATGACGCTGGCTATTACCGCTTTTGAACCGTGAGTTTGAAACTCAACAATATCTTCACCGGTAAAAGAAAAAGGGGCTTTAAAATAAAGAACCAAGCTGTTATCTAAATTCTGCGTATTATTTATATCATGCAAAGCCGAAAAATAAGCATAGCGAGGTTGAATCTTGTCTATATTGATGTTCGTCATTAATTTAACGGCATCTAACGCCTGCGGTCCGGATATGCGTATTACGGCAACACCTGATTTTCCGAAAACGGTCGACAATGCATAAATAGTATTTTCAGACATGACTTTACCCAAATAAAAAAGATTAACACAAATTTTATATAAAATTTGCTCAAATTTATCAAGTTTTAAAAGCAATCTAAAAAAAGGCTGATTTTTTGACTCTACAGAGCTAATTTAATTTTTGTTAAGCAATTTATCATAAAATTGTCTGAATTCGTTTGTACGGCGATTTGACGGACTCGATTTTTTCTACCGAAAGTAGCATTATGACAAAAACATATAAAAAACTTATTATTTGGGATTTTGACGGCGTTATTGCCGACACAGAACATTTATGGTTAGAAAACCGTCGCAAGCTACTAAAAAAATATTTCAACATCGACTGGGACTTAGCTGTAACAAATAATCACATCGGCGGCATGAACTGGCGAACCAGAATTGCAACATTGCAAAAAATGGGAATCCCCGTAAATGAAAAATTTGAAGAAGAAGCTACAGCCGCTGATTATGAAATAATGAACAAAGGTTTGAGTTTAACAGAAAATGTAAAAAAAATATTCCACCATGCAGAAATAAAACAATGTATTGCAACTGGCGGATCTATGGAAAAAACAAAACAAAAATTAAAAATGTGCAATATAGAAAAAATATTTTCGGATAATAATATTTTTGTAGCAGATATGGTTAAACAAGGCAAACCTGCTCCGGATTTGTTTTTGCATGCCGCAAAAATGATGGGAGAGAAACCGGAAGAGTGCATTGTTATAGAAGATTCACCGGCAGGCATTAAAGCGGCCCAAAATGCAAAAATGGACGTTATAGCTTATACCGGCAGCAAGATGAATAATAACGCCGCATACAAAGAAAAAATAAAAAAACTCGGCGTCACTAAAATTTTTGACAATATGTATGATATTGAAAAATTGCTTTTCCCTAAATAAAAAAGCCCCCAAAGGGGCTTTTTTTTAAGAATTCATTGTATTGAAGAAATCTTGGTTATCCTTGCTTTGTTTTAATTTATCAAGCAAAAATTCCATACCGTCTGTCATGCCCATTTGCATTAAAACTCGGCGCAAGACCCACATTTTTGACAAAGTGGCTTTATCAACCAACAGTTCTTCTTTACGCGTACCCGAACGGGTAATGTCTATTGTCGGGAACAAACGTTTATCCGTTAATTTTCTATCCAAAATGATTTCCGAGTTACCGGTACCTTTAAATTCTTCAAAGATAACTTCGTCCATACGGGAACCCGTATCAATCAAGGCTGTGGCAATAATCGTCAAAGAACCGCCTTCTTCTACGTTTCTGGCCGCACCGAGCAAACGTTTCGGACGTTGTAAAGCATTTGCATCCACACCTCCGGTCAAAACTTTGCCTGATGAAGGGATAACCGTATTATAAGCACGTCCCAAACGGGTGATAGAGTCTAAAAGAATTATTACATCCTTCTTTGTTTCTACCAAGCGTTTAGCTTTTTCTATTACCATTTCAGCAACCTGAACGTGACGCGCAGCCGGCTCATCAAAGGTGGAAGAAATTACTTCGCCTTTAACTGAGCGGGTCATATCCGTTACTTCTTCAGGGCGTTCGTCAATCAAAAGAACCATTAAATAAGCTTCCGGATGATTGGTCGCAATAGCATGGGCAATATTCTGCAACATAACGGTTTTACCGGTACGCGGCGGCGCAACAATCAGGCCTCGCTGGCCTTTGCCTTGGGGAGCTATCAAATCAATGACGCGGGTTGTATAATCTTTATCGCCGCAGATGATGTCAAAATCTAGTTTTTCTGTAGGATAAAGGGGCGTCAGGTTATCAAAGTTTATTCGGAGTTTGGATTGTTCTGGATCTTCAAAATTAATACGGTTGACTTTAGTTAAAGCAAAATAACGTTCGTTATCTTTGGGAGCTCTGATTTCTCCTTCAACGGTATCGCCTGTTCTTAAACCGAATTTTTTAACCTGAGACGGAGACACATAAATATCATCAGGTCCGGCAAGATAATTTGACTGGCTGGATCTTAAAAAGCCGAAGCCGTCTTGCAAAACTTCAATGGTACCTTCGCCGTATATAGTATTGTCATCACCCGCTACTTTTTTCAAAATAGCGAACATTAAATCTTGTTTGCGCATGGAAGAAGCATCTTCAATGCCCAGATCCTCAGCTTGAGTAAGCAACTCTTTGGGGGATTTTTGTTTTAAGTCTTTTAAATTCATTCTGACCTTGATTATAAGGGAAAAGTTAAACCAGTTAAATTGAAAAAAATAACATTAACTGTCATTAGGAAGGTAGTTTTTTTATATTATGTAATTATATTAATGTCAATGATGAATCATTGGGATGAAAATCCTCTTTGCTTGTAAAAATTTTTGATACCGGTGTTCAGATTTTATTAACAGCCCCGCAGGGCTAATATATATTTTTAAAAGTTTAGTTGTTGATTGTATATTCCGGTGAATCCTGTTAATTATTTTTTATACCGTAATTTATCCACATTTTAACCTTATGTTAATAAGTTTGTGAATCAGATTCTCTCCGGATTCTTTTTTGTTAATCGTTTCAATCAGATAGTTTTGGCAATAAAAATTTTGGCTTGTTGTTGACAAATTAAGTTATCAGCATTTTTTACACCTGTTGATATAAGTTATTAACCTGTATATAACTTATATATATAAATTTGTTTTATGGTGATTAAATTGTATAACTCTTATCAGGAATGTCAGTTATGCACAAAAAGTTAATCTTCTGTTAATAACTCAGCAAGCCTTTGTAATCATTATTTAATTGCTGATTTTATAATTTAAAGGCTTTTTAATAAAAAAAATTTAAGGTTTTTATCAATGAAACTTATTGCAATTACCGGCTCTATCGGATGCGGCAAAACAACAATAGCCAAGGAATTGAAAAAACTCGGTTTTACTGTTTTTGATGTCGACGGCTGGGTTCGCAGGCTGTATTTTAAAAACGATTTTATTAATACAATCGTTGAAAATTTTCCCGAAACAGCGGAAAACGGCGTTTTTAATAAAAGAAAACTCAGAAATCTGGTTTTTGACGATAATAAAAAGCTCAAAATGCTTGAGGGTTTGATACATCCTTTTTTGAATAATCAGTTAAAAGAGATAATCCGGCGCAATGCCTGCTATGATGATTTGTTTTTTTTAGATGTAGCTCTGTTGTTTGAAATGGGTTGGGATAAATATTGCGATTTGGTTATGGTTGCCGATGTCGATGCAGAAATTCAAAAACAAAGGGTTATGGCAAGAGACAATGTTTCTGCCGAGCATTTTGAAAAAATTAATAATGTTCAGATGAGTCAGGCTGACAAAAAAGCTTTATCTGATGTGATTATTGAAACAGATGTGCCGCTGAATTTATTAAAAGCTCAGCTTATCAGTGTGATTGAAGGGTTGGAATAATGGTTAGAGAGATTGTTTTTGATACAGAAACAACGGGTTTTGATGCGGAAAAGGGCGACCGTTTGGTCGAAATCGGCGCTGTCGAGCTGATTAACCATATGCCGACCGGAAAAGTTTATCATCAATATATTAATCCGCAGCGCGAAGTTCCCGAAGATGCTTTCAGAGTTCATGGTTTATCTTATGAGTTTTTGAAAGATTTTCCAACTTTTGACCAAGTAGTTGACGAATGGCTGGAATTTGTCGGCGATGATTCAATATTGGTTGCGCATAATGCTTCTTTTGATATTAATTTTTGCAACTATGAACAAAAATGTTTAAATAAAATCGAATTTAAATGGGATAGGGTTATTGATACGCTGGAAATTGCGCGCAATATGTTTCCCGGTTCACGCGTTAATTTGGATGCTTTGTGTAAGCGTTTCGGCATAGACAACTCTAACCGTACCAAACACGGCGCTTTGCTCGATGCCGAATTATTGGCAGAAGTTTATTTGCAGCTTATCGGCGGACAAGAACCAAGTATGATGTTTGATGAAAAAAAATCAGCATCGTCTTCTGTTTTTGTTGCCGAAAAAATTGATAGAAAATTCAGGGAAGCCCGTCAGTTTTCTTTGAGTGAAGAAGAAATACAGAAGCATAAAGATTTTTTGGAAAGCAAACTCAAAGGGGCTTTGTGGTATGCTGAAACCAAACCTGCCGAATAAGGAATAATTACCTTTTTCTGCGGAGCAAAACGTAAACGGCACCTTCTCCGCCGTCTTTAATCTGTGCTTGGGCTATACTTAAAATAAGCGGTCTTAGTTGCGGGCTGTTCAGCCATTGCGGAACTCTTTCCCTTATTATGCCGTGTTTGGTGTAAATATCGTTTTCGGGGCGGGGAAGCCCTTTGCCTGTTACGATTAAGACGCAGCGTAAGCCATCAATATAAGCGTTTTTTATAAAATTATCGACAGCATCCCAAGCGGCATCTTCCGTATATCCGTGCAAATCAATCCGCCGTTCGATTTTAAATTCCCCGCGCCGGAATTTTTGCGCCGTATTGCGATCTATGTCGGCTGTTTTTCCTATTACCAATTCATTTAATTTACAGCCTGAATAAACTTGGGTGTTGTCAATGCTGTTTCTTATCGGCGGCAATTCTACTTCCGGCTTTTCAATTTGCTGCGGTTGTTCGGTTTTGGTGATTTGTTTGGTTAATTCAGCCCAAAGCAATTCATCGTCACTATTTATTTGCGGCTGATTTTTTTTCATTTGGGGTTTTATCCTTAGGTTCGTCTAACATCAAATCTGAAAAATTGAGTATGACAAATTCTTTCCAGTCACCATCGGGAGAGACGCATCCTAATTTTTTATTTTCGGCATTGACTAAAACAATGCCGCCGAATTTCCATAATTTTTCACAATTATCATAAGAAGAAACCATATAATTTTTGGTTCTTTCAATCATAATGCGGTGTAGTTTTTTCTTGATTTTGGTTGAATAAACCATTGTCATGGCCACAATGAAAAATAGTCCGAAAATAACGCCGACGGAAATTATTAATATCAGGCCTATCAGTATCGGAATCAGGATCGGAAGCAGACATTCCCAAGGATTATAAACAGGGGATCCCGAACGGTTGATTTTGGCATAATCAAGGTATAAGCGCAATTTATCTTGGGCAACTGCTTTTTGCAATGCTTTGAATGTCAGGCTGTCGGCTCGGTTGCGGCTCATTTATTTTACCTCCGGATTATTGGGCAGAAGAATATAATATTGCCCTTTGGCATTCATTCTTCCCGCTTTTTCAAGGATACTGTCATCTCCGCTTCCCCAAAAATAATCTCCGCGGACAGCTCCTTTGATTGCTCCGCCAATGTCTTGAGCTACGACCAATTTGTTAATAGGCTCTTTATCCGGTCCGGTTGTTTCTAACCATAGTAATGAGCCGAGCGGGATAAAAGATTTATCTACGGCTAAAGAACGTCCTGCCGTTAACGAAACGCCTTGAGCGCCGATAGGCCCGTCAGCATTTGAAAGGCGATGAAAAACATAACGGTGGTTTTGGTTCATCGGCACCAAAGCTTCATCATAATTTTCTTTGAGCCATTTTTTTATATTGCCCATGGACGCTTTTCCGGGCTCTATCAAGCCTTTTTCCAGCAAAATGCTGCCGATACCCTTGAAATCGCGGCCGTTATTTTCGGCATAACCTATACGGACTTTGCTGCTATCATCTAACGTTGCAACGGCAGAGCCTTGGATTTGCATGACGTATATGTCGACGTAACTGTCAGCCCATAAGATAACCGGTGCATCCAAATCTTGTTTGGTTATTTCGTCACGCGTGAAATAAGGCACAAGCTTTTTGTTTTCTATGCGCCCGACCAATCTCTTGGCAGGAAGGGAAGAGTCAAAATCCCGTAAATTGACTTCAATCAAATCATTCGGACGCCCGTAGACCGGAAAGCGGTATTTGTCACTTTTATTATAAGAAGCGTTAAGCTCCGATTCATAATATGATGTGAATTTTCCTTCCGGAGAATTGTTGTAAGTAACCAGCCAAGGAGTGAAATTCTTTTCAAAAAAACGGCGATAATTTTTAGGGTGAACGGTGTTAATTTTTTTGCATAGCTTTTTATAATCTTTTGTTTTTATTTTTATTTCGGCATTGCCAAGATATTCGGCAGGGCTTGATGAGATTTTTGAACAAGACTTTTTAAAAGCGGCAACGGCATTGCCCAGTTTGTCGGCATTCCACCCTTTTAAATCTTTGTAATTTGCTTTTTCGAGTTTTACGGCCGGCATTTGAGTTTCAGGCAGCGGCTGCTTATCATTTTCTTCGCAAGAAAAAAGGAAAAAGCACAGGCATAGTATTTTCAGTAGTCTGCAAGTCATTATTTTTTAGTTGATGCAAGCATCCAGTTAGGGTTGGTTGAAGTCAGGGCTTTTTCGAAAGTCCATTTGTCATTTATGGATTGGATATATTGTTCGTCGCCTTCAATGACGGTTCCGGCTTTGTCTTTTAACAGGTTTACCTGTTGAGAGATGAAGTCCACGGTAATTTTTGCGATGTTGTTTTTGTTTATTTTAACATCAACGATTTCCGCTTTGTCAAAACCGATAAAATCTGTTTCTGAAATAATGCCTTCAACTCTGCGTTTTTCTATAATTTCTTGAAATTTTTTCAAAATGTTTTTGTTTACCAGCATTTCAAGCGTTTCAATGTCGCCTTTGCTGAATGCTTCAACAATAATTTCAAAAGCCCTTTTGGCGCCGTTGATGAAGGTTTCTTTATCAAAGCCCGGAATTTTCTGAAGTTCTTTTTCCGTTTCCGTGAGGTTTATTTCTTTTAATTCGTTAGTTTTTGCCGCCGGCATTTTATTTTGTTTTTCCGCTTCCTGCATAATGATGTCAAGAATTTTGGCTGCGTTTTCTTCGGATATTTTTGTATTTTCTAAACCTTCGGGGCGGGTTCCCAAAAGAGATTTTAGTTTTTGGTAAATAACTATTACAACGAGCAAAAGAACAATGATGTCAAAATATGATGTTATCATAGTGCCTGTTTTTCCTTAAAAAGTCTCACATGCCTTTAATATAGGGGTTAATTGCCATGTTATCAATATAAATTATGTTTATTAAAAAACATCTAATTAATTGACCTTGATAATTTTTGAGTGTAACTCTAAATTAAAAGCAATTGTTTTTTTCACAGGAGAAAATTATGGAACAGGATAATAATCCGCAAATGGAAAATAATGAAGCCCAAGGTCCGGCTATTACGATTAACAGCCAGTATATCAAAGATTTTTCTTTAGAAATACCTCATGCTCCGGAAATATTTTTGGAGATTAAAGGAAATCCGGACGTTAATATTAATGTTGATGTCAGTGCCCGCAATTTAAAAGAAAATTTTTATAATGTCGATTTGGTTTTTGCCATTAACGGCGACGTGAGCGGCAAAAAGCTTTTCGTTATTGAGCTTACTTATGCCGGCGTTGTCCAGCTCAATATTCCGCAAGAGCATATTGAGCCGGTCTTAATGATTGAAATTCCGAGAATGCTGTTTCCTTTTGCCCGCCAGATTATCACAACATCATT
Source organism: uncultured Alphaproteobacteria bacterium (assembly GCA_949493535.1). GTDB lineage: Bacteria > Pseudomonadota > Alphaproteobacteria > RF32 > CAG-239 > CAJLXD01. The sequence continues at coordinate 95,072 of CASZWJ010000001.1, forward strand.
GACGGAAGCAGGCTTGCCGCCGTTTATGATTAATCCTATTGATTTTGTGCAAATGTATCAGGCCAGAAAGAATGCTGATAAAAAATAATAAAAAAGGGCTGATTAATTTCAGCCTTTTTTATTGTTAAATTCTTTTGTCTTTACTGTGGCAGTAAGCGGCAATCGGACAATCGGGGCAATCAGGCTTTTGCGCTTTGCAAATATATCGTCCGAACAAGACCAGCCAGTGGTTGGCATTTTTTACATATTCTGGCGGCAAAACTTTTAATAAATCCAATTCTATTGCCAGCGGCGTTTTTCCTTCGCTGAAACCCAATCGGTGAGAAATGCGCATAACATGAGTATCCACAGCAAGTGTCGGTTTGTCAAACCAGACGTTAAGTACGACATTGGCTGTTTTTCTGCCGACGCCGGGTAATTTTTCCAAAGCTTCGCGGTTTTCCGGAACTTCGCCCAAATGTTTTTCGACCAGTTCTTTGCTTAAGGCGATGATGTTTTTGGCCTTGTTGTTATATAAGCCTATGGTTTTGATGTATTCTTTTAATTTTTCTTCGCCCAAATCAGCCATTTTTTGCGGCGTGTCGGCGATTTCAAACAAGGCTTTGGTTGCTTTATTGACGCCCTTGTCTGTGCTTTGGGCTGACAAGACGACGGCGACTAATAAGGTGAAAGCGTTTTTGTAATCCAGTTCGCAGCGCGGGTTGGGGTCTTTTGCCGCAAAAACAGACATTATTTCCAATATTTCTTTTTTAGCCCTCATGCTTTTACGCCTCCGGCTCCGGCCGCTTTCGGGGCATTTTCGTCTAAAGGCCAACGGGGACGCGGTTTGAAATCCAAATCATTGTGCCAGCCTTTTTGAAAACGCTCCATTCCCGCCCAAGCGATCATGACGCCGTTGTCGGTGCAGAAACGTATCGGAGGCGCAGAAAAAATTAATCCTTGTTTTTCTGCCAGTTCCTGCATTCTGCTGCGCAGATAGGTATTGGCGGCAACACCGCCGGAAACGACAATGTCTTTTCCTTCAGGGTATTTTTGTTTGAATATTTTTATTGCTTTTTCCAATTTGCCAATCAGGCAATCGGCAACGGCTTTTTGAAAACAGGCGCAGATATCGGCGATGTCCTGCTTGCGCAGAATGGCATGTTCTATAGTGCCGTTGTCGGAATAGGATTCAATGATTTTGCGTACGGCGGTTTTTAAGCCGGAAAAAGACAAATTGCAATCATCGGAATTGCTGAGCGGGCGAGGCAGGACAAAACGGTGTTCATCACCCAGTTCTGCCATTTTTTCAATAATCGGGCCGCCCGGATAACCGAGATTGAGCATTTTTGAAACTTTGTCAAAAGCTTCTCCGGCAGCGTCATCAATTGTGGTACCCAACCGTTCAAATTCGCCGACGCTTTTAACGATTAATATCTGGCAATGTCCGCCCGAAACCAAAAGCAGCAAATAAGGGTATTCGACGTCTCCTGTCAGGCGGGGAGCGAGGGCATGCCCTTCCAAGTGGTTAACGGCTATAAAAGGTTTGTTTAGGGCCAGAGCCATAGCTTTTGCTGCCATAACGCCGATAACGACGCCGCCAATCAGCCCCGGGCCGGAAGAAGCGGCGAAAGCATCTATGTCATCAGGTTTTAAACCGGCTTTTTTCAAGGTGTGCTCTATAATTTCGTCAATATGTTCCAAATGGGCACGGGCGGCAATCTCGGGAACGACACCGCCGTAAATCTTATGGTCTTCTATTTGAGTCCATAGACATTCGCTGACGATTTCTTTTTTTTCGTTTACTATTGCTGCAGCCGTTTCATCGCAGCTGCTTTCTATTCCCATAACCAACATTTATTTTATATCCACTAATTCTATTGAAGTTTTTTTTTATTTATATACACTAAGAAAATAAAAATAGCAAATGAGGATTTTAGGAAAAATGGCGAACGCGAAAGAAGAAAATAAAGTAGAAAAAACAGTTTCAGACAAAACAAACGTTTTGCAGAAAACGGCAAGAAACCTGATGTTTTTGATTGTTGCCGGTGCGGCCGGCTATTTTATCTGGCAGAATCCGCAGCTTGTTGACAAAGCAAAAACTTTATTCGAATCTCCTATGGTTACTGTCGAAGAAACGAACAAACCGGCTGAAATTTCCGAAACAGACCTTTTGCGTGAGGAAATAAACAGTTTGAAAATCCAAATGGGTTTGTTGGAGAAAATGCTGGCTGAGAAAAATGACAACAGTGTTTTGGAAAACCGGTTTGACAGCTTGGAACAGGCAAATAACGCAATTATCGAATCAAAAGCAGACGCCGCCGCCGTTCTCGGTTTGGTAACGCGTTTGGACAAGGCTGAACAGCAATTGGATGAGTTAAGCATGGTGACAGACAAAGGCGCCGTTATTCTTACGGCAACCATGCTGGTAAAAGACAGCGCCGAGCGCGGCGGCAGTTTTGCTTATGAAGCAGAGATTTTGCAGCAGCTGGCCGGAGATAATGCCAAATTGAAAAATCAGGTTGCCGTTATTGCAAAATATGCCGAGAAGGGAATTGAAAATAATGTCTATTTGATAAAATCTTTCAAAAAAGTTTATGCTGACCTTTTGCAAAAGCAGCGCGAAGCTTATGAAAAAACTTGGAAAGACCGCCTGAACAACAAAATCAGCGAATATATCAAGGTTAAACGGGTTAAAGAAGAAGCTCCGGCTTTTCAGGCTAATCAGGAGTTATCAAACATTAAAAAATCCGTAGAATCAGGAAATATTAAAAAAGCTCTCGCAGATTTGCAAAATATTAACAATAAAGAGTTATTAAATGAACCAAGCCTGAATGAATGGTTGGCCGAAGCCCGTGCCAAAGTTGAATTTAATGAGGCTGTTGCCCAGATTTCGGCTTATTATCTGGCAGCATTGAAGGTTAATTTTATTGTTAAGGAAATCAAACATGACTAGAAAAACTTCTATTTTTATTTTCATCGGTTTGATTGTCACATTTGTTTTGTGGATGTTTGACAGATCAAGTCTGGTTACGGTTAACTGGCGACAGACCTATTCGCAGTTTTCTCTTCCGGAAGCCATGCTGTTTTTGCTGGTTTTGTTTGCCGTTATTGATTTGATTACCCGTATTGTCAGAGTCGTTATCCGCGCTCAGTTAAAAGAAGTTTACAGAACATCCGTATTCAGAAACGATACGGATGAAAATGCAACAATTGATGTTTTGGCCGGAAAAATTACCGATAAAATGATTTTGAACCGCCGTGATTTTGATAATTCGATGCTGCTGGTTTTGAGAGCCATGACCTCGATTACTGCCGGCGATATGAAAGAAGCCCGCGTTAATCTGAATAACCTGAAAAAAATTATCGGCGACGATCCTATTATCGATGTTTTGAAAATGAAGATTTACAAAGGCGAAAAAGATTTTGACCGTATGGAAAAACTTTCTGCCAAATTGATGAAAAACGAAAGCATTCAGTTAATAGGCATGAAAGCTGCCGTTGAAGCGCAAATGCAGAAAAAAGAATTTAAGGAAGCTTTGGCTACGGTTAACAGAGCCTATGAATTGCGTCAGGATTTGTATTGGGTTATTGAGAGCGCTTTTGAACTGCGTGCCAAAGCCAAAGACTGGGAAGGCGCAATGCAGGTTCTTGATGCCGGTTTGAAAAAGAAAATGGTCAGCCAGACAGATTACAAACGCTATAAATCTATCGTTTTATTGGAAATGGCCAGAGATTATAAAGCTAAAAAAGACGAAGTTAATTTCTTCAAGTGTGTTTCTCAGGCGTTGGAAGCAGATCCGACATTGGTTCCGGCCGCTCTTGAGCTTGCCCGTTATTATAAGAAAACGGACAATCAATTCCGCAAAGCGGCAAAAGTTTTGACAGAAACATGGAAGCGCAATCCGGTTGATGAACTGGCTTATGAATATCTTAAACTCTTTCCGAAAGAAAGCATTTTGGATCAGATTCAACGTCTGGAAAGCTTTACGATGCTTAACAGCCTGCGTCCGTCATTAAACAATCGCCTGATTGCAGAATTGACCAGCAAAGCCGGTTTATGGACCAGAGCAAAAAGCGAAGTGGAAATGTTTTTAATCAATAATCCCTGCACAAAAGAAATTTGCGGAATAGCAGCCAAATTTGAAGAAAAATATTCTAAAGACAAAGCTGCTGCCAAAGAATGGAAAAAACGCATGGATCTTTGCGCCAATGATTCAGCCTGGGTTTGCGAAGACTGCGGGCATGCTTCCGAGGATTGGGAAGCCGTTTGCCCGAACTGCGGGTCTTTCGGACGCGAAAAATGGCATTTGTATGTTGAAGACGTTTTGGAGGCTCAGCCTGCGGAAACTTTAACATCCAAAGAGGAAGATGACGAGTAAAGCTATGGCAGATTTTTCTCGTTTGAAAAAAGAATGGCTGGACAAGTATAAACTTGTGCCAGCCATTTTGGCAAAAGTCAAAGATGTTAAGACAGCGGCGACGGCTTTTAATACCAATATTGACGCAGTTTTAAAAATTGATGGCGGCAAGATTGAAACATTAATAAAAAAACAGGGGCTCAGCCTGCTTGAGCTGGATAATAACAAAGAAACCAAGCTTAATTCAGGAACTGACGTTGTTCGCGGCATTTTTAAATGTTTTTGCCGCGGCATTGCCGAAGAATGGATTACCGAAGATAAAAAAGTTTATGACTGGATGTCTGAAAATTTGGGCTATGACCGTTTGCAGATGGGCGGACAAGGCGGAATTGTCGCAAATGTTTTGGCTATTGCCGGCGTGCAAAAGGTTTACGCGCATACTAATTCCCTGCCCAAATTGCAGGCTCAGCAGTTTTTGGAATTAGACAATTTGTTGTCTTTTGATGAAAGCGGCAGGGAAGCTCCTGCTTATAAAATCGACAGAAAGGCAGATATTCCGTTAATCCATTGGATTATTGAATTTGACAAGGGTGACAGTTTGACTATCAGCGGCAAAAAATTTGTTTGTCCGAAATCGAATCGTTTTATTGCGACATATGATCCTTTAAATCTGCATTTGGTTATGGACAAGAATTTTGTAAATTTTGCCGGCAAAGAAAAAATTGATTATATGGTGTTGTCCGGTTTCCATGCCTTAACCGAGCGTAATAACGGCGTTAAGCTTGCCGAGGAAACCCTGCCGATTATCAGAGCATGGAAAAACAATGGAACTTTGGTTCATCTAGAAATCGCTTCAACACAGGATATTGCCGTTCGCCGGGCGATAATTAAAAATATTGCGCCGATTGTTGATTCAATAGGGATTAACGAGCGCGAAGCGATAGATATTCTTGAAGTTATTGATGAACAAAAACTTGCGGAAGAATGTGAGAAAGAGACGCACAGCGTTTGTTTGTTTAGAGCTTTGCTAAGAATAAAACGGGCATTGAAAGCGCCGCGAATCCAACTGCATATGTTCGGTTTGTATATTACCGTTCAGGATAAGGGTTTTGCCATATCTCCGGAAGCCAATCTGCGCGGCATGATGACGGCTGCTACCGTTGCTGCCGGAAAAGCCGGCACCGGCAGCGTCAATGAGGCAAAAAATCTGCTTTGGGCACAGGGCAAAGAAGTTTCCGATATCGGTCTTAAAGAGCTTGAAGATTTGGCTGCTTTTGTTAATGACGAAAAATTAACGGAAACCGGAATAGGCGGGTTTGAGGGGTATGACGTGATTGCCGTGCCGACTATTTTGGTAGAAAAGCCGGTGACTTTAGTTGGAATGGGAGATACTATTTCGTCCATCTCTTTGATTACAGCAAGATGATTTGCAAAAAGCCGGTCATGCTTGTAATTTTTGCGCTCATGTACCTTCTGTTTTAGTACACTTCGCTTAAAAATTGCGGCGCAGTACCGGCTTTTTGCAAATCAAACGGGAATTGGGGATGAGGTAAGGATGATAACCGTTGAACAATTGACCGTGTTGGGGGCTGATTTTTTAGCCAATAAGAGCGACGGACTGATTGATGCGGCAGATTTGTTTGAAATGGAAAATCGCGGCTCAACGGTCATTTTATCGGCTCCGCATGCAACAAATACCTTTGTAAACGGCAAAAGGAAAAAGATAGACCTTTTTACCGGTGAAATCGTTTCTGCTTTAGGTGCTGAACAAAATTTATCAACGATTGTCCGGACAAAGTTTGTGCCGGAAGAAGTCAGAATATCAGATTTTGTGATTGAAAAAGACTTAGGCGGGCATTTCTTTTTGGATATTCACGGAATGTCTGAGAGCAGGGAATTCGGTTTGGCTGTTGGTACCGGTTATTTTTCTATAGCTGATTATGCGCAAGAATTGGATTTAATTGCGCTATTGGCGGAAAAATATAAAATTGATTTTGTGGTTAATCATCCGAACTATTGCGGCAAAATCGGTTTGACAGGGCATTATCAGAAATATTTTAATAAGCCGAATGTTTTGCAATTGGAATGGCGCAAAGATTTTCGCAATTATTATGAAGAGTCCGAAAAAGTTTTAGAACAGACAATCCCTTTTTTGAGCGAACTGGCACTTAAGTTAAATGGGGAGAAAAGCAAGAGATGAAAAAGCTGTATACTTATGCTCCTTTGGAAAATACGGTTATGACCGAAGGTTTGCTTTCTCCGGCAAAATGCCATAACGAGTTAAAACACTATCAACGTCGTGTGGGGTGTGAAGACAAAGCCGCTGTTTTGGAATGGCTTGAAAAAAGTTTTGAAGGACGCAGCCGTTCGGTTTCATGTTTGACCGAGCCGATACAATGGCAGGGAAATGATGAAATGCTTAGAGTAATTGCTGAGAATAATGTTTTGTTTTCTTATGATTTAGATGAACTGCTTAAAGACGGTATTGTTGAGGCGGTTTATTGCAAAGACGGTTCCGATGCCGGTGGTGCAAATGAAAACTTTGCAAAAATATCAGGTGACGAAATAGATTTTTCACCGCTGCCCTGGCATAAATGCAGTCGAGAGAAAGGGTTGCTGTATGCCGTTATCCGCCATTACCTTTTGGTGTTGAAAGAAGGGTATATTCCGGCAGAATATATCACGCAGGAATCGTAATTTTATTTGTTTTCAGAATTTGCCGGAGCAGTGACTTTTATTTGGCACAGCAGGTTTTTCTGCCGGCGGATAATTTCATATTCAAAACCGTCAAAATTGAATTTTTGTCCCTGCTGCGGGATAGATTGGGTCGCTTCTAACAGATAGCCGGCCAAAGTGACGGCATTTTCATCGTCAATATTCCAGTTGAATTTTTTATTCAAGTCGCGCAAAGGCACTTGCCCGTTAATCAGCCAGCTTTGTTCGCCGACTTTACGAATTCCTAAGGTATCTAGACATTCAACGTCATATTCGTCATTAATGTCGCCGACAATTTCTTCAAGAATATCCTCTAAAGTGACAATCCCTTGCAAATCGCCGTATTCGTCGACCACAATGGCAAAATGTTCTCTTCTGGCACGAAACAGCTGCAATTGCTTGAGCAGGCTGGTGTTATCGGGAATGAACCATGGTTTTGACATCAGTTTTTCGATTTTTACCGCTTTGAGATTATTTTTATTCTCGTAAGCGGCAATCAGCAGTTCTTTAACGCGCAGAATGCCAATAATATTATCCTGTTTGCCTTTATAAAGCGGTATTCTTGAAAAAGGGCAGTCTTTGACTTTATCTATAATTTCGGCGACAGGGGTTGCAATATCAATGGAAAACAGGTTTTTTCTGTGGTTCATAACATCATAGACTTCAACTTCGGCCAAGTCTAAAACGCTTTCCAGCATTTCTTTTTCTTCGGAGCTTTCCTGTCCTTGATAAAGGCATAAATCCTCGCGCAAATCGGCTAAATCTTTTTTTGCGGACTTGTTTTTGGAAAATATTTTTGCTAAAGGGGAAAACATTTATTTCCTATTGGTTCAGATATTTATCTATTGCCTCAATTACGCGGTTGACCGTAATGTCGACTTGTTCTTCTCTGGTTTCAACAACAATATTTGCTTCTGAATAATAAGGGTATTCATCAACAATATATTTTTCAAGTTTGCTCTTCAACTGGTTGTCACTGCCGATTAAAAACGGGCGGTGTTTGCGTCCTGCCGTGCGATTATATAAAACGTCAATATCCGCTTTCAGCCAGATTGTAATAGCATGGTCTTTTGCCAGAGCTCGGGTTTGTTCAGCAACAAAAGAACCGCCGCCCGAAGCCAAAACGCAGGGCGCGCCTTGCAAAAGCCGTTTCATAACCCGCATTTCTCCGGCGCGGAACTCTGTTTCGCCAAAGCATTTTAACAAATCTACCAAAGACAGGCCGGAGGCTTTTTCTACTTCGCAGTCTCCGTCGATAAAAGGCAGGTTGAGCTTTTTAGCCAATCTTTTGCCGACGCTGGTTTTACCGCTGCCCATAAGGCCGACCAGCAAAATTATTTTATCGATTTTTTTTATCATTGTTATTTTTTCATTTTTCTTTCATACAAACTGTGCTAACTATATCTATAAATACAATTTATAGCCAAATAATTTATTAAAGGTATATATCATGCGTCAGAAAAAATCAAAAACATTATTTTATTTTTTGGGGTTAATTGTTGTTCTTGCTGTTGTTTTTGTCGTTACTCTTGAAGTTCCGGTCAAAATTGAGCATGTTGAACAGCCTTTGGAAAACAGCTTTTTGAATAAATAATGGCTAAAGGGTCGCCGGTTGAGAATTTTTTGAGCATGATTGTTGCCGAACGCGGCGCGGCTCAAAATACCGTTGAAAATTATGAACGCGATTTGCTGCAGTTTCTGGTTTTTTTTGCTGAAAAAGACCTGGATAAGATTTCTTCCGAGGATTTGTCTGCTTATGTTCAGAAATTGAGCAAAGATGACGGTTATGCTCCGAAAAGTATTGCTCGCAAAATTTCCGCGGTTAAAGAATTTTTTAAATTTCTGTTTTCTGAAAAAGAAATTAAAAAGAATCCTGCTACATATTTAACGGCGCCCAAGCAGGAAAAGCCGCTGCCTAAATTTTTGACAGAAGAAGAACTCGGGGCTTTAATTGGCGTTGCCCGCTCAAAACAAGACATTGATTATCGGCGGATGGCTGTTATGCTGGAGGTTATGTCAGCCTGCGGGCTGCGTGTGTCGGAACTGGTTTCCATGCCGGAAAACAGTATTAATTTTGACAAGAAAGAAGTCCTTATTCGCGGCAAAGGCAGCAAAGAGAGGTTAATACCGATTTCCGAGAGCGCGATTGAAGCTGTTTTGGATTATTTGACGTATCGTGATGAATTTATCCGAGCCGGACGCCGCTCAATTTGGCTGTTTCCTTCAATAAGGTCTGCCAGCGGGCATATTTCGCGGCAGAAATTTTTTGAATATCTTAAAGAAATAGCTGCGGAGGCGGGAATTAATCCTTCGCGGATTTCGCCGCATGTTTTGCGCCATACCTTTGCTACCAGATTGTTGAATCATAATGCTGATTTGCGTTCCGTGCAAAAAATGCTCGGCCATGAAGATATTTCTACAACAGAGATTTATACGCATATAACTTCAGAAAAATTAATTGAAAAGGTGAAACAGCTTCACCCTCTGGCAAAAAAACCGTTAAAAGGTAACTAATAGAGAAACTGCAACAAGCTAGAGTAACTTTGCCAATTGCAGATATTGCTGCGGCGTGATTTCTTCGGCACGCATGGTCAGATTAATGCCTAAAGGTGCGGCTTTATTTTCTAAATCGGGGATTGATTTCAGGCTTTGGCGAATCATTTTGCGGCGTTGGCTGAAAGCCATAGTTGTCAATTTTTCCAGATTGATCATAGTCTTTTCATCAATTTCCAAACCTGACGGGCGAAACAAAACAACCGTAGACCAGATTTTAGGTGCGGGTACAAAGCAGTTGGGATTAATATCAAACAAGCGTTCAACTTTGCACAACAATTGTGAAAGAATTGAAATGCGTCCGTAATCTTTGCAGCGGGTCTGAGCGCAGATACGGTCGGCGACTTCTTTTTGAAACATTAAGGTCAGGCTGTCGAAAGCGGAAATTTTTTTCAGCCAGCCGACCAGCAAGGGTACAGAAATGTTATAAGGCAAATTGCTGACAATATTTTTCGGTGTGCCTTCCATTGCGGCGAAGTCTTGTTTCATTGCGTCGCCATTGATTATCTGCAATTTATTTTCACCGACTTTTTCTTTGATTTCCTGCATAATGGCAATGCAGCGGTCGTCCATTTCGATGACGGTTAATTTTTCCGGATTTTGAGCCAGAACCGAGCGGGTCAAACCTCCGGGGCCCGGCCCTACTTCAAAGACAAATTCTCCGTTGAAATCATTTTTGTTTTGGCGTTCCAAAGAGGTGCGGATGATTTTGTCGGTAATGTTCCGGTCAAGCAAAAAGTTTTGCCCTAAAGCTTTTTTAGCCATAAGGCCATGGACTTCAACAGTTTCCCTAAGAGACGGGAGATTGTCTATTATCTGGCTTAAATCTGTCATTTTAATTTCTTAGTTCAATAACAGCCTTTTGACGCAAATCCTGCAAATATTTTTGAGCCAAAGTTTCCATTTTCTTGTTGCTCAGATATGTATTGATTTCTTTTTCGGTGGGCATCACCGGTTTGTCTTTTTTCGGGTCAAAACGCTGATTTAGTTTCAGAATATAATATCCGTCGTTGAGCAAAATTGCATTGCTTATGCCGCCGACAGACAGTTTTTTTGCCGCTTTTTCCAAGGGTGCCGGTAGTTTTCCTTCGTTAATCCAGCCGAGGTTGCCGCCGTTGGAAGCGCTGGGGCTGTCGGAAAACTGCATGGCATAGAGTTCAAAACGGTTATCATTGCGAAGATTGTCGACCAGATTTTGAATATCTTTGGCTTTTTCTTTTTTGATAAAAATTTCCGATATTTGAAATTTGGGCGTGCTTAAGTCTTTTTTGGCGTCAGCCAAAGCGGTTTCAATTTCTTTTTGCGTAATTGTTCCTTCTCCGCGCATTTTGTTTTTCAGCAGACGCAGCCATGCCAAATCAGATTTCATTTGCGAACGGAAACTGTCGGGAGAAACCTTGGCCTGTTTTAAAATGTTTTTCAGTTCGCCTTTGGGAATACGGTTGTTTTTTTCGAAATTGGCGACAGAGGCATCAATATCTTTTTCGCTGATATGAATATTATTTCTTTCAGCGGCCTGAAGTTTTATTTTTTCATCGATTGCGGCGTGAGTAACGCGTTGGACAATCATGTTGCGGGTTTGGTCATTCAGCGGAATTTTTGTGGTCATCAAAAAAGCGTTAATGCGGTTTTGAATGTCCTGATTGGAAATAATATCACCGTTGACGACGGCAACAATTTTAAAAGAATTTGCCGCCAAAGCTTGATTTAACGAAAATAAACAAGCTACAGCAACAGTCAGACAACCAAATATTTTTTTCATTAAAGGTCTCCTTTTATTATTTTCCGGTTCCGCCCAGCGTTTTTAACAGGAAGGTTGCGCCGAATTTGAAATCGCCCTCATAATCAGGGTCGCTGGAATTATCTTTACGCAAATACATAATCAATTTCAAGCATTCATCTTCATAAATCAAACTGCCGCCATGTTCCAACGAACCGCCGTTATCCGTCAAATCCTGACGATTATAGAGGCTGACCGACCAGTCTTTTGTCAGTTCGGCATTCAACGAAGTATACAGTTCTTTACGCCCGCTGCCGTTGATTAAAGAAGAATCTTTGTTGTCTTGCAGGTAAATGTATGAAATATAAGCGTTTAAAAGTTTCGGGCCGATTGTTGTCGACAGTTCGCTGTAATTCATTTCCAAATTGTCTTTATCCATACGAAAACGGTAATTTAAGTCAAAATATTCGTTCGGAGCCGCGTAAACGCGTCCGACATAATCGCTGAAATAGCCGTTACCGTCATCGCGGGTGCTGGCAAAGCTTTCATTCTTGTCAAAACGGTAGCTTTGGGCGAAGAAAGCGGAGGTGCGGCCGGTAATATCGCCGTAAGCGCTCCAGTTCAGCCCATAGCTGATGCGGCTGCCGGTATCGTTGCGATCATAGCCCGAATAACGGTCAAGGTCTAAAATGTTGGTATCGTCAAGTTCAACGTCTTGGCTGTCCTCATTAGGAATTTTATCTGTTTTGTTACTGTTGTTCGGCGCGGCGACGGCGACAATTGTCGGTTCTAAAATCTGTCGCGAGGTTTCTGTCGCGCGGATGAAAGGCAGTTTCCATTCCAAGCCCAGTTGCGGGAAAATACGGGCCACGCCGCCGTCAAAATTTTCGCCTTCGGGATTGGTGTAATTATCAACATAATAAAGGTCTGATTTGACAGAGGCAACCATGCGGTATTTTTCGCCGTAGGGACTGGTGTAAGGCAAAACCCATGAGTTAATCATTGAAAAGCGTTGGCTGTTGGTTTCTTCTTCGCGGAAAACCGATGCAAAGTTCAAATTGGTTTTGGAATAAGCGCCATAACGTCCGACATCGCTGATGTTTTCATAATTCAACAACGGCAGAACCATGGGCTTGTCATATTCTTTCATGTCATAACTGATGAGTTGGTAATAATAGCTTTCGATTGATGCGTAATTGCGGTTATCAAAACCCTGCATTCTTAAGCTTGATGTCAACCAGGCATCGTCTTCTTTGGGAAGCGACATGTCTTTCAAATAAGTTCTGTCTGAAGAATAATTGATATCGGCGTCTGCAAGCCAATAATCATTCATTTCATAGCGCCCTTTAACGAACAAAGCGCCGCGGTTATGATTGCTGTAATCTTTATCGCGCAGGAAACTGCCTTCGGCATTTAAGTTTCCTCTGTAGAAAAATTTATTATATTTTCCGTCTAAGACGAGCCCTTTGTCTGTTGTAAAAATAGGCGAGAAAAGCATATCTTCATGTTCAGATATGTTCCAAAAATAGCGCGGCTGTATGGCTCCGCCCAAGTATGAACTGCTTTCGATGCTGGGCGTCAGAAATCCTGAGCGGCGTTTGACTGTCGGATCGGGATGTGACAGGAACGGGGTGTAAAATACCGGCACGCCTTTAACTTCGAGAAAAGCATCATTGTAATAAATATCTTTCTTTTCGGCATTGTGGCGGATTTTACGGGCTTTCAACTGCCAAAGCGGATCTTTGCCGGTGCAGACGTCACAAGGGGAGTAAACGGCATTTTCCATAAGTTTGTTGTCATTGACATAGCGTTTAACTTTTCTTGCGGCGATTTGGCTTTTGTCTTTCATGATAACTTTAATGTTATCCATTTCGCCGGCTTTCATTTTATCTGTCAGAACAACGTAATCGGTAAAAATGACGCTGCCGTCTTCTTCCATAAGGACAACATTGCCGACAGCCGTAATGACATCGTCTTTTTGGTTGTAGATGACTTTATCTGCTTTGACTGTCAAGTTGTCGCGGATGATGTTGACATTGCCTAACGCTGTTATCGTGCTTAATTCCTGATCATTTTGCATTTCGTCAGCGCTGAAATAGATTTCTTGCTCTTCCGCTTCTGTTTGGGGCGAAGTTATATCCATAACGCCGGTTAGGTTGTTTGACGGCTCGAGTGCGCCTGTCGGCAAAGATTTTTTTTCGGACTTGTGTATGACAGCCCCAGCGTCGCGGTTGTTATATGTAAAACCGTCAGGCGCAGCTTTTGCTGTTGCCGCAGCGGTGAGAAACAGTGTCAGGAAAAGCCCAAAAGAAGAAAGTTTATGCATCGCCGAATCCTTCTTCATAATGTTTTTTGCGCCGAAACATTGCCGGATTATAAAAACGCAGCAGATAGAAGCAGGCAACAAAAGGAATGAGAAAGTTGACGTATATCAACGGCAGCAATTTTATATTTTTGACAGCCAGGTTTCCAAAAGACAAATCCAAAGCCTGAATAATAACCATGGCCGTAATTGAACAGCATATTATTTTAGCTTGGCCGCGGCGGTTGAAATTGCCGATGAGCAGGCCGGTACAAGCCAGAAGGGCAAACAAAAGGTTGTAGAACGGGTTTAACAGGCGGCGGTTGCCTTCTACAAGAAATCTGTTGACTTCTTTTTCGCTCAATCCGGGAATGTTCCGGGCATTAAGCAGTTCTTTTAATGTTTTTTCCCTGGCTCCCGCCGCTTTTCTCGAAGACGAACCTTTCATGCCGAAATCGACGGAGTAGCGCTCAAAAGCTACCGATGTGAACTGATTGTTTGCATTGTTGATTTCCTGACGGGCACCATTTACCATGATTATTTTCGGACCGTTATCCGTATAGACCACGCGCCCTTTTTCTGCCGATAGGGTTACTTTGGCTTTGGGATTGCGCTCATCATTAACTAAAATGCCGCTGATTGATCCGTCTTTTTCATGTGTGGAAATAAAAACGGTCAGTCCGTTTTGCAAAGAAGTAAATTCACCTTCGCGGAACATCAGGTGCGAGACATCATTTTTGACCTGCCATTGCAGTTCGTTAAACGTTTTTTCCGCCCAGGGAATGCCCCAATTATAAACATAAAAGTTGAATAAAACCATGAACAGTCCGAAGTAAACGGCCGGTTTGGCGTTTTCCCACGGGCTGATGCCGGCAGCCTGCATAACAACAAGTTCACGGTCAGAAAGCATGCGGTTATAAACAAACAAAACGGCGGCAAACAGCGAGATTGGCGCTAACACCGTAAAAATTCTCGGCATGAGCAAAGATGTCAGTTCTGCAAAAATACTGACGGGAATGCCGTTATTGGTAATTAAGTCAATGAATCGCAGCGACTGTGTCAGCCAAATGATTGACATGAGCGAAAAGGTTACCAGCAAAAAGCCGACCAAAATTTGTTTCATTATGTAGCGGTTTAATTTTTTCATGCCGCTGATTATAACCAAAATATCTTATAAAAAAACAAATATTTTAATTAAATAGGATAAATTTTTAATAAATTTGCGGTTTGGGGCGACAAAAGCCGATTTCGGTCTGTATAAGTTATTTATTCCTTGAATAAGGATTTATTTACGAATAGCATTTTATCATAGAACATATCATAACAACAGGCACTGCGGAGCAGCAGTGTTTGCCGCGAGTGCCTTATAACAAGGAAGGTGACTAAGATGACCGAGGAAGTATCGTTAGCCTCTCAGGTTGCGAACAAATGGCGCAAAAAAAGAGGGTCATTGATTATGGCTCTTCATGAAATCCAAGATGTGAAAGGCTATGTTCCATGGGAAGATGCGGTTGATATTGCAAATGGCATGGGGGTTCCTCTGGCCAGAATTTATGAAGTTTTAACCTTCTATAATTTTTTCAAGTTAGATGCTCCGGGCAAAGCCGTTATTTCGGTATGCACCGGCACGGCCTGCTATCTGAAAGGCAATGACAAAGTTTTGGAAGAATTCAAAAAACAACTCGGAATCAACGAAGGAGAAAGCACGGCGGACCGAATGTTCCATTTGCAGTGTGTCCGTTGTGTCGGTTGCTGCGGCCTGGCTCCGGTCTGTGTGGTAAACGGCAAGACTTACGGCCGTATTACTCCGGCAGATGTCGGCAAGATTATCGAAGAATGGAAAAACAAACTTGACGAAGAGAAGGAGTAAGGATAATGGCCGAAATTGACAAGAGATTTGACATTCACGAAATTGCAGCCAACAAAAAACAGGATTTAGACCGCTTTGTCTGCAATATTTATTGTTGCCATTCTACCGGCTGCAAATCTTCGGGCAGTGATGAAATTATTGATTTAATCAAGGAAGCGATTGAAGACCATGATTTGGAAGACAAAGTGCGAATCGTTGCTACCGGCTGTATGGGTTTGTGTGCCCAAGGGCCTTTGGTCAGGGTTGAAATCAAAGGGCAGAAAGACGTTTTGTATAAACGTTTGGAACCGCTGGTTGCCCGCCTGATTGTTACCGAGCATGTGGTTCCTGCTTTGAAACTGGCTGAGGGCGAGGAATTTCAAGTTCCCGAATTTTTGCAAAAATATGTTTTGTCTTTGGATTTGCCTTTCTTTACCAAACAGGAAAAAGTGGTTCTGAAAGACGCCGGAAATCTGGATCCCGAAGATATACAAGAATATATTGCTCATGGCGGTTATCTGGCGCTTGAAAAAGTTTTAAAAACGATGAAGCCGTCAGAAGTTATTGAGGAAATTAAGAAGTCCGGTTTGCGCGGACGCGGCGGCGGCGGTTTTTCAACCGGCATGAAATGGGAAATTGCTTCCAGAACGCCGACCGTTGATGAGAAATTCATTATCTGCAACGGCGACGAGGGTGACCCCGGCGCTTATATGGACCGCAGTATTCTGGAAGGCAATCCGCATGCGGTGATTGAAGGCATGATGATTGCTGCCTATGCGATTGGCGCGACGGACGGCTGGTTTTATGTCCGTGCCGAATATCCGCTGGCAGTCGAGCGTTTGGAAAAAGCCATTAAAGCTTGTAAGAAGACCCGTCTTTTGGGTAATAATATTATGGGAACGGATTTCTGTTTTAATATAGATGTCCGCCTTGGTGCCGGCGCATTTGTCTGCGGCGAAGAAACGGCGCTTATCCATTCCATTGAAGGAAATCGCGGCACGCCGCGCCCGCGTCCGCCTTATCCGACGGATAAGGGCTTGTGGGGCAAGCCTTCCTGCGTAAACAACGTTGAAACTCTGGCAAATGTTGCTTCCATTATTCTTAAAGGCGCCGATTGGTTTGCTTCTTTTGGTACCGAAACGTCAAAGGGAACCAAAGTTTTTGCTTTGACCGGTCAGGTTGAGCATTCCGGTTTGATTGAAGTGCCGATGGGCATTAGCATTAATGAAATCGTTAATGAAATCGGCGGCGGCGTTCCCGAAGGCAAGCAGCTTAAAGCAGTTCAGACAGGCGGTCCGTCCGGCGGCGTGATTCCGGCAGACAAGCTCGATTTGCCTGTTTGCTATGAAGAACTGAAAAAAGTCGGTTCAATCATGGGATCCGGCGGTATGATTGTGATGGACGACAGTTCCAATATGGTCGATATTGCCAATTTCTATCTTGATTTTACCGTTGACGAATCCTGCGGCAAATGTGCGCCCTGCCGTATCGGCGGCAAGCAGATGCTGCTGCTTTTGGAAAAAATCAACAAAGGCAAAGGAACAAAGCAGGATATTGATGATTTGAAACGGATTGCAACAGCCATGCAAAAAGCATCGCTCTGCGGTTTGGGGCAGACGGCGCCGAATCCGGTGTTGTCTACACTGCGTTTCTTTGAAAACGAATATCTCGAAAAAGTTAATGCGCCTAAAGAAACAAAAGCAGGGGAGAAATAAGATGGTGAAATTAAAGATTGATAATTTTGATGTTGAAGTTCCTGCCGGCACCTCGATTTTAGATGCGGCCAGAACCGTACAGATTGATATTCCGACCCTGTGCAAGCATCCTGATGTTGACCCTTCCGCCGGCTGCGGCATGTGCATTGTTAAAGTCAACGGTCGTATTCTGCGTTCCTGCTGTACGCCGGTTGCCGAAGGCATGCAGGTTATTACTTCCGATCCGGAAATTGTTAATGTCCGCCGCACGGTCTTGGAACTGATTTTGAGCAATCACCCGAACGAATGTTTGAATTGCATTCGCTCCGGACATTGCGAATTGCAGGACTTGACTAACAGTTTCGGCATTCGTTCTTCTCGCCTGCCGAGCCTGAACAAGAAATATGAAATTGACGATTCAACCCATTCAATTGTTCTGGATCCGTCCAAATGCGTGGTTTGCGGACGCTGTGTCGAAGTTTGCCAAAGCCAGCAGAATGTTTGGGCTTTGAGTTATCTGAATCGCGGTTTGGCAACAAAAGTTACCGCTGCCGGCGGCATTAAACTGGCAGACAGCCCGTGTATCAAATGCGGCCAATGTTCGGCGCATTGCCCGACCGGCGCGATTGTCGAGTATGATGAAACGCAAAAGGTGTGGGATATGCTGAGCAATCCCGATTTGATTACCGTTGTGCAGATTGCGCCGGCGGTTCGCGTAGCTATCGGTGAAGAATTCGGTTATGAGTTCGGAGAGAATCTGACCGGAAAAACATATGCTGCTTTGCGTCGCCTCGGTTTCAAAAAGGTATTTGATACAAACTTCGGCGCCGATTTGACGATTGTTGAAGAAGCAACCGAGTTTGTCCGCCGCTTTACCCAAGAGCCTGAAAGCCTGCCGATGTTTACATCCTGCTGTCCGGCTTGGGTGGATATGCTGGAGAAATATCATCAGGATATGATTCCCAACTTCTCAACCTGCAAATCGCCGCAATCAATGGTCGGGGCAATGGCCAAGACTTATTATGCCGAGAAAAACGGTATTGATCCGGCTAAAATCCGCGTAATTTCAATTATGCCCTGCACGGCTAAAAAATGGGAAATTGTCCGCAGCGAAGATATGAGCTGTTCAGGCTTCCAAGATGTTGATGTTTCTTTGACAACCCGTGAATTGGCGCGCATGATTAAACAAGCAGGCATTAACTTCCGCGATTTGGCGGAAGAAGAAGCCGATAATCCGCTTGGAGAGTATTCCGGCGCGGCAACGATTTTCGGAACAACCGGCGGCGTGATGACCGCGGCTTTGCGTACGGCTTATTTCTATGTGACCGGTGAAGAACTTGACAATATCGAATTTAAGGAAATCGAAGGTTTGGATGGCATTAAAGAAGCCGAGGTTGATATTAAAGGCACGAAAATCCGTATTGCTGTTGCTCATGGTGCCGGCAATGTCGAAACAGTGTTAAATCGTATCCGCGAAGCCAAAGCAAACGGCGAAGAACTGCCGTATCACTTTGTTGAAGTTATGGCTTGCCGCGGCGGTTGTGTCTCCGGCGGCGGACAACCCCGCGTTATGATGCCCGGACAGCCCAAACCGCGCGGTATTACCGACGATATTCGCAAAAAACGCGCCCAAGGTTTGTTTAAGGAGGATTTGAACGCTAAGAATCGCCGTTCTCATCATAATGAATCTATCAAGCAGCTTTATAAAGAATATCTTGGCGAGCCGAACGGGGAAAAAGCGCATCACTTGTTGCACACGCATTATGTGCCGCGTTCAACTTACAAGAAGTAAGTTTGGCTTTGTTAAGGCGGCATCATGCTTGTCAGTTTTCCCAAGCCTTTCAGCTAGGGTTTTGCGTCGCCTCAAATTCAGGCGATAACATGTCCGCCTGCCAAAGCCATTGCCAAACAATTGGAACACTCCCGCTTTTTGACGGGAGTGTTTTTTTGAAGAGTGTGTTGATTTTTATCTGTTTTAGTTGTATAAAGTTTTTATCACTTGGGATAAGTGTAACTATATCTTAAAACAAAAACTGTATGAAGCAATCATACAGTTTTTTTTGTTGAAAGAAGAGTAAATGAAAAAGAAGATATTTTTAGGAATTATATCTTTTTGGGCAGTTGTGTTTTTGGTTGTTTGGGGCATCTTTCACAACTTTGTTTATTTAGTGGCGGCGGTTATGGAAGAAGATAAGGAACAAGTTGCTTACCTGATTGATAATAAAGAAGTTAATCCGAATAGTTGGGGAATGAATTTAGTTAATTTATATATTTCACAAAAAGATAAAGAGGCTGATCTAGATTTTATCTCTTTTCTTTTAGATAAAGGGGTTAATCCTGATTATGGCAGAGGTGTTCCTTTATTTCATAAAGCAATCGTTTTAGAGAGAAACGATATTGTGCGACTGTTGATAGACAAAGGAGCTGATGTCAATCTTTTGATGAAAAACAAAAATATTCGTCCGTTGACTGTCGCATTGCTTTTAAAAAATTGCGAGGCAGCAATGATGTTAGATAAATCAGGCGCTCATATGGAGGGATATAATATGGAGTTGTTTTTGACGTTGCAGTTAAAGCGTTGTTATTTAGAATCGTTGCCCTATCGATGAGTGTCGTTTCAGAGGATTATTCTTGGAATATAATTTAAGAATAACCCTATAATTATTATGCTTTTTTAGTTAGGCGGAGGAATGAAATCCTCCGCTTTTTTGTTTTAAAATTTTAAGGAGAATATATATGGTTAATCCAGTAAAAAATAATCCATGGTATATGAATATTATAGGTGTAGTTGATTACATGAATTCAGATAAAATGTCTATCGATGCTATAGATAAAGGGGAATATGTAACACAAGAAGAACTTGATTCTGCTATTAAGAAAGCTAAAAAAATTACGCCTTTTGGTGAGAAAGATAAAAGTAGCAAGGGAATAATAGACCATTTCAAAGAACTTTTTATAAAACATGATAATCCGAATGAAGATGTTTTGTATAAAGAAAACAAAAATATTCCGCAAAGCGAGATTGACAGAGCCTCAAAATATGCGTGGTTTGAGGGCAAAGATAAAAACTTAAACAAGCGGATTTCTCGGAAAGTCGGTTCTTGGTATGATGAGGTTTTCGGTAAGGAAAATGCTGTCGGCGATGCGGTCGGCAAGCTAATCAGCCCTCAGGCAAAATATCCGTTGCCAAAAGAGATAATTCCTCTTTTGAGCAAGGACGGCAAAAAGATTTCTGACAGTTATAATACCTTGGCATCAGTTATGGCAAAGCATGATGCAAAAAAGCCGGTTTTGTCCGGCAGTTTGAGTTTGCAACAGGCGTTAAATAAATTTCCTTATCAACCGCAGTTGAAAGAAGACGGGGTTATCGGAGTAAGAACGACGTCATGGTTAAAACAGGTTTTGGCAGAGCAGGGATTGTCTTCTTTGCTGAAATATATCTGATAAAAAAAGCGGAGGATTTTAGTCCTCCGCTTTAATTTTTTTTTGCCGCAACAATTAAATCATAGCCATACCGCCGTTGATGTTAATTGTCTGGCCGGTGATGTACTGAGCTTCGTCAGAAGCCAGGAAAGCAACAACATTGGCAATATCCTGAGCTTCACCCAGTTTGCCTTCCGGAATTTTAGCTAACAAAGCCGCTTTAACGTCTTCCGGCAAAACATCTGTCATCGGGGTACGGATAAAGCCCGGAGCAATAGAGTTGACAGTAATGCCGCGAGAACCGACTTCCTGAGCCAAGCATTTGTTCATGGCAATCATACCTGCTTTGGAAGCAGAGTAGTTAGCCTGGCCGGCGTTTCCGGTAACACCGACGACGGAAGCAATACCGATGATACGGCCGAAACGGCGTTTCATCATACCGCGAACGGCAGCCTTAGCCAATTTGAAACCGGCAGAGAGGTTAACATCGAGAACCAGCTGCCAATCTTCGTCGCTCATACGCATAAACAGGTTATCTCTGGTCAAACCGGCGTTGTTGACCAAAATGTCAATGCGGCCGAATTTTTCTTCAACATTAGCAACCAGATTTTTAACGTCTTCGGCATTTGTCAGGTTTGCAGTGAAAACTTCAACTCTGTCACCCAATTCTTCTTTGAGTTTCAGCATCGGTTCTTCGCGCATATCTGTCAGAGCCAAAGTAGCGCCCTGTTTGTGCAGAGTGCGGGCAATTTTATCGCCCAAGCCGCCGGCAGCGCCGGTGATTAAGGCTACTTTATCGTGTAATTCAAACATATTATTTCTCCTTCAACGGTCTTGTCTGATGGATAACAAAAGCTGCAAGCCGGTGCTCGCGTCCTCACGTACTTCTATGTACGCTGCGGGGCTGCGCTCCGTGTGGCAACTTTATTTCTCACATCATCCAAAACCTCTTATCGTTTTTGCTGTTAACTTTGTAAATTCTTTGCCAATTCTTCGATCTCAGCCGGCGTGCCGACGGAAATCGCATTAATTTCTTTATCGCATCTTTTGACCAGACCGGACAATACTTTTCCGGCGCCGAGTTCTACCACATTGGTAATGCCGTTTTCTTTCATGAAACCGACGCTTTCTCTCCAACGGACAGAACCGGTGACCTGTTCGACCAGATGTTTGATAATATCTGTTTTATTGCTGATAGCCGAGGCTAAAACATTCGCAATCAACGGAATCTCGGCATTATTTGCTTCAACTTCGTTCAAAGCTTTAGCCATAACTTCTGCGGCGGGCTGCATTAACGGGCTGTGGAACGGCGCGCTGACCGGAAGTTTCAGGCAGCGTTTGGCGCCAAATTCGGAACCGGCGATTTCAACCGCTTTGTCAATAGCGGCCATATGGCCGGAAATGACGACCTGTCCGTCAGAATTGTCGTTTGCAGTGACGCAGACATTATTTGTATCTGCGCAAGTATCTGCCAATCTTTTGACATCGGCAAAACTCAAGCCTATAACGGCTGCCATACCGCCGACGCCCAAGGGAACAGCTTTTTGCATGGCATCGCCGCGGGTTCTCAGCAACTTTGCCGTATCAGACAAAGAGAAAACGCCGGCCGCATGGGCTGCCGCATATTCGCCTAAAGAGTGTCCGGCAACAAAAGCCGCATGATTTTTGAGATTAATACCGAATTCTTGTTCGAGAACTTTGACAACAGCCGCGGAGTTGGCCATGAGAGCCGGCTGGGCGTTGCTGGTCATGGTTAAGTCGGCTTCGGAGCCTTCAACCATAATTTTGAACAGGTCTTGATGAAGAGCCTCGTTAACTTCTTCAAAAACTTGTTTAGCAGACTTGAAATTGTCAGCTAATTCTTTCCCCATTCCGACAAATTGAGAACCTTGTCCGGGGAATACGAATGCATATTTCATTCATCTGTCCTATCATGTTAATATCGTGTTAATCAATATAGGATATTGTCGAAAAGTCAATATTTAAAACAAGTTTATGAGAGGGTAATAATGTTTGAACTTGTCTCCGGTCTGGCTGCTAAGGACCATATTATTGATTTGAAACTTTGTTCGGTTTTGTTTGAAAATAACGCCCTGTATCCTTGGATTATTTTGGTTCCCCGAATCAAAAACGTTAAAAATATGACAAACCTTTGCTTGGAAGAACGTTTGCAGCTCATGCGCGAAATGGACTTGTGCGAAGAGGTTATGGTTGAAAACTTTCCCTGCGATCAGACAAATGTTGCCGCTATCGGCAATGAATGCCCGCAGTTAAGTGTGCATATCCTTTGCCGCAAAGCCGGCGATGCCGATTGGCCGTCAACGGTTTGGAACAATCATTCCGAACCGTATGCGCCGGAAGCAAAAGAAGAAACGATTGCCAAAATCAAAAAGGCAATCATGATTAAGAAAACGGATCCCAAATATTATCAAAATGCCTGCAAAACGGATTACAGCATTTTGGATTAGCCGGCATATTAACAATATTTTGATAAATTGTACTTATAATCCCCTGTAATTGATGAAAGATATGGGTTAAAAGCTTATGGCAAAAAAGAAAAGCAAAAAAAAGGAAAAAACGCTGCTGGCAAAATTCGGCTGGCGCTGTTTCGGTTTGGTTTTAGTCCTGCTGTCGGTCCTGCTGATTGTCAGTTCTTTCTTTTTCCATGCGGATGATGTTTCTTTCAACACCGCTTCAGGACAGGTGCAAAATACTTTCGGTCGGTTAGGTTCTTTGAGCGCGGATTTTGTTTTGTCTTGGTTCGGCTGGGCTTTGCCTTTGTTTTTATTGGCGCCGATTGTCTGGGGCTGCCATTTGCTGCGCCTTAAAGAGATTGTTCATCCGTACAGCCGCCTGTTCGCTTTTGCTTTGGGAACGTTGTGCCTGTCTGTTTTGCTCAGCATTCTGCCGCAGTCTTGGGGGTTGGTTAATGCCGGCGGCGCAATCGGAATCTTTTTTGCCCGCCATTTGCTGACGCTGTTTAATTCGATTTATGTTTATGCCTATGGCAAGCATGTTTTTGCGCTTATTTTATCGATATTGATTTTATTGTCTTTTGATTTTGCGCTGGGCATTACATATAAAAACTGGCTGTCTTGGTTTAAGGCAATTGTCAACGCAATTTCCGGATTTGCCGCCTTTATTGCCCGCGGCGGAAAAGTTATTGCCCGTTTCGGCAGCCGAGGCGAAGATGGCGAAACGTCTTCCAAACGCGTTGTTAAAGCCAAAGCGCCGAAAGAGCGCAAGGAACCGAAGCTCAAGGATGAGCCTGTCGCCAAAGAAAATACCGAAACGGTTAAAATGTCCGGGCGTATGAGCGCTGCCAAGAATAAGGAAGTTGACGACGGTTATCAAAAGCCGAGCGTGAACCTGTTGTCTATGGTTAAAGATAAAAATGCTGGACAGGTTAATGAAAAAGAGCTTGAATCCATAGCTCTTGATTTGGAAAATGTTTTGCAGGAGTTTGGCGTAAACGGCAAAATTGTCAAAGTGCGCCCCGGTCCGGTTGTTACGCTTTATGAGCTGGAACCTGCGCCCGGAACCAAAACTGCCCGCGTTATCGGCCTGGCTGATGATATTGCCCGTTCGATGTCGGTTGTTTCGGTGCGTATTGCCGTGGTGCCGGGGTCTAATACAATCGGTATCGAGATGCCGAATGTCAAACGTGAAACAGTCTGGCTGCGCGAACTTTTGGAAGATAATAATTTTTCGGATTCAAAGAATATTCTCAATGTGGTTTTGGGTAAAGACATCGGCGGACGCAATGTTTATGCCGATTTATCAAAAATGCCTCACCTGCTGGTTGCCGGTACGACCGGTTCGGGTAAATCCGTCGGCGTGAACTCGATGATTTTATCTTTGCTGTACCGGATGCGTCCTGATGAATGCAAGCTGATTATGATTGATCCGAAAATGCTCGAATTTTCGATGTATAACGGTATTCCGCATTTGCTGACGCCGGTTATTACCGATCCGGCGAAGGCTGTTATCGGTTTGAAATGGGCGGTACGCGAAATGGAAGACCGTTATCGGGCAATGGCTAAGCTGAATGTGCGCAATATTGTCGGTTATAACCAGAAACTAAAAGAACTGCGTGCCAGCGGCGAAAAAGTGACCCGTACGGTTCAAACCGGCTTTGACAAAGAAACCGGACAGCCCATTTTTGAAGAACAGGACTTGGATTTGACGCCGCTGCCATATATTGTGATTGTGGTTGACGAGATGGCAGATTTGATGTTAGTTGCCGGCAAGGAAGTGGAAGCCGCCATTCAACGTTTGGCGCAAATGGCGCGCGCGGCCGGTTTGCATTTGATTATGTCTACACAACGCCCGTCCGTCGATGTGATTACCGGTACGATTAAAGCCAACTTCCCGACCCGTATCAGTTTTCAGGTTACTTCAAAAATCGACAGCCGCACGATTTTGGGCGAACAAGGCGCCGAACAGCTGCTCGGCATGGGCGATATGCTCTATATGCCGGCCGGTCAGAGACCGCTGCGTGTTCACGGCAGCTTTGTTAAAGACAGCGAAGTTGAAAAGGTTGTCGAATTTTTGAAATCGCAGAAAGAGCCGGAATATGTTGAGGGCGTGACAGAGGGCGAGCTGAACGAAAAAGGCGGTTCTTCAGGCAGTGCCGTTTTTGACAAGACTTCAATGGGCGGCGGAGACGGCGGCGAGGAGGATTTGTATCAGCAAGCCGTTGATATTGTCCGTAATGATAAAAAGGCTTCAACGTCTTATATTCAACGCAAACTGCGTATCGGTTATAACCGCGCCGCTTCCCTGATTGACCGAATGGAAGAGGAGGGGGTTATCTCGCCGGCGGATCATGTCGGCCGCCGCGAAGTCTTATAGGGGATTTGCAAAGCAGGTATGCTATCAAATCCATAGCTATACAATTGAATTGCTTTGAATGCTACCGTTTGGACAGTATTTTCATTATAATAATAGATATACGTATTGGAAAATATCCTAGCAATACAAGATACATACCGAATTATCAACAAACAACCTCCGAAAGAATGAATTTTCGGAGGTTGTGTTTTACATGATTTGTTATGTTTTTTTTTGAGGATTATTTTCCGCCTTTGGAGACAACGACCATGGCTTCTCTTAAAATGCGGTCGTTAATCATATAGCCGGTTTGGAGTTCGGCTATAATTGTGCCGTTCGGTTTGGAAGGATCTTCAACTTCCTGAATAACCTGATGATAATTCGGATCAAAGACCGTTCCCATAATTTCCATTTTGCTGATGCCGTGTTTGGCAAAAACTTTCATTAATTCTGCTTCGGTCATTTCAACGCCGGTCAGCAGGTCTTTGCAGTTCTCGCTGTTTCCGGCTGCGGCTTCGATGGCGCGGTGCAGATTGTCTGCCACGCTTAAAAGATTTTTGGCAAAAGAGGAAACAGCATATTTGGTGTTCTTTTCAATTTCCTGAGCGCAGCGCTTTTTGGTATTTTCGGCATCGGCGCGGGCGCGCAAATATTCGTCTTTCAAATGAGCGTTTTCAATGCGCAGGGCTTCTATATTGTCTTCGGCTGCTTCTGAATAATCGCTTGTATCGGCATCTTCGCCGCTTTGTTCGTAATCTTCGATATTTTGGTCGATTTGTTCAATTTCATCTTCCGGAATCATGCCGTCTTCATGTTCTAAAATTTCGTCCGTTTCATTGTCCTGAAATTTATTTTTGCTCATTTTCCCCTCTTTACAAATTGTCTTTGGACTTTTATATATTAGAAATCTAGTGACTATTCTCCGACAAGTCAATAGCTCAGGGTTATATTTGTAAAAGATATACGATATTTTAACCGGTAACGGGTTAATTTAGATATTATTTATATTAGGCAGAAAGGTTTAATGATGACTAAAAATATGGCAACTTCTGATTGCTCAGATGTTTATAAGCCGCTTAAAAAGGGTTTTAATAAAAACAAAAAGAAGTTTGTTATTTCATATACGGTTTGCAACAATCCCAGATTGAAGGAAATTCAAAACCAATCAAAGAACCAATGCCTGAATAAAGTTGTCTGGCCTGAGATTGACAAAGTTCATTCATGGATGATTTCTGCCGAAACGGCGACCTTTATGAAAGGCGGCGGTTTGGGCATGATTGCTTCCGAATTGCCCGAGGCTTTTAACAATTGTTTCGGCAAAGACGGGCACCGCCTGTTGGTTGTGACGCCGCTTTATATCGGGAATACCGGCAAGAAAAAAGCAGAGTTGAACGGAAATGTGTATGAAGGTTCGGAAGGGCGCCAGACCGCTTTGCAAAAAGTAAAAACGATTGAGGTTCCTTTTGTCGGCGACCGCAGTTCATTGGTCAAATATAAGGTTACGGTTTATACCGGCAGGGCGGGAAATACGGACTATATCTTTTTTGAATGCCCGCGTTTCTTTTCGATTAATCCAAGCCCCGAAAATCCGTCGGCGCAAGACGGCTGCTATGTTTTGAATGAATTTGGCATAAATGAAGCCGAGAAATTCGCATTTTTTTCAAAATGCGTTTACAAATTGCTTGAGAATATCATTAAAGGTTCTGTTAAAGACATCGCTTTGCCGAATGTTCTTTTGGCAAACGATTGGCACAGCGGCGCAATATCGGGTTTAACAAAATATTTTACCGTTATTCAGGTTGAAGCCGGACGGCTGGATGAAAAAACAGCTCGGAAAATTAAATCTATTCCCGTTATTCACATTGCGCACCATTTCGGTTATCAGGGGTGGGATTACGAAAACACCGCAAAAATTCTTAACTCGTTGTATGAGAATATGTCTACCATGGTTTTCAAAAATGCCAAAACCGTCAAAAACAGCAATCCCAGAGCCGTAAACTCCCTGATTATCTCCGATTGCTATAATCAGGCGGCCTGCAATGTTTTTTTGGCAGACAGAATTGTGACTGTTTCGCGCAACTATATGGAAGAAGTTTCCAAAGAGCTTAGTTTAGGGCTTGATTTTCGCGATGTGTTGAAAATTCGCAAAGACCACCGTAATTTTTTCGGTATAGTCAACGGTTATGACAAGCGCCTGATTGCGCCGGTTAAAAGCAAGATTGAGGCGATTAACAAATTTTTCAAAGGAACCGATTTCAAGTTTTTTGACGAAAATAATCTTGATGTAAAACTGCACAATAAAGTTGAATTTATCAAGCTGATTTCAAAAATCGCCAAAGATAAAGAATATAAGAATCAGGTTATTCCTCTGATTGATATTTATAAATTTGCCGATATAGAAAAGACGGTTAAAAATGCCGCATTGATGCCGGTTTTGTGCGCAACCAGCCGTTTGGTCGAGCAAAAAGGCTATGATATTGCCGCTAAAGCAATCTTGAATATTCTTGAGAACCACACTTACCGCGAATATCCGATTTTTATTCTCGGCGGTGCCGGAGATGCCGGATATTTCAAAGAACTGGAAAGGCTGCGCGATAAGGTTGCCGAGGTCAGCCCGTTGGCGGCCAAGCGCATTTATGTTTTCCGCGGCTATAAAGACGAATTTGCTTATGCTATTCAGCTTGCTTCGGATTTTTATATTATGCCGTCGCGTTTTGAGCCCTGTGGCCTGACGCAAATGGAAGCAATGGCAAAGGGGACATTGCCGATAGCTATGTCAACCGGAGGTTTAGTGGATACAATCGAAGACGGTGTTGACGGTTTCCGGACAGAGGTTTTCTTTGCCCAAAAGCAGCATGTTTACGGTAATAACATCACAGCCCGGCGCGTTAAAAACAATGTTAATGCATACAGCGAAACCCTGAACCACGCGTTGAATACATTTTATGAAAAGCCCGAGAAAATCCAACGGATGAAAGCTGCCGCCATGTGCAAGGATTTCAGTTGGGATGTTGAAGGCGGATCGGTTTATAAGTACTTCAACTTACTCCGCACCGGCCATTTATAAAACTCATATAATGGCCGATTAGTTCGTTGTCTGCGGTATTTGCGGTTCGTCATGTACTTTTTTGTACACTCGCTCGCCGCAAAACCTTGCCGCCTGCTACTCGGCTCATTCTCTGAGTTTTATTATTCTTATTATTCGGTACACATATCAAACTTTAATACTTTCCGAGTTTTATTATTTTTTGAGAGATATTTCTCCTTTTTCTCCTTGCTGAATCGGTTAAATTGCTTTATCTTCAAAGAAGTTTTTAAGATTTGAAAGTAGAGAAAATGCGTCCGTCCAATCGTCAGAACAATGAAATCCGTTCTATTGAAATAATTCCCCATTTTAACCCTTATGCCGAAGGTTCCTGCCTGATAAAATGCGGCAATACCCATGTCGTTTGTACCGCGAGCGTTGAAGACAAACTTCCCGCTTGGCTCAAGGGGCAGAACAAAGGCTGGATTACCGCCGAATACGGTATGCTGCCGCGGTCGGCCCAGACCCGTATTCCCAGAGAAATAAAAAAAGGGCCGTCCGGCCGTTCGCAGGAAATTCAACGCCTTATCGGCCGTGCTTTGCGAGCCGTAGTTGATTTGGAAGCAATGAAAGATATTTCCGTCTGCATAGACTGCGACGTTATTCAGGCAGACGGTGGAACGCGCACGGCTTCAATTACCGGCGGCTATGTTGCTTTGGCGCTGGCTTTGGAAAAATTGCAAAAAGAAGGCAAGCTGCCGGTTAATCCGTTAAAAGGCATGGTTGCCGCTATTTCCTGCGGAATCTGCAACGGCGAATGTGTGGTTGACGTGGATTATGAAGAAGACTCTCATGCCGAAGTGGATATGAATTTTGTTTTGACCAATGATAACAAAATTATCGAAATTCAGGGAACGGCCGAGGGCGCGCCGTTTGACGAAGCCCAGTTTAATCAGCTTTTGTCTTTGGCAAAAGCCGGTATTGCCCAATTGATTAATAAACAAAAAGAAGCGCTGGGGAGATAGTATGAAGATAGAAAAAATTGTGGTTGCCAGCCATAACCAAGGCAAAATTAATGAAATCAAAACGATGCTTGAGCCGTTTCATATTACGGTCGTTTCAGCCCGTGAGCTGGATTTGCCTGACGTTGAGGAAACAGGAACGACTTTTGAGGAAAATTCCCGCCTGAAAGCCGAAACTTTGTCAAAGCTCAGCGGCCTGCCCTGCTTGGCGGATGATTCCGGATTATGCGTTCATGCTTTGGGCAACCGTCCGGGCGTTTATTCGGCACGCTATGCGCCTGAGCGCGATTTTGCCAAAGGAATGGAGATGCTTTTAGGCGAACTGGCTGCCAGCGGCAGTTCAGACCGGAGCGCTCATTTTTCCTGCGTTTTGGCTTTGGCTGTTCCGGAAAACGAAACAAAAATCTTTGAAGGGCGCGTTGACGGTACGATTACGACAGAACCGCAGGGAAACGGCGGTTTCGGCTATGATCCGATTTTCAAACCTGAAGGGTATGGCGTTACTTTCGGCAATTTTGACAGCGCCGAAAAAAATAAAATTTCGCACAGAGGCAGAGCCTTTGGCAAATTTAAGGCCTTTTTAGAAGGAAAATAATTTGTCTGAATCCCGTTGCAATTTGTATAATGTTTCTCTCTCAAACTGTTTTGCAGATACGGTTGCGGCGCGGCTGTTGTCAGAGTATAAGGATAATCCTTTGGAGTTGGCGGACGTATTATTGCTTTTGCCGAACCGCAGGGCTGTTCAGTCTATGGCAGAGGCTTTTGTCCGCGCGCAAGGACTGACGCCGACTTTGCTGCCCAAAATGCTGCCGCTTGGAGATGTTGAAGAAGACGAGCTTTTTTTGACCGGTTTGGACAGCGATTGCGAAGTTTTAAATCTGCCGCCGGCAATTGAGCGCAATGAACGTTTGCTTTTGTTTACAAAAATCATTATGGCAAAACCCAGCGATTTCGGTTTGGAAAAAATGCCTTTGAGCCAAGCCTGTTATTTGGCTCAAGAATTGGCTAACCTGATTGATACAGTCAATAACGAGGATTTGTCTTTTGGCAATCTGCAAAATCTGGTGCCGTCCGAATATGCGGCACATTGGCAGGAAACGCTTAAGTTTTTAGAAATTATCACCCGCTTTTGGCCGGAAATTTTGCAGGAGCGCAATTTAATCGACCCGAGCCTCAGGCGCAATTTGCTGTTGAAGGCGCAAAGTGTGCACTGGGCAGCCGTCCGGCCGGATAAAAGAATTATTATTGCCGGAACCTCGGCGACTTATCCGGCAATGAGGGAACTGGTTAAAACCGTTATGTCTTTGCCGCGCGGGGAGGTTATTCTTTCGGGGCTGGATAAGAATCTCAGTGACGAAGACTGGCTGTTTGTTGATGAAACTCATCCGCAATTTGAGTTTAAGCAGCTTTTAGATTATTTACAAATCGAGCGTTCTGAAGTCAAAGAACTGGCAGAGGCGCAAAATATTGACCGGGAGATATTAATTTCGGAAATTATGCGTCCGGCCAAAACGACAGACCGGTGGCGCAATATTCAAGACAAAAAAATTTCTCATGCGGCTTTTGACGGTTTGAGCCTGATAGATTGTGCCGACATCAGGGAAGAGGCTTTGGTTATAGCCCTGATTATGCGCGAGGCTTTGGAAACGCCGGAACAGACGGCGGCTTTGATTACGGCTGACAGAAATTTGGCGCGGCGGGTTGCCAGCGAGTTGGAACGCTGGAATATTAAAGTTGATGATTCTGCGGGGCGTCCGCTCAGCCTGACGCCGGTGGGGAGCTTTTTGCGTTTGGCGGCAAAGGTTTGCGAGAGTTGTTTGGATAAAATAGATTTGCTGAGCCTGTTGAAGCACCCGTTGTGCAATTTGGGGCGCAAGACAGGCGAGGTGCGGCGTTTGGCAAGAATGCTGGAACAAAAAGTTTGGCGCGGCGGTATTGAAGATGAAAAGCTTGAAGCTTTTGAAACCGAGACCGGAGAATTTTTGCGGGAGATGTTTGGCTTTTATCAGAAGCCGCGGGCAGACTTCAAGCAAATGTTGGAAGCGCATCTTAAGCTTGCCGAAAAACTGGCGGCAACTGAAAGCAAAAGCGGCGCGCAGCTTTTGTGGAAAGGCGATGCCGGCGAGGCGGCGGCAAAATTTTTTGCGGATTTGTATGACAAGGCCGAAGTTTTGGGCGAGATTGACGTTAAAGAATATCTCGGCATGATTGAAGCGTTGATGTCCGGCGTGACCGTTCGTCCGAAATTCGGCACGCATCCGCGTTTGAAAATACTCGGACCGATTGAAGCGCGTCTGACCCGTTTTGACGTGACGGTTATCGGCGGCGTTAACGAAACAGTCTGGCCAAAGGCTGCCGGTTCCGATCCATGGCTTTCGCGCCCGATGAAAAAAGATTTCGGTTTTCCGCAGCCGGAAAAGGCAATCGGCATTATGGCGCGCGATTTTGCCGAGTTTTTAGGAGCCGGAGAAGTTTATTTGACCCGTTCCGAGCGCGTGCAGGGAACGCCGATGGTGCGTTCGCGCTGGTGGCTCAGGCTGGAGACGGTTTTGAAAGCTTTGGGCTATGAGCCGGATTCACTTGAAGATGTTTTGTATCGTTTAATTGCCCGCGATTTAGACCGTCCGGAAAAAAATGTCAGGATTGCACCGCCCTCGCCAAAGCCGCCTGTTTCTGCCCGTCCGCGAGAGATGTCGGCCAGCAATATGGAGTTGTGGATGCGCGATCCGTACAGCATCTTTGCCAAATATATTTTGAAGTTGCGTCCGCTTGACGAAATTAATCAGGATTTGAGCTTGGCTGATTACGGCAATATTATTCATGCAGTTTTGGAAGAATTTAATAATAAATATCCGTCCGCTTATCCCGAAAATGCGGAAGAAGAACTGTTTTCATTGGGGCGCGCTTATTTTGACAGGAATAAAATCGCACAGGAAACCAGAGCTTTCTGGTGGCCGAATTTTGAAAAAACGGTCCGCTGGCTGGTTGAGAAAGAGTGTTCTTACCGCCGGAACATCAAACGGGTACATAACGAAGTTTCCGGAAAAATTATTCTTCAGGCACCGGCCGGAGAATTTACGGTAACAGCCAAAGCTGACCGCGTCGACGAGACAATTGACGGCCGTATCAATATCATTGATTATAAAACAGGCAAAGCGCGCAGCAAGAAAGAGGTTGAGAACGCTTTTGCGCCGCAGCTGCCGATAGAGGGACTGATTGCCGAAAACGGCGGGTTTGAGAATATAGGCAAGGCAGATGTTGCGGAATTGATTTATTGGCAGCCGGCAAAGAAAGAAACGATTATCGGCGATGATGTCGCAAAGGTTTTGAATACTAATTTGCAGCGGATTGCCGAGTTAATCCATTTGTTTGATTTTGAAACAACGCCTTATTTGAGCCGGCCAAATCCGAAGCGCGTTCCCGAATATTCGGACTATGAACATTTGGCTCGGGTCAAAGAATGGTCTTTGGCAGAAGAAGATGAGGGCGAATGATGGCTGAAGATATTTTGCAACAGCGCCAAACCCGTATTTTGCTGGCATCGGAAAAACAGAGACGGGCAGCGAATCCTGATAAATCCGTCTGGGTTGAAGCATCTGCCGGTACGGGAAAAACAAAAGTTTTGTCTGACAGGGTGTTGCGCCTGCTGCTTAAGGGTGTTAATCCGGCAAAGATTTTATGTTTGACTTATACCAAGGCTGCCGCGGTGGAAATGAATGCGCGTATTGCCGGACGATTGAGCCGTTGGGCCGTTGCCTCAGGCGAGGTATTGCAAAAAGAGTTGTCGGCTTTGCTCGGGCGTCCGTTGGCAGAGAATCGCACCGATACCGATTTGCAGGCGACGGCGCGCAAATTGTTTGCGATTTTGCTGGATACGCCGGGCGGTATGAAAATTCAAACCATTCACAGTTTTTGCCAAGAGGTTTTAAAACGTTTTCCGCTGGAAGCAAAAATTTCTCCATATTTTGAGGTTATGGACGACCGCAGCGCCAATGAAGCGATTGCAGAAGTCAAGGTTCGGCTGCTTCAGAAGATAGAACAAGAGCCGGACAGCCTTGCCGGACGGAATTTGGCTTATATTACGCAAAATGTGAGCGAATTTGTTTTTCCCCGGATTATGGAAAACATAACTGCAAACCGCAGCAAAATCGCGCGGCTTCTGGCTCGGTATTCTTCTTTGGAAGACTTGCTTGAACAAACGGCAAAACAGTTGGGTCTGGCTTTGTCAGATACAAGGCAAAGCTTGATAAAAGCATTTTGGGCGCAGTTTGATAAAGATGACTTGCGAGAAGTTATGAATGCGTTGTTTGCCTCTTCGGCAACGGATAAGCAACGGGCAGAAATTTTGGCCGGCATTTTGGAACAAGGTTTGACAGAAGAGAATCTTTCAGCTTTTCAGAATATATATCTGACGGGCGGAAAAATGCGCAGCCGTTTGGCAACGCAGGGAGCCGTAAGCGCTTATCCCGAGATTCTTGAGAAAATGTCGGCAACGGCAATGGAAGTGCAAAAGCTGAACAATCGTCTGGCGGCAGTCGGTTTGCTGGCGGCAACCAAAGCCGTTTTGTATTTGGCCGAGGATTTAATCGGCGGTTATAATGCTTATAAACGCTTGCACTCAAAAATGGATTATGAAGATTTGATAGTTTTAACCCGGCGGTTGTTGGAAGACAAGAGTGTTGCGGATTGGGTATTGTATAAGCTGGACGGCGGCATAGACAATGTGTTGATTGATGAAGCGCAAGATACTTCTCCCGACCAATGGGCTATTATCAGAGCCATAACCGAAGATTTTTTTGGCGGCAACAGCGCAAAGGACGTGCAAAGAACCGTTTTTGCGGTGGGAGACCGTAAGCAGTCAATTTATTCTTTTCAGGGGGCGGATCCGAAAGAGTTTGAAAAAATGAGGCGGTACTTTGCCGGAAAATTGAAAGCTGACGGAAGTTTTGAGGAAGTGCGGCTTGATGTTTCTTTCCGCTCGACGGCGGCAATTTTGGATACGGTCAATAATGTCTTTTCTCGCGGTTGGGCTAAAAAAGGCGTTCTTCCCGAGAATCAGGAAATGGCGCATGTTCCGTCGCGTATCGGCGATGGCGGCAAGGTCGAGCTTTGGCCGCTGATTGAAGCGGAAGAAGATGAAAAACAGGAAATCTGGCTGCCGCCGGTTGAAAGAAAAACGGCGGAATCTCCTTTGGTTCGCTTGTCTCGAACGATTGCGCAACAGATTAAGCGAATGGTTGAGCAAAAAGAAATTTTGGCTTCGCAGAACAGGCCGGTTCGTTATTCCGATTTTATGATTTTGGTCAACCGCCGCAAAGATATTGTCGAGGCTTTGGTGCGCGAATGTAAAAACGCCGGCGTCAATATTGCCGGAGCCGACCGGATTAAGCTTATGGAACAAATTGCCGTGCAGGATTTGGTGGCTGTTGCGCGTTTTCTTTTGCTGCCTGCCGATGATTTAACTTTGGCAACGATTTTGAAATCGCCGTTGTTCGGGCTTGATGATGATGATTTGTTTAAGCTTTGTTATAACCGCGGCAATGCCTCTTTATGGACAAGGCTCAGCGATTTTTCCGAATATGCGCCGATTTATGCCGCGTTGCAACAACTGCTTAATATGGCTGATTATGTGCGGCCGTTTGAGCTGTATGCGCATATTCTTAATCAAATGAACGGCCGGCAGAAGTTTGTTGCGCGGCTGGGAGAAGAAGCGGCAGATGGAATAGATGAGTTTGTCAATTTAACACTCAATTTTGAACAAGAGCATATTCCGAGCTTGCAGTCCTTTGTCAACTGGGTGGAAAAAGACGAGGCGGAGATTAAGCGCGAGCAGGAGCAAAGCGATGTTGATGCCGTGCGAATTATGACTGCGCATGGTTCAAAAGGTTTGCAGTCGCCGATTGTTATTCTGCCGGACACAGCCAGAGTGAAAGCTGTCCGCAATGAAGCTGGCTTGCTTTGGGGGGATGATGTTTTGTATTATCCGTTCGGTTCGGATAATTATGAAGATAATTGCAAAAAAATCAAAGAAGAGGAAAAAGAAGCGGCAATGGATGAATACCGCCGCCTGCTCTATGTGGCGTTGACTCGCGCGGAAGACCGCCTGATTGTCTGCGGCCATGTAAAAAGCAGAGGGGCGGCGGAAGATTCATGGTATGCGCTTTGTACGGAAGCTTTTGGCGAAATCGGGCAGAAACAGGCAGACGGGCGGATTTGTTATGAAGTTTCTCAACAATTGGTGCCTGAAGAAAAGTCCGTTTCGGAAAAAGCTGCCGAATGCGCTCCTGATTTCAGTTGGATTAAAAAGCTTCCCGCAGAAGAGTCTCCTTTGGCCAAGCCTTTGACTCCTTCAAAACAAGACGATGAAGAAGTTTGGGCGTCGCCGCTGGGCGAAAACGGACAAAGCAGGTACCGCCGCGGGCAGATTATTCATAAGCTATTGCAGTTTCTGCCGGAAATTAAAAATGCCGAGAAGGAAAAAGTTATCGGCGAATTTTTGAACAAGAATGCGCCGGATTTGCCTTTGTCTGAGCATAACCGAATTATTGAAGAAGTCGGGCTTTTGTTGACGAGTTCGGATTTCGCTGCCGTTTTCGGTGCAAATTCCAAAGCCGAAGTGCCGGTTATGGGCTTGGTTGACGGACGGATTGTTTCCGGTCAGATTGACCGTTTGGCCGTTGAAAAAGACCGTGTCATGATTATCGATTTTAAAACGAATCGTCCGGCAGCAACTTCTGTTGAAGATGTGCCGCCCGCATATATCAAACAATTGGCAGCTTATCGGCAATTGGTCGGCAGAATTTATCCGAACCGCGAAATTGAAACTTATCTCTTATGGACGGATACGGCCGAATTGATGAAAGTTAATTCATAAAAAAGTTATAATTACTCTTTAATATAAAAAAAAATCCATTATATTAAACGTATTGTCAAAGCTAAAACTATCGTAGTAGAAAGGAAATGTTATGAAAGCGATTACCGACAGTCAGTTTGAAACAGAAGTATTAAAAGCAAAAGGCTTGGTTTTGGTTGATTTTTGGGCTGAATGGTGCGGTCCGTGCCGCCAGTTGATTCCTGTATTGGAAGAAGTTTCAAAAGAAATGGCCGGCAAGGTTGAGGTCTGCAAAATGAATGTTGACGAATCTCCGAACACGGCTGCTCAGTTCGGCATTCGCAGTATTCCGACAATGTTCTTGTTCAAAGACGGCAAGCAGATTGATATGAAAGTCGGTTTGAATTCGAAAGCTACTTTGACATCTTGGATTGAAGCCAACCAGTAAAGGCTTTAGGCTTTGTTAAATAAGGTTCAAATTTGAGTTTTAGCTCCTTTATGTACGCTTTTGTACACGGCAGTCGCCAAAACGCAAATAGCAACCTCATTTTCCAAAGCTATTGCCAGACAGTTTTAACACTCCCGCCAAAGGGAGTGTTTTTTTGTGTTTTATCAATCTTTAATTTATTCAATCGGGCATTATATTTATGGCAGTAATTTAGACATAACGGATATTAAACAATGGTCTGGGTAATCAACGGCCTTCTATACGGATTTTTTACGGCTCTTTATACTCTGGTGAATCAGCATTATAAAATGAATGCTTATTTGCTCGGCATATGGCGCGGTTTCGGCATATCCGTTCTCTTTTTCCCTTTTTTATATTTTAATTTTCCTTGGCCGCAGACCGCTTATCATTGGGGAATGCTCATTCTTCAAG
This sequence comes from uncultured Alphaproteobacteria bacterium, assembly GCA_949493535.1. Classification (GTDB taxonomy): domain Bacteria; phylum Pseudomonadota; class Alphaproteobacteria; order RF32; family CAG-239; genus CAJLXD01. The sequence continues at coordinate 132,260 of CASZWJ010000001.1, forward strand.
GATTGTGTATCGGATTTTATGATTCCCATTTGTTTTTTGCTTCCGCCAATTACGGTGCCGGAGCAACATCACGCGTTTTGGGTTTGGCAACGCTGGTTACTTCTGTTTTCTGGTGGCTGTTGACGCCGGAAGGTTTTGAAAGCCTGATAACCGACGGTTCGGTTTTCATTACCCTGATTTTGATTTTGTTCGGTTTTACGCTCAGTTGTTGGTATATGTATAAAGACACATTGTCCCGTCCGGTTGTCAAATATATGATTCCCGTAATTTTTTCTTTGGCGGCCATGAGCATTATTACCAAGGAGTTGGCAATCCACGGTTCCAGCGTTTGGCCGGCGATTACCTATTATCTGGTTATTCCTACTTTTGTTTCCGGCTGTTATAATTCTTATTATTACATTGCAACGGAAAAACCGGGTTTTTTGGGCTTTTTTAAGAATGTGTTTTCCAAACATGCGACCAAAGTCGGGCTTTATATCGTTTTATTCAGTGCAGCCCTGATTACGGCTAAAAACATATCTTTACGCAGCGCGCCTAATCCCGGTTATGTCATGTGCCTTGTATTAACGGCGCCGATTTTTGTGTTTCTTTTAAACAAATATAATAAAATTCCCGATAATGTTTCGGTTAAAGCCGGTTTTTCGATGATTTTCTTTATCGTTTTGCTGATTGTTCTGGTGAACGGCAATTTCGGTGTTGTCGATTAAGAACAAAGTTCTTCAATAATTCGGTTCAAAATCAAACGTCCGCTGTCGGTTGCTTTGATTGTTGCCTCTGTATTGATAATGAGCTTTTCGGCACTCAGCCCGTTTAATTTGTTTGTGTTTACAAACTTATCGAATTTCAGTCCGCATTGCTTTTCAAAATCTTGTTTGTTGATGCCGCTGTTTAAGCGCAGACCCATAAGCAGCAGTTCTTCCGCGCGTTCTTCCGGCGTTAATTCTTCTCTTATTCTCCGGTGGGTTAAAGCATAGTGTTTGTTGCCGATTTTCAGGCGTCCGTGCGCAGATTTGCCAATTCCCAGATAATCAGAGCCGTTCCAGTATAATTGATTGTGGCGGGACTCAAAACCGGTTTGGGCGTAATTGGAAATTTCATATTGCGGATAACCGTGTTCCGATAAATATCGGTTTGTAAAGTTATACATTTCTGAAGCAAGGTTTTCTTCCGCCGGTTGCATGCCTTTTTTATAAAAAACAGTCCCTTCTTCTATGGTCAGCTGATACATTGACAGATGTTTAAAGCCAAAAGCGGCGGCATGTCTTATTTCTTCCTGCCATTGGTTTAAGCTTTGTGCCGGGCGGGCGTAGATGAGGTCAATCGAGTGGTTGTCAAACCGGCGCAAAACTTCTTCCATGGCCTGATAAGCCTGTTTGAGATTGTGGGTACGCCCGAGAATTTTCAAATCATTATCGTTTAGAGCCTGAACGCCTAAGGACAAGCGGTTAATGCCGGCGTTGCGCAAATCCGCAAATAAATCGGGGCGGTCTGTGTTGGGGTTGGCTTCAAGCGAAATTTCGGAATTATCCGCCAAGTTCCATTTTTTGCTGATGTGATTGATTATTTTTTCAATCAGTTCCGGTTTGATGAGTGACGGTGTGCCGCCGCCGAAAAATACACTGGTGACGGTTCTTTCTTTGGTTAATTCGGCATAAAAGTCCAAATCGTCAAGATAATCTTTTATGATTGTTTCTTGTTCAATATTTCTGCTGACTTGGCTGAAAAAGTCGCAATAAGGGCATTTGCTTAAACAGTACGGCCAATGGATATATATGCCGAAACCTTGAGAAAAGTCCCTCTGCGGTGATTCCCCAATGCTTGAGCTCTCACGTGCTTCTGTGTCCGCTGCGGAACTGCGCTCCATGGTATCATCCGCATCTGCTCTTTTTTTCAAAGTTTTGCTTTCTGTTTTCTTACAAAATGAATTTGGACAGATCTGTTGCCTGTGTGAATTTCATCAGCTTTTGTTCGACAAACTCGGCGGTAATCACTTCTTTTTGTCCGCTGCGGTCAGAGGCGTTAAAGCTGATGTCTTCCAGCAGAATTTCCATAACCGTATGCAGTCTTCTGGCTCCGATATTCTCAACGTTTTCGTTAATCTCGACGGCAATGTCGGCAATCTTGTCTATCGCTGCTTTTTCAAATTCAATATCAAAGTTTTCGGTTTTCAGAAGTGCGGTATATTGTTCAATCAAATTTGCTTCCGGTTCGGTCAAAATACGAACAAAGTCCTCATGTGTGAGCGCTTTCAATTCAACTCTGATTGGCAGACGCCCCTGTAATTCCGGCAGCAAATCGGACGGTTTGGCAAGATGAAAAGCGCCGGAGCAGATAAACAAAATATGGTCTGTTTTTATCATGCCGTATTTAGTGGTGACGGTCGTTCCTTCTATTAAGGGCAGCAAGTCGCGCTGGACGCCTTCTCTGGAAACGTCGCCTCTGGTGTTGTCCGATTTGCCGGTTATCTTGTCAATCTCGTCAATAAAGACGATACCGTCGTTTTCAACGGATTCAATTGCGGCTTTGGTAATTTGGTCATTATCGAGCAGTTTGTCGCTTTCTTCGGCAATCAGAATATCATAAGCTTCGCCGACTTTCATCTTTTTGGTTTTATATTTTGCGCCGGGTGTGCCGATGAGGTCGCCGAGACTGATCATCCCCATTTGTGCGCCGGGCATTCCGGGAATGTCTATTGTCGGCATACTGGTGTTGGAGTTGTCCATAATGCTGATTTCTATTTCTCTTTCGTTCAGCTGGTTTTCTCGTAACAGCTTGCGGAATTTTTGTTTGGTTTCATCGCTGGCCGTTAAGCCGACCAGAGCTTCCAAAACGCGTTCTTCTGCGGCGAGTTCCGCTTTTGCGGTAACGCTTTTGCGCATTTCTTTGCGGGTATTGTTTAAAGCAATTTCAATTAGGTCGCGGATAATGCTTTCGACATCGCGTCCGACATAGCCGATTTCGGTAAATTTTGTGGCTTCGACTTTAACAAAGGGCGCTTTTGCGAGTTTGGCCAGACGACGAGATATTTCGGTTTTGCCGACACCGGTCGGGCCAACCATCAGAATATTTTTCGGAACAATTTCTTCACGCAAATGCGGATCCAGCTGCATACGGCGCCAACGGTTGCGCAATGCGACGGCAACGGCTTTTTTGGCTTCGTTTTGACCAATAATGAACCTATCCAATTCGGAAACAATTTCGCGAGGGCTGTAAATTGCCATAATTATTTAAACCTTTTCGATGATAACGTTGTGATTGGTGTAAATGTCAATATCGCCGGCGATTTTCATTGATTTTTGTGCAATCTCTTCCAAAGAAAGCCCGTCAATGTCATATAAAGCTTTGGCCGCTGCCATGGCATAATTGCCGCCGGAACCGATGCCGATAATTCCGTCGTCGGGTTCCATGACCTCGCCGGTGCCGTTTAAGACCAAAGAGACGTCTTTGTCCGCCACAATCATATAAGCTTGCAATTGCCGCAGATATTTATCCATGCGCCAATCTTTTGCAAGTTCGACTGCAGCGCGTTTGAGCTGGTTGGCATGTTTTTCAAGTTTTGCTTCCAAACGTTCTATCAATGTAATGCCGTCAGCGGCAGCGCCGGCAAAACCGGCAATAATTTTACCGTTGCCGATACGGCGGACTTTTATTGACTTTGATTTGAAAACGATTGCTTCGCCCAAAGTGGCCTGACCGTCTCCGGCCATGACCACTTCATTATTTTTTCTGATACATAAAATAGTTGTCATTGACTATTTTCTTTCTTTGCTGTCCATTACTTTCGGCGCTTTGCTGCCCGAGTAGTTGTCAATAGCCGTTGAAACCGGTTTTTCAATAGCTTTGACAGCGGCAGGGCGTTTGCTGGTGAATTTGACGCCACAGATATCCATGCCAAGGCTCTTCAAAGCCGTTTCAATCGGAATAAACAGGTCACCGCCTTCTTCAGCCCGGATGCCGGAGTGAGACAAGCCGGTAATGTTGCCGTTCTTGTCAATCAGCGTGCTGCCCAGAGTTTGGGTTTGAACATAAGTATTAACAATGATTTCGGCGCCTTTGTCTTCAGAATAGCGATAACCGATAACTTGTCCTTCATTATCTAAATAGTTTTCGCCTTCCTCCAAGTCAAGCAGTCCTAAAGTCATATAGAGGTCTTTTCCGACCGCCGGCAAATCCAACCGCAGCGGCAGGGGTGCAAATTTTGTTTTTTCGTCAAGCAAAATTAACGCAACGTTTTTGTTCGGATTAACTCGGAATGCGGATCCTTTATATGTCATGCCGTTGATTGCTTTGATGTCAAAACGGTTTTGATTCTTATCAAGCAAATCAGCCGAGGTTAAGATTAAATCATCGGAGATAATCAAGCCGGCGCCTTTACGTCCGCTCGGATTTTCAACCGAAACGACAGAGGTACGGAGTTTGTACATATTTTCCGGAACACTTGTGTCATATGGTTTGACGCTTTGGATGCAGAAGCTGTTTTTGCTGTCGCTGTATTTTTTCTCGGCGGCGGCATGGCTTTTGATTGTAACTGCTCCGCCTGATGTTTCCGCTGGAATATCAATCCAATAATCATCCGTGTGGGTGATTTTGTTTTTGGTTACCTGAATGGTGGTGCAGCCGTCTTCGCCAATGGTGACTTCTTTGCAGTTGTCACGCAGAGCCAATGCTTTCAGGCCTTTGCTGCTGCCGTCAGAGAATTTTGACATTCCGCCGCTGCGTTCTTCCGTCTGAACATAATAGAAGTAGCTTCCGCCTCTTTCTTCAACAGTGAAGTTAGAAACGAATTTTCCTTCGGAACTGATAACGCCGACAATGTTGCATTGCGTCGGTGCAGCAGTTTTTCTGCCGATTTCAACCATTTGAAATTCGCTGACATCATAAGCGCCGCCGGAAGTCGCAAATATTTCGGGCTTCTTGCTGCCGTTTCTATCAACGCGAATGTTTGAAATGATGACGTTGCCTTTTTCATCAACGAGGGAGGCGATTGTTCTGCCGGAACCGTCGACACCGCCGTTTTCGTCAATGCGCAGGCCGCTTGCCGTTATGTTGCCACTTTCGTCAATTGAAGCTGCCAGCTTTTTGCCGGAACCTTCTGTTCCGCCGTTTTCTTCTACGCTCACACTTTGAACGACAAAGTTTCCGTTTTCGTCAACGTAGCCGGCAACGATTGTTCCTTTACCGTCAGCGCCGCCGCGGTCATCAATTTTGATACCGGTGACGATGAAGTTTCCGTTTTCGTCAACATAGCCTGCAACCGCTTTGCCGTCGCCGCCGATGCCGCCATTTTCGTCAATGCGCAGGCCTGTTGAAATAAATTTGCCTCTTTCATCAATGTAGCCGGCGATGACAGCTCCTTTACCGTCAGCCCCGCCGTTTTCATCAATACGCATACCGGTTGAAACGAATTTGCCCTTTTCATCGATATAACCGGCAATGATTGTTCCTTTGCCGTCAGCGCCGCCGTTTTCGTCAATGCGCATACCGGTGACAACGAATTTGCCGTTCTCATCAATGTAACCAACGACTTTGTTTCCGGTGCCTTCAGCATTGCCACTTTGCTCAACGCTGGTGCTGATGGAAACAAATTTGCCTTTTTCATCAACGTAGCCGACCGGGATTTGACCTTTGGAGATAATGTTTTCCGAAACTTCAGTTGCGGTGTGAGTGGCAACAAAGTTGCTCTTTTCATCGATGTAGCCGCTGATTGTTTTGCCGGAAGCGTTTGATCCGCCGTGCTCTTCTACAGCAGAGTTGATGATGACAAAGTTTCCGTTTTCATCAATTTGTCCGCGAACAGGCTGTTCGATTTTTTGTGTAACGGTTTTTTCTTCAATGATAACCACATTGCCTTTTTCGTCAACATAGCCGCTGACCTCATTGTTTTTGCCGAGGCTTCCGCCATTTTCGGCAATGTTAACCGTAATTTTTTCTTCGGTAATGAGCGGCGTTATGCTGCCGGTGCCTTCGGCTCCGCCGGTTGTCGATATTTCTCCGGCGCCGCAGCTTTGCAACAAAGCTATCCCTTCAAGCTCAGGTTCAAACTGATTTTTGAATGTTGTTTTTTGTTTCTCTCTTTCCTGAATTTGGGCAATCTGTTCTTGCAAAACTTCTGTCGGAACCCGTTTGGCCAATTCCGTATTATAACATCCTACTTCGGGCAGTTTGCTCAAAGCATCTGCAAAAGCGCGTTCAACAAGCAGCGTTTCGCCTTTGAATTCTCCGTTTTTCATTTCGCCGTAGCCGGTTGTCGTGCCTTTGCAATAGACTTTGCTTTTGGTCAAATCCATTAGGCGCCAGGTAACGGTCATTTCCGATGTGCCGTTGCGCAGGTTTTGCTTTTTGACATTTTCCCAGTCAAATTCATCGCAGACATTCATGAAATAGTCATTAATTTCAGCCGTGAGGATATATTCAGGCTGGGCTTTGTCGGAATAAGCATAGTAGGAGTTTGATTTGTCAACAACAACGGGGTAATAGTCGTTCATTGTTTCATAAAAGATATCAAAGAATTTCATATCTTTCTGCATAGCCCGACCTTGGTTTAGGAAGACTTCTTTGTCAAATCTGCGGCAGCCGAAAATTCTGAAACGATAATTGCCGAGTTTAGTATCAAATTCATCAAATTTTTTGCCCTTGGGAATGCGGAAATCGACATATTCCAGTTGAACGGGGGCATATTTGCCGCGCGACTGGTGGAGATATGCGTATGCATTGAGCTGGTCTCCGGAGGGGTTTATTTGGTCGTCGGCTTTGTTCTGAATATATGAAACTTTGCGAACAGGTTTCTTTTTGCCGGGTTCGCACATACAGTCAAGAATGCCTAAAGTCTGGTCGCTGCCGTCGCACATGCAGGGGATTAATTCCGGACTTTCAACAGAGCAGGACATTAATACTGACGGTATGACCATTAATTTTAACGACCGTAAAAATTTCATTTTTTTATTCTCCTAGATACGTTTCAAAGGCATTGTCCTGCGATAAGACAATGCTTCGGCAATATGCAGTTTAAATATTTTTGCAGAGTTTTGCAAGTCTGCAATTGTTCTTGCTAACCGCAAAGTGCGGTGAAAAGCGCGTGCCGAAAGATGGTTCTTGTCGGCAAAAGCTATCAAAAGTTGTCGGGCGTCATTCTCCAGAACGCAAGCCTGTTCCAAAAGTTCGCCTTTCAGCTCGGAATTTGTGGTTAATTGCGGGGCGCCCAAAGCCTTGAATCTTTCTGCTTGGATTTTGCGGGCTTTGATAACCCTTTGCAAAACCTGCGCAGAACTTTCTCCGGGTTTGACATCGGCCAAATCCCACGGGCTGACGGCCGGAACTTCAATGTGAATGTCAATACGGTCAAGCAGCGGGCCTGAAATTTTATTTTGATATTCTTCAGCGCAAAGCGGTGCCCGCGAACACTCTGTATCGTGATTGCCGAGGTGTCCGCAGCGGCAGGGATTCATTGCGGCAACAAGTTGAAACTTTGCCGGATAAACGGTGTGCGCATTAACGCGGGAAATTGTGACGCTGCCGTTTTCCAGCGGCTGGCGCAGCGCTTCTAAGGTTGCGCGGTTAAATTCGGGCAGCTCATCAAGAAACAAAATGCCGTTATGCGCCAAAGATATTTCTCCGGGGCGCGCTTTTCTTCCGCCGCCGACCAGAGCCGGAGTTGATGCCGAATGATGCGGATCACGGAACGGGCGTTCAAATGAAATTCTGCCGTCTTTCAATTCTCCTGCGATAGAATGAATCATGCTGGTTTCCAGAGCTTCTTCCGGAGTGAGCGGCGGCAGGATGGAGATCAGCCTTTGGGCAAGCATTGATTTGCCTGATCCCGGAGGGCCTATCATCAGCAGGTTGTGTCCGCCGGCAGCTGCAATTTCCAAAGCTTTTTTTGCGCTTTCCTGACCTTTTACGTCTTTCAAATCGAGCAGGTTTTGTTTCTTTTCCTGTATTTGTTTGGTCGGGAAGGGGATTGTTTGCAGCCCTTTGAAATGATTTATCAATGACAGCAGGGAGTCTGCCGCGACAATATCTTTTATGCCGGCCCAAACAGCTTCGCTGCCCTGTGCTGCCGGACAAATAAGCCCCATGTTGCGGGCATTGGCTTTGATCGCAACCGGCAGAACGCCGTTGACCGGGATAATTGAGCCGTCAAGGCTGAGTTCGCCCATAACCATGTAGTGGCTCAGCTCTTCAGCGGGGATAATTCCCATTACGGTTAAGATGCCTAAGGCGACGGGGAGATCAAAATGCGATCCTTCTTTTAACAAATCTGCCGGTGCGAGGTTTATCGTAATGCGTTTTGCCGGCAGGCTCAGGCCTAATGAATTTAACGCGGCGCGAACCCGTTCCTTGCTTTCGGCAACGGCTTTGTCCGGCAGCCCGACTATAGTAAATGCGGGAAGCCCGGCGGAAATCTGCACTTGCAAATCGACGTTAAGAACATCTAAGCCATTAAAAGTCAGGGTGTTAATGCGCGCCAGCATTGTTACCACCGCGGTGTTTTCTCGCCGCCGCGCCACCGACGGGTGGGATAAGTATCTGTTTTCAAAAAGTCATAATCAGCGGTTTTATAAGGGATATTGGTTATTCTGACATAGCCTTTGGATTCAAAAACGCGGGCGCAGGCATCGGCGGAGACATCGTCGGTGCTTTGGCAGGTGGCTAAAACCCTGCTGGTTAAATTTTGCAAAACAATGGTATCCTGCTCATTGCCGTAAATAATGCGGGCAGGTTTTAACGGCAGCATCTCTTCAGTTTCCCGCCAGCTGCAGGAACATAATGCCAGAAAAGCGGCAAAAAGCCATAATGTTTTGTTTTTGCTCATGTTTTTAACCAAATTAATTGTACAATCGTTTACAGGTTATTCTAAAAAGATTAAAATTATATAAAGAAGCCGGCCTTGAGCGTTATTTTGCGGGCAAAAAATGCTTGCAAAAATAAAGTTTTGGTATATATTCGCAAACGTCCCTTGCCTCCGGCTTTGACCGGCGGCTATACATTAACCGGCCTGTTTCAGGCCAATTGTTGAGAATCCATAAGGAGATTTTATATGTCATTTTATGAGAGCGTGCTGATTGCACGTCAAGACCTCGGTCAATCTCAAGTCAACAACATTGTTTCTGATTTGAGCAATGTTATCGCCAACAATGGCGGCGAAGTTGTCAGAGTTGACAATTGGGGTTTGAAAAACCTTGCTTACCGCGTTAAGAAAAACCGTAAAGGTTACTATGTTGTTTTGAATATTTCCGCACCGGCTGCCGCTGTTGCAGAATATGAAAGACAAATGAGATTTAACGAAGACGTTATTCGTTATATGACCATTAAAGTTGATGAATTGAGCAAAGAGCCTGCCGGTTCTGCCAACAATTCAGAAGCTGTAGAAGAATAGGAGCGGTAACATGGCTAAACAAGTATTTTTCAGAAGAAAAAAAGCATGCCCGTTTTCCGGTGAAGACGGTCTGACAATCGACTATAAAGATGTTAAACTGCTGTCTCGTTATATTTCCGAGAAAGGCAAAATCATCCCCAGCCGCATTACAGCTGTTTCTGCTAAAAAACAAAGAGAATTGGCAAGAGCGATTAAACGCGCTCGTTACATTGCTCTTCTTCCTTTTGTTGCTGATTAATAGGGAGTGGAAAAATGGAAGTAATTCTTTTAGAACATGTAGAAAAATTGGGTAAAATGGGTGATAAAGTAACCGTAAAGAACGGTTATGCCCGCAACTACCTTTTGCCGACACGCAAAGCTTTGCGCGCTACCGAAGCTAATGTTGCTTATTATGAGAAACAGAAAGCCGAATTGGAAGCTCATAACAAAGCTTTGTTTGATGAAGCTAACAAAGTTGCCGAATCTTTGAAAGGTTACAGCGTTGTTTTGATTCGTCAGGCTGCCGAAACCGGCCAGTTGTACGGTTCTGTTACGATCCGTGACATTGCCGCAGCTGTTAAAGCAAGCGGTTTTGCCATTGAGCGCAAGCAGGTTTATCTGGAAAACGCCATTAAAGATCTGGGCGTTTATGAAGTTAAACTGAATCTGCATCCGGAAGTTACCCAGACTATTCTGGTTAACGTTGCCCGTACAGATGATGATGCTACTAAGCAGGCAAAAGCTTTTCAGTCTTCAGCTGAATAAAAAATAGCGAGGGATTTGCAAAGCCGAAATCATGCTTGTTAATTTTCTTCTTGTGTACTCATTTTGTACACTTAGGCATCTAAGTTCGCTTCGGTTGCTGTCGCTGCCCTTGCTTACTAAGATGTTCCAAAGTGCTTGCAGAGAAAAAATAACATTAGTTACTTTTTTCCCTTAGCGCTTGTCAAAAATTAACAGCGCAGCATTCCGACTTATCAAGCCCAAGGCTATAAAATAAAAAAACACTCCCGATGATTTTCGGGAGTGTTTTTGTTTAAGAGAAAGCCTTGAGGCTTGAGAGCGTTTTAGTAACCGTAGAGGTTGCGGTGGCGAAGCCAGTCGAAGAATTTAACCCCGAGGGCTATTGTGCACAAACCGCCGGCACAGAAGAATGCGGCTGCTGCGACATCTTTGTTGTGGTTAATACCTGCAATCCAGAAGATTACAATACCGATTTCTGCGAGAGTTACTAACGTCCAGAAGGTTTTTTCTGCTTTTCTCATAGTGTTAATGTTTTAATTTGTTAATAATGTTTTTGTTATTAGTACTATACTATAATTTTGCTTCCTTTTCAAGTTTTTTTTGTCTAAATTTTTATCCAAAGAATGTTAAATCTCGTCCCAGCCTTCGACAGCGGTCGATTGGTTATAAGAAGAAACGTTCGCTTCAAAGAAGTTGCCCTTAACATTGCCTTCGCCGTTGGTGTCGGAAATCTTTTCCAGATTTTTATACGGCGTTTCGTTAAACCCTTCATAAATCGGTTCCAAACCGATTTCTTTGAGGCGTTTGTTGGCCATAAACTTGGTGTATTGCTCAATTGTCTGCGGCGTAATGCCTAAAATCTGGTCGCCGATAATATGGTTGCTCCAGGCGATTTCCTGTTCGGTAGCTTTGCGGAACATTTCGTAAATTTCATCATCATTAAAAAACTGCGGGCGTTCTTTGCGGATTTCTTTGATGATATTGGCGAAGATAACACAATGGGTCAGCTCGTCTCGGTTGATGTATTTGATTTCATCGGCCGTGCCGATCATAAGCGAGCGGGCAGCCAGATTATAAAAGAAGTTAAATCCGTTGTAGAAATATAAACCTTCCAACAGAAAATTGGCGACTAAAACGCGGGCAAAATTCACGTCATTGCGGTCATCGATGAATTTCTGATAGATTTCGGCAATATATTTGTTGCGTTCGAGCAAAACTTTGTCTTCACGCCAGCGGTCATATATTGTTTCACGCTTTTCGGCGGGAATAATGCTTTCGATAATATAAGCATAGCTTTGGGAGTGCACGGCTTCCTGATAAGTCTGGATAGCAAGAATAAGATTGACTTCCGGTGCGGTGATATAATCTGAAATGTTTGGCAGGTTATTGGTTTGGATACTGTCCAAGAAAACCAGGAAAGACAAAATGCCGTCATAAGCGTTTTGTTCGGCCGGTGTCAGTTCATCGTAGGCGCGTTTGTCGTCAAACAGGGAAACTTTTTCGGGAATCCAAAAGTTTTCCATCATCAGGCGGTAAAGCTTGTTTGCCCATTGGTATTTGACATTGTTCAGGTTAAACAGGTTCGTGACATTTCCGGCAATCATTTTTCTTTGCAGAACATCATCGTTACCGTCAATATTAAACAGTTTTTTTCTTTGCATTCTTTTATTTCCTTTATCTTCTTAACCGGCGCAGCTGACGCATTCTTCTTTGGCGGCGGAAGAGCCGTCTTTCTGAATGGTGCGGGTATAATACAGGGTTTTGATGTCTTTTTTCCAAGCCGACATAATTGTTTCATAAATGTCTTTGGCGCGGATATCCCTGTTGAGGTTGTACATCAGTTCAATAGAAATACCGGTATCAATCCATTTGTTAATCCTTGCCATTACTTCAATGATTTTGCGTTGGTCGATATTGCGGTTTTCCTGATAAAACCAGAATTTGTCGCGGATATAGGGCGGACAGTTCGGAATGCTGCCTTTGCCGTGGGTTTCAACGAAAAATTTGCTGTAAATCGGCAAGACCGAGGCTGTGCAGCCTTGGATTAATGAAGAACTGGTATTCGGCGCAATCGCTGAAATTTGCGAATTGCGAATACCGTGTTGAGCCAACTCTGCAAAAATCTGCGCCCATTCCTGTTTGTGTTTGGCATTTGCCTCAAACCAGATTTGCGGCTTGCCGAAGATTAAGCCTTTATCCCAATCAGAGCCTTTGTATGCGCCGAAAGTTCCTTTCTTTTTGGCAAGTTCAATGCTGGCTTTGATATTGTAAATTGCCATTTTTTCAAACAGTTCATCAACATAATCGGCAGAGTTGATATAAGGAATGTTGTTTTTTGCCAGCATATCGGCCAGACCCATGGCTCCGACGCCGATTGTGCGATAACGCTGATTGTGCTGCGAACCCTCCAAAATCGGTACCTGCGTAAAATCAATGGCATTATCCAAAATGCGGACGGAAGTTTGGCAAATGCTTTCCAGTTCTTCGTCATTTTCAACATTGGCCAGGTTAATGGAAACCAGATTGCAGACGTGGACCAGCCCGTCGGAAGTTTCAGAAATGATTTTGCCGTTTTCAATTCTTTTTTCCGCGAATTTTGCCGGACGGACATTGCTGTGGGATTCCGTGCAAAGGTTGGTGCCGACAATCACGCCGTCATGCTTGTTCGGGTTATAACGGTTTAACGTGTCTTTGAATGCAATATAGGGCATGCCGGTTTCAATCTGAGATTTCATCAGGCGTTTTAACAGTTCTTTGGCGGGAACGAATTTTGCCATTTCCAGTTTGCCGAACTCTGCGTCAAGGTAAAGCTGGTTATACAAGTCTTCAAATTCTTTGCCCCAGAGGTCGGCAATTTCTTTGCCGTATTTCTCGCGGACTTCATGCGGGTCAACCAGCAGCCATTTTTCATTGTTTTCGACTTTTTTCATAAACAAGTCGGGAATGACGACCTGCGGGAAGATATCATAGGCTTTCATGCGCTGGTCGCCGTTTTCGGTGCGCAATTCCAAAAAGTTTTCGATATCCAGATGCCACATATCCAAAGAAACGGTAACAGCCCCTTTGCGTTTGCCCTGCTGGTTGACGGCAATAGCCGTGTCATTGATGATACGAATCCAAGGAATAACGCCGCCGGAAGAGTTTTTAATCCCTTTGATGCGCGAACCTTTGGAGCGGACACGCGAGATGTTGACGCCGACCCCGCCGCCGAATTTGGAAATAGCGGAAATCTGATCTATAACATAAAAAATCGAATCGCGGTTATCGTCCATAACGGTAATAAAGCAAGAGCTGAGGTTGCCGTTCGGGCGGCGCAGATTCATCAGCAAGGGCGTGGCCAGAGAGATTTTGCGGTCGGCCAGTTTTTGATATGTGTCTTTGACCTGTTGCATGCGATTGGCTTTGTCTTCGTTTTGTTCAATCAACAACGCAATGGTCAGAAACATTTCCTGCGGCAGTTCGACAATATGGTCATTATGTTCGCAGAGGTAACGTTTGATCAGCAGGTTGGCACCGGCATAATCATAGACCAAGTCATAAGCCGGGTTAATGAAAGATGCAGCTTCTTTAATTTCTTCTTTGGAATATTTCTCCGTAATGACAGATGAATAAACATTGTTTTTAACGGCATATTCCAAAAAGTTTTCATAAGCATATGGAACGGCGCTGCCGCTTTGGCGATAATTTTTAACATCTTTGTAAAGGTCAAAGACTTTCAGGCGTCCGGCAACGTTTTTCCAATCCGGCTCAATGACGGAAGTCAGGTTTAAGGCGCTGAGGATTAAGGCTTTATTGATTTCCGAAGCCGGCATTTCATTTTTGAAGAAAGAAGGGATTGTTTCCAATAATTTGTTTTTATCCAATTGAAAGCCGTCTGTTGCCCGCTCTACCGTTTTGGTGATTTTTTCTATGTCAAAAGCCGCGGTTTGTCCGTTTCTTTTGGTAATTTTTTGATTTTCCATTACGACTCAGTCCTTTGCTTATGTTTGAAAATACGCATAATGCAGTGTGCAAAAATTATCGTTTATTTAATACATTTAATTTATTTTTAATCACAACTTAATTTGAGGAGCTGTGATGTTAAAAAAGTGGTGGCAGTCCGCAGAAATATATTTTGACCGCCGGATGTTGACAATGGTCGGTCTGGGTTTTTCCAGCGGATTTCCTTTTTTGCTGGTCAGCGGCACTTTGGCACTTTGGCTGACCGAGTCCGGAATCGGTCTGGAAATGATAGGCCTGTTTTCTTTGGTTAAAACGCCATATAGTTTTAAATGGCTGTGGTCGCCTGTTGTAGACCGAATCCGCCTGCCTTTTTTTGACCGGCTGGGGCGCCGCCGCGGCTGGGCATTTTTTTCGCAGCTTTTATTGCTTTCGGCAATTTTGGGAATGTCTTTGGTTAATCCCGCTCAAGCCGTGTATTTGTTGATGTTTCTTGCTTTTCTGACAGTTATCGCTTCGGCAACGCAGGATATTGCGCTGGACGCTTATCGTGTGGAAGCTTTTGACAATAAAGAACAGGCTGCCGGAACGGCAATTTTTATTTTGGGCTACCGGCTCGGGTCAATTTTTTCAGGTGCGGCGGCTTTGCTTTTGGCAACGGTTCTGAGTTGGCATGAAGTTTATGCTGTTATGGGCTTGGGTGCGGTTATCGGCATGGTAACAATCTTGAAATCCAGAGAACCAAAAAACTGCAAAGAATGCGGCGCGCCGTTTCAAGGCAGCCTGCTTGAACGTCTGTCCAACTTTTGGCGGACGGCGGTCAAAAGCCCGATTGCAGATTTTTTGAATCGCCCCGGCTGGTTTTGGGTCTTGTTGTTTATTATGATTTATAAGTTGTGCGATGCCTATATGGTGCCGATGACAATGCCTTTTTATGACGCAATGGGTTTCAGCAAAGAACAGATTGCTTTTGTGACGAAATTTTACGGTATGGCGGCGACAATCGGCGGCGGTATTCTGGGCGGCATTATCGTCAACCGCTGGGGAATCGTGAAGAGCTTATATCTGGGCGGCATTTTGCAGGGGCTGACGACTTTGATGTATGTGGCTCAGGCGTATTCCGGCAACAATATATATGTGTTAATGGGTACGGTTTCGTTGGATAATCTGGCCGGCGGCATGAGTACGACAGCTTTTGTGGCTTATATTTCTTCTTTGTGCAATGTGGCTTATACCGCGACCCAATATGCGTTGCTTTCTTCCTTTATGTCTTTGGCACGCGATTTGCTGGCTTCGACTTCCGGCGCATTGGCTAAAGCCGTCGGGTGGAGCAATTTTTTCATTATTACAACCCTAATGGCGATACCGGGGATATTGCTTCTTGTTTATCTTCAACGCCGCTATAGAATTTAGGGGCTTGACTATATACTTTTCATGCTAGGGATTTTTTCGTTCATGTACCGGTTTTGTACACATCTCTCAAAAATCCCGTCGCAGCAAAAGCATCTATTCAAGCCAAGGAAGGATAGAGGTTTTTTTAAGCCTTGTCGGGAAGCCTTCCGTATATTTTATCGCTCAGCCAATTGGGTAGTATTGAAACCAGCCAGGTTGCAAAACGCAATTGCCACGGGAAAGCGATAATGCCTTTGTTTTTCTCAATGCCTTTGGCAATGATTTCCGCCGCTTTGTCCGCTTCCATAAAGAAAGGCATCGGGCAGGTGTTCTGGTCGGTAATGCGGGAACGGACAAATCCGGGGCAGACAACATTAACGTTAATCCGTTCTTTTTTGAGTTTTAGCCGCATTGCTTCTCCCCATGCTTTGACGCAGGCTTTGCTTGCGCTGTAAGACGGGCAGGTCGGCAAGCCGTGATATCCGGCGATAGAGCTGACAATCGCAACGGAAAGGCTGTCTTCATGAAAAAACTCCACGCCCGATTTTCCGAGGTGCAGGCGTTGCCAGAACGGGATATAAAACGCCTTCTTCTCTTTTTTCTTTTTATTGATAAATTTATCAAGCGACGAAGCGTTTTCCTCTTGTGCTTTGACATGTTTCCGATAATCGGCTATTGCCGGCAGAACCGTATTTAACACGCCGCCGACGTTTGTTTCAAAAGTTTTGTAAATCGAATCCGTATTTTCGTTAATTGTGCCGATGCCGGCGTTGGCTATGACAATATTTAAAGCCGCTTTTTGATTGCATTCGGCAATCCATTCTTCCATGGTATTGCGGTCGGTAACGTCGATGATTTTTGCAAATACGGCAGCGCCGAGATTGCGGCATTTGTTTTCGACGATGTTCAGCCGGTCACCATTGCGCCCGCAGATGAACAGGTTTTTGGCTTCCGTTTTGGCATAATGCAGGGCCAAAGCTTCGCCGATGCCGGATGTGGCGCCGGTGATTAAAATATTTTTGCGGCGGTTTGTCATATTATTATCCTTAAAGTAAAAACTTTTTAATATTTTGTTTTATATAATACGGAAAATGCTAAAAAAAAGTTTATGGAGACGGACATTGAGTATATCCAGCATGACGGGTTTTGCCAGAGAAAGCGGCGAATATAATTTTGAAAAGACGGCTTTCAGCTGGTTTTGGGAAATTAAAAGCGTAAACAACAAATCTATAGACGTTAAGTTGAAGATGCCGGGTTGGCTGGACAGTCAGCTTTCATTGTTTTGCAAAAACGAGGCGGCACGCAACTTTGCTCGCGGAAGTTTCGGCGTTTATTTGGATATACGCGCTTCCAATGAAACGCCGGAAGTTAAAATTAATGACGAGTTATTGCAAAAACTTGCGGCAAAGGCGATAGAGTTGTATGACACTTTTGACGGCAAATTGCAGAAACCGTCAACGACGGAGCTGCTGGGGTTGAAAGGGGTGGTTGAAGTTGAAGATGCTGCGCTTGATGAAGAAGAAACCGCCGCTTTAGTCAGAAAATTATCGGAAAGCTTTAGCAAAGCCTGTCTGAAACTTAAAAGCGACCGCGAAGCCGAAGGCGTAAAAATCCGGAAGGCTTTGCTTGATATTCTTGATAATATTGCTACTATAGTTGCAAGAGTTGAAGATATTGCCAAAGCTCAGCCCGAAAGATTAAAAGCAAAGCTTCAGGAGCAAATTGCCGCTTTGCTGGAACCGTCAAACCAAATTTCGGAGGAGCGTCTGGCTCAGGAAGTGGCTCTGTATGTGGCGCGGGCCGATATTCAGGAAGAGATTGACCGTTTGAAAGCCCATATTAAAACGGCGCGGGATTTACTCTCGTCAAACGAGGCTGTCGGCCGCCGTTTGGACTTTTTATGCCAAGAGCTGAACAGGGAAGCGAATACGACCTGTTCAAAATCAGGCGAGATTGAGCTGACCAATCTCGGAATGGAACTGAAAACGTTAATTGAACAATTTCGCGAACAAGTACAAAATATTGAATAAGGGGTTATCATGAATCAGATTATCGAAAGATTAAAAAAAGTCCGCCGCGGCGCAATGTTTATTATCGAAGGCCCGTCCGGTACCGGCAAAGGAACAATTGCCAAAGAGGTTTTGAAGCGTGATCCCAATATCAAGTTTTCTGTTTCCGTTACGACACGCAAGCCTCGCGAGGGAGAGGTTGACGGTGTGGATTACTACTTCGTTACCAATGAGCAATATGACGAGTTTTTGGCTCAGGACGCTTTTTACGAGCATGTTGATTCCCAATACGGCGACCGCTACGGAACTTTGCGTTCGGAAGTCGACAGCTTTATCAATGTGGGGCAGGATGTTTTGTTTGATATGGACTGGGTCGGCGCCCGCCAGATGAAAAGCAAGGCTTCAGATGATGTTGTGACAATTTATCTGTTGCCGCCGTCAATCAAAGAACTGCGCCAGCGTCTGGAACGCAGAGGCACAGACAGCAAAGAGCTTATAGACAAGCGCATGGGTTTGATTTTGGACAAGATGAGCCATTGGGACGAGTTTGACTATGTGATTGTCAATGTTGATATTGAAGAAACCGTAACCAAGGTTCAAAAGATTATTTCCGGCGAAAGAATGAAACGGGTTCGCCAAGTCGGCTTAAAAAGATTTGTTCACGAACTGGTCAAGGAAGTGGAAGAGAATGACTGACGTATTCTATGACCGTAACGGCAAGCCCAGATATGCCGATGATATTATACCGATTGAGCAAAAAGGCTATTTTGCGATTTTGGTAAAAGATGGCAAGGTTCTGGTAACTTATCCGCCGCAGGTCGATGTGCCGGAGTTTCCGGGCGGTTCGGTCTCGCGCCGGGAAGATTTCAGAGAGTGTTTGTATCGCAAGCTCTATGAAGAAACCGGATTGGATTTTATGCTTGATTACGGAATCAGAGAATATTCGCAAACGGTCAATTACTATGCCGATGATGCCAAGCCGGCCGGCGTTTATTGCGTTTATGAACAAACGTTTATCGTTTATGACGCTTCGTCTTACGGTTTTGATACAAATGCCGAAATCTGGCGGACGCCTGAAAACGGTCAGGCGGCATGGGTGGCCGTTGATGATGTTGTTTCCGGCAGAGTTAATGTGAATTATGCGCACAGACAAGCCGTTTGCGCAATGTTTCCGACTTAGGCAGAAATTCTATTTCTTAAAAGAAGTCAGGTTTTCGCGCTGGAAACGGCTCATGCTTTTATAGACTAAAGCGGCATTTTGCAGAGCGTTTTTAACCCCGAGCGAAGCTGCTTTTTGGTATAGGTAAAAGGCCTCCGGCAAATCTTGTTTGACGCCGATGCCGCGGGCATACATCCATGCTTTTATTTCAACGGCTTTAGGGTCGTTGTTATCGGCATAACGGTCGATTTCTTCCAGCTCAACCGGCGTTACGCGGTTTTCTTTAACAGCTTTGACGGCTTCTTTCCAGCGTTTAAGCTCTTCCAGCCTTTGCTGTTCACGGATTTTGCGTTCGTCTATCAGGCTGACGGGCTTATTTTCCGGTATGTCTTTTACTTCAGCCTGAGGATAGGCTTTGATAAAATCTTCTTCGAACAAAAGTTCCGGCTGATTGCGGTTTTTAACGAATATCGGCAAATATCCCTTGTTGTCATCACGGACAAGGTCTCGGTATATTTCATCCAAACCGACAGCATGCGCCGTTTGCGAACAGAAGCATATTGCCAGCAGCGTAAAAAATATTTTCAGATATTTGTTCATTTCTTTATTTTATGTTTTCAAAACTTATGTTAATAGTACTTAACTGTTGCTGCTAATTAAAGCATAAATTGCCTTTTATGAACATTTTAGAGGTATAAATATGAAAAAAATATATAATTCGGTTACCGAGCTTGTCGGCAAGACCCCGTTGGTCAAGCTTTCGCGTCTGGCTAAGAAAAATAAGGTT
The DNA here is from genome assembly GCA_949493535.1 of uncultured Alphaproteobacteria bacterium. Classification (GTDB taxonomy): domain Bacteria; phylum Pseudomonadota; class Alphaproteobacteria; order RF32; family CAG-239; genus CAJLXD01. The sequence goes on from CASZWJ010000001.1 coordinate 151,645, forward strand.
AAAGCCAATATTTTGGCAAAATGCGAATTTTTTAACCCGTTGTTTTCGGTTAAAGACAGGGTTGCTTTGAATATGCTCGAAAAAGCGGCCGAAAAATATAAGATTACCGATGAAACGGTGTTTGTTGAGGCAACGTCCGGAAACACCGGCATCGGTTTGGCGGGAATCTGTGCGGCAAAAGGCTATAAGCTGGTGATTACCATGCCGGAGAATATGACAAAAGAACGGATTATGCTGATGCGGCATTTTGGCGCCGAAGTGATTTTAACTCCGGCGGAAGACGGCATGAAAGGGGCAATTGCCAAAGCTGATATGCTGGCGGAAAAAAATCCGAACGTGATTTTGCTGCGCCAGTTTGCCAATGAGGCAAATCCGGCGGCACACCGTTTCGGTACAAGTATTGAAATTATTGAGGATACGGGCGGCGAAGTTGATGTTTTTGTCAGTGCGGTCGGAACTTCCGGAACACTGACCGGTACAGTTTCAACCCTGAAAACCTGTAATCCCGATTTATATGTTATTGCCGTTGAGCCGGCTTCAAGTCCTGTTTTGAACGGCGGGAAGGCGGGGGCGCACAAAATTCCGGGAATCGGCGCCGGATTTGTGCCTGAGTTTTATGATAAGTCTTTAGTCAATGAGGTTATGGATATTACCGACGAAGAAGCATTGGCGATGTCCCGCCAGGCAGGAATGACGGAAGGCCTGTCTGTCGGCTTGTCTGCCGGCGCGGCATTATGCGCGGCGGTTAAGGCTGGGCAGCGTCCGGAATTTAAGGGCAAAAATATTGTCGTTATTATTCCGGACAGCGTTGATAAATATTTGTCCATGATGAACTGATAAGCTGAAAAATTAAATTGCTAAATTTTCAGTACCGCGTTAATAATAGAGCAGTTTTTAAAATTGAAAAAGATTAACAGATGAATCCAAAGTCAATATTGGGCCGTTATCTGGCCAAGCAGATTATTTATAATTTCATCGCTGTGCTGTTAATGGTGCTGGGTGTGGTTTTGCTGTTTGAAGTCGTTGAGCTGCTGCGCAAAGCTTCTAACCGCGAAGACGTGACTTTTTGGTTTATTATGGAAATGGCCTTGACCAAAATGCCGCGAACGCTGGACATGGTTTTTCCGTTTGTGATGATGATTGCGGCAATGGTAACGTTTTGGCGGGTGAGCAAAACAAACGAATTTGTCGTTATCCGTGCGGCAGGCGTTTCCATTTGGGGCTTTCTGACGCCGGTTTTGTTTGCCGTCTTTGCTCTGGGCGTGCTGAATATTACGGTTATGAATCCGATTGCGGCAAAAATGTATGAGATTTATGAAACGCTGGATTACCGTTTTGATACCCGAAATCCGAATGCCGTTTTATTCTCGGACAAGGGTTTGTGGACGAGGGAAGCGCTTGATGAAGATACGTTTCAGGTTATGCAGGCGAAATCTGCCCGGCAGGAAAATGACGATTCATTGTTTTTGCGTGATGTAAGCATTCTGGAAATGAACAGAAAATCTCAGCCCGAACGACGGATTGAGGCTTTTGTGGCAACGCTGAACGACGGTTATTTTGACTTGAAAGACTTGAAAATTTATGCCGCCGGAAAGCCGGTCGAAACCTTAAGCAGCCTGAAATATAAAACGGCTTTGACCGTTGACCGCATTAAAGAAAATTTTGTTGAGCCGGATGCCATTTCTTTTTGGGATTTGCCGGGGACAATCAGTTTTTATGAACATTCGGGCTTTTCGGCCTTAAAGCACAAGCTGCGTTATTATTCGCTGCTGGCTTCTCCGTTTTTGTTGTGTTCAATGGTGTTGGTGGCGGCCGTTTTTGCTTTGCGCCCGAATAATCGCCGCGGCGGCGTTATGTTTTTGATTGTCGGCGGCATTTCAACCGGTTTTGTCGTTTATTTCCTTTCGCAGCTGATTTATGCTTTTGGCTTGAACGGGGATATTCCCGGCGTTTTGGCGGTATGGACGCCGACGCTTATCGCGACTTTGGTAAGCGTGTCTCTGCTGCTTCATTTGGAAGACGGTTAAAGAAAACCCGTCTGGCGGGTATACGGGGCGTTTTGGCGGTGTCGTTTTCTTGAGTGTCTCTTGTATACTCTGAGGTTGCGCTTCTGAAATCACTCTATATCTCATGTTATTCGAGTTTTTCTAATCGGTTCATATATATTTGAAATGTTTTAAGTGAGAATTTATGAAAATAGTTAAGCTTATTTCTTAGCGGATTGTTTTTTTATTTCTATAAGATATAAAAAATGCTGGATTTTTAAAAAGTTTTCTGTTATATCTCTTTACAGAATTGATAATATTAGATGAGGCGGGGTAAAAACCCCGCTTCTTTCGTAAGGAAAACAGAAAACATGCAAACAAAACACCCATTACAGGATTTACTGGAACCGGTCGTCGAAGGTTTGGGCTATGAATTGGTGCGGATTTTGACAATCGGCCAGAAAGATCCGACCCTGCAAATTATGATTGACCGGAAAGACGGCAAAGACATTACGGTTGACGATTGTGCAACAGTCAGCCGTAAAATTTCTGAGGTTATGGATGAAAAAGATCCGATAGAAGACCGTTATTCGCTGGAAGTCAGTTCGCCGGGGCTGGACCGTCCGTTAACCAAAGTTGAACATTTTAAACGTTTTGCCGGTTATGAAACCAAAATTGAAACAGGTGTTGAAGTTTCCGGACGCAAGAGATTTAAGGGCAAGACCCTTGGCGTTGATGCCGACAATAATATCAAACTGGAAATGGACGGCCAGGAATATGCCATTCCGTTTGAAGATATTAATAAGGCCAAAATCGTGCTGACAGACGAACTGTTGGCAGAATATATGGCTGCCCATGAAAATGATGAAGCCGTCGAGCTTGATGAAGAATAAGTTTTGATAAATATTTTAACAGAGGATTTGAAATGCAAAATATTGAGAGTATGCCCAGACCAGAAATTATCTTAGTTGCCGATACCGTTGCCCGCGAAAAAAATATTGAACGCGATGACGTATTAGAAGCTATGGAAATTGCCATTCAAAAAGCCGGCCGTTCAAAATACGGTTTTGAGCATGATATCCGCGCGCATATTGACCGCAAAACCGGCGCGATTACTCTGGCGCGCTACCGCGAAGTTGTCGAATCGGAAGACATGGTTGAAAATGACGTTACGCAAATGACGTTAAAACAGGCCAAGGCTTATAACAAAGACATTAAAGCCGGCGAATTTATCATTGATAACCTGCCGCCGATTGACTTCGGACGTATTGCCGCCCAAACCGCAAAGCAGGTTATTGTCCAGAAAGTTCGTGATGCCGAGCGCAACAAACAGTATGAAGAATACAAAGAAAAAGTCGGTACGATTATCAACGGTACGGTTAAACGTGTTGAATTCGGCAATGTGGTTCTGGATATCGGCAAGGCCGAAGCTGTTTTGCGCCGCGATGAAATTATTCCGAGAGAAAAATTCAAAAACGGCGACCGTGTCCGCGCTTATGTTTTGGACGTACGTAAAGAAAACAAAGGTCCGCAAATTTTCTTATCCCGTACTTGCCCTGAATTTTTGGCAAAATTGTTTACTTCCGAAGTTCCGGAAATTTACGACGGCATTGTCAAAATTGTTTCCGTTGCCCGTGATCCGGGATCTAAGGCAAAAATCTCGGTTAAAACCGATGACGTGACGGTTGATGCCGTCGGCGCCTGCGTCGGTTTGCGCGGTATTCGCGTTCAGGCTGTGGTTACGGAACTTCAAGGCGAAAAAATCGATATCGTCCCTTATTCTGAAGACAAAGCCCAATTTATTGTCAGCGCTTTGGCTCCGGCCGAAGTCAGCAAGGTTGTTCTTGATGAAGAAAACAACCGCATTGAAGTTGCTGTTCCGCAAGACCAGTTCTCTATTGCTATCGGCCGCCGCGGCCAGAATGTTAAACTGGCTTCCCAGCTGGTCGGCTGCGATATTGACGTTTTGACCGAAGAACAGGAACAAGAGCGTCGCTCTAATGAAAACAAAGTCCGTTCTCAGCGCTTTATGGAAGCTTTGGATGTTGATGAAATGATTGCTCATTTGTTAATCGCCGAAGGTTTCTCAACGGTTGACGAAGTTGCTTTGGTTTCCGTTTCCGAATTGGCCGAAATTGAAGGCTTTGACGAAGACGTTGCCAATGAGCTTCAGGCCAGAGCCAAGGCTTTTGTTGAAAAACGCAACCAAGAATTTGAAGAAAAGAGCAAATCATTGGGCATTGATGAAAAAATTCAGCAGATTGAAGGGCTTGATCGCGATATGATTTTGACTTTGGCTAATGCCGGCGTAAAAAATATTGACGATTTGGGCGATTTGGCTACAGATGAATTGATTGAAATTCTCGGCGAAAATACCATTTCTGTTGTCGAAGCCAACAAAATCATTATGGCTGCCCGTGAACATTGGTTTGAAAATGAAGAACAGTCAGAAGAAACTGTTGAATAATAACTAAAGAAAAGCAGGTTTTATGAAAGCTGAAGAAACAAGGAAATGCATCGTGAGCGGCGATGTGCTGCCAAAAGAAGAAATGCTGCGCTTTACCGTTACGCCTGATAATACGGTTGTTCCCGATTTTAAGAAAAAACTTCCGGGGAAAGGAATTTGGGTGAAAAATTCCAAAACGGCCTTACAGACAGCGGTTGCCAAAAACCTTTTTTCGAAAGCGGCAAAGAAATCTGTAAAAGTTGATGCGGGGTTAGTTGAAATGGTTGAAAAGCTGCTTAAAAAGCATGGTTTGGAGACCATTTCTCTGGCTCGCAAAGCCGGCGTGTTGCTGACCGGTTTTGAAAAAGTCAGCGACGCTGTTAAGAAAAATAAAGCGGCTTTTATTTTAGAAGCCAAAGATGCCGGAGCAGACGGGCATAACCGGATTATGCTGCTGGCTAAGAATTTGGAAGTTTTCCATACTTATGAAATTGAGGAGTTGGACAAGGCATTAGATAAAGTTAATACGGTTCATGCCGCTTTTTTGCAAAGTGAAATGGCCAAAGCAGTTCATAACGAGTTTTCCAGATTGGAAGATTTTTTAAATTCTTAGAAATAGGATAAGCAGAGAAGGAATAATAATGACAGAAGATAATGCAAAAAATAAATTAACATTATCAGGAAAATCTACCCTGACGCTGAAATTGGGCGATAAAGCCAAATCGGTAAATAACGAGGGTAAAAAAGTTGTTCAGGTTGAGGTTCGCAAAAAGAGAATTATCAATCCCTCAACCGTCGGTTCGGAGCCGAAAGTTAAAATTGATGACGCAACGGCGGCAAAGCTTCGTTTGATTGCCGAAGCCAAAGAGCATGAGGCCAGACGCCGTCAGGAAGAGGAAGAAAAAGCCATTGCCCGCCAGAAACAGCAGGAAGAAGACAAACGCCGCCAGGAAGAAGAAGCAAAAGCCTTAGCTGCCGCTAAAGAAGCCGAAGAAGCAGCACGTGCCGCCGCGGCTAAACAGAATGCCAAAAAAGACGATTTTGCAGAAGCTTCGGCTGAAGACAGATCCTTTAAGGCAAAAGAAAAGAAATCTAAAGATTTTGATGATGACGATGATGAAAATGTTTATCACAAGAAAACAGTTGTTTCTCGTGACGATTCATTTGAACAAGATCGTAAAAAGGTGACCAAACGCAGTTTTGAGCCGCAAAAACGCAATGGCGGAAAATTTAGCGTTCATAATATTATGGGCGATGATGATGACGACGATTACGGGTTCGGCGGACGCAGACGTTATAAGAAAAAACAGCCGAAACAGCAGCCGGTTCAACAGCAGCCTCAGGAAAAAATCATTCGCGAGGTTATTGTTCCCGAAGTTATTACCGTTCAGGAACTGGCTAACCGTATGGCTGAAAAAAGCGCCGATGTTATCAAAAAATTGATGGCTTTGGGCGTGATGGCGACCATTAATCAGCCGATTGACGCTGATACGGCTCAGATTGTGGTTGAAGAATTGGGGCACAAGGTTAAACGTGTGGCTGACAGCGACGTCGAGCTGGGTTTGGAAGGCAAAGAAGACCAGCCGGAGGACTTGTTGCCGCGTGCGCCGGTCGTGACCGTTATGGGACACGTCGACCATGGTAAAACTTCTTTGCTTGACGCTTTGCGCGAAACTAACGTTGTTGCCCGCGAGGCCGGTGGTATTACCCAGCATATCGGTGCTTATCAGATTACGGTTCCGACCGGTGATAAGATTACGTTTATTGATACGCCGGGTCACGAAGCTTTTTCAGAGATGCGCGCCCGCGGTGCCAAAGTAACGGATATTGTGGTTTTGGTTGTGGCCGCCAATGACGGTATCATGCCGCAAACGATTGAAGCTATCCGCCATGCTCAGGCAGCGGAAGTTCCGATTGTGGTGGCAATTAACAAAATCGATTTGCCCGGTGCTGATCCTATGAAAGTCAAAACAGCTTTGTTGCAACATGGAATTGCCGTTGAAGAAATGGGCGGCGATAGTTTATGTGCCGAGGTTTCTGCCAAAAAGCGCATGAATATTGACAAGTTGGTCGAAGCTATATTGTTGCAGGCCGAGATTTTGGATTTGAAAGCTAATCCCAACCGCAAAGCAGAGGGTGCCGTTGTTGAGGCCAAAATGGAAAAAGGCCGCGGTTCCGTTGCTACCGTTTTGGTTCAGAGGGGCAATCTGAAAATCGGCGATATTATCATCGCCGGCAAGGAATGGGGACGTGTCCGCGCGATGTTTAACGAACACGGCAAGAAAATTTTTGAGGCAGGTCCGGCTACGCCGGTTGAGGTTCTCGGTTTGCAGGGCACGCCTGCTGCCGGTGATGATTTCATTGTTGTTGCCGATGAGACTCAGGCCAAGCAGGTTACCAATTACCGTATTTGTAAAGAGCGTGATGCCAAGATTGTTAAATCGGCAAAATCAGCTATGGAACAGATGCTTGATAAAATTAAATCAGGCGAATCCAAGCACCTGCCGATTATTATCAAAGCCGATGTTCAAGGTTCGGTCGAGGCTTTGGAAGGAACTCTTAACAAGCTGTCTACGAGTGAGGTTGATGTTCAGATTTTGCATTCTGCCGTCGGTCCGATTTCCGAATCTGATATTTCTCTGGCAAAAGCTTCCAACGCGTTGATTATCGGTTTTAATGTCCGTGCCATTCCGCAAGCCCGCGATGCGGCTCGCCGTGACGGTATTGAAATTAAATATTACTCAATTATCTATGATGTTGCCGATGACGTGAAGAAAGGTTTGGAAGGCATGCTTTCTCCCGAACTGAAAGAAAAACTGCTCGGATATGCCGAAATTCGCGAAGTATATAATATTACCGGCGTTGGCAAAGTTGCCGGCTGTATGATTACCGAAGGTATTGTCCGCCGCGGAGCAAAAGTCCGCCTGCTGCGTGATAACGTCGTTATTCATGACGGTTCGTTAGGACAGCTCAAACGTTTCAAAGAAGACGTTAAAGAAGTCCGTGAGGGTTATGAATGCGGTATGAGTTTTGAAAACTACAACGACATTCAAAAAGGCGACTTTATTGAGTGTTATGAGATTGAGGAAATTGCCGCAAAACTTTCATAACGGCCAACTAATACAGATTTTGCGGGTTGAAAGTGTCCTCTCGTACTTTTATGTACGCTCCGGTACTTTCACCCTGAAATCTTATTATTTATTTCGTTCTGAAAATTTTGCATGCAAGTTCGTCTAGCGGTTTTCTGAGCGATTTTACGGTGATGATAAAAATCACTCTATAAATTCCACTATCCAAACTTTCATAGTTTGGCTCTAATGTAAAAGGTAAAAGAATATGCCGAATAATAAAGAACCATCACAAAGACAGCTTCGGGTCGGGCAAGAAATCCGCCGGATTATATCTTCTGAAATCGAGCGTGGAGAAGTTCGTAATTTGCAGGGAATTGATACTATGGTGACTGTCACCGAGGTTCATGTTTCTCCTGATTTGAAATATGCCAACGCCTATGTTATGACATTGAACGGAACATTTTTGAAAGAAGTTCTTGAGGCTTTGAACTTGGCTTCCAACCATTTTCGCAAGAGTGTCGGACGCAATACAAATCTGCGTTATGTTCCTGAAATTGTTTTCAGAGAAGATAATTCATTTGCAGAAGTGGACAAGATTGAAAAACTGCTGCATGATCCGCGTGTTCAACAGGATTTAAAATAAAAGCATAGAAAATTTATTTGGAAAAGCATCGGTTCTCCGGTGCTTTTTTTTGTTTGATTTTTGTCAATATTTCTTTTATGTTATAAGCTATAAATCAATTAATTTATAAACCTTTAATATTTATTATGTATGGCTAACAAAAATGAAAAGCGTGAGGTTTATGTCTGCAAAAATGATGAGGGAAACCGCAGCGTATTTGTTTATCAAAACGGTGAACGCTATTTCGGGCGTCTTTGCCGAATTTCTGATAACAGTGTAATTCTTGAGTGGAATTTTGATGCTTATTTCTGTTTGGATAATTATTTTCTTTATCTGACAGGGGACAATTGGTTCTGCTTTAAGTTAGAACCGGAAGCACGTACCGTTTATTTAGGACGCCGGTTGGCTGAAACGTTCTACGTTCATGAAAATGAAGCGGGTATGGTGCATTATGCTTATTTCGACTATGACGGAGATTATTGTTTGTTGGAGAGCAATGCTTTGCGGGTGGAAAAGGGCTATCATCGCGGTTCAAATGAAGAATGTATCCTGGTATTTGAAAAAGTAAAATTCTGCAAAGTCTTTTATTTGGCTCCCTGGGGTAATTGGATTGATCCTGTTCACTTCTTTTCTTTTATGAATGAGTGTAGCGGATATTTTTCTGTTGAAGCCGGAGAGCAGAATACACTTTATGGGCTTTTCTATGACGAAAAAGACGAAGGTTATCATCTGCTTCACACGGGAAAAAATTTGAGTCTGTTTCGCAATGCTTTTGTAAATAAGGAAGGAGATAAGTTTAACCTTTATCTCTATGACGGAAAGGAGCTTGTTGCAGCGGAAGAAGGAAGCCGTTTCTTTCAGAATTCCGAAGGGCTTGTTCTTGATGACAAATTTTGGGCTTGCCGAGATGATATTTTGGATATGCTTAATCTGAATATGCTGGATGTGCCTGAAACCATTGCTGAACAGTTTGCAGGGGATAAATCTGGAGATGCCGTCTCTGTTGTTGACGAATCAGAGCCTTCTCCGGAACCTCGGCCAAAAATCGGATTTTTCCGCAGATTGCGCCGTTGGTTGGATTTTGGAAAACGAAGCCGGTGATTTTAATCGTAAAAAGACGATAAGGGATGTCTCTTATCGTCTTTTTGTTTGTCTAATTTTTGGCAATTTCGGTTGACTTTAAATGTTTTAAGAGTATTTTGTAATAGCTTTTATAAGTCTAATTTAATAATTTTAAAAATTTTTATGTATGAAAACGAATGTTTCTACTGCTTCCGAAATGGCTGTGCTTTTACTGAATTATGGTGTGGTTAAACTCAGCCCCGAAGCTCCTTTTACTTGGGCTTCCGGCTTGAAGTCTCCCATCTACTGCAATAACAGAGATTTGCTGTCTCTGGCAGAAGATGAAGATCGTGACAAAATTATCGACATGCTGGCGGAGACATCTGTAGATGCTTTGCTTTCGCCCTCGGAAGATATTGATTCCGTTGTTATTGTCGGCGTGGCTACCGGAGCAATCCCTTGGGGCGCAATGCTGGCCTATACGCTGGGTGTTCCCTATGGTTATGTGATTTCAGCACCGAAAGACCATGGTGCGGATTCCAACCGGCCGACGCCGGAAGAAGAGCAAGCCCGTCTGGCCAAGTGCCTGATCGGTAAGTTTCCGAAGAACGCCAAGGTTGTTATTGTCGAAGACCTTATCTCGACCGGCGGATCAAGCCTGCATGCCGAAAAGGTCGTTCGTGCCGCTGGTTATGATGTTGCCGGAATGGTTGCGTTGTTCTCTTATGGTTTTGAAGAGGCTCATAAAGCCTTTGCCGAAGTTGACTGCGATGTTGTTACCCTGAGTGATTATGACGAGCTGATTGCGGTAGCGCTGAAATCCGGACATATTTCCGAGGAGCAGTTTGCTTCGCTTCAGGAATGGCGTGAGAATCACAGGGTATGGAGTCAGGCTCGTGGTGGAAAGTAGTGCAATCTTAATGTAAGAAAAACAGGTTAATCCTTACAAGATTAACCTGTTTTTTTATTGACCTTCGGTTGTTTTTATCTATGCTGAAAGCAGTTGTTTAAGGAGGATGTAATGGGGCGGCGGAAAAAAGGCAATAATGTCCATGGCTGGCTGGTGATTGATAAGCCCGGGGATATGGGGTCTACGGATGTTGTTAATCAGACGAGGCGGTTGTTTAATGCCAAGAAGAACGGGCATACCGGTACGCTTGACCCTTTTGCAACCGGCGTTTTGCCGATAGCATTCGGCGAAGCGACTAAGCTTATCCCGTTTGTGACTGACGGCGACAAAGAATATGAATTTGTCGTTCAATGGGGGGCTGCAACGGCCAGCGGCGATACGGAAAGCGAAGTTATTTCCCGCGCGGATAAAATTCCCTCTAAGGACGAAATTTTAGCGGTTATTCCCAAGTTTATCGGAGAAATCAAACAGGTTCCGCCGGCTTATTCCGCAATTAAAATCAACGGGCAGCGGGCTTATGATTTGGCGCGAAAAGGCGAAACCGTGGAAATTCCCGAGCGAATCGTAACAATTTATAATTTGGAGCTGCTTGAAGAGTTGCCGGAAAATAGGGCAAAGTTTCGGGTTGCCTGTTCAAAAGGGACATATGTCCGCACTTTGGGGCAGGATTTAGCGCTGGCTTTGGGGACTTTGGGCTATTTGACCGAGCTGCGTCGGACGAAATGCGGTAAATTTTCGCTCGATGATACGATTTTGCTGGAAAATTTGAAAAATATGGTGCATATTGAGAACCTAAAAGAAGTTTTGCTTCCGGTAATAACTTCTCTGCGCGACATCGCGGAGCTAGCTGTAACCGAAGCAGATGTTGCCAAACTCCGGCAGGGGCAAGCCATTTCACCGAGATTATATCAGGATCAAAACCTGAAAGAAGGTGTGGCTGTTGCTGTTTGTAACGGGGAGCTGGTGGCTGTTTTGCGAATCGAGGAGAAAAGGATTTCCCCTCAGCGCGTTTTTAATTTTAACGAAAATGCCGAAAATGGTTCGGTGTAAAAATTTAAAAAGGAAAACAGATGTCGATTACTAATGAAAAAAAACAAGAATTAATCAAAACTTATGCTATTAATCCGAATGATACCGGTTCTCCGGAAGTTCAGATTGCTATTTGGACTGCCCGTATCAACAGTTTGATTGAGCATTTCAATACTCATGCAAAAGACAAACATTCTCGTTTGGGCTTGATGAAAATGGTTTCACGCCGCCGTCACCTTTTGGACTATCTGAAAGGCAAGAGCGAGAGCCGTTATCAGGAAATCATTAAAAAACTGGATCTCAGAAAATAATCAGGGAATCGTTTTTATGCAGTATCTAGAGCGATTTTACGCCGTCTCAAAAAATTCATGTACCCAAATGTACACTAAAATTTTTTTCGCGACTAGAAATCACTCTATCTATCAGCTTAAAAACAATTCTGCTTGGTTAGAAGATAATTAAAGGGTGCGGGGCGCTGGCTCCGCTTTCCTTTTATAAAAAAATCCTTGGTTTTCAAGGTGAGGAATATGGGCTTAGCTCTTAGGCAAGAGCATTGAAAAAGATGCTTTTTCCTAAGAGGTAAGTCCGGAAGATGTAAAAATGTTATAGAAAGGATATCGTATGATAGATTTTAAAGTGTCCAGAAAAGAAATGGACTGGGGCGGCCGCAAGTTGGTTTTAGAAACCGGTAAAGTTGCCCGTCAGGCTGAAGGCGCCGTTTTGGCAACCTATGGCGAAACAGAAGTTATCGCAACGGTCTGCGCGGCTAAAGAAGCCAAGCCTGATCAGGACTTTTTCCCGTTGACAGTCAACTATCAGGAAAAATATTATGCTGCCGGCAAAGTTCCGGGCGGCTTTATGAAAAGAGAAGGCAAACCTTCCGAACGCGAAGTTTTGATTTCCCGTTTGATTGACAGGCCTATCCGCCCTTTGTTTCCCGATGCTTTCAAAAATGAAGTTCAGGTCGTCTGCACCGTTTTGTCTCATGACAAACAAACAGACTCCGATATCTTGTCAATGATTGCCGCTTCTGCCGCTTTGGCTGTTTCCGGCATTCCGTTCTTAGGGCCTATCGGCGCTGCCAAAGTCGGCTATAAAGACGGGCAGTATATTTTGAACCCGACTATTGAACAAATGAAAGATACCCAGCTTGAATTGTCTGTTGCCGGAACCAAAGAAGGCGTTTTGATGGTTGAATCCGAAGCTCAGGAACTTTCTGAAGAAACTATGCTTGGCGCTGTTATGTTTGGTTTTGAAAACTTCCAGCCGGTTATTAAAATGATTGACGAATTGGCTGCCGAAGCAGGCAAACCCCGCTGGGTTGCACCGACCTTCCCGAAAGAGTTTGACGAACTTTATGCCCGTGTCGAAAAAGAATTCCGCACTAAATATGAAGAGGCTTTCAAAGAGACCGACAAGTTGAAACGCGGTGAAAATCTCGGCAGATTGGCTGAAGAAGTCAAAGCTACCATTGATGAAGAAAATGAGTTGGAAGTCCGCTATGTCGGCGATGTTATTGAAAAACTGATGCACAGCGTTATGCGCGAAGGCGTTTTGACAACCGGCCGCCGTATTGACGGACGCGATACCAAAACCGTTCGCCCGATCCAATGCGAAGTTGACGTGTTGCCGATGGCTCACGGTTCTGCATTGTTTACCCGCGGCGAAACCCAAGCACTGGTTGTGACAACGCTGGGTACCGGCGATGATGCGCAAATCGTTGACGGTTTGATGGATGAGTATAAAGAAGACTTTATGCTGAATTACAACTTCCCACCGTTTTCCGTTGGCGAATGCGGCCGTATGGGTTCTCCGGGGCGTCGCGAAATCGGACACGGAAAGCTTGCTTGGCGCGCTATTCACCCGATGATGCCGAAAGACAAGGATACTTTCCCTTATACAATCCGCGTTGTTTCCGAAATTATGGAATCAAACGGCTCTTCTTCTATGGCTACCGTTTGCGGTACGACCATGTCTTTGCAGGCTGCCGGCGTTCCTTTGGAAAAACCTGTTGCCGGTATTGCTATGGGGTTGATTAAGGAAGATGACGGTCGCGTGGCTATTTTGACTGATATTCTCGGCGATGAAGACCACCTCGGCGATATGGATTTCAAAGTTGCCGGAACCAAAGACGGCGTAACTGCTTTGCAAATGGATATTAAAATTACTTCCATTACCAAAGAAATCATGGAAAAAGCTTTGGCTCAGGCTCATGAAGGCCGTATTCACATCATGGGCGAAATGGCTAAGGCAATTTCCGAACCGCGCGCGCATGTTTCCGACAAAGCGCCGCGTATTGTTGCCATTAAGATTCCGGTTGACAAAATCCGTGAAGTTATCGGTTCCGGCGGTAAGGTTATTCGTGAAATTACCGAAAAAACCAATACCAAAATCGATATTTCCGATGACGGCGTTATCAAAATCGCTTCTATGAAAAAAGAAGACGGCGATGCCGCTTTGGAATGGATTATGGGCATTGTGGCCGAACCGGAAGCCGGCGTTATCTACAAAGGCGTGATTACCAAAATTATGGATTTTGGCGCTTTTGTCCGCTTCCTCGGCACGACCGAAGGTTTAGTCCACATTTCCGAAGTTAAGAACGAACGCATTGCTTCCGTTTCCGACTTCTATAAGGAAGGCGATACCATGTGGGTTAAATGCCTTGGTACCGATAATCGTGGCAAAATCAAACTTTCTGCCAAGAGAGTCAATCAGGAAACAGGCGAAGATTTAGAAGTGGAAAAATAAATCCGGAGTTTGTTGAAAGAATAAAATGCGGCGGCTGTGTCTGCCGCATTTTTTGTGTTTTTAAGCTGTAATTAAATGTTGACGGAACAGGAATAAGTTTCTATGGTTCAATTATATAAAAACTTATTTATTCCCTAAGAATTATGCCTTGCTCTCAGGTGTCTTTTTTTGCGGAAAAAACATTCTGACAGTACCTAAATATTATTTAACTTTAATGATAAGCTATGGAAACGTTGACAGTTGTCTTGTTTTTGCTGTTCAGCGCTCTGGTTTGTGTTTTTCGTTTTTGGAGTGTTATTCGTAATGCAAAAAGAGTGAAACGCGAAAATGTTAAGCAAGAAGCCATTGTTTTGGCCCGAGTTAAAGAAAAAAGAGATTCCGTCTGGATTTGCAAGTTCTTTAGATTCGGCAACCATTATGGCTTTTTTCGCGGAAAACCGAAATCAGACCGCGTTGAAGCTGTTATTGTCGGTTATGACAAAGAAACCGATATGTATGAACTAAAAGAATTGTTCTGACTGACAATTAAAGGCATTTTTTGCGGTGAAACGCAAAAGTGCCTTTAGTTTTGTAGCTTGTATAAAAAAATCTTGAATAATCCAAAATTTGGGTGTATGAGTCGAGTCAATCGTACGGACACCCCTGGAGGTTCGGCGATGTTTTTAACTTAAATAAAGGATTTTTAAAATGTCTGATATTACATTTAATGCAATGAAACGTGAGAAAGCAGGTAAGGGGGCAGCTCGTGCATGTCGTCGTGAGGGTCGTGTCCCTGCAGTTATTTATGGCGGCAACAAAGATGCCATTATGATCAGCCTTAACCCGGTTGAACTCGAAAAAGCTTTGGATATGGTCGGCTTTTACGATGCTGATATTGAAATCGTTTTAGACGGCAAGAAACACAGCGTTGTTTGTCAGGATGTGCAGTTTCATCCTGTGTCTGACGCGCCGATTCACGTCGACTTTTTAAGAAAATAAGTCATATTTTGGCTTATTAATACGGAAATTGCGGGGAGAAAGTTTCCTCATGTACGTTTATGTACACTCCGGTACTTTCTCCCTTATTTCTTATTACTAAGCTCAAACTCTGACTTATTTTCAGCGGCTTATTTTCAAATCCTGCGTGTCAGGGTTTTTTTGTAGAAAGTTAAAAATGTTTTTAATCGTTGGTTTGGGGAATCCCGGTGCGGAATATGACAAGACGCGGCATAATGCCGGCTTTATGGCGGCAGATGCTTTACATGCCTGTTATCGTTTTGCCCCATATAAATCCAAGTTTGACGGTTTGATTGCCGAAGGGCAAATCAATGGTGAAAAAGTATTTCTGTTAAAGCCCCAGACCTATATGAACCTTTCCGGAAATTCGGTTGTCAAAGCGGCTAATTTTTATAAGATTTTGCCGCAGAATATTGTTGTTATTCATGATGATTTGGATTTGCCGGCCGGTAAAATCAAAGCCAAAACAGGAGGAGGCGCCGGCGGGCATAACGGACTGAAGTCTATTGATGCGGCGATTACTCCTGATTATCATCGTATCCGTTTGGGGGTTGGCCATCCGCAGGGTGCTGGCGAAGCGGTTGTCAATCATGTTTTGTCTCGCTTTTCAAAGTCTGATTTTGAGCTGATTGAGCAAAATATTGATTTGATATGCGAAACGCTGCCGGTTCTGTTGAAAGAAGGTATGGCAAGCTATTCCAACAAACTCGGAATGGCTGCCAAAAAATAGCGACATTTATCGTTTATATAAAAAATTCCTTGAAACAGCGGGCGTTATCGGTTAAAACTCTGTCTAAGTTGAATATTTCAGACGGAGTTTTTTAATATGGGTTTTAATTGCGGTATTGTCGGCTTGCCGAATGTGGGCAAATCTACGTTGTTTAATGCTTTGACGCAAACGATTGCAGCTCAGGCAGCCAATTTTCCTTTTTGTACGATTGAGCCGAATACGGGGCGCGTTGCGGTTCCCGATAAACGTTTAGACAAGCTGGTCGAGATGGTGCAGCCAAAGTCGGTTGTGCCGACACAGCTTGAATTTGTGGATATTGCCGGTTTGGTAAAAGGCGCTTCCAAAGGCGAGGGGCTGGGTAATCAATTTTTGGCCAATATTCGCGAAACGGATGCGATTATTCATGTTTTGCGTTGCTTTGACGATGATAACATTACCCACGTAGAAGGTTCGGTTGATCCGGTGCGCGATGCGGAGATTGTTGAAACAGAATTGATGATTGCTGATCTTGAATCTTTGGAAAAACGTTTTGATCAGGCTCAGAAAAAAGCCCGCGGCGGCGATAAAGAAGCGATTGTTAATGTGAGTGTCATGGGACCGGTTATCGAGGCTCTCAAAGCGGGCAAGCCGGCACGTACGGCAATGCCGGACAGCGGCAATAAAGATGCCGTGAAAGCGTATAAAATGCTCCAGCTTTTGACAGCCAAGCCGGTTTTGTATGTTTGTAATGTTGATGAAGATTCTGCTGCGACCGGCAATAAGTTTTCCGAGCAGGTTTTTGCCAAGGCAGCAAATGAAAATGCCGAAGCGGTAATTATCTCCGCGGCAATCGAATCGGAAGTTGCACAATTGGAATCTGATGAAGAAAAGAAAGAGTTTTTAGATTCTTTGGGATTGGATGAATCCGGCTTGTCAAAAATTATTCGCGCCGGCTATCGCCTTCTGGGCTTGGAAACTTATTTTACTTGCGGTGTTAAAGAGGTTCGTGCTTGGACTTTTATGAAAGGTTCCAAAGCGCCGCAATGTGCCGGTATAATCCATTCTGATTTTGAACGCGGATTTATTCGCGCCGAGACAATTTCATATAATGATTTTGTCACTTTAGGCGGGGAGCAGGCCTGTAAAGAAGCCGGTAAAATGCGTTCCGAAGGCAAAGAATATGTCGTGCAGGACGGGGATATATTGGAGTTTCTCTTCAACGTATAAATAAAGTTTATCTAATGGGTATTTAGAGCGATTTTACATTGTTTCAGAAAATCCATGTACTTCTTTGCACACTGGGATTTTCTTCGTAATTAGAAATCACTCTATATCCCTCATTATCTAAACTTTAGATAAATTGTAAGGAATTTAAAAATGAGATTGGCTTTGTTTCAGCCGGATATTCCGCAAAATACGGGGACATTATTGCGTTTGGGCGCTTGTCTGGATGTTGAGCTTGATATTATTGAACCCTGCGGTTTTATTTTTTCCGAACGGACGTTGAAACGTTCCGGTATGGATTATCTTGATAAGGTTAAATACCGCCGTCATAATTCCTGGTATGATTTTTTGGAATATCGTAAAGAACACCCCGAAGAATACGGGAGATTAGTCCTTTTGACAACGAAGGCCAGCAGTCCTTATTATGATTTTAAATTTGAGCCGAATGACATTATTTTAATGGGCAGGGAAAGTGCCGGCGTACCGCAGGAAGTGCATGAAACGGTGGATGCCCGTTTGATTATTCCTATGAATGAAAATGCGCGTTCGATTAACGTTGCCGTTTCGGCGGTTATGGTTGTGGGCGAATGTCTGCGACAGACGAATGCTTTTCCGAAATAAATAAAAACCTCGGAAAATCCGAGGTTTTTATTTTATCTTCCAGTGTCCCTTTGAGCTTTGAATGCGTCAATGCGGATTTTACGTTCTGCATTTCTGTTTTGTTCAAAGGTTTTTTCATCAATGCCTTTTTCAGAAGCTTTCTTTTTTCTTATTTCAGCAACTTTAGCCTCATTGCGTTGTCTTCTTAAGGCGCTTTCGAGGTGGCGGGGTTGTTTCTTTAAGTCGTCTTCCTCAAGAGTTGTGCTTAATTTCACTCCTGATTCTAAAGCAGCAATGTTATAGTATGTTTGCATGTTTTTGTTGAACATGGTTACATCCATAACTTCATCCGGAGAATTGGTTTTATGGTCATTAATTTTTTCTCTGACGGCATTAAGCTCTTTTGCATCGTTTAATACAGCCTGAATTTGCGGGTCCGTGATGCCGTTGAGTTCTTCTGCTGTCGGAGCATTTTTTACCTTTATACCGGCCATTTGAGCGGCAGCAAAGTAAGTTGCTTTATCTTTTATGTCTGTATAGGCGCCCAAATCAAATTCTTCGCCCGGTTTGTCCATTTTGTGGTCAAGAGTGTCGCTCCATGCGTTAGCATAGCTGACAGGCTCTTTTTCTTCCGTTTTCGGGGCTTTGTCTGCTTCAGCCGTTTTTTCTTGATTTTCTGCGCCTTCGGATGCTTTTGTTTTAGCGTCGTTGACCATATCCTGAAGTTCTTTCGGCCATTGAGACATTTCTTCTTCAGTCGGGCCGTTTACGGGATTAGCGCCGTTTATGTAGCAAGCCGCCAGAAGTTTTGCTTTAAATTCAGGTGATTTTATATCGCCGAATTCAATGTCCGGACCGTTTTTCTTCATGGCAAGAGCAACGGTCTGTTCAAAATATTTGTTGTCAGGCGTATTGCCGTTGTAACCTTTTAAAGTGACATTATGCGGGCTTTTGTAGCTGATTTGGGCTGCATATTCGCCGTTATTTTTCTTATCTTTACTGTCATACAGGCGGATACAAACGTCATTTTCGGAGCCGGCTATATTTATATCTTCAAACTCTTTGTCGTTGTCTGTAGCCCATTGGCGCCATTCATTTTTGTAGTCTTCTTTCCAGTTGTCGTATACCGGTGTTTCGGCACCCTCAGATTCTTTGGATTCATGCGTATTTTCATTGCCGGGATTATCATGGTCGCTGATAGTCGTTCCCTGGTTTTCTTTATTATCAACATTGGCAGAACTGTCTTTTTTTTCAATTGAAAGATCTTCGATTTTGATCCTATCGACGATTTGGCTCAATTCTCCACCTTCTTTTATGGCGGCTTCAATGGCTTCTTTCAGTTTAGTGTCATCCCATTCTCTGCCATCAGGAAGTTTAAGTGCGCTTTTAACATCATCAAAAGATATGTCAGCCATGATTTTTCTCCGTCTTAAAACTTTTATTGTTTTTAATATATCATAAAAAAAATGTTTTGTCTAATTTTTTGTTTATTGTTACAAAAATTTCATATTTAAAACAATTCCTGAAATTCTTCCGGCGAATTTGCCGCTAAATAAGGATTGCATTCCTTTTCTAATCCCAAAGGAATTGGGGATACTGGCAAATTTCGGGCAAGATTTTGCCGGGCTTTTTGTACATATTGCAGCAATTTTTCTGAATTTGGCAGCAAGTGCAGTGCCATGGGAATTGAATGTAGGGTGTATTCGTGTCCGGGGTAGAAAACGATGTCATCGGGCAGCTGCTTTATTTTTTGCAGAGCGCTATACATTTCTTCAATGCTGCCTTCAAACAGCCCGCCGATGCAAAGATTAAATAATGTATCGCCGGTGAAAACGATTTTGTCTTTAGGGAAATACCACAAAATATGCCCTTGAGTATGTGCCGAAACATCAATAATTTCAGCGGTACTGTCTCCTAATGTAAATGTTTCTCCCGGATGTATGCCAATGTCAAAACCCGGAATACGCGCCGCATCATTTATGTTGGCCACGACTTTTGAACCGTAAAGGCTTTTTATTTCCAGATTGGCATCCGTATGGTCGAAGTGGTGGTGCGTATTGAATATATAATCCGGTTTTATCCCGAGTTCATCGCATTTTTTTATAATGGGTGCCGCTTCCGAAGGGTCGACAACAGCTGATTTGCCGCTCTTTTCATTTACCAGCAAATAAGAATAATTGTCCATTTTTCCGGCGCGGCAAAGAATAGTATATACTTTTAACATTAGAGATAATCCTCGGGAATAATGTCATCTATTTGAGACGGGTCAATATATTGGCCGGCATAATCTTTATAAATGCCGGAGCGGATGAAAACTTCATATAAATCAGGGTCTATATGGCCGTTATTTTTCATTTCCCGCATAATTGTCAGAACCTGTGAAAGTTTTTTGGGTTCTTTGTAGGGGCGGTCATTGGCTGTCAGGGCTTCGAAGATGTCTGCTATTGCCATGATTTTGGCCGGTACAGACATTTGATCTCCGGTCAGGCCGTTCGGATAGCCTTTGCCGTCAACGCGTTCATGGTGGGCACCGGCATATTCGACAACATTTGCCAATTCTTTGGGAAAGGGCAGGGCTTTGAGCATATCTATCGTTACAACAATATGTTCATTAATTTTTTCGCGTTCTTCTTTGTTGATTGTGCCGTTTCTGACTTTAAGATTGTAAAGTTCGCCGCGGTTATACTGTTCTGATAAATGGTCTTCACGGTTTTGCAGCAAGTTTTCATATCCGGGGTTATCTGCGGCATTTTTATCGCTGATATGGTCACGCTCGGCCCATGAAATGCCTTTGAGACGGCTGAAATAGCGAATAAAGCGTTTTTGGCTGATTCTTTCCATGGCTTTTATATCGTCATCGCTCAAGGGCGTGTCGCCGGTGTTGCAACGGGCTATGAGTGCAAACTCGTCTTCAAGTTCTTTGACCTTTGCAACAAATTCTGCCTGAAGCGTTTCTACGGAAGCAGTATTGGCAAGGCGTTTTTTGAGATAGTCGATATGAGCATCCCGTCTCAGAATTTCAAACCGGCAGCGAATCTCATGAATGCGGTTGTAAATGGTTTCCAATTTGGTTGCTTTATCAACAATATATTCCGGAGTGGTAACTTTTCCGCAGTCATGAAGCCATGAAGCGATGTTTAAGGCATACCAGTCGTCGTTGCTCATTTCAAAGTCTTTTAACGGGCCGTTTTCTTCTTGAACGGCAGCTGTGGCCAGCATGCGCGCAATTACAGGAACTCTCTGGCAGTGAGCGCCGGTGTAAGGCGATTTTGCGTCAATGGCGCGAGCCAAAACTTCAATAAAGGATTCCAGAAGTTGTCCGTAATCTTCGCTGAGTTTGCGATTTTCCAAAATCAAGACTGCCAGCCCGCAGATTTCTTGGATATATTCAATCATATCTTTGGTAAAAGAGATGTTTTTGCCTTTGGCGTCTTTAGGATTTATCAGTTGGACAACGCCGATGACATACCCTTTTGAATTTGTCAGCGGAAAGCTTAAAAGCGCGATGGAATTGTAGTTGTTTAGGGAGTCATAGTTGGCAAAAAAACTGTTGTCTAATTCGGGAACATTGTATATTGCCGGCAGATTGATAACTTCGTTATTAAGGGCTGAAATTTCTGCCGCCGATTTTGTTTCTTTGCTTCTGCTCTCCGGCAAATAAAGCCCTTGGCTGTAAATGTTATTGTCTGACCCTATCCGGTCAAAATTCAGCTTGTTGTTGAAACTGTATTCCAAATTCAGGAATTTATCATCATTGCAATTATAAAAAAAACCGGCTTCAGCAGCACAAGTTGAAGCGGCCAGCTTAATAATCCTCCCTATTACAGCCGTATAATTCTTAGTCCGGACAGATGACAAGATGATGTCCAGAAGTTCGTTTAATACTGAAGAATCTTCATTTTGCAAAGCTGTTTCCGCCTGTTTACAAATTTTTCGTTATTTTAAAAGATATAATCAATTTATTAATATTTATCTAATGCGGAGCTGAAAGAAACAGGCGGTTTTAAGATATTTTTGAAATCAGGTAATTGACGTCTTCTTCGTTTAAATCTTCACCTGCGGAACCATAGGATAAGATACGTTCAATAACTTTGTGGGCAAAGGCTTTGCTGTCATTTTTCTTATAGTCAAAACGGATGTCTTTTATAACTTTTAAGGCGCTGAATACGGCCGGAAACATGGCTTTGGGGATATATGCTTTGCGCAGCAGATTGCGAATCATAAAGTCCATGCTGGTATTAAACAGAATTTTGCGGACTTCTGTTATCGGCGTGTTTGAAAGGTAGACTAAAGCATATTCAAAGAACTTTAAATCTCCCATGCAGATTGAGCGGACAACCAATGTCGGTGTCAGACGGTTTGAAGCATAAAGTTGGTGAATCAACTCTTCAATCTGTTTGTCGGAACTGTATTCTTCAGAAATTTTTAAGGTGGCTTTTTCTTTAACCTGTTCAACAATGTCGCTGGCAATGTTATTCGGCAGGTTGTGGTTAAAAACTAAGCGGCGTAAAAGTTCTTCAGAGAGCGAATGAACAATTTTTTCAATGATTGAAACCGGAAGTTCGGAACGATAGACCATGTTCTTTTTGATGTTTTCGCTTTCAGGAAAACGGTCAACAATCAGGTTATATGTATTTTCTTTGATTTCGGCGCTTTCATTGGAGATTAAAACGCCGATAACTTCTTCCGGACATTTTTCCGCAATATATTGCGTGATGTCGTCAGACAAGTTTTTTCGCATGGCGACAGCTTTTTGCTTGTTGATGTTTTGGGCATCAATAATGCTGATGATGTCTTCCTGTGTCAGGTCTGAATAGTATTTAATGAAAGGCAGAGAAACGCTTTCGGTATCGTTGATTAAGGCTTTTACTATATCGCTTGGAATATTGCGGCTGTTTTTAAGGCTGTCGGATAAGGCTTCTCGGACTTTTGTTTCAACATCATTAACCAGAATACGGAAAATTTCTTCGGCAAGCAGGTGTCCGCGGACAGTAATGTTTTTATCATTGTAATAAGCGCCGACTTTCTGTGCGGCAATAGCTTTATTGTCTGCATTAAGATTTTGGGATAACTTGCTAATGTCTTCTTTAGTTAATATACTGTTCATGCGTTTTATCCGGTTCTGAATTATAGAATATATTATATTGCCTTTTTGTCAATTGGTACAATTAAGTTTTTGTTACAATCAGCCGGTCGGGCGTTTGTATCTTAGTTTTGAAGCATCGACATTGATAAGCTCATAAAAAGTAATCGTATAGTCCAACAATCCGATGTAATTGGGTTCCGGCGATAAGAGTACGAATGACGAAGCCATTGAGCGCCCGTCGATAATTTTGTGACGTTGCCGCTGAGCTTCCCTTAATGAGCGGGCGTCTTCAAAGTTGACGCTTGAATTGATTTTCAGGGCAAAAGATTTCATTGCGTCATATAAAGTCGGAAAAACTTTTATACGATATGTTTTATCTTCGGTTTCGTCTTCCGGCAGCAGCCCGTCTTCTGAATGCCAAACGACTTCTTTGTAAAGAGAGTTGCCTTCCTTTGCCAAACGGGATTTGCCCCAATCAGTTTCAATTCCGGCAACGGCAATCATAACGGAAGGCGGAATGATGTCTATTTTGTTAATCAGCTTGCTCAGCAGGAGCTTATAGCGGCGATAACCTTTAAAACGAGTAAAAACGTTATATTTTTCGGCTGTTGTTTCCAGCCAGGCTTCTTGTTCTTTGCTGAGTTCGTGAGTGGCTTCGAAATGTTCTGTCAGCTCTTCCAGCTGTTTGCGTTCTGCCAGAATATTCTCATTTACTTTAATGGCCAAAGGAGATAAAATTTGGATAAAGAGTTGGTTCCTTAAGTTCTCATCTTCAATTTCGGCGAAATCCGAGGGCAGGCGTTTTAGGAAAATGGCGGGTACCTGCCATGTATCGCGGGGAATAAATTGGCTGTAGTCATTTTCTTCATATAGTTTTTGCAGCTCGGGAACGGTTATTTTATCAATGTATATTTCCGGCGCTGTATTGTCAGCCGCTTCTGCCGCCATTACGGATGCGGCGTTAAATAACGCTGCGGCGAATATTATAAAGCAAGCTGTAAATTTAATTTTTGTTTTCTTTGATTTTTTCAAAATTTCTGACCTCTTTTACCTGAGGGATGTACGTTTTAAGAACTTTCTCAACGCCTTCTTTGAGTGTTACCAAAGCGTAGGGGCAGCCGGCGCAGTTGCCTTTCATTTCGACATAAACAATGCCGTTATCAAAACTTTTGAAAACAATATCGCCGCCGTCTTGTTTGACGGCAGGACGGATACGGGCATTCAGCAAACCGATAATTTGTCCGATTATTTCCTCATCTTCCGGCGAAGAAGGGGCTTTTTCTTCAATCAGCGTTTGTTCTCCTAAAGAAATATGATCCATGATTTCTGCCAAAATCTGCGGTTTCAAATCTTCCCAGAGCGCAGAATCTTCTTTGGTGACGGAAATAAGTTCTTCCGTTATGAACAAGGATTTAATCCCGCCGAGATCAAAGAGTTTTTCTGCCAGCGGCGATTTGCGCAGGGATTTGGCATCGACAAATTCGGCTCGGCCGGATTGCAGAAGTTTTACCGGCGGAAAAAAATTGAGAACATTATCGTCAGCGGTTATTTGCGTTTCAATCAGCATTGTTATTCCTTATTTTGTTTCACTGCCGGACAAGGCAGTAATGATGTCTTGGTTTGCATCTTTTGATCTTATCATAAAATAAGCCAGATATTGCAAGTGGTTCGGTGCGGCCATACTGTTTAATTGCGCATTGCGGATATACAATGAATCCAGTTTTGAGGCGTCTTCCAGAGCTTTCAGGCTGCGGGTCCATAAGAGATAGGCGTCTTTATCGACAAGAATATCTTTATAATCGTTTCCCAGAGCTTTTAAAAGCAGATAATAAGCATAGGCTTTCCCTTGATTGTAATAAAAAACATTATCGGCTTTAAAATCAGTCCAGCTGCCGCTTTCTTCACGGATTTGGGAATCCAGTTTTTCGACGGATGTATTCAAATCTTTGTTAATTCTGGTCAGGATGTATGCTAAATCTGCCGGATTGCGATAAAACGGAATGGAACCGGCATTGAGCTGTTGGTTGAATTTTATCAATTGTTTGCGCGCTTTGCGGTATTGGCTGTGGGCAGAGGGAACCGGCGTGAAACTGTTTGTCGGCGAAAACATCCAAATATGCCCGTCATATTTTAAAAGTTTTCCCGCCGTTTTTAAATGCGGTTCATCTGCGTCGCTGACAATAGGTGTGTCCAGCCGCCGTGCCATTGCAGAGACGACATTTGATGTCGCCTTGATAATTCCCAATTGAAATTCGGGCATGTTATCCAAGAAAAAAGTCGGGAAAAAGAATGGCAAATTCGGCGTCCACATTTTTTCGTTAACTTCGCGATTGATAATAAACGAAGCCATTTCAACAGCAGAAGACTGTTGCGGATTTTTGATGTTTATTTCGTAATCCGTGGTCTTGTCAATATTTTGGAGCCAGAGTCCGCCAAGAGGATAGTATAAGCAAATAAAAGCGATTAAGGAAACAAGCAGCACCCGCCACCAAGAGCCGATAAAAACCATTGTTTTCGATAAAAGCTGCCGCATTTGCAAAGCCTTTACCCCTTTCAGGCGGGATTTAAGGTAAGACGCTTTTTCCGACAAGAATTTTTTTAAGCTAAATTCAGACATTCTTTTTGCCCTTTTTTAAGACCATGCAGGCAATATCCATTATATCCATTGCTCCTGTCAGTTTAGCGGCAACAGCGAAAGTTGCAACACCGAAACAACACAAACCCACAAAAATCGGGAGCTGTATAATGTATCCTCGGTCAAGCCAGTTTCCGTAACAGGATTGCAGAAAAATTTCCGCTCCGTAAATAGACATCCCCATTATAGCCGAACTGATGATGATTTTGATGATTTTATGAATCAGCTGCGGAGTGAAAGCCCAAAATCCCCGTTTTTTCAGCCCTCTGATGTATTGTCCGAGAGAAACAAACGCGGCAATAGTTGTGGCAGAGGCAATACCTACATGTCCCAAAGGCCTCATTAGCAGCAGGGCAAAACAGAGGTTAGTCAAAAGGACGACGATGCTGTATTTGACCGGCGTTTTGGTGTCGCCGCGGGCAAAAAAGTTAGGCGTAAGGGCTTTGACCAAAACATATGCCGGCAACCCGACGGCATAAGCAATGACTGCTTGGGTGGTCATTGCTGTTTCAAATGCGCCGAATTTTCCGTGTTGGAATAAAATCCGGACAATCGGTTCTCCCAAAACGATTAGAGCTACTGCGGCGGGAATGGACAGAAGGGCGCCATATTCGCAGGCTTTGTTTTGAACATGGCAGGCTTGTTCACTTTCTTCCGCTTTGATGTGTTTGGAAAGAACAGGCAGAATGGCGACGCTGATTGCCGCGCCGACAACGCCCAGAGGAAGCTGTTGCAAACGGTTTGCATAATAAAGCCATGAAATGGCGCCGGTTCCGACAAGCGAAACGAGAATCGTGTCGACAACCATGTTAATCTGATAAACGCCGGCTCCGAGCACTCCCGGCCCGATACGTTTGAACAGGGTTTTGATTTCAGAATCTTTGAGCAGCCGAATAATATTGAATTGCGGGTGAATATAAACTTTTTGCCGGCGGAGAAAATATGCCAGCCAAAAAATTTCTAACAGTCCGGCAAAAGTTATGCCTGCAGAAATGCCGTGAGCCGGCGTTATGCTGAAAGGAACAAAAACAAATACGGAAGCAATCATCATCAGGTTAAGGATAACCGGTGCGGCAGCCGGTGCGGCGAATTTTCCTAATGAATTTAATATGCCGGACTGGAAAGAAACTATGGAAATGAATAATAAAAACGGAAAAGTTATGCGTGACAGCGATGTGGCCAAAGCAATTTTATCGGGGTTGCTGATGAAACCCGGCGCCATAATACGAACAATCCAAGGCATAAATAATTCCATGCCGACAACAAAAATCAATAAGATGACAGCCAGAACCGATATTGCCTGAGATGCAAACCGAATGGCTTTGTCTTCACCGTCGCTGACCATCTTTTGCGAAACCATCGGAACAAAAGCCGAGGTAAAGGCCCCTTCGGCAAAAAGGCTGCGAAACAGGTTGGGAAGCTTGAATGCGACAAAGAACGCGTCGGCAACCATTCCCGCGCCTAAAAAGTTTGCCAAAACCATATCGCGGACAAAGCCGGTTATGCGGCTGATTAGCGTAAAGCCTCCGAAAGCGGCTATCGACTTAAATAAAGACATTTTGTTGTTAAACCTCGGCTTTTATTTATTGAATTTTAAGCATTCTAGTGTATTAATAAGGCAAAAGCGAGAAAAATTCTTGAATTATGAAACGTCAGGCATAACTTTTATTGCGGAATTATAAAATTAAGAGTTGACAAAGAAAGCTAAACTTGCGATAATAGACAAAAAGATGCGATAAAAGATTTAAAGGAGAAGTTTTATGAGCAAATTGAATGATATTAAGGACAAACTGTCCAAAAAAGGAACAAAGCTGCGCGACTTTATGGGGAATAAGACCAAAGCCGTGGCTTTTCAAGGCAATAAACTTATTAGCAATTTGAAAAAGGCAACAGAGAATTTTAGCGCAAATCTGAAAATCGAAGAGAAAAGTTATACTCCTGAAGAAAGAGAAGCTTATAACGAAGAAATGATCAGACAAATTGAGATTGAAAACAGTTATTCTCGTTATTAGTTTTTTAAGCTGAACTTCTCTTTAGGTTAAAGAAAATTTTGAAAGGCTCCTGATTTCAGAGCCTTTTTTTATGGGCTATCTTGCAAAAAACGTGTGTTTGTTTTGGGGAGAAAGTTGGCGGAACCATAACGTTTTTTCGCAGGGAAGAGGTCAAACTGCGAAAATGGTTTAATTTAGAATCTCCGGTTCGCGGAGGGATATTTATTGTCCGAATTGTAATTGCCTGCCCGAAGTTTTAATGCTATATTAGAAAAAAATATTGAGGGAGCAGAAATGGAGAAGTTATTTAAATTGTTGGCAAAAGCGAGCGCTTTTGTTTTGCTTCTGGTTTTAATTCCGTTTATTTTGGCCTATGTTGTTGGTTCTTTTCTGACTTCTGCCGATTATTGGCTTTTGACAAAAATTTGCAGAGTTGTGGTTTTGGCCCTGATTATTGTTGTGCCGATGCTGGTGCGGCGCTGGCGGGAGAATCAACGCTTTTTTGTTAAATGGGTTGGTTTGTTATTGCTTTATGTGGTGGTGACAACCTTTTTATGGGCAAAAGGATTTTAGATGTTTTTTTTTGATTTTAAGTCCTTGCTTTTTTGTCGAAATTTGTTAATGTGACGTTCAAAATGCTTTATCCCGATTTGAGACAAGCTTTGATTGGAATCGGTGCTGATAAAGAGGTGTTGAATTCTGCGACCTGGTGTGAAGAGAAAGATAGAAATGATGCTTGGAAGTTGAGCTTTAACAATGGTTGTATTAGCCGCGCTTATCGAGACGGTTTTTACTCCTTTGTTCGTCCGGTTCTTATTTTGCCTGATTGATTTTGTGCGACTTACTAATGAAAAAGGGTTCCTGAGAAAATCGGGAACCCTTTTGTTTTATTAATCGGCAATATCCGGTTTTTGGCGTTTGCGCTGCAACGGATCAAGAATCCGTTTGCGCAGACGCAGGCTTTTGGGTGTTACTTCCAAAAGTTCATCTGCTTGAATATAGGACAAGCCTTGTTCCAGAGATATTTTGCGCGGCGGAATCAAGTCAATGGCATCGTCTTTGCCGGCAGCGCGGATATTGGTCAGCTGTTTTGACTTGGTCGGGTTGACTTCCAAATCATTCGGTTTGGTGTGTTCGCCGATAATCATGCCGACATAAACCGGAGAGTTGTGTTCAATGAACATCGGGCCGCGGTCTTGCAGTTTCCATAAAGAATAAGCAATAGCCGTACCTGCTTCGGAAGAAATCAGAACACCGTTGCGGCGGCCTTCGATTTCACCTTTGAACGGCTGATATTCTTTAAAGCTGCGGTTCATGACACCGGTTCCTCTGGTGTCGGTTAAAAATTCGGAGTGGTAACCGATTAAACCGCGGGAAGGCGCATTGAAGACCAAGCGGACTTTGTTGCCGATTTGCGACGGAATCATATCGAGCATTTCTGCGCGGCGAGAGCCGAGTTTTTCAACAACAGTACCGGAAAATTCTTCATCAACGTCAACAACGACTTCTTCAACCGGTTCCAGCAGATTGCCGTTTTCGTCTTTGTGCATTAAAACGCGCGGGCGGGAAATTGAAAGTTCAAAACCTTCGCGGCGCATGGTTTCAATCAAAACGCCCAGTTGCAATTCGCCGCGTCCGGCGACTTCAAATGAATCCGAACTGTCGGTACGGGAGATTTTGAGGGCGATGTTGCCTTCGGCTTCTTTGCAAAGACGATCCCAAATCATACGGGAAGTAACTTTATCGCCTTCGCGTCCGGCCAAAGGAGAATCGTTAATTGAGAAGGTCATTGACAATGTCGGCGGGTCAATCGGCTGTGCCGGAATATGCTCGTTAACATCAAAAGCGCAGATTGTATCGGCAACGGTACCTTTAACAATACCGGCAACGGCAATGATGTCGCCGGCGTGCGCTTCTTCCAAAGCTTCGCGATTTAAGCCGCGGTATGCCAGAATCTTGCTGATGCGGACTCTTTCAAGCTCTTTGTTTTCGGCGTTCAAGACTTTGACCATGTCATTTACTTTGAGGCTACCGCTTTGAACTTTACCGGTCAACAGACGACCGATGAATTTGTCAGCTTCCAAAGTGGTGGCCAGCATTGAAAAAGGTTTGTCCGGCTGGCAGTTCGGTTTGGGAACATAAGAGCAAATCAGTTCAAACAACGGGCTTAAATCTTTTTTCTCGTCATTCATGTCTTTAACGGCCCAGCCGTTGCGTCCGGAAGCATAAAGAACAGGGAAATCCAGCTGTTCGTCATTAGCATTCAAGCTGACAAACAAATCAAAAATTTCATCAAGCACTTCATCGGCGCGGGCATCGGCTTTGTCAGCCTTGTTGATAACGACAATCGGTTTTAAGCCGAGTTTCAAAGCTTTTCCGGTAACGAACTTGGTTTGCGGCATCGGGCCTTCTGAAGCGTCAACCAGCAGAACAACGCCGTCGACCATAGATAAAATACGTTCGACTTCGCCGCCGAAATCAGCGTGTCCCGGTGTGTCTACAATGTTGATGTGGATGCCGTTCCAATTAACGGAAGTGCATTTTGACAGAATGGTAATGCCTCTTTCACGTTCCAAATCGTTGCTGTCCATAACGCAGGTTTCAACCTTTTGGTTGTCACGGAACGTGCCGCTTTGTTTTAAAAGTCCGTCAACCATTGTGGTTTTGCCGTGGTCGACGTGGGCAATTATTGCAATATTCCTTAATTCCATAATATTATTTCTTTCCTAAATGGTCGTCATGTCATGATTTTGATAACCTCGTGTACTGTTTTGTACACGTCGGTATCAAAATTATTTCCAGCACAACCATTTATCAAAGAAATGGCGGCTTCATAAATCTGACATGAAATCTAAAATTCGTTCCTAACATACCAAGATAAAATTAAATTACAAGAATTTAGTATAAAAATTTGTCGTTTTTTCTTTTACAGATTTAAGAAAAGCCGAACATTTCGGTTCGGCTTTTGAGATGATTTTTTTTACGTTATGGGCGGATGCCATATTCGGTGAGTTTTTTGCGGACAAAACCGCGCAAAGAAATCTCCGGTCTGGCGCCATAGTGCGAAATGATTTCCGAGGCGGCAATGCTGCCGATGATGGCGCTGGTGCCGAGAGAGCGTCCCTGAGTTAAGCCGTATAAGAAACCGGCGGCATATAAATCGCCGGCACCGGTCGTATCAACGACATCGGCCACTTTCTCCGCTTCGACAAAAGTTTTGGTGCGGCCGTTAATAACAACCGAGCCTTTGGCGCTGCGGGTAATTGCAGCGATTTCGACATCGGGTTTTATCATATCCAAGGTTTTGTAAAAGTCTTCTTCATCATAAAGGCTTTTGATTTCTTCTTCGTTGCAAAACAGGATGTCTACATATTGTTTAATCAGGCGGATAAATTCGCCGCGGTGGCGTTTGACGCAGGAACAGTCAGACAGGCTGAAAGCAACTTTACGATGATGTTTTTTTGCCAGCTTGCAGGCTTTTAACATGGCTTTTTGTGCGGAATATTGATCCCAGAGATAGCCTTCGAGATAGATGATTTTAGCGGCGCTGATAATATTTTCGTCAATATCGGCAGTTGAAAGTCTGCGTGCGGCGCCGAGATATGTGAACATTGTGCGTTCGGCATCGGGGGTGATGAGGACGATGCTGCGTCCGGTGACCGGCCCTTCATTGAGTGCAGGCGTGTCAAAGTCAACGCCGGCCGCGCCGATGTCGCGTTTGAATGTTTGTCCGAGTTCGTCATCATGAACTTTGCCGATGAAAGCAGGGGTTCCGCCGAGGGAAGCCAAGGCAGCAACGGTGTTGGCTGCCGAACCGCCGGAAACTTCGCGTTCGGGAATCAAATCCTGATAAATTTTGCCGGCATCCACGGCTTCAACAAGTGTCATGCCGCCTTTTTTTAATTGGCGTTCGGTTAAAAAGCCTTCGCCGACTTTTGCCAGAACGTCAACAATAGCGTTGCCAATTCCTACAACATCGTAGAAAGTGTTGTCAGCTTTTGTAATCATGCTAAAAAATCCAAAAAATTAAACTTACCGCTCATTATTAATCTATATTTGCGGATTCTGCAAGGGGCAAAATAAAAAGCCCTGTCAGATTAACAGGGCTTAAAATTTTCAAAACGCTGAAAATTAGTCGTTGGCATTCGGCCATTCTTTAGATTTTTCTGCGTTGAATTCAATCCATTTCGGATCAGCGTCATCAGAGTTGCTGATAGCTTCCTGCGGGCATTCGGAAATGCAAACGCCGCAATCAATGCAAGTGTCAGGATCAACAACAAGCATTGTTTCGCCTTCGTGGAAAGCGTCAACCGGACAAACATCTGCGCAAGATTTGCATTTGATGCAGGAATCATTAACTACGGATACCATATTGAAAAACTCCATGTAATTACATTAATATCAGCCCTTAATTTACAGAGATTATAATTAAAATCAAGTATTTTGTTGCAAGGTGTTGCGAAACGGGCAAATGTTCCCCATATATAAAGAAAACAAAAGATTATCAGAGGAGTTTTATCATGTCCGAGAAAATGAATTTTCAGGCAGAAGTCAGCAAATTATTAGATATTGTGGTCAATTCTCTTTATTCGGAAAAATATATTTTTCTGCGGGAGTTGATTTCTAATGCCAGCGATGCCTGTGACAAATTAAAATATTTGGTGCTGACTAATCCGGATATTGCCAAAGAGTCCGGCGAATTTAAAATTTGGATTACGCCCGATGCCAAAACCGGCACTTTGAAAATTGCCGATAACGGAATCGGCATGAACCGCGATGACCTGATTAACCATTTGGGCACTATTGCCAAATCGGGAACGGCCGATTTTGTGAACAATGCCAAAGACAACGGTTCCGGCGTTGATTTAATCGGACAATTCGGCGTGGGTTTTTATTCGGCCTTTATGGTTGCAAACAAAGTTGAAATCCTGACTAAAAAAGCCGGCGAAGACAAAGCCTGGTTTTGGTCTTCTAATGGTATCGGCGGTTTTGAAATCCGCGAAGCCGAGAAAAAAACAAACGGTACGGAAATCAAACTCTTTTTGAAAGAAGACGACAAAAACTTTACCGATACGATTTATCTGCGCCATATTATCCGCACTTATTCCGACCATATTGATTATCCGATTGTTTTATGTCTGGGCGAGGCCGGCGAAGAAACGGTCAATACCGGTTCCGCTTTATGGGCGCGGCATAAAAGCGAGATTACCGAAGAACAATATAAAGAATTTTACCACCATATTTCCAAGAATTTTGACGATCCGTGGATGACGCTGCACTTTAAAGCCGAAGGCAGTATTGAATATACCGGTTTGCTTTATATTCCGAAACAAGCGCCGTATGATTTGTTCCAGCCGGACCGCAAAAACGGTTTGAAACTTTATGTCAACAAAGTGTTTATTTCCGACAAGGTTGAAGAATTGCTGCCGAGTTATCTGCGTTTTGTCAAAGGCGTGATTGACTCATCCGATTTGCAGCTCAATATTTCGCGCGAGATGCTGCAGCATAACGCTTTGATTGAAAAAATCAAACACGGTACCGTTTCCCGCCTCTTGAAGGAGTTGAAAAAGCGTTCGGAAAATTATGATGATTATCTTGTCTTCTGGAAAGATTTCGGCATTGCTTTTAAGGAAGGCATTTACGAAGATTTTTCGAATCGCGAAGATATTGCCGGCTTGTCCCGTTTCCATTCAACGCATGATGTTGAGAAATATACGTCGCTTGACGAATATATTTCCCGTGTTCAGGGCGATAAGAAGTTTATCTATTATATTACCGGCGATGATGTGAATGTTCTGATGAACAATCCGCAGCTGGAGGCTTTCAAAGCTCAGGGAATCGAAGTTTTGCTGCTGACGGATCCGATTGACGAGTTTTGGACGCAGACTTTGCCAAACTATAAAGGCTATACGATTAAGCATATTAATCAGGCCGATATCGACTGGAAGCTGGAACGCGGCGAGCAGAAAGCCGCTGACGGCGATATGCAAAAGTTGGTTGATAAGCTGACCGAAATGTTTAAAAACGAAGTCGGCAAGGTAACAACGACAGACAAACTGACAAAGTCGCCGGCCAGCCTGACGGTTGAAAACGGCCAAATGTCTATCCATTTGGAACGTTTGATGCGCAACCACCAGCAGCAGACCGCTTTTGCCAGCACGCGAATATTGGAACTTAATCCTTATCATCCGCTGATTATCAAGCTTTCGGAAATGGTTGGCGAAAACAAGGATATCGAAAAGGTAGAAGAAGTTTCAAAAATCCTGCTCGACCAAGCCAAGATTGCCGAAGGCGAAGCTATTTCAGACCCGTCGTTTTATTCGGAAAAATTGTCTGAATATATTTTAAAAGCGATTTAGGCATTAATTAAATTTTATGTTTTTTGCCATACACTCCTTTTATTCTTAAGAGGAGTGTATGATGCTATATGCGGTTTACGGTTTTGTTTTCGGAATATTCATTCCTTATATGGCGCGCCGTTTTGAAAAATTTATGCCGGCGACTTTTGCCTATGCTTTATATCAATTGTTTCGTCCGGGGAAATTTCTTTCGTCAGACCAGCGCAGAGATGCACGTTATCTTTGCCTGAAAAAAAAGTTTTTATGGCGGTCTTTCATGTGGGGGCTTGTTTCATCCGCTCTCAGCTTTGCCGCGGTTTATCAATTCGGAGCGGCACATATTGTCTGGTATTTGTATTTTATATGGTCTTTGCTGCTGTTGACCGAAATAGACTACCGTATGTATCTTCTGCCGGATATTTTGACAATTCCACTGTTGATTATCGGTTCAGTTTATGCCGTGCTGGCCGGCGGCTGGCTCAGTCCTGCCGAAAGTTCTCTGGGGGCGCTTGCCGGTTATTTTCTGCCGGTTGTGGCAAGTTTGTTTTTAGTTTGGAAAGATAAAGATATGTTCGGCGGCGGCGATATAAAACTGCTGGCGGCTATCGGGGCATGGTTCGGGCCGGAAAAACTTATTTATACAATTTTGACGGCGGTGGTGCTTTTTAGCGTTTATGCTTTGCTTAAGAGGCAGCGTTCGGGGGCATTCGGTCCGGCAATAGCTGCTGCTGCAATTATTATTGCATTCTATTTCTTTTGAGCTAGAATAATATAAATTTATTTTTGAGGATAAGAACATGAGGTTCAGCGATATAAAAGATTTGATTCCCGGCAAAAAGCGCCGCAAGCAAAAAGAAGACAAGCGCAAGCTGACAGCTTTGGTTGAAAGCCATAAGTTTGATCTTTTTATCATGTTTATCATTTTGGCCGATGCTGCTGTTTTGGGCTTTATGACATCGAACTATATTGATGTTTTCATGGACAATGTTTTGTTCATGTTAGACCGTTTGTTCATGGGCATATTTATTGCCGAAATGCTGATGAAGCTTTATGTTTACAGAAAAGGTTTTTTCAAAAAAGGCTGGAATGTTTTTGATTTTGTTATCGTTGCCGTTTCATCCGTTCCTTTTGCCAGCGCCTTTATCGTTCTCAGAACTTTCCGCATTTTCCGCTTGCTGAAATATCTCGGCCGTTTTCCTACTCTGAACGGTATGGTTGAAATTTTTATCAAACTGTTGCCGAATTTTGTTGCATTGTTGGCGATTATGGCAGTGATTTTTTATTCTTTTGCGGTTATCGGCGTCAGCTTATATGGCGATGTTTTCAAAGATTTTGACTGCTTGGGCAGCGCGCTGTTTGTTTTGGTGCAGGCCTTTACCCTTGACGGCTGGGCTTCGTCTATTGCGCGTCCGGTTATGTCTGTTTATCCGGATGCATGGTTATATTTCAGCACGTTTATTATGCTTTCGCTGTTGGTTGTGACATCTTTCCTGATGAGCGCAATCTCTAAGACGGTATCTGTTTTCAAAAGATAAGAACTTTTAGTGCAAAAAGCCCTGCGCGATAAAAATCGGCAGGGCTTTTTTTAGTTCAAAATCGTTTTATTTGCCGGAGCAGAAATGATTGATAACTTCTCCTACTTTGTCCGCATGGAAAATCAATTCGGGATACATGAACCAAACAGACAAGATTTTTCGGTATTCGACATCCGTGAGGCAGTCAGCCAATGGAGACAGAAGAAAACGCGTCAGTCCTGTTTCTTCAATGTTTAATGCAGTGCAGCGTTTCAGCTCAAAACCGATTATTCCTGCTTTGTGTTGAGACGCTTTTTCTATTTCGACAAAATAGTTGTACGGCAGAAAACCTGACGAATCTTTTGAAGATGAGGAAAGCGCCTGCTCAATATAGTCTTCAACGACAACGTGGCAGAAAACCATAAAATTGCTTTTATATTTATGATTGTCGGGAGCCCTTAACATTTCAAGCTGTTTTTGGGGATCCGTTATCAGTGCTTCAAAGTCTTGATAAGCTATGCTTTGGTGGCCGTAAATGACGCTGATGATGCCCAAAAAATGTTTTTTTGCTTTTTCAGAGGCTTCAATACCGTTTATCAGATTAAAAATCCGATTTTGTAATTCTTTTGTTTTCATAATTTGTTTTTTTATATACATATCTATAGGTTTCCGGAAACGAGTATACTATGTACAAAAATTTTGTCAAAAACTTTTTCTTGTTATTTTTTTCGATTTTTTTAATTGAAAACTTGACTTTATCCTTTTTAATGCCTAACTAACCCGATAGATAATTGTATTTAATTTTGGAGATGAATAACTATGACTATTAAACCTCTTCAGGATCGTGTCCTGGTTAAAAGACTTGATGAAAACACCAAAACGGCCGGCGGCATTATTATTCCCGATACAGCAAAAGAGAAGCCGAGCGAAGGCATTGTTGAAGCCGTCGGTTCGGGAATGGTTACTCCTGAAGGAAAAGTTATTCCGATGAGCGTTAAGGTCGGCGACAAGGTTTTATTCGGCAAATGGTCCGGTACGGAAATCAAAGTCAATGGTGAAGACCGTTTAATCATTAAAGAGCCCGAAATCCTCGCAATAATCTCCGAATAATGAGCATCTAGAGCGATTTATCGTCGGTTCGAAAAATTCATGTACTTCTATGTACACTAAAATTTTTCTCACCCCTTAAATCACTCTATCTATCTCATTCTGCGAAGATTAGAAACGTGAAAGTTTTTTTTAGATAAAATGGAAAGGAATTAAAAAATGGCAGCAAAAGATATTAAATTCTCGACTGATGCCCGTGATAAAATGTTGAAAGGCGTAGAAACTCTCGCTAAAGCCGTTAAAGTAACTTTGGGACCTAAAGGCCGCAATGTTATTTTGGACAAATCTTACGGTGCTCCGAAAATTACCAAAGACGGCGTTTCCGTTGCCAAAGAAGTTGAACTGACAGACAAGTTTGAAAATATGGGCGCTCAGCTGGTTAAAGAAGTCGCTCAGAAAACTGCCGATAAAGCCGGTGACGGTACTACAACGGCAACCGTTTTGGCTGAAGCAATCATCAAAGAAGGTTGCAAAGCCGTCGCTGCCGGTATGAACCCGATGGATTTGAAACGCGGTATCGATATGGCTGTTGAGGCTGTTGTTGCTGATGTTAAATCCCGTTCAAAAGAAATCAAAACCTCTGAAGAAATTGCTCAGGTTGGCACTATCTCTGCCAACGGCGACCGTTCTATCGGCGAATATTTGGCTCGTGCAATGGAAAAAGTCGGCAATGAAGGCGTGATTACCGTTGAAGATGCCAAAGGTTTGGAAACGGAATTGGATGTTGTTGAAGGGATGCAGTTTGACCGCGGTTACCTCTCTCCTTATTTTGTTACCAATCCTGAAAAAATGAGCTGCGAATTTGAAAATCCGTTCATCATGCTCTATGATCAGAAAATTTCCAACTTGCAGCCGTTGATTCCTGTTTTGGAAGCTGTTGTCCAGTCCGGACGCGCTTTGCTGATTGTTGCTGAAGACATTGAAGGCGAAGCTTTGGCTACTTTGGTTGTCAACCGTATTCGCGGCGGTTTGAAAGTTTGTGCCGTTAAGGCCCCCGGTTTCGGCGACCGTCGTAAAGCTATGTTGGAAGATATTGCCATTTTGACCGGCGGACAGGTTATTTCCGAAGAACTCGGCATGAAAATTGAAAATGTTACTCTGGATATGCTCGGCACAGCCAAACGCGTTGAAGTTAATAAAGATGACACAACCATTATTGACGGCGACGGCGAAAAAGATTTGATTCAAGCCCGTGCCGCTTCTATCCGTAAGCAGATTGAAGAAACAACTTCTGATTATGACAAGGAAAAACTGCAAGAGCGTTTGGCCAAATTGTCCGGTGGCGTGGCCGTTTTGCGTGTCGGCGGCGCTTCCGAAGTCGAGGTTAAAGAACGCAAAGACCGTATTGACGATGCTTTGCACGCAACCCGCGCGGCTGTTAAAGAAGGCGTTGTTGCCGGCGGCGGCGTAGCGTTGCTTTATGCTGCTAAGGCTTTAGATTCTTTAACGCCTGCCAATCAGGATCAGAAAGTGGGTATTGATATTATCCGCAAGGCAACTCAGGCTCCTATCCGCCAGATTGCCGAGAATGCCGGTGTTGACGGTGCGGTTGTTGCCGGAAAGCTTTTGGAACAAAGCGATGTTAATTTCGGTTATAATGCCCAGACGGCAGAATATACGAATATGGTTAAAGCCGGAATTATCGATCCGACCGAAGTTGTCCGCACGGCTTTGCAGGATGCTGCTTCTGTCGGCGGTTTGCTGATTACAACAGAGGCTATGATTACCGAAGCTCCGCAAAAAGAATGCCATTGCGGCGGCGGTGTCGGAATGCCTGCCGGCGGAATGCCGGGGATGGGCTTCTAGTTCCATTTAATCTTAAAGAAATTAAGGAGAGCATTAATTGCTCTCCTTTTTTTTGTGGATTTTCGTAAATAGACAAATTTTGGGGAAGGGTGTGTTGACTCAATGTTCAAAATGTGCTATTTTCAGAGATGAAAAGAAATTATTATGGCTACGAAGATACGATTGTGTATAAAGGTTTATCCTTTCCTGATAATTTTCTTTTTTATGTCTAACAATTTAAATTTTTTAACTATGTACGGATACGAAAGTGCAGAAGAAAGAAAACAGCGTGAAGAAGAAAAGAAAGCTCAGACGAAAAAAATCATCAAGCTCAGCCTTTGTGGCGTGTTAGCTCTTGTGGGACTTTTCTTTGTTCTGGGATGTTACTCAGTGATGAGTGCAGAAGAGGTCGGTGTGAAAGTAACTTTAGGTAGTATCGACGATGGTGTCCATCGCGGTTTCTCCTTCAAGTGGCCTTTCATCTCATCGTTTAAGAGATTCCCGACAACGGCCCAGCGAATCGAGCGTCAGGATGCCGCTTACACGAAAGACATTCAGACTGCCTCAATCAAGTATGTCGTGACATACCGGATTGTCGATCAGGCTGCCGATGAAATGTACAAGGCGTATGGTATGGCTTACGAGAGTAAGTTAATCATGCCGGCTCTTGACGGTGTTATCAAAAACGTCGTCGGTCGCTGGAATGCCCAAGAACTTGTCGGCAATCGTGAGAAAGCGAGAATGGAAATCCAAGAGCAGCTTCGGAAAGAAATCAATTCGAAGTATATCACGGATATCGTGTATCAGCTTGCAGACGTCGATTATTCCGACGCCTTTGAAAAGTCTATCGAAGATAAGGTGATGGCCGAGCAAAAAGCTCTTAAGGCAATCAACGAAACTCGTGAGATTGAAGAAAAGGGACGTCAGAAGATTGTACAGGCTCAGGCTGATTCCGCAGCGGTGGTTATTGCCTCCAAGGCTAGTGCCGAAGCGCTGGACATCGAAGGTAAGGCTCTTGCCCGCAATGCACAGGCTATCCGCCTGCGCGAGCTGGAAGTTCAGGCCAAGTTTGCAGAGAAACTTAATCCGCAGACTCTGGTTATCACCGACAGCAAGTCCGGCATGATGCTGAACTTGGGCAACAATGGAAAGTAAAAACCTTTGCTTTGCAAAAAAAACATTTGTTTTCCTCCGCTGTGAAGCGGGGGTTTTTTTATGTTTTGTTCAGAATTTCAGGATAAGATAGAAGAACAAAGGAGAATATTTATGGATGAGTTTGTTAATTTTGAAAAATTGGAAATTTTGCAGAAGCAGGGAAAACTCAGTCCGGAAGAATTTGCTGAGCAAAAGCAAATCCTTTTCAGGCGGGCAATGCGCGAATCCGGCGAACATGCAAACCCGAAGAGCGGTGTGATTTATATTTTGTTGGCTTGGTTTTTGGGAACAATCGGTATCCATAACTTTTATGCCGGCTATGCGGGGTGGGCCGTCATACAATTGTTATTGACGCTGTCAGCACCTTTGTTTTTGTTTGTGCCGCTGATTGTGACGGCCTTGTGGGCATTTTTAGAACTGCTGTTTCAAAATACATCGCGGGGCGGAAGAAAATTCAGCGGCAGCCGCAAGGTGATTTGGATGTTGCGAATCGGCGCGGTTGCCTGGTTTGTTGCGGCGCTTGCTTCGGCTGTTTTTGTTGATTTCAATCTGCCGGTTGAGTTGCCGGAAGAAGATATCATACCGGAAAGCTTTTAGTCTTTTTTCTTTTTATTCAATTCCGTAAATTCATAATATTTGGCTATTTTCAGAAAGCGGAAATTGGCAAGAACCAATGCCTGAATATAGCCTTGAGTGCCGAGTAGGCAATATCTTTTGCCAATATAATAATGTAGAAACTGGCGCGGAAATTCGGTGAAAATACGCAGTTTGGATACTTTGCGTTTTTCTGCGGCCAGCGTTTTTACCAGTTCGGAGCTGTGAATATTATATTTGTTTGTTGCCTGTTCCAGTGTCAGAATACAGAAATGATGTATATGGTTTTTCAGCTTGCCGATTTTTTGCCCTTTGGCGACGTTGACACGGTCTTTATTGTATAAATCTTTGGGCATTGATGCAAATTTGCGGTTATAAAGGCGTACCGGCTTAAAGCTGTGGGCAAAACGCCGCGGCATTTCATCCTGCGGAAACATATTGACGATTTTAATCTGATAAGCGTTGAATTCCGGCACGCCTGATTTCAGGCGATTAATTTCTTCAACCAGTTCTTCGGATAAAACTTCGTCCGCATCAAGCATTAAGACCCAGTTGTTGGCGCATTGCTGCTCTGCGAAATGTTTTTGATCGCAATAGCTGTGCCAATCGTGGTGGATTGTTTTGGCGCCGAATTTTTTGGCGATATTTAATGTGTCATCTGTTGAACCGCTGTCGACGACTAAAATTTCATCGGCGACTTTTGCTGCTTGTGCTAATGTTTTGTTCAGGCGCTGCTCTTCGTTTTTTGTAATCAGGTAAACAGATAACTTCATAAAAAAATCCTTTAATGAAATGATATTTTTTTCAACTTATTGTAATTTGTGCGGCGTGACAAGTTAAATTTTTTGCCGCAATTGTTTGATTTTAGGCATAAGGATAAAAAATATGAAAAAATATGAAAAAAATGCTTGCAATTTTTTTCGGTTATGGTATTTAATATCTCGTTCTAACGATGCGGGCGTAGCTCAGGGGTAGAGCGCAACCTTGCCAAGGTTGATGTCGAGGGTTCGAATCCCTTCACCCGCTCCAATTCAAAGCCACTCATTATGAGTGGTTTTTTTTGTATGGTGAAGGGATGAAACCCTGTCTGGCTCATAGGCTTCATTGTCGCCAACTCGCTGCGTCACTCGGTTTATAACATTTGTTTCGCGGTGCTGCTGCCGGCTCACAAATTAACAAACGCTCACCTGCCGTTAAAAACATCTCCGCCGGAGATATTTTTTGCCTCCAGCCCGCTCCAATTCAATCCTACTTTTTTATATAAGAAAGTGTTGGCAGGTTTTAGCCTTGGGAAGCCGGCGGGGCGATTTTTTTGCGTTATGATGTTTGGGCTATGCCTGTGGTTTGAACTTTCGGCAATGGCTTGGAGTATTTATGTTGATTAACTGAAAAGCCTTTGATTCTTTTATGTGATTTTGCTATTTATAAGATATCGAGGATTCTTTTGTGAAGTGGGGAAGCGACATGGAAAATAGCGAACAATTCGATTGGCAAAAACTAAAAAAACAAATTGGCATTATACGTCTGAAAATCCGTCGGGGCTTACACCGTTTTGATCAAAAATATAAAATCAGACATAACAGCAAGCGTTTAATTTTGCTGGCGGCATTGAAGACGATTGCCGCTTTGACTCCAGGAAATGCGGCTCAAGCTCAAGAACTTTCTTTGAAACAAGATAAAAACCAGCATAATACCGAACTTCTGGCGATGGCTAAGGTTGCCAATTTGGATGCCAGTGTCATTTGGGAGCGCTTGAATGCCTATATTGACGGACGCCAGAAAGATTTTGCTATGAGCTTATCTGCCGATTTGGCTGATAATATTGAGACTGTCAAAAACGGTAAGAAAAAAGGGCGTAAGGCGGCGACGTTAAGAGATTTATTCGGTCCGGTCAATAATCGTTTTTATTGTTCGATAAGCGGTTTGAAAACAATTGAAGAATTGTCGAAAAGAGAAGGTTATATGGAATATGACTTTCTGTTGAAATGTATTAATAATCCGCATTCCTGTCTGAGTGTTATTAATGGTTTGTCAAAATATTACGGTGATGATTGCAAAACATCCGATATTAAAAAGACGCTTGCAGAGCAACAAAAGATGAATCCGAACTCAGTGTTTATTGTGTTGATGAATAGCAAAACAAACAGCAGCAGCGGTAAACATTTTGTTATCGTTACGCCGGAATTTGCCGCAGATTCCGTTGTTTATGTTAATGACAATCCCAAGTTAAAAGTTTATGGCTTTAATTCTGAGGTTATTGCTGATCCGGATACTTATTTTGCCGGGACGAGAAACCGCGGTCATGTTTATAATTTGACGGAAATGGGGCGCGATAAATTAATTGAACTGTTTTATTCCGGGCATTTAAGCTTGAATCCTCAACAACAAGAAAATGAACTTATTCATTTTGAGCCGGTCGGAATGCAGGAAAAACCCCGTCCTTTATCAAAGTCGCGCGGCAGAAGCAGATAAAGTTTTTTTTGGGGATATAAAATGTCTGAAAACATATATGAAAAAATTTTGCTGCCCATTCGGTTGCGGCAGTCTGATATTAAAGACCGCGAAGCTTTGGACGAGTTTTTGAGCGATAAATCGAGGATTATTTATTCCTCGTCGTTTCGCCGTTTGCAACAAAAAGCGCAGGTTTTTTCTTTGGAGCTTAATTCAAGTGTCCGTTCAAGACTGACGCATTCTCTTGAGGTGGCTGATACGGGGCGGATTTTAGCAACTAAAATCGCCAGAAGGCTTTGCAAATCAGGTGTGATAACGGCAGATCAGGCCGCGGAAATTCCTGCTGTTGTTGAAAATGCCTGTCTGATGCATGATATAGGCAATCCCCCGTTCGGACATTTGGGGGAAGCGGCAATTATAAAGTGGGCCAAAGAGAATTTGGAAAAAGACGCATTGTCGGCCGGCGTCGATTTTGAGCGTTTAGGCAGGCTGAAAGAAGATTTTTACCAGTTTGACGGCAATCCGCAAGGCATCCGTATTGTCAGCCGTTTACATTGTGATAAAGATGAATTCGGTTTGAACTTGAGTCTCCCTTCGTTGTTGTGTGCGGTCAAATATGCCCGAGCAGCCGGCGAAGAGGCACCCAAAGGCGTGGATATTAAAAAGAAAGCCGGATATTTTCAATCAGAGATTCCCGTAGTAGAAAAAGCTTGCGCTAAAATCAACCGGCAGAGAGATTGCCGCTATCCGCTCACATATATTATGGAAGCTGCGGATGATATTTCTTATTGTCTGAGCGATATTTCTGACGGGATTGCCAAAGGCATTATTACTGCCGAGCAGTTTTTGAAAGAGTTTCAGAAAATTTGGCGCGCAAAATATCCGAATGAGGAAATACCGCTCAAATCTCTTGCTCAAGAAAAAGTTAAAAATTTCAGCGTTGAGGTTTGTATTGATTTGAGCCACAAAGCCGTTGATGCTGCGGCGGAAGAATTCATTAGCCGTTATGACGAATTTTGTGCCGGACAAACAGGTTCTTTAATTACGGAAAAAATGCCTATGGGACGGGTTTTGGAAGCTATTAAAGAGTTTTCCTGCCGCAGAATTTATCGTTCGGAAGAGGCAGAAAGCATTGAACTTTCCGGTTTTGCCGTTTTATCCGGATTGCTGCAAAATTACTTCGGCCAGCTGATTAAAATCAATGCCGATGAATTTGCCGGCTTAGTTGCCGGAAAACGTGTTAAAGGACGGATATATGAACAACTGTTATTTAACCGGCTTTCGAAAAGGCTGATTGACAGCTATAGTTACCAGCTTGACGAATGGCTGAATAATGAGAAAGCGGTTGAAAAATATGGCAAAGAAAATCTTGAGTGGTGGC
The DNA here is from genome assembly GCA_949493535.1 of uncultured Alphaproteobacteria bacterium. Classification (GTDB taxonomy): domain Bacteria; phylum Pseudomonadota; class Alphaproteobacteria; order RF32; family CAG-239; genus CAJLXD01. Next base: position 195,084 of record CASZWJ010000001.1, read on the forward strand.
TGCGCGTGCATTTGATTGTTGACCATATCAGCGGCATGACGGATAATTTTGCTTTATCAGAATATCAGATTCTTGAAGGCATTAAAATTAATAATAAAAATTAAGCTCGCAATTGCCAAAAAAGTGATTATATCTGTTTCGAAACAGTTTCGGAGCAGAGAATGAAGAGAGTTTATGCTTATTTAAAACATCTGACAGCCAAAGAAAAAAATTATTCGGACAGTTGGTTTCAGCTTGATGAAAGATTGCGTTTTGTAACGGTCGGGCTTGCCAATACGGTTGTCCGTTATTTGATTTTTGTCGGATTGGGGTTGTGGTTGTCTATCGAGCATTATCAATGTATTTTGCTGGCTTCGTGGCTGTTGTCCTCAGTAACGGCTTTTCTTGCTTATAAACTTTTGGTTTTTGAAACCGAAGGGGAGCATTTAAAAGAATATTTAAAATCTTTGTTGATTTGGACAATCAGCTATTTTCTTAATGCGGGAATGCTTAAATGGCTGGTCGGCGGTTTAGGCATAAATGCCTATTTGGCGCAAGCGGCTGCTATTGCCGTTATTACGGTCATTAATTATCTGTTGTTTAAGCACTATGCGTTTAAGCAGAAAAAAACAGGATTTTTTGCAAAACTCTACGGCATTTTTGATTAGAAACTGAGGCGGATGCCTGCGGTTAATTCGTTTATGCTGTCAAAGTAGTCGATGCCTTCATTGATAGAAGTGTAATGATACATTGCGCGCAGGCCGATATGGCTGTTTAAGTTAATTTGCATGCCAAGGCCGAAACGCGGGCCGTGGCAATCCAGTTTTTCTTTTGTCAGACTGTCGAAATTTCCTTCAAATTCATATTTTGCATAGCCGACAGATCCTACGAAATCAATGTATTCATTGGTCGGAAGCCGGAGAACAAAGTCTGCTCCGTAAGTTTTTATTTTGGAATCATTATCATTTTTGTTGCTGTCCGAATAGGTTTTGTAATATCCTTCAAGGCTAAAACCGCTTATGCTTATGCCGATAACGGGGCCAATACTGTTGTAGTTGCTTTCAAGATAATTTTCCGCGCCGTTTTCATAGCTGAAATGAGAACGCGTGAAGTCTGCGCCGAGGACGAGGTCAGCTTTTGCCGGTGTGGACGAGAGAATTACGGCGACGGCGGATAAAATTGTTAAAAGATGATTTTTTTTCATGACGGCCCCTTATTTTTTATTAATGTTCCCAGTTTAGCCTGAATTTGTTAAATATCAATTAAGTAAACGTTTGCAGAATTGATTTTATTGTTTTAAGCTTATTTTGCCAAATAGTCAGGAGGGCAATATGAAACATACGATGCATTTGATGCGTTTTACTTATGATAAAATTGTTCATGGAACAAAACGGATAGACTTGCGCCTCTTTGATGATGAATATAAAAAAATAAAGCTTAACGATATTATCGAGTATGTCAGAGAAGACAGCGGCCGCAAATTAATTTGTTTGGTTCGCGGCGTGATTGTGTGCGAGCGATTTGACGATATTATCGAATTGCTTCCTGTTCAAATGTTTGGTTATGACAGCAAAGAAGAGATAAAAGTGCGGGTTCGGCGGATTTACAGTTTTGAGGAACAGATGACACATCATGCTCTCGGCATTATTATTATGCCATTGCAGGAAGATAGCGTTGAAAATGAGAATGAAGATGAATATCTTTCTTACCATCGGGATGAGGCTTTAGATTTGAAAACTTCACGGATTAAAAACTTTACCAAAGTCAATCAAATGACGGATGAAGAAGTTTCTTGGAAACCTATCAGCCAGCAGATTGAGCATAGCGATGAAGAAGGGATGTCCGGTGAAGAAAAAGCCGAAAAAGTTATGAAGATGAGAATGAAAGAAAGGTTTGACTATGACAGATGATTGCTTTGCCAAGGCTATTATAAATCGCCGTTCTATTTATCAGCTGGGGAAAGATGAAATCCTTTCTTCCGATGAAATTACGGAAATAGTGAATACTGCGGTTAAATATGCTCCGACGGCATTTAATTCCCAATCGGCGCGTGCCGTCGTTTTGTTTGGCGAAAAGTATCTGGCTTTTTGGCAAATGGTCATGGCTGAATTGCGTAAAATCGTTCCGGCGGAAAAATTTGCAGCGACTGAACATAAAATAAATTCTTTTATGCAAGGTTACGGAACGGTTTTATTTTTTGAAGATGAGAAAATTATTGAGAATTTGCAGGCAAAATATCCGTTATATAAGGATATTTTTCCGAAATGGTCATTGCAATCCAGCGGCATGTTGCAGTTTATTATCTGGACGGCATTGGAAAAAGCCGGCTTGGGTGCCAGTTTGCAGCATTATAATCCGCTGATAGATATCGAGACGGCAAAAATGTTTGGCCTGCCGGATAATTGGAAACTTTTGGCGCAAATGCCGTTTGGCAGCATTGCTGCTCCGGCAGATGAAAAAACGTTTATGCCATTGGATGAACGGGTAAAAGTTTTTAAATAATACTTGCATATTTTGTGTTTTAATTTTATTACTGTTCTGTCATCGGAGAGATGGCAGAGTGGTCGAATGCGATTGACTCGAAATCAGTTGTACTCGTGAGGGTACCCAGGGTTCGAATCCCTGTCTCTCCGCCATTAATAAAAAACCCCGTCATGTACGGGGCTTTTTATTAATGATGAGGGGAGCTTGATTTGAACCCTGGGAAAAGGGTTCGACAGCAAGCGAGAGCGAGACGGAAGTATCGCGGTCGGCTTTGCCGATGAGCGAAGATGCGGCGAAGCCAATCCCTGTCTCTCCGCCAATAACAAAAGAAGCCCCATAAGGGTGCTTCTTTTGTTATTGATGAGGTTAAATTCCGGAGAAAGGGCGGCTACAAACAGCAGGTTGCCGAAAGTCTGCCGGCGGCGTGTACGGCAAGCCGTGCAGTGGTGTTGCCGCCTATCTCTTTCTTTCGCCATTTTGATTAAAAAGATGCTTGTTTACAGCGTCTTTTTTTGTGTGTTCGTTAGTAATTCCTGATTTGCGAAGGGCGAAACAGCCGGAATTATCGTTTTAAAAACCGGTGGAGAGTTGACAGGTTAACATGGAGATCGTGGGCAATTTTAATTTTCGGTATTTGGTTTGCAATCATGTTTTTTATGATGTTTTCTTTACCCTGCAATTTTGTGGTTTTATTTTTGCTGCCTTTAGGGCGGCCGATGCTTTTTCCCTCATTGCGCAGGCGTAATAAAGCTTCTTTGGTTCGCGCCGAGATAAGGTTTCTTTCAATTTCGGCACTTAAGCCAAAGGCAAATGCCAAAACTTTTGACTGGATATCCGCTCCGAGTTTGTAGTTTTCTTTGACAGTCCAGACCTGACAGCCTTGTTCCAGACAGTGGTGCAGGATACTCATGATTTGCATCAGGTTTCGGCCTAAGCGTGACAGTTCAGAGGTTATTAAAATGTCATCGGATTTAAGGTTTTTTAATATCTTACCGAGTTTTCTTTTGTTCAGTTCTTTTGTGGACGATATTGTTTCGATAATCCAGTGATTGATTTTAAGATTATGCAGATTTGCAAATTTTGTTATTTCGAATTTTTGGTTTTCAGTATTTTGTTTGTCGGTACTTATTCTGATGTAACTATAAATCATTGCTGCTAATCCTTTGTCTTTTTTATTTGATTAGCATTCTACTATTGATTTGTGTTATTGAAAATAAACGAACGTTTAATTGAATTATAGTTATATTCTAATATTTTGTCAAGCTAATTAATAATCAAGATAAAAACATAAATAAAACAACATGTTAGTTTTTTATAAGAATATTCTGGTCTTTTTATGAAACAGGCAAAATAACGTTCGTTATTTTGCAATGGAGCAGGAAAGCGGGCGTTGGTTAAAGTGAAATGTATATAATTTTAAGCAAAGGAAAAACAGATGATTTCTTTTATTAAAAACAATATTTTGACTCTTTGCTGTATGACAATAATGATTTTATTGGGTACGGCAGACGGTGCTCTCGCTGCCGGAACCTATGATTTGATGGGTACTGCGCAGATGAAAGCTGTTGCTGTATTCAAATCTGTAAAAACGATTATCTTTGTTGTCGGCGGTTTCGGTTTGGTTGCTTTGGCTTTCATGGCTATTTTCGGCAAACTGGACTGGAAAAAATTCTCAATGCTGGCTGTCGGTTTGGCTATTTTGGCTGCTGCCGGCGCTATCGTTGACTATGCAACCGGCGATGATGCTGGAGCGGATTTCAGTGATAGTTTTGGGAAAAGTGCACAGTCGTCGATTTAAAAATGTTGTTTGATTAAAATTGTATTCAATTTCTCTTTAATATATTTAGCAGCTCGGAGCAGCAGGCAACCAGCATTCCTGCTGCTCTTTTGTTTAGAGCGAGTGGAATTTTTCTAATTCGAGCAGTTTTTGTTTGATGTCCAGACCGCCGGCATATCCGACTAGTTTTCCGTTTGAGCCGATGACTCTGTGGCAGGGAATGATTATGCCTATAGGATTTTTGTTATTGGCCATGCCGATTGCACGGCAGGCTTTCGGATTACTTATTTTAACGGCCATGTCTTTATAAGAAGCCGTTTGCCCGTAGGGAATAGTCAGGAGGGCTTGCCATGCCGCTTGTTGAAATGTTGTTCCTTGGGGGGCTAACGGCAGTTCAAAAGTTTTACGGTAGCCGTTGAAGTATTGTTGCAGTTGCAGCCATGCTTCTTTTATCAGTTTGGTTTCTTTAATTTCGGCATTTTGCGGTAGTTTGGGGCTGTTGCCAAAATTGCAGTTTGTCAATTTATTATTCTCTTCAGCCAAAGTCAGCAAACCGAACGGCGATTCATAAGAGTATTTAAACATGGCTTATTTTTTATTTAACGGAGAATCTTTTATGCCGATGCGGCCGATAAAAGGGAGCTTTAATGCCGGACGATAAAAATCAATACCGAAAGTCATGCCCAACAGGTTGACTTCTATGCCCTCGGCTTTTCCTATCGTTATGCCAAACAAGCCCCAGAGCGAAAGCTGATAGCCGCTGCCGCTTTCCGAATTTCCGAAAAAATCGCCTTTGTTTATCCAGTCTTTGCCGATAGCATGCGGCGGCAATTCAACGGTCAGTTCGGGAGTGTTGCGGATGATATTGGCAATAAATGAATTGCTGTTTGGGCCGGGCCAGACATTGTAATAAGTTTTATAGGGGTAATCGTTTACATATTTGATGATTTTGGGTATTGCCCGCTCAGCTTTTTCCCCGCGGATTTCTTCAATCAATTCGGGTTTGGAGCCATACCAATAACGGTCGGGAATGTCTTGTTTGACAACAACGGCGTTACCGGAGAAATAAAGATTCCAGCCCATAACCTGATAAGTAACGTAGTAATCGGCATCTTTTTCTTTCGTGGCTATCCAACTGTGTACGGACAGATAACCGCGCCAGTTGATCGTGCGGGCCGCATAGACCTGTACAACCGCTTCCGAAACTTCTGACGGTGCCGGAGCTATTCCGGCGCTGTCTCTTCTGGCTGTCCGCCAATCTCTGTGTGTTAGAATCATGCTGATAATTAGTCCGGTCAAAAATACGCCAAGCAGATATTTATAAAAAGTTTTGTTTTTTAAGAAACATAAGTTAATTTTCATAATATAGATATTCCTGATTATATAAAACTCAAGCTTTGGCTGGTTTTTGCAATATCCGTGGTTATTTTGCGCGCATCTTCTTCCAGTTCCATATTTTCAAAGATATACAATGCGTCATGAAAATAATCGAGGGCTTCTTCCAGCAGGGCTTTATCAGAATTATGTTTGCCGAGGCGGTAATAGATTTCGCCGATGCTTTCCTGAATCTTTGCCCAAGATAACGGATCTCGTTTTTCCGTAATGACTTTTTGCCGGTTTTTATAGCAGGCGATAGCCAGTTCAGAGATGTCTTCGCTGTGGCTGAAACTTCCCAGAAGCGCCAGCATGTGAGCCAGTTCGCCTTGAATATTTGCCCAAAATTCAGGGAAAAGCGCATAGGTATAAATTTTTTCTGCTTCGCGTAACTGGAAGACGGCATCTCTTAAAGCCTGAATATCTTCTTTTTGGCGCCAGTAGTTAAAAAACAGGTGTGACAACCGGTATGAGATATAGCCGTAGTCGTAAGGGTAGTTGTATTTGCTTAAATATTTCTGGGCTTGGCGGAAATAATTGATAGCGTTTTTGAAATGGGAATCCGGGCGGCGCAACGAATATTCGCCGGCATTGTCATACAGCTGGGCTATGTGGTTGTAAATGCAGCCGAGATGAATGGGGTTTTTTATTAGATCCTGATGTTTCAGCGCCGTATCAAACAGATTTTTTACAATTTTATAGTCTTTGACATCTCCGCGGTCATAGGCATAGCTCAAATAGATAATGCCCAGAATATTCATCACATAAGGCATATATTCAATAGACAATGTTTTTGCGGAATTGTCTTTTGACAGCAGGTTGATGTTTTTTTTAAGCAGAAATTTTTTCTGAATCTTTGCCTGTTTATCTTTCGGATTTATTGCGCTGATAATGGCACCGTATATCAGGTTGCCGAGAGCTGGCGGAAATTTTTCCGGATTTGCCGCAATGTCTGCCGGAATGTAAAAACTGTCCATTAATGAGACAAAAGCATTATCTTCTTTTTCATATTGGTTAGTATTTTGGAAATTGATACGTATTTTTTCGCCTTCGCGGTAGCCCCAAACCAAGACATCTGCACCGGTCTTGTCAATAATCTCCTGCCCTTTGTCTATCAGGTCAAAAAGGGTTCTGCTATCCAGATTGAGAAAGGTTTTGGAAAAGGGTTCGTCAAAATAAGTAACGCTCAGCCCTTCCTTGTTTCCCATTTGCCGTGCGATTATCTCGCCGCTGCGGCTTTCGACGCTGTCTGAAAATTCTATAATGACGGCTTTGAAATTAATTTGCTGATAAGCTGCGAAAGTGTCGTCAGCCTCAGCCGATCGGGTGACTGTATGTAATTTGTCTTTTATCCAGTGCAGCAGCTTCATTTTAGCCTCTGCCTATATTGTTTTTTATATCTTCGATATTTTGGCGAATATCATCTATGAAATCTTTGTTGATTTCTTTCAGCCCTTTATCCGGCGTTTGCCAGTTTTTAAGTTTGTTCAGGAACCATGCGCCGAGAACTATACTTAATGCCGGAAGAGAATAAGCATTCGGCGAATAAAGCTGGAAACAGCCGATAATAATGAAAACTATTTGTAATTTGAATAAAAAGGTGCAGATTTCAACCGGCGACAAACCGGATATGTTGGCCTGATAGTAGGTTGTGTTGGCCGTTAAACTTTCATAGCGGTCGCGCAATGATATTTTTTTTACGGCAGACTGAAGCAATTCCAAAATGTAAAAAGCAATAAAGATAAAATTACACGGAGCGAGCCCTTCGGCACTGCTGAAAACAAGAAGCCAGCCGATAACGAATCCTAAAACTTTGCAGGAATCCTGTGTCAGGCTCAAGCGCGCCGGATACCAATTAAGGATGAGAAAGCTGCCGCTGACAGACATCAGCGAGATTGCAACCATTGTGTAAAACAGCGGAATGGCGTCAATGATGCCGAAAACGGCAAATGCGGCTCCGATACAAAATGTCTGGGTGCCGATGAGGCCGTCAACGCCATTGAGGATATAGTAAAAATTGCTGAATAAAAACCATATGGATAAAATGCAGATACGGTCAAGCCAGAAAGGCAGGTGCCCGTTAAACATTAAAAAGTCCGCAGGCAGCAGAAAAACTGAAATTCCGGCGGCCAGAAGGATTGCAGCCGGAGTAAAGCGGGCGATTTTCGGCAAGAGGGAAACGGCATAAACGGCGCCGGCCAGCAACAACGGAACAATTACCTGCAACCAGCCTATTTCATGAATAAAATCCCTTTGGGTGGGCGTGACGGCATATGCTAAAGAAAAGCAAATGAGGCAGCTCAGGTAGAAAGGGGCTGCGGCAAGGTTTTTTTTGAGAGACGCCATGTTTTCGGGAAAAGACATTTTTATATATGCCAGAGAACCGATAAAACTTATAAAAAAGCTGGCAAAAAAAGTTCCGAGAGTCAGAATAAGCCAGGTTTCCATGCCAAAATCCCTTCAATAAACAGTTATTATTTATTTTTTATAACCGTTTTCATCCTTATCTTCAAGCGGCTTTACCGCTTTATGCTAAGATAAATATTATTTTTTTAACAACTGGTTGTAGTTATTTTTTATCAGTCGGCCGATTTGCGGCATTTTGCATTTGAATGTTTGGGCTTTGTTTATTAGCAGCGAATAGTAAGAATCCAGTTCCGCGGCATCATGCGCGCGCAATCGGCGGTTTTTTTTGAAGTAAAAATTGCGCGGGGTTTCAAGCAATTGCCGAAGCTGGTCGTTTTCTGAAAGCTGAATCTTTTCGAAAGCTGCCAAACGGCAGATTTCCGCGATGGCTGAAGATATTGCCTTTTTGCTTTCTTTGTTGTTTAAAATGTCTGAGATATGCTGCCTTTGCGCAGAAAAGAGATAGCCGATAATAAAAGGGGCGAAGTTTTCCCAGAAATTCTGCTGCGCATTGTTGCATCCGGCAATTTTAATATCCGAGGTTCGCAAAACGCCGGTAAGAATCTCGGTTTCTTTTTCATTTTTTGTTGTTGTCAGCGTTATTTGCGGCATTGGTCCAAAGGCTGTTAAGGCTGCGTTATCCAGTTCCAAAAAGCCTTTAAAATAGGCTTGGGACGCTTTGCTGCCGAGCAAGGGCCTTATTGTGTCCGGATTTTCAATATAATTGAAGCAAACCAGCGGACTGTTCGGGTAGGTCTTGCAGGGAAGCAGGGAAAGATTTGATTTTAGGCTGTAATGTTCTGACGCAACAATAATCAATTGCGGTTCAACGGCAATGCGCGAAGTTGCCGGAACGGTGAAGCTGTTTTTTTGCAGATTGTATTCTTCTTTGAGCGTAAAGCTGATGTTTTTTAAAGATGTTGCCGGCGCTTTGGCGTTTAATAAAAAGACATTATTGCCGCTTTGTTTGAATTTTGCCGCTAAGAACAAAGCCAGTGGGCTTTCTCCCAAAATATAGACGGGTTGTGTGCTGATTGGTTCTGCCACAGCCGTTTCTTTTGCCTGTTGAGAAAATCTTTTAAAAAACATTTAAGCTCCTTTTTGCAAACGGGCTATGAAAAAGGCATCGCTGCCGCCAGATGCCGCCAAGTGGCCGGGCAGGGTGCGTATAAAGCCTTCCGGAGTGATGATTTCTTCAAGGTTGCGGCCGATTTCTTGCGAATTAACCGGCTTTACGGAAAATTCGGGGTGATTTTTGATAAATTCTTCAATACGCTTTTCCCCTTCGTCTTTAGCAATTGAACAAGTGCAATAAACCAGGCTTCCGCCTTTTTTTAAAGCGTTGCCGGCAACGTCAAGAATATCTTTTTGCAGGGCTGCCAGCTTTTCAATATCCTGAAGCCGTTTGATATGGACAAGTTCCGGGTGGCGGCGGATCGTGCCGGTGGCTGAGCAGGGGGCGTCAAGCAAAATGGCGTCATATGCCGGTTCGGAAATGTTTTTCAGATATTCTAAAGCGTCGGCGCAAATGATTTCGGCGTTGAATTTCAGCCGTTCAAGATTTTCTTTGAGTTTTTGCAGGCGCGGTTTGGAAATGTCAAGAGAGGTGACTTCGGCGCCGGCATTTATCAGCTGTGCAGTCTTGCCGCCCGGTGCGGCGCACAAATCCAAAACTTTCAGCCCTTTTATGTTTCCGAGGGTTCGGGCTGCCAGCGAAGCGGCAAAATCCTGAACCCACCATTCGCCTTCATTGTAGCCTTCAAGCATGTTAATCCGCCCGTTGTTTTTCAGGCGGATGGTGCCGTTGGGCAACAAGGTGCCGCCGAGTTTGTCCGCCCAGCTTTGCGGATTGTTTTTGACGCTCAAATCCAAATCAGGTTCGGCCATTGCCGCCCGCTGGATTTTTTGTATGGTTTTTTTGCCGTAATCCTGATTGAGAATCCGGAAAAACTCCGGTGGAAAAAATTCGCCCGAATCCGATTTTTTTAATTCTTCTTTTTGTTCGGCAACTTTTCGCAAAACGGCATTGACAAAGCCGCCGACATATTTGTCGGCCGTTTTTTTCGTGATTTCGACATAGGAATTGATGACGGCATAATCGGGAGTGTTAAGGTATAAAATTTCCGCCGTTCCCAGATACAACGCGTATTTTCCTGACGCAGCCGCGGCCGGCAGTTTCTTTTTTACAAATTTTTTTAAAGTTTTTTTGATGAAAACCAAATGGCGCAGCGCGGTCAAAACCAACATATTTATAAAAGCGGAATCCTGCGGCGGAATTTCCGGCATGCCGAGTTTGGCATCACTGAAAAAGACTTTTTCATCCAGAATTTTCTGCATTATTTCAACGGCAATGCGGCGCGGTTCGGTCATGGTTTTCCTTCTTGTCCTTTATTTAACATTCGGGCGTATTGTAGTGGAAGTTTTTTATTAAGTCTATTGTGTTTTGCAGAAAATTACTTTATTCTCAGCTAAAGTTTAAACAAATGAAGGATTGTATTATGAAAAAGCTTATTCCGGCATTTTTGCTTTGTTCAATTTTTTTGTGCGGCTGTTCATATCTTTCAAAATTGAACCCGTGGGGCGGTACCGAAGAAGAAAAAGTTTACGAAGCTCCCGAAGTCAACGAATTCTTGTGGCGGGCTGCTCTTGACAAAACAAAATTTATGCCTTTGTCGGTTAAAGATGCCAAAAGCGGAAGGATTGTTACCGGCTGGTATCAGGTTGCCGGCCAGCCGGCCGAACGTTTTAAGCTTGAAATCAGAGTGCTTTCGGAAAAGCTTAGGGCCGATTGTTTGAAAGTCAGCGGCACCGTTGAGAAGACAGTTAACGGAAAATGGAGCGGGGAACCGATGAAGCGTTCTATGCTTAATGCCATAGAGCTTTCTATTCTGGAAAGGGCCAGAGTTTTATACCAGCAAAGTTTAGATAATGATTAATGTGACTAGGAATTTAGGAAAATGAGCGACAGATATAACGGAAAAAACAGTTATGAAGAATGGTCGAAAGAATGGAAATTAGAAGACCGTTATAATTTTAAGACTATTGAAAGCAAATGGCAGAAAATCTGGAATAATGAAGAAGCTTATAAGGTTGAAATAAATAAAGATAAAGAGAAATTTTATGCGTTGGTCGAATTTCCTTATCCGTCCGGTGCCGGCCTGCATGTGGGGCATCCGCGTTCTTATACGGCGCTTGACGTTATCTCCCGCAAAAAACGCATGCAGGGATTTAATGTTTTATATCCCATGGGTTTTGATGCTTTTGGCCTGCCTGCCGAAAACTATGCGATTAAAACCGGCGTGCATCCTGCCGTTTCTACCAAAGCCAATATCGAAAACTTTACCCGCCAGTTGAAATCTCTCGGATTCAGTTTCGACTGGGACAGATGTTTTAATACCTGCGATCCCGAATATTACAAATGGACGCAATGGATGTTCATTAAGTTTTTTGAAAAAGGGCTGGCTTATAAAGACAAAATCGCAATCAACTGGTGTCCGAGCTGCAAGGTCGGCTTGGCCAATGAAGAGGTTGTCAACGGCTGCTGCGAGCGCTGCGGCGCCCAAGTCGTGCGCAAGGACAAAGAGCAATGGATGATTGCCATTACCAAATATGCCGACCGACTGATTAATGATTTGGACGATTTGGATTTTATCGACCGCGTTAAATCGCAGCAGGTAAACTGGATCGGCCGTTCGGAAGGCGCCGAGCTTGATTTCGGTTTGGCCGACAAGAACGGCAACGCGCTTGAAGACAAAAGCATAACCGTCTTTACAACCCGTCCGGATACGACTTTCGGCGTGACTTATATGGTTTTGGCGCCGGAACATGAATTTGTAGAAAAATATATGGACAGATTTGAGAATCCGGAAGAAGTTAAAGCATACGTTGCTGAAACAGCCAAAAAATCTGATTTGCAGCGCAATATGAGCGATGTCAAAACAGGTGTTGAGCTGAAAGGCATTAAGGCGAAGAATCCTTATACCGGCGCTTTGATTCCGGTTTATATTTCCGATTATGTCCTGACCGGTTACGGTACGGGCGCAATTATGGCCGTGCCGGCGCATGACCAACGCGATTATGATTTTGCCAAAGCATTTAACCTGCCGATTATTCAGGTTTTGGAAGGCGGCGATATTTCCGAGAAGGCCTATGAAGAAGACGGGCCGCACATTAATTCTTCTTTCCTTGACGGTATGAACAAAGAAGACGGTATGCGCGCCGCGATTGATTATGCGGTTAAAAACGGTTTCGGACGTTCTAAAATTAACTATAAACTGCGTGACTGGGTATTCTCGCGCCAGCGTTACTGGGGCGAGCCGATACCGATGGTCTATTGCGAACATTGCGGCTGGCAGCCGATACCCGAATCCGAATTGCCTTTGACTTTGCCGGAAGTTCCTGATTTTCATCCGAATGACGAAGGCGAATCGCCGTTGTCAAAAGCCGGAGACTGGTTGAACGCAACTTGTCCGAAGTGTGGCGGACATGCCCGCAGAGAAACGGATACGATGCCGAACTGGGCCGGTTCCTCATGGTATTTCCTGCGTTATTGCGATCCGCATAATGACAAGGAATTTGCTTCAAAAGAAGCGCTGGACTATTGGATGAATGTTGACTGGTATAACGGCGGCATGGAGCATACGACTTTGCACCTGCTTTATTCCCGTTTCTGGCACAAGTTCTTGCATGATTGCGGTTTGGTTTCAACCAAAGAGCCTTATAACCGTCGGACGTCGCATGGCATGATTTTGGCCGAGAACGGCGAGAAAATGTCAAAATCCCGCGGCAACGTGATTAATCCCGATGATATTGTCGCCGCTTATGGTGCCGATACGTTCCGTTTATATGAAATGTTTATCGGGCCTTTCGATCAGGTTGCCATGTGGTCGGAAGAGAGCCTGATGGGCGTTTACCGTTTTGTTAATAAAGTTTACGGATTGTTCAAAAAAGTTGCAGATGTTCCTGCTTCCGAAAAAGATTTGCGGGCAATGCACAAATGTATTTTGGAAGTGACAGAGCGTATCGACCAGATGAAGTTTAATACAGCGGTTTCTTCTTTAATGGAGTATGTAAATTATATGTCGGGTCTGGAAAAAATTCCTTCCGAAATGTATTTGACGCTGCTCCGTCTGCTTTCTCCGTTCACGCCGCATTTGGCTGAAGAAATGTGGGCGCGTATGGGCAAAACAACTTTAATCGTTGCCGAAGAATGGCCGGTCGGCGATGCCAAACTTGCCCAGGATAATGTGGTGACAATTGCCGTTCAAATCTGCGGCAAAATGCGCGGCACGATTGAAATGCCGAAAGACGCTCCGCAGGCTGATGTTGAGAAAGCGGCTCTGGCTCTTGAGAATGTTAAGCGCCAGCTGGAAGGACAGCAAGTTGTTAAGGTTATTGTTGTTCCGAACAGAATCTGCAATATTGTTGCCAAGGCAGCTTAAAAACTGCGAATGAAATATAAAAAACACGCCGAGACGTTTGTCCGGCGTGTTTTTTTTGAGGGTGTTTGCTTTAGATTAGTTAAAGGCATTTTCTAAAAGAAAATGGTTTGGCAAAGCAAAAAGAACGGTGACGCTGATTTCTGCAAAAAAATGATAGACTTGCTTAGCATTTATGCTAAAGTTCTTGCAGATGATGTTTTAAGTGGATTTTGTTGATGAAAAAAATACTTTCTCTTTGCTTGGTTTGTTTATTGGTCGCTTGCGGTTTTGAACCGCTTTATGTGCAGAAAAAACATGACAACCTCTGGTATTTCGGCGGCGAGTTTGACACGTCGATTACCGAAGCTATGTCAGAAATTAAAATCCAGACGATTTCCGAACGTTTCGGACAGCAGGTTCGCAATGAATTGCTTGATATGTTGACACCGCTTGGGCAGCCGCGCAATCCGAAGTATCGCCTTTATGTTGATGTGGCGCCGAAAGAAATTATGCAGCAGGCTTTGCGTAAAGATATTACCGCAACCCGCGAAAGAGTCCGTTACAGCGTTAATTATCGTTTGGTTGAGGGCAATACGGAATTAGTCAGCGGAGACAGTATCGCTTATGTCAGTTATGATATTTTGGCCAATCCGTATTCGACAACGACGGCCAAAAAGAAAATGGAAGGCAATGCAGCTAAGATTATTGCCAATGATATTGCTTTGCGAATCGGTGCATTTTTCCATGCTTATTTTAAGAAAGGCGTCCAGCCGTGATTTATAAGCAGGCGCAAATTGACAAGTATTTGAAAAAGCCGGAACCGCAGATTAAAGCTTTTGTCGTTTACGGCAGCAATGACGGTTTGGTTAACGAGTATGTCAAAAAGCTGGTGCAGACTGTTTCCAAAGATTTGTATGATCCGTTCAGCGTGGTTTATCTGAACGGTTCGGATGTGAATGCCGAAGTCAGCACTTTGTTTGCCGAATATTCCAGCCAGTCGCTTATGGGCGGGCGCCGCGTGATTGTGATTAAAGATGCGGACAATAATTTGACCAAGCATCTCAAAACAATGTTTGATGACTCAAAAACCGATACTCTGGTTGTGATTTCTTCAACTTCGCTGACCAAAAAGTCTTCTTTGGTTTCTTTGGCCGAAGAGCGTGACGATATGGGGTTAATCGCCTGTTATGAAGACCGCGACGAAGATATTTTTAATACGGCGCGCAGCATGTTTATTGAAAACGGGCTGACGATTAACAGCGAGGCTTTGCAGCTTTTGTGTGCCCGCCTGTCGAATGACCGCAAAACTAATTTGGGCGAGATTGAAAAGCTGATTACTTATATGGGCGATAAGAAAAACGTGTCGGTTGAAGATATTCAAAACTGTATCAGCGACCAGTCCAGTTCCAGCAGCGACGATATCTGCTATTTTGCCGCGGGAGGGCAGAGCGAAAAAGCCTTAAAGGCATTTCGCAAAATGATTAACGAGGGAAATGAACCGATTTCGATTGTCCGTTCGTTGTCTTATCATTTTAGCAAAATTCTGACGGCAAAAGGCTTTGTCGAGAAGGGTGAAGCGATTGACAAAGTGATGTATAAGCTGACGCCGAGAGTTATTTTTTTCAGAGAAAGCAGTTTTAAAAAGCAAGTGGCGATATGGTCCAGAGACCGTCTGTTTTCCGTTTTGGAGCTGTTATACAAAGCCGAGCGAGACTGTAAGACGACCAATATGCCGGTTGAAGAAATTGTGTCGTATACGATTATGCAGATTTCGTCTGCGGCCGCCCGCTTGTCAAAAATTGTTTAGGGCGTTTGCAAAAGGCTCTTCATGTTTGGAATTTTATTGCTCATGTATCGGTTGTATACATGGCTTAAAAATTGTCTAGCGGGCATCTAATACAGAAATAGCGGATAGCCGGTTTGATCATGTACTTCTTGTACACTCCGTTTGCCAACTTTCTTATTTCTTATTATTTGCCTCGCTATCCAATTTTTTTCTTGGTTTTGATTATACTCTCGGGCTGCTGATGTATGGCGAAACGAGCAGGTACAAAGCGGCCAAACCGACCAGAATGTAAGTGATTGTCGTGAAAACGCTGGCGCCGAATAAAAATGTGACGAAGTTGAAGTTAAACAAACCGATTGAACCCCAGTTCAAGCCGCCGATAATTGTCAGGATTGACGATAATTTATTTAAAAAATTCATTGAATTGTCCTTTCAAAAAAAACAGTTGGGTAATTTATACATTTATGATATAGCTTCTTTCATCACGTTTTCAATGAGGCAAGGTC
Source organism: uncultured Alphaproteobacteria bacterium (assembly GCA_949493535.1). Classification (GTDB taxonomy): domain Bacteria; phylum Pseudomonadota; class Alphaproteobacteria; order RF32; family CAG-239; genus CAJLXD01. The sequence continues at coordinate 210,816 of CASZWJ010000001.1, forward strand.
AGGTTATGTATAGCGACAAGTTTCAAAAATTTATTGATGTTTGGGCGAAAGAATTTGCAATTGAGCGCAGTATTGACGAGAAAATCTGCTGTGATAAAGACGGCAATCCGTTGCCTTGGTATACTTATCCGGCAATTGAGTATTTGTCGCAATTTGATTATGGCAATAAGAAAATTTTTGAATACGGTTGCGGTTATTCTTCGCAGTTCTGGGCGCGTCGGGCTCAAAAAGTTATCAGCATTGAAGACAATAAAGAATATTTTGCCCGCTGGCAGCAAGAATTTAATGAAAGCAATTTGGATATTCGCTGGCGGGATGAGGGCGAAATTTATGAAAAAGCGATTTTTGAAGAAGACAGCCTTTTTGACGTTATTGTGATTGACGGCAAGAGGCGGGTGGAATGTGCCGAAGCAGCGGTTAAGAAGCTGGCTGCGGGCGGTATGATAATCCTTGATGACAGTGACAGGATTAATACCAGCCGCGAATATGTCGACGCGGTTGCCTGTTTGAAAAAAGCCGATTTGATTCAGGTTGATTTTTACGGTTTTTGCCCGATGAACAATTATACCAAAACAACATCTTTGTTTTTATCCCGCGATTTTAATTTTTGTTCGTTATATCAGGTCCAGCCGATTAACGGAATCGGAAATTTATGGAGCATGTCTCGTCGGGAGCGCAAATCTTTTTGGAAAAAATCAATCTAAAAAACGTATTGCGGCTGAAGAGCGGCAATACGTTTTTTTGTTAAGAGTCAGGTGTCTTCAACCTGTTCGTCAAGCGGGGATTGCAACGGGGCTGTGATTGCTGCATAAAAGGAGCAGAGAAGCGTGATGACAATGAACGCAATGACATAAGGACGTGTTGTCGGGTTGATCAGTCCGTAAATAATTAACCCGACAGCTCCGATTGTATAGGTACAGAGGCCCAGCATAATCAGAGAATGGATTTTTGAGTCTTTTGACTTCATAGCCTTTAGGATTTAATAGTAATACTTGAATATATATAGAAAAAATCTTTAGCAAATGAATAATTATTGAGATTTGCTAAGTCTATTTCCTAAAATATCTCTTGGCAAGAAGTAAATGTATTTTTAATCGGCAAGACTGCTGATTTCGGCGCGCAGTTCATCCAATCCCTGTTTTTTTTCTGAGCTGGTTGCAATAATGTCAACATAAGCTGCCGCGTGTTTTTTTATTGCCTCTTTTGTTTCAGCCATTACTTTTTCTAAGGCATTCCGGCTGATTTTATCTGTTTTGGTCAGGATAATCTGATAAGTGACCGCGGCTTTATCCAGCATATCCATAATTTCGGTATCTACTTTTTTTATGCCGTGGCGCGAATCAATCAAAACAAAGACACGCTTCAGGTTTACGCGCCCCTGCAAATAGGCAAATATCAGCTTTTGCCATTGTTTGACAATACTTTCCGGCGCTTGGGCAAAGCCATAGCCGGGCAGGTCTACAATATGAATTTGATTATTCAGGTTAAAGTAGTTTAATTGCTGGGTGCGTCCGGGGGTGTTTGACGTTTTGGCCAGCCCTTTTTGCGAGGTCAGCGCATTAATAATGCTCGATTTTCCGACATTTGACCTGCCGGCAAAAGCGACTTCCGGCATTTCCGTTAACGGCAGTTGTTCCAGATGAGCCACACCGAGGACAAAGGTGCAAGGCTGTTTAAACAACTCTTTGCCTTTGTCCAATTGTTCTTGTGTGAACTCCGGTGCGGTAAACTCCATTTATTTTACTCCGTTTTTGCGCATAATGGCTTTTTGTTGAATGATTGAGAGAATATTGCTCAAACTCCAGTAAATAACCAAACCTGATGCAAAATGTCCGAGCATGAAGGTAAAGATTATCGGCAGCATCAGGAACATGCGTGCTTGATCCTTGTTGGTCGGCGCAGGGTTCAGACGCTGTTGGATAAACATGGTAATGCCCATGATTATCGGCCAGACGCCTACATCAAGCAAGGTCGGAATCGGCAGGTGGATAATTTTTGAAATTGTCAGCGGATCCGGTGCCGACAAATCTTTAATCCAGCCGATAAACGGCGCGTGGCGGATTTCAATTGATATGTTCAAAACTTTATACAAGGAGAAGAAAACCGGAATTTGAATCAGCATAGGCAGGCAGCCGGCCGCCGGGTTGATTTTTTCTTTGCGGTAAAGAAGCATGGTTTCCTGCTGAAGCTTCATTTTGTCTTCGCCATAGCGTTCTTGAAGTTCTTTCAATTTCGGTTGGATTTTTTTCATTTTTGACATGCTGTCAAAAGATTTGCTGGCAATCGGATACATCGCCAGACGCAGCAAGGCCGCAAACAAAAGGATTGCCCAGCCCATATTGCCGATGATGTGGAACAGGAAGTCTAAGATATAGAAAAACGGTTTGGTCAGGAAATAATACCAACCGAAGTCTACTGCCAAGTCAAATTTTTCGATATTGAACTGTTTGGTATATTTATCGAGCAATTTAATTTCTTTTGCACCGGCAAACATTTTAACGCTGTTGGTGCCGACGGAAGAAGCTTCTATCGTTACCGGAGCGCCGACGTAATCCGCCTGATAATTTTGCGGCGCGGTGTTGCTGAATTTGATTTTGCTTTCAGCATCATTTGTCAGAATGAAAGCGCTGAACCAGTAATGGTCGGAAAATCCGGCCCAGCCGCCTGTGGTTTTGAATGTTTCCGGTTCGCCTTTTTTTAATTTGCCGTATTTGATTTCTTTCAGGTCAGAATCGATAACGCCAATCAAACCTTCGTGAATTACGCCGCCTTTGGCATTCTCGGGGTCAATGCTGCGTTTGATTAAACCGTATGGGTATAACGTGATTTTGTTGCCGGTGTTGTTTTCAACGGCTTGGTCGATTTTGAACATGTAGTTTTCATCAACGGAAATTTTGCGGATGAATTTTATTCCTTGTCCGTTGCTCCATTCTAAAATCAACGGAGATGAGGGCGTTAATTCCGTACCTTTGATTGCCCAGACGGTATTGTTGTCGGGAACTTTTATTTGAGAATCTGTCGCCAGCCAGCCGAATTCGGCATAATAAGGATTTTGGGTTTTAGCCGGGGCAAAGAGTTCGACATCAGAGCTGTCCGGATTGAGCGTTTGTTTGTATTTTGCCAAATAAAGCTCGTCAAAACGGCCGCCTTTGGCGCGGATGCTGCCGAATAATGACGGTGTGGCGATTTTGATACGTTTATCCTGAGAAAGGACGGTGTTCTTGTCTAAAGGCGTTTCGTCAAAAGTAACAGTGTTGCCGTTTTGCGCCGTATCTTCTGTCTGAATAACAGCTTCGGGAGCAGGCGTTTCTGTTTTGATTTCTTTTTTCGGGAAAATGGCATTTGTTACAAAAATTATGACAAGCGCCGAGATAACGGCTAAATATAATCCCTTAAGATCATCTTTCATGCGTTCAAAATCCTTTTAATTAACTGGCATTGCGGCATGTATTGCAAAACTGCCGCTATTTATAAATATCTGGCTAATATTTATTATATTTCTTTTGTTAAAGCAAGCTTTTATCTTTGGTTATGCGGTGTTTTCACCGTTTTTGCCGGAGGAACCGGATCATATCCCGAACCGCCCCAAGGGTGGCAGCGCAGAATCCTTTTGCATCCGAGCCATAATCCTTTTATGATTCCATGGGTTTGTAGCGCTTCTATCATATATTGCGAACAAGACGGCTGATAACGGCAAACGCCGGGACAAAGCGGGGATAAGAATTTTTGGTAAAATTTAACCAACAGAATCAGCAGTTGGCGAATCAGCTTTTTCATCTGTCGACTCTTTGGTTAGGAGTTTGTTTAAACGTTTCAGGGCGGTAAACATGTTGTGCCGCAAATCAGAGAAATCGCAGGAAGCCGTGTTATAACGCCCGATTAAAACATAGTCGGTGCGGGGCAGGGCATTGTCTGCAAAAATTTCTCGCGCGGCAGCGCGTAATCTTCTTTTGGTGCGGTTGCGCAAGTGGGCTTTGCCGATTTTTTTTGTTGCCGTGTAGCCCAAGCGGCAACTTTCGTCTTTTGCGCATAAATTTTGAGCCGCCTGCAGGATTAAACCGGATGTGACCATCTTTAACCCTTTGGAGGCGACTCTGACGAAATCTTTTCTCTTTTTTAAGATTAAAACTTCTACCATTATGGTTCCAGACTAGGCTGAAAGTCTTTTGCGACCTCTAGCGCGACGAGCTGCAATCACTTTGCGGCCGCCTTTGGTTTCCATACGAGCGCGAAAGCCGTGGCGACGGGCTCTGACCAATTTACTCGGTTGATAAGTACGTTTCATTTGTTTTCTCCGGTTAAGGCTGATTGTTCAGCCGATTGTTTTTAGTTATTTAAAATCTCCAATCTGTTAAGGGAGATTCTCGGAAATTTATCCCGGCCTTTGCCGAGATATTCGTTTTTATAAAGATTAATCCGGCCAAAGTCAATAAAAAAAGGGCTTAAAATTCATAATTTTAAGCCCCGTAGCAAATTGTTTTTATTCAATTAACGGCGTTCGCCCATCAAATTCATCAATGAGATGAAAATGTTAATGAAGTCAAGATAAAGGTTTAAAGCGCCGCGGACAGCTTTGCGTCCGATCATGTCCGCGCTGTCTTGTTCATAATACATCTGGCGGATTGCCTGCGTGTCAAAAGCAGTTAAGCCGGTGAAGATGATGACGGAAATGATTGAAACGGCGTAACTTAAGCCGGTGCTGTGCATAAACAGGTTTACGATTGAGGCTGCAATCAAGCCCCACAATCCCATGATGAAGAATGAACCGATACCGGTTAAATCTTTTTTAGTGGTATAGCCATATATGCTCATTCCGCCGAATGTTGCTGCCGTAATCAAAAAGACGCGGGCAACGCTGGCGCCGGTATAAGCCATTAAAATTGGGGTTAAGGATATGCCCATGATTGCGGAGAAGCCCCAAAACATTCCCTGAACCTGAGCCAGGGTTCCGCGGTTTAATACCCAGCCGAAGGCAAAAACCATGATTAACGGTGCCAAGAAGCACAGCCAGCCAAATCCGCTTAAGCCGATGCCGCCATTGGCAGAAATGCTGAAAAACAGGCGAAACAGCGCCGGGGTGTGGGCAATCAGATATGCTGTCAGGGCGGTCAGGCATAAGCCTCCGGTCATGTAGTTGTATACTTTAAGCATGTATTGGCGCAAGCCTTCGTCAACATAAGTTCTGGCTTGGACATTGGTTTTGGTTTCCATAACGGTGTGTCTCCTGTTAAATTTTCTTCTTCTGATAATATAGGGAAATTTAGTTAAAAAATCAATAGAACATCATTATTCATACAAATAAAGATCTTTGCCGTGCTGTTTGAGCCAGAGACGCCCTTCGCCGCAACGGGGAAAAAGGCTTTTGACGCACTGCCAAAATTCTTTTGAATGATCTTGGTGGCGCAGATGCGAAACTTCGTGGGCAATTAAATAGCTGATGACAAATTCGGGAGCCAAGGCAATTCGCCAGTTATAGTTTATGTTGTCTAATGTCGAGCAGCTGCCCCAACGCGATTTGGTGTCTTTAATAGCGACATTTTTGACCTGACAGCCGATTTTCTCAGCCATTTGGCGAGATAGTTTGAGAAATTCTTTTTGGGCTGTTTTTTTGATATAATCGCAGATACGGCGGTGGAGGAATTCCTCTCCGCCAGATACAAAAAGCCTGTCACCTTCTGTATAGGCGCCGCGCCGGCTTTGCGGCGTGTGGCAAATGGTATAAGTCTGACCGAGAATCGAAATTGTTTCTCCGTTTTCAAAACGGCGGGCAACCGGAATTTTTGCCAGATTTTCCTCTATCCATTTCCGGTGTTCATTAACAAAGTTGACCGCTTTTTGTGCTGCGCAGCGGGAAGGTATTGTTAACACCGGTATGCGCTCTTTGGCGTCAATGCGAAGGGTCAGGCGTTTGGCTTTCGGAGACTTTATTATTTTTATCTCCATATTGAGTGCCTGCTGAATATCAAAGGTCTTGCCAGTCAACAATGTAATTTTCATAGTCTTCAATTCCTGTTTCGGAGACTGTTTCTCTGCCTTTTAATGACATGCCGGCTTTGTGTACGGTATCGGCACGTCCGGTAAGCAAAGGATGCCAGTCTGGCAGATTATAACCGTTATCCAAAAGCCAATAGGCGCAGGTTTTGGGCAACCAGCGCGGTTTTTCCCTAATGGCGGCCAAGTCGATATCCCGACAGTCTTCAACTTTTTCAAAGCGGCGTTCATAAATGCGGCAAAGGCAGTTTTGGCAGTCTAAAAAGCGGCAGCGTGTGTTTGTGAATTTAATCTTGCCTTTTATTTCAAGCTTGTTCAGGCAGCATTTGCCGCAGCCGTCGCACAGGAGCTCCCATTCTTCTTTGCTCATTTCCTCAAGTTTTTTCTTTTTCCAGAATTCTTTTTCGAATCGGTCAAGATTATCGAAACGGCTTTGCGGATCATAAGCGTCTTCGGGAAAATATTGTTTATCCGAACTCATGGTTCTTCATCCTCAAGAATGTGGTCTTCCCAATCTTCTTCTTTGACCAGAAGTTCTGAAGTACAGCGCCCTTTTATGCTGTGTTTTTCTTCCAACGGTTTGCCTGTTATCAGCGGGTGCCAGTCCGGCAGCGTGCCTGTCGTGTATAAAAAACGGTAAGCGCAGGCCTGAGGCATCCATTTGATTTTATCGACATTGTTCATGTCCAGTTTCAGGCATTCCGGAACCAGTTTGCAGCGTTCTTCATAGCAGGTGCAATTACAATTCTCATGATTAAAGTAACGGCAAACCAAATCGGTATAATAGACTTCGTCACTGTCTTCGTCTTGAAGTTTTATCTGGCAGCAGCGCCCGCAGCGGCAGCAGATTGCCTCCCATTCTTCCGAAGTGAAGTCTTCCAGAGATTTTTTTTCCCAAAATTTTTCAGACAAGTTATTTTCCCTTTTTTTACGTTTATTATTGTAGACTATAGCAAACAAAGATTAAGGAGACCTAAAAATGTTTGGCTGGCTGGCAAAAATGTTACTGCAGACTCCGGTACAAAATTCTTGTTCCTGCTGTGAAGGCAAGCGCGAACGCTTGGAGAAAATGCGCCAACAAATAGAAAAAGGCGAAGTTGACGAAGAGAATCCTCAGGATTGCAGCGATGTTATTCTCAACTGCGATACGCCGGAACATGATTATACCGGCAAAATTCTCGGTTCGATGTTTGTCAGCCCCTATCACGTTACGGTTAACGGACAGCCTCAATCAGATGCTTCTGCCGGTGAAAATTCCTGCAATCGCGGCGGCAAGTGCCGCGATTGATTATTCTGCGCCGATTTGGTCAGGCAGATACTCTTCTTTTGCCAGATTACCGAACTGGGTAAATTCGCCGTTCCAAAACAGCTGAATCGTGCCGGTTGAGCCGTGGCGGTTTTTACCGATGATGACCTCTGAAATATTCTGGGTGGCTCGGACGCGGGCTTCCCATTCTTCGTGGCGTTTTTGCAAATGTTCAGGCGTTTCTGCGGCTTTTTGCTGCGGTTCTTCGTTTTGCAGGTAATAGTTTTCGCGATAAATAAACATAACGCTGTCGGCGTCTTGCTCGATAGAACCGGATTCACGAAGATCGGACATTAACGGGCGTTTGTCATCGCGCTGCTCAACGCCGCGGTTTAATTGGGACAGGGCAATAACCGGAAGGTTAAGCTCTTTAGCCAGAATTTTTAGCCCTCGCGAGATTTCCGAAAGTTCTTGCACGCGGTTGCCTTCATTCTTTTTAGAGCCGCTGCCCATAATCAGTTGGATATAGTCGATTACGATTAAGCCTAAGCCTTTATTGCGTTTAAGGCGGCGGGCGCGGGTGCGTATGGAGTTGATGTTCAGGCCCGGCGTGTCATCAATATAAATCGGAATTTTTTCAAGTTCGCGGACGGCTGCGGCAATGCGGGTAAATTCGGCATTGTCCAGTTCGCCGGTACGCATTTTGTGGGCGTTGGTTTGGGTGACGGTTGAAAGGATACGGCTGGCCAATTGGTCGGCAGACATTTCCAGAGAGAAGAACGCCACGCCTTTTTTTGAGGGTTCCATGCTTTTATTGTGATACATATAATCGGCAACATTATAAGCGATATTCGTCGCCAGTGCGGTTTTTCCCATTGCCGGACGGGCAGCGATAATAATCAAGTCGGAGTTGTTCAGTCCGCCGGTTTTGTTGTCTAAAGCGTCAAGCGCGGTCGGAAGGCCTGAAATTTTGCCTTCTTTTTGATAGGCCTCTTCAATATTGCTGAGCGAGGTGGTTAAAGCTTCTCCGAAATCGACGAAGCCGCCTTGGTGTTCTCCCTGATTTGCCAACTCAAAAAGTTTCTTTTCGGCAGATTCAATCTGCTCCATGGCATCGGAGTCCAAGTCTTCTTTTGAGGCTTCGTTGACAATATCAAAACCTGTGGCAATCAATTCGCGGCGCAGATATTTATCATAAATAAACTGGGCGTAGTATTCGGCATTTGTCAAAGGTGTGGCGCTGTCTGCCAGCTTTACTAAATATTGGTGTCCGCCTACTTCGTTTAAGGTGTTTTCCTGCTCAAAGTAATTTTTGAGAGTAATGACGTCGGCAATGTGTCCGCGGGTGATAAGTTTGGAGATAACATCAAAAATCTTTGCGTGAGTCGAATCGGCAAATTGCTGCGGTTTTAAAAATTCAGAAACTTTTTCAAATGCTTTGTTATTGGCGAGAATTGCACCGAGCAATGCTTGTTCTGCTTCAAGGTTTTGCGGGAGTTTGCTCACATCAATCGTATTGTCCATGGGAATCTTTCTCGGGTTTGGTGGTCTTTAGTTCGACTAACTTATAATCAAAAAAAATTTGAATTACAAATGGAATAAACGAATAAAATTTTCAGGGCTGTGGATAGCGGGGATTATGGGGATAAAAAAATACCTTCCGCAGATTTTGGGAAGGCATTTTAATTGTTTAATACTTTTGAAGCTTTTAATTATTTCGCTTTAGCGATTGTTTTTTTGATTTTGATTGCTTCATCGCTCAGTTTGGTGTTGGAAGTAGATTCCAAATAAGCATCCAAACCGCCGTTGTGTTCAATAGAACGCAAAGTTTTAGAGCAAACTTTCAGCTTGAAAATTCGACCGAGTTTTTCGCTCAACAGCGAAACAACCTGCAGGTTAGGCAGAAAACGGCGGCGGGTTCTGTTGTTAGCGTGGCTGACATTGTTGCCGCTCATAACGCCGGTGCCTGAAATATCACACTTTTTAGCCATTGTTATTATCCTTAAATTTTATCAATGAAATGAACTTGTTGCTTGTTAATACATATTATTAGGAGATTAGTCAAGAGAAAAGTTGCTAAAAAAGGGCTAAATTTGCTGAAATCATAAAATTTTGCTGGAATTGTAAAATAAAGTGGTGTATTAGATGAAAAGTCTGATGTACCTGTAGCTCAGTTGGATAGAGCGTTGGCCTCCGACGCCAAAGGCCGCGGGTTCGACTCCTGCCAGGTACGCCATGATACGAAGCTCCGTTTATAAATGCGGGGCTTTTTTGTTTTTTAGGGCAGAGCCGAACCGAGGTTCGTTCTGGCTCATAGGCTCTGCCGAAGGCAGTCGCCAACTCGCTGCGGCCTTGCAAAAAAAATTCCCTCACGCAGAGGGAATTTTTTTATTTATTCATCATCAGATTCTTCATCTTCTTCCATTTCAATCGGCAGGTCGTCATCTTGTAGCATGGCTCTGAGCATCCAAGAATGTTTTGCATAAATTTCCAAATATTCTTCGAGTTTATTCGCGACCAAGAAATTGTCTTTTTTATCGGCCTCATCGCGGATTTTTTTTGCCTGTTGCATGATTTTATCGCAATCGCCGTCCAATATTTGCAGGACTTCATAGGCGGAATAATCTCGGCTTTCAATTTCATCAATTGTCGTGTTTTCAAGATAATCAGCCATTGCTGCCAAAGGCATTTCATTTTGCATTTTCATAAGTTCTGCAATCTCGTCAAATTGCAGTTGGAACATTTTATATAATTTTTCGGTCAGTTTATGGACGATAATAAATTTCGAACCGGTGACATTCCAATGCAGATTGTGAACTTTGATGTTCATAGCGGCGAGGTCTGCCAGAAAAATATTTAATTGATTTTTTCGTGAAGCCATTTTCTTTCTCCTTATGATTTCATTAAACAGAACAATATTGGAGATAAGCCGCCATTCAACATTTGTTAGGGTTTATAAACCAAAGATAGGCGGATTGAATGCAAAAAGAGTTGTGAGCCGTTATTGAAGTCAACCGTAAAGAGCTTATATCTTTTTTAAGCTAACAGGAGGAAAGATTATGTCTCAAATTCAATTAATGAAAAAAGAGAAAGCTTTTATAGAAAAATTGGCGGAAGCCGGAGGAAAGCCACTTTATGAGTTGACGCCTGAAGAGGCCAGACAGGTTTTGCTGGGCGCCCAAAATATGGATATTGATGTGCCGGATGTTCGGAAGCAAAAAATTTCAATTAAGCTTAAAGACGGCGGGGAAATGCCCGTCATTATCATGCGGCCGGCTGATATTGATGATGTTTTGCCCGTTATATTTTATATTCACGGGGGCGGCTGGGTTATGGGCGATGATGTAACGCATGACCGTCTTATCCGCGAATTGGCTGACGGTGTTCCGGCAGCTGTTGTTTTTCCTGTTTACTGCCAGTCTCCGGAAGCTCAGTTTCCGAAGACCACGGATGATTTGTTCTTTGTTTTGGAATATATGGCGAAACATGCCGAAGAATATGATCTTGATGTCTCAAAACTGATTGTTGCCGGAGACAGTGTCGGCGGCAATATGGCAACGGTTATGGCTTTGATGGCAAAGGCTCAGGGAAATAGCCCGAAAATTGATTTCCAGCTGCTTTTTTATCCGGTAACGGATGCTGATTTTTCAAATGAATCATATCAAATTTTTGCAAACGGCCCATGGCTGACCAAAAAAGCGATGGAATGGTTTTGGGATCAATATGCGCCGGATAAGAAGGATCGTCAGAATATTTATGCTTCGCCGTTAAAGGCCGATATTGAGCAGTTGAAAGATTTGCCGCCGGCTTTGATTATTACGGATGAAAACGATGTCTTGCGCGACGAGGGCGAGGCTTATGCCCGCAAGCTTGATGCTGCCGGCGTGGAGACGACATCTGTCCGTTTTAACGGGACTTTTCATGATTTTGTTATGCTCAATGCTCTTGTGGATACGGCTGCATCAAGGACAGCAATTGATTTTGCCATTTCCCGCTTGCAGGAAGTTTTTTTTGCCGAATAATAAAACAAATAAAAAAGGCTCTGAAACCAGAGCCTTTTTTTGTTATTCTTCAAAAAAACTTAAGCAGCTTTTTTCTGATTGGAAGAATTGTTGTCTTTTTTGAATTTGTCTGTAGGCATGCAGAACAAAACCAATAAAGCAATCGGTCCGGCAACGGGAATCAATGCGATAAGGTAAAACCAGCCGGAAAGGTTGATGTCGCGCAGACGGCGAACGCCGATTGCAATGCTTGGAACCAGCAAAGCCAAACTCAAAACCAAAGTGAAAACCTGAGCGTTGATGATTCTGTCAATAATGCTGAAGGGAATGCTGACAACTACATAGCACAAAATGAAATACCAGTATTGAGAACGGGTAGCACGGCCTTTGAAGTCAGCATATTGAGTTTTCAAAACATTTACAAAATATTGGTTAAAACCATTTTTAAGTTTTTCTAAGTTCATTATCTTTCTCCTAAACAAAACGGGATAAAAAATACCGGAATTCCGGAATATTTTCTATTGCTTTTAATCAAATACTTATTCATTAAAAATGCAAATAAAAAATTTAGGATATTAATAAAAAAGTGTATGTTTATATATTCATGTAAGTTGAGGTATCGGTTTTTTGGATAGCAGATGTCTGATATTCGTGATTGTCGCAGTAAGACGCTTGTGTTAGAATCTTTCATATTTACATGATTTGGACGGAGCAGTTAATGATCTCTAAAAAAGATATTTCCAAGCTTGAGGGGTTGTTGTACCTTTATGCTGTTTCAAAAACCAACAGCAAACGCGAAGTGGCCGGAAAGCTTGGAACGTCTGTTGATACTGTCAGCAAATATTTGTCTGATTTGGAAAGTGAACTTAAAACTTATCTTTTGGTCAGCAATGGCCGAGGAACGGTCATTACGCCCGAGGGCGAACGGATACTTGATGCCGCGAATGATATTGTGCGTGTTATGCGCAGTATAAGCGAGATTGATAACGAGGCTGCGGAAGATATATACAACGGATGCGTTAAGATAGGCATGCCGGATTCCATAGCTGATTATATCGGTTCGGAGTGGCTGGCTGATTTTTATCAGAAATATCCCGATGTTCAGGTCGAAAACCAAATCATGTCAGGGCTTTCCCGTTCTGATGCAGATATCTGGCTGCAATATGAGCCGCCTGTCGATATGGACGGGAGCTGGATGCTGATTCGATCTAAAATGGTGCCGTGCGGCCTGTTTGCTTCGCAACAGTATATTGAAAAGTTCGGCGTGCCGAAAAGTGTGGGCGATTTATTGGAAAATCATCGGATTTGCGATAAAGACAACCATGAGCGCTGTGTGAACGGCTGGAAAGATTTGGCTGACAAGGCCAAGCATTTGGTTTATCGCACAAATTCAATCTTTTCGCACCGTTCTGTGTTGAATAAGGGGATTGGCATCGGCGTTTGCCCGCTTTCATATGGTTGTGAGAATTTAGTTCATATTTTGAAGAAAGAAATCGGTTTTACGCTTAACGTCTATTTAATGGCCGCAAGGGAAGCTTTGGATATTCCCCGCGTTCGAGCTTTGCTTGATTATTTGAAAAACGTGCTTGATGAAAGATATGCATAGATGTTCCGTTCAAAAAAGCCTCCGTCAGGAGGCTTTTTTTATTCTCTGATTAATGGCGCCGGGTTTTTGGAATGTTGCGGCGACTGGTTCTTCATGAAAACATTTTCATTGCTGTCTTTGCGCCCTTCGACCTGAAGCTGAGGATTAACAAAATTTGTATTTCCCCGCTCATAAAAATAAAAATCGCGACGAATAGCTGCTTTGTCTTTAATTGACAATTCATTCCATTCTTTTTCGCTCATGCCGTACGGAAAAGTTTCTTTCGGAGCGCTTGTGAAGCAGGCGGAAACAGCCAGCACCATTCCTAACATGATTAACTTCTTCATTATCCTGTCCTCCATAATATATCATCGAATATTATAGTATAATTTTTGCCGTTTTTCTACAAAAGATTAATTTTGTGTACAGAATAATCGGCCTGCCAGCTAAAAATTTTAATTAATGGAATCTTTAGAATCAAAGTTGTATGATTTCAGGCATAACGAATGCGAATCTGAGCTTTGTTTTGAGCCGGATATCGTTATAACAAATATGGTATCAATTATATAAGGAAAATTTATATGTTGAGTTTGAAAAAAATCGGTGCTTTTACATCGGCGTTCTTGCTGATGTTGGCAGCGTTTACAGGTAAAGCTTCGGCTTCGGAGATTGATTTGAATATTCCGATGCTGGATGTCGGTTACAATATTTTCGGCTATGCCGTCACAGGTTCTCAAATCTTGTTTTATGGTTTGGGAATTTGTGTTTTAGGGCTGTTTTTCGGTTTGTATGAATTTGTAAAAATCAAAAAAATGCCGGCACATAAATCAATGTTAGATGTGTCTGACCTGATTTATTCGACTTGCAAAACCTATATGAAGCAACAAGCCAAATTGTTGGTTGTTTTGGAAGTTTTCATTGCCGCCTGCATTTTCTATTATTTCTTCGGGTTGCAGTCTACGCCGCTGCCGAAGGTTTTGACAATTCTCAGCTGGTCGGTTCTCGGGATTCTCGGTTCTTACTGTGTGGCTTGGTTCGGCATGCGTATTAATACTTACGCCAATTCCCGCACCGCTTTTGATTCTCTTAAAGGCAAAGCCTATTCTGTTATGAGCCTGCCGCTGCGTTCCGGTATGTCTATCGGCGTTATGCTTATTTGCGTTGAGCTGATTATGATGATTGCCATTCTGCTCTTTGTTCCAAGAGACAGTGCCGGCGCTTGCTTTATCGGTTTTGCTATTGGCGAATCGCTTGGCGCTTCCGCATTGCGTATCTGCGGCGGTATTTTTACCAAGATTGCCGACATCGGCGCAGACTTGATGAAGATTATTTTTAAAATTGATGAAGACGATGCCCGCAATCCGGGGGTGATTGCCGATTGTGTCGGCGATAATGCCGGCGACTCTGTCGGTCCGACTGCCGACGGTTTTGAAACATACGGCGTAACCGGCGTGGCTCTCATCAGCTTTATCGTTCTCGGTGCCGGCATGATGTATATGCCGAACGGAGAGCTTGCTCTGATGCAGAATGGAATTGATATTCAGGCGCGTTTGATTGTCTGGATTTTCACCATGCGCTTGTTGATGATTGTGACGTCAATGGTGTCTTACTGGCTGAACTCAAAAGTCTGCAAAGCCATTTTCGGCAACAGACAATCATTCAATTTTGAAACGCCGTTGACCTCTTTGGTTTGGTTTACATCCATTATCTCCATTCTGGTTACTTTCGGCGTCTCTTATGTTATGATCGGCGATATGGGCGACGATTTGTGGTGGAAACTTTCGGTCATCATTTCCTGCGGTACTTTGGCTGCGGCTTTGATTCCCGAGTTTACCAAAGCCTTTACGTCTTCAAAATCAAAACACGTGGCAGAGATTGTCAATGCCAGCCGCGAAGCAGGCGCTTCCCTGAATATTATTTCGGGTATTGTGGCCGGTAACTTCTCCGCTTTCTGGAATGGTCTGGTTATTGTCGGTTTGATGGCTGTGGCTTACTTCACGTCTATTTCCGGCTTGGATCCGTATATGGTCTATCCGACAGTATTTGCTTTCGGTTTGGTCGCTTTCGGTATGCTCGGCATGGGACCTGTAACAATTGCCGTCGACAGCTATGGCCCGGTTACCGATAATGCCCAGTCTGTTTTTGAATTGTCTCAGATTGAAGATATTAAAGGCATTCACAAAGAGATTGAAAAAGATTATGGTTTTAATCCCGATTTTGAACAAGGCAAACAGCTGCTGGAAGAAAATGATTCTGCCGGCAATACGTTCAAAGCAACGGCTAAGCCGGTTTTAATCGGTACAGCCGTTATCGGTGCAACAACGATGATTTTCTCGATCATTTTGCTGCTCAATCTGAAATTAATGCTGCTTGATCCGAATGTTTTGTTCGGCATGATTTTGGGCGGCGCGGTTATTTACTGGTTCTCCGGCGCTTCCATGCAGGCGGTTTCGACCGGTGCTTATCGCGCAGTCAACTACATCAAAGAACATATTCACCTTGACGGAAAAACAGCCGCATCCGAAACGGATACCAAAAAGGTTGTTAAAATCTGCACGCAATATGCGCAGAAGGGAATGTTCAACATTTTTGTTGTTATTTTCTCCTTTACGATTGCATTTGCCTGCTTTGATGCCAACCTTTTTGCCAGTTATCTGATTTCAATTGCCATTTTTGGCCTGTTCCAGGCTTTGTTTATGGCCAATGCCGGCGGCGCTTGGGATAATGCCAAGAAAGTGGTTGAGGTTGATTTGCATGAAAAAGGCACTGACTTGCATGCTGCAACCGTGGTCGGCGATACGGTCGGCGATCCTTACAAGGATACATCTTCCGTTGCGCTGAACCCCATTATCAAGTTCACAACCTTGTTTGGTTTGCTGGCTGTCGAAATGGCGGTTGCAGCTCCGCGCTGTATTTCTCTCGGCCTTGGCATTTTCTTCTTTGTTGTCGGATTGGCTTTTGTTTTAAAGTCTTTCTACGGCATGCGTATTGAAACGACCAAGAACCAATAGAGGTTTAGGCTGTTAAACAAAAACCCCTGTCTCAGCGGCAGGGGTTTTTGTTGTTAACGGCGTTTCTTTTTCAGATTTTTTTTGAGTTTGTGGTCGAGCCGTTCTTCCTTGATGCCGACAGGGTCTTGGTGAATGACGATGACGGCGTTGGGGTAGGCGTCCAGCAAGTTGTCTTCAACCAAATCAGTCATGTCATGCGCGGCAGCAAGAGACAGGTCGCCGTCCAATTCCAAATGAAATTCAAACATATAACGTCCGCCCAAGTCGCGTGTGCGCAAATCATGCAACCCTTTGGAAAACGGGCATTCCATAACAATTTTGGAAATGTCGCTGCGGATTTCATCGCTTAATTCCGCGTCCATTAAGGTTTTGACGGCGTCTAACGCAATGTGATACGCATTATAGAGCAGGTAGGCTGAAATGGCGACGGCAGTCAGGCTGTCAAACCAGCTGACTGCAAAAAATTTGACGACAAACAAAGAGACAATGATTGATATGTTTGTCATAATGTCGACCATATAATGTGCGCTGTCAGCGCTGATAGCCTGAGACTCGGTCATGCGGGTAACGTAGCGCTGGTAGCTGACCAGAGCAATTGTCGAAATCAATGCGATAACCATGATAACAATACCGGCGGTTGTTTGTTCTATCGGCTGCGGGTAGAACAGGCGGCGGATTCCGTCATACATAATGAAAATGCCGGAACCGGCAATGAAAGCCGACTGAATAAGCGCCGAAATAGATTCTGCCTTGCCATAGCCATAGCGGAAATAATAGCTTTCCGGCTGGGAGGAAAACCTGACGGCTACAACGGTTGCCGCCGAGGCAAAAATATCCGTCAGGCTGTCTATCATTGAAGATAAAACAGCCAATGAACCGGTATACATTGCGCCGAATATTTTAAGCAGGCACAGGCTGATTGATAACGTAAGGCTTGCGGCGGTCGCCGATTTTTTCAGTTTATTTTTTTGTTCCTGTGTCAGATATTTCGTTTGGGACAACATTTCTGATTTTTTCCATTGCAGTTTTTGTAATTTCATAGAAATTGCCCTGCATATATTCAGAAAAAGTTTTTAACGTCGTGTCTTTCGGTACAGAGGCAAAATCGTAAGTTACAAAATATTTACTCTCTTTTTCCCAAAAAGAAAGTTTTATTTTCTCGTTGCCCTCAACTTGCAGGTTTATGACAAATAATTCCTTAGGATTTTTTATGTCTTCAGAAACTCCTGTAATTTCGGTATTGAGCATATATTTTGCCAGGTCAGCAAGGATGTTTTTGTCTGTTATATGATTGAAGCTTAAGAAGCGTCCGAATCTTAAATCCCAAAGCCTGCTGAATGTCCATTCGCTTTGTTTTGTTGATAAGTCTATCAATTCTATTTCAACCAGCCAGACTTGGAATTGGTTGTCAAATTTGATATATGCGGCTCTTGTGCCCCGTCCGATTTCAATATCATAACGGCCGACTTCAAAGGCTTCAATGGTTTGCCCCGTTTTGTTTTTCAGTTCGACTCTGATGTTAGGAGAATCGTTAACAGTTATCGGTTGTAATCCGAATTTTGACAGGTTTTCGGCTTTGTCTGATTTTTTCTCATAATAACGGGCTTCAATCAGCGCGCTTAAGAAACTGCGCATACGGTCTTGCAGAACCAGCAGGTGCGGTTCTCCTTCCAGTTTCCAAAGGTTGTCTTCTTTATAGAAATTCAGGCTTTGTCCGTGTCCGGCCAGCGTTATTTTTTCAATTTCGTTAATTTTGCTGCCAAGGCCGGCAAAGAAAGGTTTGCCTTCATAGGAATCTATTTCTCCGCGGCTGTCCGTATAAACCGACAGGATGCCCGTTCCCAGCAAGAGCAATGTTGCTGATGCCAAAGGCAGTATTTTGCCGCCGTGAAATCTGTTTGCGTTCCGAATTGTTTTGCGATACTTTCCTGTGAACAGCATATAGAGGATGATACCGGCTATAATGGCCAATGGCACGGCGTAGATATTGAAAAATTTTACTTTGGTGTCGATTTTGTTTATTTCAGTATTTAAATCTTTGCCGATATTACGCAGCTCTTGGCGCTGGCTGTCCAGTTTTTTGCGTATATTGGCAATGATTGCCAGTTCGTCCGGCGTGAAATTGTCGCGCCCTTCAAAATTCTTTTTGCCCCAAATTTCTGTCAGGCCTTCTTTAGTGTGTTCTATACGGTCAAGAATTTCCTGTTCTTTAATTTTGAAATTTTGGCGCGCTTGTTTACGCAGATTTTCAATTCCGCCGAATTTTCGTTCTTTGGCAGATTTGCCGCGCAATTCAATCAGGCTGTCTTCTCCGGTCAGGATATCAAGCGAATTGAGGACAAAGTTGGCATTGTCAAAAATCGGGATAATCAGGTTGCCGTCCTGCATTGTTATCGTTTTGGCCCAGAAGTTGTCATAAAGCAGATCCGTATCGGCTACGGCAATGACTTCAAAGGGGCGTTGCGGTGACTTGCTAACGATGTGAACCGCTATAATCTTAGTGTAATTGTCTTTTTTGAACTTGCGCAGCAGCTGGTTGGGATCAAGGTTTTTTTGTGCCCATTCGGCGCTGACTGCGGCTGAATTTATGCTTGATTTAAGCAGAGGAATAAAGAGAATGTCTTGGGAATCTGACGGGCTCAGCGCAGAAGCCGAACTGACCAGAAATTGTTTTAAGTTTTTTGTTTCAGGCATCATATGGTTGATGTCTTCAAAGGGGATATAAAATTGCAGCAGGTCTTGCGTGTAGTTTGGATTTGCGGAGTCTTTCCCCAACTGTACGGTTAACGAGTTGTCCAAATCAGCTACCACGGCATTTTTGTTGAATTGGAATCCCCAATCTTTATCCAAGCCGCCCAAATCAGAGGATTTGAATTCTTCCGTTACCGGTGCAAAAGTGCGCTGGGCGTCGGTTGCAACGTCCAAAAATACCATAACTTTGCCGCCGCCATAACTATAATTGCGGATAGCTTCAATCATATCTTGGCTGAAGTCGCGCGGATGTATAATTATCAGAGCGTCAAGCTCATCGGAAATATCTTCGGCGTTGGAAAGCGATTTGACGTTATAAAATTTTTCCAGTTGGTTGATGATTTCCCAACGAGAGGTTGCCACATTCTGAATAACAGTGTCAAAAATCGGCAGCGTGCTAATGATGCCGATATTCTTTTTCCGGTGGTGCAATTGATAGATTGTTTCGGTTAAGTCTTGCTCCAGCAGGTTTTGGCGTTCCAAAGCCAAAAACGGAATTGCTGAAAAGTCGTCAATGCTGTTGCTGACTGTTAAGCCGAAATAAGCTGGCTGGTTGATGTCAATCAACGGTATGGCTTTTAAGCCGCGGCTGATTGCATGGTCTTCAGCCTTGCTGAACGGTTCCGGATTATAAACGGCATAATTTAATTTTCCGTCCGAAAGGGCTTCGTATTGTTTCAGCATAATGCGGATTTGGTCAAACATCAGCCGGAAAGACGGATTGCGGCGGCCCAGTTCATCCGTGTAATAAAGTTTGACGGTTATGGGTTCCGGCAGGTTTTTTAATGTTTTGCGCGTGGTATCCGTCAGCGTGAATATTTTTTCTTCGGTAAAGTCATATTGGACAGAGCGGGTTAAGTTATTGGCTATCAGATTAAGCCCTATAAAGCCGAGCAAAAGGAATAAGAATACCAGCAGATAATAATTGCGGCTGGTGGATTTTAAGAAACTGGCGGTGCCTGCCGTTCTAAAGCTGACAATAATTACGGTTGTAAAATTGAACAGCAGAATAATTGAGGCAAAAAAGATAATATCGCGTGCTTCAACCAAGCCGCGGCTGATTGTGAAAAAGTGGGTTTCAAAGCTGAATGAGGCTATCATATCAACGATTGAGAGCGGCGCAAACAAGCGGAAGAAAGACAAAACGTATTCCAAACCGCTGAGCATGAACAGCAAGTTGGCGATAACAGCCAGAACCAAGGCGATAACCTGATTTTTGGTGAGGGCAGACATCGTTTGGGAAATGGCAAGCATGCAGCCGGCAAGAATCCAGCTGCCGATATAGCTGACGGCAATGACGGAATTGTCAGGAGATCCCAGCAGGTTTACCGTAATCCAAAAAGGAAAAGTCAGAAGCAAAGCTAAGCCAGAGAAAATCCAAGACGCAAAAAATTTGCCCCAAACGAGATTGGCGGTAGAAACCGGCATGGTCATAATCTGGACAATGGTTTTGGTTCTGAATTCTTCGGACCACAAACGCATTGATATACCGGGCAGAAACAGCAGATAAAGCCATGGCTGATAAGAGAACATCGGCAGCAGCGAGGCTTGCCCACGGTCAAAGAAATTGCCGAAATATATCGCAAAAGAGCCGTTGAGCAGCAAAAAGGCGATTAAATAAACATATGCCAGCGGAGAAGTAAAGTAACGGATTAATTCGTTTTTGGTGACAATCCATAAATTTTTCATTATTTGTCTCCTGCAGTCAATTTTTTGAAAGCCTGTTCCAATGTTTGCGCATCCGCTTTAAAAAGAATATCTTTCAAAGTTCCGTCGACAAGTATTCGGCCCTTGTTTATTAAGAGGATGCGGGTTGCGATTGATTCCGCTTCTTCCAATAAATGGGTTGAAATAAGAATGGTTTTGTCTTTTCCCATTTCTTTTATCAGGTTGCGCATATGTTCTTTTTGATTGGGATCAAGCCCGTCCGTCGGTTCGTCCAGCAGCAAAATTTCGGGGTCGGATAAAATGCTTTGCGCAAAACCCACGCGTCGCAAGTAGCCTTTGGAAAGAGTTTCTATTTTCTGATCCATAATATTTGTGATTTTGGCGGTTTCTGCAACGGCATTGACGCGTTTGGCTTTGTCTTTGCCGTAAAAACCTCTTAATTCCGCCATGTAATTTAAAAAAGTGCGGACGTTTAAGTCAGGATAGAGCGGAGAGCCTTCCGGCAAGAAACCGATGTGTTTTTTTGCTTCGAGCGCATTTTCGCCGATGTTTTTACCGCAGACTAAAATTTCTCCGGAACTTGGAGCTAAAAATCCGGTAATCATATTCATCAGGGTTGATTTTCCGGCGCCGTTTGGACCGAGAATGGCTATTATTTCTCCGGTTTGGGCTTTAAAGCTTAAATCATTGACGGCATGGAGACTGCCAAAATTTTTGTTCAGATTTTTAATTCGGAGAGATGTCTGCATGGCTTATTCCTTTATTGACGTTATTTGACCGTCACGGACTGCTTTTATTGCGGAAGGAACGGCAATAATTCCGTCTTTTGCATTGTTTTTCGAAATATAGCCGCTGATTGTTTTGGGGGCGGGCAATAAATCTTTTTTGAAATTTTTTTCGTAAGCGCCGATAAGGGTTTTCAGGGCTGTTCCGGCCAGCTCGGCATCGTAGGCGCCTGCAACAGAGCCGGCAGAACGCGTGTTGTCGTAAAGTTTGGGATTGTCGGTTACGTCAACCGTGTAAAGTGTTGAAATGTTAAAATTGCTGATGCCGTTGTCATGCAGCTGTTCTGTTAAAACATCAATTTCTGACGGAGCTCCGACAAGCAGGAATAAATCGGTGTCGTTGTTGCGCAGGAGGTTAATCAGCGTTCCGAAATCATTTTGTCCGGGATGAATGACGGCGCCGGCCAGGCCATAAGTATCAGGCAGGGCATTTTTAAATGTTTGGGCGAGAGAGCGGTAGTCACCTTGGGCTGCTGTGATAAAGCCGATGTTTTTGAAGCTGCGCCGGCTTAAATCTTTGACAAATAAGTCCGAGATCTGCTTGTAGGGGCTGTGAATGATAAATTTTTCGGGCGTTTCGGCATTTATTGCCAAAGTGGCGCGGGGTTCCGGTGCAAACTCCACACGGATATCTGCTTTGGCGGAATTTTTATCCTGTGTTGTATCGGTATTACTGTCTTTGAAAAGAATATCGTATTTGTAACGGACTTTTGCCGCGCTGTCGTTGATAATCTGCTGCATGGCGTTTTTTGCCGCAAGCCCTACACGGGCATTGGGGCCGGAGAGGGGAAGATATGCATTGATTTTTATAAGCGGGCGGGCAATTGTTTCCGTGCGTCTGGGCTGATAAGTTGCGGCAAAAATCGTTGCCAATGCGGTTATCACGGCAACGGCCAGTAAAATTATTTTGGTACGCAATGCCATTAAATGCATGATATTCTCCGTTTTTATTTTTTATTTATTTCATATAAAGCTATTGCCGCGGCGGTTGAGACATTCAAGCTTTCAACTTTTTCGGATATGGGCAGTTTGACCGTCATGTCGCAGCTTTCTTCTACCAGACGTCGCATGCCTTTGCCTTCGGATCCCATAATGATGGCCGTTTTCCCTGACTTGTTGATTTCATCAATATAAGTTTCGGCATAGCCGTCCATGCCGATTGTCCAAAAGCCGGCGTCTTTAAGCTGCTGAATGGCGCGCGACAAGTTGGTGACGCGGCAAATCGGCAGGTGTTCGATTGTGCCGGCAGAAGCTTTTGCCATGGTTCCGGTTTCTGCCGGAGAATTTTTATCCTGTAAAATAAGGGCCAATGTATCAAATGCAACGCAGGAACGGATAATCGCACCAATATTCTGCGGGTCGGTTACCTGATCAAGAATCAGGATATGGCAGCGGTTTTTCTGGTCGGCCATGATACAGATATCTTCTAACGAATAATCTTCCAATTCGCTGCAATATACCGCGAATCCCTGATGTACGGCGTCACGCGGCAAAACTCTGTCGATTTCTTTTTTGTCGACGGTGTTGATAATGCCGGTATTGATTTTGTTTTGTTGGCAGACGGCTTTTATTTCGTCAAAATTGTCTTTGGTGCAGAGGATTTTACTGACGCGGCGGCGCGGGTTGTTGAGAACGGCCATAACCGGATGGCGTCCGTAAAGAATGCTTCCGGCAGCGTTGTTTGAATTGTTATTGCGGTTTTTTGACATGGTATTCCTCAGTTGTTTAATTTTTTTGATATTTTAATGTAAAAATCTTAATTTTCTATTTTTATTTTAACTGATGACTTTGCGCAAAATGCCGCCGGCGTTTTGTAAAAGTTTTTCCGCCTGTTCTTTGCTTACGCCTTTTATTGCCATAACACAGGCTGTCTTGACGTTTTTGCCGCTGGCGGCAATGTATTTTTCCGCTTTCTCATATGGTATTTTTGCTATTTCGGAAACAATGCGGCAGCCGCGGTCAATAAGTTTTTCATTTACCATGCGCACGTCGATCATATAGTTTTCATAAGTTTTTCCAATGCGAATCATGGCGCCGGTCGAAAGCATGTTTAATATCATTTTTTGTGCGGTGCCCGATTTCATGCGCGAGGAACCGGTTATCGGTTCTTCTCCGACAACAGGGTTGATGAAAATATCGGAAAACTCTTTGAGTTTTGCTTCCGGATTTGAGGATATGCCGATTGTTTTGATGCCGCGTTTGCGGGATTCTTCCAATATTGCCAACACATAGCGCGGGCCGCCGTTGGCAGAAATGCCTACGACAATATCGTTTTGTGTCGGGTTGAAAGAGGCTAAATCTTCTAAGCCGAGTTCGGGATTGTCTTCGGAGTTTTCGATAGAAAAACGCAGCGCTTTGTCGCCGCCGGCAATATAGCCGCAGACCATGCCGTGTTCGACGCCGAAGGTCGGCCAGCATTCGGAAGCGTCTAAAACGCCGAGGCGCCCCGAGGTTCCGGCGCCGAAATAGGCAAGGCGTCCGCCGTTACGGAATGCTTCGGCAATCAGTTCTATCGCTTCGCCGATTTGCGGCGTTACTTTTTCAATCGCTTCCGCGACTTTTTTATCCTCGCGATTTAAGGTTTTTGCAATTTCGGCGCCGCCCATTAAGTCAATATCGGCGGTTTCCGGATTTCTTTTTTCGGTTAAGGCTATGGAATTCATTTTTTTCTCCATGAATATTTTGTTCAATTTTAACTGCCAGAAGTTAATAAAAAGAAAAAAGAAGCGGCCGCTTTTATTCACAATATGAAAATAATTTGGCCGTTTAGTAAAAAAGGGGTTGACAAACACGGCAAAATACGATTATTTGCCTGTTAGTGAATATCAAGAGGAATGTTCCTCACTCCTGAATTTCGTTTTATCGGAGGGGTGGCAGAGCGGTCAAATGCAACGGACTGTAAATCCGTCGACTTAGTCTACGATGGTTCGAATCCATCCCCCTCCACCATTCGGTTTCAGGTTTACTCTCGATAAGAGGCAAATTAAGCGGGTGTAGCTCAATGGTAGAGCAGAAGCCTTCCAAGCTTATGACGGGGGTTCGATTCCCCTCACCCGCTCCAAAAATTTCCCCCTTTTCGAATCGTTCTAACAACATAAACAATTAGGATATTTATACAATGGCAAAAGAGAAATTTGAGCGGAGCAAGCCGCACTGCAACATTGGCACGATTGGTCACGTAGACCATGGTAAGACGACCTTGACGGCAGCAATCACAAAAGTATTGGCAGAAGAAGGCGGCGCAAGCTTCACAGCTTATGATCAGATTGATAAAGCGCCTGAAGAAAAAGCACGCGGTATCACCATTTCTACCTCACACGTAGAATATGAAACCCCGAATCGTCACTATGCACACGTAGACTGCCCGGGCCACGCCGACTATGTTAAAAACATGATTACCGGTGCCGCTCAGATGGACGGCGGTATCTTGGTTGTATCTTCAGCCGACGGTCCGATGCCGCAAACTCGTGAACATATCTTGTTGGCTCGCCAAGTAGGCGTTCCTGCATTGGTTGTTTACATGAACAAAGTAGACCAGGTAGACGATCCTGAATTGTTGGACTTGGTAGAAATGGAAATCCGCGACCTGTTGAGCTCTTATGACTTCCCGGGCGATGAAATTCCGATTATCAAAGGTTCAGCTTTGGCAGTATTGGAAAACGGCGACAAAACGATCGGCCATGATTCCATTATTGAATTGATGAAAGCAGTAGACAGCTACATTCCGCAGCCGGAACGTCCGAAAGATCAGCCGTTCTTGATGCCGATTGAAGACGTATTCTCCATTTCCGGCCGTGGTACGGTAGTTACCGGCCGTGTCGAACGCGGTGTCTTGCATGTAGGTGATGATATTGAAATCGTAGGTATCAGACCGACCCAGAAAACGACCTGTACCGGTATCGAAATGTTCCGCAAATTGTTGGACGAAGGCGAAGCCGGCGACAACATCGGTGTACTTTTGCGCGGTACGAAGAGAGAAGAAGTTGAACGCGGCCAGGTTTTGGCAGCACCGGGAACAATTACCCCGCATACAGACTTCACTTGCGAATGCTATATTCTGACGAAAGAAGAAGGCGGCCGTCATACACCGTTCTTCAGCAACTATCGTCCTCAGTTCTATTTCCGTACGACAGACGTCACCGGTTCAATTGAACTTCCTGCCGGAACAGAAATGGTAATGCCTGGCGATAACATCACCATGACAGCAAAATTGATTCACCCGATTGCTATGAACGAAGGTCTTCGTTTCGCAATCCGTGAAGGTGGTCGTACTGTCGGTGCCGGCGTTGTTTCTAAAATCTTGAAATAATCCGAGAAGCTCGCAATAACGGCGACTAATCGTAAAAAATAGAAAAAGCTGAAAATTCATGTACGCTTATGTACACTAGGATTTTCAGCTTTTTCATTTTTACTTCTATTCGCTCGTTCTATCGAGCTTCTATGAGATTGCGTGAGGGGGAAAATTCACACACCAGAATTTCGGCCGCTTTGTTTTTCACGCTATAAGCCTCAAATCTCAAACTTTTAGAAAGAGAGTAGAAGCCTAGGATTTTCTCTCTTCTTTTTTGTTTCTACTGATCTCAAATATCGGATTGCAACCTATTTAAGAATTTTGATTGGGTATATTATCGAAAATCAATGGGGCAGCCCACGCAGTTTATGATGTTTTAAGAAATTGAAGCAGAATAAAAAATGCAAAGGGAGAAAATTCATGTATGTTTTTGGACACCGGATTTTCTCTCTTTTTTTACTCAGTCTGAACGAGTCTCCGCATCCTCATTAAAAAGGTTGAGTCTTTCAGTTCCTAAGGTAAAAGACGACTTTCTGAAAAAAAAGCCGTCTTTTGTTTGGATATTATCTTAAATGCCTGTTTTTAATTTGTCTTGAGGGGAGAGTTTCAATCACTTTGTTTCTCATGCGATAAGCAGCAGACTGTGAGCTTTTAGAAAAGTGTCTAACGGAGAGCAGATTGCCGATAGGGGATTGTTGCTTTGATTTCAAATTCAATTGATTGAAAGCAATTTGTTTTTGTTTCTGTGTGATATTTTTATTACAAAAAAAGAGCTGCAATCGCAGCTCTTGATTGGTTTTGAGGAGAAGATGAGGAGAATTTTAACGAAGTACCGAATTCAGAAATTGATTGTTCGTTTCGGTTTTTAGCTTTAATTGCTTTTCTTTGCGTTTTCTTTCTTCTTCTTCCTGACGCAGCTCTTGGTGCTTTTTTTCATGTTCTTCGTTGCTCCAGATTGTATAAAGTTCCATAATGCCGAGAGCGCCGAAGTGCTGCAAAAGGCGTTGCATCGGATCTGATTTAGCCTTTTGGAGCAAGCATGTTTCGATAACGTGCTTTCCGGATTCATGCGGAAGGGGGGGAATTTCATCATAAATTTTCTGGTTCACATCGACTGTTTTTGTGGACAGAATTTTGTATGCTTTTTGTATGTTATCGTTTTCAACAGCGGTTCTGAGACGCTCAAAGGTGTTATTACGGAAGAAACCAAAGAGCTTTTTAATGAATTTGTTCATAGATAATTTATTTTTTATAAGGTTAATAAGAAGTTTTGTAAATATAACTTAACATATTTTTTGTTTTTGTGCAAATATTTTTTTGTCTATTTTTTGCGGCGGGATTAGGGTAAAAAGTACTTGACTTAGAGTAAGCTCTAAAGATTATAGTTGCTGTAATTTAATTTTATAAAAGGAAGAACTATGGCTGATTATGAAGTTTTGAAAACGATTAACTCTCCTAAAGATGTTAAAGATTTGTCATTTATGGCGCTTAATGAATTGTGCGAAGAAATGCGAAGCGCTGTTCTGAACCGTGTCAGTAGGATAGGCGGGCACGTAGGGCCGAATTTGGGCGTTATCGAATTGACTGTTGCTTTGCATTATGTTTTTAATTCTCCGGTTGATAAAATGGTTTGGGATGTCAGCCATCAGAGTTATCCGCATAAGATGTTGACCGGACGCGCTGCCGGATTTTATGACGAAACAAAATTCAGCGAAATTTCCGGTTATACGGCGCCACAAGAAAGCGAGCATGATATTTTTACCGTCGGACATACATCTACCTCTGTCAGTTTGGCAGCAGGCTTGGCGAAGGCCCGTGACTTTAAGGGCGAAAAGCATAATGTTATTGCAATAATCGGTGATGGTTCACTTTCCGGAGGCGAAGCTTTTGAAGGGTTGGACAATGCCGGCGATTTCAAATCAAACTTTATCGTGATTGTCAATGATAATGAAATGTCAATTGCAGAAAACTATGGCGGCTTGTATGGCAATCTGTCGAAACTGCGCGAAACAAAAGGAGCTGCGCAGGATAATTATTTCAAAGCGCTCGGATTTGATTATCGGTATGTGGAAGAAGGCAATGATGTTGTCAAGTTGATAACGGAACTGATGAAAGTGAAAGATATTGACCATCCGGTAGTTGTTCATATCCATACGCTTAAGGGCAACGGATATCGTCCGGCAGAGGAAAATAAGGAAGCATTCCATTGGTCGTTGCCTTTTGATGTGGAGAGCGGCAAGCTTTTGCCTTTTAACGGCGGCGAATCATATGGCAGTATTGTTGCCGATTATTTGGAAAACAGAGTTCGGCAGGATAAGTCGCTGGCTGTTGTGAATGCCGGTACGCCCGGTGCGGTTTGTATGCGTGATTTTCGTAGCAGACATCCTGATAATTTCTTTGATGTCGGCATAGCGGAAGAGCATCTGATTGCATTTATTTCCGGTATGGCAAAATCGGGTTTGAAGCCGGTCGGTTTGTTTTTCGGCGGTTTTATCCAGAGAACTTATGACCAGTTGTCTCAGGATTTATGTTTAAATAAAAGTCCGGCAGTGATAGTTCTTGAAAACTGCGGAATAACAGGTATGGATGTGACGCATTTATCTATTTTTGATATTGCAATGATTAGCAGTATTCCAAATTTGGTCGGTTTGGCGCCAAGCTGCAAGAGTGAAGCAATCCGTATGCTGGATTGGGCTTTTGCTCAAAAAGATTTTCCGGTCGTTATCAGAACTCCGGCGGATATTTCTCAAAATCTGATTTATGAACCCAAACAGGATATTGAACTTAATAAATTTGAAATGCTGAAGAAAGGTTCAAAAGTTGCGTTACTAGGTTTGGGAAATTTCCTTAAACTTGCGGAAGATACGGCAGAATTATTGAAAGAAAAAGGTATTGAAGCGACAATTATCAATCCGCGTTTTACCACGGCACTTGACGAAGATATGCTTTCTTCTTTGGTTGAAAACCATAATATTGTTGTTACCTTGGAGGATGGTGTTCTTGCCGGCGGATTTGGCGAGAAAGTTGCCGCATTTTATGGCGATAAACCGGTCAAGGTTTATAACTTCGGCGCTTATAAAGAATTTACGGACAGGGTTCCGGTGGCGGAATTGCTAGAGCGTTATGAGTTGACGCCGGCGCAGATTGTGCGAAAAATTATGTAAGGTGAGGGCGGTGTTAAACCGCCCTTTTTTCGTTCGGATAAATAAAAAAAGACTTGATTTATTTATCAGAGTTGTGTATCTAATAAATCACAAGCTCAAGTGAGCTTGAATTTTATGTTAGGGGTATAGCTCAGTTGGTAGAGCGTCGGTCTCCAAAACCGAATGTCGTGAGTTCGAATCTTACTGCCCCTGCCAATAAAAAAGTCCGCTTTAGGCGGGCTTTTTTATTGGCATTTAGGGGCGGTTGGTGAGAACTCACGAGGGAGTGAGTTTGAACCGCAGTTTGCAGGCGGGCAGAGAACGCCGGTTGCGAGGGACGAGCAAGCAAACAAGGTCGGCGAAGCGGAAGCGCAGCCAATCGTCTGCCCCTGCCACTCAAGATAAACCGTCCGAGAGAGCGGTTTTTCTTTTATAAAACAAGCATTTAACCGAGTCCGTGTGAGGTCGCTGTGAAAGTGTAGTTTTCGGGTAGTCACACGACTTTCCTAGATAAGTATTCTTATAAATCAATGTGCTAATAAAATTTATTCTGAACTATTTTCGGGAATAATTTTTCTCAATGAGATGTGTGGACTTGTTGGTATGATTGCAGAAATTAAATAAAACAATATTCTAAAAGCTGTTTAAAAATAAAATATTCGCTTGCAATTTGTAGATATTCTAGTGGCTTACAATTATCACTTGGGGGTAGTGTATCTAAATTTCAGGTGATTTTTTTATTTAAACCGTTGGTTAATTCCGGCGGTTTTTTTGTTTTTAAATGACTGTTATGTAAGAAAGGAAATATAATGTCAATTTTTAATCTTAATAAAGATGTTGCTACATTTTCTGCAGTTGCTGAAGAAGATATGATTCCGCTTAAAACTTATCTTAAAAAATTCGGGGCTTATGATACGCCGTCTTATGGAATGACCTGATATCCCGATAATGAATTATTTGAAGGAATCAAAACGTACCAAAGAAAAAATAATTTAACTGTAGACGGGACAATGAAAAGAGAGGGCGAAACAATTTGCTCAGTAAATTGTACTGCACTTATATTCATTGCGTTGATTATCTTAATTGTACCCTCTGTTTATGCTTTACGAAAGGTGAAGGATAATATAAAGAAAGCAAATTTTGCTGTTGTTGTTCCATTTTTTCTATATTTAGGAAAGTTTATATATTATAAGTATTTCTCCAATATATAATGTTTATCTGTAAAAAAAATCGTGGATTGTCCTATGTGTTTTGCCGTTCAGGATAAAATTGTTTTAAGGTGAGTTTTTTCTAGCGGCTGAGGGAAATAAAAAAACAGTTCCGGTGTTTAAGCGGAACTGTTTTTTTCTTGAAATGCGGAAGATTATTCAGACTTCAATAAATTCGTCGACAATCTGTTTGAATTGTTTGGCTCTTTTTTGAACGAGCGGGGCTCGTTTGATAATCAGTTCGCGCGGAGTGTGGCGCTGAATTTCCTGCTCGCGGGCAGAAACTCTTTCCAGAGCTGTATTGACATCGCATTTTAGGTAATACATTTTAGTTTTGTAGCCGGCTTTTTTTGCTTCTTGCATGAGCGCAAGATGAAGTTCCGGAGTGCCGCTATGATCTAAAAAGATGTTCTTTTTTTGTTTTATGGCTCTTGTTAATAACTCATAGCCGGCAATTCGGCTTGGAATTTCCCAACGGGCAAATGCCTCTTTCAAGCCCAAAGATGAAGAGTCTTTGTGATAAGTCGGCAGTTTATCCATAACATCATCGAAGCTGACAAATACATAATCGGAAAAAAGGTTTTTGTTCTTTTTCCAGAAAGTTGATTTTCCTGATCCGGGGATTCCCAACATATGGACAAGGCATGGCTTGTCACTTTTTTTTGCGTTCTTTAATGTCTGAGATATAATGGGTTCAAAGGCAGATTTAATCTCTTTGTTTTCTTTATATGAGAACGGAATGACCTCGTTCCAATTCATTTTTTTTAATGTCATGGTTTTTATGCGCTTTTAGATTGAATGTTTTATAATTTCCAATATCCAACGTTCCAACTATAGCATAATTTTATGCCGTCTTCAAGACGAAATTTGTCAAAATAATTTTTGTGGGTGTCGGCGATTTGCAAAGCGCCGTTTCTGTTTAAGAAATGGCGCTGGGCAGATTTAAGCTTCAATGAACATATATTCCCAACCTTTGAGAAGGGAAAACTGATTCTCTGAGCAGGCGGAAACGGCCGGAGCGGCTGATAAAAATCGGCAAAGTCTAAAAATAATGTTGCATTGTGGCAAATTATAGTTTATGTTTCCGGTAAATCGGTCGGTTTCGGCGCGATTGTTGCCGCGTATCCGTATTTTGGCAGCTGTTGCAGAGAGAATCGGCTAAAGACGGTTTTAATTTATTAAAAAATAGGATGAATTCAACCATGGCAAAAGTAAGTCCATTGCAGTTTTACAGGCAAGTTAAACAAGAGGTTAAAAAGGTTACCTGGCCGACAAAAAACGAAGTGATTAAAACTTCTATTATGGTTATGATTATCGTGGCCATTGCTTCTACGTTTTTCTTTTTTGTAGACCAGATTCTCGGTTGGGTCGTCAAATTAGTTTTAGGTCTGGGAGAATAGTTTTATGGACGCTCGTTGGTATGTTGTAAATGTTCATTCCGGTTCGGAGAAAAAAGTTTCCGAATCAATCAAAGAACAAGCCGTTTTGAAAAAAATGGAAGATAAAATTCTTGATATTTTGGTCCCGACAGAAGAAGTCGTTGAAGTTAAAAAAGGTGCCAAAGTCAGTTCTGAGCGCAAATTCTTCCCCGGTTATATCTTGGTTAAAATGATTATGACCGATGATGCTTGGCATTTGATTAAAAATAATCCGAAAGTAACCAACTTTTTAGGCAGCCGCAATAAGCCTTTCCCGATTACCGAGGCTGAGGCTCAGCGCATTATTACCCAAATGCAGGAAGGTATTGAACGCCCGCAGACAGTTGTCGATTACGAAGTCGGCGAGCAGGTTCGCGTTAATGACGGTCCGTTTGCATCATTCATCGGTTTGGTTGAAGAGGTCGATGTTGAAAAGACACGTTTGAAAGTTTCTGTTTCTATTTTCGGACGTTCTACTCCGGTTGAGTTGGAATTTTCTCAGGTCGAGAAAGTATAGTTTGAGAAATGAAGATATGAAAGCCCCGCAATCGGCGGGGCTTTTTGTTATGAAGGTTAGTCTTTGTACCAACCAGAGGCAGCTCTGGACCAGCGTTGTTTGTTTTTGCCGCCGGGTGTGGCAATGATGCCGCCGACGGTCGGCCTGAGGCAGCCGGTCGTTTCAGGATAAGAAAAAGGTTCGTTTGTCAATTTGCATTTGGCCATGTCGGCAAAAATGCGGGCTTCCATATATTTGCCGTTATAGCCGTAAAAATCGGACCATTCGACATTTGGCTGCGGCGTGAAAATTTTGTTAAATTGTTTTTGATGTTCGGGCAAAACCTCAACTTTACCGGCCAGCAAGTTTTTGAAATCATTATAAACGACCGGATTTCTCCAGCCGCCGCCAAAAACCAGAAAGTATTTGGGGAAATCGTAATTCTCGGAAATAAAAGCCAGGTTGTAAGCGAAGATATAAGCGCTGAAAAATTCTGCCGTACGGACGCGGTCGGCAAACGGAAAGCTTCTGTCCAGCAATTCCGGGATTGCGCGGTACCAAGCCGGGTCGGAAGATTTGGGCGGCGGGAGCAAGATGAAATTTTCGCGGTTATGGGTCTGGACGGCGTTTTCAAAAAGCAACCGCAGCAAACGGTAATTTACTTTGCCTCGTTTCCCTGTTTCTCCGTCTAAATCGCAGGGAAGATTTTTTTCTTCCCTCATCAACAAATCGATGAAATGGTTGAACGGGCCGGTATCCCATCCCAATACGATTTCTTTGCCGGTTATTTTGTCTTTGGTGATGACGGCAATATTGCCGGTGTTGCCGCCGTTGCAGAATGCGACCGGAAAAATTTCTTTGCTGATTAAATCGTTGGCTATATGGCGGTTGTGGATTGGAGCGAGCGGTGCGCCTTCGCCAAGGTTCATAATATCGTCAGAACGGAAATCAAAAGCGACGGGAATGCCTGTAAGGTCTGCCAGCATTTGCCCGCTGCCGATTTGCAGGGTATAAATCTGTCTCGGGTCGCGGCTGTTTGCTATTGACGGTGGGCAGTGGGCGCAGGTTTGTCCGTGAAACCCTATCATGTCAATCGTTTCTTTGGAAATGTGATTTTGTTCCAGGAGTTGTAAAATGGTGTCGGCAACCAGCTTGATGTAATTGTCGTGAATTTCATCAAATCGGTTTTCCTTGTTGCCGGCAATGCGGTCTATATCTCCGCCATTTTGAGCAAGCATGAATTTTAACTGGCGAAAACGGTTTCCGGTTTCAATCGGAATATCAATACTTAATCCGCATATGTCTTTTATTGATTGTCCGTCAAACTCGGTCAGGACGACATCAACGGCGTCTAAAGAATTTCCGGTCATGACGCCGATGCAGCGGTAAGTTTTCTGCTCCATGCTTTATTCTCCGTTCTTATAGATATAAAGATAGGCATAGGATAGCAGAATTTTTGATTTAGTCTACAAAATTTAAGCCCCAACGGAAGTTGAGGCTTTATGGGTTAAATACTAAATTTTATGCCAATACGCGCAGAACTATTTTCTGGCGGCGGAAGTTGTCAATTTTGCAATCGACAGCCCTTCCTGTGCGGGCATGGCGGCAACGTTTGGTTACAACCAGAACGTTTTCTGCCAGAAGCACGGTCATGGTAGCGCCGTGAATTTCTGTAATGGTGCCGGAAACTCGGCTGCCGATCGGGTGCAGGGCGATATATTCGTCCGCGGGCAGCATTGCCGGAGTGACAAGGTAAGTCAGTCCGTAGAAGTTTTTCGGCGGCTTGCAGATTTTGTTGACAACGACCGAAATGTCTTGTCCTTTGCGAAAGACCAGATGCGGGTTAAAGCGGTGGCCTTTGACAAAGAATGCAGCGTTTTCGGTGACGGTTTGTGTGCCTCTTTTGGTCGTAATCACACGCGTGATTTCAAAAAAGACGCGGTCATCTTTAATTTGCGAAATGACGGCCGGGAAGACGCTGTTAATTTTGAACGCCTGCCTTTTTTCATTTGAGGTTGTCATAGCTTTTATTTTTAGGGGTTAATACTCAAGCAAAATTATTATGAAACCGAGTAATCCCGAACAGAAACTTATCCATAATAATTTTTCATTGATTCTCTTTATAACATATTTTTTTATGGCTTTCAAGAAAAATAGACAAAATGCCGAAAAATATTCGCGTGTTAAATTTTTTGTGACTCTAATCAAGGGGTTGAAACGTAATAATGTAAAAAAATGCTTGCAAATTGAATCGTTTGTGGTATACAGGGGCGACTCTTAAAGGGCAGATTCTGCCTTTTAAGGTTACGAATCGTAAATTTTATTAACATAATTCGTGGGAGACCAGCCATGGTCAGCACCACGAACCCGAATAAGAGGTATATAATGGCTAAGTCTAAAAAGAAGATTTTAGGTTTAATCAAGCTTCAGATTCCGGCAGGCAAAGCTAACCCTTCTCCTCCGGTCGGTCCTGCTTTGGGCCAAAAAGGCTTGAACATCATGGATTTCTGCAAACAGTTTAACGCTGCTACTCAGAAGATGGAACCGGGTATTCCTGTTCCTGTCGTTATCACGGCTTTTGAAGATAAATCCTTCACATTTGTAACCAAACTTCCTCCGGTCAGCTACTATATTAAAAAGGCTGCCAATGTTAAAAGCGGTTCTAAAGAACCGACTAAGGTTGTTGCCGGTCAGATTACAATGGCTCAGGTTAAAGAAATTGCTGAAGCTAAATTGCCTGATTTGAACTGCTCTACTGTTGAAGCAGCTATGAACATGGTAAAAGGCCAGGCATATTCTATGGGCATCAAGGTAGTGGAGTAGGACAATGCAGGGAAAAAGAATCGTAAACGCATATAAAACAGTTGATAAAAATCAGGCTTATACTCTGAAAGACGCTGTTAAAATCGTTAAAGAAAATGCAACTGCAAAATTTGACGAAACCATTGATGTTGCAATTAACCTCGGCGTTGATCCGAAACATGCTGACCAAATGGTTCGCGGCGTATGCTCTTTGCCTCATGGCAACGGCAAAACCGTTCGCGTTGCTGTTTTGGCTCAGGGTGAAAAAGCTGATGAAGCTAAAGCTGCCGGTGCTGATATTGTCGGCGCAGAAAGCCTGATTGATTCTATCCTTTCCGGTAAAGTTGATTTTGACCGCTGCATCGCTACTCCCGACATGATGGGATTGGCCGGTAAAGTTGCCCGCGTTTTGGGTCCTAAAGGCTTGATGCCGAACCCGAAATTGGGTACTGTTACGACAGATGTCGCTAATGCCGTTAAGAAAGCCAAAGCCGGTGAAGTTCAATATCGTGTTGAAAAGAACGGTATTGTTCACGCAGGTGTTGCTAAGGCTTCTTTCAGCGAAGAGCAAATCTATGATAACGCAAAAACCTTTATTGACGCTATCGTTAAAGCTAAACCCACAGGTGCCAAAGGTACTTATATGAAGAAAGTTTCTTTGAGCAGCACTATGGGTGTCGGCATCAAAGTCGACGTGTCGGCTTTGTAATATTGCTGTCATGCTTGTAGATTTTTCGCTCATGTACCTTTAATTGTACACTTCGCTCAAAATCTACGGCGCAGCACAACAATCTTCCAAAGCCTTTGCTTTGAGTTGATTGGGGTGCAAGAAAAGTTTTGGGTGGTGGACTCATCACCACCCGCTCTTCAAGAGCAGAGATGATATCAACCCTCTTGAAAAAACTGTCCAAGACTGCAGGTGGCGCAAGCCCTAAATATCCTGCATAGACGGGAGTAGAGAAATATTTAATATCTTTTTTCTCCTGGACAGATTAGGTCCCGTTATTGAGGGGCAGAGTAATCTGTTTTTTCAATAGCGGAAATGTGTTGAAATGCATCATGAATATGATGTTTATTTGGAGACAATAAGTGAATCGCGAAGAAAAAGCACAATTGCTCAGCGAACTGAATGAATTGTTCACAAAATCTGAAATCGTTGTCGTTTCTCACTACAAAGGTTTGACGGTTGCAGAAGTTTCAGAACTGCGTGACAATATCAGAAAAGTAGGTGCTGGCTTTAAAGTTACTAAAAATCGCATTACTCGTCTGGCTCTTAAAGGCACAAACTTTGAAAATTTGATCGATTTATTCAAAGGCCCGACAGCTATTGCTTTCGCCAATGATCCGATTTCTGCATGCAAAGCTTGTGTTGAATTTGCTAAAACCAATGAAAAACTGATTGTTGTCGGCGGTGCTATGGGAACAGGTGTTCTCTCCGTTGAAGAAATCAAAAAATTGGCTGCTATTCCTTCTATGGACGAGCTCAGAGCCAAAATCATCGGTTTGCTGCAGGCTCCTGCCGCTCAGTTGGCAAGAGTTACCAAGGCTTACAGCGAAAAAGAAGCTGCTTAGTTATTTTTCGTTTTATGCGGGTTCTGCTTGTGGATTTTTCGCTCGTGTACTGTTTGTGTACACTTCGCTCAAAATCTACGGCGCATTACCTCACCTA
Source organism: uncultured Alphaproteobacteria bacterium (assembly GCA_949493535.1). Lineage (GTDB taxonomy): Bacteria > Pseudomonadota > Alphaproteobacteria > RF32 > CAG-239 > CAJLXD01. The sequence continues at coordinate 246,881 of CASZWJ010000001.1, forward strand.
AAACAAAAAATGGTAAGCGAATGAGTAATAAGATTTTTAATTTGATTTAATTTATTTATTTGGAGAAAAAATATGGCCGATTTAGCCAAATTAGTTGATGAATTGTCAGCTTTGACTGTTATGGAAGCTGCTGACTTGTCTAAAATGTTAGAAGAAAAATGGGGCGTTTCTGCCGCTGCTGCCGTTGCTGTTGCTGCCGGTGGTGCTGCCGGTGCCGCTGCTGCTGAAGAAAAAGATGAATTTGATGTTATCTTGGCTGATGCCGGTGCAAACAAAATTAACGTTATTAAAGAAATCCGTGCTATTACCCAGTTGGGCTTGAAAGAAGCTAAAGACTTGGTTGACGGTGCTCCGAAGACTGTTAAAGAAGGTGCTCCGAAAGCTGAAGCTGAAGAAATCAAAAAGAAATTGGAAGCTGCCGGTGCTAAAGTTGAACTCAAGTAATTTGAGTTTTGCTTAACCGTTCTTTCAGAACAAAATTTCAGAAAGCCGAAATCCGGAACAGGATTTCGGCTTTCTTGTTTGTTTAAAGTTAAAAAAGCTTCGTATCTGTTGGATAAGACACGAAGCTTTTGTTAATTTTTCAGCCATTTGATATAGCAAAAAAACGGAATGACAATGGTATACTTAATAAGCAAAAAGAGCACAAAACAGATACATGTCAAAAAGGTTAAGATAATGCATAGAACAATTGCTATCAGGGTAGACAGTGCAATTATCACAAAAACGTTGCAGTCATTCAATACATAAAGACAAACGACGAAAACCGCTATCCAAAGGCAAAGAATGATACTGTTTAAGGCGATGCAATTTCTTAATCTGTTTTTGTAACCTGATTCATAATCATCAGTATCGCAGCAATCTAACTTGAAATAGTTGGCTGATAATGTTTTTATAGGATGGGCTATTCCTATGCAGCCAACAAAAATTAAACCGAATGATATAAAGGTGATGATAATGGCAATCAATGCATTGATAAAGCTTCTGTTTTCCGGAGCAAGAGAGCTATAGTTTCCATAAAATCCACAGCAGAGAGCTGTCATAATCAGAACGGAAAATAAGATTTTGAATAAAATCCGCCGCCATGCAGGCGCTTCATCTAAATCAAGCCAATCAATTGCTTTATACCAAAGTTGTTTCAAAGCGGAAGATCGGGGGGTGATTTTCGGATAAGGGACTATTGCTACTATTGAAAAGACCCAAACCATTCCGGCCAAAACTGATGCGATAATCGCAATAATAGATAATACGTTCATAAATATAAAGTTTAGATTAATAATGTTTATTGGAGCTGCAGAATAGGCGTTTTCGAACTTTTTGTCAATATAATGGCGATGAATAAATATTGCCCCTTATAAATGTAATGCAGATGATTTTGCCTGTTTACATGATGTGCGCAGTATGGTAGTTTATACCAAATTTTGATTATCAGTATTAAGCATTATGTCAAAATATCATTTTTGAGAGTTTATATTTTTATTTTAATCATTTCTTAAATCAAATCTTATGGATAAAAACAAAATTGTTGAATCTGTGTTAATTCAGATTAAAAAACATGACATTGCCGATGAAGTTCTTTCGGCTTTGAATGCGAAAAAAAATGCGGACAGGCATTTTGACCGTTACTATAATAATAAAACGGGAGAAGTTGTCGGTTTGATTTATGGCGATTTTGTTATCTTGAAGCAGACGTCGCCGGAAAAAATGAACTGGAGAGATGCCGAGGCTTATTGCCAAACGCTTGTTATTAATGGTATTCAGGCGGAACTTTGTCCGATTATGCCGGAATGGAAAAAGGACGTTGAGGCAGGTACGCAAGATTTGGCGGCTGCTTTGCATGAGATTGGCGCTGAAAATCTGGACAGCCCGACATGGTGTGAAGCATATCTGCAGTCAGAATCTTTGTTCGGCGAATTATTTGCATGGTACTTACGCTTCGGGGCAAATCTTTCTAACGGATGCAAATGTGACTACAAATTTTATGTACGTCCGGTTTTGCGCCTGAAAAAATGACTTGAGTGAGAAACAAAAGGTTCTTCTTTTAAGAAGGACCTTTTGTTGCATTTAGCGCTTTACAATTATTTTTTAAGCCTCTAATCTGTTATCGGATATGCAAAAGCGTATTCAGGGCGTCGAAAACCCTTTTCATAGATAGTCGCATCGTATATGGCGACTGATAAATTATATGCCGATTTCTGTCATGGACGGATGTCGGCGAATAAGGTCTTGGCCAAATAAGCCGAGCCGTCTTTATCTATGAACGGTTTTCGAACATCCGCCCACCTCTTTCGGTGGGTTTTGTTTTAACTGTAATGATTGGATGTTCAATATGAAAAAACTGTTTTTATTTTTTATAGCCGTCAGTTTTCTGAGCGGCTGTTCGACGATTATGCGGGATAACAATCAAAATATTCCGATTTCTGCAAATGTTGAAAAAGTGAATTTCAAAATAAAGAACCGGTCGGGGCGGACGGTTATGGAAGGCGTGACGCCGTATACCGTTAATCTTAAAACGTCACGCGATGGCGGATATTTTTCGCCCGAGAAATACACAATAGAAGCTACAAAAGAGGGATATACCCCGATAACGCAGGAAATAGATTGGCATGTCAGTAAATGGTATTCTCTCGGTAATTTAGGTTTTGGCTTTTTGTTGGGATATTTAGTCATCGATCCGATCAGCGGTGATATGTATTATCTTGACGAAGATGTTGAGTTAACAATGACGCCAATTAAGAAATAGGGAGAAAAAAAGCCCTTTTTTATATTATGGCTTTGACAAAAAATGCGTTTTTGTGTTTTGGGGCGGTAAATGTTTAGAAACGAATCGCTAAAAAGCAAAAAATGAGTCTTTTCGACTCTTTAGAGAAATTTTGCTGTGTAAAAAAGATAAAAAACTTGACTCGCGGTGAAGAATAATTCTTGCAATTTTAGACTCAAGAGGTATAAATAGACGAATTTAAAATCTATTATTTTGCGAATCGCGGCCAAGAGAATTTTTTGTTCGAGGGTTTGGCGCGATTTCTGTTTTTTAAAAATCGATTTTTTTACATAACCTTCTGCGGTCGGGGTGCGGTGTTCTTCCGCCGGTATAGTCGCAGAATCATAACCTAAGGATTAAAGCACAATGTTGAAATCTTATACGAACAAAAAACGTGTAAGAAGAAGTTTCGGCAGAATCGATGCTGTTGCAGATATGCCGAGCTTAATCGAAATTCAAAAAGGTTCTTATGACAGCTTTATCCAGGCACCGGGGGCAGAACCCTGCGAGTTTGGTCTGGAAGAAGTTTTCAAATCAATTTTCCCAATTAAAGATTTTTCCGGAAACGGCGAATTAGAGTTTGTTAAATATGAACTCGAAGAGCCGAAATATGATGTTGACGAATGCATCAAACGCGACATGACTTATGCCGCGCCGGTCAAAGCAACCCTGCGTTTGGTTGTTTGGGATACTGATGAAGCCACCGGAGCCAAATCTATTCACGATATTAAAGAACAAGACGTTTACATGGGCGATATTCCGCTCATGACGGATAAAGGTACGTTTATCTGCAACGGTACCGAGCGCGTCGTTGTTTCTCAGATGCACCGTTCTCCGGGCGTTTTCTTTGACCATGACAAAGGCAAAACCGTTGCTTCAGGTAAATATTTGTTTGCTGCCCGCGTTATTCCTTATCGCGGTTCTTGGCTTGATTTTGAATTTGATGCCAAAGATTTGATGTATGCCCGTATTGACCGCCGCCGCAAATTGCCTGTTACTTCTATTTTGTATTCTTTGTATTCCAAAGAAACCGAAGAGAAAATTGCAAAGCTGGCTAAAGAAGGCAAGAAGATTGATCCGGCCGAAATCAAAGGCATGGATAAAGAAGAAATCTTAAATTACTTCTATGATGCCGATACTTATGTTGCCGATAAAAAAGTCTGGAAAGTTAAATTTGAACCGGCTCGTATGAAAGGCGTTAAATTTGACTTTGATTTGGTTAATGCCAAAACCGGCGATGTGGCTTTGGAAAAAGGCAAAAAACTTTCTCCGCGTCTGGCTCAGAAATTGGCTGATGACGGTTTGGAATATTATAAGGTTGCCGCAGACCAGCTGATTGGCAAATTCTTGGCTTCTAACGTTGTTGAAAACAAAACCGGCGAGATTATTGCCGAAGCGGGCGATGAAATTACCGAAGAGATTTTGGAAAACATCGCCAAAGCCAAAATCGGCGAAATCAAAACTCTGTTTATTGATAATGTTAATGTCGGACCTTATATCCGTAACACGCTGGCTTCTGACAAAAACTCCTGCCGTGAAGAAGCTTTGTTGGATATTTACCGTGTTATGCGTCCGGGCGAACCGCCTACCTATGAAACGGCTGACCAGTTGTTCCACGGTTTGTTCTTTGATTTAGAGCGCTATGATTTGTCTTCTGTCGGCCGCGTTAAAATGAATGTGGCTTTGGACATTTCTTTTGACGATGCTCCTGACGATTACCGCGTTTTGCGCAAAGACGATATTCTGCGCATTGTCAAACGCTTGGTTGAACTGCGTGACGGCAAAGGCGAGGTTGATGATATTGACCACCTCGGCAACCGTCGTGTCCGCTCTGTCGGCGAATTGATGGAAAACCAATACCGCATGGGTTTGCTCAGAATGGAAAGAGCCATTCGCGAAAGAATGTCTTCCGAAGTTTTGAACAATGTTAAGCCTCAGGATTTGGTCAATGCCAAACCGATTGCTTCCGTTATTCGCGAGTTCTTCGGTTCTTCCCAGTTGTCTCAATTTATGGATCAGAACAACCCGTTGTCCGAGATTACCCACAAGCGCCGCTTGTCTGCTTTGGGCCCCGGCGGTTTGTCTCGTGAACGAGCCGGCTTTGAAGTCCGCGACGTACACCCGACCCACTACGGACGTATCTGCCCGATTGAAACGCCTGAAGGTCCGAACATCGGTTTGATTAACTCTTTGTCCACTTATGCCCGCATCAACAAATACGGCTTCATTGAATGTCCGTATCGCAAAGTTGTTGACGGAGTGGTTACAAGCGAAGTCGTTTATTTGTCCGCCAATGAAGAAGGCAAGTTCAAAATCGCCGAAGCTAATGCAAAAGTCAAAGCAGACGGCCATTTTGAAAATGATTTGATTGCCTGCCGCAAAGCCGGTGAATTCGAATTTGCAAAACCCGAAGAAATCGATTTTATCGACGTTTCTCCGAAACAGTTGGTTTCTGTCGCTACGGCTTTGATTCCTTTCTTGGAAAACGATGACGCGAACCGTGCATTGATGGGTGCAAACATGCAGCGCCAAGCTGTTCCTTTGCTCCGCTCCGAGGCTCCGTTGGTCGGTACCGGCGTTGAAGGCACTGTTGCCAAAGATTCCGGCGCGACTGTCGTGGCCAAACGTGATGGTATTGTTTCGCAGGTTGACGCTACCCGTATCGTTGTTACCTCTGAAGGTGAAAACGTTACCGATGCCGGCGTTGATATTTACAAGTTGCAGAAGTTCCGCCGTTCTAACCAAAATACCTGCATCAATCAGGTTCCGTTGGTTAAGGTCGGCGACAAGGTTAAAGCCGGCGATATTATGGCTGACGGCCCTTGTACTGAAATGGGCGAACTGGCTCTCGGTAAAAACGTTCTGGTTGCTTTCATGCCTTGGAACGGTTTGAACTACGAGGATGCTATTTTGCTTTCCGAACGTATTTCCCGCGATGATGTCTTCACTTCTTTGCATATTGAAGAATTTGAAGTTATGGCTCGCGATACGAAACTCGGTCAGGAAGAAATTACCCGCGATATTCCGAACGTTGGTGAAGAAGCTCTGCGCAACCTCGACGAGGCCGGCATTGTCTACATCGGCGCCGAAGTTAAAGCCGGTGATATTCTGGTCGGTAAGGTTACGCCGAAAGGCGAATCTCCGGTTACTCCGGAAGAGAAATTGCTGCGAGCCATCTTTGGCGAAAAAGCTTCTGATGTCCGCGATACTTCTCTGCGTGTTCAGCCGGGTATTGAAGGTATTGTCGTTGACGTTCATGTCTTCTCCCGCCGCGGCGTTGAGAAAGACGAGCGCGCTTTGTCTATCGAGCAGGAAGAAATTTCTGCTTTGGCCAAAGACCGCGATGATGAAATCAATATTATCCGCACCAGCTTTGAAAATCGTTTGAAATCTATGCTGCTCGGTCATGTTGTTGTTGATGCTCCGAAAGGCGTTTCGAAGAACACGACCCTGACCGCAGATGTGTTAGAGGCTCTGCCTTCTTCTCAATGGCGTAAGATTGTCATTAAAGACGAAGACATTATGTCTAAGATTGAAGAACTGGTTGCGGCTTATGACGCACGCGTTGAAAAGATTCAAAAACACTTTGACAACAAAGTTGAAAAAGTACAACGCGGCGATGATTTGCTTCCGGGCGTTTTGAAGATGGTTAAAGTCTTTATTGCGACCAAACGTAAAATCCAAACCGGTGATAAAATTGCCGGACGCCACGGTAACAAAGGTACCATTTCCCGTGTTCTGCCTTTGCAGGATATGCCTTATATGGAAGACGGTACTCCGGTTGACATCGTGTTGAACCCGCTCGGCGTGCCTTCACGTATGAACGTGGGACAAATTTTGGAAACTCACTTGGGCTGGGCTGCCAAAGAACTCGGCAAGCAGCTGAATGATATGATGGAACAGTACAAGAGAGGCGAAAAGACCATTAAAGAACTCAACGAAGAACTGAAAAACGTTTACGGTGAGAAACAGTTTAAGGAGGATATTACCTCTTTGAACGAAGAAGAATTGGTCGAAATGGTTTCCAACCTCAAAAACGGTGTGCCGATGGCTACTCCGGTATTTGACGGCGCCAGCGGCGCAGACATCAACTCTATGCTGACTTTGGCCGGCTTGCCGACCTCAGGCCAGATTGATTTGTATGACGGCCGTACCGGTGAGAAATTTGACCGTAAAGTTACCGTTGGTATTATCTATATGCTTAAACTTCACCACATTGTTGACGAGAAAATGCACGCCCGTTCAGTCGGTCCGTACTCTCTCGTTACCCAACAGCCTCTGGGCGGTAAGGCCCAATTCGGCGGTCAACGTTTCGGTGAAATGGAAGTATGGGCGCTCCAGGCTTACGGTGCTGCTTATACCTTGCAGGAAATGTTGACAGTTAAGTCCGATGACGTTAACGGCCGTACTAAGGTTTATGAGGCTATTGTCCGCGGTGATGACGGTTTTGAGGCAGGTATTCCCGAATCCTTTAACGTTTTGGTTAAAGAAATCAAATCCCTGTGCTTGAACGTTGAACTGTTGAACGAAGAAGTTTAAGGTAAAGGAGTAAGATATAAATGAATGATATAATGAAATATTTTGGTCAGCAGGTCTCAGGTGAATCTTTTGACCAGATTAAAATTTCAATTGCCTCTCCTGAACAAATTCGTTCTTGGTCTTATGGTGAAGTCAAAAAACCGGAAACCATTAACTATCGTACGTTCAAACCTGAACGCGACGGTTTGTTCTGCGCTCGCATTTTCGGTCCTGTCAAAGACTATGAATGCTTGTGCGGCAAATATAAGAGAATGAAATACCGCGGCGTCGTTTGCGAAAAGTGCGGCGTTGAGGTTACTCTTTCCAAAGTCCGCCGCGAGAGAATGGGCCATATTGAGTTAGCCGCTCCGGTTGCTCATATCTGGTTCCTGAAATCTCTGCCGAGCCGTATCGCTATCCTGACCGATATTCCGATGAAGGCTTTGGAACGCGTTCTGTATTTTGAAAGCTACATCGTTATTGAGCCGGGTTTGACACCTTTGGCCGTGAACGAGCTTTTGAGCGAAGAACAGTATCAGGAAGCTATTGACGAATATGGCGAGGATTCTTTCCGTGCCGGTATCGGTGCAGAAGCTTTGAAAGAAATTCTTGCTTCTATCGATTTGGAAGCAGAACAGGAAGCTATCCGTGCCGAGCTGAAAGACAATGCTTCTGAAGCTAAGCGCAAAAAATTGGTTAAACGCCTGAAAATCATTGAAGCCTTCTTGGAATCAAATACCAAGCCGGAATGGATGATTTTAGATGTTCTGCCGGTTATTCCGCCAGAATTGCGTCCTTTGGTTCCGTTAGACGGCGGCCGTTTTGCCACCTCTGATTTGAACGATTTGTACCGCCGCGTTATTAACCGTAACAACCGTTTGAAGAGATTAATGGAATTGCATGCTCCCGACATTATTATCCGTAATGAAAAGAGAATGCTGCAAGAATCCGTTGATGCTTTGTTTGATAACGGCCGCCGCGCCCGCGCGATTACCGGTACGAACAAACGTCCGCTGAAATCTCTGTCAGATATGTTGAAAGGTAAACAAGGCCGTTTCCGTCAGAACCTCTTGGGTAAACGCGTTGACTACTCCGGCCGTTCGGTTATTACCGTTGGTCCCGAGCTCAAACTGCACCAGTGCGGCCTGCCTAAGAAAATGGCTCTGGAATTGTTCAAACCTTTCGTTTATGCAAAACTGGAACTCTATGGCCACGCTACCACGATTAAAGCTGCCAAACGCATGGTAGAAAAAGAGCGTCCGGAAGTTTGGGATATTCTGGAAGAAGTTATCCGCGAGCATCCGGTTATGCTGAACCGTGCGCCGACCCTGCACAGACTGGGTATTCAGGCTTTTGAACCTGTTTTGGTTGAGGGTAAGGCTATCCATTTGCACCCGCTCGTTTGTACCGCGTTCAACGCCGACTTCGACGGTGACCAAATGGCTGTTCACGTTCCGTTGTCTGTTGAGGCTCAGTTGGAAGCCCGCGTTTTGATGATGTCTACCAACAACATCCTCTCTCCAGCTTCCGGCAAGCCGATTATCGTTCCTTCGCAAGACATGGTTTTGGGTATTTACTACCTGACCTATGAAGCAGAAGGTTTGACCGGCGAAGGTTCCGTTTTTGCGGATATGGATGAGGTTGAGATGGCTCTGGACGCCAAAGCCGTTGATTTGCATTCCAAAATCAAATGCCGCATGGAATATGTGACCGATGACGGCGAAATCAAAACCGGCATTGTTGAGACAACTCCGGGCCGTATTTTGGTTTCTCAAATTCTGCCGAAGCATAAGAATGTTCCGTTCTCTCTGGTTAACCGTTTGGTTAAGAAGAAAGAAATCGGCGAAATCATTGACATCGTCTATCGTCACTGCGGACAGAAAGAGACTGTTCTGTTCGTAGACAAGATTATGACCTTAGGTTTCACCAATGCTTGTAAGGCCGGTATTTCTTTCGGTAAAGACGATTTGATTGTTCCTGATGCCAAGAAAGAACTCATTGCCGAAACAGAAAAACAGGTTAAAGAGTTTGAACAGCAGTATCAAAACGGTTTGATTACCAAAGGCGAGAAATATAACAAAGTGGTCGATATCTGGGCTGCCTGCACAGATAAGATTGCCGATGAAATGATGAAAAACATTTCAAAAACCGAAAACGGCTATATCAACTCCGTATACATGATGGCTCACTCCGGCGCCCGCGGTTCTGCCGCCCAAATGCGCCAGCTGGCCGGTATGCGCGGTTTGATGGCTAAACCTTCAGGCGAAATTATCGAACAACCGATTATTTCAAACTTTAAAGAAGGTTTGACCGTGTTGGAATACTTCAATTCTACCCACGGTGCCCGTAAAGGTTTGGCTGATACCGCTTTGAAAACAGCTAACTCAGGTTATCTGACCCGCCGTCTGGTTGACGTTGCCCAAGATGTGGTTATTACCGAAACAGATTGTGGTACCGAGCGCGGCATTATCGTTCGTCCGGTTGTTGACGGCGGTAACGTTATTGTTTCAATCGGCGAAAGAATCCTCGGCCGTACCATTCAGGAAGATGTTTTGCATCCTGAAACCGGCGAATTGATTCTGCCCAAAGGCAAACTCGTTGATGAAAACGATATTGAAGCTGTTGAAAAAGCCGGTGTCGAACAGGTTAAAATCCGTTCAGTCCTGACTTGCGAAACTAAAGACGGTGTCTGCGCTGCTTGTTACGGCCGTGATTTGGCTCGCGGTACTCCGGTTAATATCGGCGAAGCTGTCGGCGTTATTGCCGCTCAGTCAATCGGTGAACCTGGTACCCAGCTGACCATGAGAACCTTCCACATCGGCGGTGCTGCTCAGAAAGGCGCCGAACAGGCTTCTGTTGAAGTTCCGTTTGCCGGCGTGATGAAACTTGAAAACCAGCATTTGGTTCACAATAAGGAAGGCAACGGCATTATCTTGTCCCGTAACTGCGAAGTTGTTATCGTTGATGCAAACGGCCGCGAGAAATCCCGCCACCATGTTCCTTACGGTACTAAACTTTTGGTTAATGAAGGCGACAAGGTTAAGAAAGGCCAGAAAGTTGCCGAGTGGGATCCGTTTACCGTTCCGGTTATTTCTGAAAAAGCCGGTAAGGTTGAACTGGTTGACTTGATTAACAATATTTCCGTTAAGGAAAATATCGACGAGACTACAGGTATTACTTCAAAAGTCGTTATCGACTGGCGTTCAAGCGCTGCCAATGCCGGTTTGAAACCGAGTATTGTTTTGAAGGATGCCAAAGGCAAACCCGTTACTTATGATAACGGCAAAGAAGTTCGCTACTATGTGTCTGTTGACGCTATTTTGTCCGTTGACAACGGCCAGCAGATTGAAGTCGGCGATGTTCTTGCCCGTATTCCGAGAGAAAGCTCCAAGACCAAAGATATTACCGGTGGTCTGCCGCGCGTTGCCGAGCTGTTTGAAGCCCGCCGCCCGAAAGATCAGGCTATTATCTCCGATATTGACGGTATGGTTGAATTTGGCAAAGACTATAAGGCTAAACAGCGTATAACCGTTGTACCGAAGAAAGGTGAAGCTATCGAATATCTGATTCCGAAAGGACGCCATTTGGTTGTTCAAGACGGCGATGTTGTCAAGAAAGGCGATATGCTGGTTGAGGGTATTCCTGCTCCGCATGATATTCTGCGTGTTCTCGGTGTTGAAAAACTCGCTGAATATCTGGTTAAGGAAGTCCAAGACGTTTACCGTCTGCAAGGCGTGAAGATTAATGATAAGCACATCGAAGTTATTGTTTCGCAAATGTTGCGCAAAGTTGAAATTACCGCCCCCGGCGATACAACTTTCCTCGTTGGCGAACAGGTTGACCGCGATGTCTTTGAAGCAGAAAATGCAAAAGTAATTGCCAAAGGCGAAATACCGGCTGTTGCCGACCCGATTTTGCTTGGTATTACCAAAGCTTCTTTGCAGACCAAGTCATTTATCTCTGCTGCTTCGTTCCAGGAAACAACCCGTGTCTTGACCGAGGCTGCCGTTGAAGGCAAAGTCGACAAGTTGAGTGGTTTGAAAGAAAACGTTATCGTCGGCCGCTTGATTCCTGCCGGTACGGGTAATGTTCTCCGTGCTCTGAAGAAAGTTGCAGCTCAGAACGATAAAGAAATTTTGTCGCTCAAAGAAGAGGCTGCTCAAGCTCAGCTGGAACATTCCGAAGCTTCGGAAACACCTGCAGAGTAAGCTTGCAATAAAGCTGAATGCCAGAAAAACTCCCGATCTCTCGGGAGTTTTTTTGTTGCATTATAAATGATTTATGATAGATTAATTCCGATTTATCAATTAAATATTTTTTACGTTTATGGAACATGTAATTTATGGTGCAGTTATAGCTGTGCTGGCGATTTTGCTTATTATTGAGATTAGAAAACCCAAGTGCCAATGCCACAAGAAACATGATGACAGTAGTCACTGTGGCGGATGTTGCGGATGCGGACATTGCCGGGACTATGATGAAGAGTAATCTTCTTTGGTCTGTCAAAAGGTAACTGAGTTTTGTCTTTTTAGACAGTGTTATTAAAAAAGCTCCTCGCTGTTGCAGCGAAGAGCTTTTTTTATTGAGCAAATAATCCCTTATTTGTTTCTTGCGTTGCGATGATTTTTCAGAACCTGCAGGAAGTTATTGTCAGTTCCCTGAGTACCGTATTCAGCGCTTCCCGGTCCCATGCGTTCTGAGCCGATTGTTTTCTTGCCTGGGGTGCCTTCAATAATTTTTCCCTTATTATTGATAAGGTTGCCAAAATCGTCAACATGATTAAACGCAGCGTAAATTCTATCAGCATCCTGTCCGGAAATCCGGCCGCTGAACATACGGTTGATAGCTGCACCTACTTTAGAATTTGGAAAGTTCTGGGTAACAATCCGCATTTTGTAAGCAATTTCGGCAACAGAGACCGGTTTTTCCTCTTTAGAACTGTCGTGGCGGACAAATTGTTCTTTATCTAACTTGCCGTGAGCGAGTAGTTTTTTGATTGTCAGCAGGTCTGCTTTGTTGGCTTTTTCCGCATCATGGAAATTGATTTTTTCCTGTTCAGCTTTGAAACCGGCAGAGCGTTCCAGATAAAAACCGTCAACCAAATCATTTGGGTCGAGCGTTATGGTATCCTGCTTAACGACGATTTCTTTGTCCGGCGTGTTGTTTTTGCCGTCATCCGGTTTGGGGGGGACAGCATCGCCGTTGCCGTTGCAGTTTTTCGGCATGAACAAAAGAGCTGCTGCTGTTGCCGCGGCAGCTGCCAAAGCTGCAATTTTTTTCCAATTGCGTTTAACTTTATCTTTCAGGCGTCCCCACCAGCCTTTTTTCTTTTCCGGCTCTTTAGTTTTTTCTCCCGCGATTATTGCGGACGGAATATTGGAATTGTTCTCATTGCCGTTTGACGGCGGTATCGGGATAATGCCGGCAACAGGCATTTTTCTTTTTTCTTCTTTTTTGCGGTTCGTTTCCGGTTGAGTGATAGCATTGCTGTTTTCTTCTTCTTCCGGTGTTTCCATACCGATTGTGAAATCAGGGGAAGCTTCGGCTTGTCCTTTTTCTCTTTGAGCCGCATTGGCTGCCAGACCGCCTAAAATGCCGGCAAGCGCAGCGTTTGCATTATCTTTGACACTATCGACAATGGCGGCTTTTTTCTGATATTCTTTTTTATTCTTCAGAATTTTTTCTTTTCTGGATTTAGCCATTAAATCCATTAATTTATCATAAGCGGCTTTACCTTCCGGTGTTAATTCGCCTTTGTAATTTGTTCCGAAAACTTTAATGAATTGCAGCATTGTTTCATAACTGTCGTTATCAATAGCCATATTGCCGCCGGCAAATTTTTTCAAATCGGCAATGCTGTTTTCATGCAGGCTTTCAAACGCAGTGGCGTTGTCTTTCCCGTTCAGCAATTCTTCTTGGTAATCAAGAATTTTTTGCAAATCATCTTTGCTGTAGCCTTTGATGTTTTTGATTTCTTCATTATTGATACCGTCTATCAAAGTTTGATATAATTCTTGTTCTGTCAGAGGTATTGCTTTTTCTTTTTCAGAGGTTCTGTTTGTTTCCGGCTGTTTGTTTTCAAATGTAGAGGAGTGAGGTTCAAATTCTTTCTCGACTTGGCTGTTTTCAAAGAGTTTGTCCTGATATTGGCGCAAGCCGGTTAAGTCAATGAACTCACTGCCGTATATGAAGTCGTCTTCTTTCAAACGGGTTGCGAGCATTTCTTTAACAGCAGCTTTTTTATCGGCAGGAATTTCGCCGTTGAAAAAGTCGGCAAAGCTTTTGACTGCACTTTCTTTTTCTTGTTCGGTTTTGGCATAAGCAACGGCTACGGCCAATTCTTCAAATTTGTTGTTGGCAATATCTTCCAATTTCAGTTCAACTTTATTAGCTGCGGGGGTGAAGACGGGTTTGTCTGCTCCGGCATTCAGATTTTGTTTTTTATTGCGGCGTTTGAGGCTTACTTCTTTTGTTTCGGCGTTTGTTGTTTCGGCTCCTGCGTTTATGTTTCTTTTCTGTTTTTCCATATTGGCGCCGGTACGGTTAGCAGCAGTTCCTTTAGGGGTTGAATTGGTTTTAGCCATTTTGACTTTCTCCGAGAGTTGTTGTTTGTTTTGCTCTTAATAATACATTGTTTTTCGAAAAAATCAACTTATTTTGTCTATAGAGTCTATTTTTTTATTGATGTTCTTTAGCCGTTACTTGTATTTTGTCTGAAAATGATTATCTCAAAAGAAAAGGTGCTAACAAGGAGAAAAATATGAAAAGAACGTTGTTATTTCTTGGCTTGGTTTCAGCGTTTGGTCTTGGTGCGTATTCGCTTGAAGCCGCTGAAAATCAGATTAATATTGAAGAAGAATTGCCGGCGGATTCTTCTGCTCCGACAGAGTTTTTCGGTTCGGCGGCTAATGCTTCCGGCGGACAAAATGAAAGTCTGGTCGAGCAAAATCCCGACGAAGGAAATCCATTGGGGAATCCGATAGCGCCTATGCCTCAACAGCAGGAACCGTCTCCCGTTCCAACGGATTCCGTTTCCGCAGGGGATGCTCCTTCCGCTTCTGCTTCTGAACAGGTTTCCGGTATCAAGCCGATAGAGCAGAGTAGCGAGCAAGGTATTCTCAAGCCGTGGGAAGAACCGTTGCCGCAGCCGAGCGATAAGATTGAAAATGAGCTTTACCAGTCAGGAAATGATATTATTGACGTGCAGGCTTATCCGATTAAAGACGTTTCGACCGTAACCGAACCGAATATTCAGCCGCGGATTATTACGCAGTAGAATTTGAGCGTAAAAGCAAGGCTGCTTAATAATATAAGCAGCCTTTTGTAATTTAAATCCGTTTAAAATCGAGGAAAACCGGCCGTCTGCCTTCGCGAATGGCTTTTTGTTGGTATTTGGTTTTGACCCAGTCTGCCGGTTCTTTTTTCCAATCATTGCCGCATCGGGCAGTCCATTCGAAAGCCTGACATGCAGCCAGCTGGCGCAGAGCCCAGCCTTTGTAGACTTTGTGGTCGGTTGCAATTCTGAGAATGCCTCCGGGGCGCAGAATACGTGAAATCTCGGCAAGATTGTCGGGATTGATGAAGCGGCGGTGGGCATGGCGCTTTTTGGGCCAAGGATCAGGAAAGAGCACAAAGACCTTATCTAAAAAATTGTCAGGAATTTGTTTAAACAATAATCTGATGTCATCGTCAAAAACACGGATATTGTCGGTTCTGCCGTCTTCCAGCGTAATTTTTTCCGGCAAGTCCGTACCTTCTTTGATGCCGGTAATTAAGGTCAGTAAATTTGCGACGCCGTTTTGAAAAACCTCTGCGCCGATATAGCCGGTTTGAGGATTGTTTTTTGCCTGTCCGGCCAAATGCTGCCCGTCGCCAAAGCCTATTTCCAGCGCAGTCTCTTCAACCGGAAGCCCAAAAAGGGTTTGTTTATCAAAAACACTATCCGGCGTGATTTTTATTTCAGGCAGAAAAATGTCAAGCAATGTTGTTTTGGCTTTGCGAATGATACGCCCTTTGCGCCGTCCGTAAAATTTTGGACGGTTATGTCCGTCATAAGGCGTGAAGCCCGAGTTTGCCGGTTCTACTTCTATTTTGACGTAGCCTTGTTGCAATGTTGTTTTTTTATCTATAAGCATTTTTTGAACTCCTCTGCCAAATCAAGCCGTTCCCATGAAAAACCGCCGTCACTTTCCGGTTTGCGGCCAAAATGTCCGTAAGCTGCCGTGCGCCGGTAAATCGGTTGGCGCAGGTTCAGACGGTTGATAATGCCGCGGGGGGTTAAATCTACATTATCTTTTATTGTTTGGATAATGCAGCTTTCGTCAACTTTATTGCTGCCCTTGCAGTCGATAAATAATGACAACGGTTCCGCAATGCCGATTGCATAAGACAGTTGCAGCAGGCATTCGTTACATAAACCGGCCGCGACGATGTTTTTTGCCAGATAACGCAGCATATAAGCGGCGGAACGGTCAACTTTGGTCGGGTCTTTTCCTGAAAAAGCACCGCCTCCGTGTGGGGCATAACCGCCGTAATTGTCTACAATGATTTTGCGTCCGGTTAAGCCGGTATCGCCATCGGGGCCGCCGATGACAAAACGTCCGGTCGGGTTGATTAATATATCTTCATCTGCCGGCATCCAGCCTTGCGGTAGGCTTTGTTCTATAATTTTTTTTACTGTTTCCCTTATTTCATTTTGTGATAATTCGGCATCGTGTTGTGTTGAGACAACAATTTTCCTGACACCGACAGGGATTCCTTGGTCGTATTCCAGCGTTACCTGACTTTTGGCATCGGGCTGTAGTCCTTTTGCCAAACCGGAACGGCGGCTAATTGACATGTTTTCTAAAATGCGGTTGGAAAGGTGGATTGCCAAAGGCATGTATTCCGTATCAAAACCGTGTTCTTTTTTTGCATAGCCGAACATGATGCCCTGATCTCCGGCACCGTTAATGTCTACGCCCAGAGCAATATCTGCCGATTGTCCGTGGATCAGGTTTGTTATTTCAACGTTCTTCCAGTTAAAACCGTTTTGCTCGTAGCCGATATTTTTGATGCAGTTGCGAATCGCATTTTCTAACTCTTCAGCCGGAACGTCCTCATTGCTTTTGGTCTCGCCGGCGATAATGACTTTGTTTGTGGTTGCCAGAGTTTCGACGGCAACACGTGCAAATTTGTCATGCTTGAGATAGGTGTCCAGCACAGCATCGGAAATTTGGTCGCAGACTTTGTCCGGATGTCCTTCCGATACTGATTCACTTGTAAAAAGATACTTCATATTATTGTCCTGACGAATATGTTGGTCGGTTCTTCATACCATAAGAAAAAAGCCGGCAAAAAGCCAGCTTTTTTTGTCAGTGTGATTTTGGTGTTAATTATTTATGCTTCGTCTTCATCATTATTATAAGTTGTTTTAGACATGGCAATAATTAAGTCGAACATATGTTTCGCTGCTTTGCGGTTGCTTATTTTGTAATATGCTTTAACCAACTCAATCGTTTCTTGGCGATGCATCGGATCCAAGTCAATGTTTTCATTGTCTTCTGCCAATTCGGTCGGCATACTGTCAGGAATACTGAACATGCGCGGGCTTTGGTTGGCAACTTCTTTATCCATATCTTCATAGAAGAAGCCGATCGGCACTTCCAAAACTTTGCCGATATCCCAAAGGCGGCTGGCTCCAACGCGGTTCATTCCTCTTTCGTATTTCTGAACCTGTTGAAAGGTGAGACCCAGCAAGGAGGCCAGTTTTTCCTGACTTAGCCCGAGGAGGGTTCGTCTCAGACGAATGCGGTTTCCGACATGGACGTCAATCGGATTTGGTTCACCTTGCGGCGTGCGTCCCCGGCTAGATCTTTTAATTACTTCTGCAGTCATATTTCAGTTTTCCTTTATATTATATTATAATATATAAATATGATTTTCAGGCTATTACGTCAACATATATTTTATATAATATGTTATATTGTTAATTGATTATAATGCTAATATAATGTTTTATACTATAAATATCAATATTTTACCGTAATGGCAAGCGCATAAAAAATGCAAATCCAATATTCATGAGGCATAATATAAGCGGAATTAAATTGCCAAAACGGCCGTATATTGTCGGTAAAAACATCTGTTTTGGCAAATTGGCATCAAGCCAGCCTTTTTTATCCAGCCCGAGAGAGGCTATTATTTTTCCGTAGGGAGAAATGACTGCGCTGATACCGGAGTTAGCCGCTCTGACAATTGTGCGCCCTTCTTCTAAAGCGCGCAGTCTGGTGGTGACCAGATGTTGGTAAGGGCCTTGGGAATGTCCGTACCAGCCGTCATTAGTCAGATTTATCAGCCAGTTGGGGCGGTTGTCAGAGCTGATTATCCGGTGGGGAAAGATGATTTCATAGCAAATCAATGTGCCGAAACCGGGAATATCCGGAAGTTTGGTAACGGAAGGGCCGCTTCCGGGCAGGAAATCTGTGACGGCGTTGGTTACGGGGCGTATCCATTCGGGCAAAATCGAACGCAACGGGATATATTCTCCGAACGGGACCAAATGCGATTTGTCATACGAGGCTGCGATTTTCCCTTCATCGTTTATAGCAAACATTGAATTCAACGGACGAAATTCGCCGTTATGGTACTGATAACGAACAAGGCCGGTTATTAAATAGCCCTGAGGCGGAACGGCTCTGGCTATTTGTGCCAGATATCTTGGTTCGAAATCCAGCGGAAAAGGCGTTGCGGTTTCTCCCCAGATGACTATTTTTGTTTTTTCTAACCCCGGTGCCTGAGACAATTTGATATATTCGGCAAAATTGTCTTCAAGTTTTTGGCTGTTCCATTTCATGGCTTGGGGGATTGAAGGCTGGACGATGCGAACGGCCAAGTCAGACGGCGACGTATCAGCCTGTTTCAGGCGGCAAAAACCATAACCGTAAGCGGTTGCTGCCAGAGACAGAGGGATAAGCAAGGCGGCAAAAGCCCTTTTTTTGCTTGGAGAATACATATATAATGCCGGAGCCGTAAAAATCATAAGTACCAATAATGACAAGCCATAAGTTCCGATGAGGGCTGCCGCTTGCAGCATCGTGTCGGAAAAGGAGAGGGAAGAGCCCAGCAGATTCCATGGAAAACCGGTGAAAATGAAGCTCCTGATCCATTCGAACAAAACCCAGAATGCACTGAAGCTCAGGTAACGAGCCGGAAGCCCGTTAAAAAAGCGGCTTAACAGGGCCGGAAAAGCGACAAATAAACCGAAGAATCCGCCAGCCGCAGCTAATGTCAGCGGATAAAGCCAGCCAAATCGTGCCGCGTCAATCAAAAGCGCATTGCCGATCCATGCCATGTTGCAGGCAAAATAGCCAAATCCGAACCAATAGCCGACAGCAAATGCGTTTTTTTTGGTTCCCGCTGAATTTATCAGCAACAGTAAAATCGGGAATGATAGAAATCCGAGCCAAAACATGCTGTGCGGAGGCAAGACCGCAACAGAAAGCACGCCGGATATGAAAGCCAGTTTTTTTGGGGATCGGGCAAACAGCTTAAGCTTTGGACGAATGGCTTGCAGGAGTTTCATCTTCATTCTGCCGGAGAGACGGGGTTACAATCATTATTTTTTTTATGCGGCGCGGATCAACGTCTAAAATACGGAATTTGATGCCGTTCAGACCGTCAATAACTTCTCCGCGGCTGGGAATGCGCTGGGCAATGTGGAAGACGAGTCCGCCCAGCGTATCTATGTCTTCTTCACTGTCATCCAGACCTTCATAAAGGTCTATTCCCGAAATGTCTTTGATTTCGTCAAGTTCCGCTCTGGCATCGGCGACAATCATGTTTTCTTCTTGCATTAAGATAACCGGATGATCGTCAAAGTCATACTCGTCTTCAATATCGCCGACAATTTCTTCCAAAAGGTCTTCAATTGTAACCAGCCCGTCAATTCCGCCGTATTCGTCAATAACCATTGCCATGTGAATTTTGTTCATTTGCATGTCGCTCAGCAAGTCTAAGACCCGCATTGCCGGCGAAACAAATTTGATTTCCCGGTTGGCCAGCTCTTCGACTTTTTTGTCTTTGTTGCCTTTCAACAGAGTTTTTACCAAGTCTATTACATGGATAATGCCGATGATATCATCCAGAGATTCTCCGTAAATAGGAATACGCGAATGCCCTTTGGCAACCATAAGTTCCGCCAGCTCGCCGACCGTGCCTGATTTGTGAAAAGCAACAATGTTGGCTCTCGGAACCATGGCATGACCGCATTTTTTATCTTTAAGGCACAAGATATTGTTTAATAAAAGCTGTTCATGTTTGCTGAATTGTTCTTCACCGTTTACATTGGCTTCTTCAATCAAATCTTCAATCGTTTCACGTACCGTTTCGCATGATTTTCTTGTGAAAATGCTTTTGAAAAAGCTCGGCTTCTGGTGATGGTTGTCGTCAGTCATAATATTCGTTTACTCCTGATAAGGATTGGCTATGTCCATAGTTTTTAAGATTTGAATTTCGAAGTCTTCCATATATTCGGCTTCATCGTCTTCAATATGGTCGAACCCCAGCAAGTGCAGAAGGCCGTGTGTGAACAGATGGCAATAGTGGTCATGAAGAGTAATGTTTTTTTCTTTTGCTTCGCGTTGCATGGTTTCAAACGCAATGATGATGTCTCCCAGTTCAATTTTGTCTGAAAGGGAAATGTCCTGTTCAAAGTTTTCATCGTCAATGTTGGCAAAAGACAAAACGTTTGTCGGCTTGTCCATGTTTCGAAATTCATTGTTGAGTTCATGAACATGTTTATCATTGCTTAAAGCCAGATTAACGCTTAATGGCTTGTTCAGATTAAGAAAATCTATTTCTTCGTGTTCTTTAACATAGCCGATAACGTTGCCGAAAACTTCCTGCGAAATTTTTTCAACTTCCGGCAGGGCGTTAATCCAGCCTTGTTCCTCTATGCCGGCATTAAGTTCAAGATTATTCATCGCCGTACTGCTTTTGGCTTTTTTCTTCATATGCTTTAACGATTTTAGCAACGAGGCCGTGACGGACGACGTCTGTCGAGTTGAAGCGGACCGAACTGATGCCTTGTGTATCTTTTAAGGTTTCCAGAGCATCGCGCAAACCCGAGATGACCCCGCGCGGCAAGTCAACCTGGCTTAAGTCGCCGTTAACCACCATGCGGGAATTTTCACCCAGACGGGTCAGAAACATTTTCATCTGCATCGGAGTTGTATTCTGCGCTTCATCCAAAATGACAAAAGCATTGGTCAAAGTGCGACCGCGCATGAATGCCAGAGGGGCGATTTCGATCTCGCCGATAGCAATTTTTTTGTCAACCTGTTCGGCTGGCAGCATTTCATAAAGGGCATCGTACAGCGGGCGTAAATACGGATCTACTTTTTCTTTCAAATCGCCGGGCAGAAAGCCGAGGTTTTCACCGGCTTCCACGGCCGGACGCGACAAAATTATTTTATCGATTTTGCCTTCAAGCATCATAGAGACGGCCAGAGCGACGGCAAGATAGGTTTTACCGGTACCGGCAGGGCCTAAGCCAAACACAAGCTCGTTTTTCATCATTTCCTGAATGTATTGGGCTTGGGTTGCCGAACGTGGATAAATATGGCGTTTTTTCGTTTTTAAAACGATGTCATTTAAGTTTTGTTCGTCTGAGCTATCAGAGGCCGTGCCGGCGTTATTCATGCGGAGAGCCGCTTTAACTTCTTCTTCGCCGATTTCAATGCCGCGGCTGACCTTATTGTATAATGCGTCTATGGTGTTTTTGGCCTGGTCTACGGCTTCTTGGCTGCCTTTGATATTTATTTGGTTGCCGAAAGAGGAAATCTCAACGCCGAGGATTTTTTCTATCAGGCGCAGATTGTTGTCCTGAGGCCCCACCAACTGTTGGATTAAAAGGTTATTATAGAGTTCAAAACTAATATCAGCCATAATCTTATCCTTCCATAACGCCACTCAGCGAGTTGGTAGTGGCTTCAGTTACTTTTATGTTTACAATTTTGTTCATATATTCTTTGCCAAGTTCGGCATGAAGGTTCTGCATGTACGGAGTGCGGCCGATAAGCTGGCCGGCATGGCGCCCTTTCATGTCAAAAAGAACCGGCATTATTTTACCTACAGATTCTTTATTAAACTTTAACTGATAGGAAAATAATAAATCCTGTAAAATATCCAAGCGCTCTTTTTTTATTTTTTCTTCAACCTGATTTTTCATCAAGGCAGCCGGTGTTCCCGCGCGGCGGCTGTATTTGAAAGAAAAAGCCTGAATGAATTTGACATGGTTGACAATATCCAGAGTGGCCTGAAAATCGGAATCTTCTTCTCCGGGAAAACCGACGATGAAATCCGAGGACATCCGCAGTTCCGGATTTGCCGTTTGCAGTTTTTCTACAACACGCAGATAATCGGCGGAATTGTGCCGGCGGTTCATGGCTTTTAATATTTTATCAGACCCTGATTGAACCGGAAGATGCAGGTAAGGCATAATTTGTTTCAAATCCCGGTGGCAGGCGATTAATTCGTCATCAACGTCGGCAGGGTATGAGGTTGTATAACGAATCCTTTTCAAGCCGTCAATTTTCGCTAATTCTCTCAGCAGATAAGCTAAATTTTGCTCTTTTCCCGATGCGTCTTCTCCATGGTAGGAATTGACATTTTGTCCGAGAAGGTTGATTTCAAGCGTACCGCCGTCTATCAGCCGTTTGGCTTCATTGATAACGTCTTTTACCGGACGGGAATATTCAACACCTCTGGTATAGGGAACAACGCAATAAGTGCAGAAGTTGTTGCAGCCTTCCTGAATGGCCAGATAGGAACAGCCGCCGGAAGAATGGTTTTCAGGCAGAAAATCAAATTTTGATTCGGCCGGAAATTCAGTGTCAATAATGGTTTTTCCTTTTTTACGCCCGATTTTGGCGAGAATTTCCGGAAGACGATGATAGGTGAGGGGGCCGGTTGCGAAATCAACAAACGGAGCACGGACGGAAATCTGTTCATCTTCAGCCTGAACAACGCACCCCATAACGCCGATTATCGTATCCAGACCTTCTTCCGCGCGTTCCTGTTTGACGGCATAGGCGCGACCGAGATCCGAGAAAACTTTTTCCGCAGCTTTTTCTCTGATATGGCAGGTATTGAAAATTATCAAGTCTGCGGCTTTGGGGGTCGAAGCCGGCGAATAGCCGAGAGTTTGCAGTATATTGGCGATGCGTTCAGAGTCATAGACATTCATCTGGCAGCCAAAAGTTTTAATATAGTAATGTTTTTTGTTCACTCTTCTATCCTAATAATCGTCTGTTTTCTTAATCTATAAGTTTAGGCTATAAACGGATTAATTTCAAATGTTATTTGGGGGCGGAAGATGTTTTTTGCCAAAGGTTGCTTTGCCGAACTGTTTTTTTGTTGAAATAATATGGTTTTTCAGGTTATCATTTGTATAGAAAAGAAATTTTTACGGAGTTCATTTGATGACAAACTTGGGAATGGAGATGAATATGGCATATTTGTCCAAACTTAATGAAGATCAGCGTATTGCTTTTATGAAAGCTCTGGCAAGCCTGGCAAATGCCGACGGCAAGCTGGATCAGGAAGAGGTTGATTTTATTAAGCAAGTCGCCGTTATTTACGGTGTGCCGGAAGAGAGAGTGCAGGAAATTCTGCAAATTCAAAACGAAGATGAAGTTGTCGAGGCCGTCAAACTTATTGACAACCGCCGCGCGGCTTTGGAACTGATTAAAGAAATGTGCATACTGGCTCATGCCGATAATGAACTTTCCGACAGTGAAGTTATGCTTATCGGACGGGTCGGGCAGTCAATGGGCGTTGAACTGGAAAAAATAGAACAGATCAGCCAATGGGTTATAGACCGCGTTATCTGGCTGGAAGAAGCCCGCCTTATTTTTGAGGAAGTTTAAACGGGAACGGAGCGTTTGCAATGGTTGATATAAATAAACTGAGGGGAATTTCATCTCCGCCGACCTTAACTCCTTCTCAGGAAGAAGAAAAAAAGGCAAAGATTATCGAAAGAGGGCTGGAGCGCGCCAGACCTAATCTGGCTGACCGAGAAAAAGAAGTTGCCAAAAAGCAGCTGATGGAAAAAATCGGCAGCAAAATCAGCAATGACAAGGAGCTTACGGCTTCTGACCTTGAAATAGACACGCTGGCGTTTGCGGTTGCCGAATCTTTACAGACAATGGAATCGGAAACTTGTCCCGTTAACGAATATTTTGAGTGGATTGATGAGGCTCAAGACGTTATCAGAAATATGACCGATGGCAATATTACCGATGACGATATTGACAAGCGCGAAGATTTTCTGTCTGATTTGGATCAGAGAGAAACCGAGATGCGCGTTTATATGGCTTTGTATGCCCGCTGCAGTTCGCCGGCGGCTAAAGAGCGTTTGGCCTTTTTGCAAACAAAGCTGGCAAAACTTATGGAATTGCGCAGCGCGGTTAAAGCTGCAACAAAAAGCAGGGAAGAAGCTGAGAAGTTTCAAGAGGTTAAAGAAGAAGAGAAAAAACGCGCAGAGCAATATGCTGCCGAATTGGAATATCGCAAACGGAATCCTGAAGATAATTCTTTGTTTACGGATGCCGAATACAAAGCGGCTTTGGCAATGTCTCAGAGCCTGATTGCTTTGGCGGCGGCTCAACAGTTGAGCGAAGAGGAAAAACTTCGCAAGCAGCGTTATGAGGAATATTTGGCCCAGCGGATGCGCGACTTGCAGCTTCAGCGGGATTTGGCTCTCAAAGCTCATACAACCACCCTCAATTCAATGCATAATTTGCGAAATATTCAAATGAGCATGGCTCGTTACCAAGAGATGATGAATTTGGTGAAGGTTGCCAATACGACGGCACGACACGGTTATGAAAGTGATGAAGAGCGTATGCGCCGCGAAATTTGCGGAGCCGTTCTTGAATATCGTATTCGCGGCAAAGAAGTTCCTGACCGGATTTTGTATAAGCTCGGCGTAAAATCTTTTGTGCCTGATTACAGTATGAGCGAAGAAATCCTTAATCAGGGAATAAAATCGCAATCAAAAGCTGACGTTATTAAGAGGATAAATGAACTTACGGGTAGACAATCTTCTTCAAATAGGCCACAATTGCAACAAAATATGCAGCGTTTTGACTCTCAGCGTTTTATTATGCTGAAAAAATTGCGTGAGCAGAATGCTTTAACTCAGTAATTAAGGAGAAAATAAGTTATGGGTGCTTTATTTGAGCCGTTTTTGTATATTATTGGTTTGATTGTCAGCCTTTATTTTAAAGTGGTTGTTGTTGAAATCGTCCTGCATTGGCTGATTCATTTCAAAGTTTTGGAACCGACAAACAAATATGCCGCAAAAACCATGGAATTGTTAGAAAAAGCCACACATCCGGTTTATGATAAAATTAAAGAAAAAATTCCGGCTGTCGTTGTCAGCGGTTTTGATTTTGCGCCGTTTGTACTGCTTTTGATTCTGCTGTTTATTAACCGTTTGATTTTTGTTTTGTCGCAGTTCTTGCTTTCTTAGTTGAGGGAGGCGGTTTACGCTTGGTATATGAACTGGGCAAACAGGGAGTTTTGTTAAGAGTTAGGCTGACGCCTAACTCTTCTTCTTGTTTTATAAAGGGTGTTTTTAAAAATGCAGACGGAATTTGTTTTTTGAAAGCCGGCGTTGTCAGCGTTCCTGAAAAAGGTAAGGCAAATAAAGAATTGTTAGGGTTTTTGGCGAAAAAACTGGGAATAGCCAAAAGCAGTTTACAGATAGTCGCCGGCGAGACAGACCGTTATAAAAAAATTCTTATTACGGCAGAGGCTACTGCCGTTTTGCCGATATTAGAGCAGTTGATTGGGAGAGAAGATGAGTGAGGCAAAGATAATTGACGGTAAAAAAGCGGCTTTGGCGTTGAGGGAAAAATTGGCGCAACATATTGCCCGATATGATAAAAAGCCGGAATTGGCAGTGATTTTGGCCGGCAATGACGAAGCCAGCCTGATTTATGACCGCAATAAGCAAAAGGCGGCGCAAGAGGCCGGAATGAAATGTGAGATTTTTCATTTGCCGGAGACAGTGTCCCAAGAAGAGCTTTTGTCTTTAATTGAGCGGCTGAATGCCGATGATAATGTTAACGGCATGATTGTTCAGCTTCCTTTGCCCGAGCATATCAGCCAGGCAGAGGTTCTCAAGCACATCAAG
This sequence comes from uncultured Alphaproteobacteria bacterium, assembly GCA_949493535.1. GTDB lineage: Bacteria > Pseudomonadota > Alphaproteobacteria > RF32 > CAG-239 > CAJLXD01. The sequence goes on from CASZWJ010000001.1 coordinate 272,341, forward strand.
CCGGAAAAAGACGTTGACGGTTTTTGTCCCGTTAATGCCGGTTTACTGCTGGCTAATTCTTCCGAGGCGATTGCGGCGGCAACTCCCAAAGGCATTATGCATTTGTTGAAAAGCGTTTTTCCAGACTTGTCCGGAAAAACGGCTGTTGTAATCGGGCGCTCGAATATTGTCGGCAAACCCTTGGCTTCTTTGCTGTTAAACAGCAACTGTACGGTTACGGTCGTTCATTCCAAAACACGGGATATTGAAGCAGAAACGCGCCGTGCCGATATTGTAATTGCCGCCTGCGGTTGCCCGAAGATGGTTAAAGCTTCATGGATAAAAGAAGGTGCCGTTTTGATTGATGTCGGGATTAACCGGATAGACGGCAAACTCTGCGGCGATATTGATTTTGACGATGTTAAACATAAGGCGTCTTATGTTACGCCTGTTCCGGGCGGGGTTGGCCCCATGACTGTCGCTATGCTTTTAGAAAATACATTTGAAGCTTTTTTGAAGCAGAATAACCTTAAAAAATAAGTTTGGCTGACTATATTTATTTCATTGTTACGGACTTGAGGAAAAGGGCAGGCAATGAGTAGTTCAGGCAGAATTTTTATGCTCGATGACGACGGCATTATTTTGGATTTGTATAAAGAATTATTTGAAGCAAAGGGGTATGAATTTTTTGCAACGACCAATGCTTACAAACTACTGCTTTATGCAAAAGAGGTGAAGCCTGATATTTTTATTTTAGATGTTAATATGCCGGGGATGAGCGGTTGGGAAGTTTTGCAAAAGCTACGCAGTGACGAAGATTTGAAAAAAATTCCCGTGTTGATGCTCAGCGTTTCTCGGGATATCGATTTGGCGGTTGCCAAAGGGGCTGCTCATTTTCTTAATAAGCCGTTAGATATGGATAAACTGTCCGATATTGTCGAGGCTTATTGTGTGGGCGGCAAGCAGCATGATATTCTGTTATTGGAAGATTTTGACGCTGTCGGTTCTTTGTTTGAAAAATCAATCTATACGCATCATTTGCAAAGTTTTAATGTTCATGGCCTTTGGGCGGCAAAACGCTATTTGGAAAAAAATATGCCTAAAATGGTTTTTGTCTGTTATCCTGAGCTGGACTTTAACGAGGTTCGGCGCGAGTTGGCGCATAACAGAATTTATAAGGTTGATTCCAGACAAGATATTGAAGAATTTTTGTTGCCCGCTTAGAAAGATTGTTAGTTAATAAAAAATTTGGTGTAATTTTGTAAAGAATGCAATATGCTCTTTTTGTTCATTGTCGGCAAAAGGAGGCATAATGCTGTTAATCAATAAAATGGTGGGTTTTACCCGAGGCTGCGTTCACGGCTGTTATAATTATATGATTGAGCTGGCTTCGAGAAAAACAGCTTTGTATTTTCTGTTTGCCGTGTCGTTTATTGAGAGTTCCTTTTTTCCTATCCCTCCTGATATTATGCTGATTCCCATGGTCTTGGCAACGCCGAAAAAAGCTTGGAAAATTGCAGGGGTAGCAACAGCTGCCAGTGTGTTGGGCGGTTATTTCGGTTATGCTATCGGCGTTTTCTTTTTTGATAAGCTGGCCAGACCATTATTGGAATTTTACGGATATATGCAACAGTTTGACTCATTTAAGGAATATTATCATGAGTGGGGTGCATGGATTGTTTTTGGTGCCGGCATAACGCCTTTCCCATATAAAGTCATTACAATTGCGAGCGGTGTCGTCGATTTGAATTTGTGGGTTTTCAGCATCGCATCGCTGTTAGCCCGCGGCGGGCGTTTTTTCCTCGTGGCATGGCTGTTGAAAAAGTATGGCGAGCCGATGAAAGGTTTTATTGAAAAAAACCTCGGTATGCTGGCGGTTCTGTTTTTTGTTTTGTTGATCGGTAGTTTTATGTTGATAAAATACATATAAGAAAAGGCGCCGGAAAGCGCCTTTTTTATTGGTCTTTGTGACGGAATGTAATCCGGCCTTTGGTCAAATCATAAGGTGTCATTTCAATATCTACCTTATCTCCGACCATGACGCGAATACGAAATTTGCGCATTTTACCGGCTGTGTGAGCCAGAATTTCAACGCCGTTTTCTAATTTGACACGAAACATGGCGTTCGGCAGTTTTTCTATAACTTCGCCGGTTAACTCCAAGAGTTCTTCTTTACTCATAAAATAATCCTCTGTTTTTTTATTATTGTTTCCTATATAACGCTATAATTTTATTTTTGCAATGTTATTTTTTATCAATGCGGGGAAACTTGAGCGTAAAACAAGTGCCGATGCCTATTTCGCTGTTTACGCTTATGTGGCCTTTGAATTTTTCTACAATTGATTTGACTATTGATAATCCTAATCCTGTTCCGCCCAGCCGGTTGTCTTTGCCGTCAGAATAAAAGGGTTCGAAAATGCGGGGAAGTTTGTCTTTGCTGATTCCCTGGCCGTTATCTGATATTTTTATGATAATATTTTTAGCTTCCGCAGAAAGGCCTATTTTTATTTGTCCGTCAGATTTTATTGCTTTAATGGCATTTAGTAACAGGTTGATAATCATCATTTTGAAGTCGGCTTCGCTGCCTTTTATATATGTGTCTTTTTCTTCTTCCGAAATATCAATGGTTATGCCGTTGTGTTTTGCTTCATAGTCGAGAAGCGCCGTCACGTCTTTTATGTTGTCCAGACAATTGATGTCTTGAAGCTCGTTTTCTGAAAAGCGGGAAAGTTTGAGCAGGCGTTCAGGAACATTAATGCATTCGACGATTTGATTATAGATAAGCTGCAATAGTTTTTTTTCTTCATTTTCAGGAGCTTTGTCAGGATAATGTTTTTCCAGCACCCGCTCTGCAATCATGCGGATTGATCCGAGATGGTTTTTCATTTCATGAGCAACAGAGGTCGCCATGAAACCCAGAGAAGAAAGCTTTTGCTGGTGCGAGAATTTAATATCATCGCTCAGGTCTCGTATAACTTCGACAACAAAGCGTTTGTTATTAATATTTAACGGCGCCGCATTAATTGACAAATGCCTGTTGGGATGATTGGCAAATTGTTGGACAACACGGATATTCTTTTTCTTATTTATGCAGATTTCCTGCATCGGGCAGCTGAACAATGCGTTGGAACAGGGTTTGTCCAGATTTTGAGAAGCCTCGTAGCATTTGGTGCAACTTTTGTTTCTGCCGATTTGCTGATAATATTTTTTATTGGCAATAACTATGTTATATTCATCGTCGATAACGCGTATGCCGTCGGGGATGCCGTCAATTAACGACTGTAAAAAATTTTCTTTTTCTTTGATTTCTTGGATGTTATTTTCCAGATTGTCCAACATGTTGTTGAATGTTTCCGTCAAATAATCGATTTCATCGGGAAAATAATGCTGTTTATTGTGGGTTATGCGGTTGGAAAGGTTGCCGAAGGCAACTTCATTACTGGCGGCAGACAATTTATTTAACGGAGACAGAATCCAGCGGCGCATTAAAAACCACAGGAGAGCAATTGCCAGAATAATCAGGATTGAGCTGGCGCTGACGATGCGGATTCCTTCTTTAATTGTCAAATAGCGGTCATTATAACCCTGACTCATTTCTTCAATGTGTTTCTTTTCTTTTGAAATACGGTTTTGCAGGGCGCTTTCTTCATTTTTTTGCGAAAGGATTCTGTTTTTTATTTCATCGCTGGTTTTGATGTTCGGATTGTCTTCGATAATTTTAAATATTTCTCGGCGCAATGTGTTGTTTTCGTTCAGCATTTCCATGTAATGCTTGTTCCGGTTAATATTTGATTTTAATTCCTCTTGAAAACGGATGCCGTAGATTATGTAAAAAGTGTATATGAATAAAATAGCCGTAAAGAGGAAAAAAGCGGCAATTGTGTAGATAAATTTTTTATTTAGGCTGATAAACATGGGGCCGATCCTAGAAAAAAAGATTCCAGTTACTATATTAAGACTATCTTAGTTAAAATTTAATAAAATATGGCTAAGTATTGAGAGTTTGAAATTGTTTGAGAGAAGAAATGAAGAAAAATATGGAAGAAATCGATTCTGAAGCGCTTTCTGAGCTCAGCTTTTGGAATGATGAGAATGTTGCGTTTATAAAATCAGGCATTGAGAACGGTAAATGTATGTGGTCTATTTATGCCGCAGACGGCGAACGTATAGCTATGACGGATGACAGGGATTTTGCATTTGTTATGGCTAAGCAAAATGATTTTAATCCGCAGTCTGTTCATTAAGATATAAAAAAAAGCGCTTTAAAGCGCTTTTTTTTATATCTAATCTTTATGCCTATTCGTGGTTATTCAAAATAGCATAAATTTCCTGAGAAGAGGAAATCTGACGAACTTTAGTCCGAGTAGATTCATCTTTCAAAATTCTTGAAGCCTGAGCCAGAGCTGTCAGGTGGTCAGCTCCGTTGTCTTCCGGAGAAAGCAGCATGAAAACCAAATCAACGGGTTTGCCGTCAATTGCTTCAAAGTCGACAGGCGAATTTAATTTTGCAAAAAAGCCATAGACTTTATTCAGTTCCGCAAAACGCCCGTGCGGCAAGGCCGTTCCTTCGCCAAAACCGGTCGAGCCCAGATTTTCGCGTTCTAAAACAGTATCAAAAATCGTACGTTCATTAATGCCGGTAATTTCAGCAGCCTTATTAGCCAAATCTTGCAACAATTGTCTTTTGCTGTTGGATTTCAGCCCCATAAAAATACTGTTTCCAGACATTATTTCGGAAAGTTTCATAAGTTTTATGCCTTTTCTTGTTAATGGGAATTATGCTTTAGGCTCAACCCAGCCGATGTTGCCGTCTTTGCGGCGGTATACCATGCTGATGTGGTTGTTGGCACTGTTTCTGAACATAATGGCGCATTCGTCAGCCAAGTCCATATGCATAACAGCTTCGCTAACGGTGCAAACCGGAATATTAGCTTCTGTTTCGGCAATTGTCAGCGGAGCGTTTTCGTTGATATCCAATTCTTCTTCGTTTTCAATCAGCGGGAAAACAGCCTGATGAGCGATTTCTGCTTCGTCTAAACCGCTTTTGCCTTTGTGGTCGTTTAATTTGTTTTTGTGACGGCGCAAACGCGTAGCGATGTGCTGGTTGGCGGAGTCAAATGCGGAGTAAGGATCGGCGCAGCTTTCGCTGGTGCCTTTTAATACGATATTTTTAGCAGGATGAACAGTTACTTCGGCCTTAAATTCTTCGCCTTCTTTGGAAAAGGCTACGGTTGCGCTGATCGGGGCATTGAAGTATTTGTTTACGGAGTTCATAACGCCGTCTTCAACATGTTTGCGCAGTTTGTCGCCAATATCGACTTGTTTTCCTGTCAGTTCAATTTTCATAATTCATTCCTTACAAATATATTAAAAAAATCAATTCTACCGTCTTAATATACCCTAAAACGGCAAGAATATCAAACGTAAGATTGTACTTAACCCCAATATAAATAAAAGTCAATAAAAACTTCTGCCGCGGGCGGTCTAGAGCAGGCTGCGTTTTTCCCGCTTTCTTTGCCCCGAAGTGGCGATGTCCATTGCTTCCCGATATTTTGTGACGGTTCTGCGGGCAATTTTTATGCCTTGCTGCGCCAGAAGTTCAACCAGCTTGTCATCAGAAAGGATATTATCTGCTTTTTCTTCATCAATCATATTTTTTATTTTGTGTTTTATGCTGAGGGTAGAGGTCTGGTCATCGCCGCTGAACGTGGCGGCGGCTTGTGAAAAAAAGTATTTTAGTTCAAAAATGCCGCGCGGCGTGTGCATATATTTATTTGCCGTTACGCGGCTGACGGTACTTTCGTGCATTTCTATTTTTTCGGCAACGTCTTTTAGTGCCATGGGCTTTATATGTTCAATGCCCTTTTCAAAAAAATCCCGTTGCGCGGCAACAATGTTTTCACTGACTTTAAGGATGGTTACGGCGCGTTGGTGCATAGCTTTTATTAAGAAATTGGCGCTGCTGATTTTTTCTTTTAAGAAGCGTTTGGTTTCTTTGCCTTTATCGGCATTTTGTATTTCGCTGCAGTAACGTCTGTTTATCAGAAGTTTCGGCAGAGACATTGAATTGAGTTCGACATGATAAGCGCCTGATTTGTTTCGGCGGACAAAAACGTCGGGGATCACATAAGACGTTAAATCATGCGTATAATCCGCCGCAGGTTTGGGGTTTAGGCTTTTGATGTCTGCTATCATCGAAAGCAGGTCTTCGTCTTCCGCCCGGCAGATTTTTTTTAGTTCTTTGAATTTCTTTTCTGCCAGCAGCGGAAGATTTTGCAGCAGAACCTCAATTTGCGGGTCATAGCGGTTTAGGTCTTTCAGCTGTATTGTTAAGCATTCGGTTAAATTTTCCGCAAAAATTCCCGAGGGTTCAAAAGTTTTCATTATGTTTAGAACATTTGTGATTTTTTCTTCGCTGGTATTCAGACGTGTTGCCAGTTCGGAGATGTCTCCCCTGAAATAGCCCGTGGCATCAAGTTGTTCCGCCAGCCGAAACGCAACGGCCTGATCTGTTTTCTTTGGCAGATTTAAGCTTATTTGTTCGCTAATCAGCCGATAGAGAGATTTTTCGTCTGCCAGTTTTTTTTCGAAATAATCAAAGTCTTCGCTATCGCTTTTACTCTTATTTTCGTTATAGTCTGACCACGAATAGTCGTTATCGGCAACGTCATAGCCTTCGCGGTCTGAACCGGCGTCATCAAATTGGCTGTCATAGTCTATATCCGGCGCGTATTCTTCATTTTCCGGCGCGGAAGAGGGGGCGTAGTCGTCTATCGTTTGCGGGAGCGGCGTTTCGTCATATGCCGCATCATTTTCTTTTTCCAATAACGGATTGGCCGAAAGTTCGCTTTCTATCAGTTCTCCCAATTCCAGATTAGACATCTGCAAAAGATTTATGGCCTGACGCAGCTGCGGGGTCATCAATAATGACTGAGACTGACGTATTTCCAGTTTGGGCGTAACGGCCATTGGCAAAGGCTCCGGTTCAAAAATTACATGGAGAAATTATCGCCGAGATAGACCTTTCGTACTTCTTTGCTGGCAACGATTTCTTCCGGCGTGCCTTCCATCAGAACCGTTCCGCCGTGCAGAATGTAAGCTCTGTCGGTAATATCCAAAGTTTCACGGACATTATGATCCGTAATTAAAACGCCGAGGCCGCGGTGTTTGAGCTGCGAGACCAGATTGCGGATTTCTCCGACAGCAATCGGATCAATACCGGCCAGCGGTTCGTCGAGCAAGATAAAATGCGGCTGGCTTGCCAAAGCGCGGGCAATTTCCAAACGGCGCCGTTCTCCGCCGGAAAGGGCTATTGCCGGCGAATTTCGCAAGTGTGCGATTGAAAATTCGGAAAGCAATTCTTCCAGCATGTTCTCGCGTTTGCTCTCGTCTTCAATAACAATTTCCAGAATGGCTTTGATGTTGTCTTCAACGGTTAATGACCGGAAAATCGAGGCTTCCTGAGGCAGGTAGCCGATCCCCATGCGGGCGCGGCGATACATCGGCAGGTTGGTAATATCCTGCCCGTCAATATGAACGTCGCCGTAATCCGGCGTAATCAAACCGGTAACGCAATAAAAACATGTTGTTTTGCCGGCGCCGTTGGGACCGAGAAGGCCGACGGCTTCGCCTCTTTTAACGTTTAACGAGACGTTTCTCAGTACCGGCCGGTTTTTGTATTTTTTGCCGATGTTGAAAACTTCTAATTTTGAAACGAGCGGGGTTGCCATACTATTCATTTTTTTTACTTTTCTTAAGTTTGTTTATTTTTCGGATTTTTGTTTCTGTTTGAAAACGCCGGAAACACGCCCTTGGGAAGTTTTTCCCGCAATGATGCGGCTTTTGCCTGTATTCAGATTGGTTTCGGCAAAATCGCCGCGCAGTTTGTTCCCTTGTTGGTCGATCAAAACATGGTCATAAAGCTTTATAACGCCTGTCTGCGGCAGGTACATTCCTTTGTCTGCCGTTACGGTCGCATTGTCTGTAACAATTTTTATGTTGTCGTAAATTTCTATTTTATTCATTTCCATATTGCCGGTTTGAGAATTTTTTTCAAAAAACGCAACCATTTTATCTGAATAAATTTTGTTGTTTTGTTTATCTGTTGCAATAACGTTTCCCAAGGCAACGGCTTTTTCCTGCGCGGGATAGTAGGTGATGTTGTCTTTGGCCGTTATCGTTTCTTTTTCTGTTTGAATTTTTGCCGGCGCGCCTTTTAAAACAACGCTGTCTTTTGTCAGGTCATAGTCCATAGTCTGCCCGTAAGCTTTTGCTTTAGGGGTCGTGACAATAACGTTGCCTGCCGCATGCACTTCCGTTATGCTGCTTTTTTTTGCCGCAGAAGAGTTTTTGGCGTAATAAGCCGTCATTTTGTCTGCGCGTATCTGCAAGTCTTTTTTTGATGCAATTGCATTTCCGACCGCAGTCATTTTCTGAGCCAGAGAATCCCATTCGACTTCTTTGTCGGCAGTTAAATTCATGTATTGGGCCTGCGCTGCGGGCGACAATATCAGAAGAGCGGCAAGAACATAAGCGGGTTTGAACATTAATCGGTTCCTTTTAAATCGTTTTCTTTTATTTTTATAAAGGTTTTGCCCCTAAAAGTCATAATACCGGTTTTTGTGTTATATTCGAAACCTTCGGAGGTTAAATCTCCCATATCTCCTTGGGCTTGGACAGGCTTATCGCTTTGGGCGACAGAGGTGTTAAAGTCAAACATAATATCGGGCACGCTGATATTCATGCCTTGTGAATAAAATATTTCAACATTGTCCAATAATCGGAGCGTGTTTTTATTTTGGTCATAATAACCGGTCGGCGATTTGATGTTTGCCCAATCGCTCAATGATGTCGGCATGACGCCATCGGGTTTTGTCAGTTTTATCAATTTTGAACCGGGGCTGGTTTCATCAATATTTTCAGCCGTAAAATTATGAACTTTGTTTTCTTTGTCGGTAATATTTAAAATTGTTTTTTCTACATGGAGCTTTTCCAGTTCGCCTTTTTTAGGGCGGGTGATATCAAGAAAGATATCTTTTTCGTTTTGTTGCAAAGCCGGAAAAAGAATCAGCATGCCGACCAGAACAGCGGCAAAACTCGGCAAAACCAATTTTGCGCGCCGTACCCATTTGGTATGTTTTTGCACGGCGCTCTTTTTTATGCGCTGATTTTTTTGCGAATCTTCGTTAAACAGCGAATCTATCTGGTCGACGTTTATCAAGTTTAAGCAACTCCGGCGCGCAGGCAGTCATGCATATGGATAATGCCGACAGGTTTGCCTTCTTGGATAACGAAAAGCTGAGTAATGCCTTTTCCCGTTGTGTTCATCATATTGATGGCTTCTGCCGCCAAAACTTCGGGAGCAATTGTTTTGGGGTTTCGAGTCATGACGTCAGATACTTTTTTGTTTAAGACGTCTGAACTCAGGCAACGGCGCAAATCTCCGTCGGTAATAATGCCTTTCAGCATTCCGTCTGCTGAAATTATGCCGACACAGCCCAGCATTTTAGATGTCATTTCCAGCATGGCGTCCTGCATAACCGTATCTTCGCCGACCAAGGGCATTTCCTGCCCTTTGTGCATTAAGTCCGAAACTTTTTTCAAGAAAGAACCGAGCTTGCCGCCGGGGTGGCGTTGTTTGAAATCCGTTTTTGTAAAGCCTTTGCGTTCTAACAGGCAAATGGCCAAGATGTCGCCAAGCACCATTGTTGCCGTAGTTGATGATGTTGGGGCCAGTCCCAGAGGGCAGGCTTCTCCGTCATCGGGAAGCTTCAAAAGCACATCGCCGGCTCGCCCTAAAGCGCTTTCAGGGTTTTTCGTCATGGAAATAAGCGGAATGCCGTATCTTTTGCAATAAATAATAATGTCGGAGAGTTCTTTGGTTTCGCCGCTGTTTGAGATGGCGATAACGCAATCCTCTTTAGTCAGCATGCCCAAATCGCCGTGACTGGCTTCGCTCGGGTGGACAAAGAAAGAGGGGGTTCCGGTTGAAGCCATTGTCGCTGCAATTTTGGAGCCGACGTGTCCGGATTTGCCCATGCCGGTAACAATTACGCGCCCTTTGGTGTTCTGCATGATGTCAAGCGCTTGCGTCAGATTGCTGTTTAATTCGTTTTCCATTATCTGCAAAGCTTCGATTTCTTTGTCAATTGTCCGTTTTGCCGATGCAATATCCGGGTTGTTAACAGTCATTATTGCAATTCCTTTGTTATTAACACATTAGCCTGAGGGTATTATTTTATTTGCCGAAAGGCAAGGTTTTTTTTATATCTTATACCAAAAACGGCATGATTTTTGCCACATGGCGGAATCAGGCCCTGTTTATATTTGTGGACTCAAAATAGACTCAAAATTGCGGGGCGAGAATGCGGAGCGCGGAATCTGCTTTGTCGCGGAATGTGAGTCGCAGTGCCGTTCGGGCGCTTCTGTTTTGCCCGACGGATAAGGCGTCGGATGTGAAAATTTAGACTCAAAATGAGAAAAATGTATTTTTGGGGGTTGACTATTCGGGAAGCTGAGTCTAGTATGCCGAGACTCAATTCTGGGAGAGGGTATAAGTGTACCCTTTTGTCCGTATGGAATTTGAGTATTTGTTTAATTTAATACTTAAGGAAATTAGTGATGCCTACAATTAATCAGTTAATTCGTAAATCACGAACACCAAAAGTCAAGAGAAACAAAGTTCCGGCTTTGAAAGCTTGCCCACAAAAACGCGGTGTTTGTACAAGGGTTTATACAACAACCCCTAAAAAGCCTAACTCGGCTTTGCGTAAAGTGGCTCGCGTACGCTTAACAAACGGCTTTGAAGTAATCAGCTACATCCCTGGTGAAGGTCATAACTTGCAAGAACACTCAGTGGTGCTGATTAAAGGCGGACGCGTAAAAGACTTGCCTGGTGTTCGTTATCATATCATCCGCGGTACCTTGGATACTCAGGGTATTGCCAAACGTCGCCAACGTCGTTCTCTGTACGGCGCAAAGAGACCTAAATAGGAGAAATAGATAATGTCACGTCGTCATAGCGCTGTAAAAAGAAGCGTACTACCCGATGCCAAATATGGTGATAAAGTAGTAACAAAATTTATTAATAATGTTATGGAGCATGGTAAAAAAGCTGTTGCCGAAAAAATCGTTTATTCAGCTTTTGATATTATCGCTCAAAAGACAAAACAAGATGCCGTCAAAGGTTTTTATGAGGCTCTTGATAATGTTAAACCTGTTGTTGAAGTTAGATCCCGCCGCGTCGGCGGTGCAACATACCAAGTTCCCTGCGAAGTCAGAGCTGACCGTCGTCAGGCTTTGGCTATCCGCTGGATTATCGATGCTGCACGCAAACGTTCTGAAACAACTGCGACCGAAAGACTTGCTAACGAATTGTTAGACGCTATTGCTAATAAAGGTTCTGCCGTTAAGAAACGCGAAGATACCCACAGAATGGCTGAAGCTAACAAAGCTTTCTCTCACTACAAATTCTAACTTTAATATAGGAAATCGAACATGGCTCGTACACATAAACTCGAAATGTACAGAAACATCGGTATCATGGCTCACATTGATGCCGGCAAGACAACGACTACCGAGCGTATCCTATATTATACCGGTGTTAACCACAAAATCGGCGAAACTCACGAAGGTGCCGCTACCATGGACTGGATGGAGCAGGAACAGGAGCGTGGTATTACCATTACTTCTGCTGCGACAACCTGTTTTTGGAAAGACCACAGAATTAACATCATCGATACTCCGGGACACGTTGACTTCACCGTTGAAGTTGAGCGTTCTCTCCGCGTATTGGACGGTGCCATTACCGTTTTTGATTCTGTTGCCGGCGTTGAGCCGCAGTCTGAGACTGTTTGGCGCCAAGCTGACAAATACGGTGTTCCGCGTATTTGCTTCTGCAACAAAATGGACCGTATCGGCGCAAACTTCTATCGCTGCCTGGATATGATTGTTGACCGTTTGGGCGCAAGACCTTTGGCTTTGCAACTGCCGATCGGCGCAGAAGCCGAGTTCCGCGGCGTTATCGATTTGCTGCGTATGAAAGCAATCGTTTATACCGGTGATACGGCTGATTCTCCGATTGAAGAAAAAGATATTCCGGCAGACTTGAAAGACAAAGCCGAAGAATATCATCACGCTTTGATCGAGACTGCCGTTGAACAAGACGAGCAGGCAATGGAAGATTATCTGGAAGGCAAAGAGATTTCTTTGGAAACATTGAAAAAATGCATCCGCAAAGGTACTCTTGCCCAAGATTTTGTTCCTGTTCTGTGCGGTACGGCTTTCAAAAACAAAGGTGTTCAACCTTTGCTTGATGCCGTTATCGATTATTTGCCTTCTCCGTTGGATATTCCTTCAATTGAAGGTGTTAAACCCGGTACGGATATCGTTGAAGTCAGACATCCCGACGATGATCAGCCTTTGGCTGCTTTGGCGTTCAAAATCATGAACGACCCGTTTGTCGGATCTTTGACCTTTACCCGTATTTATTCAGGTACAATGACAGCCGGTTCTTATATCTATAACTCCGTTAAAGATAAAAAAGAACGCGTCGGCCGTATGTTGTTGATGCATGCCAACAAACGTGAAGATTTGAAGGAAGCCCGTGCAGGCGATATTATTGCTTTGGCCGGTTTGAAAGATACCACCACCGGTGATACTCTTTGCGAACAGTCTAAAGCTATCGTCCTTGAAAACATGGAATTCCCTGATCCGGTTATTGAATTGGCTGTTGAACCGAAAACCAAAGCCGATGTTGAAAAAATGGGCTTGGCTTTGTCTCGTCTGGCTATGGAAGATCCTTCGTTCAAAGTTTCTTCCGATCCGGATTCCGGCCAAACAATCATCAAAGGTATGGGCGAATTGCACTTGGATATTATCGTTGACCGTTTGAAACGCGAATTCAAGGTTGAATGCAACGTCGGCGAGCCGCAAGTCGCTTATCGCGAAACATTTACCAAACCTTGCGATATCGAATACACCCACAAGAAACAATCCGGTGGTGCCGGTCAGTTTGCTAAAGTCAAAATCAAGTTTGAACCGATTGAAGGTTACAACGGTTTTGAATTTGCAAATACGGTTGTCGGAGGTAACGTTCCGAAGGAATATGTTCCGGGTGTTGAAAAAGGTCTGCGTACTGCTATGGATGCCGGTGTTATTGCCGGTTACCCGGTCAGCGGTGTTAAATGTACCTTGTACGATGGTGCTTACCACGAAGTCGACTCTAACGTTATGTGCTTTGAAATCGCTGCCCGCGCTGCTTTCCGTGAAGGTATGCGTCAGGCTAATCCGAAGCTGTTGGAGCCGGTTATGAAAGTCGAAGTTGTTACTCCTGAAGAGTACATGGGCGATATCATCGGCGATTTGAACTCTCGCCGTGGTATGGTTAACGGCATGGATCAGCGTGCAAATGCCCGCGTGGTTGATGCTCAGGTACCTTTGGCTAACATGTTCGGTTATGTTAATACCCTGCGTTCTTTATCTCAAGGTCGCGCTCAGTTTACAATGGTCTTTGACCACTATGCTGAGGTTCCGAAGGATATTGCTGATAAAGTTAAGGCTAAGAACGCATAAATTTCCGTTTTAAGGGAAAACTAAAGCGGTTTTACGGGGCAGCTGAAAATTCATGTACTTTTGTGTACACTAAAATTTTCAGCTCCCCTGAAAACCACTCCATTTTTCTCCTTAAAAACAAAAATTGTTTTAATTTTTAAATATTTAATTTTTTATTTGGAGTAAATCTAAATGGCAAAAGAGAAATTTGAGCGGAGCAAGCCGCACTGCAACATTGGCACGATTGGTCACGTAGACCATGGTAAGACGACCTTGACGGCAGCAATCACAAAAGTATTGGCAGAAGAAGGCGGCGCAAGCTTCACAGCTTATGATCAGATTGATAAAGCGCCTGAAGAAAAAGCACGCGGTATCACCATTTCTACCTCACACGTAGAATATGAAACCCCGAATCGTCACTATGCACACGTAGACTGCCCGGGCCACGCCGACTATGTTAAAAACATGATTACCGGTGCCGCTCAGATGGACGGCGGTATCTTGGTTGTATCTTCAGCCGACGGTCCGATGCCGCAAACTCGTGAACATATCTTGTTGGCTCGCCAAGTAGGCGTTCCTGCATTGGTTGTTTACATGAACAAAGTAGACCAGGTAGACGATCCTGAATTGTTGGACTTGGTAGAAATGGAAATCCGCGACCTGTTGAGCTCTTATGACTTCCCGGGCGATGAAATTCCGATTATCAAAGGTTCAGCTTTGGCAGTATTGGAAAACGGCGACAAAACGATCGGCCATGATTCCATTATTGAATTGATGAAAGCAGTAGACAGCTACATTCCGCAGCCGGAACGTCCGAAAGATCAGCCGTTCTTGATGCCGATTGAAGACGTATTCTCCATTTCCGGCCGTGGTACGGTAGTTACCGGCCGTGTCGAACGCGGTGTCTTGCATGTAGGTGATGATATTGAAATCGTAGGTATCAGACCGACCCAGAAAACGACCTGTACCGGTATCGAAATGTTCCGCAAATTGTTGGACGAAGGCGAAGCCGGCGACAACATCGGTGTACTTTTGCGCGGTACGAAGAGAGAAGAAGTTGAACGCGGCCAGGTTTTGGCAGCACCGGGAACAATTACCCCGCATACAGACTTCACTTGCGAATGCTATATTCTGACGAAAGAAGAAGGCGGCCGTCATACACCGTTCTTCAGCAACTATCGTCCTCAGTTCTATTTCCGTACGACAGACGTCACCGGTTCAATTGAACTTCCTGCCGGAACAGAAATGGTAATGCCTGGCGATAACATCACCATGACAGCAAAATTGATTCACCCGATTGCTATGAACGAAGGTCTTCGTTTCGCAATCCGTGAAGGTGGTCGTACTGTCGGTGCCGGCGTTGTTTCTAAAATCTTGAAATAATCCGAGAAGCTCGCAATAACGGCGACTAATCGTAAAAAATAGAAAAAGCTGAAAATTCATGTACGCTTATGTACACTAGGATTTTCAGCTTTTTCATTTTTACTTCTATTCGCTCGTTCTATCGAGCTTCTATGAGATTGCGTGAGGGGGAAAATTCACACACCAGAATTTCGGCCGCTTTGTTTTTCACTCTATAAGTCTCAAATCTTAAACTTTTAGAAAGAGAGTAGAATGCGTATCGTTGCTCATTTAGAGCAAAAAAATGCAAAAGAGGCTTTTGCAGATAAGAACCTCTTTTTGTTATGGGATTTTATTGTCTGAATTGGCTTGATTTATTTATAACAGTCGTTGATAACAAAAAAGATCTTCGGTCTGATGGCGAGGATAATAAAGGTTCTTGACTCTTGTTAATATTCTGTTAGCATTTACCCAGTTGTTTAATTGAGGGATAAGATTCCATGTTTAACTGCTTTTTTAAGATATATGACTGTGATACTTGTTCTTTATGCTGCAACTTAAAACGGCTCCATTAATTATGGAGCCTTTTTTTATACCTTGGATAATAAAAACAACAGGAGAAGGTATGGAAAATAATAAGAAACATATCGCGGCAATTTTTGAAGAACAAAAGGTTTTTGTAACCTTTAGCGGTGATTGCTATCGTTATGATAAACAGCAGGATGGTTTTCGCTGTTTTAAGATGAATAAGCTTTCTCAAAGAGATTTTTGGGAGAATTATCGTCAAACTCAGGTCGGGCAATCGAAAGAGATGATGATTTGGCGGCCTGTTGCGTATGCGGAAGATGATGAGCCTCATGACTTGCAAAATCGTTCTGAAGGGGCTTCTTTCCAGAAGACCATTCTGAGGAAATTGCGGTCAAGAAATTTTGCTGAAATTTAAATATATTTTTGTGGCTTTATGTAAAAAAATATAGTTTTTTGTGGAAAAATAGACTTGGATGTGAAAATTTTGTCAACCAGACTCAAACAGAGTCTGTGCAAGGCTTGCAGTGTTCAAAAAAGTTCAAAAATATGCATTTTTTTGCTTGCAAGTTAGACTCAATTATGTTACAAGAAGCCTGCGTTGATGAACGGAGAGGATGAATCTATCCTGAAATCACGATATAAAACATAAAGCAAACTGTTGCATATCAAGGGTTTGCAAAGTTTAACTTTTTAGATGGCAGGATTTGCCTAATCTAAAATTTTGCTGTCTAGTTATAGGAAAAAAATTAAAAATGATGGAAACACAAAATATCAGAATTCGCCTCAAGGCTTTTGACCATCGTTTGCTCGACCTTTCAACAAAAGAAATCGTGCATACAGCCAAAAGAACCGGGGCTAATGTCAGAGGTCCGATTCCTCTGCCGACGCAAATCGAGAAGTTTACGGTGAATCGTTCTCCGCACGTTGATAAAAAATCTCGTGAACAGTTCGAAATCCGTACTCACAAAAGACTGCTCGATATCGTAGATCCCACACCGCAAACCGTTGACGCTTTGATGAAGCTGGATTTGGCTGCCGGTGTAAATGTAGAAATCAAGTTATAATAAGTTAATGTTGGCTTTTGGCTGGTTCAAGGGTCAACCAATTAGAAAAGGAAAAAATAATAATGCGTACGGGTCTAATTGCAAAAAAACTCGGAATGTCCCGCATTTTCGGTGCCGACGGTTCCCATACCCCGGTTACTGTTTTGAGTGTTGACAATCTTCAGGTCGTTGATGTTAAAACTCAAGAGAAAGATGGATATACCGCCGTTCAGCTCGGTACCGGTGCTGTTAAGGCTAAAAATGTATCCAAACCTCTCAAAGGGCATTTTGCAAAAGCAAAAGTTGAACCGAAGAAAAAATTGGCTGAGTTCAGAGTTTCTGAAGACTGCCTGCTTTCTGTCGGCAACGAGTTATCTGTAGAACATTTTGTCGTTGGTCAATATGTTGACGTTTGTGCTACTTCAAAAGGTAAAGGTTTTGCTGGTGTTATGAAGCGCCACAACTTTGCTGGTTTGGAAGCTTCTCACGGTGTGTCTATTTCTCACCGTTCTCACGGTTCTACAGGACAAAGACAAGATCCCGGTAAAGTATTCAAGGGCAAGAAAATGGCCGGTCATATGGGTGATGAGCGCGTTACCGTTCAGAATCTGAAAATTGCCGCTATTGATGCTGATAAAGGTTTGATTATGGTTAAAGGTGCCGTCCCCGGTGGTGAAAACGCTTGGGTTTATGTGACCGATGCCGTTAAGAAAGCCGCAGCTTCCAATTTGCCGATGCCTGCCGGTTTGAAAAAAGTTGATGAACCTGTTGCAGCTAAAGCTGAAGAAACTTCAGCTGAGAATGCATAATGGATAAAGGAAAGTAAATTATGAAACAGGACATCTTAAATTTAGATAACAAAAATGTCGGTTCCATCGAACTTGACGAGTCTATTTTCGGCTTGGAAGTCCGTGCTGACATTTTGCACCGCGTTGTTAATTGGCAGTTGGCCAGACTGCAGTCTGGTAACCACAAAACCAAAGGCCGTTCCGAGGTTGCTTTGACACCTGCAAAGCCGTTCAAACAAAAAGGTTCAGGCAATGCTCGTCAGGGTTCTCGCAAGGGTACTCAGTTTAGAAAAGGTGGTATTGTTTTTGGTCCCGTCGTTCGCGACCATTCTCATGAGCTGACCAAGAAATTCAGAAAACTCGGTCTGAAAACAGCTCTCTCTGCTAAGGCAAAAGAGGGTAATCTCGTTATCATCGACGAAGCTAAATTGTCTGCTCCGAAGACTAAAGATTTGCAAAACAAATTGGCAGCCTGCGGTTTGAACAACAGCTTGTTTATTGATGGTAAGGAAGTTGATGAAAACTTTGCACTGGCTTCCCGCAATATTATCGGCGTTGATGTTTTGCCGACAATGGGTGCCAATGTATATGACATCTTGAGAAAAGACAAACTGGTATTGACTAAAGATGCGGTTGTTTGCTTGGGAGAAAGATTGAAATGAGTAACTCTAAAAAATCAAACAATGTAACCGCTAAGATGTATGACACGCTCGTACGTCCGGTTATTACTGAAAAATCCATGATTTCTTCAGAAGCCGGCAAAGTAACTTTCTTGGTTCCTTTGTCTGCAACCAAAGATGATGTTAAAGCTGCGGTTGAAAACATCTTTAACGTTACAGTCAACAAAGTTAATACAATTCGTCAATTCGGCAAAGAAAAACGCTTCAGAGGTTTTGTCGGTCAGCGTTCTGACTACAAAAAGGCTGTTGTTACTCTGGCCGAAGGTCAAAATATTGATGTTACTACAGGAATATAAGACATGGCATTAAAAAATTATAAGCCCACTTCTCCTGGACTTCGTCAGCTTGTAATCGTTGATAGATCCGAGCTTTATAAGGGAGCCCCCGAGAAATCTCTGACAATCGGTTTGACAAAAACTGGCGGACGTGATAATTTCGGTCACGTTACAAGTCGCAGAATTGGTGGCGGTCATAAACGCAAACTGCGTATTATTGACTTTAAACGTAACAAAAAAGATATCGAGGCTACTGTTGAGAGAATCGAATATGATCCTAACCGTTCGGCATTTATTGCTCTCGTCAGCTATAATGACGGCGAAAAGGCTTATATTCTGGCTCCGCAGAGACTGAAATCCGGTGACAAAGTTATTTCTGCCGATAAAGCAGATATTAAACCGGGTAATGCAATGCCTTTGAAGAATATGCCGGTTGGTACTATTATCCATAACGTTGAGCTTAAAGCAGGCAAAGGCGGCCAGTTGGTCCGTTCTGCCGGTTGTTATGCTCAGCTGGTCGGTAAAGATGCCGGTTATGCTCAATTGAAACTGAGCTCTGGTGAACTCCGCGTTGTTCGTGAAGAGTGTCTGGCTACTGTCGGCGCTGTTTCTAATCCGGATAATCAGAATAAATCCTTGGGTAAAGCCGGTCGTGCCCGTTGGTTGGGTATGAGACCTGTTTCCCGCGGTGTTGCTATGAACCCTGTTGATCACCCGATGGGTGGTGGTGAAGGTCGCACATCAGGCGGTCGTCATCCGACTACGCCTTGGGGCAAACCGACTAAGGGTTATAAGACTCGTACTAACAAAAAGACGGATAAGTTCATTATGAGAAGCCGTCATGAAAACAAAAAGAAATAGGGAGAAAAGCTAATGACACGTTCCGTATGGAAAGGCCCTTTCATTGATGGCTATCTTCTGAAAAAAGCTGCAAAAGCTAGAACTTCCGGTAAAAACGAAGTAATCAAAATCTGGTCTCGCCGTTCTACCATGTTGCCCCAATTCGTTGGTTTGACATTCGGTGTTCACAACGGTCACAAATTTATTCCGGTTTTGGTTACCGAAGATATGGTCGGCCACAAATTCGGCGAATTTGCTCCGACACGTACCTTCTACGGTCACGCCGCAGATAAAAAAGCTAAGAGAGGTTAATTATGGCACAGACTAATAATGCAAGAAGAGTAGATGCAAAATCAGCTTTGGCTATTTGTAATGCTATTCGCACAAGTCCCCGTAAACTGAACTTAGTTGCTCAGACCATTCGTGGTATGAATGCTGAAAAAGCAGTTGCAGAATTAACTTTTTCAAAGAAGAGAATTGCAAAGGCTGCTTTGGGTGTTTTGCAGTCAGCTATCGCTAATGCTGAAAACAACCATCAGTTAAACATCGACAAGCTGTATGTTAAAGAAGCTTATGTCGGTAAAGGTTTAGTTATGAAACGTATGCACGCTAGAGGTCGCGGCAGAGGAGCAAGAGTTCTGAAACCTTTCTCTAATCTGACCATCGTTGTTTCTGAGCGTGGGGAGTAAGTTAATGGGACAGAAAGTAAATCCTACAGGTCTTCGTCTTGGCGTTAACCGCACTTGGGATTCTCGCTGGTATGCAGATGAAAAATATTCTGATTATCTGCACGAAGATTTGAAAATTAAAGACTTCTTGAAAGAGAAATTGGCTCAGGCCGGTGTTAGCAAAATCGTTATTGAACGTCCTGCTAAAAAAGCCAGAGTTACCATTCACTCTGCAAGACCGGGTGTTGTCATCGGTAAAAAAGGTCAGGATATCGAAATTTTGAGAAGCCAGATCCAGAAGATGACAGATTCTGAAGTTCAGTTGAATATTCTGGAAGTCAGAAAACCTGAGTTAGACGCTCAACTGGTTGCCGACTCCGTTGCTCAGCAGTTGGAACGCCGCGTGGCTTTCCGCCGTGCAATGAAGAGAGTTATGCAATCTGCTCTCCGTTTGGGTGCTGAAGGTATTAAAGTTAGCTGCTCAGGCCGTCTCGGCGGTGCTGAAATCGCAAGAACAGAATACTACCGCGAAGGTCGTGTTCCTTTGCACACCTTGCGTGCTGACATTGATTATGCAACCTCTACGGCTCACACAACTTATGGCGCTTGCGGCGTAAAAGTCTGGATCTATAAGGGCGAAATCATGGCTCATGATCCGATGGCGCAAGACAAAAAGTTGGCTGAACAGAAATAATTTTTGAGGTTAAAATAAAATGTTAAGTCCTAAAAGATTAAAGTTCCGCAAGCAGCACAAAGGCCGTATTCACGGTAATGCTAAAGGCGGTACAGAATTAAGTTTTGGTACATATGGATTGAAAGCTCTTACTCCTGACCGTATTACCGCGCGTCAGATTGAAGCTGCCCGTCGTGCAATCACGCGTCAGATGAAAAGAGCCGGAAGAGTATGGATCAGAATTTTCCCTGATGTTCCAGTTTCGGATAAACCGGCTGAAGTTCGTATGGGTAAAGGTAAAGGTTCAGTCGAATACTGGTGCGCACGCGTTAAACCGGGCCGCATTATGTTCGAGATTGACGGTGTTGATGAAGAGTTGGCTCGTACAGCTTTTGCTTTGGGCGCAGCTAAACTCCCGATCAAAACCAAATTCGTTAAAAAATTGAATTCAGAGCAAGGAGTACAAGCTAATGCTTAAGATTAAAGATCTTCGTGCTATGACAATTGATGAACTTGCCGGTAAATTGCTCGAATTGAAAAAAGAACAATTTAACTTAAGAGTACAACAATCTACTGGACAATTGCAGAATACTGCTGTAATAAGAAATGTCCGTAGAGATATAGCAAAAATCAACACGCTCATCGCTGAGCGCAAGAAGAATAGTTAGGAGAAAAAGATATGCCTAAAAGAATTCTTCAAGGTGTTGTTGTCAGTGATAAGCAGGATAAGACTGTTGTCGTCAGTGTAGAACGTCAGGTTATGCATCCTGTTTATAAGAAATTCATTCGTAAAAGCAAAAAATATGCTGCTCACGATGAAAACAACCAGTTCAAAGTCGGCGATATTGTCTCGATTGAAGAATCAAGACCTTATTCCAAGACAAAAACTTGGACTGTAATCGTTGATAACGCCTAGAAAAGAAGGAATTAAAAAATGATACAGATGCAAACCAACCTTGATGTTGCCGATAACTCAGGCGCTCGTCAGGTGCAGTGCATTAAAGTTCTTGGCGGGTCCAAGAGAATGCATGCTTCGGTCGGCGATGTGATAGTCGTTTCTGTTAAAGACGCTATCCCTAAGGGTCGTGTAAAAAAAGGTGATGTTCAAAAAGCCGTTATCGTAAGAACAGCTTCCGACATCAGACGCAAAGACGGTAGTGTTATCCGTTTTGACAAAAACGCTGCAGTTCTGATTAACAAAGACGGCGAGCCTATCGGTACTCGTATCTTCGGCCCCGTTACCAGAGAATTGCGTGCAAAGAAATTTATGAAAATAATTTCGTTAGCACCGGAGGTTTTATAATATGCCTAAATTAAAAATTAAAAAGGGTGACCAAGTTATTGTTTTGTCCGGTGAGGACAAAGGGAAAACTGGTGAAGTAGTAAAATCTATGCCTAAAGAAAGTAAAGTGGTTGTACAAGGTATTAACTTGGTTAAAAGACATACCAAACCCAGCCAAACTACTCCTGGCGGCATTGTTACTAAAGAAGCGCCTATCGATGTCTCTAACGTAGCCATTGTTGACCCGAAAACGGGCAAGGCAAGCAAAATCGGCTACAAAGAAGTTGATGGCAAGAAAGTGCGCGTTGCTCGTAAATCCGGTGAAGTAATCGATAAATAGGGGAAAATCTTATGACCAATTTTGAAAAATTATACAACGAAGTCATAAAGAAATCTCTTGTGGAAAAATTCGGTTACAAAAACCCACATGAGATTCCGAAGTTGACTAAAATTGTTTTGAATATCGGTGTCGGCGATGCTGTTACCGATAAGAAAAAGCTCAACACGGCAGCAGATGAGTTGGCTCTCATCGCCGGTCAGAAACCGGTTTTGACACATGCCCGCAAATCTATTGCTACTTTCAAGTTGAGAGAAGGCATGCCTATCGGCTGCAAAGTAACGCTGCGTTCAGACAGAATGTATGAGTTTTTGGAAAGACTCATCAATATGGCTCTGCCTCGCGTAAGAGACTTCCACGGTATTACCGGCAAGAATTTTGACGGTCGCGGAAACTTTGCGTTCGGTGTTAAAGAACAGATTATCTTCCCGGAAATCAACTATGATAAAGTTGAAAACATCCGCGGTCTTGATATTTGCATTTGCACCAGCGCCAAGACTGATGAAGAAGCTAAAGCTCTTCTGACCTCATTCAACCTGCCTTGCAAGAAATAGTGGAGATTTGAACGATGGCAAAAACAAGTGCAGTTTACAGAAACTTGAAAAGAGCTAAAATGGCTAAGAAGTTCGCTTCCCGCCGCAATAAGCTCAAAGAGATCGTTATGGATAAAACAGTTTCTCCCGAAGAGAGATTCCAAGCGACTTTAAAATTGGCAGAATTACCGCGTAACTCTGCAGCGAACCGTTACAGAAACCGCTGCAAGCTGACCGGTCGTTCTCGTGGATATTACCGTAAGTTCGGTGTTGCCCGTATTGAATTGCGTGACAAAGCCGGCATGGGTGAAATTCCAGGTTTAGTAAAATCAAGCTGGTAGGAGAATCGAGAGATGTCTATGTCTGATCCTTTGGGCGATATGCTCACACGCATTAGAAACGCGCAAAGAGCGAAGAAAAGTGAAGTCGTTTCACCCGCTTCTCGCTTGCGTGAAAATGTGTTAGAAGTTTTGAAAAAAGAAGGCTACATTGCTGGTTATGAAAAAGTTAATGTAAGAGCCGGTATTGATGAACTTCATATCAAATTAAAGTACCATGAAGGTACTTCCGTTATTACTGAAATTTACCGCGTTTCAACTCCGGGTCGCCGCGTTTATTCAAGCGTTAAAGATTTGCCGAGAGTTTACAACGGTTTGGGTATTTCCATCATTTCTACGCCTTCCGGT
Organism: uncultured Alphaproteobacteria bacterium; assembly: GCA_949493535.1. Taxonomy (GTDB): domain Bacteria; phylum Pseudomonadota; class Alphaproteobacteria; order RF32; family CAG-239; genus CAJLXD01. The sequence continues at coordinate 295,545 of CASZWJ010000001.1, forward strand.
GTTATGAGTGACCATGAAGCCCGCAAAGCCAATGTCGGCGGTGAAGTTCTTTGTCAGGTATTTTAGGGGGAAACTGATATGTCTAGAGTTGGAAAATATCCTGTTATCGTCCCTGAAGGCGTTAATGTTGCTATCAACGGCAACGTTGTTAAAGCTAATGGCAAATTGGGCGAATTAAGCTATGCTTATGACGACAGCCATGTAGTCGCTAAACTTGAAAACAATACGGTTGTTGTAACTCCGCTGTCTTCTACTAAAGAAGCCAGAGCTTTGTGGGGCACGACCCGTGCCCGCATCAACACCTTGGTTAAAGGTGTCAGCGAAGGTTTCACCAAAGATATGGAATTAATCGGCGTTGGTTACAAAGCTCGTGTTGAAGGCACTAAAAAATTGGTTTTGTCTCTCGGTTTTTCTCACGATATTGATTTTGAGATTCCTGAAGGCATTAAAATTACTTGTGCTTCTCCGACCCAAATCAGCGTATTTGGCGCCGACAAACAATTAGTTGGCCAAGTTGCTTCGGAAATCCGCGATTACAGATCTCCGGAACCTTACAAAGGTAAAGGTATCCGTTATGTTGGCGAATATGTCCGTCGTAAAGAAGGCAAGAAGAAATAAGGATTAATCGAATGAGTACGCCAAGTAAATTGTTTGAAAAAAACGAAAAAAGAAAAAACCGCGTTCGTGTTGCTTTGAAAAGAGTTGCGAATGGAAGGATGAGATTATCTGTATTTCGCAGCGGTAAGCACATCTACGCACAAATCATTGACGATGCTAAAGGCATGACTGTCGTTTCAGCTTCTACATTGGATAAAGAAGTTCGCGACAACATCAAAAAGGCATCTACTGTTGAGGCCGCTAGCTTCATTGGTAAAGTTGTTGCAGAAAGAGCCGTTAAGAACGGTGTAATTGAAGTTGTCTTCGACAGAGGCGGCTACATTTACCACGGTCGTGTTAAAGCTTTAGCTGATGCAGCTCGTGAAGCTGGTCTGAAATTTTAGGAGAGATTAAATGGCACAAGCTGTAGATCGTCGTAAGGCTGAGAAAAAAGATGAATTGGTTGAGAAACTGGTTCACATTAACCGCGTAGCTAAAACTGTTAAAGGCGGCCGTAACATGTCTTTTGCCGCTGTTGTCGTTGTCGGTGACCAAAAAGGTCGCGTCGGATACGGCACCGGCAAAGCAACCGAAGTTCCGGATGCTATCACAAAAGCTACCAACGAAGCTAAGAAGAATATGGTTCGCATTCCTCTGCGCGAGGGCAGAACTCTCCACCATGATATTGCCGGACGCTTTGGCGCAGGTAAAGTTTATTTGAGAACTGCTCCTGCCGGTACCGGTGTTATTGCCGGTGGTCCGTTGCGTGCTATCTTTGAAGTTTTGGGCGTTCAGGACGTTGTTGCAAAATCATTGGGTTCAAATAACCCCTACAATATGATTAAAGCAACTTTCAATGCTCTGGAAGCTATCAATTCTCCGAGAATGGTTGCTGCAAAACGTGGCAAAAAAGTTGGTGATATTGTTAGCCGCCGTGAAAATTCTTCTAATGCAAAAATGGTTGAGGAGGCTTAATAATGGCTAATAAAAAGACTATTAAAGTTACTCAGATTGCCAGCCCTATCGGTCGTCCCGAAGTTCAAAGAAAAACCTTAATCGGTTTGGGTTTGAACAAAATGAACAAGGTTTCTGAGTTAGAAGATACTCCGTCCGTTCGTGGTATGATTAAGAAGGTGGCCCACCTCGTAAAAGTCGAAGAGTAGGGATTTGCAAAAGAGCTGTCATGCTTGGGAATTTTCTCCTGATGTACCTAGTTTGTATACGGCGTCGAAAATTCCCGGCGCAGCACAGAGCTTTATCAAATCCATTGCTAAATATTTAAGGTGAATGAAAATGAAATTAAATGAAATTAAAGACAACGAAGGCGCTAGAAAGTCACGCAAACGCGTAGCCCGCGGTATCGGCAGCGGTTCAGGCAAAACAGCCGGTCGCGGTCAGAAAGGTCAGAAATCTCGTTCCGGTGTTGCAGTCAACGGTTTTGAAGGCGGTCAAATGCCTATTTACCGCAGACTTCCGAAACGCGGTTTCAAAAATCCGTTTGCTAAAGAATATGCCGTTGTTAATTTGGACACAATCCAAAAAGCAGTTGATGCCGGCAAGCTGAATGCTAATTCCATTGATGTTAAATCTTTAATGGAATCCGGTATCATTTCTAAGCAATTGGACGGTATTCGCCTGTTGGCTCGCGGTGCTATCACAACCAGCGTTACCATCAGCGTCAATTCTGCATCAAAAGCTGCTGTTGCAGCTGTTGAAAAAGCCGGCGGCAAAGTTACCGTTGTTGCTTAATTGCGGATTAGAAAATGTTAAAAAGGCGGGATAATTATTCCGCCTTTTTTCATTTTAAAATAATATTGTCTGACTGTTTTAATCTTGTTTGTGGGATTTATTTTATAAGTGGATAATTTAGTTGAATTAAAAAAAAATTAGTGTATTAATATCTGTAGCTAAAAGGGGCTTTTCTGCCCCGTATTGATGTTTTAAAATATTAAGGATAGTTAAAAATGGTATCATTAGCAGAAAAAATGGCAAGCAATTTGGATATGTCTGCCTTTAGCAAAGCTGACGAACTCAAAAAAAGATTGTGGTTCACCGTCTTGGCTTTGATTGTTTTCCGTCTCGGAACTTTTATTCCTTTGCCGGGAATTGACCCGCATGTTTTGTCAGAGATTTTTGAAAAGAACTCCGGCGGTATTCTTGGCATGTTTAATATGTTTGCCGGTGGCGCTTTAGAGCGTATGACCATTTTTGCATTGAATATTATGCCTTATATTTCGGCCTCCATTATCATCCAGTTGGGGCAAACGATTGTGCCGTCACTGGCTTCTTTGAAAAAAGAAGGCGCAGCCGGGCATCGCAAAATGACACAGTATACTCGTATCCTGACGGTTTTGATTACCATTATTCAGGGCTACGGTATTGCTATCGGTTTGGAAGGTATGCATGGTTCTGCCGGCGTTTCTGCCGTTATTAATCCCGGATTTGTTTTCCGTTTCACCACAATCGTTTCTTTGGTCGGCGGTACGATGTTTATCGTTTGGCTGGGCGAGCAGATTACAGCCCGTGGTGTCGGCAACGGTTCTTCTTTGATTATTACCGTCGGTATTATTGCCAATATTCCGACTGCTTTGGCCCATACTTTTGAGTTGGGGCGTGTCGGTTCAATGTCTTTGCCTGTTATTCTTATGCTTATGGTCATGGTATTGGCTTTGATTTATGTTATTGTCTTGGTTGAAAGAGCTCAGCGCAAAATTATCATTCAATATCCGAAGCGTGCCGTTATGGGACGTATGGGCGCAGCCGAGAGTTCTCATTTGCCGTTAAAAATTAACCCGACCGGCGTTATTCCGCCGATTTTTGCCAGCTCCCTTTTGTTGCTGCCTATTACGGTTGCTAACTTAAGTGCTGAAAACGGTCCGGCGTGGGTTCAGGAATTGAGCCAGTTGCTCGGTCACGGCCAGCCGTTATATTTGTCTTTGTATGCCGGCTTGATTTTGTTCTTTGCTTTCTTCTATACCGCGGTTGTTTTCAATCCGGAAGATACGGCTGATAATTTGAAAAAACACGGTGGCTTTATTGCCGGTATCCGTCCGGGCAAAAACACGGCTGAATATTTAGATTATGTCGTCACCCGTTTGACGGTTCTCGGCGCTGTTTATTTGGTGGCTTTGTGTATCCTGCCTGAGATTTTGATTTCTAAATTGTCTGTTCCGTTTGTTTTGGGCGGCACGACTTTGCTCATCGTTGTTCAGGTTACAATGGATTTTGTCGGTCAGCTTCAATCCCATTTAATCGCTTATCAATATGAGTCTCTGATTCGTAAAGCTTCTTTGGCCGGCAAAGGAAAAAGAAGATAATGAATAAAGACGGATTAGGTTTGCATTTGGTCTTTACCGGAGCCCCCGGCTGCGGTAAAGGCACACAAGCCAGATTGTTAAAAGAACGCGTTGCCATTCCCCATTTGTCAACCGGCGAGATGTTGCGTGCCGAAGCAGCCAAAGGAACGCCTCTCGGCTTGGAAATCAAAGCGTTAATTGACGGCGGCAATTTGGTTCCCGATGAGCTGATTATAAAAATGTTGTCAGCGCGAATCGATGAGGATGATTGCAAAAGAGGTTTTATTCTTGACGGTTTCCCCAGAACGCTTCCTCAAGCGGAAGTTCTGGAAGATATGCTTAAAAAGAAGGGTATTGCGCTAGATGCTGTTATTGAAATTCAGGTGCCTGATGAAATTATCATGGAGCGTATTTTAGGACGTTATGCCTGCATGAAATGCGGACAAGGTTACCATGATAAGTTCCAAAAACCGAAAGTTTACGGCGTTTGCGACAAATGCAGCGGAACAGATTTTTACCGCCGGATTGATGACAACCGCGAGACTGTTCAAAACCGGTTGGTAAATTATCGTGCTCTGACTTATCCGACAATTCCTTATTTTGAGAAAAAAGGTCTGCTCAGAACGGTTGACGGAACAGGAACTATTGAGGCTGTTGCCAACAAAATTGATTCTTTGTTGGCAGTGGCGGGCGAATAAGCTGCGAATCTGGAGTCGCTTGTTGTAATTTATCATTATATATCAGATTTTAAGCCATTGAAGCAAAAGGCTTGGTTAAGAATCTGTTAAAGTTGAGAATTTTTTTTGAAAAAAATGCGTTTTTTTTCAGAATTTTTAGTAAAGGGTGGTTGACACTAACAAATAATAGCCTATAATCCGGCTTAATTTTGGAAAGTGGTGATCAACTTTTTAAATTTGTTAATAATATAGAAAATGGAGAGTTAATTTGGCTCGTATAGCTGGTGTAAATATCCCAACTGCCAAAAGGGTAGAAGTTGCTTTGACTTATATCTATGGCATTGGTCGCAAAACTGCCCAAGACATTTGTGCAAAAACTGGAATTCCCTCAGAACGTCGCGTTCACCAATTGAGCGAAGACGAAGTAGCTAAAATCCGCGAAGTTATCGACAATGATCTCGTTGTTGAAGGCGAATTGCGCCGCGAGGTTGGCGTTAACATCAAGAGATTGATGGATTTGGGCTGCTACAGAGGTTTGAGACATCGTAAAGGCCTGCCGGTTCGCGGTCAGAGCACAAAACAAAATGCTCGTACCCGTAAAGGCAAACGCAAAACCGTTGCGAATAAAAAGAAATAGTTTGAAAAGGTAATTGTTAAATGGCAAAAGCAGTAACACAACGTGTGAAAAGAAAAGAAAAGAAGAATATTACAGCGGGCGTTGCTCACGTAAATTCTACTTTCAATAATACAAGAATAACAATAACCGACGCTCAGGGTAATACTGTTTCTTGGTCAACTTCCGGCGCTCAGGGTTTTAAAGGTTCTAGAAAATCTACCCCTTATGCTGCTCAAGTTGCCGCAGAAGATGCTGGTAAAAAAGCACAAGAACATGGTATGAAAACCTTGGAAGTCGAAGTTAAAGGTCCTGGTTCAGGCAGAGAATCTGCGATTAGAGCATTGCAGGTAATCGGTTTTACAATCACTTCTATCCGTGATGTAACTCCAATTCCTCACAATGGCTGCCGCATGAGAAAACGCCGCCGCGTCTAATATCATGAAGATATGGAAAGTGAGACTTTTCAGGTCTCACCTTCTTTTAGTTTATAAATTTTGCATATGCAGTAATTAAAGAGGACATACCAGTGATTCAAAAGAATTGGCAAGAACTTATTAAACCGACTAATTTGGAAGTTACCCCGTTTGATGGCGGCAATAAAGCCAAAATAGTGGTTGAACCCTTAGAACGTGGCTTTGGTCTGACTTTGGGTAACGCAATCAGAAGAGTTTTACTTTCTTCTTTGCAGGGCGGTGCTGTTACCGCTATTAAAATCAACGGAGTCCTTCATGAATTTTCGGTCGTGCCGGGTGTCAGAGAAGATGTTACCGACATCGTTTTGAACATTAAAGGCTTGGCTGTGGCTGTTCACGGCGAAGGTCCGAAAGTTATGACTTTGAAAGCAGAAGGTCCTTGCGAAGTTACCGCTGCGATGATTGAAACGGGACATGATGTTGAGATTAAGAATCCTGATCATGTTATCTGCAATTTGGACGCTGGTGCAAAAATTGCCATGGAGTTGACTGTCAACACCGGTAAAGGCTATGTTCCCGCATTCCAGAACAAAGCTGCTGATGCGCCGATTGGTTTGATTCCGGTCGATGCTATCTATTCTCCGGTTAAAAAAGTTTCTTACAAAGTTGAGAATACCCGCGTTGGTCAAGTTACCGACTATGATAAATTGACTTTGGTTGTTGAAACGAATGGCGTTGTTACTCCGGAAGATGCTGTTGCATTTGCTGCCCGCATTTTGCAAGACCAGTTGAAACCGTTTATTAATTTTGATGAGCCTGAAGCTGAAGTTGAAGCTGAGAAAGAGGAATTGCCGTTCAACCGCAATTTGTTGAAGAAGGTTGAAGAACTTGAACTTTCTGTTCGTTCTGCAAACTGCTTGAAAAACGACAATATCGTTTATATCGGCGATTTGGTTCAGAAGACTGAGGCTGAAATGCTGAGAACACCGAACTTCGGCCGCAAGTCTTTGAACGAAATTAAAGAAGTTCTGGCTAAAATGGGTATCCACCTCGGTATGGATACGCCGGGTTGGCCACCTGAGAATATTGAAGATCTTATCAAAAGAGTTGATGAGCACTTCTAAGAAAAAATTAAAACCTCCGATAAGAATCGGAGGTTTTTTCTTTTATATGTTCTATAAACCCGTTAGCGGATATAAAGAAGGGAGATTAGAAGGATGTATTTTCTAACTCCTGAGATTTTTGCTCAGGCAACAGGAGAAGAAACAGCTCATGCCTGTATTTTTGAAGATGTCATGATAATGCTTTCTTCACAAAAAATGAATGCCGATTATCTTTGGGAAGGAACTATTGTATCGACTAATGTGAAGCAGATAATAACGTTTTATGGTTTATCTATGCCGAGTGGTTGATTATGGCTTTTTGGGGTATCTCAAAGCAAAGCATATAATGATTTGACCATGCAATATCGGGTGTTGGATAAGAAGTATGATGCTATTTTTGATAAAATTTATTTTAAAGAAAAAGATTAGATGTTGTCATATTATAGTAAGAAAGGCCTGAATTATTGCGAGGAATTTTATAAAGATATAAATATGCAATTACTTGACGACTTAAAAGAAGTTATGAAAAGCAAAAATAGGTAATCAAAAGCAAAGATATTTTTTTGATTCTTTTGCTTGCAATTCAAATCATTGTATGATAGAAACGCAAACGATTAGTGAATCTTCGTGCATGAGTGCAATTTGCGATTCCGTGGCGAAGGTTTTGTATTTATCCGCTTTGCCCGGCAAAGCACAGAGAAAATGAAAGGAAATATGTCATGAGACATGGAATGAGACACAGAAAACTGAATATGGATACCAATGCTCGTAAGGCTTTGTTCTCTAACTTGACCAACGCTTTGTTGACCCATGAACAGATTAAAGTTACTGTAACCCGTGCGAAAGAACTGAGAACTTTTGCCGATAACATGATTACATTGGGCAAAAAAGGCCAGTTGAGCAACCGCAGACAGGCTTTGTCTTTCCTGCGCAATAATGAAACCGTTTCCAAGCTTTTCTCTACTTTGGCTGAACGCTATAAAGACCGCAACGGCGGTTATACTCGCGTTTTGAAGGCCGGTTTCCGTTATGGTGACTGTGCTCCGATGGCGATCATCGAATTGGTTGACCGCGATGTTAACGCTAAAGGTGCTAAAGATTTGGCTCGCGTAGCTGCTGAAAAAGCTGCTATTGCCGAAGCTGAGAAAGCTGCAAACGAAGCAAAATAAGTTTTTGTTTTGTTGAAAAATTAAGGGCTGCCTTTGGGCAGCCCTTTGTTGTTACAGAAATATCGGCATAAGAAGCTTGATTGTTAACAGCAATTGGTGTATTCTGTAAAGGAATTACTAAATTTATTAAATTATTTATGACAAAAGCAGAGATTGTTGCACGACTCGGCAAAAAAGCCCGTGTGGTTAATGTTCCCGAAAATCAGTTCGGAATCGTCAAGGTATTGTTTTACACGCTATTAGGCGAAAACGGCGGCTTTAATTATCTGTGGTCTACTATAGCTGTAGATTTCTTTAACGCTGCAGGTGATAAAGTCGGAAACGCCCTGTTGAACATTCATCTATTTCAGCGCAATTATATCCGGATTTCAAAAATCCAGATAATGGAGCGGAAATTTGATGTAACAGAAGACTTGTCGTGTCGTAAAAACAATGTGACGCCGAACTATGAGATGAAAAATGAAGCCGGCTTTGAAGAAGAGACTGATTTCTCCAAAGAGGTATATGCATTTTTGGCTGAATGCTACCGCCTTTTTGTTCAGCTGGTTCAAGAGGCTATTGCCTACGAGCCGGAAGTCAATCCGGCAGCTTATGCCTGGATTGTTTCCAGAGGGCATCTTACGGAATGAATCTGAATTTACTATACATCCCTTGTCTTATTTGAAGGCAGGGGATGTATTTTTTTATGCTTACTTGATTGACTTTGAAAATAATATGGAATAATGGTTAAAGAGATTTTTTATTGATTATGGTGAATTTTTTTATTTATTATAATAATTTAACAGTAATTTTATGGAAAGAAAGAATCCTGTTATCGGGGTTATCGGCGGTATGTCGACAGCTTCCAGCGATTACAGCAAAAAACTTATTTATGATTTGTATCGCAAAGAAACCAAAGGAGCGCATTGTCTGTGTATTTTGTCTGTCGATTTAGACATGTGCGAAATTGAAAAGTTGCAAAAAGCCGGAGATAAGGAAGCATTGCGCGAGGAGCTGCGTTTCGCGGCGGAGTGTGTGAAGAATGCAGATTTTGCTATTTTGTGTACGAATACCATGCATGAATTCAGCTCGACCGTGTCGGATGTTCTGCCTTTTTGGGATATTCGCAAGATTACGGCAGATGCCGTTCGGGCAGAGGGGATAGAGTGTGTTGCCCTGTTTGGGACGGCATATACAATGGAAAGTGATTTCTATAAATCAGTGCTTGAAAAATACGGCTTAAAAGTCGTTGTGCCCGATGAAGAAAGCCGAAAGGCCGTGCATCAGATTATTTATAAGGAGCTGATTAACGGCATTATCAAGATAGAATCAAAGTGCACTTTGATTAATATTATTGCAGAAATGCAGGAAAAAGGCGCTGCCGGCATTATTTTGGGATGTACGGAGTTGCCTTTGTTGCTTGATTGCCCGTGTATTTTTACGAGAGCCGGAAATGCGAGAGTGTTCAATACGACCCGGTTGCAGGCCGAAGCCGCCGTGCGTTATGCATTGCAAGGCTGAAAACATTTTGTGATTAAAAAAACGTTCTTTTTATAAGAACGTTTTTTTTGTTTTGACAAAAATATTTTTTTGCGCTATTTTGGTGAAATCTTAAGTACAATTATGGAAATTACTCACTTATATATAATTTTTATTAAAAAAAACAGTTATGGAAAAAAAGAACATTCAGGGCCGGGTTTTATACAAATTCCTCCGCCCCACTTCTTTGGAAGTCAATCTCTCTTGCGGCAAAGGTTTCAAGCTGACAGCAGCTACGCCGGAGAAGTTTCATGTCATTACCCGTTTGAGCAAGTTGCTCCGGAAAAACTCTCAGGTTTCTCTTGAGCTTGATGACGGTCAGATTGTTGCAATTGCAAATCGCGGCCGTAGCGTCAATTTGCGGGAAGATTTTCCTGAAGTCGGTGCGGCTGTTCTGGAAACGACGTATAAAAAAGTTAAAGGCATCTTCAAGAAGAAAGAACTGATTATCACTCCTTGCGGATCTGCACTGATGTTGACCGTTTCCGGTGCTGAAAAAGATGTTTACAGCATTACAGCCGGCGTTGAGCAGAATGATCACCTGTCCGTATTTATGGACGAGTTTTCTCCCGGCGACAGCCTTTCCATGCAGCAGGCTCCTGACGGACAGCTCATCGGTATTGTGAACCATACCCGAGTTTGTGAATGTGTCTGGAGCAATCAGACTCTTTAAGGTTTGAGTTTATTTTTGAAAAGCAGGATTGCAATTTTGCAATCCTGCTTTTCTTTTTTTTCTGTGTGAATTATCGAATTTAATAAAAATATATCTTTTTTGACAAAATATGCTTTTTTTGACTAGATTTGACTCTAATTTTGTGGTATGGTACTCGTGTTTTTCAAAAAACAACTTGTATAGAATCAATTGAACCGGTCGGTTCAAAATAACAGGACAAGCAAATGAATAAAAAAACACCATATAAATTAGCGTTCTCTTCCGGCGACTATGTCGTTTATCCGGCTCATGGCGTTGGCAAAGTATCTGACATTACCAAACAAAAGGTGGCCGGCACCGAATTAGAACTCATTGTTGTTAATTTTGACAAAGATAAAATGACTCTGCGTATTCCTATGGCTAAAGCAGAGACAACCGGTTTGCGCCAGATTTCCGATGCGAATGTTATGGAAGACGCTATCAGCACGTTGAAGGGCAAAGCTAAAGTTAAAAAGATTATGTGGTCCCGCCGTGCGCAGGAATATGAAAATAAAATCAATTCTGGTTCTCCGGTGGCAATTGCCGAAGTTATCCGCGATTTGCATCGAAACGAGAATCTGGCAGAACAATCTTACAGCGAACGCCAGATTTATGAGCAGGCTCTTGACCGTTTGGCCAATGAATATGCCGTATTCCAGAATATGCCCGTTGCAGAGGCGCAGAAGGCTTTGGTGGATATATTGTCCAAAGTTTCTTAAAATCCATTCTATGGATTGCTGATACAGAAATTACAAAAGACGGAAAATTTATGTAGGTCTATCGACTCTGAAATTTTCCGTCTTTTATTATCAATCTCGAATAATAGATTTTATAGTTTTTCTCTTTGAGTACCTGATTTTCGTCAGGTGCTTTTTTTATGCCGACTCCGAAATCCGGTACAGTACGAGTCAAATTTAAAATAAAAATAAAAAAATTCTGAGGACAAGTTTGGGGATAAAGCAGACTCAATTTGCGAATCATCAAAAGTTAAGGAATCATTAATCAAAAATTATCGCGTAGATTTAAAAAGGCAGTGGTTAATGTTTGATGTTGATGCGGAAATGCAAACCCGAATTACCGATGATATTGCTATTACGGCTTGTCCGGTTTTGGTTGACGAAGAAAGCCGGGAAGATGATACTCTCTGGGGGTATTATCTGTGTATTGAAAATAATTCTGCCCATAAAATCCATGTGGTTGGCAAGAATTGGAATATCAGTGACGATAAAGGGAATCTGTATTGCGATAATTCAATGGGGTTCAAAGGGGAGATTCCCGAGCTTGAACCCGGTGAATGTTTTGAATTTACCAGCACGGCACCTATAAAGTCTTCCAATGCGGTTTTTTACGGAAGTTGCAGAATTATGGATGAAGCCGGCACTGTTACCAAAGATATTCGTATTCCGACTTTTTCATTATCATCTGCCAAGGAAAGCTATTCCGTTACAATTAATTAGCGATAAAAAAAAGGCCTCTTAATGAGGCCTTTTTTATAAGATTCAGAATTAATCGAAACTCTCAACCTGAGTGTTGTTTTCAATATACATGTTGAGATAACGGTGGATGTTTTGATCCATTTTGGCATTAAACTCGTCAAAGAGTTTGGTTACCATGCTGTTCCAATATTTTTCTTTTTCCGCAATGTCCGTATCGGCAGGGATAATCAATTCGCGCCAAGCAACGACTTCTGTTTCTGCTTTGGCTAAGCTGTTGGTATCGCTGATGCGGACGACAACATCGAGATTAGCACGATATTTGATGCGGTCTTTGGTGAAGACTTCCTGCGCTTTTTCTATTTCTTCGGTAACGCTGGCATCTTTAATAATGACAGATGCGATACGGTCACTGCTGAAATCAACGGCCTTCAAACGATCCTTAGCCCAAACTTTTGCGGTTTTTTCGATTGAAATCGGAAAAAGATGTTCAACGTTCGGACGAGTAAAGGAAGGCGTGAAGTCGGAAATGACGTCAATTTGTTTAACTTTCAACTCAATAGGAGCAGAACTTGAGAAACGCGGTTCGCGATAAGTTTCAACTTCTTCGTCAATGGGTTTGAAAGCAGAGCATGAGGCCAGGAGCGAGATAACTGCCATGACCGGAAAAATTCTTTTTAACATATTCATCTTTTTAATCCATAAAGTTTATGATTGTCTCTTAATATAAAATCCATAGATTAAAATGTCGTTAATGTGAAATTTTTACTGTTCTATGATTTCGCCTTTGTCAAAGATATATTTTTCCGAGCAAAAACGGCAATCGGCAGTGATTTTGTTGTTCTCTGCCAGATTTTCGATTTCTTTTTTATCAAAAGAGCGCAGCGTTTTTAATAATTTTTCACGACTGCAGCGGCAACCGAATTTGTACTCTGCCGATTTGGTAATAACCAGATTATTCGAATGGTATAAACGGGTTAATAAATCTTCAGCGCTCAATTCGGCGTTGAAAATTTCATCAGCCGTCAAAGAATGCATGAAAACTTGCGCCTGATTCCATGCTTCATCTAATTCGGCGGCATCCTGCGGGCTTTTTCCTCCTTCGTCAGGCATTTTCTGGATCATAATTCCGGCGGCACTCCAGCTTTGCGAATCGCCTTGAGGCGGCAACAAAAAGAGTTGCAATGCCGTTTCGATTTGTTCTGATTGTTTGAAATAACGCAAAGCACATTCGGTCAGGTCTTTGCCGCGCAGTTCGACAATTCCCTGATACAGCTGCGTATCAGCCCCTTGGTCAACGGTAAAAGCCAGGCGTCCTTCGCCCATCAGATGCGGCGCTGCTTCGATCTCACCGCTGGTTTTTCGCAGAGCCTGAGAATGTTCTAAACGTTTTTCATCGAATCCGGCGCAAGCGCGCATTGTTCCGTCCGAGCAAATATCAACGACAACCATAGTGACCGGCCCGCTGCTTTCTGTTTGCAAAGTGAACAGTCCGTTATATTTGATTGAGCTTGCCAAAATTGCGGCCAAAGCAGAGCTTTCGGCAATGACGGCGGAGACGGGTTTCGGATAACCGTGTTTATGCAGGATTGTGTCCAGCACATTGTGCAGACGAACCAAGCGTCCGCGGAAAGCGCCGTTATCAATGTGAAAGCTGGTGCATACGTCAAAATTATCCAATTTTTTTCCCCTTAAATGATTAGCTGGTGATTTTTATTTTAATCTTTGTTATATATTTAATTAAATTTTAAGGAGTTTGCAAGTGTTTGACGAGAGTGAAAAGCCGAAAAAAACAAGGATTTTGAAAAAAATTACCAAACAGCGGCTGAAAAATATTGCGTTATATTACCTGAAACGTTACGAAACCTCGGTAGACAATCTGCGGCAGGTATTGAGAAAGCGTATTAATGACTATGCATATCAAAATAAAGAATTTGACAAATATGAGGCTTATGGCTGGGCGGAAGAAATTCTTTCCGATTTTCAGCGTTACGGTTATGTCAATGACGAGCGTTTTGCCGAAATCAGAATCCGCGATTATATCAATGCCGGAAAGTCCGTGCGCTATATTCAAGGCAAGCTGCGTGAGAAAGGGGTTGATTCCGAACTGGTCAATGCGGTTTTGGAGAATCAGGAATATGATGAATTTGAAACAGCTCTTAAGCTTGCCCGCAAAAAGCATATCGGACCGTTTCGCACTGATGAAGAAGCCCGTTATGAGTATCGCCAAAAAGATATGGGGACCTTGGTCCGTGCCGGTTTTTCTTATGATGTTGTCACAAAGGTTCTTGAAACCCAGCTTGACGATGAAACTTAGTAAACGACTTTGTTAAGATACAGTCCGCATGACGGGGCATTCGGGCCGGAGCAGCGCCGGTCTTTGGCTTCGAGAATTTTTACCATATCGTGCGGCGGGATTTGTCCGCAACCGACCATTTTCAGCGTTCCGACCATGTTTCTGACCTGATGGTGCAAAAATGAACGGGCTTCGACAATGAAATCAATTTCTTCTCCGGTTTGGACAATATCCAGCCTGTCCAAAGTCCGAACGGGCGATTTGGCCTGACAAGCGGCAGCCCGAAACGAGGTGAAATCATGATTGCCCAGCAGGTATGACGCGGCTTCGCGCATTTTCTCAACATCTAACGGGCAGGGAACCCACCAGACACGATTTTTGAGCAAAGCAGGAAAGGCTCGCCGGTTGAGTATTTTATAAACATAGCCTCGTCCGACGGCGGAAAAACGGGCATGAAAATCATTTGAAACTTTTTCGGCTTTGAGGACGCTCATGGCAATGTCATTGCTGCGCAGATGGTGGTTTAAACCTTGCAGGAGGCGAAAAGGGTCAATCTCCGCATCCAAATCAAAATGTGCGACTTGTGCTAAAGCATGAACTCCGGCATCGGTTCTTCCGGCAACGAAGGTATCTGTATGGCGAGAAGAATCGTTTTCTTTACTTTCTTTATAAGCGGCATATTCTTCACGATTGAGCGGTGTCCGTCCTAAAAAACGGGCAATTGCCGTTTCCAGATTTTCCTGAGCGCTGGGGCCGTCGAGCTGTCTTTGCCAGCCTAAAATGCCGGTGCCGTCATATTCCAGAGTCAATTTGTATCGCATGTTTGTTCTCAAAATAAAAAGGGGATATTTTTTTATCCCCTTTTTATAATAAAATGTGCTGTTTGGCAAATGTTATTCTGCAGCGACAGTCAGCGCGCCGTCGATGTCTTCAGATTTGAACAGTCCGAGTTTTTTCTGAACAGTCCAGATAACGCGCAGAGCCTCCAGAGCATTTTCGCCGGTAATACGCGGCGTTTCTTTGCCGTTAATGCAGTTGACAAAGTGGTTCAGCTCGGCAGTCAACGGCTGGTTGGTCGGAATAAACAATTGTTCGACGCTGCCTTTTAAGCCATAGTTCATCCAATCAGGGATGCTGTCTTGGTTGACATAAGGCATGCGGCCTTGAGAATGAACGTTGATGCTTTGGCCGATGAAATCCATATCAATATAGTTGGTATCGGTTGAGACGGTCAGGGTGCGAACGCGGGCTTGGGTAATACGGCTGGCGGTCATGCTGGCCGTTACGCCGTTTTCAAATTCCAACAGAGCCGTGATATAGTCTTTGCCTTCTGCGTGATCCGGCGTTTTTACCGAAGAAGCCAGAATGTTTTTAACCGGAGATTTAACCAGAGACAAAACGATTTCGGCATCGTGAATCATCAAATCCATAGAGACGTCAACATCGGTGATACGGCCGCTGGCAGCTGACATGCGCTGGGCGGTTAACGAACGGATTTTGCTGGTGTCAGACAAAATCTTGTGCATTTGTTCTACGGCCGGGTTAAACTGTTCAATGTGGCCGACAAGCAGCGTTACATTATTTTTTGCGGCGGCGTTGATTAATCTGTTGCAGCCTTCTTCTGTGGTTGCCAAAGGTTTTTCCATTAAGCAGTGAATGCCTTTGTTTAAGAAAAATTCACCGACATCCGCATGGGTAACCGAGGTTGTAACGACGCTGACAGCGTCAACGGATGCGGCAACCTCTTCCAAAGATGAAAAAGCTTTAATGCCGAACATTTCCGCTGCTTTTTGTGCTGCATCGGAGAAAATGTCATAAACGCCGACCAGTTCGACACCCGGCAGAGCTTTATAAGTTTTCAAATGGTTTCTGCCCATCATTCCGGCGCCGATGACGGCAACTTTAATCGTGTTTGTCATATTCGTTTAATCCCTAAAATTTTAGTTTGCTGAATTTATTTAGTTTACTATTAGCAAAATTCTTGGTAAAAAGCTTTTAAATTCTTGTTACATATTGTTACATTGAAAGCTGTAAAATATGAGGAAATATTTATTTTCATCGGCATGCTGCCTGTCTGTTATTTTGTTGCTGAATGCCTGCACATCAGAAAAGAAAACGCTGAAACCCATAGTCACAGCCGAAGACACGATTTCTTTCACCAGTGTCGAACCGGCAAAAGGGCGGCTTAACGTTTATACCTCAATGGCTCGCGGCGTGAAGTATAATGTTGATATTGCCTCTAAAAATATTCACAAAAAAGTTTTTGCAGATACCGAAGGCAAAACGCCGGCGGAAATTATTAAAGCGGCTGAAAATGTGTCGGCCGGAGCTGAGAATCCGTTATATGATGCTGCTCGCCGGTTAGATTTTGCCATCATATATGCCGTATCCCATTTGACCGGCAATACAAAGTATCTTAATGGCAATATTTATGCCAAAACAGCTCAAAATCTGGCCCTTGCCGCAATCAAAACGCACAAGGACGCTTTGTTTGCCGGACGGAAAATCCGTGAGTTGGACAGGCAAATTGCCACATTGCAAAAACAGGTTAAAAGTTTGAATGCCAAATTGTCGCGCAACGGCGTTTTGAGCGAGGATGATTTGACCTATAAAAAAGGTCTGGAAGTTGCCGTTTTGAAGCTTCAACAGCTGCGCGGTTATTTGCAGGCATGTATTGAAGAATATGCTGCTTTGGTTAAAGCAGATGCCAAAAAAGTGCAGGTTGAGGGACGTCATTTTTACGAACTGGAAGATTTTGACAAGAAGAATCAGCTTGAGACATTCCAAAATGCCGCTTTAGATAACAGAAGCGAATTTAATATTGCGCGCCGAGAAGTTTATAATTTTAAAACTCAGGATGTTAAGCAGGATGCCGTGCGGCTGTATCCGATAACGGCGGCATTGAACCTTAACGGATATGATATCAAAGATCCGTTGTATGTTGACAATTTGCAAGAGCGTGCCGAAACAATAGCGGATAATTTGGTGAGCGCCGTTACGGCTTATTTAAAAGCTGAAAAGCCCGAACAGAAACAGCCGTTAAAAGCGAAGGCCTTCAATGAGCTGGGAATCGCCGTTTTGGTTCAGGTTGAACTTGATTATGATATGGTTCTGATGGCCGATGACGATTACAACGGCGCGGCAGCCAAAGTTCGGGAACTCAGGAAAGAAATTCGCGATGCCGAGCGCAGCCGCCGGATGAAAACGGAAGACAAAATCAATCTTTTGAATAAGAAACAGGCGTTTTATGAACAAGAACTGCTGGAGAGCCAAGTCGCAGCCGAGCGCGCTTTGGCGTTGCGCGCGTTATATTTCCATGCCGGTTTATCGCCGTTTAAGTATAAGCTCATTCAAAGCAATATTCCGGGAATTGAAGAAAGCCTGAAAATCTCTTTCAATAAGGATATGGTTGAAATGCTGGCGCGGGCGGAAGTCAAGCAAAAAGAGCAAAAACAGCAGGGGAATGTCTGGGCGAAAGAGAATAACTGGCTGGAAGTTTTGATTGATGAGGGCGGCTCTAAAGAAGATGAACCGGTGAATGTGCCGATTAAGCCGCGCGGCGATTTTGACCCTTATGTCGGCGAGCAATATAATAAATTGAAAATTATGCAGCTTGGTTCTTATCGCCAACGCCAGAATGCAGATATCGAATGGCAGATGTTGCAGCAATTGTACCCTGACTTCATCAATATGAAGCCGGAAATTGAAAATTCAGTATCGGGCGGAAAAAATTTATACCGTTTGATTTTGAAATCGGAAAACGGCGGTTTTCTGGAAATTTGCAACAAACTGCGCGTCGATAAAATCGAATGTATTTTGCGTTGAAATGCGAATCGGTAAAAATGTTTGTCAAAAATATTAAAATCGTTTATCATGATATGAGTTAATGTCCCAGAAAGAGATATTTTATGTCTGATTTTAAAAAGGATTTCAATGCCGTTAATGATAAAGGCAAAATGAATAAAGCGCAGGGGAAAGAAAGCGGAGCCTTTGATTTTTCGGCTAATAAGCATGCCTATCCGCCCAAAAGGGCAGAAAGCGGCAATGCCGGTTATTCTTGGAGCGCCGTTTCAAAGCCGGAAACAAAAATTCCCGAAGCTAAAATACAAAAAAACGTTTCTGTCTCCTATCGCGATAAAGAAGCTATTGACCGAAAAATGTTTAAAATTCCGGATGCCCTGTCAAAGGACAACGGATTGGAAATGTCGGGGCAGACGCTTATCGGCAATATTTTTGCCCAACAGGATTTAAGCAATGCCAATTTTTCGGCTGCAAATTTGACACAGGCAGATTTCAGCGGCGCCAAATTGGCAGGCGTTGATTTTTCCGGCGCAAACCTTACTGATGCCAATTTATCAGGCGCAGATTTGACCGGCGCCGTTTTATCCGGCGCGAATCTGCTTCGGGCTAATTTTACAGGCGCCAAACTTAATCAGGTTGTTTTGACAGATGCCAATCTTGAAGAAGCTATTTTGCTCGGGATTGAGATTGACAGCCTTGGCATAGAAGAGCTTCAGGCTTTGGTCGAATATATGGCGGTTTATTATCCGCATAAATTAAATCTGACCAAATTAAATTTGACATTGCTGGATTTATCAAAGATTGATTTGACAAAAGTCAGCTTGCGCGGCGTGGATTTTACCGGCTGTTCAATGAAAGGCGTCAAGATTTGGGAGTTGGACTTAAGCGAATGCATTATCTCAGTTGCCCAAATTGCCGAAGCCCTCGGGCATATGCCGAACCAGCAGGAACTGGCGCGACTGTTAGCTCCCAAAACCCAAAAGAAAAAAGAAAACAAAGGTATCGATATGACCGATTTGTTTTTTGACAACGGCAAAGAATTCGGGGTTTGGGATGTGACGCGTGAAAAAGGCCTTGATATCGGAAAGCTGGTCGAATCGGGAATGAAATTGTTTCGCAAATCTGCTTCCAAGCCGCAACCGCCGCTTGAGGGCGAAGAAATCGTGGCGCAAATAAAAGAAGAAAAATTGCGCAGCGATGACAACAAAGCGCGCAATGAAGAATTGAAAGAGCGCATTCTTCAGCGCAAAGAAGAAGAGAGGCAGAAGCTTGCGGCTATGAAAAATGAATTTAAACAGGAAGTCAATCGTGACGGCGTTACGCGCGAAACGGCGGAAAGCGGGCATAAAAAAGTTAAAGAGCAGATAGCCGTTGAGCGTTTGGTCAGCCGAGACCGCGGTCGGGAATAGTCAGAAACGAAGATAATCATGGTTTTCCGTTCCGATAAAAATACTGATGAAAAATCACCTAAAACAGCTTTGAAAATGTTTTGGGTGATCTTTTTTATTTTGGTTGCTTTTATCGTTTTTTCTGTTTTGTGTTTTTGTCTGGCTCAACTCATGCACAAGGGATTTAATGAGCGGGGGTTTGAGGCCGTGGCGCGTTTTTGGCGCAGATTTCAAGACCGGCCGTTTTATTTGGCAGAGGCATATACCAAATGGTGGCATTCTTTTGTTAAAGCGTGGCATCGCGACCGGTTGACTGCGGCCAGTTTTATTCCGATGCTGCCGGTATTGCTGTTTTTTATATCTGTTGTTTGGAATGTGATAAAAAGTCCGTTTTCTTTTCGTCTCTGGTATAAAATGAATAATCGTTTTGCCGAAATTGCCGATGTTAAGGAAATGGGGCTTTGGGACGGGCATTGGCTGGCTTTAGGAAAATTCGGGGGTAGAATTCTTAAGTTGAAATATTTTGCTTCCGTTCTTTGTTTTGGCGAAACCGGCTGCGGGAAGACGGCCGGAATTGCTGTTCCGTCAATTTTGGAATCGGATAAAGCATGCGTTATTGCCGCAGATACGCGGAATGAACTGGCAAAGTATACCAGCGGTTACCGTTCGACGCTTGGCAAAGTTTTTTATTATAATTGGAACTTGGCTGACGAGCCGCTTAAAAATGAGTATTATCCGCGCTGGAATGCACTCTCTGCCAAAGATATGCCGGCTAAAGGCAAAGGACGTGACGAATATGTGGCGGGATTGGTGCGGTATTTTATTTCCAGCAATCGTTTTGACAGCAATGATGCAGACAATTATTGGGAAAAGCTGGCTATGGCTGCTTTAGACGGCATTTTAAATTTTTTCATTTCTAAATTGGAGCGGGCCGTTGCCAATGATTATTTTTTGAGCGAAATGCTGGACAAAGGGCGGTTAAGCAAAGAAGACAAAGATATGCTGCTGAGCTATTATGTTTTAATGGATAAGGAATATGCTGAGCCGGGAATTAAAAATATAGAAGATAACAAGCTTGATATGGACACTTATCTTCCTGTCGGCAGCTGGGAGGGTATTCCGAAAGCCTGGCAGGGAAAAGAAATTTGTTTTTCCATGTTTTCCGACTGGCTTCTGCAAGGTTATTTTGCGGTTAAATCCGCAGCGAAGAATCCGGAATCCGACGGTTGGAAAACCGTTATTGAGCGCTGGGTTGAAGAAGGAAAGTTTTTCGGTTATAATGAAAAATCTTTAGAAACGCTGCAACAACTGTTCTATTTGTCACGGAAACAGCGCAGCATTATTTTTCCGATGATTATTAATCCGTTATCGGTTTTTCGAAATTCCAGCGTAAGAGAGCGTACATCCGCCAGCGATTTCCATTTGCATCAGGCCCGAGGAATAAAAAATGCCGAAAACGGAAATTGGGAAGTTGTGACGGTTTATTCCGTGACAGGCAACAAGACTGTGGACTTTATCGGCAAGCTATTTATTGATATGCTTATTGAGGCCAATATTTCCGCTCAGAAAAAGTCTGGCCCGTTTCCGCTTGTGTTTGTTATGGACGATATAGAGCAGCAGCCCCGTTATGAGTCTTTGAGAGAGGGCGTGAAGCGCGGTGCCCGTTCTCGCATGTCATTTTTGCTGCTCAGCGATTATGTCAAAATGATGGAAGAAAAATATACCAAAGAAGGCATGGAAGAGATTGTGGGCAATGCCGCTTATAAGCTGATGTTGGCCGACAGTTACAAAACTCTGGCCCGAAAGTTTGACAATTTGGCTCTTTTCGGTGCCAAATCCGTACAGGTTTCTGCTGCCGGTACCGGTGGTTTCCTTCAAAATAAGAGCGGTTTGACGGATGCCGGTTATTATAAAATGATTGCCAAAAACCTTAATTCTATTCGTAAAAATGATCTGGAAATCGGCGATGAGTTTTTGGTTGCCGCCGGTTATTATCACCTGCCGGTGAAACTAAAGGGCATTTACTTTCTGAAAGATGAGGCGTTGAAAGAAAAAGCGGCTCTTGATGCCAGTTATTTCTTGGATGAAGAGCTGGAAAAAAAGCGAAATGTTCAGGATATTGAAACGCCGTCATTGGTAGAAGTTTTGCGCGATGCCGGATTTGATATGCGAACCGAAGAGGATATCAACATCTATTTGGAAGATAAATACGAAGAGGCAATTGAAACAAGGCAGGTCGTTGCCGACAAGCAAAGCGCTTTGGCCGATGATATTTCAAGCCGTTGGCAGAGCAATCCGCATACGCGGCACCAGACTTCCGATAAGGAATGGTGGATGGAAGAAGATGCTTTTAGTTTTAACGGCGAGAACAAGGATGATACTAATCCGTTTAAATAGTTTTAGTTCTAATTTTGTTCTTTTATTTTAAAAAGTTCTGTAACTTTTGTTTTGTTTCTGGTACATTATGCTTATCTTTAATACGAATCGATGAACAGACATGGAAGAAACGTTATTTTCAGCAAATATTAAAAGGCCTTTGGCAGACAGGCTTCGCCCGCAGTCTTTAAGCGAAGTTGTCGGGCAGAACCATATTGTCGGCGACGACGCCCCTTTGGGGCGAATGATAAAATCCGGTAAAATAACGTCATTTATTTTATGGGGGCCGCCGGGGTGTGGAAAAACGACAATTGCCCGTCTGATTGCCGAAAATACAAATTTGTATTTTGAACAGATTTCGGCTGTTTTTTCCGGCGTGGCCGATTTGCGGCGCGTGTTCCAATATGCACAGGAGCGGCGGGCAAATCAAGGAAAAGGCACGTTGTTGTTTGTTGATGAAATTCACAGATTTAACAAATCGCAACAGGACGGTTTTTTGCCCTATGTCGAGGACGGAACGGTCATATTGGTCGGTGCGACGACGGAGAATCCTTCTTTTGAGCTGAATGCCGCTTTGCTGTCCAGATGCCAGGTTTTTGTTCTGAATCGCTTAACCTCCGATAATTTTGAGGAACTGTTGCTGCGTGCTGAAAAAGAAACCGGACGCAAGCTTCCGGTTGATGAAGAAGCGCGCCAGTTTATGAAAGATACGGCGGACGGTGACGGGCGTTATATTCTGAATTTGGCGGAATCCGTGTGGTCTTATGCCCAAGAGGGCGAAGTTTTTGACAAGGAAACCATTGTCAAAATCATCCGTTCCAGAGCTCCGGTTTATGATAAGGGGCGCGACGGGCATTATAATCTGATTTCGGCAGTCCACAAATCTTTGCGCGGTTCAGATGTCGACGCGGCTTTATATTGGGTAGCGCGGATGATTGAAGCCGGCGAAGATCCCAAATATTTGCTGCGGCGGTTGACTCGTTTTGCCGTGGAAGACGTGTCTTTGGCTGATCCGAATGCTGTGACGCAGGCTATTGCCTGCTGGGATACTTATGAGCGTTTGGGTTCGCCCGAGGGAGATTTGGCTTTGTATCAATTAACGGCTTATCTGGCGACGGCGCCGAAGTCTGCCGCGGTTTATAAATCGACTTATGCTGCGCGGGATTTAGCGCGAAAGACCGGCTCTTTAATGCCACCGAAAAATATTTTGAATGCGCCGACAAAATTAATGAAGCAGCTCGGTTATAATGAAGGTTA
Source organism: uncultured Alphaproteobacteria bacterium (assembly GCA_949493535.1). GTDB lineage: Bacteria > Pseudomonadota > Alphaproteobacteria > RF32 > CAG-239 > CAJLXD01. The sequence continues at coordinate 318,176 of CASZWJ010000001.1, forward strand.
TGAATATGATCCCGATTGTGAAGACGGATTTTCCGGCGCCAATTATTTTCCGGACGGAGTTAAACGGACGAAACTTTATTTTCCGGTTGACCGCGGTTTTGAGCGGGAAGTTAAAAAGAGGGTGGAATATTTTGAACGGCTGCGTGCCGAACGCCAAAAGGCCCGCTCTACTGATAAGCAATAATTGAAGAATATTGTGATGATTAACGTATTGAGCATTTTTTTAGGCGGCGGTATCGGAGCTGTTTTGCGACATTTGGTTTGCAGCAAGATCGGCAACCATTGGGCTGTTATGGCGGTTAATCTGCTCGGTGCTTTGCTTATAGGCATTGCTTTTCAGTTTTTTCTCAGCCGGACAGAGCTGCGGCCGGAAGTACGGGCTTTTATCATTACGGGTTTGCTCGGCGGTTTTACGACGTTTTCCAGCTATATGCTTGATTTTGGCGTTTTGGCAGGCAGCCAGCGTTGGGCCGAAGCTTCGTTTTATCTTCTGGGATCGCTGCTTTTAGGCGTTTTGTTTTTATTTTTGGGAATGAAAGCAGGCAGGATTTTGTGGTAATGCCCGTTTGACAATTCGGAGCGGAAATGCTAGCCTTTGTCTGAAAGAAAACAATTGTCAAATTAAATAACAAATTATCATGAAAAGGAAACTACTTTTGGGTATCTTTTGCGGTCTTGTGGAACAAAATAAGCCGGATATCCCTGAACCAGAAGAACAAAAAGTTTTTGAAATCAGGATTTTAAAGGAAAATATTTTCGTTAATCCACCTGTTTGTGCGGTGTCTGATTTAAGTTTGCCCGGTCGCAAAAACAAAAAATATTTTGTTCCGAAGTCTCTCGGCAGGATAAATACAAAATCAAAAAAGAAATTGAATTATCGCCGATTTTGCAAAATTTGCGGAGATGCCTGTTAACCAAACGCAACAGGCAATTATCGATTTAGTGAGAGTCTTGAAGGAAGAATAGGGAATTGAGCCCGCAAAAGCCAATGCATTCCGCCTCAATCCGTTTTAAAACAAAGTTTAAAAGCCCGTCTTTCCGGCGTAAAACGTATTCGCCAACGGACGAAAAACTTAAAGTAAAAGATGAGTCAAAATGACCATGATGGCGTTGCCATTGTGGCCATTTTGTTTTTAAAGCCGTGTAAATATGCTTGTAAATCAGCAAAGCTTAAATTAAAATCTCCCTCAGATTTATGAAAGGGAAAATGATGTCCGGCGTAACGATTGTTAAGGTTAAAGAAATTGATGACGGTATGCGTCTTAACCGTTGGTTTTTAAAATATTATCCGGGTCTGGGAATCGGGCGTTTGCAAAAACTGCTTCGTACCAAACAAATTAAAGTTGACGGCAAAAGGGCTGAAACCGGTACCAGACTGCAAACGGGACAAGAAGTGCGGGTGCCGCCGTTGGATAATGAAGCGGATGTTTCTGTTGAACACAGCGGCGTTTCGGCCAGAGATGCCGCATATATTCAATCTTTGGTTATTTATAAAGACGCGGATATTTTGGCTATTAACAAACCCTCGGGACTGGCCGTCCAAGGAGGTACCAACACCAGCCGCCATGTCGACGGCATGCTTGAAGCCTTGACATTTGAGGCGGAGGAGAAGCCTAAACTGGTTCACCGGATAGACAAAGATACCAGCGGGATTTTGGTTTTGGCCAGAAATCGCAAGTCTGCAGACAAATTGACCAAAGCCTTTCGCGAACATACTTTACAAAAGACTTATCTGGCTTTGAGTTCGGGCTGTCCGAAACAAATGCGCGGCGAGATTAAAGCGCCGCTGGAAAAAGCCGGCGAAAAGTCAGTTGTCAGCAGTTCAGGCAAGCCGGCGGTTACGACTTATGACGTGTTGGATAATGTGGGAAACAAATTTGCCTTGATTGCCGCATCTCCTCTGACGGGGCGCACTCATCAAATCAGGGCGCACCTTGAATCTATCGGTTGTCCGATTATCGGCGATGACAAATATTTTGGCGCAGAAAGAAAAAAATTCAGCAATATTACGGATAAATTGCACCTGCATGCATACAAAATCGATTTATCAGCAATATATAATAAAAAGGTACTTATTCAGGCACCGTTGCCTGAATATTTTAAAAACAGCCTTATTAGCATAGGCATCAGTTTTAAGGAGTAGCTTTCAATGCGGAAGATTGGGAAAATTTTCGGAATAATCTTTCTTGGCCTGATTTTGCTGGTCGGTATTCCCGGATATTATTTTATTCGGAATTTTGACCTTAACAAATACAAGTCTTATGCCTCTGAAATCGTTGAAGAACAATTAGGGCGGAAATTCAGTATTAACGGCGAGGCCAGCATTGGCATATCGCTGGTGCCGACGTTGATTTTGGAAGACGTCGAGTTGGCTAATCCTTCATGGGCTTCCCAGCCGCAAATGATTAAGGTTAAAAAGCTGGAGCTTAAGTTTGCTTTGCTGCCTTTGTTGAGGAAACAGGTTGTTATCGACAAGGCTGTCTTGATTAATCCGGAAATTTATCTTGAAGTGGCAAAAAACGGCGATGCCAGCTGGGATTTTCCGGCGTTGAAAAATATGAAAACGGCAGCTTATTCCGACAACGGGTGGCTGATTAAGTCGGCTGTTGCCGCCGAAACGGAAGAATCTCTGAAAGAAAAGCTGAAAGCTTTTGCCGGTTATTCAGCCCAAAATGTCGTGATTGAAAACGGTATTGTCAAATATACCAACAAGCAGGACGGCAGCAATATTAATTTGACAATTAATAATGTTGCGTTGTCAGTGCCGGGTGTGGACGAGCAGATTACGCTTGATGCCGATGTCGTTTATAACGGGCAGGATATTAAAATTGAATCTGTCTTGGGTTCCATTGATAATTTATTGGAAGACAGCAAGCCTTATCCTGTTTTGGCTAAGGGAAATGCTTACGGCGTGGGTCTGGATTTGAATGGAAGTCTGGTTAATATTTTTAACAATCTGCATTATGCCTTGCAGGCGAATGTCTATAATCCGGCCGGAAATTTTAACGCGCCGGAAACAACCCTGAAAACCCGAATTGACGGCGACTTAAAAAATGTTACGGCGCAAATTCAGTCTTTGAATGTTGTTAATAATGTGATTACCGGAACTGTCAGTGCTGATATTTCCAAAAAAGTTCCTTTTGTAAAAGCAGATTTGAACAGCGCCAAGTTTGATTTGACAACGCTTAACGCAGCTATGAGCCCGACGGCTTACAGTTTGTCATTAATCAAATCCGCTCATGCAGCAAATTCCGTTCCGAATACGCCAATTCCTTATAATGATTTGAAAAAGGTTAATGCCCGGGCGCAAATTAATATCGGGGAATTGGTTATAGATAAAGGCATGCAGGCTCATGACGTTTTAATCAAAGCCGATTTGAATAACGGTATTTTGAATGTCAAGCCTTTGCAGTTTAAATTCGGCGGCGGTGAAATTGATGCTGCGGCGGCGGTTAATGCCAATACGCAAAGTGTCAATTTGATGATTTCGAGCAAAAATATGCTGTTGCAGAATCTGCATAAAGAATTTCTGGTAACCGGAAAGAATGATTTTGGCATCCTAAGCGGCGGCAATGTTGATTTGACCGTTAATGTCTTAGGCAGCGGTTCAACTTATCGGCAGCTTGTTAACAATTTAAGAGGGCAGGCAGCCGCGGTTGTCAATAAGTCTGAAGTTCAGACAGGCGGCTTGAGTTTTCTGACCGGCAACTTTATTTCGGAAATTTTTAATGTGCTTAATCTGAACACAACGAAAATGACCAAACTTGATTTGAACTGTGCCGTTGTCAGGGCTGATTTTGCTAACGGCAAAGCCGTTTTCCCGAAAGGTATTGTCGTTAGTTCCGAGCAATTAGGCATTGTCAGCGATGGTTCCGTAAACCTGGAAACCGAAAAGCTTGATTTTACCATTCGCCCCTTTGCCGGCAAATTGACGGATACAAACATTGCTCAGGCCTTAACTTCCTTTTTTAAGGTTGTCGGAACGGTGCAAAAACCTAAAATCGCGCTGGACAGCAAGGAAACATTAGGGGCGGTTATCGGTATTGCCGCAACCGGCGGAACGGCGTATCTCGGGTCTAAGATTGTTATGGATTCTGCTTCGAGCCCTTGTTATACGGCTTTAATCGGGACGCCTTATGCCAATATGTTTCCCAAACCTACAGGCGTGGTTCAAACAGGCAAAGATGTTTATAAGGATACAGCCAAAGAACTTAAGAATGATTTGAATTCTCTGAAAAACAGTGCTAAAGATTTCTTAGGCGTTTTGACAGGCAAAGGAAATCAATAAATGGAAAAAGATATTGCTGCTGCTTTGGCAGATGTTGCAAAAAACAGAACGGAAATAATTGAGCGGCTGATTGAATTTTCTGAAACAGATATGCTGTTGTTTTGGGGAGAAAATAAAGATTTGGCAGAACGCCAGCAAAAATTATGGCAGCCGCTTTTGGATTGGGCACAGAGTGAGTTCGGCGTACAACTCAAAACCACGCAAGGTATTGATGTGCCCAAACAAGATGAAAATACCGGAGAAAAAATCCGCGATTTTCTGAACAGTTTGAATGACGGGCAGCTGCTTGCTTTTTTTAAGGCCGCATTAAACATGCGCTCTGTTTTGCTGGCAGCGGCTTTAGTCAAAGGGCGGATTACTGCCGATCAGGCTTTCGAGGCTGCTTTTATTGAAGAATTGTGGCAATCGGAAAATTGGGGCGTCGTTGAAGAAGCGGAGCAGCGCCGTAATGAACTCAAAGGCGAACTGAAAGAGATTGAAGCTTTTTTGAAAAACGGCGACTAATGAAAAAAGAAGTTTTCATCAAAATCAAAGGCCGTGTTCAGGGAATCGGTTTTCGGCGCTGGGCAGTAGAAAAAGCTAAAGAAATCGGCGGGATATCCGGCTGGGTTCATAATGAATCGGACGGAAGTGTAGAAATTCTGATGTCCGGTGAAGAAGAGTGTCTTGACCGGATGATTCTTGCCTGCCAAAAAGGTTCGATGTTTTCCCGAGTGGATAAAGTAGAATTTGTAGTCGGCCGGCGCAGCAGTTTTCTGCCGCCGATTGAAGCGGGTGTTTTTAAGCGCGTATAACTAATTGCCGTTTTTTTTCCTCTTGTAATTTGAATACGAAGAATTACCTCAATAGTGTTCAATTTTTTACAGGAGATGACCGATGCAAGTCGCAAGAACAAAAGAAAATCTAAAAGAGTGCCGGTGCATGCATTGCCCTTCATACACTACCGGCTGCAAGATAAAAAATATGCCTGAGAATATAGTGAATTTGATGGAAGGTTTGGAGGAAACAGACCATTTTGAAAGCATGTTCTGCGCTTTTGAACACAGCCATTGTATCCATGAAGACAAAGGCTGTCTCTGTTCTGATTGTCCGATACATAAAAAATATGATTTAAAGAAGGAAGATTATTGCCTCAAAACCGGAGGCATGTAATTTTGACAGGCTTTTGTGCCGGGCAGTCCGATTTTCAGGAAATGTATTTTGAAAGGAGGAGCATATGGAATATTCCAGTCCGACAGATGTTTTGCAAGCTTATCGTCAGGCAACTGACGTTGCAAAACATTCTCAAAATCTTGATGATGAAATAAATGCTTATCGCCGGGTTATCGAACTCGGGCAAAACCATGATAATATAGCGCCGGATGATTTGCTCAAATATAATATGATTATGTATTGGGCATATAATAATGTGGCAGATGCGTTGTTTACAAAAAGTTATAATAACGCATTAGACAGTTCCGACAGCAAAGATTTCAGCGAATCTTTGGAATATTATCAGCGCGGGTTGAAATTTGCCCGTGACAATTTGGAAAAAATTGCGGTTTTGAACCGTATGGCGGAGAGTTATCTGCATGCGGGCGATGAAAAAGGTTTGTGTGAAATTAAGCAAAAGATTTTTGCAAATCTGAATAAAGAAGACAAACGCCGCGCTTACAATGATTTGGCAGACCGGTTGAAAAACTCGTCTTTGGCCGCGGAAATGTATGAAGAGGCATTAAATTTTGTTAATGACGAAAAGGTGTCTTTGAATGAAAAATGCCGCCATACAATAAAAATCTGCGAGAGGCTTGAAGCGATATATCTGCAAAAAAATGACCATCAAAATTATTTGCGGATTTTGAAGCTGAAAGGCAATACGGAAAATGTTTTAAAAACATGCGTCAAAAAAGGAGGCTGCAAATTTTAATGCAGCCTCCTTTTTATATTCGGTTTCAGAGTGTTTCTAAAAATTTATATCAATATTTCGGGAACGAAGGCTGCCTCTTTCATTTTCATGAATTTTCTTCCAGCCATGAGAACTTTTTTTATAAATAATTAATTTGCTGCAACTTGGCTCTCCCGTTTGGATTTCCAGTAAAGTGCTAAAGGCTTCAAATTCGGTACAGGGACACATGTCTTGTAATTTCCCGTCAATTATTTGATAAGCAAATTTTCCGATTTTATAGACGTTTTCGGTTATTTGCTGCATAGAACGTCCCAGCAAAGCAGGCTTTTTTGAGTTTTCTCTTCGGATGAAAACGTAAATGTCATTACCGTCTTCATCGCCGGTACCTTCGGTATAGAAATATTCAGCTTGTTTGTCCTGTATAAGCAGGTTGGTAAAAACCCTTTCTACTTTATCCGGATAGATAAAGAAAACATGATTTCCTATTGCCAGAATGTTATACGGTTTTGTTCCGTAATTGTTTGCAAACAGATAATTCTGGTTGCTTACTTTGCGTTTGGTTGCGTCTTCATATAAATTGTTATTTTCGTAGAAGTAGTCGCAACCGTCATAAGTGATAAGTTTTTTTCTATCCATAATTATATGTTTTAATTGTAGAATTCATAATCGAAATGTCGGTCTAAAATAGCATTTTCAGATAATTTTGTCAACAGCTCTTCAGCAAGAAAAAGAAAAGCACCGTTTGGGACGGTGCTTTGAGGATTAGAATTATTGCCCTTTGTTGCAAAGTTGGCAAAACTCATCTTTTTTGCGATTAAGCATTTCTCCGTTTGTTCCTTGCAGCGGAGCCGGCTTGCGGGCAATTACATATTGCGGCAGGAGTTTTTTTATTTCATTTATCGGCTTATTCCAAGCTGTCGGGCGGATGCGGATTTTTTTGCCTTGTCCGGCAGAGACTTTGGATGTTGTTTCTCCGGTGACGGCGTCTTCAAATGTTTCAAGTGTCAGGCGGAGGTTTTCCAATGTTCCGGGGATGAGAAATTCGATAAATTCGCCGCTGTTAATAAAGTTTCTCACTTCAAAGACGGCGTCATCGCCTTGCCATTCGACAATGGAGCCGGCGAACAGCCAATCGCCCAAAGTGCGGGTATATTCATAATTTTGGCTGATATTGGTTAATTTTCCGTCGTGGAAGCCCAGACAATATCCCCGGTTTTGCAGGGTGTACAGGTCATCCATATATTTGCGGTAATCCCAATTTTGCGGCGAAGCGTACCAATCGTCGATTGCCCGGCGATAGGTGCGGGCGACGATAGCGGCATAATATTCGGTTTTGTTTCGTCCTTCTACTTTCAAAGAATCCATGCCGATTTTGAGCAAATCATCCAAGCGCGGCATTAAACACATATCTTTTGAGTTAAGCATATAGCCGCCGTGTTCGTCTTCAACGACCTCAAAATATTCTCCCGGGCGGAATTCTTCTTCCAGCAAAAACTCAAAACTGTCTTTGTTGTTTTCATCAATGACGATTTCTTTGATTGTGCCGTCTTTCAAGCGGAGATGAAGCTTGTAGTGCCAGCGGCAGCAATGGGCACATTTGCCCTGATTGGCCGAACGGTCTGCCAGATAGTTGGAAATCAGGCAGCGTCCGGAATAAGACATGCACATTGCTCCGTGCATAAAGCATTCGAGCAAAATATCCGGACATTTTTCTCTGATTTCTTTCATTTCTTCATAAGTGACTTCTCTTCCCAAAACGCATAGTTTGGCTCCTTGGTTCTGCCAAAATTTTACCGCTTGCCAAGAGCAGATATTGGCTTGGGTCGATACAAACAGGTTTAATTCCGGAGCATTGTCTTTGACAAATTGGAAAACGCCCGGGTCGGCAATCAACACTCCGTCCGGTTTTAGCCGGCGCAGCGTTTCAACAAAGGTCGGCAGCTTTTCGACATCACGGTTATGCATGAAAAGGTTAAGTGTCAAATATATTTTTTTGCCATGCGCGTGGACGAATTCTATGCCTTCTTGCAGTTCTTCCAATGAGAACTTGGATTGGGCTCGTAAACACATGTCCGGCGTGCCGGCATAAACGGCATCGGCGCCGTACAAAATGGCGGTTTTAAGTTTGACCAGAGAACCGGCCGGAAGAAGAAGCTCTGCTTTGTTTAGCATTTCAGTTGTCCTTGATTGTTATTTTTTTTGCGTAGGCATCAAGTTTGCCTAACGGGGTTTCGTTAATAGAAATTCTGGCGATGAACGGCATTTTTTTATCTTTATCTTCCATCAGCCAAAAATAAATCGGGCGGTCGGAAGTCAGTTCCCAAAGCAGGTCATCTTCCTTAGAACCGAGTTTGTCAATATACATTGAACATTTCGCCGCTTTGCCGCTGATGTCAGAATATTCGTTGGCCGGCAGCTCTTCAATGCCTTCATCTTTGAAGATAACGTCAAAACGGCGCTTGCCGTCAAAAACTTCCATGCGGGAATCGCAGAATCTGAGATCGTTATATTGTTTGGCAAGTTTTGCCAGTACTGTTTGCAAGTCCGTTGTGTCGGCATTGTTGGGATTTTCTTCAATCTTTACTTTTTTGCTTTTGTCGTTTCTGCTGCTGATGCGGTAAAGCGGATTGCCGTTTTTGTCATAGACCAGTTCTTTTGACCTTTTGGAAAAGCGCGATTTTGACTGATATTTATAGCTGGCGGTTTCCATTTCGTTTTTTTTGATTTTTCCGGTGGTGGAATAAACGGCTTCAAACGGATACAGGGAGTCAAAAAATCCGGCGGTTTTGACGGTGGAATTGACGGCATAGTCCTTAGGCGTAAGGGAATAAGAAAATTTTGTGTCGCTGGCATTAAAAACGCCTAAAATAACCGTGAAATCGTGATTTACGGTAAAGGCTTGCGCCGTTTGGCAAAAAAACAGCGAAAAGAGGGCAGATAAAATTATTTTTTTCATGATATCCTTAGTTTTTTTTAATAAATCATCAAAACTTTCGCCGTATACTAGCATAAAAAATAATTCAATAAAGGAAAAATATAAAAATGTCTAAAAAAGTTTTGGTGATGATGGGCGGTTTTTCTTCGGAACGCGAAGTCAGCCTGGTGAGCGGCAAGGGAATAGCGGAAGCATTAAAAGAAAAGGGATATGATGTTATTCCCCATGATTTAAAAGATGTATCAGAATTTATCAAAGTTTTGCAAAATGAAAAGCCGGATGTCGTTTTCAATGCATTGCACGGCAACTGGGGGGAAGACGGCGAAATTCAGGGCTTTTTGGATCTGCTGCAAATCCCGTATACGCATTCGGGCTTAAGGCCTTTGGCTGTGAGCATGGATAAGTATTTAACAAAACTCTTAGCTAAATCAAACGGCATTAAGATTGCCGATGATGAAAAAATGACATATGCCGCTTTTAAAAAGAACGGAACATCGCTGAAAATGCCTTATGTGGTTAAACCCGTATCCGACGGTTCAAGTGTCGGCGTTTTTATTATTCAATCCGAAGAAGATTTGAAAAATGTGTCTTATGATGACGATAATGAAGAAATATTAATAGAAAAATTTATCAGCGGGCGGGAACTGACCTGTGCCGTTTTTGACGGGAAAGCGCTGGCTGTGACCGAGTTGCGTCCGAAAGCCGAGTTTTATGATTATAAGGCAAAATATACGAATGGTATGACCGAGCATGTTTTGCCGGCGGAATTGCCAGAAGACGTGACGGCAACCTGCATGCGCTATGCTGAGCGTTTGCACAAAAAACTGGGATGCAGTATGGTTTCGCGCTGCGATTTTCGTTATAATCCCGATGACGGCGTGGTCTTGCTTGAGATTAATACGGCACCGGGAATGACGCCTTTGTCTTTGGTTCCCGAGCAGGCAAAATACCGTGGTATTTCATATGCTGATTTGTGTAGCCGTCTGGTCGAGAATGCAACTTGTCGCCAATTGCCGAAAATTTCTTAATTCGGGAGAGATAAAATTACCGATGTGAGCAAAAATCCGGTCGTTATTGTTGCCGGCCCGACAGCTTCGGGAAAATCCTCTTTGGCTCTTGATGTGGCAGAGGCTTTGGGCGGCGTGGTGATTAATGCCGATTCAATGCAAGTCTATAAAAGCACGCCGATTATTGCAGCTTGTCCGACAGCGGCAGACAAAGAGCGCGTGCCCCACCGGCTTTATGAAATTTATGACGCGTCGGTTAACGGAACTGTTGTTGACTGGCTGGAGCAGGCCGCGGCTGAGATCAGGCTGGCTTGGAAAGAGGGAAAGCTGCCGGTCGTGGTTGGCGGGACGGGGCTGTATTTAGATAACCTGATAAACGGAACAACCCCGATACCAGAAGCAGATGCGTCCGTCAGAAAAAAGGTGAAGGCCCGGCTTGAAGAAACAGGCGTGCAGGCTTTGCATGCCGAATTGGCAAAAGTAGATCCGGCAAGCGCCGAACGCCTCAGCCCGAATGATACAACACGCGTTACACGGGCATATGAAGTGTTTTTGCAGACCGGAATGCCTCTGTCCGAGTGGCATAAAAAGCCTTTAATCAAAAAATTGCCGGAGGCCTGTTTTATCGTGATTAAAATTTGTCCGGATGCGACTGAGCTGGATGAAAGGTGTTATCTGCGATTTGACAAGATGATGAGAGGCGGCGCGTTAGAAGAAATCAGGCATTTGGCCGCTCTCGGCCTGCCTCGGAATTTGCCGGCAATGAAAGCTCTCGGCGTGCCGGAACTCTTGGATTTTATTAACGGAAAGGTTTCTCTCGAGCAAGCCGTCGAACTGGGCAAACTGCATACGCGGCAATATGCCAAAAGGCAAAGAACATGGTTTAAGGGAAAACTTAAGGCAGATATTTGCCTTGATGCCTGTTACAACGGACAAAAAAATTTAATAAATGATGTTAAAAAAGCATTATTAGTGTTGCACTAAAAAACTTATGGTTATAAAAATAACCTAATAAAAATAAATATTTTATGTTTAGAGAGGTTATATATGTTTTCAAAATTAATGGGCTGGCTGTCTGCCGATATGGCAATCGACCTCGGTACTGCCAATACTCTGGTATATGTTAAAGGCAAAGGCATTGTGTTGAACGAACCGTCTGTTGTCGCTATTGAGGAATATCGCGGTAAAAAACAGGTTTTGGCTGTTGGTAACGAAGCTAAGCAGATGCTCGGCCGCACCCCCGGAAATATTCATGCCATCCGCCCGTTGCGCGACGGCGTTATTGCCGATTTTGAAATTGCCGAAGAAATGATTAAATATTTCATCCGCAAAGTTCATAATCGCCGTACTTTTGCCTCTCCGATGGTTATTGTCTGCGTCCCTTCCGGCTCAACAGCCGTCGAACGCCGCGCAATTCAAGAATCTGCCGAAGCGGCAGGCGCCCGTAAAGTTTGGCTGATTGAAGAGCCTATGGCTGCGGCTATCGGCGCAGATTTGCCTGTTACCGAGCCGACCGGAAGCATGGTTGTCGATATTGGCGGCGGTACAACCGAAGTTGCCGTTTTGTCTCTGGGCGGTATCGTTTATGCCCGTTCCGTTCGCGTCGGCGGTGATAAAATGGATAATGCCATCATTTCTTATATTCGCCGTAATCACAATTTGTTGGTCGGTGAGGGCAGTGCTGAAAAAATCAAGAAAGAAATCGGTTCCGCAAGCGCTCCTGAAAACGGCGAAGGCCGTACAATTGAAATCAAAGGCCGCGATTTGATGAACGGCGTGCCGAAGGAAATCATTATCAGTGAACGTCAGGTGGCCGAAAGCCTGAACGAGCCGGTGGCTCAGATCGTAGAGGCTGTTAAGGTGGCTTTGGAACATACGGCTCCGGAATTGGCTGCCGATATTGTTGACAAGGGTATCGTTTTGACCGGCGGCGGCGCTTTGCTGGCTAATCTTGATCAGGTTTTGCGCAATGCAACCGGACTTCCCGTGTCAATCGCCGAAGAGCCGTTGGCTTGCGTTGTTAAAGGTACCGGAAAATCTTTGGATAATATTGACAGGTTCCGTTCAATTTTATCTTCTATGTACTAATTGAGAAACGCGCAAAAGGCTCATCGTACTTGTTAATTTTTATTCTTGTACATTTATGCAAGTTGGAAAATTGATGACGTAGCATGAGCCTTTGTCGCGTTTCTTCTGTTTTTGTTTGAAATAAACAGAGGTTTGAATGAAGCGCCGCAGAAGTTTGTTTATACACCTAAGCTATATCAGGATTTTGGCAAAGAAATTTGCCATTGTCATTTTGTTTCTGTCGGCATTTGTCTTGATGCTTTTGAATAAAACCGAGAGCCTCATTATTGAAAAAACATCTTCTTTGGCAACGGATGTGGTCAGCCCCATGGTTGATGTTCTGGTTATTCCCGCACGTTCCGTCGCCGGCGTTTATGATTATTTCCGCGAGCTTAAAAATGTCCATAAAGATAATCAGCAACTGCGAGAAGAAAATCAAAAATTGCTGGCGCTTTATGATAAGGCCAGAGTATTGGAAGTTGAAAACAAGCTTTTAAGCGGATTGCTCAACTATGTTCCGCCTCCGGCCGCCGAATTTATGACCGCGCGCATTATTGCCGAAGAGGGAGACGCTTTTTCGCATTCTGTTATTGCTTATACCGGCAATTCAAACCGGGTTAAAAAAGGGCAGGTTGTTTTGAGCGAGCGCGGCGTGGTCGGCAGAGTTGACAAGGTTGGCCAGATGTATTCAAAAATTATCCTGATTACCGATATTAACTCCCGTATTCCCGTTATGGTTGAGCGAACCAGAGTGCGCGGCATTTTGGCCGGAGACAATACATCCATGCCGAAGATGATTTTTATCCCGCTGGATGCCGAGCTGGAGGCGGGAGACCGTATTGTAACCTCGGGCGTTGCCGGCGTTTTCCCGTCCGGTTTGCCAATCGGAAAAGTGGTTTCTGTTGATAAAAACAGTGTTAAAATCAAGCCATATAACAATCTGGAACGTTTGGAATATGTCCGGATTGTCGATTATGGTTTGGACGGAATCATCCAGAATGAAGCAAACGGAAAATAGCCATGCAGGATGATGTTGCGGAAAATATTAAAACTTATTTGCAGCGGATTATGCCTCTGCTGTTTTCTGTCTTTTTAATTATGCTGTCTTATGTACCGCTGGATTTTCCTTTGGCTAACAATATCCGTCCGGCAGTGGGAATGGTTTGCGTTTATTACTGGATTATCCATCGTCCGGATTTGTTTAATCTGGTTTCTGTTTATTTATTAGGGTTGTTCGAAGATGTTTTAAGTGCGGTTCCGTTGGGAACAAACATTTTTACATTGTTGATTTTGTATATTTTGCTGCTTAATTTGGCTCGTTTTTTTAACGGCAAACCTTTTATTGTTACATGGTATGGTTTTGCGATTTTGTCGTTTGTCGCTTTTTTTGCCAAATGGCTGATGCTCTCAATCTATTACGGGCAGTTTTTGCCGTCAGCTTTGGCTTTTTTCAGTTATCTTTTTTCCGTTGCCGCTTATCCGGTGCTTTCGCTGATGAATGCCTTTGTGCAGAACTATCTGATTCAAGATGAGGTATGACCTATGAACCGCGATAACGATAAAGGAAAAGTTTTAATCAACCGTTCATTGATTGTCGGTCTGGGCAAATTGTTTTTGTTGCTGGTGATCATCGCCCGTCTGTATTATTTGCAGGTTTATCAGGCTGACCGCTATAAAACTCTGGCTGACGAAAACCGTATTTCGACGCGCCTTTTGGTTCCGCCGCGCGGGCTTATCTATGATCGGAACGGACAGCTTATTGCGACCAACCGGCAGAATTTTCAGGCTTTGATTGTGGCGGAACAGACAACCAATTTGCAAGAAACTTTAGATGCTTTCAAAAAAATTATGCCGTTAAGCGAAGCGGAAGAACAGCGGATTAAGAAAGATTTGAAATCTAACCGCAGTTTTGTCCCTATTAAAATCAAAGATAACCTTTCTTGGGAAGATGTGTCGAAAATCCAGCTGAATGCGCCTGACTTGCCGGGAATCTTTATTGATGAAGGGTTGACCCGTTATTATCCTTATGGCGAAAAAATGGCCCATATTCTGGGGTATGTTTCTTCTGTTTCCGAGAAAGATGTCAAAGATGATCCGCTGCTGGAAGTTCCGGGATTTAAAATCGGAAAATCAGGCATTGAGAAATTCTATGAAAAAAGGTTGCGCGGCAAGGGAGGAAATCTGAAGTCAGAGGTTAATGCTTATGGCCGGGTTATGAAGGAAATCGAAAAGAAAGAGGGAATCCCCGGCGATCGTATTGATTTGACAATTGACGCCCGCTTGCAGGAAAAGGCCTATGATTTGTTTATGGAACAGGAGCAAAGCGGAGCGGCGATTTTGCTGGATGTTCACAGCGGCGAGATTTTAGCTTTTGTTTCTGCTCCGTCTTTTGATCCGAATGTCTTTGCTCAGGGAATTAGCAATGAACAATGGAGCGCGCTTTTGAAAAATGAAAAAAAGCCGCTTAGCAACAAAGCTATTTCTGGACAATATTCGCCGGGGTCTACTTTCAAAATTATTACGGCTTTGGCGGCCTTGGAAGCCGGAACGGTCACGCCGGAGACCCGCTTTTTCTGCTCGGCAAAAATGACGCTCGGCACACATGCTTTCCATTGTTGGAAGCGTACCGGACACGGGCATTTGAATGTTGTTGAAGCTATTAAGCATTCTTGCGATATTTATTTTTATGAAACGGCTTTGCGGCTGGGAATCGAGAAAATTGCCGATATGGCGCGCCGTTTCGGATTGGGCAGTAAAATTAACATCGGTTTGGAAAATGAAAAAGCCGGACTTATTCCTGACAAAGCGTGGAAGCTGAAGCGGTTTGGCGAACCGTGGCAGCAGGGGGAAAGCCTTATTTCAGGTATTGGACAGGGATATATTTTAACTACGCCTTTGCAGCTGGCCACAATGGTTGCCAGAGTGGTTAACGGAGGATATGAAGTCACGCCGACATTCAACAAGCTCAGCGATTATGACAAGACGCACTTGCCAAAGATTAATATAAACCATGGCAATTTGGAACTGGTGAAAGAGGGAATGTTTGAGGTGGTTAATATTCCCGGCGCGACGGCTTTCGGTTCACGGTTTGATTATCATGGAATTAAAATGGGCGGAAAAACCGGTTCTACCCAAGTCCGGCGTATTACGATGAAAGAGCGCCAGACCAGAATTTTAAAACAGCATGAATTGCCATGGCATTTGCGTGATCACGGTTTGTTTGTCGGCTATGCGCCGGCGGATAATCCGAAATATGCGGTAGCGGTTCTGGTTGAGCATGGCGGCGGCGGTTCTACGGCAGCAGCGCCTATCGCCAGCAAAATTTTGTTAGAAGCGGTCAAGTTGGATTCCGGTTTGAAAAAGTTTTATACCGCTCCGAAGAAAGAACCTGCTGATGTAACAGCCGTTCCGGCAAATATGGAATAGAGGGCATAATGTATAAGTTTTATGAAACCAGTTTTAAAAATCAGACATTGAGCCTGACTGAAAAATTTTTTAATCTCAGTTTTGCATATATTCTGTTTATTGTGATGTTGGCGGCGACAGGTGTCGTTATGCTGTATTCGGCCGCGAACGGCAGCTGGAGCCCGTGGGCTTTAAATCATTTGGTGCGTTTTGCCGTCGGTTTTGCTTTAATGCTGGTATTGGCTATGACCGATATTCGCCTTTTTATGCGTTATGCCTATGTTTTTTATTTTGGAACCCTGTTTTTATTAATTTTGGTAGAAGTCGGCGGGCATATCGGCATGGGTGCCCAGCGTTGGATTAATCTGGGATTTATAAAAATTCAGCCGTCCGAATTGATGAAAATTGCTTTGGTTTTAGCTTTGGCGCGTTATTTTCATACGTCTTCGCTGCAAACGATTGAAAGTGTCAGAGGAATTATTCCGCCGGCTTTGATGACGTTGTTTCCGGCCTTTTTAGTGGTTATCCAGCCGGATTTGGGTACGGCTTTGATGTTGATGTTTACGGCCGGTATGATGTTTTTTGTGGTTGGCGTGCAGTTATGGAAATTTGCGGTTGTGATTGTCGGCGGCATTATTTCTCTGCCGATTGCATGGCATTTTTTGCACGAATATCAGCAAAACCGCGTTTTGACATTCCTTGATCCGGAGCGTGATCCGCTGGGTGCCGGCTATCATATCATTCAATCCAAAATTGCTTTGGGATCGGGCGGCGTTTTCGGCAAAGGGTTTTTGAAAGGGACGCAGAGCCATTTGAACTTTTTGCCGGAAAAGCATACAGACTTTATTTATACGATGCTGTCTGAAGAATTTGGTATGGTCGGAGCGGTTTTTGTGGTCTTGGTCAACTTATTGATTATTGCGTATACTTATTCTTTTGCAATGAAGAGCAACAGCTATTTCGGCAAACTGGTTGCCATTGGTTTGGCCTGCAACTATTTTCTTTATATTTTTATCAATATCGCAATGGTGCTCGGCCTTTTGCCGGTGGTTGGCATTCCTTTGCCGCTGATTTCCTACGGTGGTACCGTTATGCTCTCCGTCATGGCTTCTTTCGGCATCATTCTGTCGGTATATATTAATAGAAATATAAATATTGGCAAAGATTAAAACCGCTAAAATCATTTCTATGGACTTCTAGTACAGAAACTGCGAGTAAAATACTCAGTCATGTACTTTTATGTACACTCCTTCGTATTTTCTCTGGTTTCTTACTATAAGCCTCATATAAATGATTTTTTTCTAAATTACTTTATTATATGAAAAAAGCCGCCTGTGAAAGGCGGCTTTGCAATTTGTTCGGCGATTTATTTTTCACCGGGTTTGGTTTCCGTTGTCAGCTGTTCGCCGGTAGCAACATAAGCTTCAACAGCTCGGGTTGCTTTTTTCGGCAGAGCTACGCAGCCGGGGCCGGAAATGCAGCCGCCTTCGCAGCACATCACTTCAAGCATGTTATTATCGCAGCCTTTTGTGGCGTATCGTTTTAACAGTTTGATGTTTTCTTTGCTCAGACCGTCGATTTTTTCCGGACGATAGTCGGCTTTGTCGCCAATCAAAGAGGCAACGGCACCGGCAACGCCGCCGGACAGCGGGAACTGGCGTCCCTGTGCGCGCGAAAGTTTGTTAAACTCTTCTGCTTCGCATTCTTCAACGTTGATTTGTGAGGCAACGAAAATTGCGCCGACTTCTTCAAAAGTCAAAACATAGTCCACATTCGGGTCATATTCGGCTTCGACGCGTTTTGCCAAGCAAGGTCCGATAAAGACAGCTTTGCAGTTCGGATCTTCCTGTTTGACCATTTCTGCCGTATAATACATCGGCGTTCTGGTATGGGAAACAAACGGTTGAATTTCGGGAATATGGACTTTCGCTGCGCGGTAGTATGCCGGACAGCAGGAAGTTGTCATCAATTTGGCACCGGCTTCTTGGCGTTCGATAAATTCGGCGGCTTCTTTTTGAGTGGTTATATCTGCGCCGACGGCTACTTCGATTACTTCATCAAAACCGGCTTTTTTCAAAGCGCTGACCAAATTTTTGATGTCGCCCGGGAATTGTCCGATAACTGCCGGAGCCAGCATGGCAACAACTTTGTTATCCGTATCATGAATTTGTTTTAAAACGTCAACCATTTGCGAGCGTTCGACAATGGCGCCGAACGGGCAGGAGGCCAGACATTTGCCGCAAGAAATACATTTTTCGGTATCAATGTGTTCTTTGCCGAATTCGTCTTTGGTAATGGCTCCGACCGGACAGGCTTCTTCGCAGGGAACCGGAACTTTGATGATTGAGTGATATGGGCAGACTTCATGGCATTTGCCGCAGTTGACGCATTTTTCCGGATCAATATGGGCACGTCCGTTAATGATGCTGATGGCATCTCTCGGGCAGTTCAGCCGGCAGGGCTGGGCAAAGCAGCCGCGGCAGGCATTGGTAACCATATATTGGGATTTAATGCAGGCGGAGCAGGCAATATCTATAACAGACAGTTTGCTTTTGGGCAGTTCTGTGCGTTCAAGGGCATCTTTGCCATATTCTTTTAAGCTTTTCAATTCGTCCGTTTCTTCATCGGGGGCTGCGCCAAGGCCGGCCATACAGCGATATTTCAAAACGGCGCGGTCTTTATAAATGCAACAGCGGCTCGGCTGCTGTTCTTTCGGGCGCAGTTCCAACGGAATGCGGTCAGCATTTTCAAATTTATCGGCAAAATAGCTTTCTGCGATTTTAATTAATATTTTTGTACGCATGAAGCTGGCATTATTCTTAGGTATTAACAAGTCTTATTTCCTCTTTTTATTTAGGCTTCACAGTTGTTTTTTAAAATCTCGCGGATTTTATTGACGACAGCTTCGTAAGTTGCTTCTTCAATCAGCTCGTCATTAACCATAACGAACGGGCCATGGTTATGTTTGTTTTCTGCATTGTGGCAGAGGTTTAAGCAGCGGGATTCAACAATTTCGATTTTATCGGCAATGTCTTCCGGCGGTGTAAATTCGAGAGCTTGGATTGCAGCGGCGCCCATTACAAAGCAGGAGGTTCCGGAACAGATTTTTACTTTTATTTTTTCCATGTTTTTGTCCTTTTATTAAACATATCTGACACTAATTTCTTTAAAATATTTGTCTTGCAGCAGGCGGAATATTTTTTTGACGATATTGCGCCGGATTTCCAACTCCATGGGCAGATTGGGATCTTGGTGGGCAATGTTGATTTTGGTGCCGACCACAAAATCTATTTTGTCGCTGTCAAGCAACAGGTTAGCCAATCGCACAGCGGCGTTGTTTTTATTTTTATCGATACCCTCTTTTAACATACGATAAACTTCCGTCAAGGTTAAAATTCCTTCCGTAACCAAATCTATGCCTTCCATGGTTGAGGCCATCGGGATATTTTCATCGAAGGAAGTCTTGTCAATTTCGCATTTTAAGCAGAGTTCCCGCTCAATAATATTAGCGGTTGTTCCGCCGCAAATTGCTGTTTTTCCGTCATAAAGCGAAACCAGTTCGGCTATTTCGCGGTCTTTGTCTTCATCAAACGGCGGACCGGTCAGGACGAGGAGCTTGCGCGGCTTTCTGAAATATATGACAACGCAGCTGATGTCATCTCCGGCTTGTTCGTCCACTTCTTTGGTCAAAGCTTCTTTGACAACGGCGTGAGCCAAGTCATAAGCGGAAATATACGGATTTTTGCGAATCTGTTTTAAGATGAAACTGATGCAGCCCTGACGCTGCCAACCCAGCGGATATTTGGGGTTGCCGAGCCCGGCCTGAGAGACGCCGTCAGACATCAGAATAATGCGGTCTTCCGGCTGGGTCGTTACCTGGGAGACATTAATTGTGCGCTCTTTCCATTTGGGCGAAGAAATCTCTCGGCTTTTGATGTTCATTTCTTTGCCGTCGCGGATGAAAATGAAAGGAGGGTTGTCCATTTCAATAATGCGGGTTTTGCCTTCCAATTCGCTGTCGACGATTGAGAAAGTCGCATAGCTGATTTTTCGGACTTGGCAAATCGGCAGCGCATCCATCATAATTTCGGAAGAACGGAGAAGCTCGACGTTGCTTTCCATAAATTTCATCGCCATACGCGTTGTCATTGAAGACAGAATATTAGCTTTTACGCCGGAGCCGAGACCGTCAGACAAAACCGAAATTATGCGTTGTTCTTCGGGGATTTTTTGAATATAAACCGTATCTCCGAAACAATCTTCGCCGTGCTTTTGGCGCTGTTCTTTGCTGACTTCAATAAAGAGGGAGCTGCTCATTAATTTTAATCCCCTTTATTTGTTTTGGTTCTGATGATGATATTATCATCGGTTCCGGGGGCTTCTGCCGAAAAATCTTTGGCAATCGAGCGCAGCAAAACTTCTGTTTCGGCCATATGTTCGCCTAAAGTGCAGGCAATCTGCTGGACGGTTGCCAAGTTTTTATGGATAACTTCTTTGGCTTTTGCGGCAATTTGTTCTTTTTTCATTTCAACATTGGTCACATCTTCAATAATGCCGCCGACAATTTGCTTTTTATCAATATTGAAAACAACGACATCATACAGGCGGTCATTATGTTTGATATGTTCGCGGCGAATATCCTGTTCCAAATCAAGCGAAGCGGAAAACAGGTTGGTAAAGGTTATGAAATCGCGCAGGTCTGCGCCGTGCAGGTTGTTTTTTTCATAAATGTCGTTGTGTTCTTCGTCATTCCAGAAAGCTTTGACAAACTGGTCGTTATATTCAAGAATACTGAGTTTGGAATCGGCGATGACAATCGGAGACGGAATGCAACGCAACAATGCGTTTGCTTTATTTTGCGCCTGATGTTTCATGTGCGAAACGCACATTTCGGGTTCGGCGTGTCCGCAGACCAAGGCTTTGGCAAAATTGCGGCAGGTATTATAACCGCAGCCGCCGCAATTGATTTCGTCTTCCACGGTATATTTGCCGATAACGGCTAAGGCGCGTTTGATTTCCGCTTCATCAAATTCGGAATGGCAAACCGATTGGTTTTCATAATCAAGGGCAATGTCAAAACTCGGCATGCGGTCTTTAATGTTTTCGGGAAAAGAAGTTTGATTCAGAATGTCAAAACGTTTTTCCATGCCGGATTTTTTTGCCGTCATGCAAGGGCCGGAAACACAACCTCCTTCACAAGCCAGACATTCGATAAAGACAGGGCGCTCAAAATTCTGTCCGTTTATTTTTGCCAGTTCCCGTTTCAGGTTTTCGATGCCGGTTATCTGCATCAGATAAGCATTTTGAAGCTTATCATAGGGTTTAAGGGTTTCGATCATGCCGCCTTCAATCGGATAAGCCGTACCTTCTTCGGCTTTTTCAACGGCAAATTTGTCAAAGACGCTGGTATTGATTTCTTTAGGGTTGATGCCTTCGTCTTTAAACCATTGGCGCAAATCTCCGAAGCTTAAAGCCAGGTTCAGCAAATCAGGATGCGAATCTGCTTCGATTTTTTTTGCAATGCAGGGGCCGATGAAAACGACTTCGATTTGCGGGCCGAGTTTTTCTTTCAAAATGCGGCAGTGAGCCAGCAGCGGCGAAGTTACTTTGGTGAGGTTCGGGGTTAATTCGGGCAGGTATTTCCTGATATATTCGACACAAGAAGGGCAGGCGGTGGAAATAAACAATCCTTTATCCGCCTGATTAAGAATCTCTGCGATATTGGCGGAAACTTCTTCGGCGCCCAATGCTGTTTCGCTGACGCCGCGGAAACCCAGACGGCGGATTGAGGCAATCATTTGTTCTTGGGAAATTCCGTCAAATTCGGTTATCCAAGATGGGGCCAGTGAAACATATACGTCTTTGCCGGAAGCCAGCAAATGCTTGGCACGGGTCAAATCATTGCGCATCTGCTTGGCTTTTGCCGGACAGACTTTATAACATGTGCCGCAGGCAATGCACAAATCCGGCACAATCATTGCCGAATTGTCTTCAATTTTAATTGCTTTGACCGGACAGTGACGGACACATTTGTAGCAATCCTGACAGTCGTTTTTAACGGTATAAAGAGGGTATTCTCTGCTGGCCATGCGCCCTAATCCTCATTTTTGTTGAAATGTTTTTCCAGAATGTCAAGGAGAGTCCCTTGGTCGATGTTGTTGAAATCTTCATCGTCAATTGTGATGTTCGGGCCTTTGGAACAATTGTCGCAGCAGCGCAGCCCCGTGAGCTCCACGTCAGCTTCCAATCCGTTGTCTGCCAGAAATTTTTGAATGAGTTTGAGGTTTTTGGCGTTACCGCGGGCAAAGCAGGAACTGCCCATGCAGACTTTTATGGTCGAACTCATGTAATCTCTCTCCCGAACAAGGTTGATATAGAAAAAATTATATAAAATACACTTTTATTTATCAAGTTTATAATCTGATATGTCCGAAAGTTTTGTTTGTATTTTTTATGCCTTTATGGCAGAATCAATATGAAAAAAACAGCGGAGGAACCGGCTTTGAAAAAAATCATATTTATCTTATTGGCGGCTTTTATAAGTTTAGGCGGCAGCTGCGTTGCAGCCCGACCTTTTTCGCCGGCAGCAGCTTCCGAATTGTTTTCTCAAGAAGAACGGGCGTGGATAGACGGGCACAGGCATTTGAAAATGGCGGTCGAAAAAGATGCGCCGCCTTATGAATATACGGACGGAACGGCTTTCAACGGCATTACTTCAAGCTATGTCAGGCTTATTGAACAGGCGACGGGGATTGAATTTGAGCCGATGTTGATTGGCAGTCTGCAAGAAGGGATAGATTTGCTGGAAAGAAAGCAGGTTTCGTTGGTTCCTCTGGCAAACCGCGTTTTCAGCCGCTCTGACGAAACGGCTTTTTCGATGCCTTATGTTTCTTCTTCTCTCGGTATTTTCGGACGTGAAACCACGGCTTTTATTAATAATTTTGACGATGTTTTGGAGCAAAAGGTTGCCGTTGACGTCAAAACGCAAGGCAATATGCTGGTGATGAACAACAGGGAAAGGCATTTCTTTGTTTATGAAAACATTGCCGATGCGCTGAAAGCTGTTCAGGATAAAGAAGTTTCTTTTTATGTCGGTGATATTTTGTATACCAAATATGCCATAGATGTTTTTGATTTTGACAAGATGCGTTATATCGCGCCGGTGGTCGGTTCCGCTTATTCTTTTCAAATGGCGGTTCGCGAAGATGATAAAATGCTTTTGCGGATTATTAACAAGGTTTTGGCGAATGTCAGCCCGTCGCAGCATTTTGAAATCAGGCAAAAATGGACAAGCGGCTATTTCGGGCAGGAGGCTTCGGAAATCCGCCGGTATTTATATTACCTTTATTTTTCTTTTGCTTTGTTTGCTTTGGCATTTTTGTTTTTTATATATCGTTCGCATGTTAATAAGAAAAAAGCGTTGCAGATAGCGCACATGCAGAAAATGGAATCTATCGGCCGGCTGGCCGGCGGCGTGGCCCATGATTTTAACAATATGCTGGCGGGGATACACGGTGCGGCGGAAATGCTTGAAATTAAGATCGGCGAAGAGCCCGTCCTCAGAAAATATACGGATATTATTCTCAATGCGTGCGAGCGTTCGTCTTATTTGACATCTCAGCTTTTGGTTTTTTCCCGCGAACGGGAAAAGAATGTTGAAAATGTGGATATGCACGGCTGCTTGAAGGATGCCATTGCCCTTTTAGAACACGGAATCAGTAAAAAAATTGAAATTAAAGCCGATTTCAAAGCCGAAGACCATTTTATTTCAGGAAACTGCAATCTTATTCAAAGCCTGATTTTGAATTTGGGTTTTAATGCCCAAGACGCTATGGGCGGCAAAGGGCGTATAGATATTTCAACACGGAATGTCGGCCTTGAAGACGGCGATATGGACGATTGCGTTATCAATATAAAGCCGGGGCATTATCTTGAAGTGCAAGTCAGGGATTATGGCAGCGGCATTCCCGAGCAAATCCGATCCAAAATATTTGAGCCTTTTTTTACGACCAAAGAGGTCGGCAAAGGAACGGGGTTGGGGTTGGCCGCCGTTTACGGTATTGTTCTCGAACACAAAGGAACGCTCCGGTTCGAAAGTGACGGCGGCGGAACTTGTTTCTATCTGTATTTTCCGACAACGAAACAGAAAAAAGCGCAAAAACAGATTTCTCAGCAAATAGCGCCGATTCAGGCAAAGATTATGGTTGTCGATGATGAAAAAATCCTGCTGGAGCTGATGAAAGACATTTTAGTCACGCTCAAAGCGGAAGTTATAACCGTAAGCGACGCGCTTAAAGCCGCTGAAGTTTATCGTAAAAATTCGGGAATCGATATTGTGATGCTTGACGTGATTATGCCCAGCAAGGGCGGGGTGGAAGTTTATGAAGAATTGCTGCAAATTAATCCTGACATTAAGGTTATTTTTATGAGCGGTTATAACCGAGACAATGAGCTTTCCTCTATGGTTGAAAATAATGAAAACGCCGCTTTTATCAATAAACCGTATGCCGTGGGCGAATGTCAGCGCAAAATAATGGAAATGTTAGCAAAAAAGTAATAGTCTTGCTATAAAATACGAAGATGATTATAATTTCGGAAGTTGAATTTTCTATGGAATATTGACGGCAATGGCAAAGGCAGTAAACACCGTATCAGAAAAATATCTGTTAGACGCGTTGGATCGCGTAGCGCGGAATCCGAACGGCTATTCGGTTCTGTATGTCAATGTTTCCAAGCTAAAACCGAAAAACAGGCATCCCGAATTTGTTAAGATTTTTGCAAAATTGTTTGACAGCGTTGCCGGTGATTCCAAAGGTACTTTATTTGTTCTGGCTAACGGCGATTTTGCAATATTAGGCAAAGATATTACGCATGAAACGGTTGATGTCGCAGTGAAAAAGCTGCGCGCCGGATTGTCTTCGGATCCGATTGTCCATACGCATGACAGCCATGATTTTTTTGAAATTTATGATTTTCCGCAGTATTTTCCCGTTTTTTACAATTACATTGAGGAAATGATGCAAAAAGCGGCCGTTGTGCAGTTAGAGGAATTTGAGAAAAAACGGCCGGTTTCCGCCGGAGAAATCGAAGACCTTATTCGGGCGCTTGATGATATTGACATTGCCGAGATTGTCAAACGGCAAAGCGTTTTGCGGATTAAAGGCGGCGGCCGGTTTGATGTTGTTTTTCAAGAATTTTTCGTAGCGGTTAAAGATTTGTGCCGGCAGTTTGACGACGGTTTGGATCTGGTTGCCAACCGCTGGCTGTTTTCTTATCTGACCCAGACTTTGGATAAGAAAACCATGGAAGCGTTTTTTGCTTCCGATATTAAAAACTGGCCGAAAGAAATCAGTTTGAATTTGAATTTGTCTTCAGTTTTTTCAAAGGAATTCGTGCATTTTGCCAAAAATTTTGTAAAGCCCGGGCAAAAGATTGTCGTCGAAATTCAACTGATGGATGTTTTTAATAACTTGCCGCTTTATTTTCAGGCGAAAGAAATTCTCCGGCGCGGCGGACATAAGCTCTTGATTGACGCAATGTCTCCGTCTGCTTTGAAAATGCTGAATATCAGCAAAATCGATCCGGATATGATTAAAATTTTCTGGGAACCGCTTTTGATTTATGATTCGGACAATCAGGAGCTTAAAGACGCGATTGCCCATTTGGGCAAAGAGAATGTAATTTTGGCAAAATGCGATACCGAGCAGTCGATAAAATGGGGCGTTAAATACGGGATAACGGCTTTTCAGGGGCCGTATATCGACAATCTGGAAGTGGCCATGCTGCGCAGCCGCTGTCCGAATGCGGCCGAGTGCGGCGCGGTAAAATGCCTTAAGCGCAAACGTTTATTAGCCGGTTTTTCGCGAAGCGAGTGCCGGCATAAAGAACTTTTGGAAGATTTGTTGCAGGATAAGGGTGCGTAATGGTTATTTTTAATAAAAATCCGGAACAGGTTTTTACCAAAAAAGATACGGTTATCTTTGATTATTTGCGCAAGATTGAGCAAAACATAGCCCAGTTTCAAGCCTTGTACATGCATACCAGCAAGCTGCAAAACCAAAGTTTGCGCTCTGCTCAGCGCGAGACGCTGATAGAAACATTTGAAAATGTGGTTAAAAAAAGCGGCGGCGATATTTTTGCTTTGCCTAATGACGATATGGTCGTTATTTTTAATTCGGTGTCTCATGATGAGGTTTTGGCTTGTCTGGTGAAAGTCCGTTTTATTTTCCATGACGATCCGCTTATTCGCAATGCCGTTGATTTGGTGCAATCCGGTTTTGCCAAAATTTATGTTTTGGCGACCGAAACAGAAGCTTTCAAAGACGCGATTAAAGAGACGGTAACTCTTGCCGGCAATGAAAAGGCTGAGGCCAAGCCTGCGGCAAAACCGGTTGCCGGCGGTTTTGGCGGCGGGCAGAGAAAACTGCGCCGCGAGTTGACGCCGTCAATGTTGGCAAAGATGCAAAAAGCATTGTCTATGATGGATTTTTCAAGTTTGATCCGCCGGCAGTCTGTGTGTGCCGTAATCGGCAAGTCTCCGCCGCAGATGATTTTTGACGAGGTGTTTGTATCCATTGCCGATTTGCGCGATATGTTGATGCCGGATGTGGATTTGACATCGAATCCGTGGTTGTTTATGTATTTGACGGAAACTCTGGATAAGAGGGTTTTGGTGAGTGTCAGCCGCCATGATGACGGATCTTTGACGAGCAACTTCAGCCTGAATTTGAATGTTTCGACTATTTTGTCTGATGAATTTTTGGAATTTGATGAAAATATTAATCCTTCCCAGCGGTCAACGATTGTGCTCGAATTGCAGCTGACGGATATTTTCAGTGATATAAAAGCATTTATTTTGGCAAAAACGTTTGCTCAGTACCGCGGGTATAAAATTTGTATAGACGGTATAACCGTTGATAAACTGCAATATATTGACCGCGGGCATTTGGACGGGGATTTGCTGAAGATTATCTGGCACCCGTCTTTTATGGATATTATTAAAGAAGACAGCCATTTTACCGATTATGTCAACAAGGCCGAGCGTGCGCGCATGATTTTATGCCGCGTTGACGATCCGCAGGCCGTTGAGGTCGGCAACTCTCTCGGCATTAATCTTTATCAGGGGCGTTATATTCAGCGTTTGCTGGCAGCCCAACCGAGAAAGACTATTTTCAATATTCGAAGGTAAGTTATTTCCATAATAAAAGAGGCTGTCAAACAGCCTCTTTTGTTTTAATAAACGTGATAACAATTCTTATCAGGAGTGCTACCACAGCAAGATTGGCATTGCGAATATTTTTCATTGCAATAAGATGTTTTGAGACCTCTATTGTAGCAATTGGTTTCTAATTCACAGTCAGATGCAATACATTGTGCTGCATTACGGCTGGTGTTTTGATTGGGGGTTATTGTACCGTAATTAATAATGGGAACGGCTGTAGTCCAAGAGGTATCTTTTGTTACGCTGACTATAGTACTGGGAGAAGATTGAACTGATTGTCCGATTGTGCAAGAGGGACATTTAATTTCCGTTGATGACCAGTAATATGTTTGTGGCACATTGGTACTTCTTAATAAATTTAAATTTATATCAATTTCATCTTTATGTGCAAATAAGTCGTTCAGTTCTCCTGTTGCAGGCAAATACCAATCTCCACTTTTAGTTCCGGCAGTTTTGTATGTATTTGCATAAGATACGGCCGGACAGGATTTATTATTCGTTTTGCAATAATTTATGGCGTTGCCCGTATTGGCTTTACC
The DNA here is from genome assembly GCA_949493535.1 of uncultured Alphaproteobacteria bacterium. Lineage (GTDB taxonomy): Bacteria > Pseudomonadota > Alphaproteobacteria > RF32 > CAG-239 > CAJLXD01. Next base: position 345,523 of record CASZWJ010000001.1, read on the forward strand.
GTTCCAATCGGCTTTGGCATCGTTTGTTGACGTATAGTTATTTATGGTCGGTATATCAAAGTTTTCTGTTGCCCAAACAGCTTCTTTGTATTCTGTCGATATAGCTAATTTTTTATCCTTATTAAAAACGATGCCGATAATAATTTTATTTTTATCAATATTAGTCGATGTCGAAAAATCTGAATATAAGTAAGGTAACGCTGGCGTTATATCTGCAATTGGCTTGTCTGCTCCGTTTACATCACTATAATTAATAATCGGGCGAACGTTATATTTAATTTTATTTGCAGCAATTCCTATGCCGTTATATTCATTTTCTGTTTTGCTGAAATCGCGATAATATGGCGATACCGAGCTACATTTTTCAGAAGCCCAATGTTTATCATCTGTAATTTGCATTCCTTTTATTACGGATAATGTATTATTTAACGTTTCTTTATTATTATAAATGAGATTTAATTCACTTATAGACGGAAGATACCAATCGCCGATGTGAGTTCCTTTGGTTGTAAAAAGATAGGAATATTTTGCGGCCAGACAGTTTTTTCCGTTTGCTTTACAATAATCAACAATGGTTTTGGTATATTGTTTGCCGTTATATGTGTTTTTAGGATGATCCCATGATTCATAAATGCCAGGTACAGATATATTGTCTTGATCATACCAAGATTTTTTTTCATTTTCTAAAGCAAGCGCTAATTTTTTATCGGCGTTAAATACAACCCCGATAGCAGTCTTGCCGGAAGCGGCATGGTTTTCGGGTCTGCCTGTTGTCATATCTGAATAGAGAATGTCTCCCAGCATTGCCAATCCGGAATTACATTGCAGCGTCCAGAAGTCATAGGCGCCAAGTCCGGAAGCAGTGTCTTGTCCGACCCCGGCAATGACGGTGGCTTTGTCATTGACATTGAACGAGTAGGTCGTTCCGGAAACAGAATAAGTCTGTTTTTGGGAAACGCTCTTAATATCGGAAACGGCAGAAGGAATACTGCTCAAATTGATTTGTGTTCCTACAGTAACGATAGCTTCCGTTTCGTTAGAATGTATTCCGTCAGGAGCATAAGGATAGTTGCCGGTATCATATTCATAACATTGTGATGAAGAGCATGTGACGGCAGATCCGCCCTTAGGTGTCATTTTGAAAGAGAGGCCGGCTGGGCAGCTCTTGTCAAAATTGACAACAACTTTCATATTTTCGGTTGTTTTAGGTTTGCACTGATAGCAAGCGGTTCCTTTTTCTGTGTATTGGGGCGTTCCCTGAGTTCCGGTTTCGCAAGATTTGTAATAACCGTTGGGGCAGGTATCGTCTTTTTCAATACAAGCCGTCCCGGCAGCATTAACTTTATAACCGTTTTCACATTCTGTAATTTTGCAATAGGCTTTGGCGCATTTTGATGTTGTTGAGTTTTTGCAGTTGGGACAAATTTCTGTTGTTGCAATATGCAAAGCCGTTTTACTGATAGTTTGGCAGTCCAGAGGATAACCGCTGCAATTGATTTTATAGCATGATGAATAGCATTTGTCGCAATTAGCCTGAGTGGAGGAATTGCATAGTGAATTGGTTGTAATTTTACTGCATACGTAATCGGTAGGGATGTTATTTTTGAAAGTTGTTGCGTTTTCAACACAGAATTCAACTTTTTTTCTACAGGTGTCGCCTGTTTTGGTATATCCGGTATTACAACTGTCAAGCTTGTATCCGGCACCGACGGGGCATTTAGTGCACTTGCCGTTTGAAGGGCAGGTCTTTAGCGGATAAGACGAGCAATCGTTCTTGTTGAAGTCATATTTAGTATTATGGCGCCCGGATAATCCGAGGTCATCATAGG
>CASZWJ010000002.1 GCA_949493535.1 uncultured Alphaproteobacteria bacterium
TGATACACCTCTCACAGAAGAATAGGGAATTAGAGCCCTCTAATATCAATGATAAGCGTTTTTTTTTTTTTGCAACCGAAAAATGCAAAAGAGATAAATTATCATATTTTTGTAATCATTTGGATTTAAAGGAAAAAATGGCGGAGGGGTGAAGGTTCGTTGGAGCATGCGGCGGCTTTTATTGCCGGATTTAGAGAGAAAATTTGAGTAAGTGAGAGAGGTCCGTTTCTTGATTGCAGCTGAAAACCAGCATAAAAAAAGCCCCTCTTTTGAGGGGCGGAAGTTATTTCTTGGCTTCAATAATTTTTAGCGCATCGTCTAATGTCAATTCCTTGTCCTTATATTCTTTAGGAATAGCATAATTGTTTTTGCCCCATTTGATATAAGGACCGTAGCGTCCGCTGTTTAACGTGATGTCTTTTTTGTCTTTTGGGTGGACGCCCAGAGATTTTCCGGCAGGGCGTTCTGCGACGCCTTTTAAGATTTCTTCAGCGCGTTCCAAAGTAATATTAAAGATATTATCAGCTCCGGTCAGTGATTTTGACTTGTTTCCCTGTTTGATATAAGGGCCGAATTTTCCGACGTTGACTTCAATGTCATTGCCGAGTTTTTTGGGCAGGCTCAACAAAGTCGAAGCTTGTTCAAAAGTGATTTCTTCCGGACTGATGTTACGGGGCAAGGCTGAGCGTTTCGGTTTTTCGGTTAAAGCGGTAGCATCTTCTCCAAGCTGAACATAAAAACCGTAAGGCCCTTTTTTGAGGTATACCTTCAGACCGCTCATTTCTCCCAAAACTTTGTCTTCAGGATTAGGAGCGCGCGGCGTGTCGCCGGCGGCTTCTTCCATTGCATCAGTCAAAGGTTTGGTATATTTGCATTCAGGATAATCTGAGCAGCCGATAAAAGCGCCGAATTTTCCGAGTTTGATACTCAGGCGCCCTTTGCCGCATTCGGGGCAGATACGCGGATCTGTTCCGTCTTCGCGCGGCGGAAACAGGTGATAAGACAGAACTTCGTCAATCTTGTCGATAACCTCGCTGATTTGCAACGGCTGGACGGCGGAAATGTTTTTAATGAATTTTGCCCAGAAACCGGACAAGAGTTTTTTCCATTCCATTTCTCCGGCGGAAACATCATCCAAAAATTCTTCCAGCTGAGCGGTGAAATCATATTCGACATATTTTTTGAAATAGTTTTCCAGAAATACGGTTACGATACGGCCGCGGTCTTCGGGGATGAAGCGCAGTTTTTCGACACGGACATATTTTCTTTCCTGTAAAACGGAAATAATGCTGGCGTAAGTTGACGGACGGCCGATGCCCAGTTCTTCAAGCTTTTTAACCAAACTTGCTTCGGTAAAACGCGGCGGCGGCGTGGTGAAATGCTGTTCAGGCGTGATTTCGCCTTTATCAACTTTTTCGCCTTCGCTGACGTTTGGCAAAATGCGGTTTTCATCGTCATCGTCACTGTCGTCTTTGCTTTCCTGATAAAGCTTTAAGAAACCGTCAAAATCAATAACCTGTCCGTTGGCACGCAAAACAATCTTGTTGTCTTCAGAGGTTGCGTCAATGACGACCTTGTCCAAAACGGCAGGGTTCATCTGGCAGGCAACCGTGCGTTTCCAAATCAGTTCATAAAGCTTGTGGGCATCTGAATCCAATTTTGCTTCCAGTTTTTTAGGCGTATCGGAAATATGAGCCGGACGAATAGCCTCGTGCGCTTCCTGCGCGTTTTTGGATTTGGTTTTATATTCTTTGGCCGTTTTGGGCAGATAAGCCTCGCCGAAATATTTGACAATAGCTTCGCGGCAGGCGGCAATCGCTTCTTGTGAGAGGTTGACCGCGTCGGTACGCATATAGGTAATCAAACCGTCTTCGTACAGCTTTTGAGCCACTTGCATTGTTTTCTTCGCGCTGAATCTTAACTTTCTGGCAGCTTCCTGTTGCAGGGTCGAGGTTGTGAACGGCGGAGAGGGATAACGGTTGGCTTTTTTGCGTTCGACATTGGAGATTGCAAAATTCTGCGCTTCAATCTTAGCTTTAGCTTCAAGTGCTTTGGCTTCTGAATTTAAATCAAATTTTTCAAGCTTGCTGCCGTCTAAGGTGATTAATCTGGTTTTGATAACAGCTTTGGAAGCGGTAAATAACTCGGCATCAATTGTCCAATATTCTTCGCTTTTGAATTTTTCTATTTCAGTTTCGCGGTCGCAGATTAAACGCAGAGCAACGGACTGGACGCGTCCGGCGGATTTTGAACCGGGGAGTTTGCGCCAGAGAACCGGAGATAACGTAAAACCCACCAGATAATCAAGCGCACGGCGGGCCATATAAGCGGAAACGAGGTTGTCGTCAATCGTGCGAGGGTTATTGATAGCTTCCGTTACCGCATTTTTTGTGATTTCGTGAAAGACGACGCGTTCGATTTTTTTGCCGGCGATTTTCTTGCGGGCAGTCAGTTCTTCCAAAATATGCCATGCGATTGCTTCTCCTTCTCTATCCGGGTCGGATGCGAGGATGAGCGTATCGGCGTCTTTAACGGCAGAGATGATGTCTTTTAAGCGTTTTTGACCGCCTTGGCTGAGTTCCCATGTCATGGCAAAGTCTTGATCCGGCAAAACGGAACCGTCTTTGCTCGGCAAATCGCGGATATGTCCGAAACTGGCCAGAACATTGTAGTCTTTGCCCAAATATTTATTGATTGTTTTGGCTTTGGCCGGAGACTCTACAATAACTAATTTCATATTCTAAACCCTACATCTGACTATTTTATTAAGGCGACTTTATTGCCGGCCTGACGTTCTATTCTGCCGCTGAGTTCCAGTTCCAGAAGTTCTAAGGAGACTTCGGAAGCGCTCAGGCCGCTGGCTCTTATCAGCTCATCGACATATACGCCTTCGCGGTTTATATATTCCAGCAGCGGCGCTTTTTCACCGGAAGGGGCGGCGTCAGGTTGTGACATTTGTGGAATATCGGCATTTTTTTGCAAATTGTCAACATATTGTATGATTTGTTTTTGATTATTCAGCCGCAAGACCTCTAAAATGTCTTCGGCATTTTCGACCAAAACGGCGCCGTCCTTTATTAATTTGTTGGGACCGAGCGCTCTGGAATCTTGTGGAGAACCCGGTATGGCAAAAATATCTTTGCCTTGTTCCAAAGCCAGTCTGGCCGTTATTAAAGAGCCGGAATGCAGGGTTGCCTCGACAACCAGCGTTCCCAAAGACAAAGCCGAAACAATACGGTTACGGCGCGGGAAATTGCTGCTTTGGGCTTCGGTGCCGAGCGGAAATTCGGAAATAATGACGCCGTTTTCGAGAATCTGCTGATACAGCGTTTTATTTTCTGCCGGATAAACAACGTCAACGCCGGTGCCGAGAACGGCCAAAGTTTCGCCTTTTTGATTTTTTGCATACATGGCGCCTTTATGGGCGGCGGAATCAATGCCGCGTGCCATGCCGGAGACAACCAAAATCCCCGAATTGGTTAAGTCATAAGCAATGCGGGAAGCGGTTTTACGCCCGTTGATTGAGGCATTTCTGGCGCCGACGATTGACAAAGACAGCGGGTTTTGCAAAATCTGCGGGTTTCCGGCGGCATAAAGAACCGGCGGGGCGTCTTCAATATGTTTGAGACTCTCGGGGTATAACGGCGAGAGCCTTGTGATGATTTGGATGTTTTGCCTTTGCGCTTTTTCTATCTCGCGTTTGGCATTATCGCGCGGAAAGATTTTATATTTCGGAAATTTGGGCAGTTCAGCCAGAGCGGCTGCGGCATCTTTGTAGATGTCCAACAATTTATAAAATGTTATCGGACCGACATTTTCGGAATTAATCAGTTGAATCCAGTCCGCCAGCTGCTCTGTTGTCTGCATTTATTTCTTTTCTTCTTTCTTCTTAAACGTGATTTTGCTTTCCTGCCCTTTGATTAAGCGGGCAATATTGGCATGGTGGCGGGCTAATACCAAAATGGCAAGCGCCGTATAAAAAATACTGTAAACAGGCGTTGCCAAAAAGAAAGCGTATACCGGAACCAAAACGGCAGCGGTGATTGCAGACAAAGAAGAATAGCGCGTTGCAAAAGCCATAATCAGCCATGTAGCCAGGGCGAGCAGGGCAACAAGCCAGTTTGTGGCGAGCAGAAAACCGAAGGTTGAGGCCACGCCTTTGCCGCCTTTAAATTTGAGCCAGACGGGGAAATTATGCCCCAGAACGCCGAATGTGCCGGCAATGAGTTCGGCCATTACGTTTACCGTAGTCGGTATGCCGAAAAACTCAAACGGAACCGCTGCGGTCAATTTATAAGCAAGGTAAGCCGCAAAGCCCGCTTTAGAGGCATCAAGGATAATTGTCAGCAAAGCCAAATCTTTTCTGCCGGTACGCAAAACATTGGTAGCGCCGATGTTGCCTGAGCCGATTTTGCGGATATCGCCGCAGCCGGCCAAGCGCGTTAAAACCAAACCGAAAGGAATAGAACCCAACAGATAGCCGCAAACGGCGGCAATTAAAAAGACGATTGTAACAGTCATGTCAAAAACCATAAAATATATTGAAACTGCTTTAAGTATTAAACTCAAGACATTAATCTTTCAACTTTAATTTTTATGTGTTGTGCAAAGCGGGCGGCGTTTTTTTTATGGCAAAAGTGGAAAAATATAGGTGACAAAGCAATTAAATCAGATATTATTGGAAAAAATTGTAAAGGATTAGCGCTATGAAACCTGTCTATAAAAGGATTTTGCTGAAACTCTCCGGCGAAGGGCTGATGGGGGATAAGAGCTTTGGCATGTCTGCCGAAGTGATTGACAGCCTGGCCCGCCAAATCAAAGATGTCCGCAATGCAGGGGTTGAGGTTTGCGTAGTTGTCGGCGGCGGAAATATCTTTCGCGGCGCCAAGGAAGCCTCCAAAGGCATGAACCGCACGGTTGCCGATCATGTCGGCATGCTGGCGACGGTGATGAATGCTTTATATATACAGAATGCGTTGGAAAAAAACGGCGTGGAAGCGAGAGTTTTATCCGGGCTGAATATTCCTGAGGTCTGCGAGCATTATGTTTACCGCCGGGCGTTGCGCCATCTTGAAAAAGGCAGGGTTGTCATTTTTGCCGCCGGCACCGGAAATCCGTATTTTACGACAGATACCGGCGCGGCTCTCAGAGCTGCGGAAATGCAGTGCGACGCGATTTTGAAATCGACGCAAGTTGACGGCGTGTATGATGCTGATCCGAAAAAAAATCCCAATGCGCGCAAATATGAAGCCGTATCTTATGACGAAGTGATTGAAAAACAGTTGAAAGTTATGGATATTGCGGCTGTTGCGCTGGCAAAAGAAAATAATATTCCGGTGGTCGTTTTTGCCCAGAGCGGCGAAGAGGCTTTGGCTAATGCCGTTTCCGGAAAAGGAAGTTTTACGATAATAAAGCAAGAGGTATAAATTTATGGCTGATTATAACGATATTAAAAGTGATACAAAAACCCGTATGGAGAAAAGCTTTGAGGCTTTGAAAAACGACTTTGGGGGCCTGCGTGCCGGCCGTGCCCACGCAAGTTTGCTGGACGGAATTATGGTTGAAGCTTATGGTTCTCCCGCTCCGTTGTCTCAAGTTGGCACTGTCAGCGTTCCCGATGCGCGTACCCTTTCTGTCAGCGTTTGGGACAAAGGCGTTGCCAAGGCTGTTGAAAAAGCCATCAGAGAATCTGATTTGGGGTTAAATCCGGTTTCTGACGGCCAGCTTATCCGCATTCCAATTCCGCCGTTGTCTGAAGAACGCCGTAAAGAATTGGTCAAAGTTGCCGGCAAATATTCCGAACAGGCAAAAATTGCCGTCCGCAATGTCCGCCGCGATGCTTTAGACGGAATTAAAAAACTGAAAAAGGACAACTCAATTTCAGAAGACGAAGAAAAGAAATATGAGAATGAAATCCAGAAGCTGACTGATGAAACAATCAAAAGGATAGATGAAGAGTTGGCTCGCAAAGAGAAAGACATTCTCCAAGTTTGATTTATGGGGAGACTAGAGCAGTTTTCTGCGGTCGCGAAAAATTCATGTACCTAAGTGTACACTAGAATTTTTCTTGCCTTGAAAACTACTCTATTCATCACCCTAAATCAAACTTGTGGTTCAAAACCATAGATAATTAATAAAAAAACAGGTTTTTTAAGTTGAGTGAAGATAATAGTTTAGAGCATATTGCAATCATTATGGACGGGAACGGGCGCTGGGCGAAAAAACGCGGGCTGCCCCGTTCTTTCGGGCATAAAAAAGGTGCCGAGGCAGTTAAGGAAATTTCCAAAGCGGCGGCAAATATGGGGGTTAAATTTTTGACCCTTTATGCCTTTTCTACCGAAAACTGGAATCGGGATCCCGAAGAAGTAGCAACCTTGATGAATTTGCTGCGCCAATATTTGAAAAGCGATTTAAAAGAAATTCAGGACAATGGCGTTCGCATCTTGTTTATCGGCGAAAGGTCAATGCTGGATACCGATATTGTCGAAAGCATGAAAAAAATTGAGGCAGATACGGCGGCTAATGATAAAATGACGCTGTGTATCGCCATCAGTTACGGCTCCCGTCAGGAAATAGTCAATGCTGCAAGGAAAATTGCCGCGCTTGCAAAAAGAGGGGATATTCAACCGGAAGATGTTGATAGTAAAATGTTTTCTGATATGCTCTATACAAAAGACATTCCCGATCCCGATTTGGTCATCCGTACCAGCGGGGAAATGAGAATCAGCAATTATCTGTTGTGGCAGATAGCTTATGCCGAGTTTTTCTTTACTGAGGTTTTGTGGCCTGATTTTAATGAAAAGATTTTGGCAGATATTGTTAAAGACTTTAAAACCAGGGAGAGAAGATATGGCAAAGTCAAAAGTTAACTCTATTATTAAAAGGATTATAACTGCGCTTGTCTTAATTCCGGTTACAATCGGCGTTATGTATGCCGGCTTCCCTTATATTCAGATTATGATTTTGCTCTTTGGCGGCATGCTGGCTTGGGAATGGGCAAATATGGTTCCGAACGCCAAAGCAAGCGTTTATGGCATTGCTTATGCTTTGAGTATGGCTGCGGCGGTTTTGTTCCCTTCCGTTATCGGTACTGCGATTGTCGTTTTTGGGGCTGCGGTTCTGGTTTGGTCTAAGGCTGCGGGAGAAGAACGCCGCGGTTTGTTGACGCTTGGCGTTTTGTATATTTCTGTCGGAATCGGTTCCTTAATCTGGCTTTATGAGACTGTCGGTTTCCTTGATACTTTGTGGTTTGTGCTGATGGTTTGGAGTGTTGACACCGGCGGTTATCTGTTCGGTTCTACCTTAAAGGGGCCGAAACTGGCTCCGAAAATCAGCCCGAATAAAACATGGTCCGGCTTAATCGGCGGGATGCTTCTGGCAGTTTTGGCCAGCATGGCATACAGCTATGCCGTTGCATCGCATGAAAATATTGCGTTTTATGCCGTATTGGGCGGTATCATAGCGGTCATTGCCCAGATTGGCGATTTGGTCGAATCTTATATCAAACGCACTTTAGGGATTAAAGATTCAAGCAATTTGATTCCCGGGCACGGCGGTGTTTTTGATCGGGTGGACGGATTGATTTTTGCTGCGCCTCTGGTCTTTTTGTTGTTCAAATACGGTGTTTCTTTTAATTAGTAATACAGGTTCTTAAAATGGATTGGTTTGTAAATATTGTTTATTATATTGTCCCGTTTATCGTTTTACTGGGAATTTTGGTTTTTGTGCATGAGTTTGGGCATTATATCGTAGCCAAACTTTCAGGTGTGCAGGTTGAGGCTTTTTCTATTGGTTTCGGCAAGCAGTTGTGGGGTTTTACCGACAAGTCAGGCACCCGTTGGAAAATCAGCGCTATTCCTTTGGGCGGATATTGCCAGTTTTTGGGAGACGGCGATGAGACCAGTACGACTTCTGAAACAAAAGAGCTGACCGAAGAGCAAAAAAAACGCGCTTTTGCTTTCCAATCCCCATTTAAAAAGCTGCTGATTTCTCTGGCAGGGCCGGGAGCCAACTATTTATTCGCTGTTTTGATTTTTGCCAGCATTTTTTATTTTGTCGGCAAGGTAGATTTTCCGCCGGTTGTCGGTTCTGTTATTTCCGGCGGGGCTGCCGAGCAGGCGGGTATTAAGGTTAAAGACAGAATCTTGACAATCAACGGCGTTAAAATTGAAAATTTTGACGATATCCGCCGCGAGGTTGAACTGAATACCAATGAGAAAGTGACTGTTGAATTAGAACGCGAAGGCAAAACAATGACGTTGTCTTTTCCTTTGAAAAAAGTTTCAATTGAACAGGAAAGCTCTTTGGATAAGCCGGACAGGCCGATGCTCGGCGTGCGTTCGATTAATGTTATTGAAGTTCAAAAACTCGATTTGAGCCTGTGGGAATCTCTCCGAGATGCCGTCAAAGAGACTTGGAGCATTACCGATGTTACCTTGCGCGGCGTCGGGCAGATGATTAGCGGCGAACGTGGTTCCGATGAAGTGGGCGGCATTATCCGAATCGCCGAAATGTCAGGTGATATTACGCGTGAACAAGGCGTTTTGAGTTTGTTTATCTTTATGGCTTTGTTATCGGTTAATCTCGGATTAATCAACTTATTCCCCGTTCCGCTGCTCGATGGTGGACATGTTGTTATTTATCTGATAGAGATAGCAACGGGTCGGGAAATTAATGAAAAAATTAAAGACGGGCTGTTCAAGCTCGGTTTTGCCCTGCTGATTTCGCTGATGGTTTTTGCGACATGGAATGATGTGGTGCGTTTGGTTCACAGATGGTTTGCTTAAATATTTTATAAGGAATGTTCAAATGAAGAAAGTTGGAATGTATGCTTTAGGGTTGACGATGCTGTTGGCGCCGAATGCTCAGGCTTCCGTTTATGTCCGTGATGTTTCCGTGACGGGTTTGGAGCGTGTGGAAGCAGATACCGTGTTATCTTATATTGATGTTCCGCAGGGCAAAACGGTTTCTCAAGACCAATTGGATTTTTCTTTAAAGCAACTCTATGCCACAGGGCTGTTTACCGATGTGGTTTTTGATGTGAAAAACGACGGTATGCTGGTCATTAAAGTTGTTGAGAATCCGATTGTCAACAAAAGGGTTTTTGATGGCAATAACAAAGTCAGCGACGATATGCTTGAAAAAGAAGTCAGCTTGAAAGCCGGTTCCATTTATGACCGCGCAAAAGTGCAGGAAGATGTTCAGCGTATTTTGGAAATTTATAAACGCACCGGCCGTTATGCCGCTTCTGTTGAGCCGAAAATCATCAAGCGCGATCAGAATCGCGTTGATTTGGTTTATGAAATTGACGAAGGCCCTTTGGCCAGCATTACCAAAATCAATTTTATCGGCAATAAACATTATTCCGATGATGATTTGGCCAATGAAATTATGAGCAAGGAAAGCCGTTGGTATCGTATTTTCTCAAGTTCTGAAAATTATGATGCCGAAAAAACGAACTATGACAAAGAATTGCTGCGCCGTTTTTATTTGAAACGCGGCTATGCCGATTTTCGCGTTGTTTCTGCCGTTGCCGAACTCAGTCCGGATAAAAAGTCTTTTGTTCTGAATTATGTTTTGGATGAAGGCAAACGCTATAAAATCAGTGACATTAAAATTAATTCCGAAATTGCGGATGTAGATGTTAAACCGATGTATAAACTGGTCGATTTTGAAAAAGGCGATTGGTTTAACGATACCAAGGTTGACAGTACGGTCGAGGCCATTACCGAAGAGCTGGGCAAGAAAGGTTTTGCTTTTGTTGATGTGGTTCCCGATTTGAGTATGAATACGCAAAAAGGAACGATGTCTGCAACGTTTGACATTAAAGAAGGCGACCGTGTTTTTGTAAACCGCATTAACATCAAAGGCAATAACCGGACGCATGACGAAGTTATCCGCCGCGAATTCCGAATTGACGAAGGCGATGCTTTCAATGTTTCTAAAATCAAAGCTTCGCGCAAAAATGTCGAGAATCTGAATTACTTTAGCAAAGTTGATATTCAAACCGTGCCGACAGATGAAAATAAAGCGGATATTGATGTGACTGTTGAAGAAAAATCAACCGGTTACTTTAATGTCGGTATCGGCTATTCTACGGTTAACGGCATGTTGCTGCGTACCGGCGTTACCGAAAATAACTTCCGCGGCATGGGGCAGCAGTTGGGCTTGGATATCGGCATTTCTCAGAGAACTCAGGAATATGACATCAGCTTTACCGAACCTTATTTTATGGATAGAAACCTGAGTGCCGGCGTTGATTTGTTCCGTACCGAAGAAGATTATCAGGATTACGGTTCTTATGATACAAGCTCTACCGGCGGCCGTTTGCGTTTAGGCTGGAAATATACCGATGATTTGTCGCAATATCTGCGTTATACTTACCGTCAGGACGAAATTAACAATGTTGATTCCGAAGCCTCCCACTATATTAAAGAAGAAGTCGGCAAATACAACGGCTCCATTGTCGGCCAGACAATCGCTTATGACAAACGTGACAGTGCCATTAATCCGAAAGAAGGCTACTATGTTTCTTTCGGCAATGACGTTGCCGGTTTGGGCGGAGATGAGAAATATTTGAAGTTTGATACAAAACTTTACAAATATTATACCTTTGCCGATGATTATACATTTAAGTTCTTTACCAATGCCGGATACATTGTCGGTTATGACGGCAAAGAGGTTCGTTTGTCAAACCGTTATAATCTCGGCGGGTCTACATTGCGCGGCTTTGATACGGCCGGTATCGGCGCCCGCGATAAATATACCGATGATGCTTTGGGCGGTAACTGGATGATTTATTCCGGTGCGGAAGTTTCTTTCCCGATCGGCTTGGATGAAGTCGGCGTTCGCGGCAGAACCTTTGTTGATATGGGTATGCTCGGCAAGCCTGACGGTATTCGTCATGCTGACGATGTCAACTATTCTTCTTCACCGCGTGTGGCAGCCGGTTTCGGTTTCCAATGGCTGTCGCCGATGGGGCAGATTGACGTCGATTTGGCATTCCCGATTGTTAAAGAAGATTATGATGAGACACAGGCATTTCGTCTGAACTTCGGCACCAGATTGTAATTTTATAGGTTGCCTAAAGCGATTTTACGGGGAACTTAGAAAATTCATGTACTTCTGTGTACACTAAAATTTTCTAAGCCCCTAGAAATCACTTTATTCAACTCTCTAAAATCACAATCAAATATAGAAAGGAAAAATTATGGTCGATACAACATTTTTCAAAAATAACGGGCCATTTACCTTAGCGCAGATTGCCGAGGTTTGCGGGGCTGAGCTTCGCGATGCCTCAAAAGCAGGTGAAAACATTAAAGATATCGCTACAATGGCGAATGCCGGTGCTGAAGAAATTTGTTTTTTCTATGACAAAAAGGCAAAAGCCAAAGCGGCTGAGATTAAAGCTGCTGCTTGCATAACAACTCCTGAACTGAAAGCTTTAATTCCTTCCGGCGTCGTCGTTTTGGTTTCTAATAATCCGAAATTGTCATTTTTGAAACTCAATCAGCATTTTTACAGTGAAATTGTTGCTCGGGCGGAAGTTTCTCGTACGGCAAAAATTGCCCCGTCTGCTAAAATCGGGCAGAATACATTTGTCGGCGAGCATGTCGTGATTGAAGAAAATGTTGAAATCGGCGAAAATTGCGTGATTGAGCATAATGCCGTTATCAGCCGCGGCTGCAAAATCGGCAATAATACCCGAATTGGTGCGGGAGCGCAGATTGCTTACTGCCTGATGGGCAACGACTGCTATATTTACAGTGGTGCTCGTATCGGTTTGGACGGTTTCGGCTTTATGGTTATTAACGGCAAACACCAACGTATTCCGCAGGTTGGACGCGTTATTATCGGTAATGACGTTGAGGTCGGGGCTAACAGTTGTATTGACCGCGGCGCTTTGGATGATACGGTTATCGGCGATGGCTGCCGTATTGATAACTTGGTGCAAATTGCTCATAATGACAAGCTGGGGCGCGGTTGTGTTATCGTTTCCCAGACAGGAATTGCCGGCAGCTGCACATTTGGCGATTACGTCGTTTGCGGCGGGCAGAGCGGGTTTGCCGATCATTTGACAATCGGCAGCGGCGTTCAAATCGGCGCTCAATCCGGTTTGATGCGCGATGTTGAACCCGGCGCGATTGTTATGGGAACACCGGCTGTTCCAATCAAAGATTTTATGAGGCAGACGGCTATGGTGCAGAAGCTCATCAAAAAATAGTTTATGACGGGCTTTGCTAAAACGCTTTCATGCTTGTAAATTTTTTTCTTATGCACTAGTTTGTACACAGCGAAAAAAATTTTCTGCGTAGCAAAGCATTTTATCAAAGCCATTGCAATAATTTTAAGAGGAATAAAAATGTCTGAAAATAAAGTTTATCACATTGAAGAAATTATGAATATGTTGCCCCACCGCTACCCGTTTTTGCTGGTAGACCGTTTGGTTGTTGAAGAACCCGGCGTTAAAGGTTATGGTATTAAAAATGTAACCATGAATGAAGAATTCTTCCAAGGGCACTTTCCCGGAAATCCGGTAATGCCCGGCGTTTTGCAAGTTGAGGCAATGGCTCAGACTGCCGGCGCGATTGTGATTGCTTCCATGGATAATTATGCTGAATGCAAAAAAGGGGTTTATTTTATGTCTATTGACGGTGTTAAATTCCGCAAAATGGTTAAACCCGGCGACCAATTGCACATGCATGTTGAAAAAATAAAAGAACGCCGCAATATTTTCGTCTTCAAAGGGCAGACTCTGGTGGACGGACAGGTTGTCAGCGAAGCTGAATTTACGGCAATGCTGGCTGAAAATTAGTTTTTTTAAGCTAAACAAATATCCCCCTTGCAAAAGGGGTTTTTGTTTATTTAAAAGGAAGATAATATGGATTTGATTGTTATATTGTTGGCTTTGTTGCTGGCGATTGCTACCATTGTTTATGAACTTTATTTTATTTATGCTTTGATTATCAGCAAGAACTGCAAATATCCGCCGGCTTTTCCGTCTTTCGGCAATATGAAAAAAATCACGCTTACGGAAGCGCGTAAAGTTTTAAATTCAGCAAAAAAGCCATTGAAAGTTATAGATTTGGGGTGCGGAACGGGAACCTTGCTTTTGCCTTTGGCAAAGGAGTTTCCCGAGCATGAGTTTGTCGGCTATGATTGGGACTGGTTTGTTTCTAAAATTATTGCTTTTCGCTGCCGCAAGCTTAAAAACGTGAAGATTATACGCGATAATTTTATGAATGCCGATTTTAAATCTTACGATTTGCTGTTATGCTTTTTAGATACAAAAGCGGCAGATGATTTATCATTGGATTTGAACGGAAAGTTGAAAAAATCAGCAGTCGTTATTTCTTCCGCTTTTGAGTTAAAAGATATGCAGCCGTCAGAAATAATTGATGCCAAGTCTTACGGAATGCCTTTGAAAGTTTATATTTACGGTAAAAAAGATTAGTAAGAGAATACTTGCGTTTTTTGTGGCTTCTTGATATATTTTCCGCAGTATTTTACGAATTAATTTATATTATTATGCTTAAAGAGATGATTTTAGGAACAGCGGAATCTTTATCTGAACTGTTGATTTTGTTAAATAAGGGCAGGAGAGGCGTAATAGTTCTTGATACAATGGTCGATTGCGGCGATTGCCGTTTGAACTGTTATTCGGGTATTGTTTTACGAGGAAAAGATAATACTTGCGGCTTAAATTTTACTATGGATGTTTTGAAGAGCCGGTGCTTAGAATGCATCAGGACAGCCGAATTGAGAATCTGACGCTTGAGTTTAGGGTCAATAACGTTTCGCCGGATGCAAATTTTGGCTGTATATTGATTCAAGATTGCGGCGTATCATTCGGAAATGTTAAGATAAGCCATAGCGTTTTGGAAGAAAGGCGGAATGTCGGACGTTCTGTTTCTGCATTGTATTTGCTGCATCCGATGTTGGCAGATAAGAATATATTAATGAATATTCAGGGAAATTTTGCCGCAGCGGTGAAAGGCAATAATTCGGCTACAGCACGTTTCTTGGCAAGAGAAGCTTCGGTGTCGATTGATGCGCAGAAGGTTTTGTTTCCGACAATTGAGCGTTGTTTGTTAGAAGTAAGCGGGGCAAAGGCATTTTTGGCTTATAGTAATTTAAATGTTTTCTGTGATGATTTTGTTACGGCTTATGTCTTGTTATCAAATAAAGCCGAAGTTTATTGTTCGCTTCAAAATGCCGAATTAAAGAAGGTCCTTTGGGATTTGAATAAGGAAAAACAGCGTTTGTTTATTATAAAAAATCTTTCTCGAAAGGTAAAAATAACGCGCTGCCGGCTTTGGCCTTTTTTGTTATGCCGATGATTGAAGCTCTTTTTTTAGTTTTTATAAGGTTAAAATAAGAAGAATTATAAATTTTAAGCAAACAGCCTTAAAACACTCTGGCTGGACTGGGAAGCCAGGCTCAGCGAGTTAATCGCCAATTGTTGTCTGGTCTGCAAGGCCAGCATGATTGCCGACTCTTCGTTCATATCTGCCAAAGTCAGTTTATCTGCGCCTTCTGTTAAGATATTTATCAGGTTTTCGGTAAAGTCCTGACGCCCTTGGACAACAGAATAGTTATTGCCAAGCTCGCCCGACAAGCTGCGCAGAACGGCAATGGTTCGCTGCAAATCGAAAATTGAGACGGATACATCGGCAATATTTTTCCAGTCTGTAGAACTCAAACCTAAGGCTGAGGAACCTATGTTACGTCCGGCTATATTTAAACTGCCGGACTGGCTTTCGTTAAAAATAACGTTTAATTCTTCGCCTTTCAGCAGATTGATACCGCGATAAGAGGAATCATTTATCAGCATATCATATTGGGTTAAAATGTCATTATAGGCCTTTGACCATTCGGAAGAAACGCCAATGCTTGCATTGGGAACTGGGATACCTTCGATAGTAATTGATCCTTCTGATTTTATCGCATTCAGAAATGTCGGAAGGCTATAATTTTTAATCTCGGAGATATCTTCAGAATTTTTGTCATTTGTTGTTTGTTGCGTATACATATTTGTATTATTATAGGGATTGTCTGGATTAAAATTGTTGGTTAAAAAGCCTGAATTGAAAGTCAAATCTTTAAGATTCATAATTTTGGCGGATTTGCCGTCCTCGGAAACCCAAGTTACTATGCCGACCGCAGTTTTGCCGCCGTTATAATCATCTGCGGAGCCGTAACTTAAATCCGAATACATCACATCGCCGATTTTCGGTGCCGTTTCTCCGTTTGACGGATTGAATTTATTTTCTAAAAACTGAAAACAGCGGACGGAAGTACTGTAGTGTTTGAGGAGGCTGTAGCGATTGCCATTGCCCATGTTTAATGTTAAAAAATGGCCATTGTTAAATTCAGAAGACGAGCAGTAATAATCGTTTGTCAGCGCTTCTGCTTCAATGCCTTTGCCTTTAAGCGCAGAAAGTGCTGCATTGATTTTATCCTTATTCTCTCCGGTCATGCCGCTGTTGCCATTGCCTGATGTCATTTCATCAATATTATAGCCATAAACTTCCATTAACTCGCCGAGAGCCGGCAAGTACCAGTTTCCCTGTCCGAAGTTTTCATCCGTCTTGCTGCCGACATAAAATTTATTGGCTGCACTTGCCGCCAGTCCGGCCGCACCGATTTGGCTGATTGTTGCCTGCGTATTTGCTTTGCCGTTAAATAATACTTCTTCTCGGCTGCTTAGAGCCATAGAACCGGTTCCCGAAACGGATATTCTCACATTCGGATCTATTTTGACATGTCCGCTGTCTTTGGCTTGTATTCCGCAAACTCCTGTTCCCGAAGCAGCTATGGCTATATTACTTATTTCCACGCTGCCGCTTACCGATATGGCGCTTTCTCCTACCGAACTCCCTTTGAAGTTCAGCTTATATCCGTTGCCGTTTATAACAACGTTGTGGGCTTTGATATTTAACGTTTCTGATAAAATCATGTCTCCCGCCAGCACCAGTTTAGCGCCGTCTGTTATCGTGGCTTCTATCTCGGATGTACTCATATCGGAGTTGATGACTTTGTAGCCTTCTTTAATAAATTCTTCTACCGGACGCCCCTTTATCGGCACCGGCGATGAAGTTGCCTGTTCGGCAATTGAACTCATCTGTTCCAAAAATGCCGTTGCGCTCGCAATTCCTTCCACTGCCGCTTTGACGGTCTGGATTGCCTGTCCCATATTGTCTAACAAGGAATTTAAATCTGATGCGCGGTTGCTTAAACTCACCGCGGTGTAATAGGATGACGGATTGTCTATTGCGGAATTGATTTTTAAGCCGGTTGCCAAATGGTTCCGGACCTCTGACACAGACGAACTCGTCCGCTTTAAGGAAAGCAGATTCATTCTCATCGCCGATGTCAGGGATACCACACTCATTCCACACACACACTTCTTCTTATCCCGCGTAACTTTCTGTTCTGCCTTTCAGTATATAATATTTAATGGTTTCAGGCAAGTTAATTTATTTGTTTAATTCCTTTGTTCAGGCTTTGGAAAAATTTATGCCCATGTAATAATTTGTAAGTTTTTTTGTGTTTACTTTCGTTAATATTGCGGATAATTTTTTAAGCATATTAATTTAACTTTTGAAAAGGAAATTTTCTATGACCAATATTCATCCGACAGCCGTTATTGAAGACGGCGCGCAAATTGCCGCGACAGCTAAAATAGGGCCTTTGTGCTGGGTCTCATCCAGAGCTAAAATCGGCGAAAATGTTCAGCTTTTAGGTCGGGTGACGGTTATGGGCGATACAACTATCGGCGAGGGGACAATCGTTTTTCCGGGAGCTGTTTTAGGCGCCGGCCCTCAGGACCATGGCAATGAATTCCAGCCAGAAGCAAAGCTGATTATCGGCAAGCGCAATATTATCCGTGAAAACGTGACAATGCATGCCGGTACGCCGAAAGAACATTTTACAACAACTGTCGGCGATGACGGAATGTTTATGATTAACTCTCATATTGCCCATGACTGCGTGGTCGGCAATAATGTGATTATGACAAATAATGCCGTTATCGGCGGACATGTCCGTGTCGGCGACGGTGCTATTCTCGGCGGCAACTGCGCGGTTCATCAGTTCTGCCGTATCGGGCGTAAGGCTATGATTGGCGGATTGTCGGGCGTAGACCGCGATGTTATTCCTTTTGGCATTGTTACCGGAGATCGCGGCAAACTGCGCGGCCTGAACGTTATCGGTTTGAAACGCAGCGGTTTTGACGAGCATACGGTTAAAGCTGTTTCCCGCGCTTATATGTTTATTTTCAAAGGCAAAGAAGGAACTTTTGACGAGCGCTTGGTTCAGGCAAAAGAAAAATATAAAGATAACGGCATGATTATGGAACAGATTAAGTTCATTGAAGAGTCTTTGGAAGGCCGCCGTAAGGTTATGACTGCGGAATAAAAATTATTCTATGGCCTGCCAATGCAGAAATTACGGACAGCCGGTTCAGTTATGTATACTTTAGTGTACTTCTGTTGCCGGCTTCCTGATTTTTTATTATCAGCCGCATATAATAAATTTTCTTTCAGATAGAATAAGGATTTAAATGACAGAGCGCAAATTAGGAATCATAGCCGGAGGCGGAACAATTCCCCAGATGTTGATTAATTATTGCCGAGAGCAAAAGCGCGATTATTTTGTGTTGGCAATTGAGGGCAACGCCAATCCTGATTATTTTAGTGAGGATGTACCTCATATGTGGATCCGTATCGGCCAGGCCGGCACCGGTTTCAAACGTTTTGCCGAACAAAAAGTGCAAGACGTGGTGATGATCGGAACAATCAAACGTCCGAGTTTTAAGGAGTTGGTTCCCGATTTGCGGACAACGGCATTTTTTGCCAAAATAGGTACAAAGGCATTGGGAGATGACGGCATTTTGCGGGCTTTGGTTCAGGAGTTGGAGCATGACGGCATGGTTGTGCGCGGCGTTCATGAAGTGATGCCGGAACTGCTGGTTAAAGAGGGCGTTTTGGGTAAGCATAAGCCTGATAAAAAAGCTTTGGCGGATATTAAACGCGGGGTTGAAGTCGCTTTGGAATTAGGGCGTTTGGATGTCGGTCAGGCCGTGGTTGTGCAGCAAGGGCTGGTGCTCGGCGTTGAGGGAATAGAAGGAACTGATAAGCTTATTCAACGGTGCGGAGATTATCGGCGCAAGGGCGAAGGCGGCGTTTTGGTCAAATTGCGCAAGCCACAGCAGGATATGCGCATAGATTTGCCGACTATCGGTACAAGAACAATCGAAAATGCCAAAGCTTCCGGCTTGAGAGGCATAGCCGTTCATGCCGGAAACGGGTTGATTGTTGACGAAAGCGAAGTAATAAAACTTGCCAATAAAGAGGGTTTGTTTATTATAGGAATTAATCCTGCTGATTTTGCAGAAAAAAATTAAGGACAAACCAATGAAGATTTATCTGATTGCCGGAGAACCGTCCGGAGATTTGCTGGGTTCCAGATTTATGCGCGCCATGCGCCAAAAGGCGGACGGAAATGTTGAGTTTTTCGGCGTTGGCGGCGATACGATGGAAGCTGAAGGGCTAAAGTCCTTATTTGATATTTCCGATTTGGCGATTATGGGATTGACCGAGGTTATTCCGAGTATTCCCCGTGTTTTGAGAAGAATCAAAGAAACGGTCAAAGACATTGTCCGCGTGCAGCCTGATGTTGTGATTACGATTGACAGCTGGAGTTTTTCTTCCCGCGTGCATAAGGCTTTGCGCAAGTTGAAAACAGGGATTCCGCAAGTGCATTATGTAGCGCCTCAGGTGTGGGCCTGGAAGAAAAAACGCGCGAAGACAATGTATAAATATGTTGATCATTTGTTGACGCTGTTTCCGTATGAGCCAAAATATTTTACGCCCTACCATTTGGAAACGAGTTTTGTCGGGCATCCGGTTATTGAGAGCGAAGTGATTACTGCCAGCGGCGATGATTTTCGCAAAAAATATGATATTCCGGCCGATAAAAAAATAATTGCCGTTTTGCCGGGATCGCGCAAGACCGAAGTTTCAAAACTTTTGCCGGTGTTTTTGAAAACGGCAAAAGAATTGGAAGCGGCTGATGACAGTTTTTATTTTGTTATTCCGACGGTTAAAACCGTTGCTAAAAGCGTTAAAGCGGCGGTTGCCGAATCCGGACTTCCGATTTTGGTCGTGGAAACCCAAGCTGACAGATATGGCGCATTTCGGGCTTCTTCCGCGGCGATTGCCGCTTCCGGAACGGTTGCGTTGGAGTTGGCAATTTGTGATATTCCGCATATTATCGCTTATAAAGTTTCTCCTTTTTCAGCTTTTTTGGCGCGCAAATTTTTGCATATTCAATTTGTTAATTTGTCAAATATTCTGCTGGGGCGGGAGATTATTCCCGAGCTTTTGCAAGAACGTTGCGTTGAAGGTAATATCCGCAATTATATTTTAGAGTTTCTTCGTCATGAAGATTTGTATGACAAGCAAATGAACGGCTTTGCCAAAGTCCGCGAAATTTTGGGGCAGGGCGTGCAAACGCCGAGCCAAAATGCCTGTGATGTTATTTTGAAGATTATCAGAGATAAGAATTAGTTTCTTTGTATGGCAAAAATAAAAAAACTGCCGGAGTAAAATCCGGCAGTTTTTTCGGCAGATAATCAGGCTTAACGGTATTAAGCCTGACGGGGTAAAACTATTGTTCAATGCATTTGCTGCACATGTAATTGTCTTCCTGAACATCAATTGGGCAATCTTTTAATTCCATATCATATCCGGGAGCGCAGCCATTGGGTTCGCATTTGTGATATTCCCCGCAATTTGCGCTTTTGCAGGATTTCAATTCGTATCCGGCGCTGCATTCCGTTATTGTCATGCTGTATCCGGGGCATTTCTGCATGCAGCTGTTTCTGTTTTCGCCGACACCCGAAGATTCTACAGGCATTTCCGCAACGCTTCTGCTGCTACCGGACGGATCATCCCAATTATATTCGGAAAGGTGAGTTGTAGCTGCAGAGGCATTCCCTGCGGTTAAAACAGCAGCAGCGAATAATAACAATGTTTTTTTACTCATGGCATAATCCTTGATATGGTTATATCCTTTTGCCAGCCTAAAGGCAAAAAGTTAAATTTTTGCAAATAAAATGAAAACAGTTGTTTTATTCGGCAGATTATTTTAATCTGAATCAAGTTTAAGCATATAGAGAGCGCTATGTATTGGTTTTGGCAAAAGGTTAAAGAAAATTTTTTTGAGGAACAGCCCCGTTGGTTTTTGTGGATGCCGGTACTGTTTGGTCTGGGAATCGGAATTTATTTTTTGCTGCCGCAAGATTATTCCATTTGGTGGACTTTAGGGCTTGTTGAAACATTGGTCGTTTTAGCCATAGTTTTTCGTTTGCGGCCGGCCGTGCTTGGGGGATTAGCCGTTATTGCTCCGGTTGTTTTGGGGTTTGTCGACATTCAGCTGAAAGCAGAATATCTGAACAAGAACGAAAGGCTGCCCCGCGAAGAAGAAACCTATCTTTTCGGACGGATTGAAAAAACAGATTATAATTATCGAGGTAATCAACGTTTTATACTAAATGATACCGAGAATTTTGAAAATACGCGCAAGTTCGGAAAGGTTCGGGTCAGCAGCCGGCATAAGAACGATCAGTTGAAAGCCGGACAATGCGTGGAAATGGCCGCAAAGCTGATGCCCGTATCCAAGCCGTTCTTGCCCGGAGGCTATCAGTTTGACCGCAAGGCTTATTTCGAAGGGATCAATGCAAGCGGCTACGCTCTCAGTCAGGTTTATGAAGCCGATTGCAAAGAGAAAGCTTCTTTGAAGGCGCGTTTCGGTTTTGCCGTTGATGAGCTGCGGATGAAAATTGTTAATCACATCAAAGGGATTTTGCCGCCAGACCAAGCATCAATTGCGGCGGCGGTCATCGCCGGCGAGCAGGGCGTTATAAATCGTAAAGTCATACAGAATTATCGGGATTCCGGATTGGCGCATTTTCTTTCCATTTCCGGTTTGCATATGAGTATGATTGCCGGCCTGATGTTTTTTCTGGTCAGGTTTGTTATGGCGTTAATTCCGCCTTTGGCTTTACGTTATGATTCTAAAAAGGCGGCGGCGGTTTTTGCTATTCTTATCAGTATTTTTTACTTATTGATTTCCGGCGCGCAATTACCGGCGCAACGGGCATTTATTATGAATTTTATCGTTGTTTTGGGGATTTTCCTCGGGCGAAGGGCAATTTCTTTGCGCACTATCGGCTGGGCTGCCCTGATAATTTTGATAATTTCGCCGCAAGCGCTAATCGGTGCCAGTTTTCAAATGTCATTCGCCGCGGTTATCGCTTTGACGGCTTTTTATGAAAAATATGCAGGAGCGCTTCAGCGCTTTTTGAACGGAAATGAAACGCAAAGTTTGTGGCTTAAAACAGTTAAGGTGATTTGGGCTTATATTATCGGTATTTTAGTTGCCGATTTTATTGCCAGTTTGGCAACTTTGCCTTTTGCTGTTTATCATTTTAACCGGATTTCCGTTTATACGACAATTACCAATTTGCTTGCCGGTCCTATCATCGGTTTGGTTATTATGCCGTTTGTTTTGATTGCGCTGCTTTTAATGCCGTTCGGGCTTGATTATTGGCCGCTGAAACTGGTTGGTTGGGGGATTGAGCTTACCAATAATATTACGGCTTATGTTTCTTCGCTGCCTTATGCCGGTTATCAGGTGGTTTCAATGCCTTTATGGGGATTAAACCTGATTGTTTTCGGCGGACTGTGGCTGTGTTTGTGGAAACTTTCCTGGCGCAAATGGGGATTCCTGTTTGTTGTGGCCGGCGCATTAAGCGTTTTTACGGTCAAAACGCCTGATGTTATGATTGACGGCGAAGCTTCTTTGCTGGCCGTTAAAGACGAACAGAGCAGTTTGGTTATTTTGCCGGCGCGCGGCAATAACTTTACCAAACAGATGTGGCTGGAAAAGACGGCTAATGAAGTCCTCGGTGCGGCTGAGGCTGAAAAACTCAGGGAAATTTACAAGGGAAAATTAGCAGACAAAACGTGGCTTGATTTAAGCTGTGATAAAAAATCCTGTGTTTATAAAAGCCGCGTGATTTATCATAAAGGCAGAGCTTTGGTTGTTGACGGCAAACCTTTTGATGCCGAAGCGGCTGCCGGAGCATTAATCTTCTTGGATGAAGACAAGGCGGAAGCGCTGACTGTCCGTGAAGACATCGGCTTCCGCCATTGGAACAAAGATTCAATTTAGAAAATCTGCTCGCGGGTCTTCTTAAATTGTATGTCGGGGAAATCTTCCTGAGCTTTGTTTAAGTGCCAGGCGTTACGGGCAAGGAAGACATCCGCTCCGTCATGGTCGTTGGCCAGGCTGCCTTGGTTGGCATCAATGAATTTTTTGAGCTTTTGTTTGTCTTCGCTGTCAACCCAGCGGGCCGTATAGTATTGTGTTTGTTCAAACGCGACGGGAAGATTGAACTCAGAGCGGATACGGTCGGCCATAACTTCAAACTGCAAAGCGCCGACAACTCCGACAATCCACTCGGAACCGACCACCGGTTTGAAAACGCTGGCGCCGCCTTCTTCTGCAATTTGCTGTAATGCGGCTCCCAAATGTTTTGATTTAAGCGGGTCTAACGCGCGGACGGATTTTAACAGCTCCGGCGCAAAACTCGGAATGCCGGTGAAATGGATTTTTTCGCCTTCGGTCAGAGTGTCGCCGATACGCAATTGCCCGTGATTGGGGATACCGATGATGTCTCCGGCATAAGCGTCTTCCGCGAGTTCTCGTTCCTGAGCCAGAAACATAACCGGTGTCGGAACTTTCAGCCCTTTGCCGGTGCGGACCTGGTTTAAGGTCATGCCGCGTTTGAAATGGCCTGAGCAAATTCGCATAAAGGCAATACGGTCACGGTGCTTGGGATCCATATTGGCTTGAATTTTAAATACAAAACCGGTGACTTTGTTTTCTTCCGGCGTTACGGTGCGTTCGGCTGCCGGCTGCGGGCGCGGGGTCGGGGCGATTTTGTGCAATCCCTCCAGAATTTCGCGAACGCCGAAGTTATTGATGGCGCTGCCGAAAAAGACGGGGGTTTGAACACCGGCCAAATAAGATTCTAAGCTGAATTCGGGACAGAGTTCTTTAACCATCATCACATCTTCGCGCAGTTTGGCAACGGCATGTGCCGGCAAAAGCTCATCAAGTTTACTGTCGTCTAAGCCTTTGCAGGTTTCAATAGTAGCGTTGATTTGTGATTTGTCTCCGGTTTTGTTCATCAAAATCAACTGGTCGTTTATTAAATCGTAACAACCGAGAAAATCTTTGCCCATGCCGATAGGCCAGCTGGCCGGAGTAACTTCAAGCGCCAGCGTTTTTTCAATATCGTCCAGCAGGCAAAAAGGATCTTGCCCTTCGCGGTCAAGTTTATTTATAAAAGTCAAAATCGGCACATCGCGCAGGCGGCAGACTTCAAACAGCTTTTTAGTCTGAGCCTCAATACCTTTGGCAGAGTCAAGCACCATGACGGCAGAATCAACAGCAGTCAAAACACGGTAGGTGTCTTCGGAAAAGTCTTCGTGACCCGGCGTGTCAAGCAGGTTGAATGTGATGCCTTTGTATTCAAAGTTCATTACGGAAGAAGCGACGGATATGCCGCGTTCCTGTTCAACTTTCATCCAGTCTGAATGGGCGTGGCGGTTTTCGCCGCGGGCTTTTACGGCACCGGCTTGTTGAATGGCGCCGCCGAAAAGCAGCAGTTTTTCGGTTAAAGTGGTTTTACCGGCATCAGGGTGGGAAATGATTGCAAAACATTTGCGTTTGTTTACGGTATTAGTCATAAATTTTTATACTCTGCTCTCAAATATTGAAAAATTAAGCTTCTTTTATCTTAATTCCTGCTTTTTGGCAAGCAAAAATAAGCAATAAAAAAGGACGGAAAACCGTCCTTCCTGTCAATGATTATACCGTTAAAACGGGCTGGAAACCATAGGCAGCAGCGGAGTTGCCGGAGATGTTTCTTCTGTAGCGGGCTCGGGAACAACCGGTTTTTCCGTCAGTTCAATTTGAGTTTGGATTATCTCTGTCTGGGTTCCGGCGGGAACCGTTGCGTTTTTAGCCGGCTCTTGAACAGGTGCCGGAGCCGGTGTTGCAGCGGCTGCCGGAGCAGGGGTCGGCGCTTGGGCCGTTTTTGCCTTTTCGGCGCGGTTGATGCCGAGGTATTTTTCAATAGCCTGCTGTTCTTTGGCTTTTTCTTTGGAAGTGATTAAATTCAAATCATATAAAACTTCCAGCTTGCGCAAGTCTTTGGCTGCAGACATAATATCTTTGGCCGGCGCTTTGTTGCGCATGCGTTGTCTTGGGTTTGGCGGCAGCAGCGTTTCTATAATCAGATTGCGTTCTACCGAAAATTCGCGCGGGGTGATTGCTCTGGCTTCAACGGCGTCTTTCAGAACCGAAATGCGTTCAATAATCAAATCCGGCGACGGGACGGATTTATCAATGCCATAAGCCGGAGCAGTGTGGGTTAAAGGCAGCAAGGCTCCGATATTGGTCATGCGGGCGTTTAAGAATTCTTCTTTGGTGACCAAATCTTTCTCAGCCAGTTCTTTCAAAATCAAGAAACGGGAAATCATGTTTTGTTCGTTATCGGAGAACAAAACTTCGGCAGATTTGATTTCTTCTTCGGTTGAGGGCTGCTCTCCCTTGGCTTTTTGTTTTTCTCTCATGAACAAAGCCTGAGCAATGGCCGATTTGCTTTGGCGCAGGCCGGCCGTTTTGCTGATATCAAAAACGTTGTTGCCTTTTTCATCTTCGACAATGAGTTTGCTCTGTTTGATGTTAATCATTCGTAAGCGCTTTTGGGCGATGTCCGACATTTTTTCGGGTTTGCCGCTTGATGAGCCGAGAATGGTTGTTTCTTTGCCGTTTAAGACAATCAAATCTTCATAGTACTGGCGGGCGCGGTTATCTCGTCCGGTTTCTTCGGAAACCATAGCGCCGACCATTAAAGCCTGAGGCTGTTTGGGGTTCAGCTGCAAAGCCTGCGCAACATGTTCTTCCGCCTCTTTAAACTTTCCTTGAGAGTAAGCAACTGTTGCCATATTGGCTTCTTCCGTCGCGCGGTCGCTGAACTGCCAAATGACGTTTGACGGGGCTGAACCGTCAGATGTTGCAAACTGGCTGCAAGAGCACAGTAGGCTTGCTGCCGCAGCCGTAAAGATAAAGTTCTTAGTCAGATTTCCCGAAAACACAAGATTACTCCTTATGAAACGTAAGTTTTTTTGCTTCTTGCCGGTATCATATAAAATATTAACTTATATTACAATAATTTTAATTGGCTTGTGAATTTAGTCTTGATTTATAAAAAAAAATCTGTAGTATGCAAGCAAAAGTAAATAAAACCAAGTAGTTGCGAGCGTGGTGAAACTGGTAGACACGCCAGATTTAGGTTCTGGTGCCGTAAGGTTTGAGAGTTCGAGTCTCTCCGCTCGCACCATCTTTATATTTGAAGATGGGCAACCATTAATTAATAAATGAAGAGAAAATTCATGAATGTTACAGAGTTAAAATCTGAAGGCTTGAAAAAAGTATTCAAAGTTGTTGTTCCTGCTGCCGAGTTTGGCAAAACCGTTGACGAAAAACTGAAAGGTATTGCCAAAACCGTTAAAATGCAGGGTTTCCGCGCCGGTAAAGCGCCGCTTGCCATGGTTAAGCAAAAATATGAAGCTTCCGTTAAAGGCGAAGCTTTGGAAGATTTGGTTCAGAAAACGGCTCAGCAGGTTGTTAAAGAACAGAACCTGCGTCCGGTTATGCTGCCTGACGTTAAAATTACGGCTTTCAAAGAAGGCGAAGATATTGAGTTTGAAGTCAGCGTGGAAAATATGCCTGAAATCAAATTTGACGGCTTGAAAGATATTGCTTTGGACAAGTATATGGCAGAAGTTCCGGCAGAAGAAGTTGAGAAAGCTTTGAATTACATTGCCAACAGCCGCAAAGAGACAAACAAGGTTGAAGACGGCCGCGTTTCTCAGAATGGCGACACAACGGTTATTGATTTTGTCGGTTCTGTTGACGGTGTTGAATTCCAGGGCGGAAAAGGCAACAATTATCCTTTGGAACTCGGTTCCAATTCTTTCATTCCGGGTTTTGAAGACCAGTTGATCGGCAAAAAAGCCGGTGACAAGGTTGATGTTAAAGTCAAATTCCCTGAAAATTACCATGCTAAAGATTTGGCCGGCAAAGATGCCGTTTTTGCTGTTGAAATCAAAGAACTCCGCGCTCCCAAAGCCGTTGAAATCAATGACGAGTTTGCAAAATCTTTGGGCGAAGAAAGCTTGGATAAGCTGAAAGCTTCCATTGCAGAACGCATTAAAGCCGATTATGAAGCCGCTTCCAAGATGAAGCTGAAAAGACAATTGCTGGATATTCTTGACAAGAATTACAATTTTGAAGTTCCGCAGTCTTTGGTTGATGCAGAATACAAATCAATTGTTGACCAGTATGAACAGGCTAAAAAATATAACCAGCTTGACGAAAGCGAAAAAGCCAAATCTGAAGAAGATTTGCTGGCTGAATACAAAGATATTGCCGTTCGCCGCGTTAAACTCGGCCTGTTGCTTTCAGAAATCGGCCAGAATGCCAAAGTTACCATTACGGCCGATGATATTAACAAAGCCATTATGAACGAAGCCCGCAAATATCCGGGGCAGGAAAAAGCCGTTTTTGATTTCTATGTCAAAAACAAACAGGCTGTTGAAAATCTGAAAGCTCCGGTTTTTGAAGAAAAAATCGTAGATTATATTCTCGGACAGGCTAAAATTAACGACAAAATCGTTTCTGTTGAAGAACTCTACAATTTTAACGAAGAAAACAAAAAAGAAGCGAAAGAAACAAAGGCTAAAAAGACTGCTAAAAAAGCTTCTTAGCCATAAGTTGAATAAAAAAAGCCCCGCAGAATTACGGGGCTTTTTTTTATGCCTATTATTAATTGAGTTTTTTTGTGTATAAAGGGCTATAAAGTTTAGACAGCCGTCAATTAGGCAATTATCTTTAAATAAATTAAAATTTTACGGGAAAAGTTATGCCAAATTTGTTGAAAAATAATTCTTTTATTTTGTTTCTGTTTTTGATTTCAGGCGGATTGATTTCTGCTTTCTTGCAATATGAAGCGGTATGGGACTTTATAAATTATCATTATTTTAATGCCTGGGCTTTTATTAATGGCCGTGTCGGATATGATGTGCTGCTTGCCGGTCTAAACAGCTTTTTTAATCCTTTGGCAGATGTACCGCTTTATTATATGATAGAATATCTGAATGATTATCCGCGCATTATTTATTTTATTCAGGGATTATGGTTCGGTGCTTTATGGTTTGTTTTTTATAAAATTTGTTTGATGTATTTGGATGTAACAACACTCAGAGACAAACTGGTGTTGATTCTTTGCCTGTTGATTGCTTTGAGCGGATATGCGACTTTTAAGCAAATCGGAACATCGACCAATGAGGTTATGCTTGCGTTTTTGGTTATGTCCGGGTTATATCTGCTTTTAAAAGAACTTTTTGAAATAAAAAGCGGTAATTGGAAAACTTTTGTTTTGTCGGGTTTTCTTTTCGGTTCGGCTATGGGATTGAAACTGACGGCTTTTATTTATTGTGTTGTTATCGGTTTTTGTTTGATTGTTTTTTATAAGCAGGTTAAATTTCCTATCAGGAATATTTTATTGTTTACATTTTCCGGTTTGATCGGCTTTTTAGTTTTTGACGGCTTTTGGTTATGGAAAATGTGGCAGATGTTTGAGAACCCGTTTTTCCCTTTTGCCAATAGATTTTTTAAATCGAGTTGGCTGAGTGTTCATAATTTTACGGATAATAATTTTACGCCTAAAAATTGGTCTGATTTTGCTTTGTGGCCCCTGATTCAGTCTTTTTCTTTTCAGCGTGATGAAGGGAAAATGTTTGTTGCCGATATGCGCCCTGCGGTTATTTATTTTATATTTATCGGTTCAGTCTTTGTGTGGCTTGCCAAAGGAGTTAAAAATAAAAATTTTGCCATTAATCCTAAATGGGGATTTCTTATTTTATTCTTTTTGCTGACATATGTTATGTGGGCGGCGGTTTTTTCTATTGTGCGTTATTATATCGTATGGGAAATGCTGGCTGCAATTTTCATAGTTAAAGCTATATTTGGCTTTTCTCCTAAATCGGTTATCGGCGAAGGGTTATATTATTCTTTTTTGTTGCTTTTGACATTTAGCTTGTTAAGTACGGCTTATTTTTCGGATAAATGGGGCAGACGCTATGATTATAAAAAGATACCGACGAAGCAAGACCATTATTTTTGGGTTGATGATAATGTTTTAATACCCGATAATACGTTATTTATAATGTTTGATTTGCCTTCGTCAGCTTTGTTCGTTGAGTATTTTAAGCGTAATCCGACAATCCGAGGCATAAATGTGATGCAAGGATCTTATATTGCAGAATATGACGACGGAAGAAAGTTTGATTATTTCAATTATCATCCGAAATGGTTGGAAGAAAAAAGAAAAATAATAAACGGGCATGAGGGCATGGTCTTTTTAATTACCGTTAGAGAGAACGTTAATAACCTTGATTTCTCTAAAGAAGAGATTTTTGACAGCTATGAATGCAAGACGTTAAAAAACAATATGGTTCCTTTTGCTCAAATTTGTGTTCCCAAAAAGCTTTCGAAAGTATTGTTTAAAAAACAAGGCGATTCAGATAATGCCGAAAATATTAGGTAACATTGTGTAAAAAATAAACAAAATTTAGACAGTGGCGGCTAATGCTTATATTCTGTTTCTTAGATTAAGGAGCAGGGTATGCGCGCAAAGATTTATTTTGATTTTTTTATATTGTTTTCATTGCTTGCATTGGGAATGATTTTGGGCGCCTGCTTCATGTTTGAGTTTTCATGGGATTTTGCCAATTATCATTATTATAACCCTTGGGCTTTTTTTAATGGCAGGCTGGGATATGACATAGCACCGGCATCGGTGAATACATATTTTAACCCGCTTATAGATATACCTTTTTATTCTCTGGTAAAATATTTTAATGATTCGCCACAATTCGTTTCCGCTGTTCAAGGAAGCTATTACGGTATTTTGCTTTTTGTTTTTTACAAAATCTGTCTGTTGTTTTTTGCCGGTTCAAAAGGGCAAAAAGTATTAAAAACGCTTTTGGCGTTGCTTATCGGCGGAACAGGGTATGCAACGTTTATGCAAATTTCCACAACGACAAATGAGATTCAGATTGCAATATTGGTTTTGTCCGGCTTTTATTTCTTAGCCAAAGAATTCAGCCCGTGTAAAAGCGGAAAAAATACGGCATTTATATTGTCGGGACTTTTATTCGGGACGGCATTGGGGTTGAAGTTGACGGCGGTGATTTATTGCGCGGCTTCGGGTATCAGCCTGATTTTAATGTTTCGCCATATAGAGCGCCCTCTGGTTAAAATCGGAATTTTTACAATTTCGGGCTTGCTTGCTTTTCTTGCTGTTAACGGATATTGGATGTGGCAGATGTGGTTGCATTTTGGCAATCCGCTATTTCCGTTTGCAAATGCGATTTTCAAATCAGAGTATTATGATTTGGCAAATTTTTCTGATAGGCGTTATCTTCCCAAAAATTGGGTGCAGTTTGTTTTTTATCCGTTTTTCTGGGCGTCTCATGATAAACGATATGTAGGAGAACATGTGTTTATTGATCCCAGATTTGCCGTTTTGTCATTGATTGCGTTTGCTTGGCTGCTTATGTTTGTTAAAAGAAAGACACAAACGTCTTTGTTTAATAAATTTTTATATCTTTTTATGTTTACAAGTTATGCAATTTGGCTCTCTTTGTTTTCGATTATCCGCTATCTTATACCGATAGAGATGCTGGCTGCGATTGTTATCGTTCAAGTATTATGGTATGTGAAAACAGAGAAAATTTGGCAGCAGATTTTGATTTATCCGTTTATTGTTGTCTTTATCTTTATTTTGACAACTGTTTTTAGAGAAAGTGAGTCATGGGGAACGCGTGCGGGCAGTGAAAAAATTATTGATGTCGAAAATGTTGAAGTTAAGGATAATAGCCTGATTTTTCTTTATAACATGCCGTCAGCGGCGATAGGGGCTTGGTTTGCCGATAAGGCGGAAAATGTCAGGTTGCTGGGAACTTTGCAGTTTAATGCGGTTGAAATGAAAGGAACTGATTTTTCGGACAGAAAAATGTTTAGGAAAATTAAAGATGATTTGATTTCACAACATAACGGCGATATAATTGCTTTGGTTCGCCTATGGTGTTCAAAGCAATGTTTGGATAAGATAGCCGAAGATAAAATGTTGCAAGATATGTATTGCCGAGAGCTTAAGAACAATCTGGATTCCAATGTTTTTGTCTGTCGTTATCAAAAATGGTTTGAAGGCAATCAAAAGGGGTTGGAAAAATTAATTCAGGACAGAAATAATATGATTTCATGGTCTATACGTTGATTTATAGGAGAAAAGTGATGGCACGGGAAAATGTGGCGGTTATTATACCCTGTTATAATGAAGAAGTGGCAATAGCCAAAGTGGTTGATGATTTTAAGCAGATTTTGCCTGAAGCCAAAATTTATGTCTATGACAACAATTCTTCCGACAAAACGATAGAAGTGGCTCAAAAAGCCGGCGCGATTGTTCGCAGTGAACCGTATCAGGGAAAGGGAAACGTTGTCCGCCGTATGTTTGCCGATATTGATGCTGACGTTTATGTGATGAGCGACGGTGATGAGACTTATGATTTAAAACGGACGCCGGAATTAATCAAAGAGCTGGTTGACAATAACCTCGACATGGTTGTCGGAGCGCGTAAAGAAGTTGATTTGGCGGCTTATCGTGTCGGACACCGCTGGGGAAATGCGGTATTGACCAAGTTGGTGCAAAGCTTTTTCAGGCATGAGTTGGTTGACATGCTTTCCGGTTTCAGGGTTTTTTCCAAACGTTTTGTGAAAACGTTTCCTGCTCAGTCCGGCGGTTTTGAAATTGAGACCGAGCTGACGGTTCATGCCTTGTCTTCGCGTATTCCGATGAAAGAAATCGATACGGATTATTTTGCCCGTCCCGAAGGTTCTGTCAGCAAGCTTTCGACATATCGCGACGGTATCCGCATTTTGGCAATGATTGTTAATCTGGTTAAAGATGAACGCCCGCTGCTGTTTTTCAGCCTGCTCGGAATTTTGTTTATGATTCTGTCGCTTGTTTTCGGTATTCCTGTGATCGGGCAATATCTTGAAACAGGGTTGGTTCCGAGAATGCCGACGACGGTTTTGTCAACCGGTTTGATGATTTGTGCCGTTGTCAGCCTGCTTGTCGGCTTTGTTTTGGACAGCGTTTCAAAAAGCCGCAAAGAGGTTAGGCGAATGGCTTATTTGAATTATAATCCGGTTCGTGAAGGCAACTAATGTAGAAGGCAATCCGGATATTGTTAAATTAACCGTAAATTATAATAATATCCTTGCAAAAGCCGTTGCTTCAATTTTATTGTCAGCTTCGCTTTCGACAAGATTTCCGGAAAGAATATTTTATTAATGGCGGATAAGCGAAAATCATGATTGAAAACAAAATTAAACCCTTCGTTTTGTTCCTGCTTTTTCTTGTTTGCGGCGGGGTAATCAGCATTGCTTTGAAGTTTGAGCATATGTGGGATTTTGCCAATTATCATTATTATAATCCATGGGCTTTTTTGAATAATCGGGTCAATTATGATATTGCCGTTGCGGGAATTAATGCTTATTACAGCCCTTTTGCAGATATTCCGCTTTATTATCTGATAAAATATTTTAACGATTATCCTAACCTTATTTATTTTGCACAAGGTTTATGGTTTGGCGCCTTGGGTTTTGTTATGTTTAAGGTATCGGAATTGTTTTTTGCAGATGTACGGAAGGTTCTCTTTGCTTTGTTATTGGGATTGAGCGGTTATGCCGTATTCTTTCAGATAGGTACAAGCACAAATGAGATAATGCTTTCTTGTTTTGTCATGTTGAGCCTGTATCTGCTGTTGCGCGAGATTTTTATTCTGAGGCAGGGGCGTTATCGTATTTTTTTATTGGCGGGATTAATAGCCGGAGTGGCGCTGGGATTAAAGTTAACCAGTATTATTTATGTGTTGCCGCTTGGATTATCTTTGATTTGTTTTGCCAAAAATATTCCTCATCCTACTAAAAATATCGGGATATTTGTGCTGGGCGGCTTAATAGGCTTTTTGCTTATTGACGGTATCTGGTTGTGGAAAATGCAGGTGTTGTTCGGTAATCCGTTTTTTCCTTTTCTTAATAAATTTTTTCAATCTGAGTATTTTGAAATCAGAAATTATACGGATGAGCGTTTCCTGCCAAAAAGTTTAGCAGATGCTTTGCTGCTGCCTTTTCATTGGGCTTTTAATACCTTTAGGGCAGACGGCAATACTATTGCGGTAGATTTTCGCTGGGCTGTTTTATTTGTATTGGCTTTCATTGCTGCGGGAAGACTTTTTTACAAAAAGGAAAAGCCAAAGGCAGAAACAGCTTTTTTGATTGTTTTTACATTATTGTCTTATTGTTTCTGGATAAAGCTGTTTGCAATCGGGCGATATATGGTTGTGTTGGAGCTTTGTTCGGCGATATTGGCGGTCAAGGCAATTGTTTATTTGCTTCCCCGGCGGGAGAAAGTGAAGACGGTTTATTGGCAAGTTGTTTCCGCTTTGTTTTTTGTTGCCATGCTTACGCCGATTTTCAGCCAGATTTGGGGATGCCGAAATTGTGTTGTTGATAATAATATGTTTTCTCAGTTTGTTGCGGTTGACGGCGTCAAAATACCGGATAATACGCTGTTGATGTTTTATAATTATCCGTCTGCGGCATTGCTTCCTTATTTTTCCGGAACGGCAGACAATATTCGCGGCGTTTCTATCAAACAGAAAAATTATCTGACGGCGGACGGAGAGACCGATGTTTTTAATGCAATCCCTAAATGGAAGAAAGCAAAGGAAGATGCTCTGAATAGTCACAAAGGGCTGCGGGTTGCCGTTTTTGCCGTTGAAGATGAAGAAACAATTGAGGCTTTGTTGAAAACGGACGATTTGCTCAAGGGAATGGTTTGTAAGAGGAAGCGAAGCAACATAATTCCGTCATACCATTTTTGCGTGGCTGCAGACAAGCAAAGCGAGATATTCAAATGATGCTAAAAAATTACTTTTCCAAAGACCTGATGTTGCTGTTATTATTTCTCACCGGCGGCGGCTTGGTTTCGATGCTGCTTAAATATGAAGTTTTATGGGATTTTGCCAATTATCATTATTATAACCCATGGGCTTTTGTGAATAATCGAATCAATTATGATATTGCTGTTGCCGGTATCAACGGTTTTTTTAATCCGCTGGCAGATATTCCGCTTTATTATCTGATAGAATATTTTAACGATTATCCGAATTTAATTTATTTTGCGCAGGGTTTATGGTTTGGCGCCTTAGGTTTTATCATTTTTAAAATTGCCGGATTATTTTTTGCAGACATGCGTCCGGTTTTATTGGTTTTGCTGCTGGGGCTGAGCGGTTATGCGGTATTCTTTCAAATAGGAACGAGTACTAATGAAATCATGATAAGTTGTTTTTTGTTGTTCAGCCTTTATCTGATTTTAAGGATATTGGGCAAAAAAAGCGAAGCCGGCAGCCGTTTGTTTTTTGCCTCAGGAATAATGTCCGGAGTGGCACTGGGATTGAAGCTGACAGCAATCATTTATTGTATTGGTTTGGGAGCAGGCTTAATTTTCTTTTATAAGAAAATACCGCATCCGGTTGAAAATATTTTGATGTTTGCTCTGGGCGGTTTATCCGGATTTTTGTTGATTGATGGTTTCTGGCTGTGGAAAATGTGGGAACTGTTTGGCAATCCGTTATATCCGTATGCTAATAAGATTTTTCAATCGGAATATTTTGAGATCAGAAATTATACGGATGGCCGTTTTCTTCCGCAAACTTGGGCAGAATATGTGTTTTGGCCTTTTTATTGGGCTGTCAGAACCAGCCATCCGGCTGATCAGGCTGTCGTTATTGATTTTCGCTGGGGCATTTTATCCGTATTGGCGTTTGTTGCGGCCGGCAAAGGAGTTGCACTAAAATCAAAACCTGCGGATACAACTGCTTTTTTAATTGTTTTTACGGTGTTGTCTTATTTTGTGTGGGTTAGTTTTTTTGCAATCCGGCGGTATATGATTCTGCTGGAGATATGCGGTATGCTGCTGTCTGTAAAAGCCGTTATATTTTTAGTTCCTAAGAAGCGAAAAAAGCTTTATTTCTTTTTTATTTCCATATTATTTTTGGTGGCGATGCTGACGCCTGTTTTGTCACAGAAATGGGGCGGCCGCATTTTCAGCGGCGAAAAAGAGGCTTTTGACCGCTTTGTTGCGGTTGACGGTGTCAAAATACCGGATAATACGCTGTTGATGTTTTATAATTATCCTTCAGCGGCATTGCTTCCTTATTTTTCCAGAACGGCGGAAAATATCCGCGGCGTTTCAATCCGGCAAAAAAGTTATTTTGCGGCCGACGGCGAAGAAGACGTTTTTAATGCCAATACAAAATGGCGCAGAAAAAAGGCCGAAGCAATCCTTTTGCATAAGGGGCTGAAAGTTGCCGTGATTTCAAGAGAAAATGCCGATACGGTAAAAAAAATGCTTGAAACGGAATTTTTGTTAAAAGGTATGTTTTGTTGGCAAAAGCGCAGCAATATTGTTCCGGGATTGTATTTTTGTGTTCGGCCTGATAAGCAACAGGAGATTTTTGCCGGTGAATGAAAGACTGTTTTCAAACTTTTTTGTTTTTATTCGTATTTCTTTACCATTTATTGATTATATTTAGATATTGTCGAATAAATAGTTGGATTTATTGTTTGAGGAAAACAAAATGATTGAAAAAAGTTCTTTAGATGTTTTTAGAAACAGTCTGGTTCCGATGGTTATTGAACAGACTTCCAAAGGCGAGCGTTCTTTTGATATTTATTCTCGTTTGCTCAAAGAAAGAATTATCTTTTTGACCGGCGAGGTTAATGACGATATTTCTTCTCTGGTATGCGCTCAGCTTTTGTTTCTGGAATCGGAAAATCCGAAAAAAGATATTTTCATGTATATCAATTCTCCCGGCGGTTCGGTTACTGCCGGTATGGCGATGTATGATACTATGCAGTATATTTCCTGCGATGTGGCGACTATGACAATAGGCCAGGCTTGTTCTATGGGGTCTCTTTTGCTGACTGCCGGCGCTAAGGGAAAACGTTTTTCTCTGCCTAATTCGCAGATTATGATTCACCAGCCGTCAGGCGGTGCCAGAGGGCAGGCCGCAGATATTGAAATTCAGGCCAATTTGATTTTGGCGATGAGAAAGCGCCTTAACCAATTGTATGTCAAACATACCGGACAAAAACTCAGCGTTATTGAAAAAGCAATGGACCGCGATAATTTTATGACGCCGGAAGAAGCTAAAAAATTCGGTTTGATTGACCATATTATTACTAACCGTGCAGATATGTTGAAATAGGAATACGATTATGACAGATAATTCAGATAACGGCGAAGTATTATACTGTTCGTTCTGCGGCAAAAGCCAGTCCGAAGTTAAAAAATTGGTAGCCGGGCGCGGCGTTTATATTTGTGACGAATGTATTGAAGTCTGCATTAACATCGTTGCGGACGAAATGGCTGAAGAAGCTAAAAAACACGGCGGGATTGATTCTGAAAATCTGCCGACCCCGTCCAAAATCAAAGAATTTTTGGATCAATATGTCATCGGGCAGGATCATGCAAAACGCGTGTTGGCCGTTGCCGTCTATAACCATTATAAACGTTTGAACTGCATTGATAAAAAATCTGATGTCGACGTGGCTAAATCCAATGTGGTGCTGATTGGCTCGACCGGCAGCGGCAAAACGCTGCTTGCCCAGACTTTGGCCAAGATTTTGGATGTGCCTTTTGCTATTGCAGATGCCACGACCCTGACCGAAGCCGGCTATGTCGGCGAAGATGTCGAGAATATCATTTTGAAGCTGGTTCAGTCTGCCAATTATGATATTGAAAAAGCTCAGCGCGGCATTGTTTATATTGACGAGATTGATAAAATTACCCGCAAGACCGACGGGCCGTCGATTACGCGCGACGTGTCGGGCGAGGGTGTGCAACAGGCTTTGCTTAAGATTATTGAAGGTACGATTGCCAATGTCCCGCCGCAGGGCGGACGCAAGCATCCGCAGCAAGAATTTTTGCATGTTGATACGACCAATATCCTCTTTATTTGCGGCGGCGCTTTCTCCGGTTTGGAAAAAATCGTCGGGCGCAGAGGCAAAGAATCTTCAATCGGTTTCGGCGCTGAAGTGAGAGGGCCGGACGAGCGCCGTGTCGGAGAAATTTTGCAGGAAGTCGAGCCGGAAGATTTGCTGAAATATGGTTTGATTCCCGAATTTGTCGGTCGTCTGCCTGTTATTGCAACTTTGGAAGATTTGGATGAAAAAGCTTTAATCAAAGTTTTGACAGAGCCCAAAAACGCTTTGGTTCGCCAATATGCCACCCTGTTTGATATGGAACATGTCAAACTGACCTTTACGGACGGCGCATTGAAAGCTATTGCCAAAAAGGCAATCGAACGCAAGACCGGCGCTCGCGGCCTGCGCGCCATTATGGAGGAAAATCTGCTGGAATTGATGTATGATATTCCCGATAAGAAAGATGTTGTTGAAATCGTGATTGACGAGAAAGTTATCAACGACAAAAAAGCTCCGAAATATATTTGCAGAAAAGCAGATAAAAAGTCTGCATAAGCGGATAAAAGGAAAAAGCCGTAACCGAGAGTTGCGGCTTTTTCTGTTGTCTGAATAAGAAGAAACGGCGAGGGATCAGTGCTTAACAAAATTGATATCAGGAAAGAAGAAAAACAGCTTTTTGACGCTTATGGCACTTGTTTGCAAAGAGTGTGCGGAAAGCCTTTTTATGAAGATTTTGCCCGTGAAAAAATCAAACATTCAATGCAGGTTGTCGGTGCCGGAAATTATATTTTGAAAAATGAAAAAACGTTTCAGAATCGCTCCGAAGATTATTTGAAGCTGGGCAAGCTGGTGAATTTGTTTCATGATATCGGGCGTTTCAAAGAAATAGAATTGTTGAGCCGGAATCCGGATTCAAAACATAATCACGGCTATTACAGTTATGAAATTCTGAAGGAGCTGGGCTATGATGATTTGCGGCTGCTGCTGCCGGTTAAACAGCACGGAAATCTGGCGGAAGCTTTAGGCGAAGACAATGAGTTTCAGAGGATTAAAGATACGCAGTTGAAGCAAGAAGTGGAAGAACTTTATGGCTTGGTGAAAGATGCGGATAAGATAGCTAATTTGTATTTAATTAAGCATGACCGGCGTATTTTTAAGGATTTGTTTTTCTCAGGACTGAGTGACGAAGTGAAGTTTGCTCCTGTTTCTGCGGCTGTGCAAGCTGCATTGGAGAATAAGACGCTTGTTAAAAATAAAGACAGAATTTCTTTTTCTGACCGTTTAATACAGATATTGTGTTTTGTTTTTGAGATATATTATAAATCGTCTTTTACATTTATTCTAAAACATGATTTATTTGCGAATGTTTATGAAGAATTGGCAAAGTTTTGCCCTGATAAAAAGCAAGCGGCTTTTATAAAAGAATATATTTCGGCATATATCCTGAAACGATATAATGAAATGTGATTTATAAGCGATGAATCATTGATTTTGACAAGTTGAGGATTTCTTCAAAATTGTCATCGGTTGATGTTTTGTTGCGGCGAGTATGTCCGCATTTGGTGCAACGGTGAATAATAGTGTATTCGCCGTTTTTTAATTCAACGGCTTCCGGCTTCATCAAACCGCCGCAATCTGCTGCCCTGTCGCCAGGATTAATATCGACATGTTTGCTCCACAAACAGTTGGGGCAGTGGTTTGTATAACCGTTTCCGGTAACTTTGGTTCCGCAGTGTTCACAGATAAAATCTTCGGTTCGGCGGCTGAATTTTTTCATCTTATTTCTCCTTGTTGTCTTAAACTATCTGTTTGTTTGCAAAAAAGCAAGTTTTTGATGATGAGTTTTTATTTGCATAACATAATTTTAGTGATATATTTTCACTATTCCGATTATTCTTATATTCACTTATTAATGTTATTAGTTTTATGAAAAAAGTATTTTATTTTTTATCGAAAGCATCAGCATTCGTTAAATCTTTTTTGAAAAGATGCGTCAGAGCCTGCTGGTTTTTATTTGTGCAAGTGCTTGCTGTGTGCATGGCTACGGCTTCCTGGTGTGTTATTGTGGATGAATTGCAGTATTTTCATTCTGTTAATTGGTTTAGTTTTATGGGGGCAGCTCAATTTGTTGTGCATGTCCTGTTGGTGGGATTGCTGGTCTGGTTAGGGCTGTTTGGAATTCTGTTTTTGTTGTCGGAAGCAGTATTCATTTGGGCTTTTATTCAATCAAGGAGCTTCCTAGGCGACTCGACTGATAAAAAGGGCTGGCTTTCAGATCTTTTTCAATAGGTTTTATCTTGCTTATATTATCTTTTTCAACGGAGCGGCGGTTATAAAGACTACCGCTTTTTTGTTTGGGGCAGGGATGTGTTTTATAGAATTGCGCTCACCGACTATCCGCTCCGAACAGGCTCCCTTTGGCCGCTGTTCGTTCAGATAGCAAAATCCATAAAAAAACACCATCTTGGAAGATGGTGTTTTTTTTATGGCTCCGGCTGCCTGATTCGAACAGGCGACCAATCGGTTAACAGCCGATTGCTCTACCGCTGAGCTAAGCCGGAATAAATTTTGGAGGCCGGTACCGGAATTGAACCGATATAAAAGGATTTGCAGTCCTCTGCATAAGCCATTCTGCCAACCGGCCAATGTGTACCGTAACTCACTCGGTGTCTCTATATATACAAATTTTTTTTGCCGCGTCAATACCTTTTTTTATTTTTTTTTACAGTTATGCAAAATCATGTAAAAAAGGGCTTTTTTTATACGTATTATTCGATATCATAACATCAATTTGAATGAATTTTTAGGAGATGTTTATGGAAAAAATTGCAATAGGATCAGATCACGGCGGTTTTGAATTAAAGGAAAAATTGATTAATCGTTATAAAAATCAAGGCGTTAATTTTATTGACTTGGGAACACATTCTTCCGACTCCTGCGATTATCCTGATATTGCCGATAAAATGTCCGAATCTGTTTTAAAAGGCGAGGCTGATTTGGGAATCCTGATTTGCGGAACCGGAATCGGTATTTCTATTGCCGCAAACCGTCATAAAGGAATCCGCGCGGCAATTTTGTATGATGATTTTACGGCGGAAATGGCGCGCCTGCATAATAATGCCAATATTATGGTTTTTGGCGGGCGGACGATGCCGTTTGAAGATGTTGCCAGAAGGATAGACATTTTTCTGAAAACCCGCTATGAGGGCGGCAGGCACCAAAGGCGCTTAGATAAGTTGGATGAGGATAAATAAGATGGATTTTACACAAGATTTGCAAAATGAAGACAAAGAAATTTTTGAGGCAATTCATTTGGAGTTGGAACGCCAACAAAATCAAATTGAATTGATTGCTTCGGAAAACATTGTTTCTCAAGCGGTTTTGGAGGCACAAGGTTCAATTCTGACAAATAAATATGCCGAAGGTTATTCGGGGCGCCGTTATTATGGCGGTTGCGAATTTGTCGATATGGTTGAAACTTTGGCTATTGAGCGGGCGAAAAAACTTTTTGGAGCCGAGTTTGCCAATGTTCAGCCGCATTCCGGTTCGCAGGCAAATACTGCCGTATATGTTGCATTGTTGCAGCCGCATGATACGATTATGGGGATGTCGCTTGATGCCGGCGGGCATTTGACGCACGGTTCAAAAGTTTCTGTTTCCGGCAAGTGGTTGAATGCGGTGGCTTATGGCGTCCGCAGAGAAGATTCGCTGATTGATTATGATGAGGTTGAGCGTTTGGCATTGGAAAGCAGGCCTAAACTGATTATTGCCGGAGGTTCTGCTTATCCCAGACAGATTGATTTTTCCCGTTTCAGGGCAATTTGTGATAGGGTCGGCGCTTATCTTATGGTTGATATGGCGCATTTTGCCGGATTAGTGGCCGGCGGTGTTCATCCGAATCCGCTGCAATGGGCCGATGTGGTGACAACTACGACACATAAAACCCTGCGCGGACCCAGAGGCGGTATGATTTTAACCAATAATCCCGAGCTTGCCAAAAAAATTGATTCTGCGATTTTTCCCGGTACCCAAGGCGGACCGCTGATGCATGCGATTGCGGCCAAGGCTGTTTGTTTTAAAGAAGATTTGACGCCTGCTTTTAAGGATTATGCGGCACAAGTAGTCAAAAATGCCAAAGTAATGGGCAAGGTATTGAAATCAAGAGGGCTGGATTTGGTTTCCGGCGGAACGGATACGCATTTGCTTCTTGTTGATTTGCGCCCGAAGAAACTTACCGGAAACGTCGTTGCCGAGGCTTTAGAAAAAGCACATATGACCTGTAATAAGAACGCTATTCCTTTTGATCCGGAAAAACCGAAAGTTACATCCGGCATCCGAGTGGGGACGCCGGCAGGAACAACGCGCGGCTTTAAGGAAGAAGAGTTTGAACAGATAGCGCATTGGATAGCCGATGTTATGGATTCCTTGACGGAGGGAACATCAGAAAAAGTTATTCCCGAAATCAGGCAAAAAGTGATTGCGTTGTGCAAAGAATTTCCTATTTATGCTTAAAGTAAAAAAAACTCCCGATTTTAAGCGGGAGTTTTTTTTTGTTTGGTTTAAAAGAAAACCACCCTGTTTTGTAAATACAGGGTGGTTTTTTTTCAGGTAAGATTTAAGGCAGTAAGATTTAAGGTTGCGGCGAGGTTAAAGGGAAGTCAGAGTATTATAGGACAGTTTATCCAACTCGGTATCCTTAGTCGCGGCTTTTTGATATTTCTTTATCTGCCATTTAGCCAGTTTTCTGACAAGTTTGCCGTCAACATCGTAGAGGTTCCAGCCTTTGTCGTCCTTTGCGGCGTAGTAGTTGCTTGTCTGTGTTTCAGTTTTGCCTTTGGCTTTGACTTTCTTGTTGACCGTCAGATAAATGATTTCTTTCTGAGGGGCCGGAAGAATGTCTTTGCCTCCGTAGTTAAGAACACCAAGCGTTTCACCGGAAAGATAGAAAATCTGATCCTTTTTGAACAGCATTTTGTCTTTCTCGGGCAGGACAAGACCTTTATCGATGAGATAGAGGAACTGGTTGCCGTTGTCACTGTAACTGATGCAGCGGGTGGTTTGAATTGTCTTCATAACGCAGTTCTGTCCGACAATAAGCGTTGAGCCGGCGTCGTCAAAAACTGTCTGTTTGTCCGTTTGTTCGCCGAGGAAGAATTCTTCGAAAGCGATCGGCGGAGCGACGAATACGTTGTCGAGAACTTGCTGTCCTGCTGCGTCTTTAACACCCCAGACAAAAGTTTTTTTGGCTTTGTCCTGAAGCGTGGCGTGAGCCGTAAGTCCGCTGTTTCCCAATTTTACGGGTTCGGGAGTTTTAGGGCCGCAAGAAGTAATCATACATGCAGCCGCAAGCATCATAATGCCTGAGAAAATTGATTTTTTCATAATGATGAAAGTTTAAGTGGGTTGAAAAAAATTGAAGTTTAACACACAAACGTAAATTCAAGATTATGATATGTATCATTCTACAATTAATCCATACTAATACGTTCGTTAAAGTTGACTATAACACCTTTTTTTTAATATGCAATAGACAAAATAATCAAAATTTCATTTTTTTTTGGAAAAGTGAAAAAAAAGATGAATTTTTAATCTTTGTGTGTATAATGCCGGTATTATTTCAAACAGAGGAAAAATGATGATTAAAATCAATTCTAAAAAGATTGCCGAAATTTTAGGTTCTGCTTCAAATGTGGTTGATGCCGATATTGATAATGTATCCTCGGACAGCAGAGATATCCGCCACGGAGATTTGTTTATTGCCATTAAAGGCGAAAAGTTTGACGGGCATGATTTTGTGGCTGATGTTATCAGCAAAGGCGCGGCTCTTGCCGTGGTTGAAAAATTGGTGCCGGATGTTCCTGTTCTTCGCCAAATTGTTGTTCCCAATGCTTTGGAAGCATATGGAAAGCTCGGCGCGTATGTCCGTTCGCAATTTAAGGGAAAGGTTATCGG
This sequence comes from uncultured Alphaproteobacteria bacterium, assembly GCA_949493535.1. Classification (GTDB taxonomy): domain Bacteria; phylum Pseudomonadota; class Alphaproteobacteria; order RF32; family CAG-239; genus CAJLXD01. Next base: position 42,214 of record CASZWJ010000002.1, read on the forward strand.
TTTGACCGGAAGTGCGGGCAAAACAACGACTAAGGAAGAACTCAAATTTATCCTTTCCAAATTTGCCTCGGTTTATGCAACCAGCGGTAATTTTAACAATGGTATCGGTGTTCCCAGAACATTATGCAATATGGATATGAATGCCGAGTATGCCGTGATTGAAATGGGGATGAGCGCCAAAGGCGAAATTTCACAGCTTGTTTCCTGGGTGAAGCCGGATATTGCTTTGATTACGAACGTTTATCCGATGCATATTGAATTTTTTCCGAATTTTAAAGGGATTGCCGAAGCCAAAGCCGAGATCTTTGAAGGCCTGAAACCGGGCGGTATTGCCATCATTAATGAAGACACCAATTTTCCCGAAGTGTTGGAACAAAGAGCCAAAGAACATGGCGCAAAGGTTGTGATGTTTGGCAAAGAGACGCATCCCGACGCTGAATTTGAGATGATGCAGGAAGGCGAACATTATTTGTATAATGCTTGGTGTGTATTGACTGTGGCAGAGGCTTTAGGGCTTGATGTCCGAAAAGCAGCGTCTTATCTGAAAGATTTTGGCGCTTTGGATGGTCGCGGCAAACAATGGAAACTCAAATTTTCCAAAGGGGAATATACGCTTATTGACGACAGCTATTCCGGCCAGCCCGAGGCGATGAAAATTGGTATTGAAACGCTTTCTAAAATGAAAACGACGGGGCGTAAAATTGTGGTCTTGGGAAAAATGGCCGAATTGGGCAACACTTCGCAAGCTAAGCATATTGAAATAGGAAAAACTGTTGCGGCAAGCAACATTGATATTGCCGTCGGCGTTTGCCCCGAGATGAAAGACATGTTGGCGCAGCTACCAAAGTCAATTGAGCAGCATTATTTTGAAAATAAGAGCGGTGTTGACGAGTTTTTGCTAAATAATTTGTTGCAAAATAACGATACAGTCCTTATAAAAGGAGCCAGATATTCTTCAGAATTATATAAAGTTGCCGAAGCTTTAATTAAAAAAGGCACAGGAGACAAATAATGAAATGCCCTTTCTGCGGCTGTGATGACACACAAGTGAAAGATTCCCGTACAACGGATGATAGTACGGCAATCAGACGCCGGAGAGAATGCCCGGAGTGCGGTTCACGCTTTACTACCTTTGAAAGGGTGCAACTTCGCGATTTGGTCGTTGTTAAGAGAAACGGCGAAAAAACGATGTTTGACCGCGATAAATTGGCTCGCTCCATTCAGATAGCCGTGCGCAAGCGTCCGGTTAATCCGGAGAGAGTTGAAAAGATTGTCAATTCAATTCAACGCCGTTTGGAAAGTTCCGGCGAAGCGGAAATCCCTTCTGCCGTTATCGGACAATATGCCATGGATGCGCTTTCTACGCTTGATCACATTGCATATATCCGCTTTGCATCGGTTTATAAAGATTTTCGCGAAGTGAAAGATTTTGAGGATTTTGTTGAAACGATAGACAGGTTTGCAAAACTTAAACACCAAGATGAAGAATAGGCGGATGCCCTCAACGAAAGGATAAAAAATGGCAAAATATGTTTCTGAAAAAATAAAAATGAAGTCGGGTGCTCGTTTGGCTGCCGTTCAGGCAACTTATATGATTGAATACGGCCAGCTTTCTGTTGACGAGGTCATTAAAGATTTTATTAATGGCGAAGTCGGGCGTTATGTTATTGAAGACGAAGGCAATGAGAAAGAAGAATTGGTTGCGGTTTCGGAAATGGATACAAACTATTTTGCAACCCTTACCCGCGGCGTGCATGCTAAAAAAGAATATATGGAAAAATCTTTGGCGCATTATCTGAAAGAGGGTTGGTCGTTTGAGCGTTTTGACGGAACATTGCGCGCATTGCTGCTTTGCGCGGCTTATGAACTTATCAACACGTTAGACGTTGATGCTAAAGTCTTAATTCAAGAATATGTCGATTTAGCCTATGCCTTTTTCAGCAAAAACGAGCCGAAAATGGTAAATGCGTTGTTGGATCAGATTGCAAAAGAAATAAGGTAGGAACTTGTATAACGGGCAACTAATACAGATTTTGCGGATATTTTACTTGGTCATGTACCTCTTTGTACACTCCCTCGCAAAATTCTTGAAATCTTATTATTTGCTGCGTTCTCCAAATTCCTGCGTTTTTTATTTCTGAAAAAAGATTAGAAGAGAGAAAAATGGCACTTTTGAAAGTATATGAATATCCGGATCCGATATTGAAGAAAAAGGCGGAGAAAGTTGAAAAGGTCGACGATGAGCTGCGCCGCTTTATGGATGATATGTTAGAAACGATGTATGATGCCGTCGGGGTGGGTTTGGCTGCGCCTCAGGTCGGCGTTTCCAAACGTATTGTCGTGATTGATACCACTCATGAAGGGGAAAAGCCCGAGCCTTTGTATCTGGTTAATCCTGAAATTATTTGGAAATCAGAAGAAAAAGTCTGTGGGGAAGAAGGATGTTTGTCTGTTCCCGAACAGCGTGCCGAGGTTGAGCGTTTTGCTTCTGTCAAGCTTCGTTATTTGGATTATGACGGTAAAGAGCATGAAGAGTTGATAGAAGATTTTTTGGCGATTGTCGTTCAGCATGAATTGGATCATTTGGACGGTATTCTTTATATCGACCGTATCAGCCGCTTAAAACGCCAAATGCTTCTGAAGAAATTGCAAAAATTACGTGACGGTCAAGAATAAGCAAGATTAAAACCGCATTTTATAAAATGCGGTTTTTTGTTATTTTGATTTTCCGCCGTTGCCGTTGATTATTTGTGCTATGCGGTTTTGTACTTCTTTTTCTGCTTCTTTTATGTAATTTAATATTCTTTTTTCAATTTCATCGGGCAGAGGGGAGTATTGCGACCCTTTTATGTTGCTGTATTTGGTATTATTGTTATAGTTAAGGCAAATATATTCGTTTCTGTCTTTGTCATATTTGCAACAAACGCTTGGTTGGGCATATCGGTAGGTTGTCAATTTTATGCAGTTGGGGCGCCCTGACGAATGCAGTGTTTGAGCTTTTATTGTTATCGGTTCTCCTCTGCGGTTTTTGCTTTTGAATGAAATTCCCTGTTCAAGAAGCTGTTCCCGAAGTTTTTGATGCGAATGTATTTTAAATGGTTCCTGATATGTTTCGTTAAACAAAGACAGAATCAATTTCAGGCCAATGCCGTTTTGTTTGAGGGTATTTAATCTTTGCCGGCGTATTGTTTCTGCCAGCTCAATGTTTTTGCGTTCGGCGTCTCTGACAAAGGTCGGAATTTGAATGAATTTTGAAAGGTCTTGTTTTTCCATTTTTCCGGTTTGCGGATTATAAACGTCCATTGTGTAAGCGCAGGCGCGGCGGGCAAGATATTCTTCATCTCCGTCTTCCATGCGCAGGACGGGGGCATTCCAAGCATGGCTGAGGGTTAATTCGCATCTTTGGCCGATATAATGGCCGGCATAGTTTTGGTTCCAGTTTTTAATATTGCCGTTGACGATGAAATTATTGTTTAGCAAAATTTTTTTTTGTTCGCTAAAGCTCAGTCCTTTTATTGTATTAACCAACCATTGGCATTTGTTGGGAAAAACGCTTAAATCTCCGCCGTTCTGAAAAAATTTGGCGATAGCCAGGCAGGTTTCTCGCAAATGTGCCGCTTTTTCATTATCCTCGTCAAAACGGTAAAAATTGGTTGGCGAAAGTTCTTTATGGTTTGGCTGTTTGCGGCGTTGGTTTATTCTTTGTTGCGTTTGGGCATGTTGCAGTTCGTGGCTGGCGGAATAAAGCTTTTGATTTTTATCTAAATAGTGTTCGGATATATTGCAATAAAAATCATATAAGGCGCGTATCTGCGGGGATTGCGCGCTTAAAACATCTTTCGACGGATGTTGTCTGACAAGCTGATTAATTTTTTTTATCGCTTCAACTTCTTGAGGGGTAAAGAAGAATGCTTTATCATAGAGGGTGACTTCCATTCTTTTAAGATTGAAAGAAGCCCTTTGCGAATTTATTTTTATTTCATTTCCGTGTTCGTTACGGCAAACATAGCATTGTTTTTTTTCATCATATTTAGGAAAGTAATATTCTTCTTCCCGTCGCAGCGGAACCGGGCAATCATTATAATCAGAGGGCAGATCAGCTGATTTGATTGTATAATGCGAATAGCAATGGCGGCGTCCGGTGCGTTGAGATATCTCTAAAACATGTTTTCTGAAATCTGTATCGTCTGCCAGTTCATTTGTTGGTTTTCCAATTGAGGGAATATCTTGTCTTATCTCTCTCATCAGAGCGCGGGTGAGCGGGGTATCCGCTTTGGGAAATTTTTCTTTGAATATAAAAACAGCCTCAATTTTGGGGTCATTATAATCAGCAGCTTTACAGCGGCTTACTTCGTCGGCAGTTAAGGAGACATCGTCTTTGAAAGCAACATAATAGCCGGAATTTGTTTTTAAAACTTTTACCATTTCTTTCCCTCTTTATCTTTTACTATACTGTAAAATAGACAAAAATACAAGGCTTGAAAATTAAGTAAAATCAAGGTTTGATTTTGCTTGATTATTCGTTGCCAGCCGTTAATATATCTGAAAATGAATTTATGAGAGGTGCCGATGAAAGTCGTATTTATGGGAACGCCGGATTTTGCGGTTCCGGTTTTGGAAAATCTTGTTAAAGAACATGAGGTCATCTGCGTTTATACGAGAGCGCCGAAGGAAGCGGGCAGAGGTCAAAAAGAGAGCAAGACGCCGGTGCATTTGAAAGCGGAAGAACTCGGCATAGAGGTTCGGACGCCCAAAACTCTGCGCAACGAGAAAGAACAGGCTCAATTTAAGGCGCTGGATGCCGATGTCGCGGTTGTGGCGGCCTATGGTTTGATTTTGCCGAAACCTGTGTTGGAGGCTTTTCCGAAAGGCTGTTTGAATACGCATGCCTCCCTGTTGCCGCGTTGGCGCGGAGCGGCGCCCATTCAGCGGGCGATTGAAGCCGGAGACGAAAAGTCCGGCGTGACGATTATGCAAATGGACGAGGGGCTTGATACCGGAGATATGCTTTTAAAAGGCGAGGTCGAAATTACCGATACGACAACCGGCGGCGAACTGCATGACGCTTTGTCTGTCATCGGAGCTGATTTGATTATGGAAGCATTGCGCAATATTGACAATTTGCAAGCCGAAAAGCAGACGGAAGAGGGAACATGCTATGCGGCAAAAATCGAAAAGGAAGAGAGCCGTTTGGACTTTTCATTGCCGGCAATTGTTTTGGAGAGAAAAATCAGAGCTTTTAACCCTTTTCCCGGAACGTATTTTGAATATAACGGCGAAAGATTTAAAGTGTGGGAAGCGGAGGCTTTTACCGAAGTTTCCGGATATGCGCCGGGAACAATTATTCCCAATGATGCCGGTTTGTTAATTGCCTGCGGCGAAGGAATGCTTTTGGTTACAAAAATCCAACGGCAGGGCAAAAAAGCGATGGCTATTGAGGAGTTGCTGCGCGGTTTTGAATTTGAAGCGGATACGCTTGTTTCTTAATACAGGAAAATCCCCGGAAACTTCCGGGGATTTTTTTTGAGGTTAAGCAATTTTGTTTTGGGGCGGGAAGAGTTTATCAGCAGAGCTGAGGTCAATAATTGTTCCGTCTGCAAGTTCTAGATTTTCGACCATATAACCATTCCAGTTGTATTGTTGATAGATTGAAACTCCTTGTGTTTTTTCGGCATCAACATAAATATTCAATGTATCGCCTCTGCGTTCAAAGGTTAAATTACTGCGCGTAATTCCTTCGCCCATCCGGACTGTATCGTTGCCATCCTGTTCTTTAATGGTGTCAAAACCGTCTCCGAGGTTATAAATATATGTATCATTTCCATAGTTGCCATATAATTTGTCATCTCTCGGTCCGCCGACAATAATGTCATTGCCACCGCCGCCGGATAGGCTGTCATTGCCGCCGTTTCCATAGATGATGTCATTGTATTCGGTTCCGGTCATTGCGTCATCGGCGTCTGTTTGGTTGAAAAACAAACCTTCTTCTTTAAGCGAAATTGTTGTTCCGTCATTTAATTCGACATATTCAATATTGTTTGTGTTAAAATTGTTGTATAAAATTACGCCTTGAGTGAAGTCGTTTTTAACATAGATATAAAGCGTGCCGCTATATGAACCTCCTTTAACAAAACGCAGGTCGTCTTTAGTGATACCGGGGCCAAATTTTATTCTGTCATTCGTACCGTTGCTATCTTGAATGGTATCTAAACCGTCACCTAAGTTCCAAATGTATGTATCATTGCCGTAGCCGCCTTCAAGTTGGTCGTCTCCGGTGCCGCCGATAATGATTTCATCTGCATTGGAGCCATAAATTTTGTCATTGCCGCCCATACCGAAAATCGTGTCTCCGTTGCCGGTTGCATAAATTGTTTCGTCTGCATCCGTTTGAATTAATGTCAGCGGCATGTCGGATAAATGATAAATACTGCCGTCGGCAAAGGCTAAATCATTAACCCTGTCTCTCCCCCACATAAATCCTGAAATTCTGATTGTTTGGTTGGGATCATTTTTGACCGTAATCTGTAAGCCGTTTCCGTTGTATGCCGAAAAAGTTAAGTCTTCGAAAGAAATACCTTCTCCAAACAAGATTTTATCTTTATCATGTGAGGCGTAAATGAAATCACAGCCATCGCCCAGATTGTAAATATAAGTTTTGTTTCCGTTGGTACTGGTGATTTCGTCATTGCCGGGGCCGCCAATGATAATATCATTTCCTGCGCCTGAACGGATTACGTCGTCGCCGCCGTTAGCGATAATCAAATCGTCACCGGCGCTGTCTACAATCCAATCATAACCGTCTCCGCCTATGATTGTGCGGCCGCCAAGTGCATTAGGAACAAGATTATGATGGGCATAAACATATTCAACATCCCATGAAGTTCCGTCGGTAAAAGTTATGGCATTGACTGTGGCGGAAGTTGTTCCTGCTTTATCAAAATAACTCAAGATACGGATAGAGTCGTCAGTTTGTTCTGAGCCGGCGTATTTGACGGTTAAAATTAAATCAAAACCTTCACGGGAGATTGTAACCATGTCGGGAGAGATGCCTTCGCCAAACTGAACAATATCCGGTTCATCTGCAGATGCGTTATCATCTGTGTTATCAATGGTATCATGTCCGAAGCCCGGTTCAAAGACATAAGTATCGGCACCGTTGCCGCCGTTCAGATAGTCATTGCCGTTTCCTCCGATGAGCGTGTCGTTGCCGTCTTCTCCCCAGAGAGAATCGTTGCCGTTTCCTCCGATGAGCGTATCGTCTCCTTTGCCGGCATAGATTGTGTCATTGCCGTCTTCGCCGGAGATGACGTCCATATTGTCAGAGCCGGTTAAATTATCATCATTTGCAGTTCCTACCACATCGGCAAAAGTTGTCAGCAATACGGACATACCTTCACCTTCGGCGTTTCCGGCAGCTTTGAATGTGGCAATAATATCTTGGGTTGTCTCCGTGTTTTGCTTTTTGATTAATTGGCCGAATTCTGTTAAAGTCAAAGCGCCGTTAAGGGCATTGGCATTATAGATTTTCTGCAGTTTGGCAACGGCACCGGAAACGTCAATGTTCCAAGCAGAATTTTCGGTGTTCCATTCCAATTTGACATTTTCCAAGAGCGGTTTGTAGTGGGTTTGCGCCAGCAATTCATGATTGATATATTCCTGCAAGATATCAAAAGCTCTGATGATGTAAGGCGCGGCTTTGCCATGCGGGTTGGGGTCCCGGTCTCCCCAGCACCATGTGCCCAGAAACTCTTCTCCCATGAATTCTTCAAGCGCTTCCAATTTGCGGGTATCGTCAATTACTTTACCATAGTTTCTGGTAGGATCACGTCCGTTTGGCGACATATTCTGTACGCCGGTCCAATGATAAATAAGGTTCAGTAAAATGCTTTTTCTGGCAGCAACGTTTGTTTCTGCAATGAAGTCTTCAACCAAGGCTTTCAACTCGCCGGTTTCATCCAGAGCCATAGCGCTGTGCAAGTCATGCACATTGCCGAATGCCCGCACGTTTGGCAGAGCTTTTATCTCTTCGGGAATTTCAACGGAAACGCGGTTGACCGTATCTGAAAAATCTGCATTGAACCACACATCGTTAATGCTTCCGATTGTTTCGGAAGTGTTTGTAAACGAGCCGGTCTGCTTGTGGGCATTGTCATTTTCATCAACGATTGTACTGTTTTGATAGTTGAGGTTGATGTTTTTAATATTAGCTTGTTCTAATGTAATAAGTTCACCATTATCAACCAAGCCGTTTTGGTTGGAATCCTTCCAGACTTTGACTTCGTTCCAAGCAGCGTCAGAAGCGTTGAAAACGCCGTCGGAATTGCTGTCTAAGTCTTTCAGGGCTTCAAACCCGTTGGCGGCTTTTTTGCCGTTGGAAAGAACGGTATTATTGCCGAAGAGTTCGGAACCGTTGTCAATCTGCCCGTTGTTGTTGAGGTCTCTGACGAGCAGGCCGTCATCTTGTCCGACCCAGCCGGTTCTTTCGGCAAAGCCGTTGCCGTCATGGTCAAAATAAACGCCGTTTGCCGCCGAAACGGTTTCCACGCCGTCACCGTCCAAATCCACAATCAAAGGCGAGGGGGTTTTTTTACTTGTTCTGAATAGCGGATTTAGTAATTTCCTTAACATAACTTGTAGGCTGAGACCAAAAAATCGATGAATTAGGAGAGCAATACCAATAGCAGCACCTAATTGCCAGCAAACAAATACTGAAAAAATTATTGTTACAACTGCTAACCCAAAGATTTTTTCATCGCTCATTCTGTATTTGCTCATCATTTTTGTTGTTTGTAAATTTAATGAGTTGCCGACATATTGGTATAAATGAGAAACTAATTTGTTTGTTTCTAATTCATCAAGAAACATTTGGTTTACTTCTTTTATATAAGCCAAATCGGTTCTTTCATTTATTCCAGATAATAATTCAAATAGCTTGGGATTATAAGTAGGTCCTTGTTCTCTACAGATATTTAATATTCCAGTTAAAAATTCGTTTGAATATATTCTTTGAGCTTCTGTTTCTGAAATACCTATAGAAATAGCAGCGCTTATTAATGTTTCTTTTAATTCATTTATATTATCGTTCATTATATTAGTCCTTTTTTGTTAATCTATAGTCATATGATAAGGCAATTTTCCTTATTAGTGCATGTAAGAATGCTGCAACATAGAATAATACAAAAAAAACATAGATAGATATCCCTATTAATATTAATATATCTGTTCCGTCGAATACTTTTCCTAAGTGACTATAAACATTAGGAAGAGCTATGACGAATATTGTACTCATTAAAATTATGATTAGGGTCAAAAATAGCGGAATACCTTTTAGTTTGTCTTGAATTACTACCGTTTCATATGAATAATTAATGTTACTAAATATTGTAAAAAATGAAGAAAAGAAAATAATTAAAAGTAGAAAGTTTAAATAAATATTGGGGCTGAATGGAACCTTCAATGTTATGTCTGATACGAAACTCTCTAAGATGTTATTAGAAGAAGAACTTTTTAGTATATGTAAACTGAATGTAAAAATGCTGCAGATAATAACTACAATAAAAATACGTTTTAAGATATGTTTTATTGTTTGTATTATAATATTTTTAATCAATTTTTTATCATCATATTTGGCTATTAACTTAAATATTTCGCCAGGTTGCAGTGCTTGGGTTATACTGCTTAATCGGAGTAAGGGTTTGTTAAAACCCATGAAGATTAAAACTGTGAAAAATGATGTTAGTACAAGCATTGCTTTTGCTGCAGGGATATTTTGATTAAAAGCTAATAATTGGATTATTCCAATATATATGATGCCCAAAATACATAATGTTTTATAAAACCAACCATTTGTTGTTTTGTTTTCTATTTTAGATAATATTTTTTTGATTGGGTTTTTATCAGAAAGCTTATGTGAAACTCTTGTTTTAAAAAAATTCATAATAGCTTCATTAAAGTATTGAGGAAACATATATTCTAATCTGAAGTTTTCTATAGTTCTTTTCTTTTCTTCTTTTGACATAAATCTGTCCTTTCTAATAAAAATTGAATATAAAAATTTTATAGAATAATATCCTTGGTGGCAATTAAAAGTTTTTAATCTTGATTTATTAAAACTAAAGTTCTAGTTCTTAAAAGTGGACTTACTGTTCTATAATTTAGCCAAGTAAATTCTTTTTAGTTGCTAACAAATATAAATATAGGAAATAAATCCTAATTTTACAATAGAAAGTAGCATTCTATCCACAACTATTATTTGTGTTTAATTGTTTTTAGTATACTTAAATCCTCGAAAATAAAATTAGTTTTTTCTAACATAATATCGGAGAATATAGATTATTTCATAAAACGGATATTGTTATTATTTTTGCAGATGTGCCAATTTGTTTATGAGCATTGTCATTTTCATCGACAGTTTTACTGTTTTGATAGTTCAGATTGATGTTTTTAACATTAGCTTGTTATAATGTAATAAATTCGCCATTATCAACTAAGCCGTTTGGGTTGGAATCCTTCCAGACTTTGACTTCGTTCCAAGCGGTGTCAGAAGAATTGAAAATGCCGTCGGAATTGCTGTCTAAATCTTTCAGGGCTTCAAATCCGTTGGCGGCTTTTTTGCCGTTGGAAAGAACGGTATTATTGCCGAAGAGTTCGGAACCGTTGTCAATCTGCCCGTTGTTGTTGAGGTCTCTGACGAGCAGGCCGTCATCTTGTCCGACCCAGCCGGTTCTTTCGGCAAAGCCGTTGCCGTCATGGTCAAAATAAACGCCGTTTGCCGCTGAAACGGTTTCCACGCCGTCACCGTCCAAATCTACAATCAAAGGCGAGGGAGTAACGCTTGCCGTTTCAACAAGCTTTTTGATTTTAGGAACGTTATTTTTAGGTTGTTGATTAATGTCACTACCATTTAATATTGGGAATACCTCTTTATTTTCATCTAGAATTTCAGTATCCCTTTCTGTTATACCTCCTAGGATAAGGGGAATATCATATTCAACATTAATCTCAATGACACCGTAAAGACCACTAGCTTGTAAATAAATGACAAAAGGTGGTAGCGTTGTGGGTTTTGAAATTGTTATATCTATAGGAGTTGTTGCACCTCCGGCAAGATAATCTTTCATAAGTTTTTTCTTTCCGTCGTCCCAATAAACAGTAGTTATAGAAACATTTTTTGTATGATCTCCTGTTGCAGATATATTTACAGATGCTCGAAAAGGTTTTCCGGGTGTGGTAAAAATTGGGGCAGTCAGTTTTGCATCATTAGGTAACAAACCTCCCAGTTTAAATATAGTATTTGCCATTTTTTTCCTTTCTTGGTTAAAATTAAGGAAAAGGTTGGCCGGTAATTAAGATTTTGAAAGTTTGGCAAATTGATTCACAAAATAAATTATAAGACCAACAATTTCCTAAATATGAAAATAAAGTGTAAGGTCTTCTATAGATAAAACTTGTTATTATTAAGCTGCTGATAAAGTAGACAAAGAGCATTTTTTGTGTCTTTTTATAAAATGTCTTATTTACTTTTTTAGCATTGTTCAGCACAAGCTTAAAATCATATATGAAGAAAGTTAATAGGAACAAATTCCGTAAAAAAACGTAGAGCAAGAATATATCTCTTGAATTAAAACGGAAATGATTGCTGAATATTATTCCGCATAGGAATTGTGGAAGCACAAAGAATAATACAAGCTTCAGATAAAACTTAAATTTTGGGGTTGATAACTGATTATACATTATTGTTCTCCTGATGCTGTATTGGAATATAATTTCTGACATCGTATTGGAATGTGTCATACTTTGTTCCGGTGTAAATATCGCTGCATGCAAAGGCAAAGGGCGAACAGTAATGAAACCAGCTCAAAACAAATACAAACAAAACATAATACATGCCTAAGAAAGTTTTTAGCAGTTTCTTATATTTGACAATATCAATGTCTTTATACAAGATGTTGAATGAATAAATTGCATATCCGAGGCAGATGAAGTTTTGTGTTGGTTCATATAATATCAGTAATTTTATCGGAAAACTTTGCGGCAGTTTATGTTGCTCCATAAACGGGTAAACAACATCGTAACTGAAAACCTCAAGTAACCCGATAATTATTCCTCCCAGGACAAATATTATCCAAAAATCAATCCAAAATTTTTTGTTTTGTGTCATCGTATGCTTCCTATAACGGATTTTCTATTAAAAATTGAATATAATAATTTTATAGAATAAATTTTTTTATCGCAACTAAAAGTTTTTCTGGAGATGAGGCTTTGAACTAAATTTTATATCATGCAAAGGTTTGCTGTTCTTTATTTTAGTTCAGCTCATTTTTTTAGCTGCTTACAGATATAAATATAGGAAATAAATCCTAATTTTGCAATAGAAAGCAGTGTCTTATCCACAACTTTTATTTGTATTAATGGTTTGGGGTTTGTGTTTAATTAAAATATACTAAATTAGTATTTATTGATATACATTCGGTATAAAGAGATTATCTTATAAAGAAGCTGTTGTTGTTATTTTTGTAAACGAGCCGGTCTGCTTGTGGGCATTGTCATTTTCATCAACGATTGTACTGTTTTGATAGTTGAGGTTGATGTTTTTAATATTAGCTTGTTCTAATGTAATAAGTTCACCATTATCAACCAAGCCGTTTTGGTTGGAATCCTTCCAGACTTTGACTTCGTTCCAAGCAGCGTCAGAAGCGTTGAAAACGCCGTCGGAATTGCTGTCTAAGTCTTTCAGGGCTTCAAACCCGTTGGCGGCTTTTTTGCCGTTGGAAAGAACGGTATTATTGCCGAAGAGTTCGGAACCGTTGTCAATCTGCCCGTTGTTGTTGAGGTCTCTGACGAGCAGGCCGTCATCTTGTCCGACCCAGCCGGTTCTTTCGGCAAAGCCGTTGCCGTCATGGTCAAAATAAACGCCGTTTGCCGCTGAAACGGTTTCCACGCCGTCACCATCCAAATTTAGAGGCTTATTGTATTTAATGGCAATATGTTAAGTCTGGATGAGTTTGTCTGTAAAAAAAATCCCCGGAAGTTATCCGGGGATTTTTTTAATTGAGCGGGGCGCCGAAGCCCAACATTATTCGGTAATCGGGGGTGACATCGCGATTATCCGGATTGATTCTTGTTCCAAATTCGGCACGGAACCATTTATCTTCTTCTGTCTCATGTGTGAAGTATAGTCCTAAGTCAATCTCCCGGGCTTCAGGTTTGAGTTTCAGATTATATTTTTCTCTGTATATAATATCTTCTTTCGGATCTCGTCCGACAGGCAAATCAAAGAGCATGCTGCCTCGGTTGATTGTCAGCGGCTGGGCTATTTGCAGCCCCAGTTTAGCTTCTTGATTAAGTTTATACGCAATGTCAAGCGAGATGCTTTCGCTTTTAATGTCGGACAGGGACATCAGCGTATTTGATTTGGCTTTGCGGGTTTGGGTTCGTCCTTGGTAATATGCTGCGGTAATGCTCAAATCATCAACCGGCATTAATCCGATTTCTAAACCGAAATAATTGGTCAGACTGTTCTCCGTTGCAAAAGCGCCGGAGCCGTTCATGCCCAAAACGGAACCGTCTTCCTGCAAAAAACCGCCTTTGAAGCCAAAGGTTACATAATCTGCCGGTGTGAAATTGAAGACATAGTCAATGGCATTAAACTCGTTGTCATTTTGCAATTTTAAGCGCTGATCGTCATTATAGAAACCGTTTTTACCGGTATAGACGGCAACATCAAAACTCAGTTCCTGATTGAATTTGTATGCGCTTTTAATACCGAATGCTTCGTTCATATTCAGGAACGGGTTGCTTGTTGCTTTAGAAAAATAGTCGCCGTTTTTATAAGCGGTATTTTCGCTGAAAAAGAATCCGACGCTGGTATCTTTGTCAACCATATAGTCGAAGGCAAAAGAGCCGAGCTGCATATTGTCAACAGGATCGCTGATTCTGTTTGAAAAAGACATGGACAAATTGTTATTGACGGCAATTTTTTGAATTTTGTTGCGATTAGTGAACTGTTTCATGTCGTTTTCAAGTTTTTTATTATGATTGCTTGTGGTGAACAATGATTTTGTTTCCAGCGGATAAGGGCGTTCATATTTATCAAGGAAAATCATTTGTTGCGGCAGTTTTTCAATAATGTTGGCCATGTTGTACGGAACGGCAATTTTTGAATGGCTCAGTGCGACGGATGCACCGCTGACTGTATCTTCCGTCGGAACTTCAAAAACGCCGAGAGGCATTGTTGCCGCCTCAAGGTTGACCAGACCGTGCCCATAAATTTCATCAACGCCGGGAGCGCCCAAATCGGTTGCCGTTTCAAACAAAATATGGACAGCTTGCTGCGGCGTTAAATTGGGAAATGCGCTCATTATCATGGCCAAGCTTCCGCTTACAACCGGAGCGGCCATGGATGTTCCCGCTAATCCGGCAACGGTATTTTCCCCATAGGTTGATTTAATCGGGTGGTCTTCCGTTCCGCCCGGCGCCGCAATGCACCAATTGGCGGCAGAGCCGCATTTGTTGGAATAGCTTGCAAGATTGTTATTTTGATCTACTGCGACAACAGAAACAAATAAACCGTCAGCAGAAGTTACTTCTTTGGGAATAGCTGAAAAAACACCGGACTCGTCTTTGCCTTCATTTCCTGCAGCCACCACGAGGATGCGCCCTTTGTTGAAAAATGTATCAAGATTAGTATGCTGATTAAAATAGTCTCCATAATTTTGGGCATTCAGGTCTTCTCTCCAACCGGGGCCCAAGCTCATATTGACGATTTGAATATCTTGGTTTTTCGAATCCATCATATTGCCAAAGTCTTCAATCGTACTGTTTATCAAGCCTATATGTGTATCAATATTGCCGAATTGATTGTAGATGAACGGAAGTAAACCTACATTTTGAACAACGCCCTGAGTAAGGCCGCCAATCGGTTTGGCTCCGATAATTCCTGCGACATGCGTTCCATGTCCGTTTATTTCGTTGGGGTCATAGCCTTCCGGCGCATCGGCCTGCGGACCGTTTATATAATGGGGTGTCGTGTCTGTGACTTTCCAGACATAATCGCTTGAAAAGTGGGAAATATAAGTATTCCATGTTTCCTGCGACATACTGCCGACTTCTTGAAGCGGCTGTCCTGCGCCGTTTTGCAGCATAAGCTTTCCTTTGGTTGCGTCAAAAGAATAGCACATTGTTTTGTTGACGCCGGAGCAGGGGCCGAAGTCGAAATTAAAACCAAAGACTCCGCCGCCGTTTTCTTCCGTGAACTTAACGATATTGTCTTTCAGTTTTATATTATTAGCCCAAACGCCGTTGTCATATACGGCGACATTGACTACTTCATCACTGTATGTGTAGTCAACCTCTTGAAGCGTCGGTAAATTTCCTCCCGGGTGGTATTCTTTAAATTGACGATAGACTTTGCGGCCGTCGTAACCGCGGGCGTAAGCGGCCGGTGCATTGATTTGTTCCAGAAAACCGCTGCCGATGACCTGTTCTGTTTTGTAATCGTCAGGATTTCCGTTTGCGGGGTGAGCCATCAGATATATGTTACTGGTTGGTGATACTTCAACATCGGTCCATTGTATATCACCGTCACCGCCGCCGGGGTTGTTACTGCCGCCACCGCCGCCGCTGCCGGCTAAGACAGCAACTGCCATACCGGTCATCAGGGCCGTTGTTCCGAATGTTTGCATTCTGGGGGTGAAAAAAGTTTTCTTTTCCGTCGGATTTAAGAAAGCATATCTGTCATATCCCGGTTGATTCTCAAAAAAGGCATTGCGGTAACGCGGGCTCATGCGGCGCAGGCAGGGCGGGTTAGGGTCTGCGCTCATATTGCGCAGCAGATTATAGCCGTCATAGTCTTTCTGATAAATCGCATGGCAAAGGGAATTGATGCCGTTAGAATCAGGAGAATCAATCCAGACACCGTTGGTGACGGCATTTTTCAAGCCGGCAACATCTTTGGCTTTCATAAAACCGTAAATGATTCTGAATTCATAATTGCTGCTTTGGGCGAGGGTGTTTCCCGCATATAAAAAGACAGTCAGCGCGGCTAAAATGCCTTTGTAAAAATTTTTCATCGCCAGATGTTTCCTGATAATATTAGTAATTGAATAAATTATATTTATTATCCTGTGTTTGACAAACAAAACGGGGCTTTTATTAACAGAAGGTTAAGAAATATTGCGAAAAATTATGTGTCTTTATTTTGGCAAAAAAATCTTGAGCTTAGCGTTAATCAATTTATACTGTGATTATTGTAAAAATAAATTTGAGAGGGGTATTATGGGAAATAAACTTTTTGGAACTGACGGCGTTCGCGGCGTGGCAAATGTTTATCCGATGACGGCTGATTTTGCAATGAAGTTGGGCAAGGCTTGTGCCGAAATTGTTTGTACCAAAACGCACCGCGCCGCAATCGGCAAAGATACGCGCATTTCCGGAGATATGCTTGAAGCCGCACTGGCCGCAGGTTTTACGTCAATGGGTATTGACGTGGTGCGTTTGGGCGTTTTGCCGACCCCCGCAGTAACGACGGTTACGCCTGAACTGGGTGTCGATATGGCCGTTATGATTACGGCATCCCATAATCCTTACAAAGACAACGGCATTAAGCTGATTGCCGCTGACGGGGAAAAGTTTTCCGATGCCGTTACCGCTGAACTGGAAGAAAAAGTCAACGCTGATGATTTTGCAGCCGGCCCTGATAAAATCGGGCGTATCAGCGATGATGATTCCGCAATTGAAAAATATGTCAAAATTGCGAAATCGACAGCGAAAGGCAATAATCCGTTAAAAGGACTGAAAGTTGTTCTTGATTGTGCGAACGGCGTATTTTCGGAAATTATGCCCCGTGTTTATAAAGAGCTTGGCGCAGATGTCATTGTTATGGCAAATCAGCCTGACGGATTGAATATCAACCGCGATTGCGGTTCTATGCATCCGCAGAAAATGATGGAAAAAGTCAAAGAAGTTAAAGCCGATTTGGGTATTGCCGTTGACGGTGACGGAGACCGGATTATTGTTTGCGATGACAAGGGTGAAAAAGTCAACAGCGAACAGATTATCGGATTTTTGGCGCAATATATGGACAGTATAGGCCAATTGAACGGCCGTGCCGTTGTTTCGACAATCCTTTCCAACACGGCGTTGGAGCGCTTTGTCAAAGAAAAAGGCATTCCATATTACAGCACGCCGGTCGGCGAACGCCATGTCGTGGCAAAAATGAAAGAAACCGGCGGCGCTGTCGGCGGCGAAGAGTCCGGACATGTCGTGGCTCTGGATTATTGCAAATCCGGCGATGCTTTGGTCGTATCGTTGATTTTAAGCGAAGGGCTGCTCAAAAGCGGTAAAAAAATGAGCGAAATTTTTCCGATTTTTGCTATGGATCCTTTTGAATTTGTCAGTCCGCGTTTTGAGAGCCGCGAACAGGTTAAGGCGTTAGTTAAGCATGAGAGTATCCTCAAGCTGTTGGAAAACCTTAATCAGGAAATGAACGGCGAGGGAAGAATTGTTATTCATCCGTCCGGTACCGAACCTCTTATCCGTATTTGGGTCAGCGGTAAAAATGCCGGAAAAGTGAAAAAGATTCACACAACTTTAGTTGAAGCTTTTGAGAAATTGAGATAGTATCAAAAGGCAAGGGTTTGAAAAGGCTTAAACTTTTGTTTACTTTCAAAAGGTATACTTACAAGCATCAGTTTATTTTTGAAACGAGGCAACATGATGAATAAGATAAAAGCCGCCGATTTAGATTGGCACAAGAATAAAGTTGTCGCAGCTCCGAAGCGCGGCAATATGGTGCTTGTAAGCTATGCTTTAAAACGCAATGAAGCTTATGGCAATTATCGGCCGCAGAATACCAGATGCGTTTGGCCGGGGTCTATGCTGAGCGGCGACACCAGGATTTTGAGCCGCCGGTTGGCCGTGAAGACATTTTAGAGGAATACTTATGATTAAAGGTTTTTTGGCGCTGTTTCGCAGCGGAGTGATTTTTGATCCGTTTGTCCTTCTGGGCGTAGTTATGGGAATTTTTATGGCCGTTACGCCGAACAAAGAGGCTGTTGAAGCTTTGTTGAAGCAGGAAAGCTTTTATTTGCTGATTTTGCTGTTAGCTTTTTTGTATAATTGGTTTGTTAAAAAACTTTATAAAGATGACGGTGTTTCGCCGGATTATCTGCGAATGGGCTGGAATGTTTTTGCTTCTTTTGCCAAATTTATTTTGGCCTGTGTTTTCAGTTTTCTTTCTGTTATGGCCTTGTTCTTTCTCTAAACTTTAATATCAATTAATGTCCCCATTGTTTCTGATGGGGCAACGGTGCGGTCGCTTCCTGAATTGAGCAAAATATCAACGGCTTGTTTCTGCATGTCAATATTGGCTTTAATCAGCGACAATTGCATGTTTTGTACTGCCAGAGCATAAGATCCGAGAGCGTTTACGGATGAAGGCATTTTATTTCTCCTTTATTTTATTTCATTATAACAGAAAAGTTTTAATGATTTCTAAAAGAGAAGAATGTATAGGCTTTAGTTTATATGTTGTGTTAAATGTTGATGTATTATTTTGAGAAAGAGGAATAATAGTTTTTCTGTTAAGTTACTACAACCGGTAAATTCAGAAAAGCTGAATTAATGTTTGACTCTGTTCACAAAATAATCAGAACTAAAGCCTATACACTATTCAGAATAAGTGTTTTTTTTTTTTTGCAACCCAAAAATGTGAATGATCGGGTTTATTATATTGGTGTAACCGATTGCATTTTCATGAAGAATTTAGTGGGAAGACGGTGAGGGATAAAAAAAAGAGGCTCATTTGAGCCTCTTTTTTAGATTGGTTTTCTTACATGAAGTATTGAACCTGTAAGAAGATGGTTGCAATTAAAACGCTTATCAGCATGGTCGGAATTGACCAGAGCATGAAGCCTAAAAAGCTTATAGGATGCCCTTCACGCTGAGCCATGCCTGCAACAATAACGTTTGCCGAAGCGCCGATTAATGTACCGTTGCCGCCGAAGCAAGCGCCGAGAGACAATGCCCACCAGACGGGCATCATAGCTTCTCTGCCGCCCATTGACGGTTCCATTGATTTAATCATCGGAATCATGGTGGCAACAAACGGGATGTTGTCTATTGCGCTTGAAATGATTGCAGAAGACCAAAGAATCAGGAAAGTTGATTTTTGAATGCTGCCTTCGGTAATCTCAATGAACTTTTGTCCCAGCATTGACAGAACGCCGGTAACTTCCAAACCGTAAACAATGACGAATAAACCAGAGAAGAAGAAAATGGTTGTCCAGTCGACAATGCCGAAAATTTCTTCGATTTTCTGGTCTCTTTCATCATGTTTGTTGCCCAGAGTGTAGAGCAAAAGCAGAATTGCCGCTCCGGCCATGGCGATTGTGCCGTTTGAAATATGCAGATGTTCGGCACTCATAAACGCTATGATAACGCAGAATAAAACAAACAATGCCTTCTTTAACAAAGACCAGTCGGTAATGCAATCTATTTCGCTGATGTTCATAACCGTTTGCTTGTTTTCTTCCGTTGTTGCCAAACGGCGCCCCCAAATGAGGTCAAAGGTGAAAATCAAGACAATCATTGTCACCAAAACAACCGGTGTCAATTCAAACAGAAAATCCGTGAAAGACAGGTTAATGGAAGAACCTATTAAAATGTTCGGGGGATCGCCGATCAGGGTTGCCGTACCGCCGATATTTGACGAGAAGATTTCAAGAATCAAATAAGGGTAGGGATTGATTTTGAGCTTACGGGTTATTTGGAATGTAACCGGTGCTATCAACAGAACCGTGGTTACGTTATCCAGAAAAGCGGAAAATACGGCTGTTACAAAAGCTAATACAACCAACAGTCCGCGCGGATTAGCCCGAACTTTTTTTGCAGCCCAGACGGCTACAAACTGAAACATTCCCGATTTTTCGGAAATGCCGACAATTGTCATCATGCCGATGAGCAATGCCAAAGTGTTAAAATCAATGCCTTTAAGAGCGGTTTCCTGAGTTAGAATACCTACGAATATCATAACCGTTGCGCCAAGCAGGGCAACAATAGCCCTGTTTACTTTTTCAGTAAACAGAACAACGTAAGAAATGATAACGATAGCCGTGGCTATAATTTTGGCATCCACACCGAAAACCAGCTGCGGTATTGCGGTTAAGTCTGACATAATTTTTTTCCTTACAATGTTAAACTATTTCATTATTGGTATACGCCTGCAAAAGCTAAAATTATCTTAATTTTACAGATATAAAAAAAGAGGAGCTTGGCTCCTCTTTTTACTTACATGAAGTGTCTGATATGCAGGTATATTGCCGCTATGCCGGTTGAAACCAGCATGGTCGGCAAAGACCATATCAGGAACCGCAAAAAGCTGATCGGATGGCCTTCGCGGCTGGACATGCCTGCAACGATAACGTTTGCCGAAGCAGCAATTAACGAACCGTTGCCGCCGAAACATGCGCCGAGAGACAAAGCCCACCAGACAGGCATCATGGCTTCTCTGCCGCCCATTGATTCTTCCATTGACTTAATCATCGGAATCATAGTGGCAACAAACGGAATATTGTCAATTGCGGTGGAAACAAAAGCTGAAATCCAAATAACCAGCATGGCGGCTTTTTCGATGCTGCCGTCGGTATATTCAATAAACTTTTTGCCCATTAATTCCAAAACGCCGGCTTCTTCCAAGCCGAATACGATTGCAAATAATCCGGCAAAGAAGAAGATTGTTGTCCAATCGACAAGCCCGAAAGCTTCTTCAATTTTATGGTCGCGCTCGCTGTGGTCGGCTCCGGCCGTATAAAGCAGCAGCAAAACGGAAGCGCCGAACATGGCAATTGTGCCGTTGGCAATATGGAAGTGTTCGGCGCACATAAAGCCGCCGATAACCGCAAACAAAACAAATAAAGATTTTTTGAGCAATGTCCAATCGGTGATGCTGTCAATCTCGTTAATTTTCATAACGGCTTTTTTGTTGGCTTCGGTGGTTGTAATTCGGCGTCCCCAGATGAGATCAAACGTAACAACCAAAACCAACATGGTAACGGCAACGACCGGTGTCAGTTCGTTTACAAAATCCATGAAGGAGAGGTTTAAGGCCGAACCGATTAAAATGTTCGGAGGGTCGCCGATTAAGGTTGCCGTGCCGCCAATGTTTGATGCAAAAATTTCTGCAATCAGGTAGGGGTAAGCATTGATTTTCAGTTTACGAGTAATTTGGAATGTGACCGGAACAATCAATAAAACGGTTGTTACGTTATCCAGCAAGGCTGAAAAGAATGCCGTTACGACAGATAAAACGACCAGCAGCCCGCGCGGATTGGCTTTGACTTTTTTAGCTGCCCAGACCGCAACGAACTGGAACATTCCCGATTTTTCGGAAATGCCGACAATCGTCATCATGCCGATAAGCAGCGCCAGCGTGTTAAAGTCAATTCCGGCAATTGCCGTTTCCTGAGTTAGAATTCCGGTGAAAATCATTACCGCAGCACCCAGCAAAGCAACAACCGCACGGTTGAGCTTTTCCGTGAAAAGGATAATATAGCTGACGATAAGAATTGCACTGGAGAGTATCATCGGATCCATACCGAAAATTACTTTTGAGGCATGGGTCAAGTCTTCGATTTGCATCAACAGGCTCCTTATAAAATATAAAAAATCAAAATTATTTTATAACCAAATTCTAAACTTTGATTTAATATATTTATAAAAAAAGGATTTTCAGTCCTGTTTTTTTTATTTTTTGCCGCTGATATAGTTTATTGCGCCGTAGAGGGTGTTGAGTTCTTGCTCTGTCATTTGGTTGCGGGTGAAAATATTGCGCAGGTTTATGACCATTTTCTCACGTTTTTCGCCGATTTTGTAATTGCCGCATTCGGCAAGCATTTCTTCAAGATGTTCGAGGAATTTGATTATTTTTTCTTTTGAAGCCAATTCCGTTCCGTTCATTTCCAAACGGGTTACAGGCTTTTCGATTTGGGTTTTGTAAAATTCGTACCCGACAAGCAGGACTGCCTGAGACAGATTGAGCGAGGAATGGCGGGGATTAAGCGGAATGTTGATAATAGCATTGGCTAAGCAAACGTCTTCATTGCGCAATCCGGTTCTTTCGCAGCCGAACATAATGCCGCATTTCGTTCCCTGCCGCAAAAAGATATTGATTTCTGCCGCAGCAGAATCCGCGTTATAAACTGCTTTTATCTGGTCGCGGTGTCTTGCCGTTGAGGCGTATACCTGCTGCAAGTCTGCAATCGCTTCCGACGTGGTTTTAAAAACTTTGGCATTATATAAAATTTCTTCCGCGTTGGAAGATGCTGATATTGCTTTGGGGGAGAGGTGGTCTTCCCGCGGGGCTACAAGCCGCAACTCATACAGCCCGCAATTCATCATTGCTCGGGCAGACATACCAATATTTTCCGCCAGTTGCGGATTAACCAAAATAACGACGGGTTGCTCTTGCATGTATTCTTTCTCTTATTGTAAAACCTGGCTGGCGCGTGATTTGTATTTTATTTTCGGATTAATTTCGGCCGTCGGCGTATTGACAATCTTTTCTTCCAAGCCGACTTCTTTCTGCATGAATTTGCTGACGGCGTTTCTGTCTTTAACATTAATGTTTTCAATTTTTGCTTCGGGATCAATCATTTTATTCAAATCGTTGCTGTTGCGGATATATTCCCGTAATTCGGCATCGTTACGGTATCTGATTTGATTATTGATATCTTTGATTGTTTCTTTTTTCTGGGCAATCTTTTTGCGTTGCGTGAGAATTTCGGTTGAAACCTGCTCTTCGGGCACCAAGGGTTGTTCTGCGGCGTACGCATTAAAAGAAAGGACAATGGCAAGAGCGGATGCTCCCAAAAGTTTTTTCAACATATTTTTTCTCCCGAAACTAATCTGTCGATAAAATATCAATTGAATTGAACAAAAGATTTTCAATGTCGAGGCCTGTTCCTCTTTCAAAGCCTTCCATCATACCGTTGGCAATGCCGCCGAGCGGATCGTCTTTGACATCTGCCTGCAGCAAATTATCATAAGCCTGACGTAATTTTTTTGCATAGTTTTTAGGCATGTTTTTGATGCCTTCGTCATAGCTTTCAGGAATTTTGTAGCCCATTTTTCTTAAATGCTGCAGAGCGATATTCATATTGTGGCGGTTAACTTCGGGGGCAATCATTTCCTGGCCTTTTGCATCGGTATAAGTCGTGCCTTCGCCGATATAGTTGAGTTTGCCGTGTTGTCCGGAGCCGCGCCATGTCTTAACGCCACTTTTGTCTCTGGCCCTGGCCCAAGGGTCAACGGGAAGAATCTCGCCGCCGCTTGATGTGTTGTTATATACAGGAGCCTGAGTCGGGTCAGTATCGGCGACATTATCGCCGAAGTAGCCGTCATTAGGATGAGGCGCCCACGGGTTGCTCGGCAGTTGTGCAGAAGCGCTGCCGGCCATTAAAATTATTCCCAGAAAGGCAAAAATTCCGATTGCATGTTTCATAAATTTTCTCCTGCTGACCCCGTAAGTCTATTCTATAATATATTTGTAGGGAATAATAGTTACAATTTCATTAAATATTTGTTTTTTATTTGCGGATAAAGCCGCCACCCAAAACTCTTGTTCCTTGGTAAAAACAGCAGCCTTGTCCCGGAGCGGCGCCATAAAAATCATTCAGCAGCGTTACTTCCGCTTCATCGTTTTCCAGGAAGCGGATGTGGGCGGGTATTTCGCTTTGGCGGGAACGCAGCTTTACGTTGATTTCAAATTCATGAGGGATGTTTTCTCCCAGCCAGTTGATTTGGTCGATGATGACTGTTTTGGCTTTGAGTTCGTCAATGCCGCCGACAATCAGGCGGTTGTGTTCGGTATCCAGCTTTAAGACATAAAGAATGCCGATGTTTCCGCCAATGCCGAGACCTCGACGCTGGCCGACGGTATAATGTATTAAACCTTTGTGACAGCCGATGATTTTTCCGTCTGTTGTGACAATATCTCCGGGAGAATCTTGAAAATCAGAGTGCATTTTTTTTATTAATTCAGCGTATTTTCCTTCAGCAACAAAGCAGATGTCCTGGCTGTCGGCTTTTTGATATATTTCAAGTCCTGCTTCTTTAACGATTTGTCTGGTTTCATCCTTACTGAAGTCTGCCAAGGGGCAGCGCAACATTTGGAGGTTGCGTTTTTCTACGTCAAACAAAAAATAGCTTTGGTCTTTTTTCAAGTTATTGCTGCGATGAAGTTCAACGCCGTTTTCGGTTGTTTCCGTGCGGGCATAATGGCCGGTAACCAAAATATCTGCACCGAGTTCTCGAGCTTTGTCTGCCAGCATTCCCAGCTTAATATGCCGGTTACACATGATGCAAGGTGAGGGGGTGAGCCCTTGCAGATAAGAGGACGTAAAATAATTAACGACATTATCTGCAAATTCATTTTTCAGATTAATGAACCGATGTTCGATACCGATTTGCGCAGCGACGGTTGCGGCATCCTGAATGGAAGATTTTCCTTCGGGGCAATACGGGGTTTGCAATAAATCCATTGTCAAGCCGAAGACGTTATAACCTTGTTGTTTTAGTAAAACGGCTGCTGCCGAAGAATCTACGCCGCCGGACATGGCAACGCAGACGGTTGTTTGTGCGGGGGATTTTTCCAATCCTAAAGAGTTTTTAGTCATTTTTCTTTCCGTTTTTGACAGCCTTTAATTGCTTTTTCAAATCATCAAGTTCACGGGTGAGGCAGTCAATTTTTTGTTCAATCGGGTCTTTTATTTCGGGGTTAAGCCCGTAAGCTTCAAAACATTGTTGTTTTTTGCCGCCTTTTTCGGCTTTGTGAGCAGGAACGCCGACAACGGTGCTGTCTGCTTCCACATCTTTAATGACAACGGCGTTGGAGCCTATTTTTACATTGTCTCCGATTTTAATCGGGCCGAGTACTTGCGCGCCGGAACCGATAATTACGTTATTTCCGATTGTCGGGTGGCGTTTTGACATAACTTTGCCTTTGGCCGTAAAAACAGTTGTGCCTCCCAAGGTGACGTCGTGGTATAATGTTACGTTATTGCCGATTTCGGCTGTTTCTCCGATAACAACGCCCATGCCGTGATCAATAAAAAATCCTTTTCCGATTCGGGCACCCGGATGAATTTCTATTCCGGTTAAAAAACGGGCAAACTGTGATAAAATGCGGGCTGTTAATTTAAATTCCTTTTTCCAAAGGTAATGATTCAGACGGTAGAAAAGGATTGCATGCAGTCCGGATGAGCATAAAACGGCTTCCGTGCGCCCTGACGTTGCCGGGTCTCGTGCAATGACGGCATCAATGTCTTTAAGAATAAGCTTGAATTTTTCATTCATTTTGTGGTACATTCCTTGAAATATTAAGAATTTATATAGTTTTTTTATTATATAATCACATGGTTACTAAATTTAAGTTAAGAAGAGAATTTATATGACTGAAGTATTGTTTAACGGGCATGCCGGCCGTCTTGAAGGCCGTTATCACCAAAGTGACAAACCCGGAGCTCCGATTGCTTTGATATTACATCCGCATCCGCAATACGGCGGTACGATGAATAATAAGGTTGTTTACAGCCTGTTCAGCTGCTTTCAAAATCTGGGCTTTTCTGTTTTGCGTTTTAACTTCAGAAGCGTCGGCCGTTCTCAAGGCGAATTTGAAGACGGGCCGGGCGAATTGTCTGATGCAACGGTTGCTTTGGATTGGCTGCAGTCTGTGAATCCTGAAGCCCGCCAATGCTGGATTGCCGGCTATTCTTTCGGCGCATGGATCGGGTTGCAGTTGCTGATGCGCCGTCCGGATATTAATAATTTTATTGCCGTTTCGCCTCCTGCCAATGAAAAAGATTTTTCATTTCTGGCCCCTTGTCCGACTTCCGGACTGATTGTTCAGGGCGGGGCTGATGAAATCGTTAATCCGCCGAGCGTTGCCACTTTGGCAAAACGTTTGAATACGCAGCGCAATGTTCAGGTCGATTTTGCTTTGATTGAAGATGCTGACCATATGTATAATAACCATTTGGTTGATTTATATAAAATTGCCGGCAATTATGTGATTGAAGCGGTTAAGAAAAAAGCGCCGCAGAAAAAGCGCCGCGGCCGCCGTAAAAAAATCGAAATGCAGGAAGAAGAGCCTTTAATGCTCACCGATGATACCAATGATGATATGGATAATGATTTCGGAGAGGATGAAGATTAATTTTAGAAAAGCCCTGAATTTGTCGGGGCTTTTTATTTTGACAAAATGATAATGGGGCGTTAATATGTGCTTAATTTAATTCTTAGTATATTCATTATTAAAATCTTATTTGGCTTATGGATAAAGAAAAAATCTTAACATGGATAACCAAAACCGAAAGTTATCGTATCCGCGATTATGAGAATAAAAACGGCATGCAGCGCCTTGCTCTTGTTTCGTTGGAAAAACCCGATGAGTTTTGTAATCGGACATACCGTTCGGATTATCCGGATTTCTCTCATTGCCTGACGAAGAATCCTTGGTGGAAACGTTTTCTTTTTCGGGAAAAATATGCAGGAATATATAAGAAGACGATAACGATTGATCCTCGCAGACTTGTTGTTCGAGAGGCTGTGGATGATAAAGTCTTCTGGCAGGCTGATACTGAAAAAAATCAGGTCTTGGCTCAAATCATTGCGGGAAATGTCAAGAGGCTTGCTGTTTTTCGTCAAGAGTTGAAAGCATATTTTGCAGATTTGGCTTTACATACGGAAAATAACATGTTCCCGTTTCAGTGTTTTTTCTATGAGGAGCTTTGTCAAAAACATCCTGAAAAGACGGTTGGCTTGGAGTATATCCGCCTTCTTTTTTGCAAATGCAATCAGGAAAAGCGTAAGCAGACGGGGCTTTCGGCGAAATTAATGAATCCTCTGGAATATTTGGATGAAGCGTTATATAGGAGCTTTCCTTATAACAGCATTATTTTCGGATATGTTCAAAGTGTTTATGCAAACTTTTATAAATCGTTCTATGGCGATGTAGAGTTTCTCTGTGACATTTTTGACTGTTCGGAATCGTTGGTTTTACACATGGACGGCCATGTTGATGACTGCCGGATGTATCTGCGTTTTCCAAAGATGTTGGATTTGCTGGTTGAGTATTTGGAATGCTGAAAGTTTCTTTATGCAGACAAAAAGCCTGAGCTTATGCTTCAGGCTTTTTGTTTTTTATGTGGTTTAGAATGTAAATGCGGATTGTACTTGATAAGTTTTCTTGTTCGCGCGTTGAATCAATTTCCGTAACTAATTGATTGATACTTATATTTTTATCTTTGGCAATTTTTTGAAATTCTATCCAAAATTCGTTTTCCAGAGAAATGCTTGTTTGATGCCGGTTGGCAATGATGACGGAAATTTTTTTCATTTAATTTTTTTTGCGGAAAGCATCAATAGAAATAACGGTTGCCGAACCTGAGACTTTTTTAGCTTCGTTTTCTTCATCAAATACAGCAGGCGTATCGAGTTCTTTATTTAAGCTGTCTTCATTCAGATTGAAGCTTAAACCGAATTTGGCGTGAGGATCGGCGAAATAGGTAATTGCGTCAAACGGAATAACTAAGGTTTGCAAGACTCCGCCGAAACTTAAATCGACAGAGAAGAAAGAACTCTCAACCAAAAGGTTGGAAAACTGGTGCTGCAAAACAATAGTCATTTCCTCAGGATATTGATTTTTTAGCTGAGGAGAAACTTTTGATGAAGGGTGATTGGTTTTGAATGTGATGTAAAAGTGATGTTCGCCGGGCAAACCTTGCTTTTCAGCTATTTTTAATGCTTCAACGACAACGTTTTTCAACGATTTTTCAATCAGTTTGTCATAATTGATTTCGCTAATAAATTCCTGCATCATCATTTCCCGAAATAAGTTAAATAAACGGGCCTTTCTGTTGCTGGGCGGCCCAACCCCACTTTTAACTATCCTAAGTTAAAAGGATTTCGTTTGTTGCGGACTGCAATTAAGCAGCGATTGCAACAGGAGCTACGTTATTATCGTTAGCATTCATTTAAATTTGAACCGATAACGGTGGTATCTCACCGAGCACAGCATACATATCTTTACTGCTCCCAATCAAGCCTGTTTCACCCCCGTTATGTTTGGCATAGCGTGTTTCATGCTTGTTAATTTTTATTCTCATGTACTGTTTTTGTACACTTCGAAAAAAATTAACGGCGCAGCAAACACACTCTTCCAAATATACTTTTTATAAGGCAAGTTTTATGCCTGTGTAGTTTTTTGGTGGAGGTGCCGGGTACTGCCCCCGGGTCTTGAAAGCCTATTTCATACAGCCTCTAGTACCATAGTTGATTGCTCAACTCTTTTAATATAAATAAATGTTTGGAAATTTTCAAGCGATAAAGAAAACCCCTTAATAAAAATCAAGGGGTTTTAATTGTTTTGCGGCGTTTTATTCTGCGGCAGTATCTAAAGCATTTTCTTTGCCATAAGGAATATCGTCAAACAAGACCGGCAATTGGGAACGGAATTCGTTTAACAGCATGGTCATGATTTCTCTGACGCTCGGATGTGTTGCCGGAGCGCAACGCAGCTTGAATATGTGGCGCCATTCGCGCAGGTTGGCTGTCATAAAGACGTCTGCTTTGGTTGAATGGGGCAGGAGCATTCGCAACTGATCGACGGCAGCGCCTTTGGCGGCCATGCTCAGGTAATGTTTTTCTATATCGGCCATTGCCTGATACCAAATATTATAAATATCGGAACCTTCTTCCATGTTGCTTGGTTTCATGAATGTCAGCTCATTGCCGTATTTTCCTTTGGAATAGTTGCAAAAACGGGTGCTTTCAATGGCAAAGCTGGCGTGTCTGTGGCGGGTTAGGTCTTTATAAGCGCCGACATCCGTTGTGAGTTTGACCGTTACCGAAAAATGCTCTATCATAGCTTCATGGCCGAGGTCAATCAGCTTTTTTATCATTTTTTGTGCCGAATCTGCCGTGATTTTGTCTTCGCTTTTGTAGCAATTGCGGGCGCAGCGTTCCAGATGCTTGAGAATATAATCCCCGTCAAGCGGTGTAATGACCTCAATATTCGGGCTTACAATTTTAACCATTTTCGGATTCCTTTGCGTGTAGTTTTTTATAGGGCAAATGTAGCTTACGGATACTCATTTGTCGATGTTCAAGCATAAGTTATACATTTAAAAAATTTGGCTCTTGTCAAAATCAGAGGAAATAAATAGCATTGCCACGAAGGAGAAAATTATGGCAATTACTTATATTAAAACACCTGTCAAATATGTAAAAATGGAGCATTATGTAGAAAATAAGGCTAATTTGGCTTATTCAACGCCGGAATCAGCTTGTTTTGATATTTGTGCGGCAATAAGCGAACCGATAACTGTTAAAGGCGGCGAACGTTTTGCCGTTCCGACCGCAATTAAAACGGCACCGGAAAGCCCTTTGTGGTTCCGGATTAATTCCCGCAGCGGTTTGGCATTTAAAAACGGTATGATTGCAATAGGCGGCATTATCGACAGCGATTATCGCGGCGAGTGGAAAGTGATTATGCTCAATACTAATAACAATGACGGCAAAAATGATTATATCATTCATCCGGGAGATAAAATTGCCCAGGTTGAACTGCCGTTTCCGTATCGGGCGGAATTCATTGAGGTCAGCGAGGATGATTTTGACAAATTGGCGACGGATCGCGGCGCGGGGGGATTCGGATCTTCCGGAAGATAATAAAGAAAAGGAGTATCTTTGTTAGGATACTCCTTTATTTCTTTTAATTATCCTGACAGAGGAGATTATTTTTCCTCATCTTTCGGAGCGTAGAAAACCGTTCCGTCAGGAGCAACGTTTTTGAATACAATGACGTCATTGATTGAGAAACTGTCGTTCAGGCGTGAATATTCGTTCGCTTCGACCCGTGCTTGAAGTTCGCCTTTGGATACTTTTTGACCGTCTTCCAACGTTTCAAAGAAGTTATCAAAGAGGAACTCGGCAATTTTGCCACGGAACATCTCTGCGATGACCAGATGTTTGATACCGTTGCGGTCAGTAGCCGTAAGGGCATAGCAGTTACAACTGGTTCTGAACGATGATTTGTCCATGTAAACGCGGATGTGAAGGGCTGTTGCTTCTTCAAATTCGCCGCATGGGGTCAATTTGTTTCCCTTGCAATAAGCGGTTAAGCTGCTCTGGGCAACACTCTGTTTCAGCGCTTGCAGCGTCTCAGGCGTCAGTTCTTTTTTGTAATACATAATAGTTGTTTTTTGGGTTAAAAAATATGTTATTAAACACGAAAAAAATCAAATTCAAAATAAGAAATAAAATCAATTGTATTTACAATGGCTTTAATGTAGTCTTCCGCATGCCAAAAAGCAAGGGAAATTTTCTTTTTAAACGGAGATTTTTATTTATTTATATTTTTCAACGGGAAGAGGATTTTACGGGTGTGTGAAACCGTATTAAAAAAGGCAAAAGCCTTACTGCATTGAGCAATAAGGCTTTTGCCGGTATTTTTTTGCGTTTTAGGCGCGGCGGTCAACTTCCCGATATTGGGGAATGCCGTTTTTGACACCGGTCAACATCATGTGTTTGAGGTCAACTTTGATGGTGTCGCCGACTTGCTTGGGATAATAGCATTTGTCGGCATCGAGAATTTCAGTGTCGCGGGTTCCCATGCGGTAAACCAGAACTTTGTTGCCGCAGGTGCCGATAAGTCCGAAGACGGTTTTATTGGCCGGCCAGTGGTTTCTGCTTGTTTCTTCGAAGGGCATAATGTAGCCGCTTATAAAGTTGACACCAGAAGTTTCTACCATACCTGCGAATGCGTTCATTGCGATTTCTTTGAAATTTTTCATTTTTTTTGTATTTGGGTTTATAGTCTTAGTGATAATGCTTATTTTGATAAAAGGATTAAAGCATATTTTGAGGATATGCTCAAGCGCAAAATGACAAAAAAATAATTTTGTCAAAAAACTGTAACATTTCCGGTTTGATATATTTATCCGAGGACTGTTAAAATTGTTCCTACAAACAACGGAATTGAAAGGTTATCGTCAACTTCCAGTTTGTCTTCATACATTTCGGCAATAGTGGCAGCCAAACAGGCCAAAACACCGGCATAAGTGAAATGGAAAACAGGTTCGTAAAGCATGTTGATAAACAGGGCGCTGAGAAAAAAGGCAAAAGTGCCTTCCATGGATTTGTGCCGGTAGAGTTTTCTTGTGCCGCAGGCTTTGCCGATGAGGGCAGCAACAGTATCTGAAATAAGCATAACGGTCATAGCTATGGCGGCTACCGGTTTGGAAAAAAGCAAAGTGCATGAGATTGCCGCCAATAAGACATAAAGCGAACCGCTGACTTGAAAATATATTCTTTTGGTTTCTTTATTGCGCAATGTTTTGAAAAACAGGCGGCCGAATGTCTGTCTTGCCCAAGGCCAGTGTTTGTAATTGCCGTATTCCAACACGGCATCTCCGGCAAACAAAATAGAAAAGACAGTGACGGCAAATCCTGGGTGGGCAAAATAAATCAATGCTGGAATCCATAACGAACTCAAGTGGATTGCTTTGCGGTAAATTTCTTTTTTGTAAGATTTATTTACTTTGATTTGGGGAACAAATCTCTTTAACTGTTGTTGAAATCTGAAACGCAGCGGATTTATCATCGGTTTACCTGTTATGATTGTTTTTTTTGTTTTCATGAAAATTTTTTAGCAGTTTTTAGAATTAATGCAATAGAAAATTAATAAATAAAAAACTCTTAGTGGAAAAATAAAAGCCCCTCGTTTGAGGGGCCTGTTTTAGATTGCTTGTTTAACGGTTTCGACAGCTTCTTTGATTTTGCTGCCGTCAGGGCCGCCGGCCTGAGCCATGTCCGGACG
Organism: uncultured Alphaproteobacteria bacterium; assembly: GCA_949493535.1. GTDB lineage: Bacteria > Pseudomonadota > Alphaproteobacteria > RF32 > CAG-239 > CAJLXD01. The sequence goes on from CASZWJ010000002.1 coordinate 74,087, forward strand.
TCCGCCGCCGCCTTGTCCCCCGACTTTGGCGGATGCCAGTCTGACTAAGTCGACAGCCGAATATTTGCCGGTCAAATCATTGGTGACGCCGACGACAATTGATGCTTTGCCGTCATTGTCAGACGCCAATACAACAATGCCTGAACCGATATTTTCTTTGATTTCGTCAACAAAGGCTTTCAGTTCTTTAGCTTGAATATTTTGCAGGCTTTTACCTACGAATTTGACGCCGTTGACTTCTTCAATTTTGTCTTTGTTATCAGCGCTTTTGTGGCTGACAAAAGTCTTTTTCAAATTGAAAATGTCTGCTTCGAGCTTTTTCTTTTCTTCCAAAAGCTGTGCGATGCGGGTTTCAATGCTGCCAAAATCAGATTTCAGCGTCTGGCCTATACGGTGGAGTTTATCTTCAATGTCTTGGACATATTTTTCCGCATGATGGCCGGTAACGCATTCAATACGGCGCAAACCTGCACCGACGGCAGATTCCGAAACGATATTGAAATAGCCGATGTCTCCGGTTGATTTAACATGCGTCCCGCCGCATAACTCTGTTGATATAAAGCAGCTGTCATCTTGATCGCAAATTGATACAACGCGGACTTCATCGCCGTATTTTTCGCCGAACAAAGCCATGGCGCCTTCGGAAATGGCATCTTCCTGATTCATAATGCGCGTAATGACTTTATGGTTTTCGCGAATGATTTGGTTGACACGATTTTCAGCTTCTCTCAATTCGGTATCGGAAATCTGTTTGTGGTGGGAAATGTCAAAACGCATGCGGTCTGCCGCGACGTAAGAACCTTTTTGGGTAACGTGCGTACCGAGCATGTCTCGCAAAACTTTGTGCAGAATATGCGTAACCGTATGGTTTGCTGCAATATCGGCGCGGTTTTGTTCATCAACGGCAAAGGTGAGAGTATCGCCGACTTTAACTTCGCCTTTAACCAGTTTGCAGACATGAGCCGTAATTTCATGCAGTTTCTTTTTGGTGTCGGTTACTTCAATTTCACAGTTTGAGCCGTAAATTTTGCCGATGTCGCCGACTTGTCCGCCCATTTCGCCGTAAAAAGGCGTTTGGTTGGCAACGAGATAAAATTCGCCGCTATTGACAGCGTCAACTTCTTTGCCGTCAACAATCAATGCTTTCACAAGGCATTCCGCTTTTGTCGTATTATAGCCCAAGAAATCGGCAGCGCCTAATTTGTCCTGAATTTCAAACCAGACTTTTTCGGTTCCGGCATCGCCTGAACCAGCCCAGTTTTTACGGGCTTCGGCACGCTGTTTTTCCATTGCTTCATCAAAACCTTTGACATCGACTTGCATATTTTTGTTGCGCAGAGCATCTTGAGTCAGGTCTAACGGGAAACCGTAAGTATCGTACAATTTGAACGCGGTAGCACCGGAAAGTTCATCTCCTTCTTTAAGATTTCTTGCTTCATCATCAAGAAGACGCATGCCTTTATCAAGCGTTTTCAAAAAGCGCATTTCTTCGGCTTTGATTGTTTCGGTAATCAGGGCTTCCGCACGATGCAATTCAGGATAAGCTTCGCCCATTTCTTTTTGCAAGGCGGGCAGAAGTTTGTACATCATCGGTTCTTTCACGCCCAAAAGGTAAGCATGGCGCATTGCGCGGCGCATAATGCGGCGCAAGACGTAGCCGCGCCCTTCGTTGGAGGGCATAACGCCATCGGCAATCAAAAAGCTGGTTGAACGCAAATGGTCGGCAATGACGTTGTGCGAAGCTTTCAGCGGGCCGTTCGGGTCCGAATTTGCCAAATCGGCAATGGCTTTAATCAGATTTTGGAACAAATCAATTTCGTAGTTGGAATGTACGCCCTGCAAAATGGCAGAAATGCGTTCCAAACCCATGCCCGTATCAATAGACGGATGTTTTAACGGAATGCGGGTGCCATCGGGCAAGTCTTCAAACTGGTCAAATACAAGGTTCCAAATTTCAATCCAGCGGTCGCCGTCTTCTTCCGGCGTGCCGGGCAGGCCGCCCCAGACTTCCGGACCGTGGTCATAAAAAATTTCAGAGCAGGGGCCGCAAGGGCCGGTATCGCCCATTTGCCAGAAATTATCTTTGGTGGCAATGCTGATAATGCGATCGTCAGGCAGGCCGGAAACTTTTTTCCAAATTTCGCGAGCCTGTTCGTCCGTATGATAATAAGTAACGGCCAATTTATCTTTCGGCAGCCCGAATTCTTTGGTTACCAGTTCCCAAGCCCAGGCAATAGCTTCGTCTTTGAAATAATCGCCGAAAGAGAAGTTTCCGAGCATTTCAAAAAATGTGTGGTGGCGTACGGTGTATCCGACATTGTCCAAGTCATTATGTTTGCCGCCGGCGCGAACGGATTTTTGGGAAGTGGTCGCTCGTTTGTAGTCGCGCGTTTCGTTGCCGGTGAAAATATTTTTGAACTGTACCATACCTGAATTGGTGAACATCAGGGTCGGATCGTTATCAGGCACCAATGAAGAGGACGGAATGATTTTATGTCCGTTTTTTGCAAAAAAATTCAGATACGTGCTGCGTATATCTTTTAATGTTGTGGTCATTTTTACTTCCCAAAAGTCAAAATTTTCAAATTAAATTAACCTGCTATTTTTAGAGCAAAGTTTATGCCGTGTCTAGCAAAATTTTGATATTTCGGGCTAAAAATCTATAATTAATCCGTTGTTTATCACAAAAATCAGATTGAGGAACGAGGCGTAGCACAGCCATAAAAAGTAAGGATAAAGCAAAAAGGCGCTTGCCGGACGCAGTTGCCGGAAGGCTGATATTGTTTTATAAACGAGGTAATCCAGTATTAGGATAACCCCGAAGCCGACAACCAATTGTTTGGCATAAAAGAATGTAAAGCACCAAACGATATTCAGCAGCAGCTGGCTTAAAAACAGCAGTTTGGCATCCAGCGTTTTTTTAGTATAAGGAAGCGTTAAAATTCCGTAAAAAGATAACGCCATAAGCAAATAGAGTATGCTCCAAACTACGAGAAAAACAGAATCGGGCGGCGTAAACCGGCTTGAGGCGGCGTTATGATACCATGAATTGACTCCTTGTCCGGTAAAATAAGACGAGATGAAAGCAACAATAAAAACGCTCAGCAGCGCGTATATTAATTTTGGCAGATTTTTCATGGCTTTCCTTCAGGTTTTAGTTTAGAAATATGATTTAACAACTTATTTTCTCTTTTCAATGCTTTGTTGACTTAAAGCTATTCCCATTTTAGAATAGCTCCGGTTATGTGTTGGGGAAACAACAGTGGATTTTGATATAGAACTCATAAAGGCGGAAGTTGTCCGCCGTTATAAACGCCTGATAGTTGATGTTAAGCTCAGAGATGATTCTGTGGTGTCTGCTTTTTGCTCTGACGAATGTATTTTTCCCAATTTGTATGACAAAGGGGCAGAGGTTTGGGTTACCCGCATTAAAAGCCGTTTTCGCAAACTGCGTTATGAAGTGCAGGCGATTAACAAGGGTGACGGCTGGGTTGCCGTCAATCAGAGGGGAATTCCCAAACTTTTTGCCGAAGCTTTTAAAAATCGGATTATGGAAGACTTTGTCCAATATAAAAAAATCCGCCATATGACGCTGGCTGACCGGCTTCCGCATTTGGATTTTGAATTGAGCAATCCGCAGGAAAAGTGTTATGTCAGCTTACGGCCTATTTACAATAAGCAAGACGGCAAAGCGGTGTTTCCGTCAAAAGTCAATTTTTTTGACATGGAAATGTTTGAAGAAATGAAAAAAATGCGCGCAAAAGGTTTTCGAACCGTAGTTGTGTTGATTGTGCCGCGTATGGATTGTCTGGAAGCGAAGTTTTCGTGGACGATCGACCCGATTTCCGCCGCAAGAATTTTTGAAGAAGCAAAAAACGGTTTAGAGTTTGTTTGTTATGGTTGCAACTTGAGCAAAAAAAGTATATCCATTGCAAATAAAATGAATATCAGTGTTTAAGAAAGAAATAAGAGGTTTATCTTGGCAACTAAGAGAAAAGACGGAATCACCCTTTATGAGAAGGAAGATTTTGAAGGCATGCGCAAAGCAGGCAGGCTTGCTGCCGAATGTCTGGATTATATTACGGATTTTGTAAAAGTCGGCGTTTCTACCGGCGAATTGGACGATTTATGCCGTGAGTTTTTTACCAGCCGCGGGGCTATTCCCGCTTGCTTGGGATATCGCGGCTATCCGAAATCGGTCTGTATTTCAATCAACCATGTTATCTGCCACGGCATTCCAAGCTATGAGCGCAAGCTGGCCGACGGCGATATTTTGAATATTGACGTAACCTGCATTTTAGACGGTTGGTATGGCGATACCAGCCGTATGTATTATGCCGGCAAACCGAAGCTCAAAGCGACAAGGCTGTGCGATGTGACTTATGAATGCATGATGCGGGCGATTGATGTTGTTAAACCGGGCGCAAGAATGGGGGATATCGGCGCGGTTATCGAAGATATTGCCGGCCGCTACGGATATGGTATCGTCGATATGTTTTGCGGGCATGGTTTGGGCAAGGTATTTCATGATGCGCCGAATGTTATGCATGTCGGCCGCAAAGGAACCGGACCGGTTATGGAAGAGGGCATGTTTTTTACGATTGAGCCGATGATTAATATCGGGCGTCCTGACGGCATTATTTTAGCCGACGGCTGGACTTCAGTAACCAGAGATAAATCTTTATCCGCCCAATTTGAACATTCGCTCGGCGTGACTTCTGACGGAGCCGAGATATTTACGTTATCTCCTGCCGGGCTTGACAAGCCGCCGTATAAGTAAAATTTGCGCTGCGTTAAAATGGGATTGGCATATGACAGATAAAGCAAATATTTCGAGTGACGGACACAGGCAAAGAATCAGGGATAAATTTTTGAAAAACGGAGGCTCCTCTTTTGCTGATTATGAGCTTTTGGAAGCTTATCTGACGATTGCTATTCCCAGACGCGATGTTAAGCCTTTAGCGAAACAATTGATTGCAAAATTCGGAAGTTTTGCAGATGTAATCAGTGCTAAAAGCGAGGATTTACTCGCCGTCAGCGGTGTCGGTGAAAATACGGTTTTTGCTTTGAAAATGGTGCAGGAAGCTTCTAAACGCCTGAGTTGGGAAGTGCTTAAAAATTCGGATGCTCCCGTTATTGCCAGTATGGATGCTTTGGTTGATTATTGCCGTATGAGTATGGCTTATCAGGATGTGGAAGAATTCAGGTTAATTTATCTGAACGGCAAGAATATGGTGATAGGTGAAAATGTCCAGCAAAAAGGGACTGTTAACCACGTGGCTATTCATCCGCGGGAAGTTGTTAAAGCCGCGCTGGAGAAAAAAGCCAGTGCTGTGATTATGGTTCACAACCACCCGACGGGGGATACGACTCCGTCAAAAGCAGATATTGATGTTACCCGTAAAGTCAAAGAAGCTTTAGATGCAATGGGTATTGTTTTACATGATCATGTGATTGTCGGTAAGTTTGGTTATTACAGCTTTCGCGATGCCGGTTTAATTTAGGCTAAAAAAAGTGCTTGCAAAATAAAATTAAAACGGTAAATATAAGAGCGCTTGGGAGTTAAATAGAGCGCCCAAAGCCTTAATTAAATATTATTTTGAATACCAGATATAATCGGGACTTAGCTCAGCCTGGTAGAGCGCTTGCTTTGGGAGCAAGATGTCGTAGGTTCGAATCCTATAGTCCCGACCAATAAAAAAAGCACCGGAGGGTGCTTTTTTTATTGGATTGCGGACTTGGATTTGAACCTACGAAAAAGTAGGTTCGACAACCAGCGAGAGCGAGACGGAAGTATCGCGGTCTGCTGAAAGCAGATGAGCGCCCGTGCGATGGAGTGAAACGGAGTCAATCCTATCGTCCCGACCAATAAAAAAAGCGCCTTTGGGCGCTTTTTTTGTGGATTGCGGACTTGTGAAAAATAATTTTAATCGCGGTATTTTCCTAATTGCGGCAATAGCAATAATTGAGACTGCGGGTTTGCCAAAATCTGCAATCCGCGTTTGCCAAGGCTTGCATTTTCCAAAGCGAGTGAAAACGTATGGAACGGAGTGTTATCGGCAACGGCTGAGTTTTTCTTAGTGACAAAGCCCATATGATGACCGTTTTCTTCATTTTTCAACCTGATTTCATTGCCCTTTTCATCTTTGGTTGTAAAATCCTGCGGCAGTTTCATAGCTATAATGAAATTTCTGCCGTCTTCCATTGTTGTTAACCTGTAGTTTCCTTTATCATTTTCTTGAAAACGGCATAGCTTGTATTGTTCGGGATTAAACATATTAATGAACGGTTCTTTGCGCAAGTGGTCATCAGCGTAGTTGCTCATAAAATGCATTCCTGAGTATTTGCTGTTTTTTTGTATTGGCAAAAAGGCATAACTGACAACGAAAATATTTTGCAAAGCTTCTTTGACGGTTTGTTTGTCATAAATTTGTTCTGCTAAATGTGAAAAAGCGTTTATCCAACGGTGTGCGTGAGCCATTCCGGCACAATAACCGACAATTGTTATGTTCCCGCAGCAGCGTTTGAATGTTTCTTTATCATGAGGCGAACCTGATTTGATGTTATATTTATCGTCTATTTTTATTTCTTTGCCTAAAAAACGGGAAAAATTTTTAGCAACAAAGTTCATGTCAACGTTTGTAAAGTAATTTTCAGGATTGCGAATAGTTTTTAAACATAGAGCAAATTTTTCGCCTCGGGGCTGTTCGATTGGAAAATGCGCTAAATAAACGTCTGCTTCCGAACCAAAAATCTTTTTGTTATCTAAAGTTTTCCCCATAAATTCAGATGTCCAGAATTGCAAAACTTCCTGCTCTCCTTGTACATGGAATGGCATGGATAAAAAGAGATTGTGCCTTTCGGGATTGACAATAAAACCGTAATTATTGAACTTTGCATGGCTGATTGTATCAGGATTGTGTATCTTCCAAAATTGATAGTCACAGTTTTTATGAAATACATATTTACTATTTTCGATATTGCCGGAGCAATCTACCGAATATTGAGCAGCGGCTTGATAAAGCTCAATCAGCTCCGGTGCCGTTGCTTGGGTGTTGCTCAAAGTTTCAAAAACCTCTTGCGCATCTCGGATATACCCGCTCAACTGCAAGGAAAAAGTCAATAGATTTTTTTCATCTATGTTGTGTGGCAGTGTCGGAACCGTTTTTTCTCCGCAACGGGATAAGAAACGGTTAATGGCTTGTTCAAAACGGCAAATGCGCTTATGCTTCAGTATATTGCCAAGCGTATTGCGTTTTTGTTCGTCATTTTGTTGCAAAAGCGGTTGATTTGTTACATTGCTTATAAAAGCAGCTCTGATTGCTTTTGCTAATGGATTAGTTTGCATTTTTTTTCTACTTGTACAAAATTTTTATGTGAGTTATGAAATATTATATCTCTATATACTGAAAAAGGAGTTTTGTGGTGTCACTTTTTAATAATAAATGTTACAAATGCGGAAAATGCGGCGAAAATCCCGATAAATTGGTTATTTTTGTCCATGGTTATAATGGTTCTCCTGAGGCAATTCACTATGCGATTCAATGGCTTAGTGAAAAATTGGAAAATGCGGTCATTGTTGTGCCGAGAGCGCCGTATACTTGTGAAAAAAATGCGGAAAATTTGCAATGGCTGAGCTTTTTTAAGTCAGATCCGGAAATAAAATTTAAGGATTCTGCAACTCCGACAGCTGAAATCTTTGATATTTTTAATAGGCTCGGAGATGATTTTTCTCAAACGGCGACTCAGATGAATGAATTTATTGATGAGCAACAACGTTTATGGAATGTAGCTGATGACAATACATATCTTATGGGTTTTTCTCAGGGAGCAATGATTTCTATTTATACGGCGTTATCCCGTTCTCGGCAGCTCGGAGGTTGTATTTCCGTGGCCGGAATTATTGCCGGTAAAGACAGACTGGCGACAGAAATTGTTTCCCGTCCGCCGTTTTTGCTGCTGCACGGAAAAGTTGACACGACGGTTCAGTATAAGACGGTTCCCGATACGTTGGCGTGGTTGAAAAGCCATCAGATTGATTTTGAATTTTTTGACTTTGACGGGCTTGCTCATCGGATGAGTGAAGATGAAATGCAAAAGGTTGCTGATTTTATAAACAGTTAGGCATTTTGTTTTTCTATTTTGACAGACAGAATTAAAAAAAACACTCCCGAAGGAGTGTTTTTTTTGATTGGTGATCTCGAGAGGATGACTACGCTGCTTTTTGTGCAAGTTTTGTGCAACTTTAATAAAAAAGACTCGATCAAACTTACACAAAATAGCATTTTTATATTGAAATAGTTATGGCTTTTGTAAATAAAAAAACTAGGATTTCCTAGGGTTTGAATTGGCGATCTCGAGAGGATGACTTGCTTCGCGGCGTGCACGGGCGGCAATCGGCCAGCCGAGCGTCATACTTCCGTCTGCCTTTGCCTGGTAGTCGAACCTCTTTCTTCAGAGGTTCAAATCCTGCGATCTCTCAGAATCAAAAAAAACACTCTCGAAAGAGTGTTTTTTTTGATTGGCGATCTCGAGAGGATGACTTGCTTCGCGGCGTGCACGGGCGGCAATCGGCCAGCCGAGCGTCATACTTCCGTCTGCCTTTGCCTGGTAGTCGAACCTCTTTCTTCAGAGGTTCAAATCCTGCGATCTCTCAGAATCAAAAAAAACACTCTCGAAAGAGTGTTTTTTTTGATTGGCGATCTCGAGAGGATTCGAACCTCTGACCCACAGCTTAGAAGGCTGTTGCTCTATCCAGCTGAGCTACGAGACCATTCGTTTGTTTCAGCGCTTTTATATATCACATATTTCATATACGATTGTCAATAGCCGATTTTAAATAAATTATAGAAAAAAACAAAGACGAATACCTTGCACGGTATTCGTCTTTGTTAATTAGAGAGGCTAACAAAATTGTTAACCAAGGATTTCACTCAAAAATTCTTTTACGGTCATTTGGCAACCGTTTTTAAGAATGTTTGGCGTTGTCAGTTTTTTTGCAACCAATTTTTGCCCCGTCTGATTGACATACCATTGTTGCTGGGCGTCTTGGCTGGCACCGCTTAAACCTTTATCATGCTCATCGAGCATCAGGGTTCGCATGATTTTGAGGATGCCGGCAACTGTTTCGTCCGTACCGCAAAGTTCGTTAACGACATTCGGGTAGGAGTATCCTAATCCGAGCGGGGCCAGAGCTTTGAAGCAATCCGGATATTGGACTAATTCCGGTATGGCAAATCTTGTTTTTCCGTGTTCGCGGTAAAGATGTGCCACGCAGTTAGCCAGAGATAAGTCCAACAATTGCATTTCCGGTTTGTCATAGCTCAGAATGCGGAAATCATCGAAGTCAAGATGATTGTATTCTTCCATGTTTATGGTTCCGCACATCAGGGCTTGGAAGGCTTCGTCCTTGTCTGCAAATCTCTTTGGCGCAATGTCTGCGATGAAGATATGGCAGTCGGGCGCATCTTCGCGGGCAGTCAGTCCGAAAGCAAACTCGGTTGCAACGCGCAGTTGATAGGCCGGATAGCTTATGAAATATAAGTTTACGTTGTCGAGCCTGTATTTTTTCAGGGTGTTGACAAGAAAACCTATGTTTTGGAAAGTATCCGTATCAGTCGGAATCATTGCCAGCTGGTCAAGCCATTTTTCGGGAAGACCCAGCGCTTTGAGTTCGTTATAATACATTTGGTATTCCGATTTTTGGCGAATGACAAATGCATCATTGAACTCGGTTAAGTTTTGGTTATCTTCCAAACCTAGGAAGATAACGCCTTCGGGCAATTTTTCGTTGATTGCAATGTAACGGTAAATTGCTTCTGCTGCTTTGGGACCGGTTTGCTGGTGGCCGGAAAAAACAACGAAAATGTCTTTTCTGCCGCCGAGGTTTGAAACGATTTTCCGATAGCCTGTGCTGACGACGCTTTTTTTGCCGTATTTGTCTTCATAGGAAAGAATTGTTCCCTGATGGCCGCGGCCGAGGCGTTCTGCCTGAAGGATTGTTGATATTTCATCAGGCAACAGGCGGTAGTTTATTATCGGATTGTTTTTGATGTTTTTCAACTGCCAGGGCAGATTGTCCAACTTCAAATCCAGTTCCAGAGGAACTGCGGCGGCCAGAAGAGAGTTCATTGCCGTTATCGTTTTTTCACGATAAAATGAAACAACGGCGCGGGCAAAAGCTTTTTTCTGGTTGATTTTGCCGGAACAGTTCATCAGAAAAAGTGCCAGATTGGCATAATCAAGCCAGGTTTTGACTTCGCTTTCCGTGTGTCCGCGTTGTTCAAATTCAGGGTAATCTTCGTAGAAAATTTCGGCTGTAGGGTTCTTTACCAGTTCTGCAATGATTTGCTCGTAGCAAGTCGGTTGATATTGCTTACTCATAATAATTTTTAATTAGATTTGGTGAATAAAATTTATAAAAAAAATATTATGAGCAAAATAGTGGTAAAACTGACGTTTTTAGAGGTATAATCTTAATCTTCATAATATTTTTTCAAGATAGTTTATACTATAAATTTGATAGCCTGTCAATGTTGTTTGACAAAAAAATAAATTTGTCTATCGAACCGCAATTGTGTTAAATAGCATTTGATAACTTTGTTAAATCTGTTGTTTGCATATGTGTTTTTGTATAAAAATGAATGCATTGATATATCAAAGGTGGAAATTTTGGCAAACAAAGTTTGGCATATATTGGGTGTGGCATCTCTGTTAGCGTGGGGTGCGGAAGCTGAAGCAGGTATGGCTCCGGCTAATTTTGGCGCTATGTATAATTTTGCGGCGCAAGGCAAAGCCCATGTCCTTAAAAATGCTGTTGATCGCGGTATGGATATTGACAGCGTAAATCATAACGGTTTTACCGGTTTATGCGTGGCTGTTTATCGTCAGGATTATGTTGCTTTTAAGGTTTTTAAAAGTCTGGGCGCCAATGTCAATCATGATTGTGTGAAAAAAATTCCGCAGGAGCGCAGAGAAGCTTTTATACGCCAGGCTACCGGCAACAGTTCTCAAAGTTCCAGCAACTACAGACAAGCAAACAATTCGGGAAGTTATCGTCAGGATTATGGCGATTATCGGCAAGGGCGCGTCAGCCAGGGGAGATACGGTCATATTGATTATTCTCCTGATGATGGATTTTTTTCAGCCGATGCGCGTGACCGGATGTGGACAATAGCCGGTATAGGTTTGGTTGGCGGCGGTTTGGCAATAGCATTCAGCAGCAGCGGCGGCGGAGATGATGATCTTAGTCCTGAGGAAAATATCCTTTCCGGTTTGCACGGTGTTTCCGGTGTGCCATATGCGGTTCCTGACAATATTAACAAAAACGTGGTTGAAACACCTTCGACTTCTCAAAACAATTATTGGGGCGTATATAATCCGGGCAATTCAAATATTATAAATAAAAATTCCATTCAAGTCAGCAATACGACTTCTAGCGATGATAATAAAAACCACTGGGGCGGCATTTTTGCGCAAAACGGTTATGTTTACAATACCGGAGATATCAATATTACTTCCGGCGGGAAATACGGCAAAGGCATTATGTCTTGTGTGGTCAGCGTGTATAATCCTGATAATACCGCTTGTGTCGTCAATGCGGCAAATCCGGTTGCCGGAGATATTTATAATGCCGGCAAAATTACGGTTACTGCCAACCAGAGTATGGGTATTTTTTCGTCAACAACCAATCAGATTACCAACACAGGCAAAATAGAAATGACCGGTGATGATAATTCAGGCATTTGGCTTTGGGGCAAAGGCAAGGTTCAGAACAGCGGTCAGATTGTTTTAAACGGATCCAAAACGGATTTTTTGGGCGGTTCTATGACGGCTATATGGATTTATGAAGGCGGCGATGTCGTTAACAACGGCGATATATCCATAACAGATTCCGGCAACGGCGGTACGGGGATATATACCAAAGAAGGAAAAATTACCAATAACGGGAATATAATCGTTGCGGAAACCGGCGGGGGCCAAAACGGAGCCGGTATTAAAATTTATAAAGGGGAAGCTGTTAATAATAACAGGATTGAAGTCAGCGGAACCGGCAGTATCGGTATTAAAGTTGATAACTCAGCCGTAATAACGAATAACGGCGTTATTGAAGTTAAAAACGGCAGCATGGGAATCAGCGGAACTTCAGGCGATATTCTGAATGGCAAAAATGCGGTTGTTAAAGCGACGGGAAGCGGCAGCGGTATCGTTTCTTCGGGAAAGATAACCAATGAAGGAACGGTTGAAGCCGGCGGTTCGGGATTAAGCGGCGGTGAGATAATAAATACAGCCAGCGGCAGCGTTACGGCCGAAAGAATCGGTTTATTCGGTTCAAGTGTCACAAATGACGGGAAAGTCAAAGCGGGAACAACCGGTTTAACGGCTTCAGGCAGCGGTATCAACAACGGTATAATTTCCAGCGGCGGCATGGGAATGTATGGTGGCGACAGCGGTACTCTGGAAAACAAAGGAATGATTGACAGCGGTTTGACGACATCGGCTGTTGCCATGCTCTCGGAAAGCGGTTCCCTTACAAATGAAGGTTCTATTAACAGCCGCGGCGGTTCTATGAGTTCTGAAAGCGGAGGCATTACAAATAAGGGCAGTTTGTTTGAAACCGGAGTTTTTGCCGCAGATGACGATAGTCTTAACGAAATCGGGCAGTTGACGGGAGTGGCGGCACTACAGGCTAATAGCGGAACAATTACGAATGAAGGAAGTTTGATTTCAACTTTAGCCGGTTTTCGCGGGTATATGATTACGGAATCCGGAGATGAAACTGTCACTTATGTTCCGGCCAATATTAATTTTACCAACAGCGGAACGATGACCATTAATGACGGACAGTATGCTGTTTGGGTTGCAGACGGGTATGCAAAGCCGATAGAAAATGAAGGAGACCTTCCTGAAAAACAAGAAAGTTCTTTAACTTTTAGCAATACTTCAACCGGAAAAATAACGGTAAATGATACAAAGTCCGGCATTGCCAATGGTATTTTGGCATATAATACGGCCACAATGACGAATGACGGTGAAATTTTTCTCAGCAGCGAGGCAAAAAATATTTCTTCAATAAAAGGAATGATTGCAGACAGCGGAACTTTGACAAATAACAGAACAATCCGGATTGAAGCTTTTGATTCATTTAAGAAAGATGACGGAACGGTTGATACATCATCTGCCAATCAAGGGAATATAGTCGGCATGGCTGTTCGCAAAGGCGAAATAGTTAATAACGGTCAGATTTTAATCAGTGCCAATAATGCTTACGGTATGCATGTTAAGTATGCGACTATGCCTTGGGAAGAGCCGTTAGCAGATGATGATGCCAATATTTATGCGCAGGCAACGAATAATGGTTTAATCCGGGTTGACGGTGAAAATAATATTGCGATGGTTGCGGACGGCGTGCATTCGGCCTTGACAAATAAGGGAACGATTGAAGTTAAAAAGCCTAATGTCAGCGATGTTTATGTTGTTGAGGGGGATGAGGCATATGCTGCCGGAAGCTGTTCTTCTTTTATCTGTTTAAAAAACGGGGCTTCTTATATAAATTCCGGAACAACGACTTCCGCTTATGCCATGAATTTTGATAATTTTGGCGAGGGGCACGTTATCTTAGGCAAGGGCGGCAGTTTTGAAGCTCCTGAAATTGCCGGCGATGTTATTGCTTCTTCCGATATTGTTACCGGAAGCAATGAAGACAAATACAGCGCTGAGAAAGCCTTTTCAGGTGAAGATAAAGGAATTAAAGTCGAGTCCGGTTCGTATATGTTTGACGCTTATTTACAGGATAATAGCGACGGTGGCAAAGATGTGGTTATGGAGCGCAAAAATTTTAATGAATTGACGGATAAGCCTTCTGTGGCTGCATTTTTGGAGCAGAACTATATTGACGGAAATAATACCGGTTTATTTGATGAGTTGAAGATGGCGAGTTCCGCTTCAAAGTTTTCTGCGCTGGCAACCCAAAACTTAGGCTTGAATTTCTTTCCGAATTTTGCCAAGCAGAATTTAGATATTTTAAAAAGTTTGAATCGCAGCCTTAACGAAACGGTTTTAACTAATTCTGATACAAAAGAGGAGCGGGCGATTGTCGGTTATGACAATTTTTACCGCCGCCAAGAAGGAACATCGGAATTATCCGGTTACAAAGACTATGTTCACAGTATTTACGGAATATTTGACAAGAAATATGACAACCAGCTCCGTTACGGTTGGGGAATAAGCTATTCTAAATATAACAGCAAGTATGACGGCGGTAATAAACGGGAAGAAAATCTTGTCCAGTTGTTTGCGCCGATAATTTATCAAACAGATGATTTTGAATTTATTTCTACGCCGAGGGTCGGTTATGGCTGGGGCGATTACAGCCGTTTTGCGTCAAACGGTGTCTTTCAGGCGGATACCAACAGTTTTTATTATGGCGCGGCTAATGAATTGCGTCATGAGATAGATTTGGAGATGTTGGTTTTTGAGCCGATATTTGAATTTAATGTTTTGGGATTATACCAAGATAAGATGAAAGAAAATCAGCAACTTGAAATTGCCGGCAATAATAATCTGTCTGTAGAAGCCGGGATTGGATTGTATGCTAAGAAGGCATTTAAATTTGGCGAAGACGAATTAAGGCTGCGTGCCGGCGGAACGGTTTATCATGAATTTGGAGATCCTTATCGCAGAATGTCGGCGTCAATGTCCGGCATGGAAGGCGTGTATAGTTTGAACAATTATCCTGTTCAGCGTAATCGGGCCGTTTTAAGCGCTCGCGCAGAGTATCAGCATCAGCAGGCAGTTATTTTCGGTCAGTTTAACAAATATGTTGAAGATGACGGCAGTTATGAGGCAAATGCCGGCCTAAACTGGAAATTTTAAATTATAAGCTCAAAGCTTTATACCGGTTTTCTTACTATTCGGCTTTGTTTGCCTGATGAAAATTAAGAGAGGGAAAATGCTCAAAGCTATTTTGATTCTGCCTTTTAACGTGTTGGTTAGTGTTCCTGCAATTATTCTTTATTTTTCAACATTTCGCCTGATTAATTTGTCACAGCCGGTTGCGCTGGTCGTTATGGCGATTTTATTTTTTTGCGGATTTTATTTGATCATTTCTACAATGCGTTTGTTTTCTTCTGTTAAATTTGGTTCTCCGGCGCCGTGGAATCCGATTAATAAATTGATTGTAACAGGACCTTATGCTTATGTGCGGAATCCGATGCTGATAGGTGTTTTTTTTGTGCTTGGCGGAGAATGCCTGCTGTTTCAAAGTATGGTCTTGTCTGGTTATTTGGTGTTTTTTGTTTTAATTAATGCTTTATATTTTCCGCTTGTAGAAGAAAAAGAGCTGTCGGCTCGTTATGGGAAAGTGTATGATATTTATAAAGCAAATGTACCCCGTTTTTTTCCTCGCCTGACGCCGTGGAAAAAATAGGGATACCCAATAAATCAACAGTGTTTGTCCGGTATAATGCTTTGTCAAAACGGCAAAATCTAAAGTTGGCTGTGCCATTAAAAGAAAAGCCTCTGTATTAACAGAGGCTTTTCCCATCAATCAGAGTTTAGTGTATGTAAACATTATAAACTCATTTGATTTCGTCGGCCGGCAACACATCCAAAGAATTTTCGGAAGTGGTTGTCGTCGTTGTTGTGGTGGTGATTGTTTCCACCGTTTCGGGTGCAGTCTGTGTTTCTTTTACAACAACTTCTTCTTTAACCTGTTTGTAGGGTTCTTTTTCATAGGTTACAGTTTTGGTTGTTTTGGGTTCGTAAGTTGTTTTGTATGTTGTTTTCTTGAAAACGACTTCAACCGGTTCTCTGACTTCTTTTACTTTTGACGGGCAGGGAGAAGTGTTGGACGGCAAAGTCATTTCGTTTGAGGTTGTTTTAATATCTCCGCAAGAAGCCAATGTTTTGCTTACAGTTGCAGTATTTTGTTGTGTTTCGGTCGTTACAACAGCCTGCTGAGCCGGTTTTTCGATGTAAACGATTTTCGGTTCAGGCTGGCGATAAACAATGCGGCGAGGTTGCGGCTGGCTGTAAATGTAGTAATCCTGAGGCTGGTTGTAAACATAGCGGTTTTGGATTCGTCTTTCACAGTTTTCACTGTTTAAGTGGTTGCAGCCGTTATCATCATAACCGCGGTAAACGGTTTTTGTTGATGTTACGGGTGTAGCAATTTCTTCGTCATCTCCGCACAAACCGTCAAGGCAAGCGCAACCGGACAACAAAAGCATAAGAGATAAAACTAAAGTCTTTTTCATAAATCCTCACAATTTTAAATGTGGTTAAAAAAATCAAAAAGTTTAATAAAACGTTAAAATTTGTAATACATTTACACTATTTTTTTAAATTTGTCAATTTTTTGTTTAAATATTTTTTATTTATATAATTAGTTTTAAATAATTCTCAATATCCGAGAGCAAAAAAAACAGTTATATCTGCTTGAATAATTGCGTTTATAGGCTATTTTAATTAATAATTTTAATGAAAATGGAGCAGAGCAATGCAAAAATTGGATGATTTGGAAAAATTGGCTGAACTTCGAAAGAAAAATTTGGTAACGGAAGATGAATATTCCAGCCTTAAGGATGAAATAATTTCAGCAAAAGGAACTGATAATTCTCCAAAGAATGGCGTGGCTTATGTTTTATTGGCGACTTTTCTCGGCAATTTCGGCATACATAATTTTTATGCCGGCTATATCCGCAGAGCCGTTGCGCAGTTGATGCTGACGCTTTTTTCCTGGGTTTTGCTTTTCCTGCCTTTGTTTGCCGTTCAGATTTGGGCTTTGCTTGATATGTGCCTTATTAATAAGGATGCGCAGGGAAATTTGTTTGTGGGCGACAAAATGCTGATAAAACTCATCCGAATCGCAGTAGTGGCTTTAGTCGGAGTCAGTTATTTGATTGTTTTGACCGGTATTGTGATGGGAATTATGGAGCAGAACGCGCCTCAGGCTGTGCAGATTATTCGGTATTAATATATGGATGAAGCTGTTTTATCGCTTTCTATAAATAAAAACCCCCGAAATTCTTGGGGGTTTTTATTTTAGGCAGAATATCTATTCTCCTGCAGCCAGATCATTGTCCGGTTCATTATCGCCGATCATCTCGGTCGTAATGTGTCCGGCATCTGCGCGGATTTTGTTTTCAATTTCTAAGGCAACGTCTTCATGCTCTCTTAAAAAGAGTTTTGCATTTTCTCGTCCTTGTCCCAGCTTTTCTCCTTTGTAAGAGAACCATGCGCCGGCTTTTTCAACAATACCGGCTTTAATCCCCAAATCAATCAGTTCGCCGGTTTTGGAAATGCCTTCGCCGTACATGATGTCAAAATCAACAACCTTGAACGGAGGGGCAACTTTGTTTTTGACGATTTTAACTCGGGTCTGCGTTCCGATAATGTCTTCTTTATCTTTGATTTTGCCGATGCTGCGGATGTCAATGCGAACGGAAGAATAGAATTTAAGGGCATTACCGCCGGTTGTTGTTTCGGGGTTGCCGAACATGACGCCGATTTTCATGCGAATTTGGTTGATGAAAATAACCAGAGTATTGGAGCGGGAAACCGTGGCAGTCAGTTTACGCAAAGCCTGGCTCATCAGTCTTGCCTGCAAGCCCATGTGCTGATCGCCCATTTCGCCTTCCAGTTCTGCCTTTGGAACCAGAGCGGCGACAGAGTCGACGATAAGGACGTCAATAGCACCGGAGCGAACCAGTGTATCGGTTATTTCCAGAGCCTGTTCGCCGGCATCGGGTTGAGAAATCAGCAGGTTTTCAATATCAACGCCGATTTTTTTAGCATATGACGGATCAAGAGCGTGCTCGGCATCAATAAAAGCGCAGGTTCCGCCTTTTTTCTGAGCTTGAGCGATAACGCTTAATGCCAAAGTGGTTTTACCGGAACTTTCGGGACCGTAAATTTCAACGATACGTCCTTTGGGCATGCCGCCGATGCCTAAAGCGATATCTATACCGATAGAACCGGTGGAAATTGCCTCAATGTCGACACTGGCATCATTTTGCCCCAGGCGCATGATTGAACCTTTGCCGAAAGCTTTTTCAATCTGTCCGAGGGCGGCGTCAAGCGCTTTTTGTTTATCCATAGTTTTTACCTCTCATAAGTTTCATATGCTTATATGTTATAAATGTCTGGCTCTAAATTACAATTTTGCTTTTACATTTATCCCTATGAAAAATAAAATGTACTACTTTTGTTCTTTTTGCAAGAGTTTTTTTGCGCTTTCTTTATTTTTTTTGTCGCGCAGGGTAAATATACGGGCTTTCCCTTTGATTATGCGTGTTTCTTCGCGTCCTTCCTGTTGCTGGAATTCTTCCAAGGCAGCGGTGACGACGGCGCCGAAAATAACAACGGCCCAAGCCAGATACATCCAGATAAGGAAAATCGGCAATGTGGCCAAAGCGCCATAGATTGTTTTGTAGGTTGCGCTTTTGAGAATGATGAGCCCGAATCCTTTGCGCAGGAACCAAAAAAGGATGACTGCGGTAATAGAGCCGATAACGGCATTGGTGAATTTTACTTTTTTATTCGGTACCAAGACATATACCATGATAAGGGTAAGCATCGTAATCAATGTCGGCAGCAGGCCGCTTAAAAAGAACGGCGAGGTAACAATGTCATCAGGCATAAATTTTTGTAATGTAAAAAGATAACTCTTGAGTGAAAAAGCTGTGCCTAAGAGTAGGGGGCCTAAGGTAATAACCGTCCAATAGAGCGTAATTTTGGTTTTGATGTTGCGGGGTTTGTAGACTTTAAAGATAAAGTTCAGGCTGTTTTCAATCGTGGAAAGCATTAAAATTGAGGTAATGACCAGCCCGATAACGCCGATTGTTGTCATTTGGGCGGTTGCATTCAAAAAGTCTACAAAATAGTGGCTGATTTCCTGTTCAATATCGGGAACGAAATTTTTGAGTATAAAATCTTGGAATTGCTCTTTGATGGCAACAAACCCGGGAAAAGCCGAAAAAATTGCCAGACCGATTGCAAATAACGGAACAATGGCTATTAAAGAGGTGTAGCTGAGAGACGCCGAAACGCGAAAGATCGTATCGTTTTGTACCCGCCGGAACAAAAAAGCCAGAAAGTTTTTAGTCGTTATTGCCGCATCTCTGATTTTGGTTTTCCAATACATACGCACCCCGTGAAAAAAGTTATTTACAAAAAGAGTTAAATTCTATAATAAATGTGTAGACTTTAATTTAATATATTTAATTTTTTATTGAAAGCAAAGGAAAATATTATGGCTACACCTGCACCTTTAATGGCCGGTAAAAAAGGTCTGATTATGGGCCTTGCAAATGACAAATCTATTGCATGGGGTATTGCTCAGGCTTTGAATGCCCACGGCGCCCAGCTTGCGATTTCTTATCAGAACGAAGCATTGGAAAAAAGAGTTCAGCCTTTGGCTGCCCAGCTCGATAAAGAGCCTCTGCTGATTAAATGTGACGTTTCCGATTCAGAAAGTGTTGAAGCCTGCTTTAAAGAATTGGGTGAAAAATGGGGCAAAATTGATTTTGTTGTCCACGCTATTGCTTTCTCTGACAAAAATGAACTTAAAGGCCGCACGATTGATACCAGCCGCGCCAACTTTGTCAATACGATGCAGATTTCCTGCTATTCGTTCCTTGAAGCTTGCCGCTGCGCTTCTTCTATCATGAATGAAAACGGTTCTATCGTTACCCTGACTTATCTCGGCGGCGAAAGAATCTTGCCGAACTATAATATTATGGGCGTTGCCAAAGCCGCTTTGGAAGCATCTGTCCGTTATGCCGCTTCTGATATGGGGGCGCAGGGTGTTCGCGTTAATGCCATTTCTGCCGGACCGATTAAAACCTTGGCAGCTTCCGGTATCGGCGATTTCCGCAAAATTTTGCACTGGAACGAATATAATGCGCCGCTGCGCCGCAATGTGACTCAGGAAGAAGTCGGCATGGCTGCCTTGGGCTTGTTGTCTGACATCGGCTCTGCCATTACAGGCGAAGTTTTGCATGTTGACTGCGGTTATCACATCCAAGGCATGTTGAATTTGGATAAGGTTTCCGAGACCGTAGCTGCGTTATCCGAGTAAAATTCGCTTGGCGGGCAACTAGAGCAATTTTGTGCAGGTTCGAAAAATTCATGTACTTCTTTGTACACTAGAATTTTTCTCACTTTCAAAATCACTCTATTTTCCTCGCCAATCAAATTTTATATAATGGATGCGTAACTTTTAATTTACGCTTGAGAAAGGCGGATAATCCTTTAATATAAAAGCCATTGAATATTCAATGGCTTTTTTTTGTTTGGGTTTGACATGACTGATTTAAAAACTCCTTTTCCTGAAGTTAAGGAAAAAAATAAAAAGAGAATTTTTGCCGCCTGTTTGCTGCTTAAATCTTTAATTTATTCTTTTGCTATTTTCGGTATCTTATTTATTTTGCTTCTTTTTGTTGTTCTGGACTTGCTGCACCAAGACGGCGGAAGAGCCCAACCTGTGCCGAAATCTGCAATTTTGGCAATTGATTTTGACGCGCCGTATTCAGAAACGCGGGGCGATAATATAATGACGGAAATTGCCGGCGGTGTTCGTTCTCAGACTTTTCTTGATTTGATTACGGCGATTAACGTGGCGGCCGCAGATTCCAGAGTAAAGGCAATTGCTGCGAATGTAAGCATATCGTCTCTGGGGTTGGCACAGATTCAGGATTTGCGCGATACGATAAAAAATTTCAGGGCGTCAGGCAAAAAAGCTTATCTGTTTTCATCGGGTTTCGGCTCTTTCGGACGCGGAACGAAAGAATATTATCTGGCAACGGCTTTTGATAAAATTGTAATGGCGCCAAACAGCGAAGCCGGAATTACGGGTATTTCGATTGAAGTTCCATTTTTCCGCAAGGCGCTTGATAAAATAGGGGTTACTCCTGAGTTTTACAGCCGTTATGAATATAAGTCGGCAATGAATTCGTTGACAGATTTTCAAATGTCTAAGCCATACCGCGAAGAAATGAGCCGGATGGGCGGCAGTATATTTAACCGTTTTGCCGCTGATGTTTCCAAAGCCCGAGGTATGAGCGAAAAAGAGTTGAAAAAATTGGTTGATAATGCGCCTCTGTCAGCAGATGACGCTTTAAAAGCCGGATTGATTGATGAGATTTCTTATCGGCAGGACTGGCAAAAAGCATTGGAAAAGGACTATAATGCCAGGCCGATAGCCGTTTGGGATTATATCGGCAATATATCCACTTACGGCAAGGGTGTTCAGGCGGTTGCTTTTCTGGTGATTGACGGCGTTATTGCCGAGGGCGAAAGTTATGCGGGTTCCATACGCAACGAGACGGTTACCGGAGCCGATACCGTCTTGGAACAGCTTGAAGAAATATCTGAAAATAAAGATGTTAAGGCTTTGATTGTACGTGTTAACTCTCCGGGTGGGGCTTATGGCGCGTCCGATGATATTTGGCATGCTCTGGAACAGTTAAAAACACAGAAAAAAATTCCTGTTATTGTTTCTATGGGAGATTATGCTGCTTCCGGCGGTTATTTTGTGGCGTTGGCCGGAGATAAAATTATAGCCGAACCGTCAACGATAACCGGATCAATCGGCGTTTTGGGCGGAAAAATGGTTTTAGAACAGCTTTGGAAAAAAATAGGGGTAAACTGGAATTCGGTTAATTTTGGCGAAAATGCCGGAATTTTGAGTTTTAATACAAAATTTTCTAACAAAGAAAAATCAATATTTAACAAATCATTAGACATTGTTTATAAAGATTTTACTTTAAAAGTTTCCAAAGCAAGAAATCTTGATTTAAATGCATTGGACAAGCTGGCGCGCGGAAGGGTTTGGACCGGAGAAGATGCTTTAAAACATAATCTGGTTGACGGTACCGGCGGTCTTGAAACTGCTTTCTCCGAAGCGCTGAAGGCCGCCAAAATCAAACCGGCCGAAAAGTTCCGCATTCTTTATTATCCGAAAGAGAAAACTTTGCAGGAAAAAATCCAACAGTTGGTTAACGGAGGGCGAGGCGTTTATATGTCCGGCGCGTTGAGCGTTTTTTCTTCGGAGATTAACGAATTGAAGCAGTTAAACCGCCTGCGTTATGATGCGGTGCTGCCGCCGATGCAAATAAATATGTGATTTGGATTGCCAAGATTTTTATTGCAAAATTAGAGAATTGTTCTATTTTTGAAAAAGTTTAAAGTGAAGGATTAAAAACAATGGCTATTGATAATGAAACCGTAAAAAGAGTGGCTTTTTTGTCGCGCTTGAAAATAGAAGACGACAAGTTGGAAGAAACCAAAGAAGAATTTAATAAAATCCTGAATTGGGTCGAGCAATTAAACGAGGTAAATACGGACGGCGTTGAACCTTTGATTTCGGTAAACGACAGCAATTTGCTGTTGCGTCATGACGAAGTGACGGAAGGCAATCAGGCCGATGCCGTTTTGAAAAATGCGCCGCAGGCGCAGTATGGGTATTTTACGGTGCCGAAAGTCGTCGAGTAAAAACTCACATAACGGGCAACTAATACAGATTTTGCGGATATTTTGCTCGGTCATGTACTTCTTTGTACACTTCCTCGCAAAATTCCTGAAATCTTATTATTTGCCGCGTTTTTTGAGTTTTTGATGATTTTTAGAAGATTATGAATAGTAAAAAAAGCGAGAGATAAGAGAAAATGAGCGATTTAACAAAATTAACAATAGCCGAAGCCCGTGAAGGCTTGAAAAAGAAAGAGTTCAGTTCCGTTGAACTGACAAAGGCTTATATTGAGAAAATGGAAGCTAACCGCAAGCTTAACGCTTTTGTTTTGGAAACGCCGGAAATTGCTTTGGCTCAGGCTAAAATTTCCGATGAAAAATATGCCAAAGGCACAAACGGCATTTTAGAGGGTATTCCTTTGGGAATCAAAGATTTGTTCTGCACCAAGGGAATCAGAACCACCGCTTGTTCTCATATTTTAGACGGGTTTGAGCCGCAATATGAATCAACCGTGACCGGAAAGTTGCTTGAGGCCGGCGCATCAATTCTGGGCAAGCTGAATTTGGATGAGTTTGCAATGGGCGGAAGCAACGAAACCAGTTATTACGGTCCGGTTATTAATCCGCATAAGGCAAAGGACAGTGATGCAGATTTGGTTGCCGGCGGTTCTTCCGGCGGTTCGGCTGCTGCCGTTGCCGCAGATATGTGCGCCGGTGCGACCGGAACGGATACCGGCGGTTCTATCCGCCAGCCTGCGGCTTTTTGCGGCGTGACCGGAATTAAGCCGACTTACGGCCGCTGTTCCCGTTACGGCATTATTGCTTTTGCTTCATCTTTAGACCAGGCCGGACCGATTGCCAAAGATGTCCGCGACTGTGCCATTATGTTAAACGCTATGGCCGGCTATGACCCGAAAGATTCAACTTCGGCCAAGATAGCCGTTCCTGATTTTGAGAGTTTTCTCGGTCAGAATATCAAAGGTTTGAAAGTCGGTATTCCGGCAGAGTACCGTCCTGACGGTTTGAATGCGGAAATTTCCAAACTCTGGGATGACGGAATAGCCAAATTAAAAGAGCAGGGCGCGGAGATTGTCGATATATCTCTGCCGCATACCAAATATGCTTTGGCAGCTTATTATATCATTGCGCCGGCTGAGGCTTCGTCAAACTTGGCTCGTTATGACGGTTTGCGTTACGGATTGCGCGTGCCGGGCGAGCATTTGGACAATATGTATATCAACAGCCGCACCGAGGGTTTCGGCAAAGAAGTCAAACGCCGTATTATGATCGGCACTTATGTTCTTTCTGCCGGATATTATGACGCTTATTATCTGAAAGCGCAGAAAGTTCGCCGCCTTATCCGCGAGGATTTTATCAAAGCCTTTGAAAAATGCGATGTTATTTTAACGCCGACGGCTCCGGTTGCCGCTTTTCCGATTGGAGACAAATCCATGCAGGAAAATCCGATTAACATGTGGCTGAACGATGTGTTTACGGTTTCCGTCAATTTGGCCGGACTGCCGGGTATGAGCCTGCCTTTCGGCGTTAATGCCCAAGGTTTGCCGCTCGGCTTGCAGCTTATCGGCAAGGCATTTGACGAAGGGACTATTTTCAAAACAGCGAGCGCTTTAATGACGGAGAAGAAATAAGATGACGGGAATGATTATTGAAACGGAAAAAGGCAAATGGGAAATTATCTGCGGTTTGGAAATCCATTGCCAGATTATTTCCAACTCTAAGATTTTTTCAGGCGCTTCAACGCATTACGGTTCTGATGCTAATGAAAACGTGGCCTTTATTGACGCCGGCATGCCCGGTATGCTGCCGAGCTTAAACGAACGTTGCGTTTATCAGGCGGTCAAAACCGGTTTGGGCTTAAATGCGCAGATTAACAAATATTCCGAGTTTTCGCGCAAAAACTATTTTTATGCCGATTTGCCGCAGGGTTATCAGATTACGCAGTTCCGTTATCCGATTGTCGGCGAGGGTAAGGTTACCGTTGACTTGAGTGACGGAACGGCCAAAGAAATAGGCATTGAGCGTATGCATATCGAACAGGATGCCGGCAAATCCATTCACGATATGGCGCCCGATAAGAGCTTTATTGATTTGAACCGCGCCGGCGTCGGCTTAATGGAAATCGTAACCAAGCCTGATTTTCGCGCTCCTGAAGAAGCAGGCGCTTTCCTGCGCAAGCTGCGTTCAATCCTGCGTTATCTCGGAACCTGCGACGGCAATATGGATGAAGGTTCCATGCGCTGTGACGTGAATGTTTCCGTTCGTCCGTTGGGCAGCAATGAGTTTCGCACCCGTTGCGAGATGAAGAACGTTAACTCGGTCAAATTCGTGATGACGGCGATTGAAAACGAAGCGCGCCGACATATTGAGGTTTATGAAAACGGCGGGGAAATCGCGCAGGAAACGCGCCAGTTTGATCCGTCTACCGGCAAAACCAAAGCAATGCGCAAAAAAGAGTTTGCCCATGACTATCGTTATTTTCCCGAGCCGGACTTGCTGCCTTTGGTTTTGGATGATGACTATATTGCACGCATTAAAGCGGATATGCCGGAATTGCCTGATGCCAAGAAATCGCGTTTTGTCAACGAGCTTGGCCTGACGGCATATGATGCGGAAGTTATCTGCGAAAACAAAGAAACAGCGGATTTCTTTGAAAAAGCCGCTAAAGGCCATGATGCGAAAAAGGTTGCCAACTGGCTGATGGGCGATTTCTTCGGCATGTTGAATGAAAAGAAAGTTGAGTTGAAAGACTCTCCGGTCAGTGCCGAAAATCTCGGAAAACTGGTTGAACTGGTTACATCAAACGTGATTAACGGCAAAACGGCCAAAGACGTTTTTGCAATTATGGCCGATACCGGTGCAGACCCTGAAAAAATCGTTGAAGAAAAAGGTTTGAAACAGGTGACGGATACCGGCGCGATTGAAGCGATTGTCGATGAAGTAATCGCTTCGTCTCCGGATAATGTTGCCGCTTATAAGGGAGGAAAAACGAATCTTATCGGCTGGTTTGTCGGTCAGGTGATGAAAAAATCGCAAGGCAAAGCAAATCCGGGGGTTGTTAACAATCTGCTTAAACAAAAACTTGGATAAGAAAGAGCTTGATTAAAAGGATTATCTTATGGATTTTTTGAGCTTTTTGAAAAATTATAAAGCATATGATGAAGAAGAGGAGGCAGAACGCCTCTCTTTTCTTCAGTTTTTGGAAGCTTTCGGCGATAAGGCGTATGATAGGGATAATCTGGTCGGGCATTTTTCTGCTTCCTGCTGGATTGTGAATAAAGAGCGGACCAAGGCTTTGATGGTTTTTCATAATATGTATAAAACTTGGGCTTGGGCCGGCGGGCATGCCGACGGGGATAAAAATCTTCTGCATGTCGCTTTGAAAGAGGCTGCGGAAGAAACAGGGCTGAAATCCGTAAAGCCCGTTTTTGAAAATCCGATAGATTTGAATGTTATGGTTGTGCATAATCATTACAAGCGCGGCAAGTTCGTGCCCAGACATTTGCATCATAATCCGGTTTATCTGTTTGAGGCTGACGAGAATGAGCCTGTCCGCATAAAAGAAGATGAAAATTCCGGCGTGGAGTGGGTTCCGTTTGAGAAGATCAGAGATTATGTTTCAAACGAATATACGATAGTTTATTATCGCCGAATTATGGATAAAATCAGAAAATTCGGCTGGTAGAAAGGAATTAAATGTTTAGCGAAATTTTTGTTCAGGGAATATTGGCGTCGCTGTTTGCCGGTTTGGTAACCGGAGTAGGCGGCTTTATGATTTTTTTGAAGAAAAAATATTCTGAAGAAAATATTAATTTCATGCTGAATTTGGCGGCGGGCGTTATGCTGTCTGCGTCTTTTTTTGCGCTTTTGGTTCCGGCCATGCAGAAAATTACGGAATTTTCGCCGGATATACATGTTGCCGGATTTTGGTATTGCGGAGCGGTGTTTGTCGGAGTGCTTTTAATCTGGCTGTTGAATACGATTTTGCCTCATGAGCATAATAATATGGGGCAGCACGGCATGCATTTTTCATTAAAAAAAGCGTGGCTGTTTATAATTGCCATTACTCTGCATAAGTTGCCGGAGGGTTTGGCTGTTGGCGTGGCTTACAGTGCGGAAGATTTTATGAATCCGGACAGTTTGGTTTTGGGAATTGCCCTGCATAATATTCCCGAAGGTTTAACAATAGCCATTTCGTTGGTCGCAGCACATTATTCCAAGCTTAAGGCCGCTTTGACGTCTCTGCTTATCGGTATGGTTCAGCCGGTGGGAGCTTTAATCGGTTTGCTGACAATGGATTTCAGCGATAAAATCGTGCCTTTGGGAATGGCTATGGCCGGCGGAACGCTGCTGTTTGTGGTTATTAATGAAATTCTGCCGGAAACATATGGCATGAAAAAAACTGAAAAATCGGCTTTTGCCGTTTTTGCCGGTTTTATTTTCATGACTTATCTGACCATGGTTTTGGGCGAGTAAAAAAAATCCTCAAACGGCGGAGTCCGAATGAGGAAAAAAATTTTTTATTATTTTTTTCTTCTGAAATAAATCAGGAGAAAAACAATTTGCCAAATTACTCTGGCGGCAAATACTCCGGCAAGGACGAGCCAATGCCAGGCTGCGACATATTGTTGACAATGGTTTCTATGGCCCAGTTCTTCTACATACCAGAAACCGTTTATTTTACCGCTTATAAAAGCGCAAGCAAAAACGATTATGGCGCAAGTGGCGTGGAGCGACAACCAAATCAGAGAATTTTCGACTTTTTGTCTTGTCAACTTCATGTTTATCAGGGTTTCTGCAAATATGCAGAGAGCGATAAGGAAAGTTCCCGCTAAAACCCCACACAAGTCGGTCATAATCAGATAGCTGAAAATACCGACAAAGATTACAAGTAAACTTACTAATAGAGCGGCTAAATTTTTCATATTTTTTTTATTAGTTAATATTCATTATAAAAAATATGCCCTGTTATTATAAGGTTATATGGATCAGCATAATTATAGACATATTTTTATTTTTTATATTTAACCATATCATAATAGCATTAATTCTTCAATAGACAAAATTTTAAGGTTTTATGAAAAAATATCAGTAATGGTTTTTCTGAAAGGTATAGGGAAGAGGTTTTATAAAATTTTTGAGGTAAATTGAAAAAAAGCTGTTGACGGAGCTTCAAACATAATATAAATATAACTCCGTACCACATGGAGAGTTGGCAGAGTGGTAATGCAGCGGATTGCTAATCCGTCATCGTGAATAGCGATGCACAGGTTCGAGTCCTGTACTCTCCGCCACTAAAAAAATCCCGGCATCGTCCGGGATTTTTTTAGTGGTTGAACGGCGAGGCAGGCTCGAACCGAGAGGCTCGCTAAGCAAAAAATACAATGATTTGTATTTTTTGTCTGCAAGAGCATAGATGGTCTTATTAAGCAAAGGAAGTGTAACGACTGCGGCGAAATTAGAGCTCTATGAGAAAGAGCAGCGAAGCTGCGTAGTCCTGTACTCTCCGCCATTAAAAAAGCGGTATCCTTAACGGGTACCGCTTTTTTATGAGAGCTTTATAAGCTGAGCAATAACATTCCGCCGAAACAAGTCCATAATAAAATCAAATAAAGCGTGAAATTGCTCTCATTTTCGTTAACATATTTGTTATTTCTGTAACCACAGCGTTTGCACCGCTTATAATCAATGATTAATCCGATGATGCCGATTATAACAAAGCCAGCAACGAAAATAATTGCTTTTGTACTAGTTGTAAGTAAACTTTCATTCATAAGAATTTTATTTTAAGTAATACAATAGATAATCGATTTTGTTTATATTTTATTCTATTTGGAAAAATTTGTCAATAACGTAGGAAATTAGAGTTGCTGCAGTTTGTTTTAATTGTATTTGACTCTTGAGATTTTTTTTTATAACCTGATTTTGCATCGGGTGATTACCGGTGTGAGGTTTAGAACCCTCTGTTGATAGTTGTCTGTTCGACAGACGTAAAACTACCTTTTGGTCGTTTGACTGGAAGGTAGCTAATAAGGTATATTTATACCAAATACACTACACTATTCTATCAAATAGGTTCTAACTTCCAGTCGCCTCTCATCAAGGCGATTAATTTTTTATATAAAAGGAAGTTATCAAATGAAGAAAATTATCACAGGCGTTTGTCTTCTGTTTTTATCAGCCTGCGGCACTGTTTTTTGTGGTTCGACTCAAAATATTACGTTCAATTCCAATCTTAAAGAAGTGAAAATTTATGCCAACGGGGCATTGGTTTGCTCCTCGATGCCTTGCCGAGTGGATATAGACCGAGGTTCTTCAGCCCTGACGATTATTGCCAAAGCTGACGGGTATGATGATGAAATCAGCCAGATTAAATCAAAAATCAATCCCGCTTCTTGGGGAAACCTAATTTCAGCTTACAGCTGGACGACGGATTTTGCCACGAGTTCTATGTGGAAATACAGTGAAGACGGCGTTTATATCAACATGAAAAAAACAAATATGAAAAAGGCCGAGCAGGATGCTTTCAGGCGCGAAGCTCAGATAAAGCACTTTGCTCTGTTAAACTATGCCGAAATCAAAATCGGAAATCCGGAATATCTGGAAGCTTTGCTTAGCTTGAGCGGTAAAAGCAAAACGGATTTGCAGACAATAATCGCCAATGCGGCTACGGAAGTTGAACTGGCTGAGAACTTGGCCAAGTTATAGCGCGTTATGTTGTAAACAGGCTGGATTTTATGTCCAGCCTGTTTTATATCGGGCGTTTTTTTGGGCAAATTTTTGGTTTAGACAGCGCTTTTTGTCATGTCGTATAGCCGGTTTTATGTCATTTTTTGTTTATCTACAGGGGTATTAAAATATTTGCTTCTCTTGTCTGATCTGCATATAATTTTATTGCAATTACGGGGTAGGAGAGTTTTATGTTATCAACAAAAATGGATGATTGTGTCGGTTGTGGCGCTTGTGAAAATATTTGTCCGGCTAAGGCAATTTCGATGCAGGAAAACAAGGAAGGTTTTTTATATCCGGTTGTTGATGCCGATTTATGCGTTTCATGCGATAAATGCAATAAAGCCTGTCCTGTTCAAAAAGATTACACAAAGGCCGTTGCGTCTACGGCTTATGCTGCATGGAACAAAGACGACGAAGTTTTGCAAGGCAGTTCGTCCGGCGGCGTTTTTTCTATTCTGGCGCAATATGTTTTGAATAAAGGCGGCTTGGTTTGCGGCGCAGCTTTAGTTGAGGGCAATGTTGTTAAGCATATTCTGATTGAAAATGCTGATGATTTGGAAAAATTGCGTGGTTCTAAATATGTTCAGAGCGAAACAGGCACTGTTTTTGCGCAAATAAAAAATTTGCTCAAATCCGGCCAGCAAGTGCTTTTTTCGGGAACGCCGTGCCAAGTGGCCGGCCTTAATTCTTATCTCGGAAAGGAGTTTGACAATTTGCTGACGGTTGACGTGGCGTGCCATGGCGTTCCTTCGCCCAAAGTGTGGCGGAAATATGTTTCTGAATTGGGGAATGATATTTCTCAGGTCAATTTCAGAGATAAGGCCGGCGGCTGGAAAAAGTTTTGTTTTTCTTATTTGGCAGAAGGCAAAAAAACATGTATGCCCGCTACGGAAAATATATTTTTTAAAGGTTTTTTGAGAAATCTGTTTTTGCGAAAAAATTGCGGATCTTGTCGGTTTGCAAATATGAACAGGCCGGGCGATTTTACGCTGGCGGATTTTTGGGGCATTCAAAAGCTTAATAAAAAGCTTGATAATTTTCAGGGAACGTCTTTGGTTTTGAGCAATACGCCCAAAGCAGAACTGGTGTTGAGAGAATGTCAGGACAGTTTTGCCAAGCTTCAGAAAGTTGCGCTTGAAAAAGCCGTCCGCAAAAATAAGGTCTTGTATCAGCCCTTGAAGGCCAATCCGGCCCGTGACATTTTTTTCAGCGAGTTTGCCGGGCAAAATATTTCCGAATTGACGGCTGCCAAGCTTTATAAAGACGAGTATCATCAATTGTTGAATAATAAGGCAGATGATAAAAAAGTCGGAATTATGAATTTTCATTACAGCAATACCAATTTTGGCGCGGTGATGGTGCCGTATGCTTTGTCCACAATTTTGAAAAAATATGGTTATCATCCTGAAATTATTAATTTTATTCCTAAGTTTAAGGAAGATAAAAATGGAGTTTTTGAAACTTTTCGAGAGAAATATCTCAGTCGGACTTTTATTTGCCGGTCTCTGAAGGATTTGGAGATTGTCAGTAAGAATTTCTGTCGGTTTGTTACCGGAAGCGATCAGGTTTTCCGCTGGCACCGAAACGGTAAATATTTGTTTAATTATGTTTCCGGTTTAGCCAATATCATTTCTTATGCCGGAAGTTTTGGCAAAGACAGGTATGAAGGAAAAGATATTTCTTATGTTGCGGAATTGTTCAAGCGTTTTGACGCTGTTTCCGTCAGAGAAAAATCCGGCGTTGGCATTTTGAAAGAAAAGTTCGGAACGGATGCAGCCTGGGTTTTGGATCCGACCTTGTTGCTTGACAGTTCTGATTATGAGCGGATTATCGAAAACGAACAGGTTATAACGCCCGATAAAAAATATATCGGCTATATGTTTTTGAACAACAGCATAAAAGAAGATTCCTTTGTTCGCCTGCAAGATAAATATGAACTTGTTAACTGTCTGAAAACTAATGGTAAATTTCACAGTGTGGCTCAGTGGCTCAATTATATTAAAAATTGTGATTATTTCATTACAGATTCTTTCCACGGTTGCGTTTTTGCAACAATTTTCAGAAAACAATTCGTTTGTATTTCGCGGAAGAAAGGCGGAAATTCCCGCTTGGAAAGCCTGTTTGAGCGTTTGGGAATAAATCCGAAACGTTTTTATAGCGAGATTAGCGATATCGATATGAATTCTTTTGATGAAAAGATAGATTATGAAACAGTTGAAAAACGGTTGCAAACCGCAAAAGCGGAATCTTTGGATTATCTGTTATCTTCTTTGCGGCGGCCATTGACATATAAACAGCGTCTGAATCTTCCGTTTGAACATGAATTTACTTATTCTTTTTGCGGGATTCCGTTTTTAAGCAGAAAGATCAGAGAATACAGCGTTATTTATAAATTGTTCGGATTTTTGCCGATATTGTCGCGTTATCCGAGCAAAAAGAATGCTGTTTACAAGCTTTTCGGAATTTTAAAATTTATGACGGCTAAGGAAATTAAAGATTGTCGGGTTTATAAACTTTTCGGTTTTTTGCCTGTATTCAAAATCAAGTCTGCTTATTAATGTCCTAGGGGGTGCTTAAATGAAGAAAGTTTCTCTTGTTTCTCCATGTTATAACGGAGAGTCTCATTTGGCGTATTTTATCGAATCTCTGTTGGCGCAGACTTATCCGAATGTGGAGTTTATTTTTGTTGATGACGGCTCAACGGACCGAACAGGAGAGATATTTTCTTCTTATCAAAAGCGTTTGGAAGCCAAAGGCTGGACGGTACAATTTATTCGTCAGGAGAACAAAGGGCAGGCGGCCGCCGTTAATGCCGGTTTGAAGCATGTGAGCGGGGATTATCTCATTTGGCCGGACAGCGATGATATTTTGTATCCTGAACACATTGCCAAAAAAGCAGAGTTTATGGAGAAAAATCCTTCATGCGGAATAGGCTTTTGCCTGTTGGACAAGGTTAATGAAAATAATTTGGATAAAATTGTCGGACGAATGGGGCGCCGGCCGGAAAAAGAAGATAATTTGTTTGAAGATTTGCTGACGAACAATAATATCCTTTGGCCGCCAATAGGTTCTATTGTCAGAATGAGCGCATTTGATGAAACTAATCCGCAAAGAGAAATTTATGAAGGGCGCGGCGGGCAGAATTTTCAGATGATGTTGCCGGTTGCTTCCAAATATCCGGCGGGTTATATGAATGAAAGCCTTGGAAAATATGTGGTCAGAAAATCCTCTCACAGCAAAACCAAAAGCGATTTGTTGCAACAGAGGCATTTCAACCTTTTGAGTATTTGGATAAATACAATTCAAAATTTGCACGGTGTTTCTGAAGAAGTCAAGGTACAGAGTTTGGCAAAAGCCTGTTCATATTTTGATTTTGTTTGTCCGGCAGTTAAAAAGGTCAGATTTTTAGGAATACCGCTTGTTTCCGTGGTGACGAGAAATAACAAGAAAAAAGTCAAGCTGTTCGGTTTGCTTAATATTATGACGCTTGTTAAAAGAGGTCGTCAGATAAAAGGCCGTCTGTTCGGAATTTTTCCTTTTTCGGTCAAATAATTTTATTTTGCTCAGTCGGGAGATATAAAAAAGGGGATGACTACCTGCTAAAAAACAGTTTGTCAGAGCCCCACTCGAAATTTTTCGATTATTATAGCTTCCTTTCCAAATCAGATACATAATCAAAAACTTCTTGCATAAATACTATTAGTTGATAAACTCAATGTCAATAGTGTTTTTTGGGGATGTGCAATGAAGAAGAAAATTTTTGGTTTCGATTTGGGTATTGCTTCAATCGGCTGGGCGGTTATCGAATTTGATAATGAGTATTTTAATCCTGAAACAGGGGAAATTATTGACGGAAAAATCATTAAATCCGGCGTGCGGTGTTTTCCTGTGGCTGAAAATCCTAAAGATGGTTCTTCTTTAGCGGCTCCTCGTAGAGAAAAACGTTTGGCTCGCCGCATATGTCGTCGTAAAGCCAGACGAATGGAAAGCATAAAAAAATTATTTATTGCTAAAAATTTGGTTTCAGATTTGAAAGAATTAGACGCTCTTTATGCCGAACAGCAAGGTGGTGATGTGTGGAATTTGCGCGTTAAAGGATTGTTTGAAGAATTATCAAAGGAAGAACTTCTGCGCGTTTTAACCCATTTGGCCAAGCATCGAGGTTTTAAATCTTATCGAAAAGCCGCAGAGGAAAATGATGCGGAAGGTGGAAAAGTTCTTAAGGCAATTAATGAAAATAAAAAGTTATTGACGGCCAACCAGACTTTAGCGCAAGTTATTGTTGAACGAGCCGGGGAAGGCGGTAAAAAGCGCAATTATACAGAAACGGATGCCAAAGGAATGGCTAAAGCCGTTTATAATAATTCAATTCCTCGTAATGAAATTGAGCGGGAATTGGATTTGATTTATGAAAAGCAAAAGCAGTATGGCATTTTTAGCAAAGATTTGTTTGACGATTTTAAGAAGATAGCGTTTAGGTATCGGCCTTTGGGAAGTGTTGCCGATATGGTTGGTTATTGTACATTTGAAAAAGGGGAGAAAAGGGCGCCTAAAGAAGCTCCCAGTTCGGAATTTTTTGTCGCTTGGGGCAAAATCAATAATATGGCCGTTTATGAAAATTCTCAAAAAAGATTTTTGCATCCTGAAGAAAAAGTTGCTTTATTTGAGCTTCTTAAAACGACGCAAAAGGTAAAATATCAGGCAATTTCTAAGAAAATTTTTGCCGGTAAAGATATTCAATTTGCGGATGTTAATTATAAGCTTA
This sequence comes from uncultured Alphaproteobacteria bacterium, assembly GCA_949493535.1. Classification (GTDB taxonomy): domain Bacteria; phylum Pseudomonadota; class Alphaproteobacteria; order RF32; family CAG-239; genus CAJLXD01. The sequence goes on from CASZWJ010000002.1 coordinate 108,072, forward strand.
CAGAGAAAAAAGCCAAAGACGGCAGTGTTAAAGAGATAAACCCCGAAGATGTTTTGTTCTATGAAATGAAAGGCTGGCATAAATTAAAAGCTTTGTTTGATAAAGAAGAATGGCTTGATGTTAGCAGAGATATTTCTTTGCTTGATGAAGCCGTTAATGTTGTTGCCTGTGAAAAGAACGATGAAAATATTACAAAGGGGTTGGAACTCATAGGCATATCAGAAAAATATATCGGAAAGTTTGTTTCTCTTACAACAGACAAGTTTGTTAATTTGTCTTTGAAAGCTTTATCTAAAATTATTCCTTATATGGAACAGGGAATGAAATATAATGAGGCTTGTGAAAAAGCAGGATATGATTTCAAAGAAAATGTTGATAGGCTCGTTGATAAAAAAGGAATTTTACTGGGGGTGATTTCTGCTGATAAACAGACAAAAATTCCGGTTGTGAATCGTACCGTTGCACAGTTTAGAAAAGTTTACAACGCTATGGTTCGTCAATTTGGCGTACCAGACCAGATAAATATTGAAACAGGCCGCGAATTGAAAAAAAGTTTTGACGAACGGCGAAAGATAATTAACAAAAATAAAGAAAATGAACAGGAAAGAAGAGAGGCTCGAGAGGAATTAGAACAAGAAAACATCAAAGGCAGCTCCAAAAATATTTTAAAATATCGTTTGTATCAGGAACAAGACGGAAAATGTATTTATTCCGGCAAACCGATAGATTTACATCGCTTAGACGAAGAAGGTTATTTGGATGTGGATCATATTATTCCTTATTCCCGTTCTTTAGATGATTCTCTCAACAATAAAGTTTTATGCCTTTCTTCTGAAAACCGGATGAAAGGAAATAAAACGCCGTTTGAATATATTAGAGATAAGGACAGTTGGGAGGCGTTTGAAGCAAGAGTTAACCTATTGCGTAATAATCGTAAAAAAGAAAATTTGTTAAGTAAGAATTTTAATGACAGAGAATTGGAATTCAGAGAAAGAAATGCCAATGATAATAATTATATTGCCAGATATATTAAACAATATTTGGAAGATGGCATAGATTTTAATTCCTGTAATCGTCAGGATATTAAAAATCGCGTGCAGATGAGAACCGGATCTTTAACATCTTATTTGCGCCATTGTTGGGGATTGCGTAAAGATCGCAATGAAAATGACCGGCATCATGCGCAGGATGCAATTGTTATTGCCTGTGCAACTCAGGGAATGGTTCAATATTTGTCGACAGTTTCAAAGTTATGGGAGAATAAGTGGCAATTGGCACAATCCAAAGAAGACGGAGAAGCTTGGTATAAGTCTCTGAAATATAAATTCTCTGAGCCATGGAACGGTTTTAGAGAAGATGTTCAAAAATCGCTGGATGAAATATTCGTTTCCCGTCCGCCGCGTAAAAGTGCTACAGGATCTGTTCATAAGGATACGATAGATAAGTGCTCGGAAAATATAAGTAGGCTTTCTGTTCGTGGTGGAGAAGCTATAAAGGAGAATATGTTTCGGTGTGATGTATATAAAACGAATACCGGTTATAAAATTGTTCCTATATATGTTGTTGATTTAGTTAATAAAGAATTTAAACATTATATTCAACCTTATGAGGAGATTGATGGGAACAAAATAGAGGCACAGGAAGCAGATTTTTTCTGTAGTTTATATAAAGATGATTATATAGAAATTTATGTTGATAAAGATGAAAAGTACGGGGGATATTTTAATCAATATAATGCTCAAAGTGGACAGATATATTTGGGGTCTGTAGATAATGCCTCTGTTTATAAAATAAGAGACAAAAAAGAAACAAATGGGTATCATTTAGCTAATGAAAAGAAAATTAGTTTATCAAAATGTGTTAAGTTACAAAAATATATTATTTCGCCTCTTGGAGATAAAGTATTAGTTCAAAAAGAAACTCAACGATTTTCTAATATTACAAAATCCAATGCGCAAAGGCATAAAGAACGACAACAAAAAGGGTAAATAATGGGGTGGCGGATTGTTCAAATAACAAAACCTTGTCGATTGAGTGTTAAAGACAGGCAACTTCTTTATGTGCCGCAAGAAGGTGATGAATTGAAAATTCCGCTGGAAGATATATCAGTTCTTATTTTGGAAAATAAACAAATTTCTTTGAACAATTACTTGTTTTCGGAATTATCTGAGTATGGCATTGTTCTCTTTTCTTGTGATGGCAGCCATTTGCCTGCAGGTGTATTTTTTCCGTTTCATAATCATTCCAGATATTCAGAAATTGCTTGGCAGCAGATTGAAATGTCGGAGCCTTTGAAAAAACGTCTGTGGCAGGAGATTGTTAAAGCTAAGATTAATAATCAGGCGATGTGTCTAGAGATTTTTAACTGTGCTAATTTTTCAAAATTGCGGGAAATTTCAAAGCTTGTCCAATCTGGAGATGTTAAAAATTCTGAAGCCTTTGCAGCAAATATTTATTGGAAAAGTTTATTTGAGAATTTTAATCGTAATAATGATACAGATTTTCGTAATTCTGCGTTAAATTATGGCTATGCCATTATACGCGGTTGTATGGCAAGGGCGATTGTTGGGGCAGGATTGTTGCCTTGTTTCGGTGTCCACCATGCCAATAAACTTAATCAATTTAACTTAGTTGATGATTTAATGGAGCCTTTTCGTCCATTTATTGATTATCAGGTTTATAAAATGGACGTTATTGGTAAAACAGAACTGACATCTTTAGATAAAAACTATTTAGTTGGTGTTTTAATGCAAAACTGCATTTTTAATAATGAAGAAGTGAATCTGCTAAAAGCCTGTGAATTGGCCGCTATAAGCCTTGTGAAATCAATTAAACAAAAAGATGTGAAGCATTTACAAATTCCGATATTAAAAAAATTACCACTTTTTGAATGAGGTTGTGGATAAATGGCAGTCGGAGGAGAACGTTTTATGAGAATGATAGTCTTTTTTGATTTGCCGACTTTGAGCAAAACGGATCGCAGAAATGCGAGTCGCTTTAGAAGTTTCCTTGTGAAAGACGGATATACAATGCTGCAGTTATCCGTTTATTCACGAATTTGTAAGGGGCAAGATGATGTGGATAAACATGCAAAACGCCTTAAGTCCTTGATTCCAAAGGAAGGAAGTGTTAGATTACTTACTGTAACTGAGAAGCAATATGTTTCAATGGAAATATTAGTTGGAACCTTAAAAAAAGAGGAAGAAATAGGTGATAAACAGCTTTTATTGCTTTAAAATTTTTGTTAAGAATAAAAATAACCTGTTGGAAAATCAACAGGTTATTTTGTATCTAGTATAGCATATCTGATTTGGAAAGGAAGCTATAACCCTACTTTTGATAATGATATTATTAGCCAAAGTATAGCATATCTGATTTGGAAAGGAAGCTATAACCAAGAAAAACTCGCTGAACAAACAAAACAGAGTATAGCATATCTGATTTGGAAAGGAAGCTATAACCACAAACACAGTTAAACACTCTCACACACAAGTATAGCATATCTGATTTGGAAAGGAAGCTATAACCGCTATTGCAGAATACAATAAGCGAATCGAAGTATAGCATATCTGATTTGGAAAGGAAGCTATAACAGCAATCAACGCAATGTTGCAGAATGTAGCAGTATAGCATATCTGATTTGGAAAGGAAGCTATAACTCTGAGACGATTGATTTAACTGGGTACGCCAGTATAGCATATCTGATTTGGAAAGGAAGCTATAACAGCAATCAACGCAATGTTGCAGAATGTAGCAGTATAGCATATCTGATTTGGAAAGGAAGCTATAACTCTGAGACGATTGATTTAACTGGGTACGCCAGTATAGCATATCTGATTTGGAAAGGAAGCTATAACCAACGGTTATCACTTACGAAGAGTCTTTAAAGTATAGCATATCTGATTTGGAAAGGAAGCTATAACAGCAATTAATGCAATGTTACAGAATGTAGCAGTATAGCATATCTGATTTGGAAAGGAAGCTATAACATTGACACCAGATGAAAACGGTATATATTAAGTATAGCATATCTGATTTGGAAAGGAAGCTATAACCGCCATTGCAGAATATAACAAGCGCATTGAAGTATAGCATATCTGATTTGGAAAGGAAGCTATAACGCAAAAGCCGCAGATAAACTCCATTCTATTAGTATAGCATATCTGATTTGGAAAGGAAGCTATAACTTGTAAACATTGCCCCGTGTGCGTTTGCTGAGTATAGCATATCTGATTTGGAAAGGAAGCTATAACTAATGGAAGATGTTATTAAAATGATACTAGAGTATAGCATATCTGGTTTTGTTTTACATGTTTAATGATTTTTTATATTGAAATTTTTTGTCTGGGGATTATTTTTTTATTGACAAAAAAAATTGTGATACATAAACTTATTTGGTAAATTTAATTCAAGGAAACAAATGACCAATACAAGTCATAACATAGCCATTTTTCAGAACGCAGCTCGTTTGAGCAGCGGTATTTTGGCATGCATTATTTCCTTGCTTCTTTCTATTTTGCTTTTGATTATCAGCCGCTGAGCATTTTGGCCCTTTGAAAATTAAAGTGTGGGTGCTCAGTGGGATAACGCTTTACACACTTTAAGAAGTTTAGGGTTAATTTTGATAATCAAGAGAAAACAAATGAATAATTCAATCGAAAATACAGTTAATGACGTTAAAGCCGGTTTTGCCGATTATTTTGCCATGACCGGTCACAAGAATTTTAAACAATTCTACTATGATTGGCATGTTGACAATATGCTGGCTCCATTTGCCGGAGTGGTTCAATATTTCCATGAAAATTACGGGAGCGATGCGCCGAAGAAGTTTCATGAATTTGTGGCTGATGTGGGCAAAAGCGTTGAAAATTATAATGGTGACAAGCCGCAATTGAGCGTTTTGGCAACATCTGATTATTCGAAAACAGAAGACGGACGCTTGGCTTCTTTATTAGAGGGGGTTGAAACTTTTGGTTTTGAGTTCAGGCAGTTTATTTATAGTTTTGCCTCAAAAGAAGACCATGCAACAGAGTTTGGTAATTGGCCTATTAAGACAAATATGCCTTATTCCAGCCAGCACGGGGTTATGGTTGGGGCTGATATTCTGAATTTTATGGATAAACATTTCAATGAGATTGTCAGAAAAGGAAATGTTTATCAGCGGGCATTATATGCAGGTGACGAATATTTACGCGAGACGATTGTCAAAGATTATCGTTATCAAGGCAATTATAATTTTTCAGAACGTAAGAAACTGATGAAGCGCCTGCATGATTTGCGTGACGGTTTGGCTCAGTCTTATACCGGCATGCTTCAGGGAACACCTGCAATAAACGATATGTTTCAACGAGAAGGGAGCGCTTCTCCGGCAAAGGTATCCGGATATTGGCCGAGCGGTTTTGAGCTGGAATTTTATGTTCCGGAAGAATATAAAGATTATGGCTTGCTGATAGATTATCTGAAAGAGAAAAACGGCTGGGAAAGATTATATTCAAGCAACCATGACGCCAGCGTTTATTTAGATGCAAATTCGGCCGGCGTAATCATGCGTGACGAAAGCCTTGCCAGATACAGCGGTTTGGCGGCGGTTGAATATGCAAGCCGGATTATGCGCAGCAAAGAAGACGAAGCTAGTTGTTTGAAAATTTTGGATGCTTTTAATGAGGGGCATGTGAATGTGCATTGTTCTTTGCACCAGCATTTATCAGCGGAAAACTTTGATTTGGATACATATAAACGTTTGGTCAAACGTATGATGCAGCACGAAGACGAAATCGTCGGCGCTTTTGCCGCGCCTGAGCGGCAAGACAATAAATTGCTTTACGCCACCTATATCAGCCGCAATTTGAGTGCTGACGGTAAGAGAGATTATCCGTTTTTGTGCATTATGGTTGATTTATGCGATGATAAAAAGGAGCTGGAAGAAATGGTTTCATTCGGCAATAAGTATAAAACGCTGAATGTGATGCCCAAGCATACGGTAGAAATGAGATTTATGAATGCGAATTTTAACAAGCGTTTTGTCGAGGCCTTTTTACAGTTTAACCGCGAATTTGTGACCGCTGCCGTTCAAAATTCGCCGAGCCATATGAATCGTCCGTTATTGAATATGTATACTTGGAAAAATAATCGCGCGACAGACAGAAAAACGGTTATTCACGGATTATCTTATTACTATCAGGTTCCTTATGATTCTTATCGCCCGATGAAACGCAGCGTTTCAAAATCAGCCATTGAAGGCGAGCAGAAATATGCGCGTTTGGTTATGCATGCCTTGACTGAGACAGGAAAACTGGCTTATCTTAATCCGAGTTATAACAAAAAGGTGAGGGAGGCAATGGCCCGTGGCTGATAAGGTATTTACACAACTAAACGAAAATTCGGATTGTCCGCTGATTTTGACTTGTGAGCATGCTTCGGCGCAAATCCCTGAGGAATATCATAATCTGGGGCTGCCGGCGGAAGAGTTAAACCGTCATATTGCCAGAGATAAAGGCGTTAAGGAAATTACCGAACTGCTGGCAAAAGAATTAGGCTGTTTTGCCATTATGGGCGGCTATTCCCGTTTGCTGATAGACTTGAACAGACGGCCGGAAGAAGATGAGCTGATTGTTAAAACCAGCGACATGACACATATTCCTGAGAATGAAAATTTAAGCGATGCAGAGCGGCAAAAACGTCTTGATGTATATTACAAGCCTTATTATGCGGCGATTGAGCGTCAGATTGAATATTTGCAGAAACAGGGAAAAACGCCGGTTATTTTTTCAATCCACAGTTATACGCCGCAGCTTAAAGGCGGCGATTATCGTCCGTGGCATGCAGGCATTTTGTGGCACAAGCCGGCAAAACTGGCTTCCTTTTTGTTTGAAAATCTTAGCAAGAATAAAGATAAATTTATTGGCGAAAACGTGCCGTATGATTTGCGTAAATATAATACAGGAGCGGCTGTTATTTGTGGAGAAGAAAAAGGCTTTGATTACGGATTAATTGAAATCCGCGATGACGAGTTCGATAATTTGGAGCAGGGTGCGGCGTATTGGAGCAACAGACTTGGCATTTTGTTGAGGAAGTTTTTATTCGAATAACTTTTTTATGCCGGCGTTTTGAACGCGCAGCCTTTGGTCTTTTATATTTTGTAAACGCAGCTGGTTTCGCCGGGTTTTTGCAGATATTTTTGGTGATATTCTTCTGCCGTCCAAAAACGAGAGGCCGGCGTAACCTCCGTTACGACAGGATTAGCATAACGTCTGGAAGTATTCAGAAGCGCTATTTGGGATAAAGCTGCGGTTCTTTGATCTTCATTAAGGTAAAATATGGCAGAGCGGTACTGGGTTCCGACATCAGGGCCTTGGCGATTTAAGGATGTCGGATTGTGTATGGAAAAGAAGATGTTTAACAGATTGTCAAAATTGGTGATTCCCGAATCAAAAATGACTTCAACCGCTTCGGCGTGTCCGGTGTCTCCTTTAGCTACCTGCAGATAGGTCGGATTTTCCGTCTGGCCGCCGATATAACCGACAACGGTTGCAATAACCCCGTCAATTTTTTCAAATGCGTTTTGAACATCCCAGAAATTTCCGGCGGCAAAAATTGCTTTGGACGGCATGGCGGTTATCTCCCTTAAATATTTTATTATGTATGGATATAAAATCCCTTGTTTATTTTTAAAGGGGGTTCAGCCTTAAAAAAATGTCCGCTCTCTTTAAGTCTTTTCTTCAAGCTATTATATCAATGGCAACAAACAAAACATTAAGGAGAGAAGAATGAAAAACATAAAATTAAATATTGATACCGATATGCCTGTTATCGGTCTGGGAACATGGAGAGCTGCGCCGGGGCAGGTTTATTCGGCTGTTCGCTGGGCAATCAAACTCGGCTATCGGCATATAGACTGCGCTTCAATCTACGGCAATGAGGCTGAAATCGGCCAAGCGCTCAAAGATGCCGTTAATGAAGGGGATATTAAACGCAAAGAGCTTTTTGTTACTTCAAAATTGTGGAATGATTCTCATGCACCGGAAGATGTCCGTCCGGCTTTGGAAAAAACGCTTAAAGACTTGCAGCTTGACTACCTTGATTTATATTTGATGCATTGGCCTGTCGCACAGAAAAAAGGAACAACACATCCTCAATCTGATGATGATATGGTTTCTCTTGAGGCTTTGCCGCTGGATGTGACCTGGGCTGAAATGGAAAAGGCTTATAATGACGGGTTGGTTGAATCTATAGGCGTTTCTAATTTTGGCGTAAAACATCTGGAGCAGTTAATGCAAAAAGCTCAGATTATGCCTGCTGTTAATCAGGTAGAATGTCATCCGCTGTTGCAGCAGAATGATTTAATTGATTTTTGCCGCAAGAATAATATTGCCGTTACGGCTTATTCTCCGCTCGGTTCCCAGCATCATGATGCCGAACAGAGTGTTTTGGATAATCAGACGATTAAAGAAATTGCCGAACGTTTGAAAATTACGCCGGCTCAGTTGGTTCTTGCGTGGCAGCTTAACCGGGGCGTTTCGGTTATTCCGAAATCAGTTCATGAAGAACGGCTGAAAGAGAATTTTGCCGCACAGGTTGTGGAGCTTGACCGAGCAGATATGGATAAGATTGCGTCGCTTGATAGCGGATTTCGTTTTATTGACGGTTCCGTTTTTGAACGCGGCGGATATGCTGAAATTTTTGCTTAAGGGATATGCCGTTATAAGAAAAGCCTCAAAATTGAGGCTTTTCTTATATATGTTTTTTTAGAAAATCTGTTAATTCGGCCTTGTTTTCCCATTGAATGCCAATTTCCAAGACTTTGAAATTTTTTTGCAATTTCGCCGGAATCTTTACAAAATCTTTTGAGGTGGTATAAAGCTCGGCTCGTTGTTTTTCAGCCATTGCAATCAGGTTTTCAAGTTCTTGTTGCGTATATTGATGATGATCCGGAAAATCTACGGTTTTTAATAAGTTGAACCCCATTTCGCGCATGGAGGCATAAAATTTTTCAGGGCGTCCGATACCGGCAAAAGCAATTGCGTCGGAATTGGCTGTTTCAATTTTTTTAGGCGTAACGGTTCCTTTGAAAACGGGAAGGAAACCAAATTCTTCGGCCAGATTATGTTTATCTTCGCCGATAATAATGACTGCCTGTGCCCGTTTTAGCCCGTCTGATAATGATTCTCTGAGCGGGCCAGCCGGAATTCCTCTGCCGTTGCCATAGCCGAAACCGCCGTCAAAAACCAGAAAAGACAAGTCTTTTTTTAATCCCGGATTTTGGAAACCGTCATCCATAATGATTAAATCCGCGCCGTTTTCTAAAGCTTTTCGAGCGCCCAGAAAGCGGTCCGGATTAACTATGACAGGCGCCTGACGAGAGAGCAGCAAAGGCTCGTCGCCGACTTCCGCGGCGGTATGTTTCCGATTGTCGACAACGACGCCTTTTAAGCTTCCGCCATATCCGCGGGAGATGAAAAACGGATTTTTTCCCAAAGATCGGATAATTTCGGCCAGAGATATTGCTACCGGTGTTTTTCCTGTGCCGCCGGCTGTCAGGTTGCCAATACAGATGACCGGTTTGTCAATGCTTTTCGGGCGGGAAAATTTGATGTTTAATTTTGTCGCCAGATTATACAGGCAGCCTAAAGGCAAAAGAATATTCGAAATAAAATTCTTTTTATTCCAACAATCCGGCGTCTTCATTTAAATATATCCTTTAACTTTTTCAACAATGCCGTCTAAGACTTTTGCTTCTCCGTAAGCCCAGTTATAAGCCAAACTTCTCTTAGCCTCAAGCAGGTCTTTATTTGTCAAAAGTTGCAGCAAGGCTTCTTCAAGTTCTACAACGTCATTGACTTGAATAACGGCATCGGCTTTTTTGGCGCGGTTCATGGCATCGGTAAAATTATGCATGTGCGGTCCGACCAAAACGGCATCGCGGAAGCGGGAAGGTTCCATAAAATTTTGTCCGCCGTGCGGAATGAGCGAACCTCCGATGAAAACAATCGGCGCCATATCATACCAGATGCCGACTTCGCCGATTGTGTCGGCAATGTAAACGTCTGTTGTTTTGCTGATTTTTTCGCCTTTAGAGCGCAAAGCGGTTTTTAATCCCAATTCGTTCAATTGCTCTTGGATTTCAGGGCCGCGGTTGGGGTGGCGCGGCGCAATGATTGTAATTAACCCCGGCACTTTTTCAATAACGCGTTTCAAAAATTTGCCGATTTTTAATTCTTCGTCATTATGGGTCGAGCTGACAGCCCATAGCGGCCGGCCTTCGATTTGTTCCATAATTTCGGCCTTTTTTTCTGCGTCGACAGGCGGATTGATACCGGCGTACTTCAAGTTGCCGAGGCACATGGAATCTTTTGCGCCCAGAACGCGCAGGCGGTAAGCGTCTTCTTCTGATTGTCCGAGACAATAAGTGAAGCAGCCCAGCAACTCTTTGCTGATGAAGTCAAATTGCTGCCAGCGTTTGAAGGATTTATTGGAAATGCGCCCGTTAACCAAAATCAGCGGAATATTTTTGCGCTTAATGCCGGAAAGCAATGCCGGCCATAAGTCAGATTCAAACCACAATACCAAATCCGGATGCCAATGCTTGATAAAACGGGAGACAAATTTGGGATTGTCAATCGGAATATATTGGTGAAAAGCCCGTTCAGGCAAACGTTTGCCCATAACCTCGGCAGAAGTGACGGTGCCGGTTGTGACCATAATATGCGCGTCAGGATAATTTTCCAGCAATTTGTTAATCAGCGGCAGCATAGATAAAGATTCGCCCACGGAGGCGCCATGAAACCAAATGAGTTTTCCGTCCGGGCGTTTCATTTTGGGTTTGCCGATACGTTCGTTGAAGCGTTTTATATCTTCTTTACCGTTTTGTTGGCGCTTTTTAATATAGCGGCGGATAACCAGCGGATATAAAATGCGGATAAGAGTGTTATAAATGCTGATAAACATATCTAATTTCCTTTATTGGTTTTCGGACGGTCGTTTTTGTTTTTTATTTCGCTTCCCGGTTTGGTGGGCGTGATGCCCATTTTTTTATCGGCGTCATAATTTAATTTATTCAGTTCATTTTCAATTGTCTGCCGATATTGTTCAAGTTCTTCATCCGTAGCGTCTGCCGGAATGTAAAATGGTTTGCTGAAGCAGCAAATGCCTTTGTTAAAAGGATAGGGAACCATCATTTTATCCCATGCGCTTTCAATAATTTTACAGCGTTTGGTGCTGTAAGTCATACCGATTATCGGTTTGCCGGTTTTTTTTGCATAGTAAAGCGGGCTGATTGACAAATGCATTCTCGGACCGCGCGGGCCATCGGGGATGATGCAGATTGACGTGTCGTTCTGCAGAGAAGTCATAAGCCCCAGAGCTGCGCCGCGGGCATTATTGTTGCTTGAACCGCCGATCGTGCCCAGTCCGTATTTTTGCAAAACGCCGGCAATCATTCTGCCGTCATTGTGCAATGAGACAAGTGCATTGAGCGGAAAACGATAATCTCTGAAGGCCGGAAGCATCAAAGCGCGCCCATGCCAGCCGATGAGAATGAAATCTTTGCCGGCTTCCCATAATTTAACGGGATTTTCACGCCCTTTTATCTGCCATGAAGATGTATAATATACCACTCTGGTATACCAATATATAAGTGAACTGATACAGTTTATGGCCGTATCTGATTTAAGCATGTCTTTCAGTTTTTTTTTCAGGCGTTTTTTGATGTTGAGCATAGGCGGGCTATTTCTTTGTGGTATCCGTAATGGCAATGCCGATTTTGTCGGTTTCGGTAATAACGACTTCTCCGTGTCCGATTAAAACATCATTGGCATATATGTCGACATAATCATTTACATCGCGGTCAAGCTCGACAACCGCGCCGCGGCCGAGTTTTAAAAGCTGGTGAACCCTTAAATCGGCGGTTCCCAAAGTGACAGAGATATTGACTGATATTTCTTCTCCGATGTCGGCGTTTTTCCTGATATTTGCCATTAAAAATTTTCTCCGTTAATAAATCTGTGCCTATCATATATAATTTTTTTATTTAAGCAAATTCAAATTATGCACTTATCAAACCTTATTTTACAATTACGCAGCTTGTTGTGGATTAAAAAGTTTAGACATTGCCCTGAAATGAGAAATATGCCAAAAAAGTTTGAACTGAGGTTGTAGTTTTGATTATGTCTTCTTATATAAGTATACGGATGAACTAAGATGATTTTTAAGGAAAGAAAAATGGCCGTGAAAAAAGAAAAATACCCTGTGCTTCCGCTAAGGGATATTGTGGTGTATCCGAAAATGATTGTGCCTTTGTTTGTAGGGCGGGACAAATCTATTAAAGCTTTGCAGAGTGTTGTCGACAGTGACGGCAATATTATTCTGGCAACTCAGAAAGACGCAGGCGTTGAAGAACCGCAACCGGATGATATTTATCATATCGGTACGCTGGGAACGGTTGTGCAAATGCTCAAACTGCCCGACGGAACGGTTAAGGTTCTTATTGAGGGCGTTGAGCGCGTTAAAATCACCAAGTTTATCAAAAATAAAGAATTTATGCAGGCTGAGGCCGATATTATCCCCGAACTTGACAATGGCGACGATGTCGAATTGCAGGCTTTGGTTCGGGCTGTTTTGTCGCAGTTTGAAGAATATGTCAAGCTTTCCAAGAAGACTCCGCCCGAGGTATTGGTTTCGGTCAACCAGATTGAAGATTACGGCAAACTTGCCGATACGATTGCCTCGCATTTGTCTTTAAAAATTCCGGAAAAACAGGCTTTGCTTGAGGGGCGTACCTTAGCTGAGCGTTTTGAAATGATTTTGGGCTTTATGGATGCCGAGCTGACGGTTCTTGAGGTTGAAAACAAGATTAAGACCCGCGTTAAAAAGCAAATGGAAAAAAGCCAGAAGGAATATTATCTTAACGAGCAGATGAAGGCTATTCAGAAAGAGCTTGGTGACGGCGACGAAGATTCTGAAATCAGCGAATATCTGAAAAAAATAGAAAAAACAAAATTATCAAAAGAAGCCAAAGACAAAGCTATGGCCGAGGTGAGAAAACTGAAATCCATGAGCGCAATGTCCAGCGAGGCAACCGTCGTGCGCAATTATCTTGACTGGCTGCTTGATATTCCTTGGAAAAAACGCTCCAAAGTTAATAAAGATTTGGCCAAAGCCATGGAAATTTTGGAAAAAGACCATTATGGCCTGGAAAAGGTCAAAGAGCGCATTATCGAATATTTGGCGGTGCAGGCTCGTGCCGATAAAGTAAAAGGCCCGATTTTATGTTTGGTCGGCCCTCCGGGCGTTGGTAAAACGTCTCTCGGCAAGTCTATAGCCAGAGCGACCGGACGCAGTTTTGTCCGCACGTCTTTGGGCGGTATGCGCGATGAAGCGGAAATCCGCGGACACCGCCGGACATACATAGGTTCTATGCCGGGCAAAATGATTAAAGGCATGAAAAAAGCCGCGACTTCCAATCCGCTGTTCCTGCTCGATGAGATAGACAAGTTGGGCAATGATTACCGCGGTGATCCGTCATCGGCTTTGCTGGAAGTTTTGGATCCGGAACAGAATTCTGCCTTTAACGATCATTATCTGGAAGTCGACTATGATTTGTCTGATGTTATGTTCGTAACGACGGCAAACTCTTTGGATATGCCGCGGCCTTTGCTTGACCGTATGGAAATCATCCGTTTGTCCGGTTATACCGAAGACGAAAAGATCGAAATTGCCAAGCGCCATTTGATCCCAAAGATTTTCAGCGAAAATGCCGTTAAGAAAACGGAGCTGACAATCAATGACGCCGCTATCCGCGATATTATCCGTTATTATACGCGCGAAGCCGGCGTACGAAATTTGGAACGCGAATTGTCAACAATCGCCCGCAAAGCGGTTAAAGAGATTTTGCTGTCGCCTAAGAAAAATGCCAAAATCAACGTTTCTCCGAAGAATTTGGAAAAATATCTGGGCGTCATCAAGTATCATTACGGCGAAGCCGAGCAGGACGACCATATCGGCGTTACGACAGGTTTGGCTTGGACGGAAGTCGGCGGCGACATTCTTTTTATTGAGGCTGTTGACATGCCCGGCAAAGGCAAGGTGACAGAAACCGGAAAATTGGGCGACGTGATGAAAGAATCCATTGAAACGGCTTATTCGGTTGTCCGTTCCCGTTCAAGGAGTTTGGGCATTAATCCCGAAATTTTTGAAAAGACGGATATTCACGTTCATGTGCCGGAAGGCGCAACGCCGAAAGACGGTCCGTCTGCGGGCATTGCCATGTTTACGACATTGGTTTCAGTTTTGACCAAAATTCCGGTCAGAAAAGACGTGGCGATGACCGGCGAGATTACGCTGCAGGGCAGGGTGCTTCCTATCGGCGGCTTGAAAGAAAAGCTGCTGGCGGCTCTGCGCGGCGGAATTAAGACCGTTTTAATTCCGAAAGACAATGAAAAAGATCTGGCTGAAATACCTGATGTCGTTACAAAGGGTATGAAGATTATTCCGGTTTCGGAAGTCTCAGAGGTGATTGATGTGGCTTTGAAAGAAAAGGTCGAACCGCTAAAGCAAATTTGCCGCTGCGAAGACGTGATAGAGCCTGAATGCAGCCATGCCCGCCAGTAAGCAAAAAAAATCCCCGTTGAATAAACGGGGATTTTTTTATAATGATATTAGAAGATTTTTTTAAGTCAGGTTTATCTTGAAGAAGATTTTAATGAGAGGATAAAATCTTATGACAGAAAAAGAGAAAATGCTTAAAGGCGAGTTATATAATGCAAATTATGATGAAACTTTGACTGCTGAACGGAATAAGTGTAAAGAACTTTGTTTTCAGTTTAATACAACGCCGTATGCAGATGTTGGGAAAAGGCAATCTCTTTTGAAAAGTATTATCGGTTCGATAAAAGGTCAGTATACGATTGAACCGACGTTTTGGTGTGATTACGGTTATAATATTGAACTCGGTGATAATTTTTATTCTAATCATAATCTGGTTATTCTTGATGGAGCAAAAGTTACGTTCGGAGATAATGTTTTTGTTGCTCCTAATTGTGGGTTTTATACAGCCGGACATCCTTTAGAAGTGTCTAAGAGAAACAGCGGTTTGGAATATGCAAAGCCAATCAATGTTGGAAATAATGTTTGGTTTGGTGCGAATGTTATTGTCCTCCCGGGGGTTACAATCGGTGATAATTGTACAATCGGAGCGGGGAGTGTTGTCGTTAAAGATATTCCGTCCAATTCGTTGGCGGTTGGGAATCCTTGCCGGGTTATTCGGAAGATTGAGGAATGATGTGACTTTTTAAGAATCGCGTTTTTTTATAAAAAGAATCTGCGGAAACGATTGCTGTATATGGCTTTGGCTGTGAATAAGTACAAAAAAAGTTGTTGAAAAGTGCAATTTTTTATAAAAATCCCCAGTTTTTTGCTTGAAAGCGTTGATTTTGTTTGACTTAAGGAAAAAAGAACGCTTAAATTTTTGTGTGAAGCCGCAAGGCTTTGACAAATGGTTTATAACTTATATTTAGAGGGAGTCCTCATCGTGAATAAAAATGAACTCATTTCTAGCATTGCTAACGAAACAGGTTTGACCAAAACTGATTCTGCTAAAGCTGTTGATGCATTTGTTGCTTCTATCACCAATGCTTTGAAAGCAGGTGACGAAGTTCGTCTGGTTGGTTTCGGTACTTTCGCAGTATCTAAACGTTCTGCTACTACAGGCCGCAACCCCCGCACCGGCGCTACCATCAAAATTCCGGCTCGCAAACAAGCCAAATTCAAAGCTGGTAAAGCTCTGCAAGACTCTGTCAACTAATTATAAGAATACGGACCGGTTATTTCCGGTTCTATTTTTTATAATCAGGTTGCGCTTAGCCAATCTAAACGAGGTTTGTCAAAAACCTCGTTTTTTTTTTGAATTAAATTAGCAAAATATTAGCTTTTTTATTTTATTATTCTGTTATATTTATTTTTTTCTTTATTTTGTCAAAATTTTGTACTATAATCAAAGTAAGGATTAAGAAAACCGGAGCAGGGCTATGAGAACATTTCATAAAGATACAGACAAAACTTTAGCAAGCAATCTGAAAACAGCGGCTAAAAATACGATGCAGGCTGTAGTTAAGGCCGGAAAAACTTTACCGAGCGGCCTTCGTAAAAGTGTTGTGATTGCTGCGGCGGCAATGGCTCTGGCTACTCCGAATGCCCAAGCTCAAGGATTTTTGGGCAAGGTTTTGGGGGGCGTGGAGAAAACTCTGGCTCAAGTCGAAAAAACAGCTCAGGATATCGGTCGGCCGTTTTATACGCTTAATCGTCAGTTCGATCGGACACAACAGGCTATTAATTATACCGAAAGAGACATCAGGGGAACCGGCGAGCGGGTTGCCAGTGTTGCGGCTCCGGTAGTCAATGTTGTCAATGGTATCAGAAATCAACGGAATGCTGCTAAGCTTATGGAACAAATGGAAGCTCAACAGAACGGGCAAATTCCTTTGATTGCGGAAGATGGGCAGGCTCAAATGGTTTCTCCTCAGAACTATCAGCGTTCAGCCGCTCAGTCTTCCACAGGTTTAAATGTGGTTGGAGAAGTTTCTCTTGATGAATTAATGTCTCGCGGCAATGTAAGCGTTTCTGAAACTTCCGCGCCGTCAAGATCAAATGCTGTTCACAATGTTGCGGGAGAAATCACTCTGGATCAGTTAACGGCTTATCAGCAGGCTCATTCCACATCAAGAACAGCGTCGGCAGATGCTGTCAGAGCGCGTCAAGCTGATGTCCGTGCTCAGAAATCAGGAGAAACGGTTTCTAATAAAGGGGAATCACAAGTAAAAAAGAAAAATACCAAGTCTGCGGAAGAGTTATTGGCTCAAATGGTTCGGGAAGGATATGTTAAATAAATCATATTTGTTTACTTAACAGAATCAAAATCCGGTAAAATTTACCGGATTTTTTTTTTGATTTTAATTCGCTTTTAGTATTGGATTATTGATTTTGCTAAAATGTATATTCGGTCGGCAAGTGTTTAGCTATATACGCCGGCATCCTTGCGTCTGCCTGAAATTTCGTTTCGAACTCCCTTCTTCGGCAGTTTGTACCTGAGCGTTCACCATTAAAAAAGCCACCTAAAAGGTGGCTTTTTTAATGGTGGGCGCTGAGAGGTTCGAACTCCCGACCCTCTCGGTGTAAACGAGATGCTCTTCCAGCTGAGCTAAGCGCCCATCGTGTTTACAGAGGAGTTTATATACTTTTCATTTTAATTAATCAAGCATTTTTTTTTGAAATGTTGCTTTTTTTTGATAAAAGACGCATTTTCAATTATATAAAAGCCAAAATATATAATAAAAACGCAGGCAAATCAGGCTGAAAAAACTTAAACAGTTTGTCGGCAAGTATAATTGTTAGCTTGCAAAATCTGAAAAAATAAAATAGAAGTAATATTCGGGCGGATTTGTTTTGTCTGCTCAGAATGCTTTATTGAAAGATTTATGTATGGAAATTAACAAAACCAAACCAATGCTTTCCGGTTTGAAATTAGGAATGATGCTGCAGGTAGGCGGTATGGGGCCGATTTGTTTTTTATTGTTCCAGTTGGCTTCGTTGTTGCCTCTGCCGGCCGTTCTTGGCGGTGTTGCCGCCGTTGCTTTGGTCGATGCCATATATATCGGTATTTCGGTTATGGGAATTTTGGGCATCATTAAACAGACGGAATCTGTTTCTGAAATTTTCAAAAAAATTACCGGCGTTGTTATTTTATTTTTAGGCTTGTCTTTCAGCCTGATGTTTTTTTCAGAAGAGACAGCCGATATTTTTGCCGAATATGATTGGAATGCCGAGAATGTATTTGCGACATTGTTTTTATTAACAATTATTAATCCCGTGACTATTTTTTGTTATACGGGCGTTTTTACCGCTAATCTGATAGATAAGAAAATTGATCGCCGGCAGTTGATTTTGTTTGCTTTGGGAACGCTTTGTTCTACGCCGATTTTTTTATCCTTGATAGCGATTGCCGGCGCATTAGGCGGACATTTCCTGCCTGTAATTGTTATTAAGGTATTGAATTTATTAGTCGGATTGGTTCTGGTTTATTGGGGGCTTAAGTATATTTTCCCGAAAGTTTTTAAACATAAAGATTGCAAATGTAAGGAAAAAGCGTGAAAAAATTTATTTCAGCCAAAGAAGCGGGAAAGCTCATTCCCAACGGTTCATCACTTATGATCGGCGGTTTCCTTAATTGCGGAACCCCCGTCAAAGTCATTGACGAACTGATTGAAAATAAGGTTAATAATTTAACTTTGATTGCAAATGATACGTCTGTTCCCGAAACTGACAGGGGCAAATTAATCGTTAATAAAATGGTCAAAAAAGCGATTGTCGGACATATCGGAACAAATCCCGAGACAGGACGGCAGATGGATGCGGGTGAGTTGGAAGTCGAATTGGTGCCGCTCGGAACTTTGGTTGAGAGAATCAGAGCCGGAGGTTCGGGGCTTGGCGGCGTTTTGACGCCGACCGGCGTCGGAACTCTTGTCGAAGAAGGAAAACAGACTATGGAGATTGACGGGCGCAAGTATTTGCTGGAAAAGCCTATCAAAGCAGATGTCGCGCTTATTTACGGAACCAAAGCCGACAAATTCGGCAATGTCTTTTTGCACGGAACAACCCGAAATTTTAATACGGTTATGGCTATGTCCGCCAAAACGGTTATTGTTGAGGCTGATGAGATTGTCGATGATTGTCTGGATCCGGATATGGTGACTATTCCCGGCGTGTTTGTCGATTATATCGTCGCTTAGGAGTTTTATATGGATTTAAGCAAAGAACAAATCAGAGAGATTATAGCCCGCCGTGTGGCTCAGGAAGTTAAAGAAGGCGATGTGATTACTCTCGGCATCGGTTTGCCGACGGAAGTCGCCAATTATATTCCGGCAGATGTGCATGTGATGTTTCAATCTGAAAACGGCATGGTCGGTTTGGGCAAAAAAGCAACGCATGAAACTCGGGATAAAAGCATTACAAATGCCGGCGGCGTGCATGTGGAAGTCAAAAAAGGCGGTGCCTTTTTTGACAGTGAAATGGCTTTTTCCATGATTCGCGGCGGCCATATTAACGCAACTGTTTTGGGTGCTTTGCAGGTTGATGAAGAAGGGAATCTTTCCAATTGGATGGTTCCGGGGGTGTTTACGCCGGGGATGGGCGGCGCCATGGATTTGGTTGTCGGTGCGCAAAAAGTGATTGTGGCTATGGAACACAAAGCCAAAGGCGAACCGAAAATTTTAAAAAGATGCACGCTTCCTTTGACGGCGGCGAAAGAGGTCGATTTAATCGTTACCGAACGCTGTGTGCTGCGCGTTGAACCCCGAGGGTTGATTTTACAAGAAGTGAACCCTATGTTTAGTGTGGATGACGTTATTAATTCGGTCGGAGCTAATCTGATTGTTGAAGAAAATAACTTATTGGCAATGGCGGTCTAACCAGTATCAGGAGAAAGTATCATGGAAAGCAGAGTGGCAACGGTTGCGATTATTGTCGAGAATATGGATTCAGTTGAAAAACTCAATGCAATTTTGCATGATTATGCTGCTTATATGATTGGGCGTATGGGGATTCCGTATCGTCAGAAAAATGTTAATATTATTTCAATTGCCGTAGATGCGCCGGAAGATGTTATCAGCGCTTTAGCCGGAAAAATCGGCCAGCTTGACGGAATCTGCGTTAAAACGGTGTTTTCAAATATCTAAAGTGTTTCTCTGCCGATATTTGATTTTTGTTTAACTGACAGGGAAGATTTGTTCTGACCTATAAGAAAGAGAAAATGAGATGTATGATCCTAAGTCGATGAAGGCAGAGGAGTTTATCTGCCATGATGAAATTTTAGATACTTTGGCCTATGCCGATAAAAATAAAAACAATGCCGAACTTATAGACAAAGTTCTGGCAAAAGCAAGAGAATATAAAGGTCTCAGCCACAGAGAAGCTTTGCTGCTTTTGGACTGTGACATTCCTGAAAAAAACAAAGAAATTTTTGAGTTGGCCGAGCAAATCAAAAAAGATTTTTACGGCAACCGTATCGTGATGTTTGCACCACTGTATCTGTCAAATTACTGCGTTAACGGCTGTGTTTATTGCCCTTATCATGCCAAAAACAAACATATTCCGAGAAAAAAGCTGACGCAGGAAGAAGTTGCAAAAGAAGTGATTGCTTTGCAGGATATGGGGCATAAGCGTTTGGCAATTGAAGCCGGTGAAGATCCGGTAAACAATCCGATTGAATATATTTTGGAATGTATTAAGACGATTTACGGCATTAAGCACAAGAACGGCGCTATCCGCCGCGTAAACGTCAATATTGCGGCAACAACGGTTGAAAACTATCGCAAGCTTAAAGAAGCCGGTATCGGCACATATATCCTGTTTCAGGAGACTTATCATAAAGAAAGTTATGAAAAACTGCATCCGACAGGGCCTAAGCATAATTATGCCTATCATACCGAAGCTATGGACAGGGCAATGGAAGGCGGCATTGACGATGTCGGTGTCGGCGTTTTGTTCGGCTTGGAGCGTTATCGTTACGAGTTTGCCGGCTTATTAATGCATGCCGAGCATTTGGAGGCCGTTCACGGTGTCGGTCCGCATACGATTTCTGTTCCGAGAATTCGCCGTGCTGATGATATTGATCCTGATGTGTTTGACAACGGCATAGATGACGATACTTTTGCCAAGTTGGTTGCCTGCATTCGTATTGCCGTTCCTTATACGGGAATCATTATGTCTACGCGCGAGAGCAAGAAAACGCGCGAACGGGTTATCCATTACGGCGTTTCTCAGATCAGCGGCGGTTCAAAGACCAGTGTCGGCGGTTATGACAAGCCGGAAGCAGAAGACGAAGATTCTTCCCAATTTGAAGTCAGCGATACGCGTACGCTTGACGATGTGGTCAAATGGCTTATGGAAATGGGTTATATTCCCAGTTTCTGTACGGCATGTTATCGCGAAGGCCGTACTGGCGACAGGTTTATGGCATTGTGCAAAAACAGGCAGATTCATAATTGTTGTCTGCCGAATGCTTTGATGACCCTGAAAGAATATCTTATGGATTATGCCAGCCCCGAGACCCGCAAAATCGGCGAAGATTTAATCCGTAAGGAACTGGAGAATATTCCGAAAGAAAAAGTCAAAACGAAATGTGCCGAGTATATTGACAATATTGCCGACGGTGAGCGCGATTTCAGATTTTAACCCTAAATCCCCGTTATTTCGGGGATTTTTTATTATGTTAATTTCTTGACAATTTTTTAGTATTTTGACATTAAAAATATATAAAAAACAGGTTATCAGTTTGGGAATAAAAACGATGAAAAAAGAACTTCTTGCGCCGGCAGGCGATATTGAGGCCGGATATGCCGCCCTTTATTACGGGGCTGATGCCGTTTATTTGGGGTTGCAGCAATTTTCGGCGCGGGCGACGGCGGCTAATTTCAGCGAAGCGGCTCTTAATGAATTTGTGGCTTTTGCCCATTCTCTCAATCGCAAAGTTTTTGTCGCGATTAATACGCTGGTGCAGGAACATGAACTTCCCGAACTGCTGAAAACGTTGGATTTATGTTCAAAATATCATGTTGATGCGGTGATTATTCAGGATTTGGGCGTGGCGCGGATCGTGCGAGAGCAATATCCCGAGTTGGAAATGCATGCCAGTACGCAAATGGCCGTTCATAACAAAGAAGGCGCTTTGGCATTACAAAAAATGGGGTTCAGCCGCGTGGTTTTGGCCAGAGAACTGCATTTATCCGAAATTAAAGAGATCGCGGCTATTCCGGATTTGGAAACCGAAGCCTTTATTCACGGTGCGTTATGTTATTCATACAGCGGGCTGTGCCTGTTTTCCTCTTTTGAAAGCGGCAAAAGCGCGAACCGCGGCAAGTGCCTGTATCCATGCCGCGCGGCGTTTGACGGCGAAGAAGGGAAAAAACATTATTTTTCCATGAAAGATATGGCTTTGCAAAAAGAAGTCCTTAATATGCCGGTAACTTCTCTTAAAATTGAAGGGCGAAAGAAAACGGCTCTCTATGTGGCGGCAGTAACGGATTATTATCGGCGCATTTTGGACGGGAAGGGCGCCGATGCCGCGAGAGAAGAAAATATTAAGCAGATTTTTTCGCGTCCGTGGACGGATTTTCACTTCAAAGGCAAAAACAAAAACGTGATTGACCGCAATTTTGTCGGGCACCGCGGTTTGCTTATCGGGCAGGCGGAGCAAATTAATAAAAATAAACTTATCTTTAAGACTAAGCACAAAATTGCCCGTTATGACGGTATTCAGATTGATGTAGCCGGAGATGAAAAGCCTTTCGGATTTTCTTTGCAGTTTTTGAAAGCGAACGGCAAGAACAGTTTTGAGGCAAAAGCCGGCGATTTGGTTGAAATATCTTTGCCGCCCAAAGCGCCTCAATTGGCTAAGGGGCAGAATATTTATCTGGCTTCTTCTTCCGAAGTGAAAGGTTCATATCCTTATACCAAACCCAAGCCGGGCGAATATAAGCGGCGGGATGAAGTGGCGGTCAGCGTTTCTGTTTCTCCTACAGCGGCGGTTGCCGGATGTGGCGAGAAAACGGTTAAAATAAACGGAGTTTTTGATAAGGCCAATTCTCCGGAAAAAGTTGCTTCCGCTGTCCGGTCGGCATTTGCCAAAACCGGCGATACTGATTTTAGTTTAGGCAAACTTGAAATTGATAACCCTGACGGTTTGTTTGTTCCTGTTTCAATGTTAAACGAGCTGCGCCGGCAGTTATACAGTCAAATCTCGTTTGCAGACAAGCACGGTTCTTTGCCAGAGATTGGCAATAGCCGCTCATCAAAACAGCCGCAATGGGTGATTAAGACTGACGATTTGTCCTGTTTGAGCAAAATTGATTTGGATGAGGTTGCTGAGATTATCTGGCTGTTAAACTCAAACAGCAATGCCGAAGATGCCAAACGTCTGCCTAAAAACAAGCTGCGTCCGGCGCTTCCGGCTGTTTGCCGCCATCCGGACAAATTTATGCCTCTGATTAAAAGCCTGACGGAACAGGGATATAATAAATGGGAAATCGGCAATTATTGGGGCTTAAGCGCCTTGCCGGAAAAAGGCATTGATTTGAGCTTTGATTCCTCTCTTTATACGATGAATACGCAAGCGATTGAGCAGGCAAAAGCGATAGGTGTTTCAAAAGTTTCTTTTGCATTGGAAGATGATTTGAAAAACTTGAAAACCTTGTCGGAAACAAGCCCGTTACCGCTGACAATGGTTGTTTATCAGGATGTGCCGTTGTTTACCAGTGCAGATTGTATCAGATCCAATTCCTGCAAAGATTGTACCCGAGGCGAAAAATGGATTTCGTTGGAACGGAACGGCATAAGGTATCAGGCATTGTCAAAAGATTGTCAGATTATGCTTTTTACGGACAAGCCGTTTTGCGTTGCCAAAGAGGCAAAGGATATTGTTGCGGATTTTTACCGTGTCGATTTTTGCTATAAAAAATATACATCAGAAAAGGCTTCCCGAATATTTGCCGCCGTGAAAAATTTTGAAGATGTTGCCGATTGTCATAAAGCAAATTTAATTCGTCCGAATTTATTATAAAAAAATAATGAACTTTATTTTTTATGCGCTCGTTATAAGTGGTGTGAGGAGGCTGAAATGGAAGATGATATTTCAAAATTGCTAAAAGAAGCCAAGCCGCTTTATTTTGCGCGTAAACGGCGAAATAACCGTTTGAAAGCTTTTGCCGCCATGTTGGTCGGCGTGGTTATGCTGGGCAGCTTTTATCCGAAGAATGACGGGCTGTCGGAAAGTTTTGATTATTATTTTATGGGAGGCGAAATTTCCATTAGCGAGAATATTTCCATTATTGAAGAAATGGGGCTGCCGACGGATGATTACGGTTTGCTGATGGTTGGCTGATGAAGGAAATTATTGCTGAGAACAAAAGCCTGATAAAGGCTATTATAAAAAAACTGACCGGTTCTTATAATGAAGATATTGAACAGGAAGTTTATATTAAAACTTGGAAAAATCTGGATAAATACAAAGAAGAGGGTAAATTCAGGCAATGGATTGGCGCATTGACGGCTAATGTCTGTCGGGATTATTTCAAAACCAGACAACATAAAATGGAAAGCCTGCAAATCTGCGGAGATGAGTTGCTTGAGAACGTTAAAGTCGGCGGACGTCAGGAGGAAATGATTGACGCCAAAGCCAGACAGAAAATAATTCTGAAAGCTGTTGACGATTTGCCTAAAAAAATGCGCCAAGTCGTTATCTGGTTTGAGTTTGAAGAAATGAGCTATGAGCAGATTTCGCAGAAACTTGGTTTACCGATCGGTACGGTGAAATCCAGATTGTTTAATGCCAGAAAAATTTTGAGTGAAAAACTTAATTTCTTAAAGGAGAAAAATGATGAATAAAAGCTTATTGACAGTTTTATGCGCTGCGGGCGTTTTGATTGGGAGTACGGACGCTTATACGCAAGAAAAAGATATGCCGCCACCGCCTAAAGCCGGCGATGAGATGCTTCCTCCGCCGCCTCACGGACCCGAAATGAGAAAACATAAAAAACCGGAATTTGCCGATAAAATGCATAAGAAAATGGCTGAAAAGTTCGCCAAAGACTTGGGGCTTACCGAAGAACAGCAGAAAAAAGCCGAAGAGTTGCGCAAGGCAGGGCGTGAAAAAATGGACCCCTTGTTTGAAGAAATGAGGAAGATTCATGAAAAAATTTATAAAGTCAGTGAAGAAAATCTGAAAGAATTTGAGGCTATCCTGACCCCGGAACAAAAAGCCAAATTGGAAAAAATGAAAGCCGAGAGAAAAAGCTTTCATAAAGGCCGCAAAGACGGACGCAAAATGAAGAAACAAGATAAAAAAGATTAATTTTTTTTAATCAAACCCCTGCTTTTATCAGCAGGTTTTTTTTTGTTGCTCTTTACAGTTGATTTGTTTTGTTGTATTTAATTATTAGGTTTTGTTAAATAAAGGGTACCAGAATGAGAAAGATTAGGGTTGCGAATGTTATAGTTGTTTCCTTATTTGTTTTGTTCATTGTTTTGGGAATAAATTTTTTTATAACTTATAAATTCAATTCTAAAGTGTTTGAAGTTCTTGAAGCTAGTATTCAAAACAATAATGATATTATATCCCAAATAACGGTTGATAAAAAAAAGAGGGTTGTGATAACTCCAGCTTTGGTTCAACAAATTAAAAATTTTCAATCTGTTAAAAATGATGATTTTATGAGGTCTTATTATGAAACTCAAAGTAATTGGTTAAATATGTGGCTGACCATATTAACGATAGTTTTGGGAATTTTGGCAGTTGTTCTTCCGGTATGTTTTATGAAATTTTATGAAGATAAAAAGAAAGATATTGAAAAGGTTATTAGAGAGTGTAAAAAAGTTCAAAAATCAATGATGAAAGAAGTTGCTACAGTTGAGAAAAAAAAGAATTCAATGACGGCTGATTTGGAACTTGTAAAGAAATATGTAGATGATTCCAAAGCTAATAATTTTTATGCTCAAGCAATTTCTGATTTAAGTAAAAATAATTATGATGATGCCTTAGATAATATAGAAAAAACAATTAAACTTAATCCCAAAATGGAAAAAGCCTATGGAATCAAGAGTATTGTTTATAGAAATAAGCAAGATTATAACAAAGCTTTAGAATGTTTAAATCAAGCCATTCAGCTCAACCCTAAAATGATACCTGCATATATCAGTAGAGCCAAAGTTTATGCTGATATGGGAAAATTTAATGAGGCTTTGGCCGATTGTCATACAGCATTATCGTTTGATAATAAAAGGGAAAATACGTTAGGTGTCAGATCTTCAATTTATATTAAAATGAAAGAATATGACAAAGCTCTTGCTGATTTGAACAAGATTATTGAGTTATATCCGGAATCTGATAAAGCATTATTACAAAGAGCAACCCTTTATTATGATCTCGAAGATTTTGATAATGCTTTGAATGATTTTCAAAAATTAATTGTATTAAAACCAGATGATATAAACTATCATGCAATGCTTGTTACCATTTATGAAAGAAAAGAGTGCTATACAGAAGCTCTGAGTATCGTTGATAAAATTATTAATTTGGCTCCAGATGATTATCGAGGATATGCAAATAAAAGTGATGTTTATTTGAAATTGGGCAAATTTGATTGTGCTTTATCTAATATAGAAAAAGCTCTTTCATTAAATCCAAATTATGCCGACGGATATGGTTTGAGAGGGTCAATACATGAAAACCTTGGTGAATTAGATAAGGCTGTTGCAGATTTTAATAAATTAGCTGTTATTAGTCCTGATAATTACCAAGCTTATTTATTAAGAGGTAAGATATTATTTAAACAGGAAAATCTGCCAGCAGCTTTGGATGATATGAATAAATTAATAAAATTACGTCCAAATGATGTAGATGCATATTTTTTACGAGCAGATATTTTTCGAAAATTGGAACAATTTGATAACGCATTAGTAGATATTAATAGTATAATCACAATAACTCCAGAAAATGGTCAAGCTTATGGTTTTAGGGCAGGTATTTATCAAAGTCTGAAATCTTATGATAGTGCTCTTAAAGATATTGAAAAAGGGCTTTCGTTAGGATGGGATAAGTATCATGCCTATCTTTTAAAATCTTTAATAATGTATGAATTAGAGCAATATGAAGATTCATTAACAGCTATAAATCAAGCTATTCTTTTTAATCCGGATGATATTTTTGCTCAAGATTTAAGAATTGCAATTTATTTTCATATGAAGAATTACGAGAATGCGTTAAAAGAAATACAGATAATTTTAAATAAACAAGAAGATCCTGAAATTTATGGAAAAATGGCTTGTGCTTATGTTTCCTTGAAAAAATACGATGAGGCTCTGATAACTCTCAAAAAATCAATGAACTTATATCCAGATTATGTATCTAACTATTATAATATAGCAGAAGTTTATATTAAAAAACTTAATTTTAAAAATGCTCTTGAAGCCTTAAAAATGTATTGGCAGAAAGCCAGTGAGCCGAATATTAGTGATGAAGATAGGAAAGATTGGCTTGATATATTGAATAAGCATAAAAAAAGCAAATATGTTTCAGAAATTATTAATTTAATTTCTGTAAAATGATACTCATAGTAAAGATTTAGGAGACTGCAGATGCATCTAGTTGTTTTTGCTTTAGGGCTGTATATTGTTTTTGCCGAGTGGCGGAATTCGGTTTTGCGTAAGAAACTTGATGCGGCAGAACGAAACCTCTCTAAACTGAAAAAAGATAAAACCTTATGGTATTCCGGCGTTTTGCCGAAAGCTGACAAATTCTGCCTGATTCAGGAAAGCGGCGGTGATTATGTGGTATCCAAGCTTTCTGACAAACGCTGGCTCAGCAAAGACGGGCTGGTTGATTTTTCAAAAATTAAACGTTGGGCTTATCTTGATGATTTGAATACGATTTAATCTTCAGACAAAAAAACTCCTTATTCGGGAGTTTTTTTTGTTATTCTGCATTTTTTATTAATTCTTCAATATAAGGCGGCAGAGTTTCGCCGGCCTTTCCGAATATATGCTTGTCAAACAGATAGTTGTTGGCCGTTGTATCCAGCGTGAATTCGACCGTATCCGCGCCGTAATATTTGGCGAGCTGTACAAATCCTGCTGCCGGATAAACGACGCCTGACGTACCGATTGAAATAAACAACTCACATTTGCGGAGAATGTCCTCGACTTTGTCCATGCATAGCAGGTTTTCGCCAAAGAAAACGATATTGGGTTTCATCATGCCCATGACCTGACAATGCGGGCAGACGGTTTCGGTATCAACGTCGCCCCAGGCTTCAAGAACCTGTCCGCAATTTAAGCAGACAGCCTGATTAATCTGTCCGTGAATATGAAAGACATTCTGATTTTCCGCTTTTTCATGCAAAGTGTCAACATTTTGGGTTATGATATTGATTTCTGCCGGATATTCTTTTTGCAATTTGGTTAGAGCCAAATGGGCGGCATTGGGTTTTGCCTGTTGAATCTCTGTTTTCAGATTATTGTAAAAATCGTGTACCAGAGCCGGATTGTGTTGAAATCCTTCAATAGAGGCCACGTCTTCGACTTTATGGTTATTCCACAAACCGTTGGAACTGCGAAATGTGGCAAGCCCTGATTCCGCAGAAATTCCGGCGCCGGTCAAAATTGCTATGTTGCGATATATCTTAGCCATTTTTATCTCCTGAGCCGATCATAGGCTTAAAAACAGATATAATCAACATGAATTTCTAATGTTAAAAAACATGTTTTTTTATTGGTTATTTGTGAAATATTGAGCTAGTTTATTTGTGAGAAAATTTAAGTTTTTAGGAGCATTTGAATGGCGTTTTGGCATAAATGGTTTATTCCGAAACCTTATAACGAAGGATATTTGCCGGAGCTTGACGGCCATGAAATATATTTCAGGGAGTTCGGCAACCCGCAAGGCGAGGTGATCCTGACGTTTCATGGCGGGCCGGGGTTTTGGTCGCGTCCGGAAAAAGCCCGCGATTTCGATTTGAAAAAATACAGAGTCATTCAATTTGACCAGCGCGGTTGCGGAGAATCAAAACCGGTCGGAAAGCTTGAAAATAACACGACACAAGATAATGTCGAAGATGCGGTTCGCTTGCTTAATTATTTGAAAATAAGCGGAAAAATCATCCTTTTCGGCGGATCGTGGGGCTCGACGATGGCGTTAATGTTTGCCGAACAATATCCCGATTTGGTTAAGTGCATGATTTTATCCAAAATCTTTTTGGCCAATAATGACAGCCGGAAATGGGAGCTGAAAGACAGTGCGGCATTTTATCCGGATATTTTGGATGCCATTCGTGGCGATTTGCCTGATAACTCATTGATTCCGGAGTATTATTTGAAGCTGATTAGCTCAGACGATGCGTCGCAGCAAGCCAAGGCAGCGTCCTTATACGGCAGTTTGGAAAATTTCCTCGGCTGTCTTAATCCGCAAATTAATATGCATACGCCCGATGAGAAAGAACTGGCGATGCAGCGGGTATATATTTATTACGCGGCCCGCCAATTTATGATGAAAGACGACGAACTTATTGAAAATGCCGCAAAAATTAAACATATTCCGACTTTAATCGCGCATAACCGTTTGGATTTCATCTGTCCGCCGATTAACGCCTATCGTCTGCACAAAGCACTGCCGATGTCTAAATTGGTTATCGTGCCGGACAAAGGGCATTCCAGCAAAATGCTCAGTGACGTCATAATCAGAGAAATGAATGAATTTTTACGGAAACATGAGGGTTAATTATGGCAGAAAGCAAGTTGTTTTTGAAAGAAAATCCAACGATTCAGGATTATCAGCAATATGTTCGGGAAATGAAAACCGAGCGCAATTTCAAGCTTGATCCGATGTATGAATGCTGCCTGCTGGCGGAAGAAGTGGGGGAGCTGATTTCAGCCGTGCGGAAAAACAATAAAGGCGGAACAATCGGCAGCGGTTCTGTTCCCGGAAGCGTTAAGCTGGAATTGGCCGATGTGTTTATTTATGTTTGCAGCTTGGCTAATATGCACGGGATTGATTTGGAAGAGGCTTTCAGGGAAAAGGAAGAAATCAATAAGCAACGGACATGGAAACGGCTGTAATGTGCAAAGAATTTTATATATTTCGCCACGGAGAAAGCACTTATAATGCATTGGGCAAAATTCAGGGGCGGACAAATGCATCCGAATTGACGGAAACCGGCAAGAAACAGGCAGAGAAAGTCGGGCGTATTCTTGCAGATAAAAATATTGAAATCATATATGCGTCTCCGTTGAAAAGAGCTTTGCAAACAGCTGAAATTGCAAATAAATTATTGAATGTTCAAATTGAGAAAGACGAACATTTTATAGAGGTTGATGTCGGGGTGATTGAAGGTTTGCATCATACGGAAGCGACAGCAAAATATGGTGAGGATTATGCCAAGTGGCGAGACCGCGACAACCTTTATCCCGATTTCTGTTTTGACGGCGGAGAAAGCAAAAGCCAAGTTTGCAAGCGCGTTTTTGAAGGATTGAAACAAAAAGCCGATAATGCGGGATATGACGTTATGGCAGTTGCATCGCACGGAATTATGCTGGGTCAGGTGTTGATTGCTCTGGGTGTCCCGGACAGAAAAATTGATAACGGCAGTATTCTGCATGTGATTTATGACAATCAAAACTGGCATTTTGGCAGTTTGATTTCGGTAACGGAAAAGGAAAATTGAATGAAAAAGATTGCGATTATTGCGGCAATGAGCAAAGAAATTGCCGAGTTGAAAAAACTGCTTTCCAATGCGGAAGAAAAGACGCTGGACGGGATTGATTTTATAACCGGTGATTTAAACGGCAAAGAGATTATTTTAATGGAAAGCGGTATCGGCAAAGTTTGTGCGGCGGTTAAAACAACCGAGCTGATAAACTTGTTCAAGCCTGATTGCGTGATTAATTCCGGTGTGGCCGGAGGTATCGGAGATAAAGTGGAGAAAATGGATGTGGTTGCTGGTGTTGAAACGGTATATAACGATGTTTGGTGTCTGGAGCCTAACTTGTTTGGGCAGGTTCAGGGTTTTCCGGCTCGTTTTGGCGGTTGTCGGGCTTTGCTTGAAAAGCTGAATGACGGTGACAACGGCGGAGTGAACGTTCATAAAGGCCTGATTTGCAGCGGCGATAAATTTATTGCCGGCGTTGAGGCCGCCAAAGGCGTGCGCGACACGTTTAATGACGGTTTGGCCGTCGATATGGAATCTTGCGCCGTTGCTCAAGTTTGCCATATGAAAAACGTTCCGTTTCTGGCCTTGCGGATTATCAGTGACACCCCTTTGAAAAACGATGATAATTTTAAAGAATATAAAGATTTTTGGGGCGAGATGGCCGAACGGTCTTTCAAGGTTTTAAAAAAGTTGCTTATGTCTTTGTAAAGGAGAGATATATTGCTTGATAAGTCATTGGTATATGAAATTTTAGATACGGCTCTGGCAAGCGGCGCCGACTTTGCCGAAGTATTTGTTGAAAACAGCCTGTCCACATCAATTCAAACCGGAGACAGGAGAGTTAAAAACATCAGTTCCGGACAATCATTCGGCATCGGTATCCGCGTTTTTAAGGATTTGTTTTCCGCTTATGCCTATACGAATGTTATGGACAGGGAGAACTTGCTGAAGACGGCGCAAAAAGCTGCGGCGGCGTTGAGAGAAAAAAGGCAGGCTTCCGTTCTTGGTTTTGTTGATGTTGAGATTGAAAATAAACATAAAATCAAAATATTGCACAATTCCGTTAACAAATCAGATAAAGTTTCCGTGATGCATAAAATCTGTGAAACGGCATGTGGTGCCAGCAGTTTAGTCACAAAAGCCGATGCGACTTATTTGGAAAAAGAACGGCAAATTTTGGTAGCCAACAGCAACGGGCTTTGGGCGGAAGATAAGCTCTCGCGCGGACGTTTTTCTTTGAATGTGATTGCGGCTCGAGATGAAAAAAGCCAAGATTCAACGGATAATTTTGGCGGATTGTATGGATTTGAGTTGTTTGAAGGGCGCGATTTGCAGGCTTTTGCCGAAAAAACGGTTTCAGATGCCGTCAGTATGCTGGATGCCGAAGACTGTCCGTCCGGCAAGATGCCGGTTATTATCGATAACGGGTTTGGCGGCGCAATTTTTCACGAGGCTTGCGGGCATGGTCTGGAAGCAACTGCAGTTGCAAAGAATGCTTCTGTATTCTGCGGCAAACTCGGACAAAAGGTGGCGAGCGAACTGGTAACGGCTTATGATGATGCGACAATTCCGAATGCCTGGGGTTCTATTAATATTGACGACGAGGGTATTGCGGGGCAGCGTAAAATTTTGATTGAGAACGGCATTCTTAAATCTTATATGGTTGACAGCTTTAACGCGCGCAGAATGGGAATGGAGCCGAACGGCTGTGCGCGTCGCCAGAATTATAAATTTATGCCGACATCGCGTATGAGCAACACGTTTATTGCCAACGGCAACTCAACTTTGGAAGAAATGATTGCAGCAACGGATTATGGGGTGTTTGCCGAAAGAATGGGCGGCGGTTCGGTTAATCCGGCAAGCGGCGAATTTAATTTCTCTGTCAATAAAGCATATGTTATTGAAAAAGGCAGACTGAAACAATTGGTTAAAGGGGCTAAGCTGATTGGTTCGGGCATAGAAATTTTGAATAATATCGATATGGTGGGCAATAATATGGCTTTGGCTTGCGGTATGTGCGGTTCAGCTTCGGGAAGTATTCCGACAACGGTCGGACAACCGGCAATCAGAGTACAGAATATTACGGTCGGAGGGCAGAAATAATGACGCCGGAACAATTTGTTACAAAGCTTTATGATACGGCATTACAAGCCGGAATAAAAGAATTTTCCGTTGTATACGGCTGCGGTTCTTCCAATCGTATTGACGTTTATGACGGCAAGGTTTCCAACCGGAGGAATAATGAGGGGCAGGGTGTTTCGCTCTCTGTCAAATGCGGCAAAAATATTGGTTCTTTTGCTTGCGAAGAATTGAATGAAGAGCTTATTCCGCTTATGGTTAAGGAAGCGAAAGAGAATGCCGAATTGATTAATGCCGAAGAGGAAAACTTTTTCCACGACGGTAGCGGAGAATACAAAAAAGCCTTAAAATATAAGCCTTTACCTGAATTTTCAAAACTTGATAAGGAAAAATATCTTCTGGAAGTTGAAAAATCCTGCTATCAGATTGATAAAAGGGTGAAAAAAGTCATTTCACTTTATATTGCCGACGGCAAAAGTTCATCAATCATGAAAAATTCGCTCGGTTTGGATTTAAAAGATGACAGCGAATATGCTTATGCCGTCCTTTATTTGTCGGCAGAAGAAAACGGCGTTACCAAAACCGGCAGTGAAATTATCCTTTTTGATAAAAAAGAAGATTTTACTCCCCTGAATTTGGCTAAGGCTGCCGTTGAAAAGGCCGTGGGCAGGCTTCAGGCCGCTAACATAAAATCGGGAAAATGCAAGATAGTATTTGAAAACAAGACTTTTGCCGATTTCCTTGAAACAATTGCCGGCATTTTTTCGGCAAACAGCGTGCAGGAGAAACGTTCGCAGTTGGTTGGAAAAATCGGCGAAGTTATTGCCAGCCCTATCGTAACCATGATTGATAATCCGTTGCTTGAGAACGGTTATAATACCAGAAGTTATGACAGCGAAGGTTATCCGTCGGATAAGCATGAGGTTATTAAAGGCGGTGTTTTGAAGATGTTTTTGCACAATTTGCGCACGGCTAAAAAAGACGGTGTTGCCTCAACCGGCAATGGCAGCGGCGGCCGCGGCATTTCTTTTTCAAATTTTTATCTGGACAAGGGAAATTTCAGCAAAGACGATGTGCTGGCAAAAGCCGGAGACGGCGTTTATCTGACGGATTTGAACGGTTTGCATGCAGGTTATAGTTCCGTTTCAGGTAATTTTTCCTTTGGTGCGGAAGGATTTATCATTGAAAACAGCAAGTTAGGCAAGGCGTTAAATCAAATTACGGTTTCAGGAAACGTATACCGGTTGTTGAAAGACATTGAAGCTTTGGGGAATGATTTGGAGTTTACCCACAATGGTTTCGGTGCGCCGACAGTTTTGATAAAAGAATTGGCAATTTCAAACGAGTAGGGGCATAAGTTGCGAGAGGCAAAGCGTTTAACAAGGTTGAAAGTGATTTTTGTGGATTGGCACAAAACCCTTTGTTCATGCCCTTTTTTTCATCATTTGGAGAAAAGAGACGCTTCCTTATATGATAAGCTCGAGTATCGTTTGTTTGAAGAAATGCCGATTGAGAATTTTATTGAATGGATGCGCGGAAATATTACAAAAAAAGATATTGTTGCGCGTTTGGCCGGTAATGACCTGCCTGTTTCAAAAGTTTCCGAGCTTTTGAAACAAGGCTGCGAGACCATGTTTTTGGATAGAAAAGACTATCTTAAATGGATTAGAAAAATCAGAAAAAAGGGTATTAAGGCTGTTATTGCTACGGATAATGTCGATACGTTTGACGAATATACTGTTCCGTCGTTAAAATTAATGCGTTATTTTGACGATATTTTATCTTCTTGTCGCCTGAGAAAGCTGAAAAAAGACGTTAACGGCAAAAGATTGTTGTTTTTTGACGATTTTTTAAAGAAAAACGGTATAAAATATGATGAGGCGATGTTGATTGACGACGATGAAAAAACTATCAAATTATGTAAGCATCATGGCATGCAGGGAAAAGTTGTCAGATCGCCGGAAGATGTGTTGAAAATATTGATGATGATTGAGGCCGGTTGTGACCGATGTGAATATTAAAGAGCTTAAAGTTATTTTTGTTGACTGGTATATTACATTAACGTCGTTAATGTTTTTGAATAAGTTGAAGCTTGAACAGGTTGATTTATTTCAGAAAATTAAAGATAAAATTTTTGATAAAAATATCAGTGGCTGGCATTTGGATTGGGCGAGAGGAAAGTTAAATCAAAAAGATGCAGCCTGTTTTGTGGCTGATGACGGTTATATTTCATATGAAGAAGTTTTGAAGATTTTTGCGGATTGCTGCTCCGTTCAGCAGGTTGATACGGAAGAGTTCTGGCCGGTTATAGATAAAATCCGCGCTAAAGGAATCAAGGTTGTGCTGGCTACGGACAATTGGGATATTTTTTGCCAGTATACCGTGCCTGCACTGAAATTGGATAAGCATTTTGACGGTATTTTATCCTCAAATGAAATCGGTTATCTTAAAAGGGATACAAACAACGGCAATTTGTTGTTTTTTGCTGATTATATGCGGAAGAACCATTTGAAATATAATGAAGTTGTTTTAGTAGATGATGCTTTGGTTAATTATAATTGCTGCAAAAAGTGCGGTATGCCGGTCAAACAGGTGAAGTCCAGTAAAGAAACTTTGGAGTTTTTAAAAGAATTAGCTCAAAAACGGTAAAACAATGGATAAACTCAATAACATTATCAATTTGTCAGGCAGGCTTAAGGGCTTAAAACGGAGCGGTTGGCTGAGAAAAGGCATAACCGAAGCTGAAAGCGTTGCTGATCACAGCTTTGGCACGGCGTTGTTGGCTTTGCTGCTGGCGCCTGTTGGACTTGATAAGGAAAAATGCCTGAAAATGGCGGTTTTGCATGATATTCAAGAAGCATTTGTCGGAGATATAACGCCTTTTGACAATATTTCTTCCGAAGATAAGGCTCGTATGGAAATAAAGGCTGTTAAAGAATTAGCCGAGCGGTTGGAATATCCCGAGCTTATTGAAATTTTTGAAGAATTTGAAGCTCAAAAAAGTAGAGAAGCGCGTTTTATGAAAGATATTGACCGTTTGGAAGCCGTCTTACAGGCAAAATATTATGACAAAAACAGCCTTACTCAAGAAAGCCTGTTTTCTGAGTTTTATGATTATGCTTCACGCCATACAAATCAGGAAGAAAAAATTATTTCGGAGATTTTTTCTAAGTTAAGCAGCTGATTGGGGGCTGTTGTCAAAATAGCGTTTGATTGTGTCCATTACCTTAACATAATAGCTGTCTTCATGGGGAACAAAGTCGCCGATTGAGACGGAGCCGGTGTGCGGTATATAATTTCCGTATTTGTCCAACAGTAGCCCTGAAACGTAAATAGAGCTGACTTTATGGCTGAAAAGATTTTTTAAATCTTCTACAGTTGCTTCTAAAATGCCGTCGACTTCTTCCGGATTCATGTTAAGTTCGGAGAGATTTTTTTCGCTCTCCAGTAGATATGTCGGATTAAATTCTCTGTTAATGTAGTTGCGGTGTTCTCCCACATGATTAATCGTAAAGAGCTTGGTCAGCTTATCAAAATCAACTTTTAAACCCAATTCTTCTTCAATTTCCCTAATGCCGTCTTTGGGTGTTTCGCCGGCTTGAAGATGTCCGGCAGCGGAGATGTCCAAAAGGCTTGGGTGGGAGTCTTTGTTTTTGCTGCGTAACTGAAGAAGAACGCGGTGGTTGCCGTCGGAAGCCCGTTTGACAATCCAACAATGAAAAGCTTTGTGCCAGAGGCCTTCTTTGTGGGCTTGAGAGCGCGGAGCCGTGCCTAAATGGTTCATATTGCAGTCATAAATGTCAATTATTTCGTCCGCCATTGTCGTTCTCCTTTAACATGTTTTGCAAGTTTATAAAGAAATCTCGATAAGTATTTTTACCATAATCCATAAAATCTGCAATCGAAACTTGCCTTATGGTCGGTATATAGGCATTGTTTTCACCAATCGCCAGACCCGTAACGGTAATTTTAGGAACATCATCATTGAAAAGGGCTATTGCGTCTTCTAAATCCATTTCAAAAATTCCGTCAAGCTCATTTTTTTGTAAACACAATTCGGACAGGGTTGCGGAAGTCTGCGCATAGCAACGGTGGACAATTTCGGCATTTTTTATTGCCTTGTTGCCGCTGAGGCGTTTGGTGATTCCGAATTGGATGATATTGTCGAACGGCAAATCTAATCCCAGTTCTTCTTTAACTTCGCGGCACAGGGCCTGTTGCAAATTTTCTCCGGAGGCAAAGTGGCCGGCCGAAGAAGCGTCAAGCAGTCCGCCGCCGATGAGTTTGCGCTTGTTGCGGAGTTGCAGCCAGATTTTCCGGCGTCCGTCTTTGGTGCGGCGAATGAGCCAGCAAAAGAAAACTTTATGCCACCAGCCGTTGTTATGCGCTTCAGACTTCATTGCCTGACTGATAAAATTTAAGTTATCGTCAAAGATGTCGATTAACTCGTCAGCCATGCGGATATTCCAGATGCAAAATAGGATGCGGTCTGCCGTTGCCGTCAAATTCATCACGGGAAACAATCTTATAACCGAGGTGTTGATAAAATCCGAGAGCATCAGGGTTTTCTTCATTGACATCTATTTTATAGGTTTTAAGCTTTGTCAAAGCCAATTCCAGCAACCGGCGCCCTAAGCCCATTCCCCGTTTGTCAGGTTTTAAGAACAGCATTTCGACTTTGTTTTCGGATACGCCCATAAAGCCGCAAATTTCGTTATTACGGACAATTCCATACAAATCCGTAGCGGGCAGGGCATATTTTAAGATTATCGGTTTGTAAAAAGAGATATCTTCTTCGCTTAAAAAATGATGCGTTGCCCGAACCGATGCTTCCCATATTTCCAGAATTTCAGGATAATGTGCAGCGGCAAGTTTTTTTACGCTTATCGTATTATGGTTTGGCAAAATAGAGCAGGCCTTTCACGTCTGCGCCGTTTTCTTGGCGAAGAACCAAATCATATTTGTTTATCTGAGTAAAACCATTGGTTTGCAAGAGGTTTTCAATGTAAGCCGGATTATGAAGGTATCGGCCGGCATCGTTAAGCTTATAGTCATCGGTTTCTGCTGAAACTTCTATGGAAAAACATATATTTTTTCCTTTTAATGCGGAAATAACAGGAGCTAAGTTGCCGATGTATCCGAAGACATCAGCGGCAACGATTAATGAAGTCTGCAATTGGGGCAGGCGTTGTTGACAGAAATCCAGAATGTCACTTTTAATCAATTCTGAGTAAATGCCTTTTTCTGCTGCTTTGTTCAGCATGTTTTGAGAAATGTCGACGCCGATTATTTGGTTTTCTCCGTTTTTGAGAACTTCTCCAACCAGCCCCGAACCACAGCCCAAATCGACAACGGCCCCTTTAACATTTCCTGCAAGGTCTTTAATGCGTCTTGGTACGCCGTAAGCAATCTTCTTAAGAACCAGCTCATAATTATCAGCGAAATTGTCAAAAAGCTTTTCGCTAAAAACTTTATTATCTTCAAGTTTTTCTCCTTTGAAAGCGGCGTTGACTCGCTGTGCAAAAACGTTTTGCGGCGAATGTTTTAACCAGTTTTCGGCAATTAAAAGGGCGTCGTCTTTGTTCTTTCGATAGAACAAAATGAGCGTTTCCATGATGTTGACCGAAAAATCGATACGGTCGGCATCAAGATTATAAGCGTTAAAGAACAGACCCAGAGCGTCTTCAAATTCGCCCAAGTCTTTTAAGATGATGCCTATGTTATTGCTGATTTCAGCCGAACGCGGATTGAGAATTACTGCTGCGCGATATTCTTCCAAAGCTTCGCTTAAACGTTCCTGATGATAAAGCATGTTGGCATAGTTTATATGCGCGTCCAAGCTGCCGGGTTCTAAATCCAAGGCTTTTTTATAGCGTTTTTCGGCTTGTTCAAAATTATTTTCATTCGTTTCTACATTTGCAAGGTTTAACAGGGCAGCAACATTGCGCGGGTTTTGCTCAACGGATGTTTGGAAATACATTTTGGCTTCAGCCGGATTATTTTCTTTTTGGGCTATTAACCCCAAAATCAGAGATATGTCATCGGCTGAAGGGTTTAACTGTTGGGCGGCGAGGGCATAGCGTTTTGATTTTTCAATATCGCCGCGGTCAAAATAAAGCGTGCTCAGATGATAACGGCTTAAAATTTCTTCGGGATATTGTGTGGAAATGTCTTCAAGAAATTTGATGGTTTTGTCTTGGTCTGACTCATAATATGTCATTGCCAGATTGGTTTTGGCTTCACTGTAATCTTTGTCCAGATTGATTGCTTTGAGAAAAGCCTGCTGAGCTTCGGGAATGCGATGCAAACGGCGGAGGACCATACCTTGTTGGTTATAAATTTCTTTGACGCCTGCTTCCAGTTCAGCCGCTTTTTGCAAATTATCAAGAGCTTCGACATTCTTTCCGAGAGCAGAGAGAGAAATACCCAAATTAAAATAGAAAGGTGCGTGTTTGGGCGCTTTTTTTATGGCTCTGTAGAAAAGTTCCATTGCCTGATTATGGACGCCTTTAGCCTGGGCTATTAATCCAAGAAGGTTCAAAATATCAGGATGTTCGGGAGCTGTTTCCAGAATTTGGCGGTAGATGTTTTCGGCTTCATCGAAACGGCCTTGCTGATGGGCTGTCAGAGCCTGCTGAAATAGAATATCGTAAGACATTGAAACTCCTAAAATCTTTTAGTTTGCGCCATTTTAGCAAATTCAGAGATAAAATCCAGCAGATTTTTAAAATATTGCTTGAAATTATCTCTTTTTTGGTGTAGTTATCATGTTACTTCCGGGAATGAGGGTGAAAACACCCCGTTTGGAGATATAACCAAAACTACCGGGACAATAATGTAAATAAGCAATTAAAAGGAAATTTTAATGAAAAGTATCGTTTCTGCAAAGAAAAAATTAGACCGTAAATTCGGTGTAAATTTGTGGGGTAATACCAAATCTCCTTTAGATAAGAGAGAATATGCCCCGGGTCAGCACGGCCAGCGCCGCAAAAAACAGACAGACTACGGCGAACAGCTGATGGCTAAACAAAAGATGAAATTTTACTATGGTAACGTTTCTGAAAAACAATTTCACAAATACTATGTTGAAGCAATCAGAAGAAGCGGTGACGCTGCTGAAAACTTCATCGGTATTATCGAATCCCGTTTGGACAATTTGGTTTACAAAGCAAAATTTGCTTCAACGATTTTTGCTGCACGCCAGTTTGTTAACCATGGCCATATTTTGGTTAACGGCAAGAGAGTAAATATTCCTTCTTACATGGTTAAAGCCGGCGATGTTATTGAAGTTCGCGAAAAATCTAAAGCTTTGCCGATTGTTATTGCCGCAATGGAAGCCGGCAACAGAGATTTCCCGGGTTATTTGGAAGTAGATTCTAAAAAAATGACAGCTAAATATTCTTTCGTTCCTAAATTCGAAGATGTTCCTTATGCTGCCGTTATGGAACCGAACCTGGTTATCGAGTTCTACTCAAGATAATTAAGTTATCAAAATTTTGTAAAAAGCCTCGAGATTGTATATATCTTGAGGCTTTTTCTTTAAATGTTTTCAAAGTTATGTTTAAGTAGATTAACTTCAAAATGAATATATGAGGCAGACTGATATGCATGACGTTATAATTGATGATACGAAAACAAGCTTGGCAGCACAAACTTCTGTGCAAAGAGTGGAACGTAAGCCTCAGAAAAAACGCAGTTTTTCTGTGTATTTAGTCGACTGGGTTGAAAAGGCGCTGATTATTGCATGCCTTATCAGCATTGACTTTCTGGCTTTTGCAGGAGCTGGAAGTTATCAAATGTTTGATGCCGAAACGTTTTTTACAATGGAAATGTGGTATATTCTTGCCGGAATATTCGCATTGTCTCTTTTGCTGATGTATATTCTTTCATTTTCTTCTTTGTTTCAAAACATATTTGTTTCGGTGGTAGTTGCATTGTTTGTGACAGTCATGCTTAATCAGTTTGCCGCGTTTGATAAAAATTCCATGCTGGCAAGCTTGGTTGCAACCTATGTGTCGCAAGATATCGGTTTGCTGTTTAATTATGTTTCCCATATTATACTGTCTGTTCTTATCGGCGTAGTATTTTTCTTCTTTGTTTCTTTTTCTTCAAAAAAACTTATAGCCTGGTTTGTTTTGGTTTTATTCAATATAATGATTGCCGTTATATTTGCTCAATTCAGCAGCAGAAACGAAAATGTGAAATATAATGTTGTCAAAGAAGATGTTAAAACGGTTGGCGACAAACCCGGAAAACGTTTTATTTTTATCGGTATGCCGACCGTCGGTTCTTATAATTATCTGAATGATATTCTTAACGAGCAAAAAACATCCAATAAGGCCGAAGCAGAAGATTTGCGTAAATCTCTTGATATTATGCTGGGCTTTTACGCAAAAAATAATTTTATCATGTATCCGCATGCTTATGTGAATGAGTTGGATGCCAATAATAATTGGGGGCAAATCTTTAACATTAACAATAATAAAAAACCTTTTGAATATACGCAAAAAAGTATTTCGGTTAATAAGTTCTGGAAATTTAATTATTTGGCTCCCAAATATTTATTTTTGAGAGAAAATAAACTTTATGACACGTTCAAAAAGGCGAAGTTCGGTATAAATGCATATCAAAGCGGCGGTGTCGAGATGTGTATGGTTAATAATGAGACTGCGGTTAACCGTTGCGTTGAGAAAAATTCTCTGCCGATAGATTTTGACGGCATGGATTTGTCTTTAGAACAAAAAATTGAAGTTTTGGTCGCACAATGGATTGAAAGTATGGGCTTGTTTGAGGATTTCTCTTATTCTTACAGCCTGCTGCGCCCGTTTGTGGATGTTGAAACTTTTCCTGTTGTCGGCATTTCTTATAAAAATATTGATATAAAAAATTCTTTGGATATTTTGGAGCGTCTGATTAAAGATGTTGACAGCGATACCGGAAACAAGGCTTATTTTGTTAATTTGAATATGCCGGGAGATACGTTTATTTATGATGAATTCTGCCGGATTAAGCCAATTGAAAAATGGCAGAATAAAATTGACCAGCCTTGGGTGCGGATGATTAGCACTCAAGAAAAACGCAAAGCTTATGCCGAGCAGCTGCGCTGTGTGTACGGTTCGTTGGAAAAGTTTATGAATGCGTTGCAACAGAGCGAAGCAGGAAAGAAAAGTGTGGTTGTCCTTCAGGGATTAAGCGGGATTAACGGTATGGCTTCCTTAAATGAGAAAGGTTTTCTTAAGGAGCTAAAAAATAAAAAATATGTTGATATGGCAATTAAAGATCCTTTGAAAAGCGATTTTAAGATTGCGCATGATATTTGTTCCGCGCCCAATATATTAAAACAATATTTGTATCGTAAAGGGAAATGCCCTGAATTAAAAGAGTTTAACCTGCATGTCGATGCGGCCAGAGATTTTGCAAATTCATTGCATAGCCTTACGTTTGACGAGACTTTGATTGAAAATGCAAAAAAGAACTTTAATCTCTGGTATCAGGATTGGCAAAAAGCTCAACCGGGGTATGTGCTGAAAGCTAAGCCCGCGTTATTGCCGGAAGAAAAAGAAGTTATGAAAACAGAGGCTGAAGAAAGAAAAGTTCCGTCAGACGAGGTTGTCGCTCAAGAGACACAGCCGGATGAAGAATCTGTTAAAGATATCCAAACCGCAGAAGAAAAGGTATCTGAATCTGAGAACGGAGAAAATGTGACGGATATTTTGCCTGAAAAAGAAATTAATGAAGTGAAAACAATGCAAAATCCGGTAAAAGAGCAGGCTGAAATTCCGGTTGAAAAACTGCCGGCAAAAATTGATGCGGCGGCCGCTGTTGAGGCAAAGCCGCAACCTCAGCCTGTTGAAGGTGTTGATGCTCGGGATGCAGCTAATGACAATATTCCTTTGGAAAGTTCGGCAAAAGCAGAGTAGGGAGACGATATTTGTATAAAATAGCAAATATTTCATCTGTCTTGCAGTTATCACCGATTTCCCGAAGGCGTTTGGCTGCATTTTCGCGAAATAAAAGGGCTAAATATTCTCTGTTTATCTTTCTTGCAATATTTATTCTGACGCTTTTTGCTGAATTTTTGGCTAATGACAAGCCTTTATTGGTTAAATATCAAGGCGATTTTTATATTCCTGTTATCAGGGATTACAGCGATTTAACATTTGGCGGAGATTTCCCGACGCCGGCTGATTATAAAGATAAATATACGATTGATAAAATTGAACAAGACGGCTGGCTTTTGATGCCGCCCATACCTTTTTCTTTTAATACGGTAGATTATGATCTGGACAAGCCGACGCCGGCGGCTCCGTCTTCGGACCATTGGCTGGGAACAGATGATGAGGGCAGGGACATTCTTGCCCGAATTATATACGGTTTGCGCTTGTCTGTCGTCTTTGCGTTTTTGCTGACTTTTGTTTCATCTGTCATCGGAATTGCAGCCGGAGCAATACAAGGCTACTTTGGCGGAAAAATTGATATTATTTTTCAACGGGTTGTCGAAATTTGGGAATCTTTGCCTCAGTTGTTTATTTTAATTATAATAGCCAGTATTTTTGTTCCGACATTCTGGAG
Organism: uncultured Alphaproteobacteria bacterium; assembly: GCA_949493535.1. Classification (GTDB taxonomy): domain Bacteria; phylum Pseudomonadota; class Alphaproteobacteria; order RF32; family CAG-239; genus CAJLXD01. Next base: position 150,962 of record CASZWJ010000002.1, read on the forward strand.
CCTGCTGTTTGTGTTAATCTGTTTTTCCTGGATTAGTTTGATGCCGATGGTTCGGGCAGAATTTTTGCGGACTCGCAATATGGAGTATGTGAAAGCGGCAATGGCAATGGGTGCGAGCAATATACGGATAATGTTTAAGCATATTCTGCCCAATGCCGTTGTTGCGACAATTACATTTGTTCCGTTTTTGTTGGCGGAAGCTATTGTCTCCTTGACTGCTCTTGATTTTCTGGGTTTTGGTTTACCGCATGAGTATCCGTCTTTAGGCGATTTGGTGCGGCAAGGCAAAGATAATTTACATGCGCCATGGATTGGAATTACGATTTTTTTGGTGTTATCGACTTTGCTGACTTTGTTGATTTTTATCGGCGAGGGGGTGCGAGACGCTTTAGATGCGAGGAAGAACCGCTGATGCCTTTATTGGAAGTTAAGAACCTTACTGTAGGATTTTCTTCGCGAGATGAACAGCAGGCTTTGGCTGTTGATGATGTTTCTTTTAGTTTGGATAAAGGTGAAGTTTTAGGCATTGTCGGAGAATCCGGTTCCGGAAAATCGGTTACCGCTCTGTCAATTCTTGGACTTTTGCCTTATCCAAAGGCATATCATTTGTCGCAAAGTTCAATTACATTCAATGGGTTAGAACTTCTGAATGCGCAGGAAAACCTGTTGCGCGGTATCAGAGGTTCTAAAATTGGTTTTATTTTTCAGGAACCGATGTCTTCATTGAATCCATTACATCGGATTGAAGACCAAATTGCAGAAAATCTTATGCAGCATCAGCAGATTTCGAAAAGAGAAGCTCGTAAAAAAGTTTTGAAATTGCTTCTTTTGACCGGCATTCAGAATGCGCGCAAAAGAATGAAAGCTTATCCGTATGAACTTTCCGGCGGGCAGCGGCAGAGAGTGATGATTGCAATGGCAATTGCCAATAATCCGGATATTTTGATTGCAGACGAACCGACGACGGCTTTAGATGTGACCGTTCAGCAGCAAATAATTGATTTATTGTTAAAATTAAAGAAAAAACTTGGTATGGCAATTATTTTTATCAGCCATGATTTGCAGGTTATAAAGAAAATTGCAGACAGAGTTTGCGTGATGAAATCCGGAAAACTGATTGAATGCAACAGTACGGCTAATATTTTTTCTAATCCGCAATGTGATTATACAAAGACATTAATTTCAAGCCATTCTCCATTGAAAATCAATAATAATGTTTTGGGTGGACCTTTCCTGAGAGTAGACGGCCTGAAGGTGTGGTTTCCGCTGAAAAAGAATTTTTGGGGCAGGGTTGAGGAATATGTTAAAGCAGTAGACGGCGTGTCTTTTGAGCTTCAACGCAATCAAACTTTAGGCATTGTCGGAGAATCCGGCTCAGGCAAGTCAACATTAGGCCAGTCTATTGTTGGTCTCAATAAATTTTCGGGAAATATAATTATTGAAAAACAAGGCGCCAAATCCACAAACAGAGAAAAAGGATTAAAAGCGCAAATTGTTTTTCAAGATCCTTATAATGCCTTAAATCCCCGCATGACAATTGAAGAAATTGTAAGAGAAGGTTTGGATATCCATTTTTCTCATTTGAGCGATAAAGATAAAATAGCCAGAGTTTTGATAGTGCTTCAAGAGGTTGGCTTGAATAAAGACGTTTTGAACAAATATCCTCATGAATTTTCCGGTGGTCAGAGACAACGCATAGCAATTGCCAGAGCTTTGGTTTTAGAACCGGAATTATTGATATTAGATGAACCGACTTCAGCATTGGATGTGACGATTCAGGCTCAAGTATTAAAGTTGTTGCAAGATATTCAGATAAAACGCAATTTATCATATATTTTTATTTCACATGATATGAAGGCTGTTAAGGCGATGGCTGATGTTATTGCCGTGATGAAAGATGGCAAGATTATTGAATTCGGAACAAGTGATAAAATTTTTACTCATCCGGAAAATCCATATACACAGAAATTGATTTTAGCTTCTTTATAATTTGTTGAACTCTGAGAACAAGCTGTCGTTAGTTTATACGTAATTTTATCTTTTGCTCGTTCTCAGGAGCCTTTTTAAATATTTATATAATTTGAAGAATAATTATAGATTATTGGCATACCTTTGAAATTTCAATCCTAAATTAACATAACATATATTATGCGACAAAAGTTTGGTGGCGAATATGGGCGCTCCTCTATTATGTTGTTCTTTTTCAATCCTTTAAGTATTTTGTCAAAAGTTAACAGATGCGGTAGTTGTTTTTGTGAGTGTAATTTTTGCATTATAATTGTATCTGTAATAATGCCGGAAGCAATTAACTAAATATACCGAAAAATCCCACAAGTTTAGTTTGTGGGATTTTTTATTGTGTTTTCAGATAGTTGCTCTGCAAATGCGCTCTGAGAACGAGCTGAGTGCGATTTGAGATATATTTATACATCTATTTCAATTTCAGAGCCCTTTTCTTTCGGGAGCTTTATTGGGTGAATAAATGATAAATCTTGCTTAAGGTTTCGGTGAAGCCTGCCTCACCTGTCAAATAACCGCCAAGCAGGAGTGCAACACCTCCCCAAAAAATTTTTCTTCTATAGAAAGGCTTTTTTTCGCCGCTTGCCGTATAAGTATCTTCGTGGTTGCCAAATCCGAACATTATTTTTCTCCTGTTGTTATTATTTTAAATATAATCTTTGTTTGGCAAATTTTAATATAACTATCTGATTATAGTTTAAAAAAAACGCCTGAGTATCTATCTCAGGCGTCTGTTTGCATATAAAAAATTATTTTGTGAACACTACTTTAACCAAATTCAGAAGATACACAATCCCTAAAAATGCTAAAGTTATGATGCTTAAAGAATATAAGCCCAGACTGTGCCCTCTTACAGCAATTTCCATAATCAAAGCGGCAATAACGCCACAACCGATATTGATAAGCCAGTAATGCTTGTTTCCCATGAATATGAATGCACAAACCGCTGCGGAAGCGCAGATCCATAAATCTTTCATATTTTTGATAATGGCAATGGCAGCATTTTTTATCAGGTGGATGTTTAAGGCATAACCGGCGGCAATTAAGATGACGATTAAAGCCAGAAAATATAAGTAAGTAGATTTTTTACGCATTTTACTGTCCTCTCTTTTAAGAAATGTTGGCTTAAATTATCATTCCGCAAAGATAAAAACAATAACAAAATCTGAGTTGTTACAAAAAGAAAACCGCTGCCGAAATAATTTCAGCAGCGGGAATTCTTTTATAAAGGAAGTTAAATCAACCTATTAGAATGCATATCTAATACCGGCGGTAACTTCGTTCATGCTGTGCAACTGACCGTTTCCGATGTAGTTGTATCTACCCATAATACGGCCGGCAACATTTTCAGTGAAGTTGTACTGAGCACCGAGACCGACACGGTAACCGACGCGGTTTGTGTCAACAACTTTGCCGCCGTCTTTTTTTACATCAATGTCATAGATGCCGACACCCAAAGAACCTAAAAGTTCAAATTTGCGTTCGCAGCCGAGAGGCATGTGGCCATAGGCATCAACACCATAAGCGCTGAATTTTGCTTTATATTTTGCTGTGTCTGTGTTGGTTTTCTTCTCGCCGGCCATTTGATAAAAAGCTTCAATAGAAGAATAATCGCCAATTTTTGTACCAACGCTTACAATACCTGAGTTGAAATCGTTGTTCAGGCCTTTTGATTCTTTTTTGAAATCTGCATCAGTGTAAGCATAATCCAAACCAATAATCGGTTTGATATCTCTGTAACTCATAGCATTGGCAGCAGTAGCTGAAATTAAGCAAGCAACACCGGCTAACAATAATGTTTTTTTCATATCACATAAACTCCATTTTAATTTATACAGCTAGTCTTTTAGTTCTCAGGTAGTTTGTTTACCTGTTAAGGTATATAATTTTGGATAAAGATAATTAAAGGGTACGGGGTAATTTTTTTTATGATATTATGAAAAAAAATTAAAATTAGGAGATTATATCATGGTTTTTATCTGTCCGGAGAGAGATTGCAGCCTTTGTCCCAGGTTGGTTGGCTATCGTATGGGCAACAGGGAAAAATTTCCGTCATATTATAATGGCCCGGTTCCTCCTTTCGGTTCTATCAGTTCCGAAATTTTGGTTGTCGGGCTTGCGCCGGGGCTGAACGGTGCGAATCAGACCGCCCGCCCTTTTACAAATGATTATGCCGGAGATGTCCTCTACCCCATTTTAAAAGAATTTGGATTGGCTGAAGGAAATTATCAAAAAAGAAAAGATGACGGTTTCGAACTTAAAAACATCAGAATTACCAATTCTGTCCGTTGTGCCCCGCCGCAGAACAAAGTGACGGGAGATGAGGTTAAAACCTGCGGCCGTTTTTTGATTGAAGAAATTAATGATATGAAAAACCTTAAAATTATTCTGACGCTGGGAAGCGTTGCCCATTCAGCCGTGCTTGGCGTTTTGGGGTATAAAAAGTCGGCCTTTAAGTTTGCGCATAATGCCGTGCATCATCTGGAAAAACATAATCTTCTTATGGTTAACTCCTATCATACTTCGCGATATAATATTAATACCGGTGTGTTGACGGAAGATATGTTCAGAGATGTTATCAGAAATATCAAATCGTTATTAAAATAAATTAAAGGGCTTGTTTAATCCAAGCCCTTCTCTTTTAACTAATTGCCAATTCCGGCAAAGCCCATGAAGGCCATAGACAACAGCCCTGCTGTAATCAAAGCAATCGGTGCGCCTTTGACCGCTTCGGGAAGATTGGTTAATGCCAAGCGCTCCCTCAATCCGGCAAATAAAACGATTGCCAAAGTGAAGCCCAGAGCATTAGCCAAGGCAAAGCAGACGGCGTGAGACAAATCCAAGTCTTTTTGAATTGTTAAAATAGCGACGCCCAAAACTGTGCAATTGGTTGTAATTAGCGGCAGAAAGATGCCCAAAGCCTGATATAATGCCGGAGAAACCTTTTTTAAGATAATTTCAACCATTTGAACCAAAGCAGCTATGACCAAAATGAAAACGACCGTAACCATAAAGGTCAGATTATTGGGCAAAAGCAGCGTATGATAAATCAGATAAGTCGCAATGGTTGACATAACCATTACAAACATTACGGCGCCACCCATTCCGGCTGAGGTGGAGATTTTTTTGGAAACGCCTAAAAACGGGCAGATTCCCAAAAATTGCGACAAAACAATATTATTTACAAAGATTGCCGTTATAAAAATCATGATATAGCTCATTTGGCAGCTCCTCTCACTCGGTTAACAGCCATAATCAATCCGGCCAAGGCCAGAAAGGCTCCGGGCGGCATGATGAACAGCAGCATTGTCTCGGCCCCCTCTCCTGCAAAGTTCCAGCCGAAAAGCGAACCGGCGCCCAAAACTTCACGCGTTATTCCCAGCAGGGTTAAAGCCATTGTAAAACCTAAGCCCATGCCGATTGCGTCTAAGAATGACTGATAAACGGAGTTTTTTGAGGCAAAAGCTTCCGCCCGCCCTAAAATCAGGCAGTTAACCACGATTAAGGGGATGAAAATGCCTAGTTTGGCATGCAGGGTCGGCAGATAAGCTGCCATGGACAAATCGACAACGGTTACAAAGGTGGCTGCAATAACAATATAGCAAGGAATGCGCACTTTATCGGGAATAAAATTCTTAACAGCAGAAATGGCGCAATTGGAAAGAATTAAAACGAACAATGTTGCCAAGCCCATTCCCAATCCGTTATTGGCAGAAGTGGTTACGCCCAAAGTCGGGCACATACCCAGAAGCATAACGAAAATGGGGTTTTCTCTAAAAATGCCGCGAGTTAAATTTTCGTAACTGGTTTTATCCATGATTAATTACCTGCACTTAATTTGTTAAAAGCATCGTAGCCGCGCTGAATGGCGTCTACCACGGCGCGGGAACTGATTGTGGCTGCCGTTACGGCATCAATGTTGCCGCCGTCTTGCTTTACCTTAAAAACATGTTTGCCGGGGTGAATGCCGTGAAACTGCTCGGAAAATTTCGGCTCGGCAACTTTTGTTCCCAGCCCCGGCGTTTCTTTGTGTTCAATAACCTTATATTTGTTAATTGTTCCGTCAACAAAATAACCTGCCATCAGTTCAATTTTGCCGCCAAAACCGTTGTTACTGAAAGTTTTAATTGCAACGGAAATGATATTGCCGTTTTCATCCCGAGCCGGAAAGAGTTCTAATTTGCCTTTGCCGTCTGCGGTTGAGATTGTAAAACGCTCTTCAAAAGGATTATTGGCAAAATCTCCGTAAACAACTTCTTTGATTGCTTCCAGTTCTTTTGTATCTTTAGCTTTTTTTATCGGTTCTTCCGTCAGTTTATAAACGCTGCCGAGAACTAAAGCAGATAAACCGGCGACAAGAGACAGGATGAATATCATGCCGGAAAGGCTTGATTTTGCTTTTTTTATTTTTGTCATGTTTATTTTCTCCCGGTTCCGTAAACACGCGGATAGCAATATTTGTCAATCAGCGGAACAAAAGCATTCATGATGAGAATGGCAAAAGAAACGCCTTCCGGATAAGCGCTGTACAGGCGGATAATGACGGTCAACAATCCGCAGCCGACAGCGAAGATGACCTTGCCTTTTTGTGACATAGGCGATGTTACATAATCTGTAGCCATGAAAACGGCTCCAAGCATCAAACCGCCGGAAAGCAAATGGGTTACCGGTTCATAACGGACGTCTTTGGTTGCCAGCCACATTACGCCTGTTAAAAGAAAGACGGTGCCAATGTAATAAAACGGAATATGCCAAGTGATAACTTTGCGCCAGAGCATATAAATTAAACCCAGTAACAAAGCCAAAGCAGAAATCTCGCCCAGCGAACCGCCGGTATAACCGATAAACATATCCCAATAGTCGGGGATATCAGCCAAAGCCGAGTTGCCATGTGTCAATGATGTGGCCGAAGTTGAAGCATCCAGATGTTTCAGAATACCCAGAGTGGTTGCTCCGGTTTGAACATCGGCATTCAAAAAGTCTTTCCAATTAGGTTTGGCCCATAAGGTCATTTGCACCGGAAAAGATATGAATAAAAACACGCGGCCGACCAATGCCGGATTAAACAGATTTTTGCCCAAACCGCCAAAAGCCATTTTGGCAATGACAATGGCGACAAAAGCGCCGATTAAGACCATCCAGGCAGGTATAGACGGCGGCAGGTTGAATGCCAGCAGCATACCGGTGATAATTGCCGAAAAATTATTAATGGTCGAGGGTTTATGAAACAGATAACGGACAACCAGATATTCCCACATAACACAAGCAGCGACCGAAGTTATAATAACTTTTAAGGCGCCTATTCCAAAAAAGGCAATTGCGACCAATGCCGCCGGAATTAAGGCGATTACGACATCGCGCATCAGCGTTTGCGTATCTGTCGAAGAACCGGTATGAGGTGCGGTGGAAATTTTCAGCATATTTTTAATTCTTCCTTATTTCTTTGTTTTTTTTACTTCCATTTTGCCGATTTTGCAATAATCGAGCAAAGGAATATGAGCCGGACAAATATAAGCGCAGGAACCGCATTCAATGCAGTCTAAGACATTAATGCCTTTAAGTTCATCAATCATATTATTGCGCGTATATTGTGCAATCAGGAACGGGCGCAACCCGACCGGACAGGCATCAACACATTTTCCGCAGCGAATGCAATCAGTTTCTTCTAATTTACGGCTTAACTCTTCGGACAAGAGCAAAATCCCCGAAGTCAGTTTGGTTATCGGCGCATTGATATTGACAGCCGAAGTTCCCATCATCGGGCCGCCGAAAATAACCTGATTGGTGTTTTCGGTAATGCCGCCGCATTTTTCAATAAGGAATGAAGCCGGTGTTCCAACCCTCACCCGAAAATTTTGCGGATTTTGGCATTCGTCGCCGCTGACTGTAACAATTCGCTCAAAAAGCGGCTTGTTTTTCTGTACCGCTTCATAAATGGCAAAGACCGTGCCGACGTTTTGAACAATACAGCCGGCATCCATTGGCAGGCGTCCGGACGGAACTTCTCGTCCGGTAATGGCTTTTATCAGCTGTTTTTCGCCGCCCTGCGGATATTTGGTTTTACAAACCTGAACATTGACGCCGACATAAGTTTTGGTTAATTTGCTTAAAATTTCAATTGCTTCAGGCTTGTTTTCATCTACGGCGATGATTGCATTCTGAATACCCAAAACTTTATTTATAATTTTTGCCCCGACAATAATTTCTTCCGCCTTTTCGATCATGAGCCTGTCATCGGCTGTAAGCCATGGTTCGCATTCAATGCCGTTCAGGATAAGCGTGTCTATTTTTTTGCCTTCGGGAACGGATGTTTTAATCGGGGTCGGATAACCGGCGCCGCCCATTCCGACAATGCCTGCCGAACGGATTTTTTCGATAATTTCCTGTGGTTCATAGGGAATGTCTTTGATTAAGTCCGGTGACAGGTCTATTGACGAGGCAAATTCATCACCCTCAACTTTTATCGTAATCATGCTTTCTAAATAGCCGAATTCGCCTTCAACTTCTTCTACTTTGATTACTTCACCCGAAACAGATGAAAAAACGTCGGCGGAGACAATGCCGTCGGCATCAGCAAGCAATGTGCCGGCTTTGACTTTATCTCCTTTTTGGACGATGATTTTTGCCGGAGAGCCTATATGCTGCTTGACCGGAATATAGACAATTTCAGGCAATCCGGCATCAACAATCGGTTTGTCTGAGGTGATTTTATGTTTGTCGGGGTGAATGCCGCCAATGGGGAAAGTCTTTTTCTTAGCCATTATTGTCCTCATTTTGTGATTGGCTGTTTTTAGTCATAATTATTGCGCCGGTCGGGCAATTTTTTACAAGTTCTTCGCCAAATTCGGCGGCAGACACTTCCGGCGGAATGTAAGAAAGGTTGTTTTCAACTTTGATGCTTGGACAAATCTTTGTGCATTTCATGCAACCGATACAGGCTACTTTGCAGTTTTTGCGGGCGATAGCCCCCTTTTGTTTGTTGCTGCATGCGACGTAAACTCTTTGTCCGTTTTTGCCTTTGGGACGGATTTCAAACAAATGGCGCGGGCAGATGTTGACGCAAGCGCTGCAGGATGTGCATTTTTCTTCGTCTACTGTCGGGAGCCCTGTTTCAGGATTGATGCTTAATGCGCCGAATTTGCAGACTTTAACGCAATCGCCTAAACGCAGACAGCCGTCAGGGCAGCCGGTTTGCCCGACTGATATTTTGTCTGCCAAACGGCAAATGCTTATGCCGTCAAAATGGATTTTTGCCGGAGCATTTTCACAAGTTCCGTTGCATTTCAACACGGCAACGGCCGGTTCTTTTTCAACGGCGGCATATCCTAAGGCGTTGCTGACTTTTTTCATGACTTCGGCGCCGCCGACCGGACAATACATATTCTTAAATTCTTCTTCGGAGGCTTTGACGCAGGATTCCGCAAAATTATGACAGCCGGCTTTTCCGCAGGCACCGCAGTTTGCCCCCGGTAAAAAAGACTCAACTTCACCGATTTTCGGGTTTTCTTCGACATTGAATTTTTGCGAGACTAAATATAAAATTATGGCGGCGGCAAAAGCTATTCCGACTAATACCAGAACATTTGAAACTATTATATCCATAAAATCTCTCTTTTATTATTCTTGCGGCAATTTAACCGGTTCATCTTCGGCTATAGTGAAATGAAATTTTTTCGAAAAATATTTCTTACACAAGGATAGCCCAAAATAATATGGAATCAAGACAATAATACTATATATCCCACCCGAGATTTCACCAACCCCTAAAGCAAGAGAGCCGAATAATACGCCCAGAACCAACAACAAGGGGAAAATGTATCCGTAAAACAATGCGTAGAATCCATAATTTTCGGCAAGAATTACCGTTATTGTTTCCCCCACCTTATATTGCGAGGCTTTGGGCGTTTTTATTTCTATTGTTTTGGAGGTGCATTCGCCAATGCCGCAGGCGCCTTTCATTGCGCAGGAACTGCAGGCAGATTTGACCTGAACTTCAGCATAGACAGAGGAATCTGTCGTTTTTATGACAATGGCTTGATGTTCAATCGTCTGCATGTTTTAATCTCCTAGAAATATTTTAGCCTGTTTGGAAAACAGGACAGTGATGTTTCCGTTTTTGTTTTTTATGAACAGGATGGCCGCTATCCCGTTCTTATCTGCAAATTTCATCCCTTTTTCTTCTCCCATGGACATCAGGGCGGTCGCATAGGCATCCGCTTTCATGCAGCTCGGGTTGAAAACCGTGGCCGAGACCAAATTGTGTTCTGACGGATATCCGTTTACGGGGTCAATCGTATGTGAAATTTTTTTGCCGTTTTCATAATAAAAATTGTTATAATCTCCCGAAGTGGCAACGGCCATGTCTTTTAGTCCGACAGACATCAGGTTTTTATGCCCGTTTTCCGAAGGCTCGGCAATGCCGACAAGCCAGCCCTGCCCTTTATCGTCTCTATTGCCCGAAGCATAAACCTCGCCGCCGATGTCCACCAGAAAATCGGTATAACCCAGCGATTTTATTTTGGAGGCAATCAGGTCGACAGCATAGCCTTTGGCAATGGCTGACAGGTTAATTTCCGTTTGAGCATTGATTTTTGAGGCTTTGCCTTCTTTAATGATTATTTTATCAAATCCTACAGACTTCATTGTCTTTTGTATGCTTTCAGCCGATGGCGCCTGCTTGTGTCCGTCGGGGCCAAATCCCCAGAGCCGGACAAGTTTGCCGACCGTCGGGTCAAAAGCGCCGTTGCTTTGGCTGAAAATTTCGGCGGAGGTTTTCAAGACTTCATGGAGTTCGGGAGGTGTGTCAATCCACTTGCCTTTGCCGGCCCTGTTTAATTTGTTTATTACCGAATCTTTAGTAAAAACAGACATCTGTTTATTTACCAAGGCAAATTGCCCGTCGATGATTTTTGATAAATCGGGGATTCTTTGCGAAGTTTTGATCTTTATGCTGTAGTATGTGCCGAAAACATATCCGCGGAGCCGTAAATAATCAGTCTGCCGGCTTTGCCAATAAACGGTTCCGGCCAAAATCAACACTGCTATTGAAAAATATTTGAAAAACCTCATATTTATTAATATCCGCAATTTAAATATTTTAATTAGCTGAAATATATTCTAATATAAATTCAGCACCATTTTCGGAAAGGTCATTATAATGTTAAGCAGGCTAAAATCAACAGTTAATAATCTGAAAGCAAAATACGACGGGTCAAAAGCCCAAGCCGTTTGGAAGCATAAAAAAGAATTGTGCCAAAGGGTTTCCGGCGTTTTTTCCAAAATTGTCAATGCATTGGCAAAGAAGTTGGTTAAAATGGGCGTTTCTGCCAATTTTGTTACGATTACAGGATTTATTATCGGTATATTTGCCGTTAATTTTCTTTCTTTGGAAAGATACGGCTATGCGCTTTTGTGTATTCTCATTAACCGTTTGTTTGACGCTTTGGACGGAGCTATTGCCCGCAACACCAAAGTAACGGATTTCGGCGTTTTTCTTGACGCAACGTTGGATTATGTTTTTTATGCGGGCGTTATTTTCGGTTTTGCCCTTGCCAATCCGTTTCAAAATGCCGTTGCGGCTTCATTCCTGCTGTTTGCTTTTGCTTCTTCGGCTTGCGCAATGCTGGCTTATGCCGTTATTGCTTATAAAAACAATTCGTCTCAAAAGCTTGAACTGGAACGTTCGCCATTTTATCTCGGCGGTTTGGCTCAAGGCTTTGAAACCTTGGTTGCATTGGTGGTCTTGTGTATCATTCCGGGGTGGTTTTTGCAAATAGCAATCGTTTTAGGCACTTTGTGTTTGGTTAAGGCTTTCAGCATTATGGTTACGGCTTATTATAATTTTGTGATTGCGAAACGTGTTCCTAAGGAATAATAATTTTCATGATAAAAAAAATCGGCTTATATTTTGTGGTTTTGGCAATAGCTCTTGTCTGCAGCGGCAAGAGCTTTGCCTTTATGCAGGATTATGAAACGGATAAAGTAAAAGTTTCCCTGTTTACGAGTTTTAATGAAATTAACCCTAAACAAAATTTAGATGTTTTGGTTAAGTTTGAGATGAAAAACGGTTGGCATATTTTTGCCCAGAATCCCGGAGATATCGGGCTTCCGACATTAGTCGGCTGGCAGCTGCCCAAAGGTTTTGAACTGGGAGATGTCGAATGGAGCCGTTTTCAGAAGTTTGACACGGACGGAATTGTTCAATACGGTTATGCGCATACGGCTTATTATAAGACCTCGGTTAAGCCTGCGGCTGATGTTGAGAAACAAGTTCGGCTCAGCGGGAAAATCACTTGGCTGGCTTGTCAGGAAGAGTGCGTGCCGGAAAAATTTTTATTTGATTTTTCCCTGCCGGTGACGAATCAGCCGCAAATTACGGACAGTACCTTTGCTAAAGCCTCGGCAGCTGCTGAAAAATTGTTTGCAAAAGCTTCGGATAATACTCAAAACCAAAGTTTATGGGCAATTCTTTTAATGGCGTTTCTCGGCGGCATTATCTTGAATTTTATGCCGTGCATTTTTCCTATTTTGACAATAAAAGCCATTTCTTTGGCTCAGGGAACCATAAACAAGACCAAAAGCAGGATTGAGGGTCTGATTTATATGGGCGGCGTGGTCGCTTCGTTTTTGCTTATTGCAACGTTGCTTGTCTGGCTGCGTTCAACGGGAGAGCAAATCGGCTGGGGGTTTCAATTGCAGTCGCCTTTGTTTGTGATTGTGATGATTGTTATTTTCTTTATTATCTTTTTGATGCTGCTCGATATTGTTAATATCAGGAATCCGTTTGCCAATCGGGTCGGGCGCATATCTTTTGCCCGTCGCAAAGTCAATGCCTTTTTTACCGGCTTTTTTGCCGTTTTGATTGCCAGCCCTTGTACGGCTCCGTTTATGGGAATTGCAATAGGATATACTCTGTCTCAACCGATTTACGTTTATTATCCGGTGTTTTTGTCTCTCAGCTTGGGTTATGCCCTGCCCTTTACTTTGGCCAGCATGTTTCCCAAAGCTGTTCACAAGGTTTTGCCCAAACCCGGCCGCTGGATGGAAGTCTTAAAGAAAATTTTTGCCATTCCGGTTTTTTTGACTTGTGTTTGGCTGGTATGGGTTTTGTGCAATCAGATGCATGTGCCGGCGCCGAAAGATGCGAACTCGCTGCATTGGGAAAAGTTTGACGTTCAAAAGGTTGAGGAACTTGTTCAAAACAATCACCCCGTTTTTATTGATTTTACGGCCAAATGGTGTATTACCTGCCTGATGAACAAGAAATTTTCTTTGCAGTCAGATACTTTTGCTTCTTTGGCTAAAGACAAGAAAATAACTCTATTGGAAGCTGACTGGACCAATTATGACGAGAATATCTCCAAGGCTTTAGAAGCTTACGGACGCAACAGTATTCCCCTTTATATTTATTATGACGGTAACGGCGGTTCATATAAGGTTTTGCCGCAGCTTTTAACGCCGGCCATTTTAGAAAAAGAACTCAAATAAAAAAACACCTGCTGAAAAGCAGGTGTTTTTTTATTGTGAAGCGAGACTAGTTGCCGAAAATTCCCAATTCTTTAACACGGTCTTTAACGCCGCCGACAACCTTATCAAGGTTTTCATCGGCAATGCCTTTAAGATCGGACAACTGGCTTTCAACAACAGTTTTTGAAGCTGTCTGCAAAATATTGTTCAACACTTTGGAAATGGTTGTCGCAATATTTGCGCCTTTTTGTTCCTGACCTATGTTTTTCATTGAAATTGTGGGCAGTTTTACGTTTAAGTTGTTGGCTTTGCCGTTAATGTTGGCAACAGCTTGAATTTCGCCGTCAGAAACAACCAATTCTTTAATGATGACTTTTTTTGCCGGAGCGCTGTTTTTTTCAGCTTTTGCTTCTTTGGCTTCGGCATTTTCTTCAGCACTGGCAGAAGCCGTATTTTTTGCAATATTCTTTTGAATTTCGTTAATATTGTTTTGGGTTAAAGACAGCATTTCGTATGTGATTATCGGTTTGTTAATTGAAATTCTGTCAATGATAATCGTGTCTTTTGCCAAACTTTTCAAATCAACCTTCACATAGATTTCTTCAAGGTTAAAAATATACGGAGAAGCATAGTTTTTCGGATTGGCAACGGTAATTTGGTTAATGCGGCCCTCGCCTGTTGTTAAGCCGAGTTTGAAACCGTTGAGATTGACATCGGTTCCTGTGATTTCCGAGCCGTATTTATGAACCACTTTTTTGACAATGGTTTCCAATGAAGGGGTGAAATAGTAGAAAGCAGCAAAGGCGGCAACCAAAACGCCTAAAACGATATATCTTTTCTTCATGTGTGTTTCCTTAAAATTCGGGTTAATTACATTTGGTTAATTATATGTTTATTATATTAAACTTAATTATGCAACCGTGAATTTAAATTAAAAAAAGCCCGCATAAAGCGGACTTGTTTTTTATGGTAGGCGCGTGGGGGCTGGAGAAAGATAAAACTTCCGGCGAAAGTTTTATCGACGACAGGCGATAATTTGTTAGTTTGCGAAGATGCGGCAGCAATGAACGCAAACGTTACAAATGGAGTGACCGCAGCGAGTTGGAGTTTGAACTCCGGCAAACTCTTACGAGCCAGAAAACCCGCAGGGTTCGAACCCCAGTTGACCGGGCTTTTCACCTACTTACCTAACTACAAAAAAAAAGCCCGCATAAAGCGGACTTGTTTTTTTATGGTAGGCGCGTGGGGGTTCGAACCCCAGACCCACTGATTAAGAGTCAGTTGCTCTACCAACTGAGCTACGCACCCATAATCTAACGGACAAGTCGGAATATACCCCCCATAAATTTTTTTTGCAACAATTTTTTTTATAAAAAAGTGTACTTGGCAATAATATTGATATTTCTTTAATCTTATTTATATAATCTACTGAGGTAGATATTTGTATTTTCTTTTTGAGAAGGACATTCGCATGTTGAAAAAAATCAGTTTATCCCTGCTCTGTTCAGTTTTGCTTTCGGCAAATGCCAATGCTCAGGTTTTTGGCAATGCTTCAATGAACTATGACACCTGTCTTGACAAGGCGGACGGCAGCGATTTGAAAATGGCCAGCTGCACTATAATCGAGGCAAATAAGATTTTGAAATCAGTGGAAGAAAAATATGAGACTTTAGCTAATAATAAGGCTTTTGCTAACTGGAATTCCGGTTCGGGCATGTACAGCGGCAATTTTAAAAAGCTGTATAACGAATGGTTACAATATCGCGACAGTTATTGTTCTTTGTATGGTTATTCTTTATCCCCGTCTCCTGATCAGGGATCTATTGCCGAACTGAGCGGCGCAGAATGTGTTTTGGAACTGACAAAACGCCAGAATAAAGATATGGACGTTGTTATTAAGAATTTCCAACAATAGGAAGCGGCGGCTGAGTTTTAACCCGGAAGTTTATTCTTCCGGGTTTTCTTTTGTTTCGATATAAAAACAGCTTCCTTTTTCCGGAGATGATTTTACGCCGGCTTCCATTTGCAAAATATCCGCAATTTTTTTGACAATGGTTAATCCCAGTCCCGAACCGTTCTTCTTGTTGTTCGGAATGTTTTGGCTTTGATAAAATTCTTCAAAAATTAATTTTGTTTCTTCCGGCGCAATCCCTGCCCCGTCATCAATAACCATTATTTTAAGTTTGTTTTTATGCCGTTTACAGCCAACCAGAATCTTGCTCTTTGCATATTTGAATGCATTGCTTAAATAATTGCGGATTACCCGTTCCAGCAAAATAGGATCGCTGTTAATCAATTGGCTGCAAGGAACATATTTCAGCGTTATGTTTCTTTTTTCGGCAATATGTGCATATTCCTGCAAAATTCCGGATAATAGTGAATTTATATTGAAAGTCTGCAA
Organism: uncultured Alphaproteobacteria bacterium; assembly: GCA_949493535.1. Lineage (GTDB taxonomy): Bacteria > Pseudomonadota > Alphaproteobacteria > RF32 > CAG-239 > CAJLXD01. Next base: position 166,848 of record CASZWJ010000002.1, read on the forward strand.
ATGGGCTTCGACACCGCCGGCTTCCAGTTTTGAAATATCTAAGAGGTTGTCGAGCAAATTGCGCAGATTTTCTGCCGAAGCATGGATTTTTCGGACAATGGAATATTGTTCGGCGCTTAAATCTTCATTCATTAACGTATCGATAAAAATGGCCAAAGCTTGCATAGGCTGTCTTAAATCATGGCTGGCCTGCGCCAGAAAATATGATTTTGCCCGATTTAGTTTTTCGGCGGCAGCTTTTGCCGCTTCAAGGGCAATTTGTATTTCTACCAGATCGGTTAAATCTTGGAATGTGCCGGCTATTTTATGATTTTCATCATTTTTAATCAGGCCGGCTTTGAAAAAGCAATGGGCGATTTTGCCATTGCCGCGTTTGATACGGAGCATTCCTTCTACGGGTTTGCCGCCGGTTACCAATTGTTGCAGCTTCTCTTTATAAATGGGCAAATCTTGTTTGATAACCTGTTGCTTAATAATATTTTTTTTAACGGATATATTTTCGCCGCGAAGTCCGAAAATGCGGAACATTTCAGCCGACCAAAATATTTTCTTGGCTTTAATGTCCAGTTCCCAATACCCCAGTTTGGCTGTGCGTTCGGCAAAATTCATGCGCTCTGAGGCTGTGTTCAGCAAACCGGATAATTGTTTTCGTTCGGTTATGTCCTCAATACACAACGCGGCAGAATCCGTATCAGGATAGATATAGATATTATAATGGCGCTGCTGATGTTTGATTTGCAGCGTATGCGGAATTTCGCGGACAATTGTTTCAACAATCAGCCTTTTGATGTTGTTGGTATTATCCGCATCAAAAATATCTTCCAGACGGCTGCCGTTTAATCCTGTTTGGGAAAAAAGAAAGGCGCAGCGTTTATTGCAATAGGTAATCAGCCCCTGAATATTGCAATTCATCAGGATGTTTGTGGATATATTGGTTAAAAATCTTAATCTTTCCGTTTCGTTATGCATTTGCCTGTCGTTAGTGAATATTATATTGAACAAGGAACTTGCCTATACTGTCGTCGATTTTGAAAAACCAATCTTTGTATAAGAAGCTGCTGTCTTTGATATAATCACTCGCAAGCTTGGTTGGAAGAGATGTTGTTGATAAATTTATTCTGACCCAATAAGATGTTTCATATTCATAAACTTCTATGCCGTAAATGAGGCCGGATTCCGTGAATATGACAATAGCCTTTTTCGGAAGAGCATCTTTTAACGGGGTGTTTTCCGAAATTTTGACCGAAGTGAAATTCAGAGCGGCAAATTGCTCTAAAAATGTGGAAATATTTATTTCTTTTTGGTTTAAGTCGTAAAACGGAGATGCAGGTTCCCGACGAAAAGCAAATTGCTGTTCTGTTTCAGATTGAGTGATGACTGTTTCGACGCTCCGTTCGGAAAGCGTTATTAACGGCTGTTGGAGCCAATAGTCCAGCCTTTCAGGCAGATTAAAATCTCCGCTGATAAGCATTGGCGTTGAGGAATCTGCATATCGGGCATAATAAAAGCCATCATCTTCGGCACCGATGATTACATCGTTTATTTTTGCACCGCTGTTGTTAAAGGTTTGAATCGATATGCCTGCGGACGGCGTATCTTTATTTTCAGGAAATGCCAATTGCATATCTGATGTAATGCCTTTCCTTATGACCGACTGGATTTTAGCTTCATTGAGGGTGTTAAACAAACTGTTTGTAATAACCAATCCGGCATAATATCCGTCAGCTTCTTTAACGTGCCAAAATTTATCTTCACGATATAGCGTTGCCTGCATTTTTTGCGTTTTTATTTTGATTTTAGTAATATTCAGCCCGTCTTTGGCTGTTTCTTCAAAAAAGAGGCTGCCAATATCGGTTTGGTCTGCATTAACATTTTGTTCTCTGATTGACCATAAAACCAAAGATACGGACAGTACTGCCAGAATCAAGCTGAAAAGAAGCGCTTTTTTATTCATTTATCAACCTCAATATTTTTTGTTTTTGCCGGCGTTTGAAAATCTTTATGCAAATCCAAAGAAGCAGAATCAGCAGCATCGGAGCCAACAAAGCATTTACAACGATTATTTCGGCGGCTTTGCGTTCATTAGCCGTTTTGATGCGGTATTCAATTAATTTTAATTCCTCTTGCAATTTCAGGAGCTGACGGTGATGATTTTCTATCTCTTGAATTTTGCTAATAGACAGTCCGACTTCGTTTGACCGCAGAGATGCCTTGAATGTTTCAAGTCCGTTCAGCAACTCCGTTATTTCATTTTCCTTTTTTTGATACGCTGCGGCATAATTTTGAAAAACAAGGTTATAAATTTGTTCGCCGATACTTTTATCCATGTTAATAAGGTAGTTCGGATAAAGGCCTGCAATATCGCCGTTGCCGCTCATTATATCAATTGCCCGAAGCAGGAAATCAGCATTGTTTGCGCCTGGGATTTGATCATATACGGTTGAATTTTCTTTGTATTTTGCCAGATTCCACGTGTCATCAGCCAGAAAATCAGAATCCGCAATAACCAAAATTGACGCCGGTTCGATTGAACCGATTAAGAAAGGCTGATGTTTATATTCCTGTTCTGTTCCGGCAATGATACTTTGTTCAAACAAGGATTCAAACCAACCGGTTGCAAAATAGCCTAATACATGTTTGTTGCCGTCGCTTTTGAAACTGTTGTTAACAGATCCCTTATCGGCAAATTTAGCAAAATCGGCAGCTACGGTTCCGCCGTCGGCCGTTGTTGCAAAAAGCGGAGTATAGTTTGCATTTTCTTTGTTGCTTGCGGAAACAGCTCCGGGGCTGCGAAAACTGAAATTCAGGAAACCGTCCGTAAAAATATTTCCGGAATTTTTATCTTGAGGCACATCAAACCAAAGGACAAAATTGTTGTCTCGGCGAATGCCTTGGCGTTCTTTGGTGCTGAGGCTTTTATCGCCTATAATTTCATCAGGGTTGAATTGAAGCCCCAATTTGCTGAGCAACGGAAGCAATTTGTTTTTATATAAGGCTGAAGCCGGATGTTTTGCTACTGCTTGTTCCGAATACGGATCTATCAGCAAAACCAGCTTGCCGCCGCGCATGATGTATTGATCCAGTGCATAGATAAAAGAATTGGGTACCTGCTGCGGGTTGTTAACCAGCAAGACGCTGATCCGTTTGGGAATGCTGATGTTCTGCGGATTAATTATTTCTACGTTATAATCATTTTCCAGCTGTTTTATAAACTGCCCTTTTGAAATATCCGTGCCGAAATCGGCCACTCCGATTGTTTTTTTCTGAAATTTTCCTAATTTTCCGAGTATTCTTGAGATGTCGTATTCAGTATAATTTTGGCGTTGAACGGAAAAATACGGAATGGTATAGCTTTTGCCTTTTTCACTGGTAAAGACGGCGCCGAAATACAGGTTTTCTGCTCCCGTGTTATCAGGAAAAGCGCGAATTCCGGCGGCTTGAGCTTCTTCTTCGGCAATAGAAAACGGTTCGGGATTTTTTACATTTATTGTAATTTTTCCGTCAGCCAAAGTTTGATACTTTTCAAGCAGGCGGAATAAAAATTGACTCTGTAACCCTAGTTCGGGATATTCGCTGCCGAGATTTTCAGACTGATAAACAGTGACGTTGACCGGAGATGTCAAATTTTTGACAATCTTTTCACTCTGAGTATTCATTGTCATACGGTGTAAAGACGTTATGTCTGCTTTATGCCGGCCGAACAGGACAGAACCGGCCGTTACCAGCATAACAAATGAGATTATTGTTAAAGCGGACAATGCAAGGAGATAGCTGTTTTTTATGGTTTGCATTTTAATCTTCATAAAGCCTCTCCTTAGTTTCTTTTATAGTCAATGCTGACAATGTTCAGCCAGAGGGCGAAAACTGTCAACAAAACAAAATAGAGCAGATTATCCAAACTTATTTGTCCGGAGATAATGTCATAATAGTGTTTATCAAAGTTCAAAGAATTTTGAATGCGTGAGGAAATTCTTTCAGGAAGCCCTGCCCGGCTTATCAACCGGCCGAAATTTCCGAAAACCAAAAATCCGCATAAAAAAGAGGTGAAAATATAAGAAGATACCGGAGAGGCGTTAAACGAAGAAACCATGCAGCCTAAGGCACAAAAAGAACCGGCCGTTAAAATACAGGCCAGATAACCGCAAAGAATGTTTAAATTATCTGTTTCAAAATAAATATTCATATAAATCCAAAACGGAATTGTCAGCGTCAGTATAATCAAGCATAAAACCCAGGCGGCAAAAAATTTGGCCAAAACGATTGCCGTGATGCTAACCGGCTGGGTCAGCAGAAATTCTATGGTTCCCGATTTTCTTTCTTCTGCCCATAGACGCATTGTAAAGGCAGGTGTCAAAAAGGCAAATACAAAGCTTTGGAAATAAAAGAAAGAGAATAGGTCTGCATTATTTATACTGAAGAATCCGCCAAGGAAAAAAGTGATGAACATTGACAGTAAAATATAAGCTGCCATAAGAATATATGCCAAATTCGTGTTGAAAAAGGCGGCAAGTTCTTTTTTTAAGATTACAAAAAACTGTTTAATCATGGCGGTTATCCGTTCTCATTCGTGATTTTGAAAAAAGCGGTTTCAATATTGTTTTCGGGAAACAGCCTTTTCAGTTCTTCCGGCGTGGTGTCTTTTACCAGTTTGCCGCGGTTCAACAGAATAACGCGGTTGGACAAAGCCTCGACTTCTTCCATAATATGGGTAGAAACGATAATGATGTGGTTTTTGCCGTAATCGCGGATAAAGCGGCGAATGCTGAATTTTTGGTTGGGATCAAGACCTTCCGTCGGTTCATCTAAAATCAGGATTTCCGGTTTATGGATAAGGGCTGCCGCTATGCCGACACGACGCTTAAAACCTTTTGACAGGCTGTCTATTTTCTGATTAATAACGGAATCCAAATCCAAATTGACAACGACTTCGCGCAAATTGTCAATAAAATCAGTTCCGTCAATGCCGCGAAGAGATGCGCTGTATTTGATGAATTCAAAAGTTGTCATTTCATTATACAAGAAGCCGCTTTCGGGGACATATCCGATTTTTTTCAGGCATTCCAGCCGATTGGTGCGAATATTCTTTTCATAAATATCCACTTCTCCCGAAGTTGGTTCTATATAGCCGGTTATCAGCCTCATCAATGTCGTTTTGCCGGCACCGTTCGGCCCGAGCAGCGAAACGACTTCCCCTTTTGATATGCAGAAGTTGATATTATTCACGGCTTTTATGGCGCCATAATCTTTGCATAATTTTTTTACAACTATCATCTTGTTTGTTACCTTGTTATCCAAGCTTAGATGTCTCTATATTAGATACTTTTTTTTAAATTTTAACAATTATTTTCATTTTTCAAAATGTTTGGTGACAAAATATTTATTTTACATTATTTATATAGCTAACAATTAGTTTTTTGACGGAGTTATGATGACAGACGAAGTTTACTCTAAGGAAGAATCAAAATATTTAAAGGCAGGCATGTGTGTCGCTGCCCTGATTTTGGTTTTTACCGCATGGTATGTTTCAAACAAAGAAAGCATGTCCCATAAAAGCGATGGCAACTATTATGCCGTAGACGCCCGTTTTAACCGGACGGACGGCTTGCTGGTCGGAGATCCTGTCCGTATGGCCGGAATGACTGTCGGGCGTGTGGTCAATGCAAAACTGGATGATAATTTCAAAGCAATTCTGACTTTAGACATTAAAGAAGGCGTCAATATTCCCGATGACAGCAGCGCTTCCATTGTCAGCGCCGGCTTAATGGGATCAAAGTATATTGAAATCGAACCGGGCGGCTCAGAAGAATATTTGCCGCAAGGCGCTGAGTTTTCTTATACTCAAGACGCCATGGTATTAGAAGAGCTTTTGGACAGAATAGTCGGCATAGGCAAAGCTAACCGCAAAAAAGCCGGTTCTGATTGCGCCGATCAAAATAAAGAATAAATAAGGAGAGTTTTATGAATAAGAAACCTGTTGAAACAATTATGGGGCTGGTCGTATTAGTCGTAGCCGCATTTTTTCTGTTTTTTGCCTACAAAGTTTCGGATTTGCAGGTTGTTAAAGGTTATGATGTTCACGCCAAGTTTTTGAAAGTCGGCGGATTAAACGTCGGTTCTGATGTCCGCATTAACGGTATTAAAGTTGGTTCGGTTGTTGCCCTTTCTTTAGATAAAGATGATTTTATTGCAAATGTGACAATGAGTATCCTGCCCAATGTCCAACTGCCTAAAGACAGCGTGGCCGCAATTGTCGGCGACGGATTGATGGGCGATAAATTTATTAAAATAGAACCCGGCAAATCTCAGGAAATGCTGCAAAACGGCGACAGTCTGGCTAAAACGAAAGATTTTAAAACTTTAGAAGATATGGTCGGCGAAATTATTTTCATGGTGACAGATAATGGAAACGGTGAAGAAAAATAAACTTCTTTTGGGAACAGCGCTTTGTTGCAGCCTGTTAGCTTTTAATGCCGCAGCCAAAGAAATTGATACAAACACGGCGCAGATGCAGGCTATGGATAAAATAACGGGCAAAGTCAGCCTGATTGAAGTTCCTGTTAACGGCAATGTGCTATTCGGCAGTTTTTCTATTGTCGTTCGGGCTTGTAAAACGCGTCCGCCGGAAGAAACCCCCGAGAATTTTGCTTTTGTTGATGTTGTTGACGATTATAACAGCGCCAAGCCGGTTAATATTTTTCGCGGCTGGATGATGTCTTCAACCCCTGCCCTGAATCCCGTTGAGCATCCGATTTATGATGTTTGGCTGTTGAAATGTACGGACAGGCAAGTTGATAAAAACAAGTTGTTGTCAGCAGAACAGCTGAAAGAGCGTGACAGCATAGAGAAAGCGCCAAAAACCGAACCATTAAAGGTAAAAACGCCTGAAAAAGCTTCTGAAGACGAAGTAAAAGAGAGTGTTGAACCTGTTGAGGATACAGAGGGTAAAACTGTTTCTGACGAAACGGATGTATCTTTGCCCCAAGAGCCAAATCCTGAATTTTCAGAAGAAAGAAAGCTTGATGATTCTGCTATTGTTAATCCGGAACCATTAATAGAGAATGAAGTTCAGGACATACAGGAAGACGGTGCTCCGAAATCATTGTTGAATATCGGCAATTTTAATACGGAACCAAATCAGGAAACTGTATCTGACGATGTTGAAAAAACATCTGTCGAATTGACGGCACCTGTTGTTGAGGAAGTTATTATTAACCAAGAAACCGGACAAAATGCATCGGAAACTTCTGAGGAAACTATCGAAAGTCAGGAGATTATTTTGGAAGAGCCGGAAGAAACTCTTGATATGGTCTCTGATCGCCTTAAAAATTAAGATATTAAATAAAAAAAGCTCCGCTCCGTTAAGGGGCTTTTTTTGCGGCATGCAAGGCCATCTGGGAAGATCGTATACTTTTAAGCATGGAAAATCTATTTGTTTTCGGATTATCCGAAGATATGCACCGGGGAATTATTTTCGCCAGAAATTGCGGGTCAGGACGACAAGCAGCGTCAGCACTTCCAAACGCCCTAACAGCATGGCAAAAGAGCAAATATGCTTGGCAAAGTCTGTTAAAGAAGCATAACTTCCGGCCGGCCCTACAATACTCCCTACGCCCGGCCCCGTATTGGTCATGCAGCCGATGACGGCGCTGAATGCCGTTGTAAAGTCAAGCCCTGTTACGGCAACCAGAACAGTTAAAACTATAACGCTGAAGCTGAAAGCCGATATAAAGACAAAAACAGATGAAATAATCTCGTTGCTGACTGTCATGTCTTTGATTTTTACGGGCAAGATACGATTGGGCTCGGTCGAATTTAATAAGTTTTTTTTCAAGAATGCCAAGATAACCTGCCAGCGAAATGTTTTAATTGAACCTGTGGTTGATCCAGTACAGCCACCGGTCAAAGAAAATATGATAAATATCGTTTGGGCAAAAAATCCCCATTTCATATAGTCGACGGAAGCCATGCCGCAGCCTGTTGTAGCAGAAACCACATTGAAGGAAGAAACGCGTAATGCAGACCAGAAATTGTAACCGTTATCACTAAAAGCCAGCCAAATTGCCGTTATCATGATATAAATGAACAATGTTTTCAGAAAAAACGGCACTTGTTCAGTTCTGAAAGAATGTGTATTTCGGCGTTGAAAGAGTACCAAATAATAAGTCAATGGCAGCGATGCGGCAATCATAGCTGCAATTAAAACAAGTTCAGCGGCAAGGTTATCAAAATATCCGACAGAAGCCGTTTTAGTTGAAAAGCCACCGGTTGAGACTGCTGAAAGCGCGTGGTTGACAGCATCAAATCTGCCCATGCCGGCCCAAAGCAGACCGGCAAATGTCAGTACCAGCAAAACGCAATAAATAAATATTATTCTTTTTGCTATATAGCTGATTTTCGGCATTAATTTATCATTTAAATCGGAATTTTCCCTTTGAAACGTTTGCATGCCGCCAATTCCTAAAAACGGCAAAAGAGCAACGGCGAAGATAACAATGCCGATCCCTCCCAAACCGTTTAGCAGCGAACGCCATAAAAGCACCGCTTTTGAGGTGTTATCAATGTCTGTTAATATTGTGGCGCCGGTTGTGGTTATTCCTGATGTCGCTTCAAAAACGGCATCAGTCCAAGTCTGTGTTGTTCCCGAGAGCATAAAAGGCAATGCTGCCAGCAAAGATAAGGAAACCCAGCTTATTGCCGTCAGCAAATACCCTTGGCGAATCGTAATTTTTTCAATTTTGGTATGATTGCCTAAAAATAATGATAAGCCGATGAATAGCGATATTATTGCCGATGTGATAAACGGAGACCAGTCTTGCTTTGATGAATAAATGTCAACAGCGGCCGGAAAAAGCATGGACAATCCGAGCACGCTGATAAAATATCCGCTTATCATCAGTACCGGCTGCCACATATGCTTTTCCTTTGTTTTTAGTTAATCCAAAGCCACGTTTTTAGAATAGCCGCGGTCAACCATCAGACGATTGATGTTTTCTCCGTTTACGGTGCAAACGACTGTTCCAATCCCTTGATAGGTATAGGCTTTGACTTTACATTCAATAATGTTTTGAGCGATAATATTGCGCAGAAAGTTTTTAGCTTCTATTCCCTTATCCGTGTTGGGATTTACATAAATGCCATGCAGAAAATAAGTTTTGCCGTAGAGTTCAATTTCATTAGCATTGTGAACCGTTGATTGTCCGGCAATAGGCTCTTCGTTTTCAACGAAAACCAGAGGCAGTTTTTTCTTGGCATCCGCCGGCTTTTCGGTAACAGCTGCCGGAGCCGGCTGTACAGCCGGCTGAACTTGGCGTTTTATTTCCCCTTGGGTGCGGGTCGTTTTTAAAACATCTATTGCTCCCGGAATCTCTTTCGCTTTTTCAAAAGTTTGGCGGCGGACGTTCTGCGGTTTTGTTTGCGGCGTTTCAACCACCTTCTCTATCGGTTTTTCCTGTGGAATGAATTTATCGATTTCCGGCATTGATATATTAATGTTGTCAACCATAGGCATAATTGCCTGTGTCTTTTCACTAATGGCATCGCTGATGTTTGTCGTGCGGTTTTTTATCTTGTTCCAGTACCATAAATGGACTTCAGCCGGTTTAACGCCCATAAATGTCGGGGCCAGATAAGCTATGGCTGCCAGAGGGATAAATATCAACGGCCGGCGGATCGGAAATGAAACAAGCATAAACAGGCGGTGGAAAAATTTGTTCCAGCCTTTCAACGTTAAACCGTCATTTTTTTCTTTTCTTTTCATTATTTTGAGCTTCCATATTTATCTTTTAATTCGGCAATGCGTTCCGGAGTAATACGTTCAAATAATGTTTCGCCAACGGTGAATTTTGTACCCGGTTGCAAAGCCTTAATTTCTTCTTGAACATTAAAGTTTTCAATTGATTTGACATCTTTCAGGCTTAACCCTACGAGATTTAACATCTCCTCAGAGATTTTCGGCATAATCGGAGCACTTAAAATTGCAAAGATGCGAATCAGATTAATGCAGGTGCGCAAAATTGCAGCGGCGCGTTCAGGATTTTCTTTAATGACAGTCCACGGTTCCGCTGTTGAAATATAGTTGTTGCCTTCGACCCAGATTGCGCGCAATTCGTTTAATGCCTTGCGGAATTCCAGTTCTTTCATATATTTGAAATAGTCATTTACGCGTTCCTGCAAAACCTTAACCAAAGCCTCTTCCATTTCCGTATCTTCGCCTCCGGCCGGGACTTCTTCGCCGATTTTGGAAGCCGTCATTTTTAAAACGCGGGACACAAAGTTACCCAAAACGCCGTTTAAGTCTTTGTTGACAACAGAAGCGAACAAATCAAAGCTGAAAGATGAATCAGAACCTTCCGGTGCGTTTGACATTAACCAATAGCGCCAGTAGTCAGCCGGATATTCGGTGACGGCATCTTCGGCAAAAATGCCGCGTTTTTCCGATTTTGAAAACTTGCCGCCTTCATAAGTCAGATAACTCATGCCTTTCAAGTTATCAACAAATGTCCAGCCCTCGTCTGTTCCCAGCAATGTTGCAGGAAAAGAAATCGAGTGAAAAGGAACATTGTCTTTGCCCATAAACTGAACATAGTTGACATCTTTGGCGTCGAGCCACCAGTCTTTCCAGCTTTTGCCGCTAGCATCAGCCCATTGTTTGGTGATGCCGATATAGCCGATCGGCGCATCAAACCAAACGTAAAACACTTTATCTTCAAAGCCGGGTTTGTTTACCGGAAAACCCCATTTCAAATCGCGGGTAATGCAGCGTTCCTGCAAGCCTTCTTTGAGCCATTTCTGCGCAATGGAATAGGCAACGTCAGGCCAGAACGGTTCTCTTGATTTGACCCATTCGTCCAAGCGTTTTTCAAGCATGGGCAATTTTAAGAACAGGTGTTTTGTTTCCCTGACTTCAAGGTTTGTTGAACCGGAAATTGTTGAGCGCGGGTTAATCAAATCTGTCGGTTCCAAAACCTTTGTGCAGTTTTCGCATTGGTCGCCGCGGGCTTTGTCATATCCGCAGTGCGGACAAGTGCCGGTGATGTAGCGGTCCGGCAGAAAGCGCTCATCGTCAACGGAATAAACCTGTTTAATCGTCCGTTCTTCGATATAGCCGTTTTTATCCAATTGTTCAAAAATATGATAAGTCATTTCCTTGTTGGCTTCGCTGCTGGTGCGTCCGAAACAGTCAAAAGAAAGTTCAAAATCATCATAAGTCTTTTTGTGGCGCTCGTGATATTTGTTGCAGTATTCTTCAACCGGCATACCTTCCTTGGCTGCGCCGACTTCAGAGGGCGTGCCGTGTTCATCGGTTCCGGCAATGTATAAAACTTCGTTGCCCATCATTCGCATGAACCGTGCATAAACATCTGAGGGCAGCAGGCAGCCGACCATGTGGCCCAAGTGAGGCACACCGTTGACGTAAGGCAATGCGGAAGTAATCAAAGTTTTAGACATTACAAAATTCTCCAATTTATTATTTTTGTTGTTTTTAACTTGTCAAGTTTACTACAAAATCAACAAATCTCAAGCAAAAAAAGAGGCTGTTTATTTTCAGACAGCCTCTTTATATTCAGAGCAATTTCTCAGTAAATCGCATCGCGGATGACACAAGTCGCATCTTGCCGTGATAGAGGAACCGGATCCAACGAATAAAGGAAGCCCATTGCTTCAAAAGAATTGGCTGCCAAGTTTTCGGCCTCGTCTTTCTTTTTTCCCCATTCAGACAAGCGCAGACCTCCCAAGCCGACTTTTTCGATTAATTCTTTTAAGGCAGAGATAAAGAGTTCCGGTTTGTCTCCGCTTTTGCCCATAGCCCGAGCCATATCAATATAGCGTTCCTTAACTTTTTTGCGGTCTTTTTTCAAAAGATAGCTGTAATATGGAACCGAAAGCGCGACTAATCCGGCCCCGTGCGGCAACTCAGGATAAAAAGCGGACAAAGCATGCTCCATGGAATGTTCCGAGATGCAGCTGGAAATACTTTCAACCATTCCGGCCTGAGTACTGGCCCAAGCCATTTGTTCGCGTGCCTGCAGATTATTGCCGTCGGCAACGGCTTGCGGCAGATATTCGTTAATCAGGCGGATTGAATCCAAGGCATATAAATCACTGACAGGCTGGGCAACATTTGCCAGATAGCCTTCGACCGAATGGAAAAAGGCATCCATCCCCTGATAAGCCGTCAGGCGCGTTGGCACCGAGACCATTAATTCAGGGTCTATTATTGATAAGAACGGGAAAGTTTCCGGAATGCCAAAGCCGACTTTTTCATTGGTTTCACTGTTGGTAATGACTGTCCACGGATCTGATTCCGTTCCTGTTCCGGCCGTCGTCGGAATGGCTATTATCGGCAGTACGTTTTCGCTTAATTGGCGTTCTCCTTTGACATATTCCCAATAACTTCCCGGATTGCGCGCCATTACAGCGACAGACTTGGCTGAATCTATTGCCGAACCGCCGCCTAACCCGATGATGAAATCGCAGTTTTCATTGCGGACGAGTTCGGCTGCCTCCATGACATGTTCTTCAACGGGATTGGGCAAAACCTTGTCAAAGACAACAGCTTCAATTCCTTGCTTTTTCAGGCAGTTTTCAACTCGTGCCAAATAGCCCAGGCTGCGCATTGAACGCCCGTTGGTGATTACAATTAAGGCTTTTTTGCCCGGAAGCGGCCGCTTGGCCAGTTCTTCCAGCTTGCCGCGCCCGAAAATAAGGCGCGTCGGCATATAATATTCAAAATGCATGATATTTTCTCCTGTTATGATAAACTGATAGTCTAGAAAAAATATAAGAATGAAAGTCTATTTATCAAGCAAGGAGACCGCCTTTTCCAAAGCGGCAATATCATTATCAAACAAAAGCGGCTGAATTTTTGCAAATTGTTTTTCAGGCAAATTATAGATGCCCAACCGCAATAATCACAGGATAATATCTTCAGAAAAACGCTTTTTTATTTCTTTGGCCGGATTACCGGCAACAAGCGTGTAAGGCGGAACGTTTTTGGTGACAATGCTGCCGGCGGCAATAACCGCGCCCTCGCCTATTTTTATGCCGGGCATTATCATAGCGCGCATACCAATCCATACGCCGTCTTCAATAGCTGTATCGCCCTTGCCCTGATAGCATTCTTTTAACTTTTCATATGCAGGATAAGAGGAAAACCAATCCATACGGTGCGTATTGTTTCCACCAAGCAAAATAACGGCTTCCGCGCCGATGCAGACATAGTCGCCGATATAAAGCTTGTCTATCGGCCATTGCGGTTCCTAGTTTTTTAGGCTGTGTTCGTCGCCATAAAGATAACGGACGCAACAATCTTCAAAATCCGTACTTCAAGCGTTACTGTAATAGCTATGCCTGCCTTTGATTATAATATTAGGATTCTTTACCGTTTCTGCCAGATTTTGAACCTGCGACCACTTTATTTCAGCCATTATTCCGTTTTGATGCCTTTTAGTAAAAATTCAGGAAGTTTTTTCAAAGAAGATGCGCCGGATGCTTTCTGGTGTCCGCCGCCGCCAAACGTTGCGGCAATTTTTGAAACGTCCACATCATCTTTTTCGGTATAAAAAGAAAGGTTCCAAAAGTTTTTCTTATTCATATAGAAATTTATCATAACATCATATTTTTCTCTTTCCGGCAGAGAATCAAAAAATTCGGAATATCCTTGCGGCATGTTGGCGCAAATACATTTATAGCCCATATAGCTGCTTTCAAAAGCCAAAGCGCGTACCATGCGATAATTGCGTGCCTTAATCCAAGATAAGATGGCCTTGCCTTTTTCAACCGTTGCCTTGATGTCGACTTCATTATTTATCAGGCGTTTCCAAATTTCGTCCTGCGGACGGTTAATCCCCTGAGACTGAATGGCATATTCAAAAGGGCGAACCCTTTTGTCTTCAAGCATGAACAGGTCGTTTAAGCCGATTAATTTAATACCTTCCGGCATTTCTTTGTCCGGATAAAAATATTCCCAGGTCAGGCATATTGCCGCAGTGCCGACGCGGCGCAGGCCTTTGATTTCAGGTTTGTCGTTTTTAATTGCCTCGTCATATTCTTTAATAACGGACAAATGATGGTCTATCCAAATAAAGTCTTTGGTCTGGCTCAGTTCAAACATAAAATCCAACGGCAAGGCAATATCGCAGACCACGATTTTGTCATGTTGGCGAATTTCATCATAAGGAATCTCCATATCATGGTTTAACCCCATTAAGACTGTTTCAGGGTATAAACTTCTGACGATAGCGGCGGAGCCTTTGCCGTCATGGTCGGCGATATGGTAAATTGTTAGCATTTCAGTTTCCTTAATTTTATAATTCTATTTTCATTCCGTCATAAGCCGGCGTTACAAAATCCGGCGTACGGGCGTTGATGTCATCATAATCGCATTCGGTTGCCATATGGTTAATAACTACCTTTTCCGGATTAATTTTGTTAATAACCTCCATAACCTCGTCAAACCCCGCATGAGACGGCTGTCCGAAAGGTGTCGTCAGCGGCAGTATCAACAGTTTGGGGCGCTTTTTTATCTGTTTGTAAACAGATGATGCCAAAGTTTTAAAATCGGCAATATGGACAATCTCGCCGTCATTAAAAGCATAGCCACAGGAAGCAACCCTGTGCCCCAGCAGTTTCAACGGCGTTATTTTAACGCCTTTTACATAAAAAGGCTTATTCGGTTTTATTATGTTGATTTTGAAACTCGGAACAAAAAACGGGTTTCTTTTTTTAAACGGCGAATCAACCAAATAAGGAAAGCTGCCTTTAATTGTTGTTGCCGTTTCTCTTAACGCATAGCACTCAATGCTCAAAGATCCGATTTTGTTAAGCCCGTCAAAATTATAGACGCCGTTGTCATATGCCACCTGCCCTTGTTCAATAAAAGCATCGTTTAACCTGATGCGGGTGATTTCGCGCAAATCGTCAATGCCGTGCAAATGGTCGGCATGGGCATGTGAATATAATACGGCGTCAATCCGGCAAATATTATTATCTATCAACTGGCTGCGGATATCGGGCGACGTATCTATCAGAATTTTCGTATTGTCAATTTCAATAAAAGTTCCGGCGCGCATTCTGCGGTTTTTAGGATTATTCGGATTGCAGTTTCCCCAGCCGCAAGATAATGACGGCACACCCGGCGCGGCGCCGCTTCCTAAAATGGTAACATGAGACATTAGTATTCGTACCTCCCCTTGTCGCTGGCCTTTCGGAACAGACGGAAAAAGTTATCTGAGGTAATTTCAGCAAGCTTTTCTAAGGGAATATCTCTGATTTGCGCCAGTTTTTCGGCCGTATGCAGAACAAATGAAGGTTCGTTGCGGCGTCCGCGCATAGGCACCGGCGCCAAAAACGGCGCATCGGTTTCAACCAGCAGGCGTTCAAGCGGGATTGTTTCAAAAATGTCGCGCAAATCGCCGGATTTGTTAAAAGTGATTATTCCCGATGCCGAGATATAAAAGCCTATAGACAAAGCAAAATCAGCCAAGGCTTTGGATGATGAAAAACAATGGATTTCCCCTGAAAATTCTTTTTGTTTATAAGCTTCGCCCAATATGTTTATAGTATCTTCATCAGCATCTCTTGTATGAATTATCAGCGGCAGCCCCGTTTCCTGAGCTGCTTTGATTTGCTCTTTGAAAATGCGGATTTGCGTCTCTCTTGGCGCATAATCGTAGTAATAATCCAGCCCGCATTCGCCGATGCCGACCACTTTTTTATGATGGGTTTGCGTAATAATATCTTGCGCCGTAATATGTTCGTATTCAGAAGCATTATGCGGATGAACGCCGACAGCCGTATAAATAAACGGATATTTCTCTGATAATGCCAGCTGGTTTTCCAGCTCGCCGATATTATTGCCGGCATTTAAAATCGTGGTAACGCCGTTTTCTTTAGCTCTGGCGATTATCTCTTCCAAATCTCCTTCAAAATCATCAAAATCAAGGTGACAATGGCTGTCGACTAACATTTTATATCCTTTTGCACAAATTAACGATTATATTCATTAAAGCCTGTTTTTTATCCAAATTCAAGCCGGAAGTTTCGCTGAATATTTTAACGGCTTCTTCCCATGATTTGGCGAATTCTTCCATGTTTTGGGTTTGGCGTATGTTTTCGGCAATGAACTTCAATATAAGTTCTTTTGTCAGTTCATAGCTCTCATCATCCGATGCGCCGGCATTGCAAAAATCCAAAACGTCATTTATGGAAAATTTGTCTTTGGCATAAATAATTTTTGATAATTTCTCATAGACGCTCAACGCATCATTATCTGCATACATAATCGCTTTGCCGATACTGCCCGAAGATAATCCCGCAAGTTCTTTAACGGCCTTTTCAGACAGTTCCGGCCGGTAGCGGCGCAACAAAGAAGCGACAATCTTTTCATCAAGAGGTTTTAAGTTTAATTTTGCACAGCGCGACTTAATGGTCGGAAGCAACCGGTTCGGATTATGGCTGATAAGCAGCATTAACGTTTTGTGCGGAGGTTCTTCCAGAACTTTTAATATTGCGTTTGCCGAAGCGGTATTCATATCGTCAATGCTGTCAACAACAACGACACGCCAACCGTCATTTCCCGAACGCTTGGAAAGGAACTCGTTGACTGTGCGGACATCGTCAATGCGGATAAAAGCCGATTTTTTCAAGCTTTTCAATTCTTCATTGCTCATCTGTTCGCCGTCTTTTATTGATTTCATCACCTTCTTGCGGTCTGTTTCCGTATAATCGCGTTCAATAATTTTCAAATCAGGGTGCGAGTTGTTGGCAACCAATTTAAAGACCGCCGTATTTTCGCTGACATCAAGAGAGTTATAGGAATCTTTTTTACTGTAATCGGCATTTAAAATAAAACGGGCAAACTTATAAACCAAAGTCGCTTTGCCGATGCCTTCAATGCCCGATATCAGCCATGAATTATGGAGCGTGTTGTTTTTCCATGCGTCCAGCAAAAACTTTTCTTCCGCCTCAAAACCGAGCAGATAAGCATTATTGCGGGGAATTAAATTGTTTATGTCTACTTCGGGCATGAACTTAAATTAAACCTTTCTGTCACAACGGCAACAATCTTTTGATGCAGATTTTCAATCGGCTGGTCAGCGTTTATAACGACAAAACGTTGCGGTTCCCTTTTTGCCATTTCAAGATAGCCGTCACGCAGGCGCTGATGAAATTCAAATTCGCGACTCTCATGGCGGGTTTCTTTAACAGCCATATGCCCTGCTTTTTCCATTGAGCGAGCCAAACCGATTTTAGGATCTAAGTCCAACAAAATAGTCAAATCTGGCTTAAAATCTCCGACAGCCAGATTATAAAGATTTTCCAGCGTTTCAAACGGTACGCGTTTATCATAGCCGTAATATTGGTAGGCAACGCTTGAATCGGCAAAGCGGTCGCTTAGTACCCATTTGCCCTCATCTATGGCAGGCCAGACTTTTTTTGTCAGGTGAATGCGACGGTCGGCATAATACAACAACGCCTCGGCTACGGCATCCATTTTGTCTTTATCGCCCGTTACCAGCATTTTGCGCAGTTCCTGCCCCAAATCCGTTCCTCCCGGTTCTTTGGTTTGGATTGCGGAAACACCCAATTGTTCCAAATATGCAGCCAACAGTTTCAACTGTGTGGATTTTCCGGTGCCTTCGCCGCCTTCAAAGGTGATAAATTTGCCTTTTGCCATTATTCAGCTCCAAATAATATATATTTGATATTTTCGAGAATCCTTCCAAACCAGCCGACTTTTTTAATGTCTTTATTTGCAATAAGCGGAACTTCAATGCTTTCAGAACCGGGGATTTCAATTCTAACCGTACCGAGCTTATCGCCTTGTTTAATCGGCGCTTTGACCGGTTTGTCATATACGGCTGTCATTTTGCTTTTTTGGGCTTTGCTCTTTTTTATCGTGCGTAAAACATCTTGATTCACCAGTAAATCAACGCTTTTTTCGGTTCCGAACCAAACTGGAAGTTCTACAATTTTCTGCCCCTGTTTCAGCATTTTATAATTATCAAATTCCCTGAAGCCCCAATTCATTATTTTTTCGGCTTCTTCGGAACGTTCTTTATTGGAAGACAAACCGCTCATAACGCCAATCAACCTGCGGTCACCGCGTTTTGCCGAACCTGTCAGGCAAAAACCGGCTTCTTCCGTATGTCCGGTTTTCAAACCGTCTGCTTCCGACATGCTGTAAAGCAGCGGGTTGCGGTTGCCTTGCTTGATTTTGTTATGTGTAAAATTGCGTTCGGAGAAAATAGGATAATACTCTGGAAATTCTTTGATAATTGCTCTGGCCAAGATTGCCAAATCTTCTACAGACATTCTCTGGTCCGGATGCGGCCAACCGGTAGCGTTGGCAAAAGAGGAATTATGCATTCCCATTTTTTGCGCTTTATCATTCATGGCTCTGGCAAAATCTTCTTCCGAACCGGCAATATTTTCAGCCGCAACGATACATGCGTCATTGCCTGATTGAATAATAATGCCTTTAATTAAATCTCCTACCCTGACTTTCTCGCCTATATTCAAAAACATTGTTGAACTGCCGCTGGCCGCGCCGCCTTTTCTCCAAGCGTTTTCGCTTACAGTGAACGTATCATCCAAATGGAGAGAGCCGCCTTTAAGTTTTTCAAATATCATATAAACGGTCATCAGCTTGCTCATTGAAGCCGGCGGAATCATCTTTTGTGCATCTTTGGCATAAAGCGGCTGTCCGGTTTCATAATCCACAAGAATCAAGTTTTTTGCTTTTGTTTCAATTGCAGCGGCTGAATGAACCGCGCCGAACAAAATTCCCGAAACTAATATGGTTGAAAGATATAACTTGCTTTTGGATAACATTCTATTTACCTCTGTTAACATTTTTATTCAACAATAACTCTGGCGTCCGGCAATCCGGCATCTTTAATTTTCAATAATGCGATGTTGGCATCCGTCTTGCCGTAAAAAGGCCCGACGCGCACCCGATAAAAACGGCTGCCGTTGACATCTGCCGGCATAACGTTTATTTCACCGTATTTGTGCAGCTGAGATTTCAGGTTATCGGCGACATCCTTATTGGCAAAAGAACCGGCCTGAATATAAAATATCCCGTCCTTGTTGAGCGTGCCGGTCGCCGTAGATGACTGTGCAGCTTTGGGCGCAACGGTAATAACCGTTCCGGTGTTATTGGCTGCCGCATAAGCTGTGTTCGGAACAGGCTTTCCCGTTAAAGCGGCTTTCAGCGTTTTGCTTTCTTTTTCCATAATTTCAACTTTTACCTTAGCGGTTCCCTGTGTTTGAAAACCAAGCAGCTGGGCGCCGCGTTTGGAAATGTCAATAATCCGGTTTTTGGCAAACGGCCCGCGGTCATTAACCCTTAAGACCAATGAACGCCCGTTCTCGAGATTTGTCACTCTGACAATTGATGGCAAAGGCAATGTGCGATGCGCTGCCGTTAAGGTATTCATGTCATAAATTTCGCCGTTAGCCGTATATTTTGCATGAAAATCTTTGCCATACCAAGAGGCTGTGCCTGTTTCGACATAGTTATAATCTTCTTTGGGATAATACCATTTTCCCAAGACTTTATACGGGTTTCCTACTTTATAAGTGCCGCCTTTGCCGCTGATTGCCGCCGACTGGGAATATAAATCAACTTTATCCGTTGCGCATGATGACAGTGTCAGAACGACAAAACCCAGCAAAGTCAATATCTTATGGCTTTTAAAAATCATAACCTTTCCTTACCTTTAAAATCTTGGGCTTAATTTAAACTTATTTTTGGCATTCGTAAAGAAACTTTACGCCCCCTTGTGCAATTTTCGCTCGGGAACAGGAACGGCAAAACCGATGTCCGGATTATAATTGTTAATTTTGTTAAGCAGCACAGCATCAGGATAACCGTCTTGAGGCAGGCGCGCTTTTTTCTGGACTTTTTTGATAGCTTCTCTGGTTTTGTTTCCGAGCATGCCGTCTTCATCGACTTTTGTTCCGCCAAAACGGTTTATAAAAGCCTGAATTAACAAAATGTCGTCGGTTCTCAGCCGAAGTGCGCTGTTCGGCTGAGATTCTTTCCATGTTTTTCCCGTGCGGATATAATCGGCCAATATGCCAATTGCCAAAGCATAGTTTTCAGACCGGTTCCATTTCATAATTTTGTTAAAATTGTTCAAAACCAGATAAGCTTTGCCTTTTTTCCCTTCGGGAACAATTATGGCGGCTTTCAGCTCATCAGGCAGGGAAAGTTTTTTATTGCCTTTTGTTTTTATCCCTAACTTCTTCCATTCTTTTATTGTTTTGATTTTGCCACGCCCGCTTTGGGAAAAGTCAAAATTCCAAGGCAGCGAAACTTCCTGCCCCCATTCCTGATTTTTATTCCAGCCGATTGAAGACAAATAGTTGGCAGCAGAAGCGGCCGCGTCTTCAAATGAACGCCAGATATCTATCGTATTATCATTATTATAATCAACGGCATAAGCATTAAATGTTGACGGCATAAACTGAAAATGCCCCATTGCGCCGGCCCAAGAACCTTGCATTTTTATATGGTCTATATGCCATGTGTCAATAATTTTCAAAGCCTGATACAGTTCTTCCTTAAAAAACTTCGGCCTGCGTTTGTCATAGCTCAGAGTTGTTAAGACATCTATGACCTGAAATCCGCCGAAGTTCTGCCCGAAATTGGTTTCAACCGCCCAAAAGGCAACGATGTAATGTGGCTGAACGCCATACTTATCCTGTATTTTTTTCAAAACGGGATAAAGTTCTTTATACTGTTTTTGTGCGGTTTGAACACGCTTTTGATTGACAACCCGATTCAGATAATCTGATGAAGTTAAAACAAATTCCGTCTGTTTGCGGTCTATTTTGACAACGTTGTTGTTGGGTACGGCATAGCTTTCTTTGTAAACATCATCAACCGTTTTTTTAGAAATGCCGCGGCTAACCATTTCTTTTTTTAGATTTTCTAAAAAAATCCCGTATTCAGAATCCTCCGACGCAGAAGGCGACGCGCAGGCCGACGCCGACAATATCAAAGCAGAAGCCAAAGACACAAAACGCAGAGGAAAATGCATGATTAATCCTTATAAAAAATCCCAACTTATTGATTTTAAAATAACAAACGAAGTTTTAGAAAAGATTAATGGCTTGTTTGAAAACGGCATTTTAAACTCTTTAACTGCAAGATAAACGCCTGTAACAGCGAATTTGTATCTTATTATTTTAAAACTTTTTCTTCCCTGCCCCTTGAATATTCACAATACAGAATAAAATATTTTATTATAAAATAAAAAATGCTTGACGTTTTTAATTCTTTTGGTTAAAAACATCTCCAGAACCACAAAACATGTTGGAGAGGTGGCAGAGTGGTTTAATGCAGCGGTCTTGAAAACCGTCGAGGGGGCGACCCCTCCCAGAGTTCGAATCTCTGCCTCTCCGCCAATCAGAAGTACGATTTTATATCGGGCTTTTTTTTGTAAATGCGGAGATACGGCTCACGCGGCGCCCTGCTTGCGTTCTCCGGGCAGAGCTTACAATTTGACGTTTTCGTAAAATAGACAAAATTTGCTTGAATTATTCCGTTTTCCATATTAGACTAAATAGAAATCAGAATTCTTGTGTATAAATATTACTTACTTTCAATTCCTAGTCGTATGAAAAAATTTAACATCAAAAGACTGGCGCTCATAAGTGTATTAATGCCTTGTTTGTTTTACTGGGGTGTGTTTATTGAAAATATTTTTGAGCCTTTTATCGGCGCTCTTATTTTCACTGTAATATATCTGCTTCTTCTATGCGGGAGAGCTCCCAGAGTATTTCGGGCAATTGCTTGTTTTACCATGAGTTGGATTCTCTTTCTTTTTGCCCGAAGGCTTAATCTGGAAATGATAGAGTTTACGGCGCCTCTGCACGAACTTGATGCAGATTTGCCGCTTGTTCAAGCTAAATATGTCTTCGGATGCCAAACTCAGGGAATTATATCTATTGTGGTTGCCGCTGTTGCTTATTTGGTGGGTAAAAACAAATTTATTACCGTAGAAGAATAGCGTCAACATTTACCCAAACAAGAAAAAGGTGCCCCAAACGGACACCTTTTCTTTTTATGCAAATCGCCTCAAGCTGTCATATGCCAACCCCAAACCGACGGAAGACAATTTGTTTTCTCCCGAAATTTCTGCATGTGGAAATATGCTGCACAGGCTTTTCTGGACGAACGGAATTTCGCTCGAACCCCCGGTCAGAATTATCAGGTTGATATTCTCAGCTTTTGTCTGAGCCTGAGACAAGCATTCTTTTACAGCCTGAACAGTCTTGTTTACATTGTCTTTTATGGACAAGTTAAAATTGCGGCGGGTTGACTTTATGTGCGGCATTCCCTGTAAAAACTCCAAAATTTGCGTGTTTTCTTCGTTTTCCGTCAGCGCTATTTTTGCAGTTTCCACCTGCCCTAAAAGTTCATGGCCTTTTTCTTTTTCAATCAACTCCAACAATCTGGAATATTTATCGGCATCGTGTGCCTCAGTTAAAACCTGCCTGATAATCCTTTGGTTTTGAAAGCTGTAGGCGCCGTTGACTTTGCTCCATTCGGCCAAATCAAAAAACTGCGAACTCGGTACCGGCAAGTTTTTGCCGCCGTATGTTGTTTTCATGCCTAATGCCGGCATAAAGTCTGATATGCAAAGGTTCTTGTCAAAATCGTTTCCGCCGATGCGCACGCCGCTGTTTGCCAAGATGTCATCTTTACGGTCTGTTTTGGTTTTAAGCTTTCCCCCCAAGCGGATAATTGTAAAATCAGACGTACCGCCGCCAATATCGATAACGCAAGCCAGTTTTTCTCCCCGAATGCCGGCTTCATGGGCGTAGGCAGCGGCAATCGGTTCGTACTGAAACACAATATTTTCAAATCCGGCCTTTGCCGCAATTTGTTTCAGTTCAGCTTCTGCTGCTTTATCGCCATTTTCGTCATTATCACGAAAATGAACCGGACGCCCCATTACAACATGTTTGATTTCTTCTTCAGATATTACTTCGGCTTTGACTTTTAAGTGTTTGATAAATTGTGCTAAAATATTTTCAAATTTTACGGATTTCCCGTTAACGACCGTTCCGGCAGACATCAAATCCGTGCCTAAAACACGTTTGAGCGAGCGCATAAAACGCCCCTGCTCGCCGTTTATATATGCCGTTATTGCTTCATTGCCGAAAACAGGCGCCGATTTTCCCGTTTCATAAAAAATTGTTGACGGAATTGTATTTTTCTGCCCCTCAACGGGAACGAGAACCGGCTTTTGCCTCAAGCCGGCAAAGGCGACAGACGAATTGGATGTGCCAAAGTCTATGCCGCAGTAAAAATTATGGGACATGATGCCAGAACCCTCTTGTTTTGTTGTTGTCTGAGGGTTCTAACATCTATCATTCCGAGTGTCAATTATTAAAGGCTTACGCTGGCGGCAAAATCAAGTGACGCAATGCTTAATGTTCCATTGCTCAAACTGAAATTTTCAGATATTTTTCCAACATTTTGAACCATTTGGATGTATTTGTTTTGCAGCTCCAGCTTTTTCTTTTCCTTATCTTTGTCATCATCTTCTTCTAAGGCTTTCAGAGCTATTTTATATTTTTCTTTTATCTTCTGTGTGGCTAAATCCGAGGCATCGCTTAACAGCTTTTTAAGCTCGCCGGAAAAAGAAGAATCTTCATTCAAAACTTTTTCAATGGCTTCCTTATTTGCAACCTCTCCTTTTACGCGGACTTTACCGGAAGAATCTATTTCGAAGTCCAAATCTTTACTGAAATCGATGTTGCGCGACAATAAAAGGCGCGTCATTTTATTTTGTACGGCTTCGCTTTGCTCTTTGACTCTCATTTCCAGCGGCATCGTTCTGTCCATATCCGAAACGCCGCCGTTGTTTGCGGCAATAATTTCCTGCGCTTTCGTTGATAAATCCAACACAAATGCCGGATTTGACGTATTAATGCTTTGTGTTTCGGCGGCATCATTTGCCGGTTTGGCGTTTCCAAAACCGTTTAACGGCTGTAGAAACGAGCTGACAGATAATATACTCATATTGAATCCCCTTTTATTATTGAATCTCCTTTTATTCCAAACATGCAAATTCTGTGCCATTTTCCTCTTGCTGATTATTCCGGTTTAGCCCTTTACAAGCCTTTTAATTATTTATAAGGTTGAAGCAGTTTATCTTAAGGAGAAATAATATGCATATTCTGGTTATCGGCGGCGCCGGATATATCGGCAGCCATGTGGTTAAAGCCCTGCTCAACCGCGGCATGAACGTGACGGTATTTGATAATTTGTCAACCGGAACCAAAATCAATTTGTTTGATAACGCGGATTTTATCGAAGGCGATATTTTAAAATATGAACAGATTTTGTTCGCGATGAAACAAAATGTGGACGGCATCGTTTTGCTGGCCGGCAAAAAAGCAGTTGGCGAATCAATGGAAAATCCGATGAAATATGCGTTTAATAATATCAACGGCGTGGTAAACGTTTTGAACGCCATGGTTGAATCCGGCGTCAATAAAGCCATTTTTTCTTCTTCCGCCGCTGTTTACGGCGTGCCGCAGTATTCGCCGATGGATGAAGAACATCCGGTTAATCCGATGAGTTTTTACGGCTTCACAAAACATGAAACTGAGCGCCTGCTTAAGTGGTATGATGAACTGAAAGGCATCAAATTTGTTTCCCTGCGCTATTTTAATGCCGTGGGCTATGATGAACAAGGCGATGTTAAAGGCTTGGAAGAAAACCCGCAGAATTTGCTTCCGATTGTTATGGAAGCTGCAATCGGCAAAAGAGACAAAGTCAAAATTTTCGGCAATGACTATGAAACCAGAGACGGCACCTGTATCAGAGATTATATTCACGTGACCGATTTGGGCTCGGCGCATGCTCTGGCTTTGGAACTTTTGGAAAAAGGCGGCGCAAGCCAGATTTTAAACTTGGGAACGTCTCAGGGCAGCAGCGTTTTGGAAATGATTACCAAGACCCAAGAAGTCATCGGGCGCCCCGTTCCCTATGAATTTGCACCCAGACGAGCCGGAGATCCTGCCGTTGTGACTGCCAAGGCTGACAAAGCCAGAGAAATTCTCGGCTGGGAAGCCCAACATTCCGATTTGGACAACATTATCCGCTCAACATGGAATGTTTACAATAAACAATAATATTCAAAACTTTTGCTCTCAAATTTAATCCCCTGAAAACAGGGGATTTTTTTTAATATCTGCCACAAGAATTAACGGCGGTTGAAAAGCTTTTCTATGTCTTTGAGTTTCAGCTCAATATAGGTCGGGCGGCCGTGATTGCATTGCCCCGAATGGTCGGTTCTTTCCATATCGCGCAACAGGCGGTTCATTTCCTCAAAGTTTAGTTTGCGCCCTGCCCGAACCGAACCGTGACAAGCAAAAGTCGCGCAAATGTGGTGCAATTTATCAGCCAAAGCAAAACTGCCGCCCCATTCTGCAATTTCGTCAGCCAAATCCGTAATCAGGCTTTTAACATCGCAATCGCCGATTAAGGCCGGAATTTCGCGGATAATTATGGCGCTGATGCCAAATTCTTCAACAACCAGCCCTAATTGGTTTAATTCTGCCGCAGCGCTTAAAATGCGTTCTTTGGCAGAGCCGTCCAAGTCTATAATTTCCGGAATCAGCAGCATTTGCGAAGCAAGCCGCCCGCTTTTTTCCAAATTGGCTTTCATCTTTTCCATAACAATCCGTTCATGCGAGGCGTGCTGGTCAATAATAACAATACTGTCTTCGGTTTGCGAGATGATATAAGTATTATGGAACTGGGCTTTAGGGATTCCTAAAGGCCCGGCTTCTGCAATATTTTTATTTTCATAAACGTCCGGATTTTCAGTTTTAACAGAAAATTTATGTTCCAAATCAGGTAAATCAACCTGTGTGCGATGCGAAGACGGTGCGATACTGCTTTGGAACGTGAAAGTTGCCGGACGCGGATTATGGGCGTGCAACGCCATTGTTTCGGGAATGTCATTAACCATAAACGGCGTTTGTATCTGGGGTGTGGCCGGTACGCCGAAATCAGGAATTTCGTCTTTTACAAATTCGGCAATATCCAAAGTATTGGAAGACCGGCGGCTTTCAACATTCAATGCATTGCGAATGGCACTGACCAGCAAGCCGCGTACCAAAGCATTATCATAAAAACGAACTTCGGCTTTGGCCGGATGAACGTTTACATCGACATAAGCCGGATCTATATCAAAAAACAAAGCGCAGAGCGGATAGCGGTTTGATGCCAGAACATCCATATAAGCGCCTTTTATGGCACCGAGCAGCAGCTTGTCCCTGACCGGACGGTTGTTGACAAACAAATACTGGTGCAGCGAATTGGCCTTGTTCAGCGTCGGCAGGCTGACATAACCCGAAATGCGCAAATTATCGCGCGCGGCATCTATCAAAACCGAATTTTCGCCGAATTCTCGCCCCATAACGTCGGACAATCGCTTCAAGCGCGCGTCAAAAAGTTCGCCCTGCTCCGCATTTAAACTGAGCTTCTTGCGGTCGCCGTCTTTTAAGTAAAAAGAAATATGCGGGTTAGCCAAAGCAATGCGGGTTAAAATATCATTCACGGCATTTGCTTCGGAAACAGAGGCTTTTAAAAATTTCAGGCGTGCCGGCGTAGCATAAAACAAATCGCGCACTTCAATTCTGGTGCCGAACGGGTGCGAAGCCGGAACAGGTTTACTTTTCTCTCCGCCGTTTACTTCAATTTTCCAAGCGTTTTCAGCACCTTTCGGACGAGAAGTTATCGAAAGTCTGGCCACGGAAGATATTGACGGCAGCGCTTCGCCGCGAAAGCCTAAAAAATTGATGTTAAACAAATTATCATCCGGCAGCTTTGAAGTTGCGTGGCGTTCGACTGCCAATTCAAGCTCTTCAGGCGTCATGCCTTTGCCGTTGTCGGAAACGACAATCAGGCTCTTACCGCCGTCAACCAGCGTCACTTCAATCGAAGTTGCGCCGGCATCAATCGAGTTTTCAACCAGTTCTTTAATAACCGAAGACGGACGCTCGATCACCTCTCCGGCGGCGATCTGGTTGACAAGGTTTGACGGTAAGATTCTGATGCCCATTCTTTTACTTTCTCAGGCGTTTGATATATCTGATTAAAGACGCGGTCGAACTGTCATGCGTGATACCGAACGCATCTCCCTGCAATTCAGGCAGAATAGCCGTTGCCATTTCTTTGCCGAGTTCAACGCCGAACTGGTCAAACGAGTTAATATCCCAAATAACGCCCTGAACAAAAACTTTATGTTCATACATGGCAACCAGCATACCGAAAGTATACGGGTCAATTTTCTTGACGACGAAAGTATTTGACGGATTGTTTCCGGGAAAACTTTTGTATTTTTTGAGGAAATTGACTTCTTCCTTGCTTTTTCCTGCTTTGGCGAGTTCGGAAGCGGCTTCTTTAACGGTTTTGCCGCGCATTAAGGCTTCGCCCTGAGCCAGAACATTGGCAACCAAAATCTGATGATGGCTGCCGACTTCATTATGAGAAATGGCAGGAATAATAAAATCTACAGGAATAGGCGTTGTGCCTTGGTGCAGCATCTGGAAGAAAGAATGCTGGACATCTGTTCCGGGACCGCCGAATACAACGGTTCCTGTATTATATTTGACAAACTCGTTTTCTTTTGAAACAAACTTGCCGTTGCTTTCCATTTCCAACTGCTGGAGATATGCCGGCAGATAGCGCAAATATTGGTCATATGGAACAACGGCGTTGCTGCGCAGACCGAAGAAGTTATTGTTCCAAATGCCTATTAAGCCTAAAATGACCGGAATGTTATGGGCAAAATCCGTGTTAAGGAAATGCAAATCCATTGCATGCGCACCCTCTAGCATTTTTTCAAAATTATCCATACCGATTGCAATGGCTATAGACAAGCCGATTGCAGACCACATGGAATAACGGCCGCCGACAAAATCCCAAAATTCAAACATATTTTCAGGATTTATGCCAAATTCCTTTACTTTTTCGGTATTGGTTGACAAGGCTACAAAATGTTTGGCTACGGCGTGTTCGCCCAAAGCGTCAATCAGCC
The DNA here is from genome assembly GCA_949493535.1 of uncultured Alphaproteobacteria bacterium. Lineage (GTDB taxonomy): Bacteria > Pseudomonadota > Alphaproteobacteria > RF32 > CAG-239 > CAJLXD01. Next base: position 194,924 of record CASZWJ010000002.1, read on the forward strand.
ATTTGCGGCAGGTTTTTGCATTTGTCAGCGTCTCAATCGTGGTAAAAGTTTTAGAAGCGACGATAAACAATGTCGTTTCCGGATCAATTTTGTTTAACACCTCGGCACAAGCCGTTCCGTCAATGTTAGATATAAAATAATTATTGATGTCTTTGGCTCTGTATTTTTTCAATGCTTCGACAGCCATTACCGGACCCAAATCGGATCCGCCGATACCGATATTGACGATATTAGTCAATTTTTTGCCGGTATAGCCTTTAAATTCGCCAAAACGAACCGCTTCCGAGAACTTGCGCATTTTGGCAAGAACCTCATTGATTTTAATCATGACGTTTTCGCCGTCAACATACACCGGCGTATTACTGCAATTGCGCAAGGCTGTGTGCAAAACGGCGCGATGTTCGGTGAAATTGATTTTATCTCCTCTGAACATCTCTTTGATTTTTTCTTCCAAACCGCGGACTTTTGCCAGTTCCAGCAAATATTTCATCGTTTTTTCGGTAATACGGTTTTTGGAATAGTCAAACAGCATATTATCAAGTTGCAGGCTGAATTTCTTTGCCCGCTCATTATCATCATCAAAAAGCTTGCGCATTTCGATTTTTTTCATCTTTTTACAATGGCGTTCAAGCCTTTTCCACGCCCTGATTTTATTGACAACGCATTTCATTATTTTTTATTACTCCTTTTTATCAGAACTGTCCTACATTGACTGAAATTTTATTTTCGGTCGAAAAATAGCGGCGGGCAGCTTTGTTTACGTCTTCAATGCTTACTTTTTTTACGTATTCATTCCTTTTTTGCAGAAAATCCCGCCCCAAATTGTCTTTTTGCATATACACAAGTATTTCGGACAAATTGGCAACAGAAGCAAAACGCAGGTTATATGATGAAACAAGATAATTTTTTGCGTCTTCGACTTCTTGTTTCGTTGCCCCTTTTCTGCCAAACTTTTCCCATTCTTCGTTCAGAATAGAAACAACTTTATTGTAATTATCCTTAGTGCTGGAAAAACCGCCGCGAATTAACGGAGATTTATCAGCCAGACTGAGATAAGAATAAATCCCGTAAGTCAAGCCTTTGTCTTCTCTGGCTGCTTTTGACAAACGGGAATTTAACCCGGAACCGCCGAGGATATGGTTGGCTATATATAAAGGATAAAAGTCTTCATCTGTGCGTGAAACGCCGGGGGCTGCAAATGAAGAAATATTTTGTCCGGCGGCTGCCGGCAGATTAATGTTTTTATCGCCTTGTTTAAAATCGATTTCCGGATTGCGTACAAAGTTAATACCGGCATTTTGCGGCAAAGCTCCGAAAATCCTGTCTAAAACAAGCCCCAATTTTTCAGGGCTTATATCTCCCGCAGCGCCTATAATCAAATTATTCAAAGCCAAATGCGAAGCTAAAAAGCCGCGCAAGTCATCTTCTGTTATGCGGCTGATTGCATCAATGCTGCCCAATGGATTGCGCCCGTAGGGGTGTTTTCCGTATAGGAATTTGGCTAATTCCAAACTTAAAACAGAATTAGGATGCTCTTTTTGCATTAAAAACGATTTATAAGCCTGTTGTTTTATACGTTGCAAATCTTTTTCGGCAAACAATGGTTTTGTCAGGCTGTCAGCCAGCAGTTTATAAGCTTCTTCCTGATTTTCGGAAGTGGTTATCAACGAACCTGAGAAATCATCCACAGAGGCGTCAAAACTGATACCTATAGCCAGATTTTCCAGCTTTTCCTTAAAAGCCTGAGAGTCTAATTCACCGGAACCTTCAACCAGCATTGCCGCAACAACATTTGATATTCCCTGTTTGTTCGCATCGTCCGAAGCCAAGCCGGCATTTTTGAACAAAAAGCTGATACTGATTATCGGGTTGGCCTTGTCTTCTATCAAATAAGCTTTTATCTTGTGCCGCGGCGAAACAACTTCTGTCACTTGGGAAGCAAAAGTTTTTTCTTTCAAGACAGATTCTTCTAAAATCTGCTTGGGATTAAATGTAAAAAAACGGCTATATCCATACCATACCGCGTATATAACAAAGGCAATTGCGCAAATTGTTTTGATGAGTTTTGACAACAGAGATGATGATCTTCGGCGGCGATATGCCATCATTTTTCTCCTTTAGGGCTTAAAATGCCGTCAATTCGGGCAGAAGACGAAAACAGCTTATTTGCGGCTTTTTTTACATTCTGATAACTTACCTTGCGGATATTGTCAGCGTGTTTTTCAATATCATCAACAGTCATTCCGACAGCCGCCATTCCGCCGACAATTGATGCCGCTTCAAACGGATTGTCCTGCAAATAGACCAAGCCTGCAAGCATTTTGTCTTTGGTTTTATTAACTTTGTCTATATTTAAGCCGTTAACGGCTTTGGCTAACTCTTCGTCAATGGCTTTGTTGAGATCCTCAGGGCTGACACCCTCTGCCGGCAGCGCCGAAATGCTGAAACGCCCGTAACTGCGGCTGGCAAAATCATAATCGGAAGAAACGCTCAATGCCAGTTTTTTATCCAGTACCAACGATTTATAAAGCTCTGAGGTTTCGCCCTCCCCCAGATATTTTGAAAATACGGACAAATTATATATTTCTTTTTTATCCGTATTATATGACGGCGCAATATAAGTTCTGACAAGGCGCTCGGCATTAATCTGCGGCAATTCCATTTTTAAGGAAGCTCGGAGATTTTCGTTTATTTTCGGAAATTCTTTTTTTGAAGCCAAAGCTCTCGGTTTTATTTTGCCGTAATATTTTTCAGCCAAAACCTTAGCCGTAGCCGTGTCAATATCGCCGGACAAAATCAAAACGGCATTATCGGGCGAATAATAATCTTTGTAAAATTTTTTGACATCTTCGATTTTTAAGCTTTTTATTTCTTCCGAGGTTCCGCTGACCGGCCGCCCGTACGGATGTTCCTGCCACAAAAGGCGGCGGTAGCTCTCAGAAAAAGGCGCAGCCGGATTATTTTCAACCACCTGCTTGCGTTCTTGAAAAACAATATCCCGTTCCAATTCAAAATCTTTGGGCGTTATTTTCAAATTTTGCATACGATCGGCTTCCAAAGCCATTGCCAATTCCAGTTTTGAAATATCAAGGCTTTGATGATATGCCGTATAGTCAAGGGAAGTGAAAGCGTTGCTTTCGGCGCCGTTTTGCTCCAGAATATCATTCAGGCGGCTGCCTTTGACTTTATCTGTTCCGCGAAACATCAAATGCTCAAGCAAATGCGCCGTCCCGCCTCTTCCGGATTCTTCATCCACTGCGCCTGCTTTATACCAAAGCATTTGTTTAACAATCGGAGCCTTATGGTTAGGAATAACAATTACCTGAAGCCCGTTATCCAAGAAAAAATTTTCCGCACCGAAAAGTTTAGCATTCGCAGGGCTGATGCTAAGGCTTAAAAACAATAAAACGGCATATATTTTACGAATTACTGTCAAAATACGGAAAATCCCCATTTAATTTAGTTAAACTTTGATACAAAAGCAGATTCGGCCGGCGTCAGGCCGTTCAAAGAAACTTCCGGTTTAACGGCCGGAGCTGTCAGAACCGGATTATAGTCATATTCGGGCGGCAGCACCAGAGGCGCTTTCGGCACAACCATAAATTCATCCGGCGCTTTTTTCGTTATACCCAGTTTTTCTTTAGTTGCCGAGCTGCAAGCCGTCAGCATTAATGCGGAAGCTAAAACTGCATAAACAAATTTTTTCATTTTTTTGTTCCCTCATTTTCTTTATTTTTTAATACAAAAATACCGTGCAAAACAATTAAGGCTGCGCCAAGGCAGATAAAACTGTCGGCAACGTTAAATGCCGGCCAATGGTGTCCGTTGACATGAAAATCCAAAAAATCAAACACGGCGCCGAGACGAATCCTGTCTATCACATTACCCAAAGCCCCGCCGATAATGAAGCCCAAGGAGACCTGTATCAGCCTGATTTTTTCGCCATACAGCCAATAGAGCAAGAAACCGACGATTGTCAAGGCAACAACAGACAAAATGACGGCGCCCCAATTTCCCCAATTATTAAACATTGAAAAACTGACACCGGTATTCCAAGCCCTGACCAAATTGAAAAAAGACGTATAGCTTATGATGCCGTATTCGCTTAAGATATAATCCATTACATAATATTTTGTCGCCTGGTCAAGAATTATAACCAAAAGAGCAACGCTCAGCCCCAATAACATTTTTAAACTCCATAAAGCATGCAGAAAACCAGATTATTATACGCAGTTTTTGCAAGATAAAAAGATTAAACTCAAAGATATTCATATATTAATCAGAACAGAAGTATCTTGGCCAGGCCTAAGAAAATGAAAAAGCCGCCGGAATCGGTCATGGCAATCAGAAAGACGCCGGAAGCAATTGCCGGATCAACTTTAAATTTGTTCAGAGTCAACGGGATTAAGATTCCGGCAAGGCTCGCGATTATTAAATTGCAGAGCATGGCAATCGCGATGATATTGCTTATCATTATTTTATCGGGAAACATGATATGGGTTATTCCCCAAATCATGGTCGCAAAGAGAGAACCGTTGCACACGCCGACCAGAAATTCTTTGCCGATCATACGCATTGTGTTGCGCGACGTCAGCTCTTTGGTCGCCAATGCGCGAACAACGACAGCAAGCGTCTGCTGCCCGGTGGTGCCACCCATTGAGGCAACAATCGGCATTAAAACCGCCAATGTGGAAACTTCGGCAATAATGTCTTGAAAACCTTTAACGACCGTTGAAGCGAGAATCGTCGCAAACAAATTCGTCACAAGCCAAACGGAACGCGATTTGAAAATTTCAAAAACAGATTTGTAAACGTCGCCCTCTTCCGTACCGGAAAGGTGCATAATGTCTTCACTGGCTTCTTCGTGAATAATATGGACAATGTCATCAACCGTAATCGTACCGACAAGACGCCCGTTGTTATCAACGACCATGGCCGATAGCCAGCCGTATTCGCGGAACATATGAGCGACTTCTTCCTGATCCGTATAAGCGTCAACAGGGCAAACCTCGCAATCCATAATATCCCTTAACTTTTGAGCCGGCTTGGCACGTAAAAGCTTGTCCAAAGCAATCTCGCCGGTCGGATGCCGTTTAGAATCGGTTAAAAAGATTTCAAAAAACTCATCGGGAAGCTCTTGTTCCGTCAAGAGATATTGCCTGGCTTCTTTGACGGTCCAGTCATCAGGCATGCTGACAAAATCGCGCGACATAATACGGCCGGCAGAATCTTCGGGATATGAAAATGAGGATTTGACCTGATATTTGAGCTCAGGATCCAAACGGTCAATAATATTAGCCTGCTCGGCATCGTCCATATGTTCCAAAATTTCAACAGCATCGTCAGAATCGAGTTCATTAACGATTTTAACAACCTGATCTTCATCCAGGCTGTCGATAATCTGCTCTTGCACAACTTCGTTTAATTCGGGAAAAACGTCGGGATTAATCTTATCGCCGAGGATTTCAACCAATTCGCGGCGTTTATTATGATCCAGAGATTCAATCAGGCGGGCAAGTTCATATTCGCTTAACCCCTCAACAATTTTGCGAACATGGATTTTATCATCTTCATCTAAAGCATGGATAATAGAATTAACCATTTTGGGGCCAAGCCCGAAAATGAAACTTTCTTTTTTCTTCTTTTTGATTGATTTGTTTTTCTTGGGAAGCAAGCCACGTTTGATACGTTTACTCATAGAACCCTCCCATGCTTTGAATTTTGAACAAAAACCCGCTTAGCTGCGGCAAGCGGGCAAAACTTTCGTTTTGAATGGTGCGGCCAAGAAGACTTGAACTTCCACGGGATACCTCCCATAACGACCTCAACGTTACGCGTCTACCAGTTCCGCCATGGCCGCAAATCAAAACTAGAAGTCTGTATAAGGCACAATGAGAAAATAATCAAGCTTTTTCTGCGCCGAATGTTGAAAAAAATCAGATTTTATTTTTTTGCCTTGAGTTTCGGATTATCAGGCTCGACCAACCCGCCTGAAATTATGAATTTAATTCCCTCTTCTACCGTCATATCCAACTCAATCGTATCTGTCTTCGGCACAAAAATCAAAAAGCCGGAAGTCGGGTTCGGCGTTGTGGGTATAAAGACATTCAGCATTTCTTCTTTAAGAAGCCTTTTAACCTCGCCTTTGGTTTCAGAACTGACTAATCCCAGAATCCAAAGCCCTTTGCGCGGATATTCAAGCAAAACGACTTTGTTGAAAGCTTGGGTTTTTGTTGAAAGAAATGTCTCAAAGACTTGTTTTAGCAGGGAATAAATGCTTGAAATTAACGGTAGCTTATAAACAATCCATTCGCCGAGACGCATGAAAAACTTGCCCATAAATCCGGCGGCAAACATTCCCACGACAATCAACGCAACAATCAAAATCATCAACCCCAGCCCCGGAATGGTAAATGGCAGGATATCATTCAAATACGCCTGCAATTTCGGCGGCATCATCTGCCCGACCAAACGGTCAACCCAGAAAATAAACTTGTAAGCCATATAAAAAGTTATGGCGACGGGTGCCGTTACCAAAATACCAGTAAAAAGATATGCTCTGATTTTTGAGCCCAGCTTCATAAAAGCGGCTTTTTCGCGCTCTAAACGTATCCGTTTAATGTTTTTAGCCCTTTTTTTCAAATCTTTTCCCGACATTTCAGCACCTCTTTATATCATCAATTATAAACTGTACGGAATTGCGCCCCTGCCAATTGTCGCGGCGTAAAACGCCGACGACGTCAAAAATTTCGCCTTTGGCTGTCAGCATGGCGTTGCCGATATCATTGTCAGCCACGCGAAACGCTATTGCTTTCAGGCTGCCGCCGTTGTCAGAGCCTAAAAAGCATTTTACATGCCCGCTGCCGATAATTGCGGCTTTGTTAATACGCACATGGCGCAACAAAAGCTTGGGTTCGCCGTTGCCTGATCCGTAAGGTTCCAATAATTCTAAATTTTCAGCCATCTCAACGGTAGCACCGGCAGCATCAAGTTCACCGTCAATATCTATGACCGGCGTTATCGCCTCGCCGCCGAGCTTTTCTTTGACATATTGCCCGACGAACTCGCGAAAAGCCTCAATCTTATCTTCCTGCAACGAAAAACCGGCTGCCATGGTGTGTCCGCCGCCTTTGGTTATCAGCCCTTTTTCTTTGGCTGAAATTATTAACGCCCCCAAATCGACTTGGGGAATAGATCGGGCCGAACCTTTAACCTCGTCTGCTTCAACAGACATGACAAAAGCCGGCAGATTATAACGTTCTTTAAGCTTTCCGGCAACAATACCGATCACGCCCTGATGCCAATCATTGCCGGCAACAAAGGCTATCGGATAAGTCTGCGGCGTGCCCTCAAGCATTTCTATCGCATTCAGCAAGACATAATTTTCAATATCTTTGCGCTGTTCGTTATATTCGCCAAGCTTATCCGCCAAAACTTTTGCCTGGGTTTCATCTTTCATGCACAGAAGTTTGTTGCCGAACGCCGCGTCCCCGACACGGCCGCAGGCATTAATCTTAGGTCCCAGCACATATCCCAAATGGAAAGCCGACGGCGCTTCGGAAATGCCGGATTTATCAAACAAAGCGCGCAAGCCGACATTCGTCCGCCGTGACATGATTTTCAACCCCTGACGAACAAACGCGCGGTTCAAACCTTTAAGCGGCACAACGTCGCAAACAGTTCCCAAGGCAACCAAATCCAGCCATTGCATCAGGTTTGGTTCGGGATTTTCCGGCGTGAAGAAATTTTGGCGGCGCAACTCGCGATTAACGGCGACAATCGTTACAAAAACAACGCCGACAGCGGCCATATATTTGAGATATTCGATACCGCTTTCATCATCCAAACGTTTGGGATTAACCAGAGCATAAACAGGCGGCAGGCGCACTTCCGCTTCATGGTGATCCAGAACGATTACAGGAATCTTTTTTTCCGCGGCATATTCAAAAGTATCAAAAGCCGTAGTCCCGCAATCGACCGTAATTATTAAATCCGTTCCTATCGCGGCAAAGGCATCAACAGCCTGCCGGCTGGGGCCGTAGCCCTCTTCCCTGTCCGGAATGTGAATCTCCGGTGTGATGCCAACGCTTTCAAAATAAAGGCGCAGCACGGAAGAAGACGTGGCTCCGTCGACGTCATAATCGCCGATAACAGCAACTTTTTGCTTTTTTATAACGGCTTCGGCAATGCGTTTGGCCGCTTTTTCCATGTCTTTCAAACAAGAAGGATCCGGCAGTAACGTCTGTAGTTTGGGGTTGATAAAGTCATTAACGCAGTCCGGACTGATTCCGCGGATTGTCAAAATTTTTGCCACAAGATAAGGCAAATTAAACCGCTGGCAGATTAATTCTGCCGTACGCTCATTGCAAACGGCCGTTTTCCATAGGTTTCCGCCTAATGATTTTTCATTGTCCGCCTGAGGAATCAAATTATTATCCTATATTAGTACGTAATATACACTTCAACGCGGCGGTTCAGGCGTTCGCCCTCCGGCATGACCTCCTGATATGCGGGAACGGAATCTGACAGGGCTTCCGTCTCTATTTGAGTTGCCGGCAAGCCATAGCGTTTTAACGCATCGGCAACGCTGGCTGCGCGTGCCGCAGAAACCTTAAAGTTTGCCAGTTTATGAGAAACGGCATCGGTATTGCGTGTGCGGCTGGAAGCAAAACCCTGAACTTTTACAACGGCATTCTTTTTGGATTTTGCCTGTTTTACAATATTGCGAATCTGTCTGTTGTATTTAGAATCCAGAACAGAACTGCCATTGGCAAAATAGAAAGTCTCCATGCGGTAGCTGACGCTCGGACCGGCATTTTCTTCAGCGAATATGCCTTGTTCGACTACGGTTTCCCCTTCGCTCAAATCAGCGCTTTCTTTCATATTTTCAGGTTCAATTTTTTTAATATCTTCTTTATTAACCGGAGTTGTTTTGACCGCAGCAATTTCATCATCTTTAACAAGAGAACTGTTCATGGCATCAGCCAATTCCTTATCATCTTCATCATAAGCGGCATTTTTATCATCTGCACGCAAACTGCTGCTTTCTTCCGGCAGAGAGAGTTCTATTTTTTTGCCTTTGCGGCTGACAAAACTGCTGTCTTCACTCATTACGGGCTCATTAACAGCTTCATCTTCCTCGATAATATCAGGAAAAACAGCCGAAGAACAAGAACACAACAAAGCAGAAACGGCAAAAACGCCGCAGGCACCTTTAAGATTTTGAAGCAATTTCATTGATATAACCCTATCTAAATATTATTTTGCCTAAAAGAATACATTTAGTTTATGAATATAATATTAAACCATATAACACAAGAACAAAAAATAATTAACAAGCAGATTTTAGAAATGAAATTATTTGTTTTTAACGATATATTGCTCTATACTGTCTGCATAAAATAACACGGCGAGGTTTATTATGACTGTTTCAGCGACAAACTCCGGCATTGAGGTTGCCTATTGGTTCATTCAGAGAGCCGAAAAAGACAATATTTTTATTGAAGACGAAAAACTGCACCACTTGCTGTTTACGGCACAGCTTGCCTATGCGCGAAAAAACAGCCGCGCCGTTTTGATGCCGAGCTTGTTCATAACCGATGAAAACGGTTTTTCAGAACCCAATATTTTAAAGATGTTTTCGCTCGGACGCCCTTATATGCCGCCGGTTAAGCTGGAAAACGACGTCGCGGCATTATTAGAAATTATTTGGAAAAAATATGCCAAAACATCTGCCGCAGCCATGGGAAACACAATCAAAGCTTCGGAGGCTTATAAACAAAATTATAAAAAAGGCGAAAAACAGGTTGTTAACATCAACGATATTGTCACTTTATTTGAAACGCCGGTACAAACCTCAGCCAACAGCAAAAGAAAAATGCTGATTTCGCAAAACGGTCCGGTTATGGTTTCCCAATGGACACCCCGTAAGCTTTCCCCTTCTGTCCGCAAAGGAGTTTAAAATGCGCCCTCTCCTCATTTTGCTCACCATTTTATTAATCGGCGGATGCTCTGAAAAAGAAACATCCAATCCGCAGCGTCCGTTAACCGAATTAACTATCGGCAGCGGAAAGAAAGCCCGCCGCTTTGACGTTGAAACGTCCATTACGGAAAATGAGATGCGTTTGGGCTTGATGTATCGGCAGGAACTTCCCGATAATCAGGGTATGATTTTTATTTTTCCGCCGCGCAGCATTTCAATGTGGATGAAAAATACTTATATCCCTTTGGATATGATTTTTGTTGATACGGATAATAAAATTAACGGCATTGTTGAAAATACGGTTCCTTTTTCAGAAACATTCATTCAATCGCCCAAAGGCACAAAAGCTGTTATAGAATTAAAAGCCGGAACCGTTAAAAAGCATAAAATTCATAAAGGAGAACGGGCAAAACATAAGCTGTTGGGCAATTTATAAGCCTTCAGCGCTTTTCTTCCCGATATCTATTCATATATGAAATTCCGTTTGATATCAGGTATACGATTGAAACCAGAGTGACGGAGAGTTTTAAAAAGCCCATTGTTTTTTACTCCCGAACGACGCAGTCGTCGCCGTTAAAGGTGTAATTGACAATTTCTCCGTTTGTAATGGTGAATGATGTTTTGCAATAGTAATTATCATCCGCGTTATTAATCAGATTTTCACCGTAATCAGGCGTTTCTATTGCCTCATAGTCGACCTCAATTCCCGAGTAAGGGCGCGTGTTTCCGTTAATCGGTTTGTCTTCCGTTTGAATATAAGTCACGACTTTTGTTTGCGGCGTTACATAAAACTCCGATGCCGGACGCCCCCATGAATCATATAAGCTGATTTCCGGCATTCCGACCCATGGCTGTAAACTTTGCTGATAAGTCTGAGAATGGCTGCAGGCCGTCAGCAGCAAGGATAATAAAATCAATTTTTTCATTAATCTGCCTTTACAAAAAGTTGCTCTTAATGAAAAATATTTAATCGGAAATCATTGAAATTCAAGTCAGCTCAAGAGTTTTATTTGCGCTTTTCCGCTGAGCTTTGCCAAGCCGAGGCTATCTATTTTCACTTTTAAAATTTGTTGATCTTCTTGATTTTTTGCGCTTAGAACTTCGGCATTTTTATACAGCCAGGCAATCTGCTTTCCGTCAGAAGCAGGAAGCTTAACCTCGATAATTTTATGGTTTTCGGAAAGCTTATCGTCTACCGCTTTAAGAAAAGCCTCGCATCCCTCGCCGCTTAATGCCGAAGCGGGAATTATATAAGAGCTGCGCTTGGCATTCTCTTCAATATATTTTTTATCAGCTTCCGAAAGAATATCTATTTTGTTCCAAACTTCCAGATAGTTACTCTGCGTTTCAATATGCTCTAAACCCAAGTTTTTTAAAACATTCAAAACATCTTGCTTTTGCTGTTTGTTATCAGGATTTGCCAAATCCCGCACATGAACGACAATATCCGCCGCTAAAACTTCTTCCAGCGTTGCACGAAAAGACATAACCAGTTCATGCGGCAAATCAGAAATAAAACCGACGGTATCGGATAAAATTATTTCCCGCCCCGAAGGCAGGCGCAATTTGCGCATCGTCGGATCCAACGTAGCAAAAAGCAAGTCTTCGGCAAAAACCTGTGCCTTAGACAGGCGATTAAACAAGGAAGATTTTCCGGCATTGGTATAACCGACAAGCGCCACAACGGGATATGGGATACGTTTACGGGCGCCGCGCTGCAATTCTCTGGTTTTCTTGACTTTTTCCAAATCTTTTTTTATTCGAACGATTTTGTCGTCAATGATACGGCGGTCCAATTCGATCTGCGTTTCTCCGGGGCCGCCCAAAAAACCGGCGCCGCCTCTTTGGCGTTCAAGGTGCGTCCAACTTCTGACCAAACGGCTGCGCTGATAAGTCAAATGCGCTAACTCGACTTGCAGATTGCCTTCTTTGGTGTTCGCCCGCTCGCCGAAAATCTCAAGAATGAGCGCCGTTCTGTCAATAACTTTTACTTTAAGTTTTTTCTCAAGGTTGCGCTGCTGAATTGGCGTAAGAGACGTATCTATTACGACTAATTCTATTTCCTGTTCGGCTATTTTATTTTGCAGATTTTCTAAAAAGCCGTTACCAAAGAAAATGGCCGGCTTAATTTCGCGGACTTTGACAATCTCCGAACAGATGACATTCAAATTTATAGCTTCGGCAAGACGAACTGCTTCTTCCAAACGGGAATCCGGAGCAAGAGATATCTCTTTGCCTGATACCAAAGGAAAAATGACGGCGGTTTTAACCGAAGATATATTAAACTCAATTCCGTTCAAGACTTATTCTTCTGTTCCGTCAGCTTCTTCATCTTCGATTTCAAAATCAACAGCCGCACTCGGCATAATTGTCGAAATGGCGTGCTTATAAATTAACTGGGTATGCCCATCGCGGCGCAGCAACAAGGAAAAGCTGTCAAACCATGTAATCAGCCCCTGCAGCTTTACGCCGTTAACCAAAAAAACCGTTACGGAGATTTTATTTTTACGAATATTGTTTAAGAAGTCATCCTGAACATTTTGTGACATTATTTTTATCCTTTTTATTATCTTATAATGGTTTATTTTAACAATATTTTTTTAGATTAGTAAAGCTTAGATTGTAACAGGGGGATAATTTCCAACCTAAGATATTATCTTTTCAACTTTACGGATTGCCGCGGAATCGACATAGATAATAACTTTGTCTCCTGCTTGCAAAACATCTGTTTCTCCTAGATAACTGATTTCTTCATTACGCAGACACGCACAAATTTTGCTGCTGGCAGGAAAATCTGCAGCTCGGACGGTTTTGCCGGCAATCGGTGAACCGTCGCTGATTTCCATTTCCCAGATTTCGCCCAGCCCGCGTCCGAGAGAATAAGCATTTTTAACATCTGCTTTGCGCAATTCCTGCAAAATACCGGAAATTGTAACTGACGTCCGGTCTACTAAAATACTGTTGCCGATTAGTCCTATCAAATTGTTATAAGAAGGAGAATTTACCAAAGCAACCGTCGTATTAACACCGCTTTTTCCTGCCAGCATTGTCGCCAGCAGATTATCGTTATCCTGCATGGTGACGGCAATTGCCGCATCGGTATTGCCAATGCCCGCTTCACTTAAAATTTTATCACTCATCAACGGACCGTGAATCACAACGGTATTATTTAAATCTTTTGCCAAATTTCTGGCGGCTTGCAAATCTTCTTCTATGATTTTGCAGCTGATAATGTTATCGTCTTTTTCAAACAGTTTTCCCATATAACGTGAAATTTTATTGCCGCCGAAAATAATAACGCGTTCGACAGCCGGCCGCTCTATTCCAAAAGCGGCAATGGTTTCTTCAACCTTATCATCAGGGGTCAGCAAAAAGACTTCGTCTCCGGCTTCCAGCATGTCATTCCGATAGGGAATAAATATATTGCCGCGGCGGTTGACGCAAACAACCTCAACATTAATATCTTCGGAAACCTGCCCTAAATTAAGCAGAGGAACTTTTATTAAAGGGCTTTCTTCCGGCATTTTAAAGCCCAAAAGCTGCATTTTGCCGTCAAACAGCGGCAGCACTTCGGAAGCTCCCGGAATTTTAAGCATATGATAAATATATTTGCCAATTTCTATTTCGGGAGAAATGATTAAATCAATCGGCAGGCTTTTTTCATTATAAAGCGTCGCCCACAAAGGCTCTAAAAAATCCTGAGCATCAATTCTGGCGATTTTGCGCGGAACATTGAAAACCGAATGCGCCACCTGACAGGCAACCATATTCACCTCATCAACATTGGTTGCCGCAATAAGCAAACGGGCTTTGGCGGCATCGGCCTTTTCAAGAACTTCCGGATGAGAAGCAGAGCCTAAAACGGGAAGGATGTCAAACTCCTGCGCCAAATCATCCAAGGCTTTTTGATTATTGTCGATAACGATGATGTCATTGTTGCCCTTTATCAGGTAACTGACGATACTGCGTCCGACGCTTCCGGCTCCACAAACAATAATCTTCATTTTTTTATTCCTCAGTTTTGCTCTTCCAGTGCGGCAAAATAGCGGTCTATTTCGGCGTATGCTTCCGGAAAATTGTTTATTCTGACATAATTTTCCCGAAATCTGCGGGCATCGCGGCAATTTTTGCAATACCAACAAACATATTTGCGAGAAACGGACAATGCCAATTTTTCTCCATAATAAGCAATCAATTCTTTAATATGGGTTAATAATGCCTCTTTTACAACAGTAAGAGGCACGGGCTGAGGTTCCCGCCCCGTTTCAAGATAGTCATGAGTTTGAGAAATTAACCAAGGCGCCCCCAAAGCCGCGCGCCCTATCATCACGGCGTCAACGCCTGTTTCGTTTATCATTTTTTCAGCATCATAAGGCGATGTGATATCACCGTTGCCGATAACCGGAATTTTTACGGCATTTTTAACTTTTGCAATTGTTTCCCAATCAGCCGTTCCTGAGTAAAAATCGCTTCTGGTACGCCCATGGACTGTCACATAGGCAGCTCCGCAGGCCTCGCACATTCGGGCAAATTCCGTTGCATTGACGGAATTATTGTCCCAGCCTTTACGAAATTTTACGCTAACCGGCAGCTGAGATGCAGCAACGGCAGCTTTGATAATTTTTTCGGCCAGCGGCATATCTTTCATCAGATAAGAGCCGGAATTGTTATTTACGATTTTTTTTACCGGACAGCCCATATTTATATCAATAGAACAAGCGCCAAGCTCTTCTGCCAAACGGCAGGCATCCGCAAACAAGGCCTCATCGCCGCCTACCAACTGCACAATGACGGGATAAGCTTCATCCCTGACATCAGCGATACGATAACTTTTCGGATTTTTGCGCTGAATGGCATTTATCGCAACCATTTCGGAAACCATTTGCCCCGCCCCGAAATTTTTTACAAGCTTGCGCATCGGTTTATCTGTGATTCCGGCCATCGGCGCCAAAAAGACTTTTGAATCAAAATTGAGTATTGTCATTAAATCCTGTAATCAAAATTGCGGTTATATTTATGCATATATTCAATGCGCATATCCGGCGCATTGTTCAGGTTAAATGTATAATTATACGCTTTATTGGCATAGCCGGCATCATTCGCCGTAAAACTGCCGCTCAAAAACAGCGGCGCTTCGGATATTTTATTGAGAAAATTCTGCCGATAAAGCTTTGTTACGAACTGAGCATCCGGTTTTGAAAAGTTCTGCAATTCCGAGGCAAAAGAAATGCCGTCAACCTGTTCATGATTGCCGTTGCGTTCTGCTTCTGCCTGCCGTTCATTATCCGCGGCCTGATTTTTCTGCCGGTTCTGCTCTCTGAGCTTGTCATCATTTTTCAAATCGGCACTAATGCGATGCAGGTTATATAAAGATGACGGTTCCAGATAAGAGAATGCATAACCGGAAAAGCCTGTTTGCTGAACTGAGGGGTCGGCATTTTGATTTTGTCGGGCCGAAGCAACAAAATCAGAAGCTGATTTGCGGCTGATATTTTTGACAGATTTAGAGATTTGCGAAGTCAAATCCGCATATAAATTTGTCATTTTATCTGCTGTCAAGCCGGTCATTTTCTATCCGTTAATTCAGTTTATCCAATGCCTTGGCAAGAATATAATAAACCTTTCCGATATCAGCTCCGGAAATAACCGAAAGCAAAATTCCCGAATGTTCATTATTGCGCGCACGGGCAATTAAGGTTTCAAATTCGCTCAAATAACGCGTTACCAAAGTTCTAAACTCCAGATTTTTCTCAAACTGGCCGCGAATTGCCAGAACCTGTTGTTTGGTCATTGTTTTTGACAAATGGCGTACAAAAGCAGCACTGTCTCCGTTATAGTATTTTTTCCAGATTTCTTCTTCCGTAGCAGGATTGAAAATACGATTAATATCAACAGATGCCGTTTCCAGTTTTTCAATGATGTAGGAAGCATCTTTCAGGAAAGTGTCAACTCTGACGTTTTCACAACGTTTCTCAAATTCGCCAAGTTTATTTTCAGTTTTTTGAGATGTTTCGATTAATACTTTAAGCTGTTTGCTGACGATATCGTTGAAACTGATTGATTTCTTGATGATTTCATCACCTTTTGCCGAAAATTCAGAGGTGTTGTCATTTAACAAATTCATCACATCTCCTACCTTTTTCAGCGTATCGTCTGTCGCTGCAACCAAAACGCCGGACTGCTTGAGGAAAACTTCTCCCGAAGATCTGATTTCATTGGAAATACGCTCGGCATTCGAGGCTATTTCTGTCAGCGTTGCCCTTAATTTGCTGCCTGAATTTTCAAAATGGGTTGAACTCAGCTTGGTAGCTTCTTCCATTTGCATACTCAAAACTTTGAGATTTTCGCCCAAACCTTTAACTTTGTCATATGCCATGTTTGCCCTGTTGGAAAGCTGTACCGAGGTGTCATTCAACACGGTATTAAAACATTCTACCAACTGTTTGGTATCTTCGGAAATCTTAATCATTTTGTCGCTTTGCGCCGAAATCAGATTATTGATTTCAAAAACGCCGCTGCTGGCTTCTGCCGTTACCGTATTAAAGTCAGCAATATATTTTTCATAGTCTTTCATCACATTGCCGATCTTGGCTCCCGAAGCGTTCACATTCGCATGCAAATCGTCAACCAATTGGCTTAAAGACATATTTACCTGTTCAATATTCTTAACAGAATCTCTCGACGATTTGTTAATATCTTCATTAACCTTCAGCAACCTGTCACCCAAAACGTTAAATTCATAAGCAATTTTTGCCGAGGTCTCAAAGACGTTATCCGTACTTTCTTTGAAGTTCTTATTAATTTCATTAACGCGCTGCGCAACTTCCGTCGAAGTATCAGAGAGATACTTATATTGCTGTGCCAAAGAAGCCTCACCCAAGCGCGTTTGGGTTGATACCGTATTAACAACATCGCTTAAAAGCTCATGCTGGCGTTCAAAGCTTTCTTTAATCAACTCAGACTGGTTAAGCGTCTTGACCAAAACCTGATCAATATTCTGGGCATGAACATCAAGCGTGGCCATGGTATTTTTACTCTCGCCGACAAGATTCTGGTTGGCGAGACTGATTTTATCGCAATTGCCGAGAATGGATGAGGTAAATTCATCCGAACTGATTGTCAGATCTTTAACCGTATTATTGAAAACTTGGAAATTATCGCGGAATGAAGCTGATATTAAAGCCAGCTTTTCGGTAATCTCCTGAATAAATTTGCTCACATCATTATTCTGAATCGTAATTGACTGATTAACCTCTGCCAATTTATCAATAGATTTGACTGAGTTTGCAACCACTGCCTCAACACGTTTGTTAACGTCTTCTTCCAACAATGTCATACGGGCAAAAACTTTATCCGCATTTTGTTCAATAACGGCCACTTGTTTTTTCAAAGTGTTGCCCATGTTGTCAGTATTTTCCGTTAACCGGTCACATATGCTGAAAAATTCGTTTTCCTGCTGCTTGAACAACAAATTAATATTTTCAGCTTTTTCATCCAAAAGCTGAATAACATCAGCCACGTGTTTAACCGTTGTTTCAGCAACGTTATTCATGCTGTTGTTTTGCGCATCAAAAGATTCGGAGAGTTTTTGGAATGTGTTTTCACAATTGACGGTCGCAATATTAATATTAGCGGCTTGCTTTTCAAGTGTTTCGGCAATAGTTTCGCTGTGTTCTGAAACTTGTCTGGCTATTTTATCCATTTCTTCCGATTTCAGATTGAGAATGCTCTCCATACGCACGACTTTGCTCAAAGCATGCTCTGCCTTGCTGTCAAAGATTCCTGCTTGTTCATTCAGGCTGCTGTTGACTGTTTTGGTTCTGTCAATCATGCTGTTGCATGTTTCTAATGTTTCGGACATCTGCTTTTTCAGCTGTTCGACCGTTGCCGCCGCTTCATGGCTCAAATAAGAAGACGCACGGGTCAGTTCATCAATCTGATATTTCAAATCTGCCTTAATTTCTTCTATTCTGTTAGCTGACTCGGTAATATTACGCTGCTGCTGAGCCAAAGACGTTTCGCCCACCTTGCTCTGAGCCACGACCAAAGACGCCGCTTCGGCCAACTGCCCCGTGTGTTTTTGGACAACCTCTCCCACTTCATTTAATTTGGCTGAAGCCGAATCAGCCTGTTCGCGCAAGGCCGCCGCGTTGCCGTCTAACTGCTGGTTGACAAGCTTCATGTTAACAATGATATTATCCGTAATTTTACGCAAATCATCATTTTGCCTGCTGATACTTTCAGCCAAAGAAGCCGTATTATTAATTCCTTGTTCGGACAGAGCTGATAAACGGGCAGCATTGTGTTCGCCTTCTGTAACAATAGCGTTCATTTGTCCGATGACACTCTTCGCCTTGCTGTCAATATCATTAATGCTTTCATCAAGATTTTGTTCAACGGTTTTGACTTCCGAACTGATTTTATCAGAAATTCCCTGAAGCTGATTAACCTGAACGGCTACAGTTTCTTCAATCAGGTTTGAGCGGGCGATAATTTTATCAACTTCGCCTGAAATCATACGGCTGTGGACATTAAATTTATCCGTCAATTTTTCCGCAGATTCATCAATTTTTGAAAGATAGCCTTCAACCGTTTCCGTTTGTCCGGTTAAAACATTTTCAATTTTGTTTACGCCGCCGTCAATTTTTGTAAAAATATCATTGCAGGCGTCAACAGCCTCATTGGCAACATTCTTAAGCCGAACGGTTTGGGCATCAAGCAATTCGGCAACGCTTGAAACGCTTTGCGCGGCACGTCCGCCGAAATCGGCAAGTGCCTGCGAAGCCTTGGCCATTTTTGAATTATTATCCTCGGTAATGCTTTGTAACAGCTGGCTTGAAGATTTGAGTTCCTGAATATGCGGAACTATTTTTTCGAACAATCCGTCGCAATTGCTTTCCAGTCCGGATATTGAACCGGAAAAATCGGCAATATAGCTCTTAAAAGTTTCTGTCGAGCTTTGAGCTTTGCCGGTTACGCGTTCAAAATTTTCTACCAGCGTTTTTACGCCGTCCGTCAGCTCAACAATCGTATGGGAAGAATAATTGTCAAGCGTGTTGACCAATTTGGCAAAGTCATTTACACGGGCGCTCAGTTCGTTTTTGATAATTTCTGTCTGCTCTGTGGCATGGCGGGTTACTTCATGGAGTTCGGCTACCTGGGAACGGATAGCATCGGCCATGGCCTTGGCCGTATTGGCACCGCCGTCTTCGGGATAAACAAGCTGGTTCATGTAAGCCCGCAGAAATTTTGCCTCGTTCTTAAAACTTGAACCGCGGTCAATATAAGCCATTACCACCCAAATGATTGCCAGAGGCAGCGTTACGCCGGCCAAAAAGCCGCCGAATTCATCAGGCATCATCAAAAATAAGTTAGACCAGCCGAAAAACTGGGTAATATATATCAAAACAATGATAAACCAAACGGCAGAAATACCTATCATTAATTTTGTCAGGTTATTTGTCAGCCAGGAATTCTGCTCCGGCTCTTCGTTGTAATTGATTTTGCTGTTTTCAGACATAAATCCGGGAAGCGCAGAATCCGCTTTCCGTTGATTACTGTTATCAACTTGTTGATTTGACATAAATATATTTCCCTAAATTTTTATTTTCCCATAAAATTTGCCGCGCAAAGCCTTCTGCTTTTCCCGGCAGGCATGAGTTTATAATAAATTTTTGAAATTTTAAAACATTAAAGTATTATCTTAATACTTATCCACAGTCAGTACAACCGGCAGCAAAAGTTTTGCAGGCAACCCGTTTGCGATATTTCCGTATTATTCGTTAAATATTCTGCCGCACTTCTTTTTACTCAGAACAGACCCGATATTCTGCCATTATCATCAACATCAATATTTTCTGCGGCCGGATGTTTCGGCAACCCCGGCATATCTAAGATACTTCCGGCAAAAACAACCACAAATCCAGCCCCCGCCGATAAGGAAACGTCTCTGATCGGCAAAACATAATTCTGCGGCGCATTCAACAGCGTTTTGTCATGAGAAATTGAATTTTGTGTTTTGGCTATGCAGACCTGTAACTTTCCGTATCCGTTTTGCGTATATTCTTTAAGTTTTTCTTCGGCCTCCGGCGAAAATTCAACATCTTTTGCCCGATAGATTTCTTTGGCTATTATACGAATTTTATCTGTTAAAGATAAATCATCTTTATACAAATGGTTAAAATGCGCTTCGGAGCGGCACAAACCGACAAGTTCCTGCGCCAAATCGCACACGCCCTCGCCGCCTTTTGCCCAGCCGTCAGACAAAACAGCTTTAACACCGGTTTCTTTAACAATTTTTTGCAGCAGTTCCGTTTCCGCTTTCGTATCGGAAACAAAACGGTTAATGGCTACAATTGCGGGCAGACCGAATTTTTGCATGTTTTCAATATGAACCCGCAAATTTTCAAAACCGTTCTTCAAAGCTTGCAAATCTTCCGTACCGAGATTTTGTTTGGCAATCCCGCCATGCATTTTGAGTGCGCGGATTGTTGCGACAATCACAACCGCATTGGGCTGAATTTCCGCTTGGCGGCATTTAATGTCTAAAAACTTCTCCGCTCCCAGATCGGCACCGAAACCGGCTTCGGTCACAACATAATCTGCCATTTTCAAAGCAGTTTTGGTCGCAAGAATACTGTTGCAGCCGTGGGCTATATTGGCAAAAGGCCCGCCATGAACCAAAACCGGCGTCTGCTCTAAAGTCTGCACAAGATTAGGTTTTATCGCGTCTTTCAAAACTGCGGCCAAGGCTCCTGTTACTTTTAATTCTTTGGCCGCGACATCCCGGCCGCCATAGGTTTGGCCGATAATTATTCTCCCCAAGCGTTTTTTCAAATCAGGAATATCCTTAGCCAAACACAATACAGCCATGATTTCGCTGGCAACGCTTATGCAAAATTTGTCTTTGCGCTCAACACCGTTTATTTTAGCGCCTTGAGCAACAGTTATATCGCGCAAAACCCTGTCGTTTAAATCCACGCAACGCTTCCAAGAAATTGTTTCCGGATCAATCTGCAATTCATTGCCCTGATAAATATGATTATCAATAATTGAGGCCAATAAATTGGCTGCCGTTGTAATAGCGTGAATATCGCCGGTGAAATGAAGGTTAATTTCTTCCATTGGCGCAATTTGCGAAAATCCGCCGCCGGTCGCTCCGCCTTTTGCTCCGAAACACGGACCCAATGAGGGTTCGCGCAGAGCAATTACCGTTTTTTTGCCTAAACGGCGCAAGGCATCGCCCAAACCGATTGATACCGTAGATTTGCCTTCTCCGGCCGGCGTCGGGGTTACGGCCGTTACCAATATCAATTTACCGCTCGGCCGTTGCGAATTTTGAATTTCCATAACCTTACCATAGCTGATTTTTGCCTTATAGCGGCCATATGCTTCAATCTCATTTTCAGATAAGCCTACTTGGGCGGCAATCTCATTAATCGGCAGCAAATCAGACTGTTGGGAGATTTCAATATCGCTCAGCATTTTATTCTTCTTCCATTTTCTTTAAGACATATTGCAATTTTTTCAAAGCATGAATCTGCATTTGCTGTTCCGATAAGCCAACCGGAACCACAACGCAAACTTCGGTTTTGGTTTCCGGCTCGACAGCGGTCACCTTCACATATTGCCCTTGTCTGGTATATTCAAACAAAATTTCTGCCATTGTTCTAAAAGTAAAGCAGGCGGTTAAGCCTGCCCCTTATGCTTAATCTTTCAAAAACTTGTTGCTCTTCGGAAAGCCGAACGGCGCCAATTTTCCAACCTGAGCACGGTGTCCAAGCCAAGCCAGCAAATCTGTTTCTGTCTTAGTTCCGCCGGCACGCGTATATGTAAAACCGTCTGCCTCGTTGAAAATCTGAATATCGCTCAAACCGCCGTCTTTGTATTTTTGCAACGTAACACCGCGGCCTCTGGCCATGGTCGGCACTTCTTCAGACTTAAAGACCAAGAGTTTGCGGTTGTCGCCGATAACGGCAACCATATCCCCGCTCATTTTCTTGCAAAATTTGGCATATTCGCCATTTTCAAGATTCATAATCTTACGGCCGTTGCGGGTCTGCGCCATGATGTGATTCTCGTCAACCAAGAAGCCGCGACCGCTGTTGGAGGCAATCAGATACTGCGCTTTAGGCTCAAAAACAAACATATCGCAGATATTGTCATTGATTCCCAAATCGACCATTAAACGCAAGGGCTGCCCGAACCCGCGCCCGCAGGGAATCTCATTAGCCGAAACGGTAAAGAATTTGCCGGACGTGTCAAACAGGATAATCTTATCTGTCGTTTGGGCATGGATAGCAAAGAGCAATGAGTCGTCATCCTTAAACTTAAACTCATCATTCAAATCGCTGTAGCCTTTCAGCGCCCTGATCCAGCCTTTTTGCGAAAGGATAATCGTAATCGGCTCTTTTTCTATAAAGGCTTCAACCGGAACGTCAATTTCTTCGGAAACTTCGGCAAATTCGGTACGACGGCGGCCTATAGCCGTCTTTTTGCCGAATTTTTCTTTGGTGGCGCGGATTTCGTTTGAAATGGCTTCCCAGCGTTTGCCTTCGTCTGCCAATAAGGCTTCCAACTCGCCTTTTTCCGCAGCCAAGTCATCATACTCTTTGCGGATTTCCATTTCTTCAAGCTTGCGCAATGAGCGAAGCTTCATATTCAGAATAGCCTCAGCCTGATTATCGGTCAATTCAAACTTTTTAATCAAAGATGCTTTCGGCTCTTCGTCTTCGCGAATTATGCGGATAACTTCATCCAAATTCAGATAGGCAATCAAATAGCCGCTTAAGAGTTCCATGCGCGCATTAATTTTATCCAGACGGAATTTCAC
Organism: uncultured Alphaproteobacteria bacterium; assembly: GCA_949493535.1. Classification (GTDB taxonomy): domain Bacteria; phylum Pseudomonadota; class Alphaproteobacteria; order RF32; family CAG-239; genus CAJLXD01. The sequence continues at coordinate 217,738 of CASZWJ010000002.1, forward strand.
ACGGCGTTTTAAAACATTATGGCGATGATTCAAAAACTCTTTCAAAACTTCTTTAATGCTCATAACCCTTGGAACAGTATCAGAATCAAGGACATTCATATTCATTGTGAAGCGGACTTCCAAATCAGTCTGCTTAAACAAATGTTCCATTAATAAAGCGGCATCTACCGTGCGGTTTTTGGGTTCTAATACAATGCGGACATCCTGTGCGGATTCATCACGGATATCGCTCAGCATCGGCAACTTTTTATCCATTAACAGCGCGGCAATTTTTTCAATAAGCTTGGATTTGATAACCTGATAAGGAATTTCTTTGACAATAATCTGATACTGCCCATGCCCCAAATCTTCTTTTTCCCATTTGGCGCGAATGCGGAATGTTCCTTTGCCGTTGGTATAAGCATCTAAAATCGTGGCAAACTTGTCAATAATCACGCCGCCGGTCGGAAAATCAGGTCCTTTGATACGCTTGACCAAAGGCTCGATTTCACATTCCGGATTTTCAACCAGATAAAGCAAAGCATCGCAGACTTCGCTCAAATTATGCGGCGGAATGTTGGTTGCCATACCGACGGCAATACCCATTGAACCGTTACACAACAGGTTCGGCACCATTGACGGCATAACGACCGGTTCATTTTCCTCACCGTCATAAGTATCGCGGAAATCAACGGCGTTTTCATTTAAGCCTTCCATCAAAGCCATGGCAAAATCTGTGAGGCGCGCCTCAGTATAACGCATGGCAGCGGCGCCGTCTCCATCAATATTGCCAAAGTTGCCCTGCCCGTCAACTAACGGATAACGCACGGAAAAATCCTGCGCCAGACGGACCATTGCGCCATAAACGGCACTATCGCCGTGCGGGTGATATTTACCGATGACATCGCCGACAACGCGCGCACATTTCTTAAAACCGGATTTCGGATCCAGATGCAATTGGCGCATAGCATAAAGCAAACGGCGGTGCACGGGTTTCAAGCCGTCGCGCACATCGGGAAGCGCACGGTCAACAATCGTTGACATCGCATAAGACAAATATCTCGTGCTAAGCTCTTCGGCTAAGTGGACATCTTTAATTTTTTCTACTGCTTCGGCCATATGTTTCACCCGTTTAATCCTAAATTCAGCAGCAAATTAGCACGGTTTGGCGGGAATTTCAAGCCGTGAGTTTGAAAAAAGTTTTTGTTCAGGAAAAATGCCGTCATTTCCAGCAAATCCTTAAGTTCTCGAGCTGTCGGCGCATAATTTTGCTCCAATATGAACTGTGGAAAACTAAAAAGCCGGCTTTTATAAGGTTCACCGGCTTCGGCACAAACGGCTTTGCCTGTTTTGGGCGATACGTATTTAAGGTTTTCGGTGGTTCCCGTAGCCGAACACTCGCTTAAGTCAAGCGCAACCCCGAGAAAATCAAGAAGATAAAATTCAAAGTAAGCATAATGTGTTACCCAGTTATCTTCAAGTATCAAGTTAAAAAAACTGTCAACATAATAAAATAACCTGTCCAAAGCCATTTGCTCGGGCATGCAGACATTGCACAGCCCACAGAAAGAAGCCAGAGTTTCAAGCTTTGCCGCATCAGAGATAAAATTGACGGCCGTCGGCGAAATTAATTCGACTTTCAGGCTCAGCATATTTTCATCAACTCTGGCATAGGCTTCTATTGCCACCAGGTTGCCGAGCTGGTAAACGCCGAGATTTTTTCTGGTTAAGCCGTTTTTGACAAAGCCGACGACTTTGCCGTTGTGACGGGTCAACACGGTCAGTACAGCCGAACTTTCACCGTGTTTTTTGATGTTGATGATATATCCCTCGTCATTAAACTTCATTTTTTCTCCAATGTTCTGATTTTACGCTTTAGCCCTCAAGTGTCAACGAGTTAAAAAAGATTGATTTATTTTTGTTAATGTTTTATGTTCTGGCTTAAATTTATCTTACTTAATACATTATTGTATATGAAAAAAAATTATTCTTTTTTGGCTTATCGGCACAATTTGCGCCGCAGCGATGTATGTTGTCGGACTTAGAGACGAAAATCTGGCAAATTTAACTTTTGCCGTCGGCTGTGTTGCTTATGGTATTCCTTCTTTGGGTATCATAATGTCTCTGCTGTTATTCCATGGAATAGAAAAGGATTTTGTTTATGGCAATTTTATCTTTTCATGGTCTATTATAGCCCTAGCCGCAACTGTTCAATATGCCATCCTTTATAGGCTAACGCTGAACTGGCCGTTGTTCTATTCAATTCCGACAGCCTTAGGAACCGGCTTCCTTATTATATTGATTATGGAATATGCTCGCGAAGGGCTGTATGCAAAAGCCACTAAATAATAAAAATAACAAAAAAGAGCCGAGATTATTATCTTGGCTCTTTTTTTGTTTAGTATGGTTTTACAATATTTTTAGTAACTTTATCATAAGCTTGAAGTTCTGATAAAACCCGTTTCATATCATGCAACGGAATCATATTAGGACCATCAGACAATGCCTTATCAGGATTATCATGTGTCTCAATAAACAGAGCCCCTACTCCGACTGCAACGGCGGCTCGAGCCAAAACCGGCGCATATTCACGCTGTCCGCCAGAAGTTGTGCCATTGCCTCCCGGCTGCTGAACCGAATGCGTGGCATCAAAAATTACCGGACATCCGGTATCCTGCGCCATTCTGGGCAAACCGCGAAAATCTGTAACCAGCGTATTATAGCCAAAACTGGCGCCGCGTTCAGTCAAACAAACATTCATATTTCCGGAATCTTCAACTTTTTTAACCAATGACTTCATATCCCAAGGAGCCAAGAACTGCCCCTTTTTAATATTAATCACTTTACCTGTTTTGGCAGCGGCGACGGCTAAATCCGTCTGACGGCACAAGAACGCCGGAATTTGCAGCATATCGACATAAGGGGCAACTCTGGCACATTGTTCATTTTCATGAATATCCGTTACAATAGGAATATTATTATAAAGCTTCTTTATCTCCTCAAAAGTACGTATGCCTTCGTCAATTCCGACCCCGCGAGCGGTGTTAATCGATGTGCGGTTTGCTTTGTCAAAAGAGGCCTTAAAGATATAATTAATTCCGAGTTCTTTGGTTATTTCGACCAAAGCGCCGGCCATATCAATCGCATGCTGGCGGCTTTCAATTTGACAAGGCCCCGCCAGCAAAGCAAAAGGCAAACGGTTGCTGATTTCAAAATTGCCGACTTTTATTGCTCGCTGTTCCATATTTTACCTTTCTTATTTTGTTAAATAATTACCAGCATTAACAGAGTTTATTGCTTTTGGCAACCACATAACTGAAGATATAACCAAAACAAAAGCCCTCGTTAGTTGAGGGCTTTTGCATTTTCGCGCAACAGTCTACAGCAGCCGGCATTTTTCAATTGACGCCTTTACAAAAGCCACAAACAACGGATGCGGGTCAAACGGTTTGGACTTGAGTTCAGGGTGGAATTGAACGCCGATAAACCAAGGATGGTTCGGGATTTCGACAATCTCAGGCAAACGGCCGTCGGGAGAACGCCCGCTGACAACCATTCCGGCTTCATTCAACTGTTTTTCGTATTTTAAGTTTACTTCATAGCGGTGACGGTGACGCTCTGATATTTCATCGCTGCCATAAACTTTGCGCGCGAGAGAATCTTTTGTCAAAACGCAGGGATATGCGCCCAAACGCATCGTTCCGCCCAAATCGCCGTCTTTTGAGCGTTTTTGTTTGTCACCGTCTTTTTCCCACTCGGTCATCAAACCGACAATCGGTTCACAATTCGGACGAAGCTCGGTCGTATAGGCATTCTTGACGCCGCAGACATTCTGCATGGTTTCAATAACGGCCATTTGCATGCCATAGCAAATGCCCAAGAACGGAATATTATTCTCACGGGCATATTTGACGGCGGCAATCTTGCCGTCTGTTCCGCGCTGGCCGAAACCGCCCGGAACCAAAATGCCGCAGACATCAGACAAATAAATATCCGGCTCGCTCTTTTCCAGAAGCTCGGAATCAATCCATTTGATTTTGACTTTGTATTTATTGGCAATTCCGCCGTGGGTCAAAGCTTCGTTAATTGATTTATAAGCTTCCAGAAGCTGGGTATATTTGCCGACGACGGCTACCTTCACCTCGCCTTCGGGATGGCGGATTGTTTCAACAATTTTTTCCCATTTGCTTAAATCAGGCTCGCCTTCGCATTCAATGCCAAAGTGTTTGCAAACCTGTTTATCCATGCCTTCATGAGAATAAGAAATCGGCACCATATAAATATTATCAACATCCAATGCGGCGATTACATTTTCTTCGCGAATATTGCAGAACAAAGCAATTTTGCGTTTTTCATTTTGCGGAATCGGACATTGTGAACGGCAAAGCAGCATATCGGGCTGGATACCGTATTCCTGAAGCTTTTTAACAGAGTGCTGGGTCGGTTTTGTTTTCAGCTCGCCGGCCGTCGGAATATAGGGAAGCAAGGTCACATGGATAAACATCGCGCGTTCACGCCCCAAGTCATATGCAACCTGACGGATAGCCTCAAGATAAGGCTGGCCTTCAATATCGCCGACCGTACCGCCGATTTCGCAGAGGACAAAATCTTCATCGGTAATGTCTGACAAAATAAAATCTTTGATTTCATTGGTTACATGCGGAACAACCTGAATGGTTGCGCCCAAATAATCGCCATGGCGTTCTTTATCAATTACGCGCTGATAGATTTTGCCGGTGGTGATACTGTCGGTTTTGTGACAGGCAACGCCGGAAAAACGTTCATAATGCCCGAGGTCAAGGTCTGTTTCGGCACCGTCATCAGTCACATAAACTTCTCCATGCTGATAAGGGCTCATTGTTCCGGGATCAACGTTCAAATAAGGGTCAAGCTTGCGCATGCGGACTTTGAAGCCTCTGGATTGCAAAACGGAAGACAAAGAAGCCGAAGCCAATCCCTTGCCTAACGAAGAAACAACGCCGCCCGTAATAAAGATAAATTTTGTTTTTTCAGACATTTGAATTTCCTTCTTTTAAAGTGAGAAAGGCACCTCTTAAAAAAGGTGCCTTTTATTTTAAGTTAAATCAGCCATTTATTCACCAGCGACAGGAGCCTGCGGTTCGGCGGGCTCGGAAGAAGCCGCCGGCTGGGTTTCCAAAATGGAACCGGATTTACGGTCAAAACCCTTATGATAAATTGAGAGCGAAATACTGGTAATGATGAAAATCGTTGCCAGAATAGCTGTCAATCTGGTTAAAAAGTTGCCGGTGCCGCGAGCCGTTAAGAAATTTGCCGCGCCGGAACCGCCGCCAAGGCCGTCCAAAGCGCCGCCCTCAGAGCGTTGCAATAAAATTACGGCCACCAGAAATATAGCCACAATCAAATGAATTACCAATAAAACTGTTCCCATTGTTTATATCCTTTATTTTACGGCCGAAATTAGCAACAGCCGGCATTTTTTGCAATATTGATAAAATCTTCAACTTTGAGGCTGGCGCCGCCGATTAAAGCGCCGTCAACATCCGGCAAAGACAAAAATTCTTTGGCATTGGCCGGCTTGACGGAACCGCCGTAGAGAATGCGCATTTTGTTGGCATTGCCTTTACCCAATTTTTTAGCAAGAACTTTGCGAACCGCTGCATGGACATCTTCAACATCTTTTGCGGTCGGGGTTTTGCCGGTGCCAATTGCCCAAACAGGCTCATAAGCAATAACAGTATTGCTTGATGTTGCCGTTTCGGGAACCGAACCCAAAATCTGAGCGGAACAAACGTCAATGGTTTTTCCGGCATCGCGTTCAGCCAAAGTTTCACCGATGCAGATAATAACTTTTAAGCCGGCATCATAAGCAGCCTGAGATTTTTTGCAAATCAGTTCATTGCTTTCGCCATGGTCGGCACGGCGTTCGGAGTGACCGGTAATAACATATTGGCAGCCGGCGTCTTTTAACATAACCGGGCTGATGTCGCCGGTGTGAGCGCCTTTTTCGGTAAAATGGCAGTCCTGAGCGCCCAAAGCAACTTTAGCGCCGCGCAGGGCTTTTTTAACAGATGTCAGCAAAGTAAACGGCGGACAAACCAAAAATTCGCACTCGGGTTTACCCATTTTTTTGACTTCGGCGGCAACACCTTTAGCCAAAGCAACGCCGTCTTCCAACAAACCGTTCATTTTCCAGTTGCCGGCAATCATAATTTTTCTAGCCATTTTTATCTTCCTTTAATAGTGAAATTCTCTTTTGCCCTCTTATTTAGCATAACAAAAATTAATTTTCCAGCCAAAAAAACTTTTCAACATGAATATTTTGATAAGATTTTCGTGTATTACTTTAAATAAGGTGCAGACAACTTCTAAAAATAAAGTATAATCGGCACAATTAGTAAAATTAAGAGAAATAGGATTTAAACAAAATGATTACTAAATTATCGAAATTTAAGGATTCATGGGTTATCAAAGTTTTGCTGTCGCTGACTGCGCTCAGTTTTGTCTCTTTGTTCGGCATTACCAGCTATATCGGCAGCGCCGGCAAAAACAATGCCGTTATCAAAGTCGGGCCTGTCAGAGTGACCAAAGCTGAAATCAACGCCCAATATAACCATGAGTTGCAAACGGCTAAAAACCTTTTCGGCGATAATTTGGAAATCACGGATTCTATGCGTTTGGCTCTGATGCAAGGCATTATCCAAAAAGAACTGATTAATGCCATTATGAAAGAAACTGCTGATGATTTGGGCGTTTCAATCAGCAATGACTATATCCGCAAGATTATTTTTTCACAGTCTGAATTTCTTGATGCCGACGGCAATTTCAGCAAAGATAAATTTAACCGCCTGCTCTCTGCTTCCGGCTGGACAGAAAGCAAATACATCCAGACATTAAAGCAAGACGTTATTAAACAGCATCTTATTTACGGCCTGGCCGAAAACTTTAATATTCCGAAGTTTATGACTCCTTATTTTGAAAAGATTAACAATCAGCAGAAGGTTTTTAAATATATTACGATAGATTCCGAAAAACTGCCGATTGACCGTAAAATAAGCGAAGACGAACTGGAACAGTATTATCAGGATTTTGCACCGCAGTTTGTTGAGCCCGAGGCCCGCGATATTTCTTTCATAATGCTTTCGACCGATGATATTGCTGCTCAAATCAAGCCAAGCGATGAAGATATCGAAGCTTATTATCAGGAGAACATCAGCCAGTTTGTCACTCCTGAAAAAAGAAATATCCTGCAAATGGTGTTTGATGAAGAGGAAGACGCAGCAGCAGCTATGGCTAAGCTAAAATCCGGCGCTGATTTCTATGCCGTTGCCAAAGATTTGGCAAAACAGGATAAAAATGCCACGGAGCTGGGCTGGGTTGAGAAAGACCAACTGATTGCCGATATGGGCGACAAGATGTTCTCTCTTAAAAACGGCGAAGTTGCCGGACCGGTCAAATCAGAAATGGGCTGGCATATTATGAAATTATCAGGCATTAAAGCCAAAACAGAAATGCCCAAAGCAGAAGCCCGCAAAAAAATCATCAGCGAAATCCAAAAAGAAAGAGCTTATGATGAAGCCTATGAAATCACAACCAAAATCGAAGATGAAATCGGTGCCGGAAAAACTTTGGAAGACATTGCCAAAGACAGCAAGGTTAAAATTTACAAAGCGCAAGGCATTCGCGATAACGGCAGTGCCCGAGTTATGCCTAAGGAATTTAACAAACTTCTTAAATCAACCGATTTTATCGACTCAGTATTCTCTTACAATACCAATGAAATCAGCCAGGTTATTGAAGAAGAAGACGGCTTTGCCATCGTCCGCATAGACGCTGTTGCGGATGCTCATCCGAAAAGCATTGACGCTGTCCGTCCGGAAATTGAAAAAATGTGGGCTGCCAATGAACGCAGTGCAATTGCCCAGGAAATTATCAATGACGTGACCCATGATCTGGAAAACGGCGATACGATTGACGAAGCAGCCGTTCGCTTTAAGCTTCCCATGAGCACAACGAAACCGTTAAAACGCAATGAGAATTTTGCTAACTTAAACGGTCTGCAAATGAAAGAGCTCTTTCAGGAACCGTTAGGCAATCCCAAACTTTACGGACAAGATAATGTTCAAATCATTGCCGTTGCCAGCAAAGTCATTGAAAGCGGCTCAAAACTGAGCAAAGAAGAAACGAATGCCCTGCGCATGAAAACGGCTTCCGAAATTGTTCAGGATGCAGCTAACCAGTTGGTTAACGCCTATGGTTCAAATTATAAAGTCAAAGTCGATTACAAAGAAGCCGGCGTTGATGACTTATAATCCTGTCCGTTGAGATGACTTAAAGCCCCCGTTTTGAAACGGGGGTTTCTTTTTTATCTATACCATTCTATATTTTTTATTGCCCAGAATAAACTTTTATTAATTTTCTTTACAAATCGGCATTTTTAATATAGCACTTATAGTGAATGTAGAGATACATTCAGGGCGTCAGAAACCCTTAATACAATTAGTCGTTAGCATAGCGACTGAAATAATTATGCCGACTTCTGGTCTATGGACGGATGTCGGTGAATAAGGTCTTGGCCAAATAAGCCGAGCCGTTCTAATTGTATTACGGTTTCTGAACATCCGCCCACCTTTAATTTGGTGGGTTTTGTTTTAACTATAATCAGGATGTTTAGAAAATGAAAAGATTTATTATAATAACACTTACGATATTATGTTTAAGCGGTTGCACGACCCATTTGACAGACGTATCTATAATTTCAAACAAAAATATTTCCCTAGATAAACTTGATATTGACAGATGCCCTCAACGTAAGCTTGTTGAAGGAGAAGACAGTAAATTTGTATTCTTATTTATTCCTCTGGGACAACCTAAGATTAAAGAAGCCGTCAATGATGCTTTGCAAAAAGGAAACGGTGATTTAATCGTAGATGCTTCCTTATATAAGAAATACTGGTGGTTTTTGATTGGTCAACAATCGATTCAGATTAAAGGTACCGTTGTCAAAACAAGGGGAGAAAAATAATGAGAAATATTGTTTTAGGGATAATCATTTTTTGTGTATCTGCCTGTAGCGTCAGTCACGGAAATTTTACCGTATTATCTAATCGATTAGTTGATATTAAAAACTTTCATATTGATACTGAAAAGAAAATGAATAACGTAACAGGAAAAGATGTCAGCCATATAATTGTTTTTGTGCCGACAAAAGCAAATCCTAACTTAAACGATGCGTTAAATGATGTCTTCAGAAATACGGATGCGGATGTAATGACAGACGTAGAAATAACAAGTTGGCATTGGTATATTCCGTATATTTACGGACAAAGCGCATGGCAGGTTAAAGGTGATGCGCTGAAAACCAGAAAGAATTAAACTACCAAAAAAGCCCCGGAACGGGGCTTTTCATTTTTCAGCTCTTATTCAATACAGCAGTCAACAGCTTTGCGGACAAAGGCTTTCATTTTTGCCAAAGCGCCTTGCGGAGCATCCTCTTTTGCCGGCTCCTCTGCTACGGCAGCATTAACTTTTGCCGAAAGCTTCTTCACATCTTCAACATTGTCTTCTATCCATTTGACGTCGTCAATATTTAACATGTTCATATTTAAGCCCCAGAACAGACAATACAAGTCATACGCCTGATTAAACAAATCATACGCTTGCTTCTTATTGCCAAGACTCTGCTGCTTGGTCCCTACTTCCATCAATCTCATTGACGACGCTAGTAAGTGTTTCGATATGCACCAAACTTCCCCTTCATATGCCGGTATTATCTTCTGCATTAATGTTTTGCGCTTTTCGCGGACTTCTTCTACCAAATCATAAAAAGCGGTTTTGCCTGTTTTGGCACCTGAAAAAACCAAATGTTCTTCAATCGAAATCAGGTTCATTATCGCGATTGTCAAATCCTGATCTGATGACAGGTCTTTAGGATTAACCTTCTTGGAACTGTCTATCCGCTCTACAAATTCTTTTACATTCTTCGCTTTATTCATTTTTTTACTCCATAAAACTTAAAATATCATCAGCCTTAACGCAAAGCGGATTATAATAAAACCATGTGCTCAGCAGTGTCAGAGCGGCAACAGGAACAAAAACCTTTTCAAAAGGGAAATGGGCATGGCCGCCGTTTTTGGCTTTCATCCATTGATAAAAATCCGAAGACCAGATTAAAACCAAGGCACCGGCAATAACGCTGAACAAAAACGGATCAATATAAAATACCAAAATGGCAATCGGTTCATATTTCAACTTGCTTACATACATAAAGCCGATCATGGCAACGCTTAAGGTAATCAGCCAAAAATCACGGCCTTTGAAGTCCCAGCCTTTTTTATCAAACCACTTAACCATCCAAAAGCCGAGCAATGCCAGAAATGCTCCGGCCCAAACGCCGACAACGCTGTCATCAACGCCGAAATGGCGGGCAATTTCCAAAGAAGCCCCGACGGCAATGGTGCAAACGGCGCAAGCCGGATTGGCCAAAGCCTTGGCACTAAAGGCGGTAACAAACATCAAAGCCAATATTAAAGTCATTTTTTATCCCTCTAAATTAAAAGTTTGGTTTATTATCGCCTTTTGCGCTAAAAAAGCAATAAATATTTACTACTTATCAGAATTGTCATCTTTCGGCATTTCAGAATTTTCTTCTTGAGCTTTAAGATAACGTCTGGTCATTTTCAAAGCATTTTCAAAAGTCGAAGCCGTTGAAATGCAGCTGTTGTCAATGCCTTCTTTATTCAAAGCATCATGCAGCACGCGGCGCGGTTGTTTCTTCACATTTGAAAATATAATCTTTGTATTGAATTTTTTAAGTTTCTTTACAAATTCGACAATCACATTTGCGCCGGTCGCGTCAACCAAAGGCACATAGCCCATACGCAGAATAACGACTTTCGGATGCTGATGCGGCAGATTAACTTTTTTCAAAAACTTTGAAATCTGCGAAGCAACGCCGAAAAACAGAGGGCCGGAGAAACGCATTGAAACAACGCCCTGCTCATGCAAAACCTCGGTCAAATCGCGTCCGCCGCCGTCATATTCCAGAGTATTTTCATCTGTTTCAATTTCAAGCTCTTTACTCATACGGTGCATAAAAATGATGCTTGCCATAATAAAGCCGACACTGATTGCCGTATTCAAATCAACCAAAACAGTCAACAAAACAGTAACGATTAAGGTATAGCGGTCGCCTTTGGGGCCTAAAACCAATTTATACATTTTATCCAGCCCGAGCATGTTCCAGCCGATAATAATCAGAATGGAAGACAAGCAAGCAAGCGGTATAAACTTGGCCAGCGGAGACAACAAAAGCATAAATGCCAGCAAGAAAACAGACTGCATCATACCTGCTACCGGAGAATAAGCATTTGCTTTAAAATTTGTAGCAGTACGGGCAATCGCACCCGTTGCCGGAACGCCGGTAAAGAAAGAACAAATTATGTTTGCCAGCCCCTCGCCTATCAATTCGGCATTGGAGTTGTGGTTATCGCCGCTCATACCGTCAACAACCGTCGCGCTCAACAAAGATTCTACGCCGGCCAAGAAAGCGATTGTCAAACCGCTCGGAATAACTTTCAAAAATAGATCAAGGTCAAATTCGGGAATATGGGGCATCGGCAAAAAGTGGGGGATTCCGCCGAACTGGCTGCCGATCGTATCGACATGGACGCCGAATATACTGACGATGCCTACAAATACGGTCGCTGCAATCACGCTCAGCAAATATGCCGGCAGTTTCGGATGTTTTTTATTAACATAAATGATAATTCCGAATGAAAGGATTGTTACCAGAAGAGAACTGATGCTCAATGTATTCAGATTGCTCAGGTAAGCGCGCCATTTCGGTAAAAATTCAGCGGGAAGATTTTCAATTTTCAAGCCAAACAAATCTTTTATCTGGGTAGTAATCAGCAAAAGGCCGATACCGGCAGTAAAACCGATAACAACCGGATAAGGAATATATTTGATATAAGTGCCGAATTTTAAAAAGCCGGCAATAATCAAAGTCAATCCGGCGACGAGCATGCACATTGCCAATCCGGCATAGCCGTACTGCTGCATTACGCTGAAAATAACCACAACAAAAGCGCCGGTCGGACCGCCTATCTGATAGCGGCTGCCGCCAAAAAACGCAATAAAAAAGCCGGCGACTATTGCCGTATATAACCCTTGCGCCGGAGTAACGCCGGAAGCAATGGCCAAAGCCAGAGACAACGGGATTGAAATGACGGCAACGGTCATGCCGGCAATGCAGTCACGCTTAAATTCATTTTTCCCGTAACCTTTTTTTATTATTTCCACAAGTTTGGGAGCAAAATTTTTGCCATAATTTTCGGCAAAGCGGTGAAGTAACGCAAACATCTTCTTTCTGTCTTTCTTTTCTTTGAAATTTTCTACATTTTTACGGGGTGTATGAATACTCCTTTTATTATGGCTGTCAAGTCTTTACAAAATAATTTTACACCAAAAAGATATTTACTTTATGCTTTTGCCATGCTAGCTTTTGCGGCAGATAAAAACGAGGATGAAAGCAATGAAGAATCTGTTAGCAAAAGCAGCCGAAACGCACAGTCTGTCCAAAGAAGAACTGATTGCCGTTTTGAATGACGATACTTGTATGGATGAATTGCTGCAAACTGCCGACGCAATACGCCAAAAATATGTCGGTGACGAGATTCATCTGCGCGGGCTGATAGAATTTTCAAATTTTTGCAAAAACAACTGCCTCTACTGCGGACTCAGACGCGACAATAAAAAACTTGAACGTTACCGGATTGATATTCCGACAATTATCTCTCTGGCTGAATATGCTAAAAATATGGGCTTAAAAACCGTTGTCCTGCAATCCGGCGAAGATATGCATTTTACGGCTGAACGCATGGTTGAAATCATAAAAGGCATAAAGTCCCTCGGCTTGGCTTTGACTTTAAGCATCGGCGAAAAAAGCACGGAAGAATACGAAGCTTATCGCAAAGCCGGCGCCGACCGTTATCTTATCCGTATAGAAACGACAGACAAGAAGCTTTATCAGGATAACGATCCTGATATGAGCTGGGAAAATCGTGTCCGCTGTATGAATGATTTAAAAAGCCAGGGATATGAACTCGGGTCAGGCTGTCTGGTCGGCCTGCCGGAACAGACAATAGAATCTTTAGCCGACGATATTTTATTTTTTAAAGAAATGAACTGCGATATGATCGGTATCGGCCCGTTTATTCCACATCCCGAAACGCCGCTGAAAGACGCCAAAGGCGGCACACTTGATTTATCCCTTAAAGTTATGGCTCTTACCAGATTGATTTTGCCGGATATTAATATTCCGGCAACAACCGCGATGGAAGCCCTGGCCCCTGACGGGCAAGCCCGTGCCCTTTGCGGCGGCGCTAATGTCATAATGCCAAACATTACCTTAACGGACTATCGGAAACATTATCAGCTGTATCCCGGAAAGACCACAACGGGTTATACTCCGGCAGAAAGCCTGAATAAGGTTATCAATAAAATCGAAAGTCTCGGCCGCACAGTCGGCAAAGGCTGCGGACGAAGCAAAAAATGGCTTAAAGAGCAACAGGAATAATATTAAATATGTTAAAAGAATTGATTATAAAAGATGTGCAGAGGATTGCCAAACTCTCCTTTCCGATTACAACTGCGTTTGTCGCAATGGGGATTATGGGCATTGTTGATACAATGATTGTCGGCAATTACAATACCGACCAGTTGGCTTATATCGGCTTGGCAAATTCTATTTTCGTAGTGTTGTTTACAATCCCTATCGGCCTGTTGCAAGGCGTGTTAATCAAATCATCGCAAAAATTCGGCGCGCGCAAATTTCAATCCTGCGGCAAAATCTTTAACGAAGGGCGCAAATATGCTCTGTGGTTAGGCTTGATATTTACACTTATCGGCATTCACGGAGAAAAGATTTTGCTGCTGCTCGGACAAGAACCCGAAATGGCGGCCAATGCCGGAAAAGTTTTGAGAATCTTCGTTTTCTCAATCCCGTTTATCCTCATCTATGTTAACGCCAATTTCTTTTTACAGTCTATTAAACGCCCTTATGTGGCAATGTATGCCATTCTTGTTGCCAATATTCTCAATGTGGCGATTAATCCGGTTTTGGTATACGGCAAATTCGGACTGCCGGAGCTTGGCGCCGTCGGTTCGGCAACATCTACCCTGATTGTGCGCGTTTTTCTGGCAATATATATGATTTATTATATCCGCCGAATGAAGAACAATCCCAAATTAAACAAAAGGTTCGGGCTTGACCGCTCTTATGACACTTGGTGGAATGACAGTAAAACAACCCGCAAAATCGGTTATGGCGTTGCAGTCACTACCATTGCCACCAACGGCTCTTTTTCCGCGGTAAGCACATTTGCCGGCTGGATGGGACAACATACCATGGCAACATATGTAATTATGATTAATATCAGCAGTTTAATTTTTATGGTTTGTTTTTCAATTTCTCAAGCATCTTCCATTGTTGCGGCCAATTCATACGGCCGCCGAGACAAAGACGGTATCCTTTCCGCTGCCCTTTCCGGTTTTATTATCATTTTAAGCGCGCTGTTTGTTATGGAACTCCTGATGTATAATTTTCCCAATCAGATTTTCGGCATTTTTACAAATGACGAAAGCGTAATGGTTGTTATCCGCGGGTTAATCCTTTATCTGATGTTTGACGTGTTTATTGACTCCCTGCCCTTAAGCTTTTACGGCGCTTTAAATGGACGCAGCGATGTTAAGATTCCCACCCTTTTTCAAATTATTGCTTTTTTAGGCTGCCGTATTTCCGGAGCTTATTTCTTGGCTTTTTCCTGCGATATGGGGTTAAAAGGCTTAGTTCTCGGCCTTGCCTGCGGCGGCGCTGCTTCGCTGTTGCTTAACGGCGGACGCTTTATCTATTTGCGGCACAGGGATAATAAATACGGCTTAAAATAATTGTCATAAAAAAGTCACATTATTTTTCCGAATTATATGGTATATATAAATTATATAATAAATTTATATTCCTATACTTCCCTACCACTTAATAAAAAATGACAGGATTTTATTTCCTGTCATTTTTTATTTCCTTATGCAATCATTTCTTTAACACGTTCTTTAATCTTTTCAACCGCGTCGCATTTGGGCGTGTATTTTTCTTCAAACGGCAGAATTGTTTCCCAGCCCAAAGCCTCGAAAACATTTTGAATATTGTTTACAACGCCCGGTTTCCAGCCATAAGAGCCGAAAGCAAAACCTTTTTTGTTTTTGGGTGCCAAACCTTTCATATAAGTTACAAAACCGGCAACACGCGGGAATAATTCATTATTCAAAGTCGGCGAACCGATGCAGATATATTTGGCATCAAGGAAATCAACCATAACTTCAGAAACATTTTTATTGCTCAGGCAATGTTTAATAACCGGAATGCCGGCATCTTGGAAAACAGACATGACAGCTTCGGCCAGAGTTGCCGTTGCACCCCACATCGTATCATAAACGATAACTGCTTTGCCTGCTGTTTCGCCGCTTGCCCATTTGGCATAAGCGGACAAAATTGCATTCACTTCCTTTTCGCCGGACCAAATACAGCCGTGTGACGGAGCAATCATATCGATTTCAAGCCCCAAATCTCCGGCCGTACTCAAAGCTTTTTCGGCCTGGGCGCCGTAAGGAAATAAAATATTGGCATAATAGCTTTGAGCTTCTCGCATCACAACGTCAAACGGAGCTTCTTTAACAAACAGTGCATCTGTTGCATAATGCTGTCCGAAACCGTCATTTGAAAGAAGGAGTTTATCTTCTTTGACATAAGTCATCATAGAATCCGGCCAATGCAGCATCGGTGTTGTCACAAATTCCAGTGTCCGTTTGCCGATATTCAGTGTATCACCGGTTTTAACAATAACATATTCCCAGCCTTCTGTATCAAAATGGTCTTCCAGAGCGCGTTTACCCATAGCATTGGTTACAATTTTTGCCTGAGGGGCCAACTTCATAATAACGGGAATATTGCCGGAATGATCCATTTCAACATGGTTGACGACAACATATTCTAATTTTGAAAAATCTATCAGACTTTTAATCCGGCAGATATTTTCATCAGACATATAATGTTTGACGCCGTCTACCAACGTAATTTTGTCATCTATAAGCAAATAAGAGTTATAGGTTGATCCGCGGGGTGTGCTGTATCCGTGAAATTCAGTCAAATTCCAGTCTTTTACGCCGACCCACCAAATATCTTTTTTGATTTCAACAGCTTTCATTTATATTCTCCTGTCTAACTGTTATATCTGATTTTATTGATATAATATCTAGTTTGAAAATTGGCAGTTGACAAGAGCAAATGAATTATATAAACAATAATAGTAATCATTATCAGTTTTGGGCAAAAGATGAAATATTCAAAACAAAGAGAGCTTATTTTAAAAACATTGCAGGAGAACATTGTTCATCCGACTGCAGATTTTATTTATGAGCGTTTGAGAGAAAAGATGCCTTCCGTCAGTCTGGCAACCGTTTACCGCAACCTGAACCAGTTGGCTGAAAACGGAATGATTAGAAAAATCGAGGGGTTGGACGGCAGCGTCCGTTTTGACCACAATCTGAAATCGCATTATCATTTTATTTGCACTAAATGTAATAAGGTATATGATGTGCCTTATGATATTGCGCCGAATCTGGCTGGCAGAGTATTGTCTGAAACCGGATTGTTGGTCGATAATTATGAGATTTCATTCAAAGGCACCTGCCCTGAATGCCATAACAATATAACAAAAACTAACTTTTAATTGGAGAGAATATATGGAACTTAAAGGCTCTAAAACAGAAAAAAACTTAATGGACGCGTTTGCAGGAGAATCTATGGCCCGCAACAAATATACTTATTATGCGTCCAAGGCAAGAAAAGAAGGCTACAATATCATTGCCGATAAGTTTGAGCAAACGGCAAACAATGAAAAAGAGCATGCAAAACTCTGGTTCAAACTTTTACATGAGGATGCAGTTCCCGATACAATCACCAATCTGAAAGATGCGGCTGCCGGCGAAAATTATGAATGGACCGATATGTATGACCGCATGGCCAAAGAAGCCGAAGAAGAAGGCTTTACCAAAATTGCTTACCTGTTCAGAGCCGTTGCCGCTATTGAAAAAGGCCATGAAGCCCGTTATCAGGCTTTGCTTGATTCTTTGGTCGAGGGCAAAATTTTTGAACGCGAAACCAAAGTTATTTGGGAATGCGCTAACTGCGGCCACCGCGTAGAATCTCCGAAAGCTCCGGCAAAATGTCCGGTTTGCGATCATCCGCAGGCTTATTTCTTCCAATTGCAGGAAGTTGAATTCTAATAGAGTTTTATACAACAAAAAAGGCTTTGGTTTTTCGCCAAAGCCTTTTTTGTTTGTTTTACATTAGCAATTCCATGCGCGGGAACATAATTCTTTGTTGATAACATTTATCCGAAGATTGATTATTTCTTTTCCAGACACCAACGGACGAGGATAACGCTTGTCCTTGCTATATCTGTCATATTTTGCATAATCATCTGGGTGAAATTTCAAATATTCATCGAGCAAATTTTCGAGCTCTTTTGTTTTTAAGCGCCTATATTTTCGCTCGTTTTGTTTCAGAATATTTTTACGCTCGCCCTCTAACCTTTCACGCAGCTGCCTTAATTTGAACTCTTTGTGAACGGGGCCAAAGCAACAAACAGATACCGTAACGAGGATTTGTAGCAGCGTCAGAGCAATCATCTGCCAAAAATTCAAAGTTTCCGATACATAGCCATAGCCGATAAAAACCATTGCCGCGAAGGGAATTTGTTTAATTTATCCGTTTCAAAAATCAGCGGCTTTGCACAACAGCTTTAACTGGCGCTTTTATCATTTTCTTAATCACGCTGTCTGTTTTGGGCTGCTGTTTGGACGGCAAAACTATCGTTGTGACTTTTGTATAATCTTCCTGACGTTCCGAAACCAAAGTCGTTCTTTCCGGATTAAGAGGATTCAAAGCCATTGCTCGGCCGATCTGACTGTTATGAAGCGTATTGCGAAAATCTTTCCAGGCAATAACCCTTTTATCGGCAGCCGGCTGATTTAAGATTTGGCTGACATTGGCACTCATAATTTTCAGGTTGCCTTCTATCGTTTTGCGCCCTACTCCGTTATATTTTGCATTGCCGCCTTTGGATGCCGCAAAATAAGCAAACATTTTTTTGAAGCCGGCAGCAATTTTTTGACTGCCCAAACCGGCGGCCATAGCTTCATAAACATTATTATAAGCTTTTTTGACGGAAACCATTATCGTCCGGCTGAAACTCTTAAGCTTAGAGGGCTGTTCTTTCAAGAAAGCAAACAAAGATACGTCTTTTTGTTCTTTGGCAGGATTGTTATTATGAACTGCAGCGGCAATTTTATCTGCCGTGAAAGTCGTTTTGCCGACATTTCCGGCCAACAGGGTCAGGTTAGAGGTTTTGGCCAACGGGCGCAAGAACTGATAAGCTTTGGGATAAACCTGAGCTAAAGCATTGTCCAGATTTTGCAGCTCTTCGGCAAGTTTGACCGAACCGGTATTTTTCTTAATCATTTCGGCAAAGTTATCATTACGGTTAATTTCTGCAATGGAAGTTCCGATAATGTTGCTGTTGCTCAATTTGAAACTTATCTTGCTTTCGGGGTCGATGATTGCGGCAAAACGCTTTTCGGCAATAATCCCGACTTTTTCTTTTTCAGCTTCCGTCAGCGGCCCTTTTCTGGTTGCGGTCATATTTTCAACTATCTGGTTGGAGACAAGCACAAAAGCGTTCTCTTCCATTGCCATTAAGACAGCGTTGATATAATTTTTCTTTTGTTCTTCCGGTTTATGCTTATTGAAGTTTTTATCAAGAAGCAAATCTTTTTGCGCTGTTGTTCTGGCAACCGCCGCAGCCTGTAAAAACAAATCTTTGCCATTTACGGTTTCCGCTTCGGGCTTGTTTTCGACCTGAACGCGGGAGAAGAAATTAAAAACGGGCAGGATTTCAGAATGAACCGGACGGCCTTTGCTGTCCAATTCAAACAAATTAAAGCTGTTTTCAATATTGGCAAAAGTCCGGGCATTAACTTGAATCAGATTATTCATTTCAACGGCGGCCTGAGGCATATTCATTCCCGCCGGACTGTTCTGTAGAGTAATCAGCGCCTGAACGGCACGCGGATCGGCAGAGGCAGCCAACACATCTTTTATCAGCATCAAATCTTCAGGGCTGAGATCTCTAAAACGCCCACTGACAACTAATTCTACCGCTTCTTCCATATCCATAATTGAACTCTCCTAAGTTAATTAAGTGAGGGTATAATACCTCATTTTTGCATATAAATCAACCCTGTTTTGTCAATTTTTTCGAAAAACATTTATAAAAATATCCCCCTGCAAAATATGGCAGAGGGATATTTAGTATCTTGAAAGTAATATGGTAAAACTATGCCAGTTTCAATTCGCCGGCAACGGTTTTTCCTCTTTCGCTCAGAAGCTCATAAGAAATTTTGGCCCCTTCTTCAAGGCTTCTTAATCCGGCTTTTTGCACAGCCGAAATATGAACGAAAACATCATTGCCACCTTCATCAGGAGTAATGAATCCATAACCTTTTTTATTGTTAAACCATTTTACTGTTCCTGTTGCCATAACTTTTATCCTTTGCATTAACAGGTTAATCCATTTACATAACTACAGAGTGGGGTGTTAAACTGCTTGGGCCAAGACAAAGATGTTATGGAATCAACAAGTGAGATTTAATCTTATTACCACCGCAATTAGTTATGCGCTGAGTCTAATATAACTAATTTAATTTGCAAGAGGTTTTTTGATAAAAAATGCCGGTTTTCTTTCAGCTTCCCTTGTTTTCGGCAATACCTGCATTATATCTTTTGTGTTTTACGCTTTTGCCAATTGAATTGTTTTTTGAAAGGATCCAAATTATGAAAAAAATACTTTTCGCTTTATCCATGCTCCTGCCGCTGGCCATGATGAACGATGCCAACGCACAACGCGCCAACCATACAAAAAAAGACGTCGGCACCCGCATTGAAGAAACTTATGACAATGCCGCCAAAGAAGTCAAAAAAGACATGCACGAAATGAAAAATAAAATCGACAAGCATGATAAACACCATAAAAAAGACAAACACGATAAAAAAGATAAGCATGACAAGAAAATGAAAGACAAAAAAGAACATCATGAAAAAATGAAGTTCAATCAAGAAGAAATTAACAAAGACTACGAAAAAGCCGTCAAGAAAATTGAAAAATCCCAATTCAGCGCCGACCAAAAGAAACTTTTGATGCAACAGGCTCAGGAAAACCGCGATTTGGCAATCAAACAATTGAATGACCGCGCAGAACTGATGAAAAAACATCGCAACGCCCGCATGAATGACGAAGGTTTCTTTAATGCCATGAAGTCGGACAAAGCAAACAAAAAAGCCGTTAAAGAAGTTTCCGAACTGCTTGACGACTAATTTTAACTTTTAAGACAACGCCTTGAAAACATATTTCAGGGCGTTGTTTTTATTTGTATTATTTTGCTGTTTACAACAGGTTATAAGTCTGCTAATCTGCTTTTCGCCTGCGCCATTGGGGGCGCGGGCTTTTAATTGCGATATTAAACTAAATAGGAATAAACTTATGACTTTAAAAAATACAAGAGCAGGAAACTATCCTGAATGGTACCAAAATGTTGTGGCTGAATCTGATATGGCCGAGAACTCTTCCAGCCCCGGCTGTATGGTGATTAAACCTTGGGGGTACGGCATTTGGGAACGCATCCGCGACGTTTTTGATGAAAAAATCAAAGAAACAGACCATGAAAACTGCTATTTTCCGATGTTTATTCCGCTTTCTTTCTTTCAAAAAGAGGCTGAGCACGTAGACGGTTTTGCGAAAGAAATGGCGGTTGTAACCCATTCTCGCCTGGCTATGGAAGACGGAAAACTCGTCCCCTCTTCCGAACTTGACGAACCTCTGATTGTGCGTCCGACCAGCGAAGCCATTATTGCCGACTCTTTTTCCAAATGGGTTAAATCTTACCGCGACTTGCCGGTCTTAATCAACCAATGGGCAAACGTTGTCCGCTGGGAAATGAGACCCCGCTTGTTTCTGCGTACCCGAGAGTTTTTGTGGCAGGAAGGCCATACCGCCCATGCAACGGCCAAAGAAGCAGAAGAAGAAACAACAAAAATGCTTGAAGCTTATCGCGAGCTTTGCGAAGATACGCTGGCGATGCCGGTCATTATGGGGCGCAAACCCGAATTTGACAAATTCCCCGGCGCGGTTGACACTTATTGCGTCGAAGCCATGATGCAGGACGGCAAGGCTTTGCAGGCCGGCACATCACACTTCTTAGGCCAGAATTTTGCAAAATCCGCCAATATCTCATTCATTAACGCCAATAACCAGCCCGAATTTGCATACACGTCCTCTTGGGGCGTATCAACCCGCTTAATCGGCGGCGTGATCATGACTCACGGCGATGACGAGGGTATGGTTGTTCCTCCGCGGATAGCACCTTATCAGGTTGTTATCATTCCTGTTGTCAAAAAGGCCGAAGACGAAGCCGCAATTATGGACTATATCAATACTCTTGCCAAAGAACTCAAAAGCCAAATGCCTTTCGGCGAGAAAATCCGCATTAAAATTGACAAGCGCGACCGCAAGAGCGTTGACAAATTCTGGGAATGGACAAAGAAAGGCGCTCCCGTTATCTGCGAAATCGGCATGCGCGACGTTGAAGGCGGAAACCTCATGGTTAAAGAGCGCCTGAAACTCGGCACTCCCGAAGGCAAAGAGATTGCCGGCAGAGAAGAATTTGCCCAAACAATTGCAAACCGTTTGGAGAATATTCAAAAGGCAATGTTTAACAAAGCCAAAACCCGCATGGAAGCAAATATCCGCACCGATATTAAAACGCCGGAAGCTTTCAGAGCTTATTTTGAACAGTCCAACGCCTGGATTGAAGATGGCGCAGACGGCAAAGTTGCTTTTGTTCGCGGCAAATGGAGCGGCGATGAAAACAGCGAAGCCCTGTTGAAAGAGATGAAAATCAACATCCGTTGCCTGCCTTTTGACCAAGACGGCAAAGAAGGCGTCTGCCTTTTGACTGGAAAACCGGCGACTATCGACGTTATTTATGCACGGTCATATTAATTTATAACAGCAAGAAAAAGCCCCAAAGTTCGAAACTCTGGGGCTTTTTTTAATTATTATTTTGACTATCGGCAGGAATTAAAATAAACTCTCAGCCATGGATTTTATAAGGAGCATTTGCTATGAAAAAAACGGTATACTTGCTAGGTTTAACTCTGCTTTGCGGTTTTCAGGCGCAAGCCCAGAATACGCCGGAGCAAGTTGTTCTGTTTAACGATCAGGAAAACAACTTTTCATCAGATGCCGATAAAACAGAAAACATTGCGCAAGCGGCTGTTCCGGCAGAAGACGAGCAAACCATTTTTTTCAGCGATGATTTGCTTGATGAGACTGACGAAGAATTGAAAGCTCCCCTTTTTGTCTCAGATGATAAAGTAAAACAGCCAAAGGCTTCCGATATTCCGCTTGTCAAAATCCCTGAAGAAGTCAAAACTCCTGCAATAAAACCTGCTCCCGTTTTAAAAGAAGAAACAGAGGAAGCTTTCCCTGTTCATTCAGAAGAAGATACTATTGCCGCAGCGGCTCGTGAAGAGAATGAAACGGATGAAACTGCTCATTCCATAGAAACAAATGCTACCCCGCAGGTTGATATTGAAAAGAACGGCCAAGAAGAAGTTATGCCACTTCAAAAAAATGAATCTCCTGAGGTTTCAGAAGATGCTTTGACTGTTCACCAGCCTCAGGCAGAAACGATTGATGAGCAGGATGAAAAAGCTGTTGAAGAACCTGTAATCCCAAAAATTGAAGAACATAACGGCAATGATATGTCAGAGCAGAACGAGCATCCGGCACCGGCTGACGCTTCCGAAACAGAGAATTCTTCACCGGAAATACCTGCCGTTGCAGAAACAGCCGAAGTTTCCGATACTCAATCAGAAGAACCGACAGCACCCGACACCGTAGAAACAGCCGAGGTTCCTGCTATCCAGCCTGAAGAGCCGGCTGCACCTGTTGCGGAAAAAGCGGCAGAAGTTTCAAATACTCTGTCGGAGCAAGCAGAGGCAACAGCCCCCAAAGAAAAACCGGCACCAAAGAAAAATGCTTTTTCATTAGATGAAAAAGCCCTTTTGCAACAGCAGGTTCAAAACAATTCGTATTCGCTTGATTCCTCGGCACTTTCCGGAAGTTTCTTAAAAAGCGACGCCCTTTCTCCCAGCGTTTTAAACCGCAGCATTATCAATATTTCTCCGGAACAACGTGCGAAAATGATGATGAAGAAGAAGTATGACGAAATGGATGCAAACCAAGACGGCATGGTTTCTGAAGAGGAATTTGTTGAATATAAAACTCAGGAAGCCCGCAAAATTGCCCATCAGGTATTCAGACAGATTGACCGCAATGACGATAAAATGCTTTCTCAATATGAATATGGCCTGCTAGTCGATAAGATGATTGAAAACTTCATCCGACCGCAACAAAAGAAATAAGTTGGATTTAGCCAGTAACAGCTGTCGTGTAGCATTAATAAAACAAGGTAGATGCCTAACCTCGCGGCAAGCCGCTCAGGGCATGACATTAATG
The DNA here is from genome assembly GCA_949493535.1 of uncultured Alphaproteobacteria bacterium. Classification (GTDB taxonomy): domain Bacteria; phylum Pseudomonadota; class Alphaproteobacteria; order RF32; family CAG-239; genus CAJLXD01. The sequence goes on from CASZWJ010000002.1 coordinate 241,392, forward strand.
AGAGTGTATCCCTACAGAGCATGACATCCATTCAGTCGCCGCTTGAACGAACGGAGCGAGTGAGGCCAGCGGCCTGCTTTGCTTCAATTCCGGATTCCGGCTTTTGCAAGAATGACAAACTGCCGAGCTTTTTCACGTCGTTCAGAATGGCATAAGCAAAACATTTCGATTAACGGCACAAAAAAGCGGCTATTCAGCCGCTTTTTTATTTCTTTTTTTGAGCCACTTTTTCCATTTTTGCCCGTTTATCAGCAGTCGCTTCAAATGCGGCTGTTTGTTTTTAGGATAAGCAAAAACTAAATCTATTGCCAGTTTTTCCTTAAGGATAATTCTATCCAATTCTTGAGCGGCATACTCGGGAAGATAATAATTATAAATGCTTTTAAAGCGGCTCGGATGACATAAATTATCTGAAAACTGGCTACAATCGGTTTCCTGCCAATTCAAACGCAAATTCAGATAATGGCCGGAGATAAGATTACGCGGATCATATCCCTCTGCCCTGATTGTTATTTCCGGCGCTTTTTTGATTTTATAATCAATTCTTGCCGTCCAGATGCCTAAAACAACTATCGGAAAAACAAGAGCCAAAGCCAATAATGATGATTTTGACATTATTTTGATTCCTTTACGCTAATCAGAGAATTAAGGTGAAGCTTGCGCCAAGCAAAAATGATTCCCAGGAAAACAACGCCGCAAATAATCAGCCCAACTCCGGTCATGAGCAGAGATCCGAAGACCTGCAAAAATACAATAAAAAACCGCAATGCCATCAGTGCCGTTGCCAAGTTTAACAGTTTGACCCTTGATTTTATCAAGGCATAGGCAACCAGACAGCTCAACACGGACATACTCAGCAAAAACCCCCAGATATTTAAGACATCTTTGTTTTCCGGCAGGGCATTATACACCAGCGAGAACCCCAGCAGAATTGCCAAAATGCAAGTCAATAGTCTGGAATAGTTGTATTTATAGCTGAAATATCCAAAACCGACCGTTCCCAAAATCAGCCCGCAAATAACAATGACCGAAGCCCAGCTGTAATTATCAAACAACCGGCTGATAAACATGGAACCAAAGACATCTCCGGCGCCGAAATCCATTACCAAGACCAAAACAGAAATATCAAACACCAGCCAGAATTTCATCGCCTTGACCTGAGCCGCCAAACGAGTACGGAAATGAACAGCCAACAAACGATAAATAAAAGCAAAAGCCAATATACCAGCAATAGAAATTGCAAAAGGAAACGTTTTCTGCAATATTCCAAGTATCAATTCAAAAAAATACATATCATTTAAGGCATCAATCAAAGAGAGCATAAATACCGGCAGCCAAACCAAAGGCAAAACAATTCTTTTGCTAAACAGCATAACCGGAAAAGCCAGAACAGCCCAAAGCAAATAACCGCGCAACCCCTCCGGTTGGATCTGGTATATTTGCGCAATTAATCCGATGCTGGCCAGAATTAATCCGGCAAAGAACAGAAGCAGCCATTCAAACCAAATCTCCCGCCCTTCCCTATACATTTTCAAGACATATCCGCCTGTCAGGGCAAGCAATGCAAAATCTAAAAACAGTTTATATTCAGGAGCAATCTCCTGCCAATTTGCCGAAATGACCGAAACTGTTCCCAAAAGGATGCAAAAACAGGCCAAAGCCAGCAAAGACCACATTAAAACAGGTTTGCGGCCGCGGTGTTCAAAAGCGGCTATTGCTTCGCCCTGCGCCGATGAGATTAACTTTTCCTGTTGCCAAACAGCTAATTTTTTTTGCAAATTCATTTATAAAGCTCTCATAAAATTATTTTGTTTTGATTTTATGTCTTTCAGTTTCGATGTCAACCAGATAATAAAAAAGAGACGCTGCCACGCCCCTTTTTTTATTTTATCCGCCATATCCTGCCAAAGCCGTTTTATGCTCTTCATATAGGTTGCGGGCATCGGCAACGGCTTTCTTCGCTTCTTCGGGGCCTAGAAAAGCCTCAATTTTAACTTCTTTGTTTTCCAAGACTTTGTAATCTTCAAAAAAGCGCTGCAAAGTTTTCAGGCAATGCTGGGGGAGTTCATCAATCGATTTATACTGCGCATACTCGGGATCATCGACGTGAACGGCAATAATCTTGTCGTCAGCCTCTCCCTGATCTATCATTTTCATAACGCCTATCGGTTTTGCCCTGAGAATAGATAAAGGCACGACCGCTTCCTGGCCTAAGACCAAAATGTCAAGAGGGTCATTGTCGGCGCAATATGTTTTGGGAATAAATCCGTAATTGGCCGGATAATGGACTGCACTGTAAAGGATGCGGTCCACTTTTAGCAAACCGCTTAATTTATCCAATTCATATTTTGTTTTGGAACCTTTGGGAACCTCTATTATGGCGGTTACAATTTCAGGCATGTTTCTGCCGATTTCTACGCCGTGCCACGGGTGAAGCATTTTCTAATATCCTTATTTTATTTATCATTATGGCATAAAGATATGTCTTTTTTTTACTTTGTCAAAGCAATTTGCAAACTGTGAACAAACACAAATAAAAAAAAGAAGACAGGACGCTTAAAGCGGACTGTCTTCTATACAGGATGAAATTTCATAAGCCGACTTGGATGGGTTAATCTTCAAGATAGCGGTTGAAGCCTTCGACAAATTGCTTTTTGGTTCCGCGTACCTGCGTAAACTTGAAAAAAGCAACCTGCAAAAGTTCAACCAGAGAAATCTTCATATTTTCGATTTCCTCTTTTTCTTCCAGAAGCTTTCTCAACTGCTTATTAGCTCGGAAAAGGATTTTCCAAAAACCATAAGGCCTGATTTTTTCTGAAAGTTCTTTGAGACGCTTGTAGTCTTCATAAAACTTCAGAATCCTTTTTTCTCCTTTTTCCGCGTCAGGCGTGAATTTCTCTAAGGCATTGCTTATGTCTTGTTTGAGGCGCCCTGAATATTCGAACAGCTCCCAGGGAGATAAAAATCCGCCGTACGGACTGTACTCATTAACAACGGAAGTTGTTGATGAAACACTACTGTACTTATCTGCCGAAACAGCATTTATATACAGTTGAAACAGCCCCTTAAGGTCGTGTCCGTTTTCTTTAAATAAACTGACCGCCGAGGATACTTTAATTTCTTCCATAGTGTATTTAGTTTAAATAATTTTCATAGTAATTCAGAAATTAAAATATATTTAACACAATTTTAGACAAAACGCAATGAAAAAAGTCAGTTATTTTGTAAAAATAATCCGATGCCTGTCAGATTCTTATCCGCAATTCTCTCTTTAAGCGGAAATAATTGTCAAAGCCGATTCAAAATATTACTTTTTTTCTGAGATTTTGCGAGGATATTCGCCAGTAAAAGAATACAAAGCAAAGATAATCCGGCCGTAATTGCCGTCAAAACATCATGTTCGCTCCAAGCCGGCGTAATTTCATTTACATTTACTGCCGTTCCGACAATCTTAAAGCCTTTTACATTGTTTTGATGCAGAATAGTTGCCGTAATCTGATTATCAGGATTGAGAAAATCAAAAGTTATTATAATGGCATTGTCAATTTTTTCCAAATGCGCGGAAACAGCCGGCGACGTTTCGTTTTTATCTATTGTATAGTGTGTTACGCCGGCATCCTGCGGAATCACAATCCTTATCGGATCATGGCCTATTTTTGAAACATCGCTTCCGGCCAAGGCCTGCTCGCCGTTGTTTATTAGCGTTACGTTTGTTTGATATAAATCTTTATATTCCTGAGATTTGACAATGACTTTGAAATCATTTTCATTTTTAGATGAAATTACGTTATTGGTTACTGCCGTATACTGCAAAATCGGCTTATTAATATAAAACTGATAGCTGCCGACCAAAATTGCAGAAATACCAATCAGGAAAGCTCCGGTCTTACTGGTTAAAAAATCCCAACTGTTATGCAAAAAATCTTTAAACCGGCTCCGGTGAAAAAAACTTCTCTCATAATCAAACATGTATATTCTCCTTATCAATTGACATATAATCATTTGATAAAGAGTTTAAATACCTGATAAAATTTATTCCTTATATTCGCTTTTGAGTTTTGAAAATACATTAATATCCCTGAATTTCTCTTCCGCCGCATTCCATTCGGCCTGCCGCATTATACCGTCTAAATGATAGCCCAGTTTTTGCGGAACATTTGCCGATTTCATATTCAAGGCACCTGTCCTGATAACAATCCGGTTAATGCCCTGCGTGAAAAATTCTTTTTCAATCAGCTTTACGGCTTCTTTCATGTATCCATTGCCGGCAAAGCGCGTCGAAATCCAATAGCCTATTTCAACAGACTTATTTATATCATGGATATTCAAAACAGAAATCATCCCCATAAACTGTCCGGACAAATCCTGAATCATATAGTTAAAACCTTTGCCCTCAGTCCATTCTTTTTCGCAGCCTTGCAGATATTCGTAGCAGCTTTCGACATTATACTGAGGCGTTGCCCAGCCCAACCACGGACGGAGATTCATCAGGCTGTTTTTAATTTCTATCAAAGAAATATTGGCCTGCATGAAACTTTTTTCCGCTTTTTTCAGAATTATCCTTTTTCCCTTTATCTGTTCCGCCGGTTTTAACATTTTTCTTCTCCTTTTACTTTCAGATTAGATTTTAAACAATTATTATGCAACAAATAATTTATGGAAATACATTATGCTTGAATTGGCTTTGCCTGACGATAAATATATTTGAATCCATTAAAGAGCATCTATGGAGCCCCACACAACGCCCATAACTAAAAAAAGTTCTTGCAATTAATTTTGGAACGTTTTATAAGGTGTTTGTTATTCGGGACGTAGTTCAGCCTGGTAGAGCGCTTGCATGGGGTGCAAGATGTCGGAGGTTCGAATCCTCTCGTCCCGACCAGTTAGAAAAGACCTGCTTTGCGCAGGTTTTTTTTGTACCCGATTGGCAGGCGCCGTTCTTCTGGTGCGGAACGCCAAGCCGCAAAGGCTTGGCAGAGGATTATTACTCAGGCTCATAAATTCGCCGCGGCACCTGCTCTCTTCCTTCTATATTCTTTTCTATAATAAATTCCTTCAAACAGATTAAAGTGTTTTATAAATTTCATCATATATTATTTGTCTATTTTTCAATAATTTTCTTGAAAACGTTAATATTTCGTGCTATGTCTTTTAGCGATTTTATACAATTGTATCACTAAATTTTTATAACATGAAAAAAGAAAAAATTATTAGACAAGCTGACTATTCTATTTTAGCGGCAGCCCTAGCCTGTTTTATTTGGTGGTTATTAAGCTATCAGACGACTTTTTTGGGCCTTACGGTCATTTTGTTTGTCTTTGCCATTCTTCTGAATGCTTACAGGGAAAAACTGAAAGAAGATAAAAATCCGCTTAATAATAAACGGATTAGTGAAGCATTATCCTACTGTTCTGAAAGCAGGCGCGGAGTTAAAAGTGATTTTATAAATCTTTACGGACAAGAAATGTATGACCTATTTCTGAGCAAAGGATATATACATGAACCCTTTGAAGACTATGGCACCGTATGGGAATTAACTAAACTCGGTTTACGGATGAAAACACAATTTTCATCCTGACGCAAAACACCGCGGGCATCAGAAATGCTTCTGATGCCTTTAAGTTTTTTAAAGATATTACATATTAGACTTGTCAAACACAAAATGAGAATATAGCTTATATTTAAACATATTTATCAGACGGGAAAAGCTATGAACAGGATGGAAGAGATTTTAAAATATTACGGTGTTGATGGTCAAATTGTACGAACAACAGAAGGCCCTTTGGTACAATTGGTTGAGTTTCGTCCGAAACCCGGAACAAAATTGAAAAATATTACGGCTTCTATTGAAGATATTGCCCGCGAACTCGGCGTCCCTTCTCTTCGGGTTGACTCCATTGAAGAAAACGGCACAATCGGTTTTGAATTGCCGGCAGAAACGCCGCAGACAGTTGATTTCGAAAAACTGTTGCAATCTCCTGAATTTATGGCGGACAAAGGCAAACTTCCGCTTATTTTGGGCGTTGACATAACCGGAGCGCCGGCCATTGCCGATTTGGCAAAAATGCCGCATTTGCTGGTCGCCGGAACAACCGGCTCAGGAAAATCCGTCGGCCTGAATACCTTTATCTTGTCTCTGATTGCCAAGAAAAAACCGGCTGACTTAAAATTTGTCCTTATTGACCCGAAACGTATTGAATTCAGCGTTTACAACAAACAAAAATATATGCTGGCGCCCGTTGTTACCGAAACGAGCGAAGCTTCTGCCACATTAGCTTTTCTTGTTGAAGAAATGGAGCGCCGTTATTCCCTTTTCGAAGAAAATCTGGTTAAAAACATCAGCGATTATAATGAAAACAGCGGACATTTGCCTTATATTGTCTGCATTATTGACGAGTTTGCCGATCTTATAGCTTCTGACAAACAGGCCGGAAACCATATTCAGCGTCTGGCTCAAAAAGCAAGGGCCGCCGGCATTCATATTATATTGGCGACGCAGCGTCCTTCCGTTGACGTGGTAACCGGCGTTCTGAAAGCCAACTTTCCGACCAGACTGGCTTATAAAACCGCCAGTTCAGCTGACTCCCGTACCATATTAGACACGGCCGGCGCAGAAAAACTTCTTGGCCGCGGCGACGCTTTATTTTTGGCATCTGACGGTAACATTAAACGAATTCACGGCGCTTACATGCCTGACGACAAAATAGCAGAACTGCTGGAACCTTTCCGCGGCGAAGTTCCCCTCCTGCCTGCCAAACAGCAACAACCTCAAACAGAACCGGCAGACAAACCGCAGAAAGGCTGGTTCCGCAGAGCTTGGGATTTTTGGACGTCACTGCGTCAAAAAGATAAAAAGGCAATTATTAACGCCGCCGTTTTTGCTGCCGGTTTTGTCAGCGGCAAAAAATCAAAAAGGAAATAAAAAACAAAAACAGCCCGACACATCATGTGCGGGCTGTTTTTTTAAGGGTTGCTACGTTTACTCGGGCATAACGCCGGAAGCTTTGAAACTTCGGGCCGTGCCTTTTGTAAGCCTCATTACCAAAGAATCATTCCAGACGGGATAATCATCCACATACATATCTTGCAACGGTATGTTGAGATATGACTGTATCGGGAATAAATAAGCATCATCAACAGACAGGTTTCCTGAATAAATCTGATAAAGGACCCAGAAATATTTAAGACTCTCCTGATTATCGATGTTTTCGGCATTGCTTCCCGGCAGGCGGAACAGTCTGGTAACAATCTCTTCATTGTTCAAGGCTTTAACCAATTCGGATTCATTCCACTTCTGACTTGGCGTTCCATCAGCCAATCTTCCGCTGAAACCTGTCGTTCCCATACGAAGGTGAACCAACTGCAACGCAATCATCTCTTTGCTGTCTAAATTTTTAGATATTGCAGATAAAAAGACATCTTTCTTAGAAAGCAAGTATTGTCTCATCTGCGAGTAGATGTCTGATTTTGCAATCTTGGCATCTTTATCTATCCATTTGCCATTCTGTTCGGTCACACCGAGCATCAGAAGATAACGTCCGTTGCCGATCGGCTTGGCTTCGGTCTGGAAACTGTCAAGATATCCTTTCAGACGGCAGGCATCATAAATGCAGGCATCATAGAGAGCATCATTCCATTCCGCATCTGCTTCGTCGTAATATTCAACGGCAGCAAGCGGTTTATCCTCCCCTGTCGATGTACAGCTGCGGTAAACCCAGCAAAACAATATTGCCAGCAGGATAACAGCCAAAGTCCACCAGATTCCCTGATTGCCCTTTTTTTGTTTCTCCGGCTTGGCATAGTTCGGACGGAAAAACCATGCTTTGATAATTGTTAAACAATTCCAGAATATCACAAAGAAATTTTTGATTTTCCTGCCGACCCATTTCAGCCCCCGCCATAAAGCTCTGAACAAAGAGCCGATGAGAAGCCAGAGGATAGAGAAGAAAACAATAATCCATGTGAAGCTGAAGCTTGCTGTCAGGCTTATCTTTCGCAATTCGCCGAACATGTTTCTGTGTGTTTTTACCGCCCCGAGCCAAGTGATACCGCGTTCAGTGATTTTTGAACCTTGTTCTGAAACAAAAGTTCTCTTGTAGAAGCGGTGTCCGCTTTCGCTTTGCAATGCAAAGAAAACGCCTTTGGCGTTCATAGTACCTTTATTCATAATATTTATAGATTAATTTGTTTTGTCTAAAATTTGTACCATAATTTTGAGTGCGGGTCAACCATAAAATATTATTTCATGCCGATTTTATTGTCTAAAATAACTTATGCACGACTGATTTTTTTGTCTTGTCACGGCTTTGATTAAATTGTAAGCCTTGTAATAATGAAACTTTTATCTATAGGGCTTTAGACATGATTTTAAGCAATAGAAGAAAAAAATCTCTCATTCATCTCATTACCTTTTTTATTCCGTCCAAACCCCTTCGCCGCAAAACCAGAAACGCTCTTATTAATATTTATATAGAAAGGGCATACACCTTAAAAGAGTTGATTTTCGGAAAAATAAAAATTTTTAAATCCTGTCCGGCGTCGTTTGAACTGCCGGAAACGCATTCGCCTTTGGTTTCGATTATCGTTCCCGTTTATAACCAATATAAATATACCCTGCTCTGTTTATGGGCTATTCTACAAAACAGCGGCAGCATTCCTTATGAAGTGATTCTGGCTGATGACAATTCTGATGATGAAACAAAAGAAATCGGCAGTAAAATCAAAAACCTTAAAATCGTGCGCAATAAAGAAAACCTGCGTTTTTTGAAAAATTGCAACAATGCGGCAAAATCTGCCAAAGGAAAATATCTGCTGTTTTTGAATAATGATACTCAGGTTCAGCCCGGCTGGCTCAAACCTTTGGTTGACCTGATGGAAAAAGACCCTGCAACAGGTTTGTGCGGTTCCAAACTGATTTATCCCGACGGCACGCTTCAAGAAGCCGGCGGCATTGTCTGGAAAGATGGCAGCGCTTGGAACTACGGGCGCAACAAAAATCCGGCTTATGAAGAATATAACTATGTCAAAGAAGCAGATTACATCTCCGGCGCGTCAATTATGCTTAAAAGAGATTTATGGAATGAACTCGGCGGTTTTGACGAATATTTTGCTCCGGCTTATTATGAGGATACGGATTTGGCTTTCCGCGTGCGTTATGAAAAGAACCTGAAAGTTGTTTACCAGCCGCTGTCCGTCGTTGTTCATTTTGAAGGAAAATCCAATGGTACGGACACAAACAGCGGATTAAAAGCCTATCAGGTTGCCAACGGGAAAAAATTTTACGAACGCTGGAAAGATGTTTTGCAAAAAGAATGTGTGGAAACAGAAAAGCTGTTCTTAGCCCGTGACCGCAGCCAGCATAAAAAGACTCTGTTGTTTATAGACGCCATAATGCTGACTTTTGACAAAGACACCGGTTCCAGAGTAAGTTTCCAATATCTGCAATTTTTCAAAAAAGCGGGATTAAACGTTAAGTTTCTGCCGCAAAAATCACAACCTCAGGAAAAATATCAGGAAGCTATCCAGCAACTCGGCGTCGAAGTTATCCAAGCCAAAGAATATTATACAGATTATAAAACATGGCTTAAGGAAAACGGCAAATATATTGATTATGTCTATCTTAACCGTCCGACCGTTGCCGATTGGTGTATAAAAGATTTAAGAAAATACACAAATGCCAAGATTATTTATCAGGGGCATGATTTGCATTTTCTGCGCGAGCTCAGAAGATATGAAACGGAGAAATCTGCCGAAGCTTTGAAATCCTCAAATTTCCATAAAGAAATTGAAACGAGAATCATTAATGAAGCTGATGTTACCTGTATGTTTTCAGATGTTGAAATTGCCGAGATTAAAAAGTTTGCACCCCAAGCAGATGCGCACAGCGTTCCCCTGTTCGTTTTTGATACGGCTTTGAAAAAAGACATTGCCTATCAGCCGCAAAAACGCAGAGATATTATGTTTATCGGCGGTTTTCGCCACACGCCCAATATTGACGGGATCAAATGGTTTGTCAACGAAGTATTCCCGAAAGCCAAGAAACAAATTCCCGATTTGAAGTTTTATCTGGTCGGCAGCAACGCCCCTGACGAGATTTTGAAACTGACGTCCGATGACATTATCGTTACAGGTTTTGTAACTGACGAACAGCTTGACGAGATTTATAAAAATATAAAAATTTCAGTCGTTCCCCTGCGTTTTGGCGCCGGTGTCAAAGGCAAAGTTATTGAAGCCATATACAACAAGGTTCCGGTTATTACCACGACAATCGGCGCCGAAGGCATTGACAACAGTTCCGGTATTCTCGGCGTTTATGATGATGCAGACCAGTTTGCCGAAGAGTTGGTTAAATTATATAACGATGACAAGCGTCTTGAAGATATATCTTCAATGTCACATGAATTTATTGACAGATTTTATTCAGAAAATGCTGTCCGCGAAAAATTCAAACAATGGCTTGATATTTAATTACTTTTTTATTGTTGAATAATCGACTTATTCTCTTGTCTTGATTGCTGAATATAATATTCTCTAGCTATAGGTTTTTACAAAATTAGAGAAAATTTATGCAAAACTCAAGGCAAGAGAATAAAACATTAGCTCCTATAGCCCTATTCGTTTATAATCGTCCCGAACATACCCGTAAAGTTGTTGAAGCTTTACTGATATGTCCCGAGGCAAAAGACAGCGACCTTATTGTTTTTTCTGATGCTCCCCGCGGTCTGAAAGATATTGGCAATGTCCGGCAAGTACGAGATTTCTTGGATAAAATCTCAGGCTTCAAATCCGTCAAAATCATTAAACGCAAAGCCAATCTGGGATGCACGCCTAACATGATTGAGGGCATTACGCGGATTATGGACGAATACGGCCGAGGAATCATTGTTGAAGACGATATTTTCGTTGCGCCGCAATTTTTGAAATTTATGAATTTATGCCTTAACAAATATAAAGATGATTACAACATTTGGAATATTTCCGGCATATCTCCCGAATTTGGCCTGCAAACGGACAAAGACGTCGTGGTTTGGGGGCATCAGAATTGCTGGGGCTGGGCAACATGGAAAGACCGTTGGGATAATTTTGAAGGCAATAGAGAAAAAACGCTTTCAGAAATTACGCCGGAGCAGAAAAAAGCCTTTGATTTCGGCGGCGTTATTCCCTGCTCTCCGCAATTAGACTATTATGCATGGGATATTGCCTGGAACTGGACAATTTTTAAAAACGGCAAACTCAGCATTAATCCGGTCAAAAGTCTGGTTAAAAATATCGGATTGGACGGTACGGGAACAAATTATGCCAAAGGGGCAGAACTCTATGACCCTTGGAAAGACTATGCCTTTCCGGAGCAAGATAATTGGAAACTGCCCGATAATCCGCAATGCGACGCTGAACTCGTCGAACAGATTATCAATATAAAAAAGAGAAAGAACGGCATTGTTGTGGACTACAGCACGCCCACAAAGAAACCCCTGACATTTAAATTAAAAGGAAATCTGCTGCGCCTGCATATTTTAAGCGGCTATATGCCGACAATTTTCAATTTAAAATTCAGACTCTTCGGCCTGTTTACCTTTGATTTTGCTCTGGGAAAGGCGAAAATATGAAAAAATTTTTAGTCCAGACTTTATCTTGCCTCATCCCTCAAAAAAGCCGGCGAAAAAAGTTCAGGGAAAGATTCCTTTCTAAAACTAAAACCACATTCATAGGAAAAAGTAAAATAAATAAAAATGTTGTTTTCAAAGGCAATGCCATTGTTTATGACGGCGCAACTATTACTGCCGATGATTTCGGTTCAATTACAATCGGAAACAACGTGGTTATAGGTAAAAACGCCAGCATTTCAACTCATAAAAACTATACATATGGTGGAAACGCAAATAACTGCAAAATATCTATCGGAGACAACAGCGTTATCGGTTCCAACAATGCTTTTTCCGGACAAGGCGGCATAACGATAGGCAAAGATGTTTTGTTTGCTCCAAATGTGACACTAATGAGCAATAATCACGGATACAGCGATGTTTTCACTCCTATCCGGCTGCAAAACAATACCAATAAAGAAATTAAAATCGGTGACGATTGCTGGATAGGCCTCAACGCAATTATTCTCAGCGGCGTTTCTATCGGAAAACATTGCGTTATCGGCGCAGGAAGCGTTGTTACAAAAGATGTTCCCGACTTTTGCGTGGCTGCCGGAAATCCGGCTAAAATAATAAAGAAATATAATTTTGAGAAAAAGATGTGGGAGAAAGTATGTTAAAAAGCAAATTTTTTAAATTCGCCAGTTGTCTCGTTCCGGTAAAATCTTGGAGAAAGAAGCTTCGCAATTACGGAAAAATCAATATATCCCGCCCAAAAATTGATGCCGCTAAAGGAAATGAAATTATGATAATCGGCAAAGCTGATTTGAAACGCCTGTCTATTAAGATTAAGGGCAAAGGCAACAAAATTTACATTGACAGCAAAGATATTGAAATAATTTCTTCCCTATCCATATGGATTGACGGCAACAATAACGAAATTAAAATACTTTCAAACTGCAAAACAGATAAAATGACATTTATGATACATGCCGACAATTGCCGTTTTCACATAGGAAAAGACTGTTTTGCCGGCGGCGTAACGATTAATGCAGATCCGACTGCCTGCGGGCGCTCTCTTTCCGTCGGCGACGGATCAATCATGTCTACCGGCGTTTATCTTGCATTAGGGGATGAGCATCCGGTTTATGATTTGGCGACCAACAAACTTATTAACGACGGTTCCGACAAAAACATTGAACTTTCAGAAAGAGTTTGGATTTGCCGTAATGCTATTATTTTAAAAGATACAAAAATTTCTCATGATTCCATTATTGCGGCTGCTTCGGTCGTTAAGGGGCGTTTTTCCGAAAACAACGTGATTATAGCCGGCAATCTCGCTAAAATCGTAAAAAAAGGAATCTACTGGAAAAAATCAATAAGCCAATCATAGAAAATTTTTACAAATACAATTTGTTGATAATTATTATTTGCGTTGCCCGCCCTATACAAAAAAGTTATGATTTTTCCAATTTTAACCAATATGGAAAAATCATATGCGGAAAATCAAAATTGCTTTTATCAAATATGGCGGCTTGGGGGCCGGAGGAACAGAACGCTGGTTGCAAAACGTTGCAGCAAAGATAGATAAAAGCAAGTTCGACATTGATTATTTTTATACCGGAGACGAAAACCCTGCCCGACTGCAATTTATGCAAGAGCATTCCGTCAATTTAATCAAAATTAAAGCTTCCGGCAAAGTCAGCGACTGGGGAGAATGGATTGAGACCGATTTGTTTGAGAAATTTGACGAGAATCAATATGACCTTATTCAAACAGCCATTGCCGGCGAAACTGAATGGCCGTTTTACCTTTTTAAAAAGCCTGTCATTCAACGCATTGCCTTAGACTACGGGGTTGATTTCAGCCCTAACGTATATCACAGTTTTTTCATGTCAAAATGGATGCGCGACAAATGGGCTAATATGGGCGGAATTAAAACTTTAAGCTCAATTGTTCCTTTCGGAATTGAAATGCCCCATTCGGCGGAGAATTTGCGGAAAGAGTTAAATATTCCCGTTGATTCCGTTGTTGCCGGTTTTCACCAAAGGGTTGACGACAACACTTTTTCTGACATTCCCTTAGAATCTTTTGCAAAAATGCAAAACGACAATCGTTATTTCATCATTATGGGCGGCAGCTCAAAATATAGCGAACAGGCGCAGCGGCTAGGACTTAAAAATTTTATCCATTTGCCGCACAGCGCTGACAAAAAAACAATTTCCAAATTTTTGAATACATTGGATATTTTTGCGCACGGGCGCAAAGACGGCGAAACTTTCGGCGCCGTTTTTGCCGAAGCGCTTTTACACCATTGCCCCTGCCTCGGACACCAAACTGCAACCTCTAATGCTCATAAGGAAACAATGGGCTGCGGCGGACTGTTTGCCAAAAATCCCAAAGATTATACTCTGAAACTCAAACAGCTTTTTGAAAGCAGGCCGCTTAGAAACAAGCTTTCTGATAATGGTTTTACTTATGCCAAGCAAAAATTTATTGATAAAGATTATATCAAAGATATTGAAAAAGTTTATCTGGACATTTGCAAAAATCTGCCGGCTTATACAAGAAAAGTCCGTTTTTTTCAGGCCTTGCGCAAGCTGAAACGCTCTGTCGTTTTATATAAAAAGGAAAAGCTTGGCAATAAACGAAAATATACAATTTTAGGTATCAAATTCTCAATTAAGAAAAAATAAAAACACTTAATTTATGTCAAATCCGACAAGTCTCCGGGTTTAGCAAATTAATATATAAAGGCAAAAAAACATGAGATTATTCAAAAAAGAAAAATATGAAGACAAAAAAGTTTATTCTTTTTTAGGGGTTAAAATAACAAGAAAAAGAAAAAAGAAAAATACGCAAAATATATTGGATATCTATAAAAATGATTATTCTCTTTCCGGTTATCATGTTGAAAAGAATAATACCGGCATCTTCCTTTCTAAAAACGATTTTATATTAAGCGGCAAATCCGACAATACGCTTTGGACCGGCGTCGATGTTTTGTGCAAGCAGGATTATAATTTTAACGCAGACGGCGATTTTGTGATGATTGACATCGGCTTAAATATCGGTCTGACATCTTTATATTCGGCGCAGAAGGATAATATTACCAAAATATACGGTTTCGAACCGTTTATTCCGACATTTGAACAAGCTCGGCAAAACCTGCAACAAAATCCTTCTTTAGCAAAAAAAATAGAAATTTTCAATTTTGGCCTCGGCGATTCTGAAAAGACATTGGATATTCATTATAATCCGCAACTTCCAGGCTCTATGAGTTCCGTTTCTGATAAGTTTTCAGACTGTACAGATGTTGAAAAAATAAAAATAAAGAAAGCATCTGAGGTTATTGGCGAAATAATTGCCAAACACAAAGAAAATATCTTTCTGAAAATCGATTGTGAAGGAGCGGAAAAAGAGATTGTTCCGGAATTGGATAAAACCGGACTTCTGAAAAAAATCAAAATAATCATTATGGAATGGCATTATGAAAATCCGCAATATCTTGTAGATATTTTGAGAAAAAACGGTTTTACCACCTTTTGCAATCATGCAGCCATTAACTATCAGGGAATGATCAGAGCCGTAAGATAATATTTAACAAATTTGTTAACCAAACAAATTAACCTTGACGAATTCAATTTATAAGTTGAAGATACAAATTATAACTTTTGACTTGATGCTTTGATATGATTTATGATTGTTTTACCTTTTTTAATGAGTTGGATTTATTGGAGATCCGTCTGAATGTTCTCAACGGCTGCGTTGATAAGTTTGTTCTTGTTGAAATGGGCAAAACGCATACAGGCAAAGACAAGCCCTTAGTTTTTGAGCAAAATAAAGAAAGGTTTTCTATATTCAAAGATAAAATCATTCACATTATTGTTGATGATTACCCTGAGCTTGAAAAATCAGAAAGCGACGGATACGGCAATAAATGGCTCTTGGAAAATTATCAGCGCGATGCAATTATGCGGGGGCTTTCCCAATGCAAAAACGATGATATTGTCATTATCTCCGATTTGGATGAAATTCCCGCTCCTGCCGCAATTGAAAATTACGCTGCCCGAAATGCCGAAGGAATTTGGGTGTTGGAACAAAGAATGATGTATTATTTTATCAATAATATTTGCAAAACAGAACCCGTCTGGTTTAACGGCACAAGATTAGGACGCTATAAAGATTTGCTTAATCCGCAGCAAAATTTGCCGGAAAGAGAATTTTACCAATTCAGCTCAAAAGGCCTGCCAACCTATTTTCGTTTTTGTCAGGGAACAAATATTCCTGATGCAGGATGGCATTTCAGTTATTGCGGCGGTATTGACGCCATTATCAAAAAACGCCAATCCATTGTAGAACAGCAATTTAACACCCCTCAAAACATGGCGCCCGCCTATATCAAAAAAATGATTGCCGCAGGCAAAGATATTCTTGACCGCAAGGAATACAGATATGAAGCTTTGCCGATTGATACGTCTTTTCCGCAATATATTATCAATAATCAAGAAAAATATTCTCACCTCATATTCAAGATTACGCCGTTTTATTCGTTTAAGAAAATGCTTCAGAAATTTATGATGAAAACATTAAAAATCTTTTTATCAGGAATAAGGTTGATAACTCCCGTGAAAAAATGGCGTAAAAATCTTCGAAATTATTACAAAAAAATAAAATGATAACAGAAGAATACACATTATTGACAATGGCAAATAATATCCTAAACTAGCAATAGTTGAAAACGTAACAAAGGATTTCCAATGGCTAAATATTACATTGTCAGCGGCGGTTTTGATCCCATTCACGAAGGGCATATTTCTTTGATTAAGGCCAGTGCGGAAAACAGCGACGGCGTTATTGTACTGGTTAATTCCGATGATTGGCTCATGCGTAAAAAAGGGCGCGCTTTTCAAAATATCAATACCCGCAAATGCATCTGCCAGAATATTAAAGGCGTCATTGAAGCTCTGGAATTTAATGATAGCGACGACTCAGCTTCTGCGGGTATCAGAGATATTCGTAAAAAATATCCTCATGACGAACTTGTTTTTGCCAACGGAGGCGACCGCGGCGCAGGAAATATCCGCGAAGATTCCGTTTGCAAAGAATGCAACGTGCAGCTGGCTTTCGGCGTCGGCGGCAATAATAAAGCTAACTCCTCTTCATGGCTGCTTAATAAATGGAACCAAAAATAGATTCAAAAATATTAGAGTGTTTCGCTCCGGCAATTAATGCTGAAACCAAAATTTTGGTAATTGGCACAATGCCGGGCGTTGCTTCTTTAAAAGCGGCCAAATATTATGCGCATCCGCGCAATGCCTTTTGGAAAATTATTTCGCGGCTTTTCAATAACGGCGCGGAGTTTCAAAGTTATCAGGAAAAAATAAACTGTGCCCTCGCCCACGGCATCGGCCTGTGGGATAATTTGCAAAACTGCATCAGAGAAGGCAGTTTGGACAGCAACATTAAAAATGCCGTGCCAAACGATTTTGAAACGCTTTTGGCTCATCATCACATTAACAAACTTTTGTTCAACGGACAAAAATCATTTGAATTTTTTAAGCGTTACCACGGAAAACTCTTAGAAACAACTGCTTTTGAAACCATGCCGTCAACCAGCCCTGCCAATGCGACAATTTCTTTTGAAAAGAAAATGGCAATTTGGCAAAAAGCCTTAATAATACAGAATATCAATTAAGCAAAATAGGCATTTTATAAAAAATGCCTATAAAAAAAACTCCTTTTCAGGAGCTTTATTTTTCTGTTTTATCAATTGCGAGCTGCAAATCATTGCGCATTTCTTTCAATTCGGCAATCAAATCGGTTATCAGCTTGCGACTGGACAAATCCAGATTAACGTTAGGGACAACTTCTTCAAAAAAGTCTTTTTGGATTTCTTCACCCAAAATATTTTTTAAACCTTTTTCTTTAAAAACCTTTTGAACACCCTCAATCGTATAGCGTTTTTCATACAAAAAGTCTTTAATGGTGCGGACAATTTCAACATCATCAGGACGATAATAACGGCGGCCGCCGCTTCTTTTCATTGGTTTAATCTGCGGAAATTTCGTTTCCCAAAAGCGTAGAACATGGGTTGCAACCCCGAGTTCTTCAGCTACTTCGGCTATTGTTCTGAATGCAGCCTTGCTTTTGTTGACAACCATTGGCTAAACCTGACTTAAGCGTTGATGATTTTTCTCATTGTTTGAGAAGGTTTGAAAGAAATTACGCGGCGGGAAGAAATGACTGCTTCAACGCCGGTTTTGGGATTGCGGCCGGCACGGGCTTTTTTGTCTCTTAAAGAGAAAGTTCCGAAAGATGACAATTTAACATCATTGCCGCTAGTCAAATCCTGAACGATTTCATCAAGAATCATGTCCAGAATGTCTGTAGAATCTTTGCGGGAAAGGCCGATTTCTTCATAAATAGCTTCTGCAACATCTGCACGGGTAATTGTTTTCATATTTTAACTATCCTCAAATTTTATTCTGTTTTTCTTAGCAAAGGATTATAACAAATCGCATTGGCTGGCAAGTGTTTGTTAGAGTTTTATCCAGATTTTTTAGCTCTAGATTCTAACCAAGGCTCCGCCCCAGGTAAAGCCGGCGCCCATGGCATTTAACACGACCAAATCGCCTTTTTTGATTTTTCCGGCTTCCATGTATTCTGAAAGGGCCAAAGGAATGGTTGCCGCAGAGGTATTTGCCTGATGATCGATTGTTACGACAACTTTTTCGTCCGGCAAACCAAGCTTTTGCCCAACGCCGCTGATAATGCGGATATTGGCTTGATGCGGAATCAGCCAGTCAATATTTTCGGCTTTAACATTACCCATAGCCATAACTTCTTCTGCGGCCTGAGTTAAACCGTTAATGGCAAATTTAAATACTTCTTTGCCGTTCATCCAAATATAACCCGCATTTTGCGACGTAGAAACACCGCCTGTGGTGCGCAAATTGTCATATTGGCTGCCGTCGGCATAGATTTTTGTTGCCAAAATACCGGTGTCGGCAGAAGTCCCTTCTCCCTCGCAAGCGCGCAAAACAACGGCACCGGCGCCATCGCCAAACAAAACGCAGGTGTTGCGGTCTGTCCAATCGGTAATTTTTGACAAAGTTTCAGCGCTGACGACCAAAGCCGTTTTAGCCTGTCCCAAACGAATCATATTATCAGCCATGGTTAAGGCATATACGAAACCGGAACAAGCGGCAGAAATATCAAAAGCAGGCGTTCCTTCTTTAACGCCCAAACGAGCTGAAATTTTGGCAGAAGTGGCTGGTGTAGTATTATCAGGCGTGACGGTTGCCAAAATAACGACATCAATTTCCTCAACGGAAATTCCGGCGGTTTTTACAGCCATTTGCGCAGCATTAACTGCCAAATCAGAAGTATATTCTTCTTCAGCAGCGACATGGCGGCTTTTAATGCCGGTACGGGTACTGATCCACTCGTCATTCGTATCGACCATCTGCGCCAAATCGTCATTTGTTAACTCTTTTGCAGGCAAATAATGCCCGTGTCCAATAATCTCACTTCTAATACACTTCATAAAATACTTCCTGTGACAATTCGTCTAAATCTACTTTTTCAACTTCGGTACGGATTGTTGCTACAAAATCCTGACGGACAAGGCTGGCTGCATTATTTACGGCAACGGAAAAGCCCAATGCATCGGTTCCGCCATGGCTTTTGACAGACAAACCGTTTAAACCGACCAGCATTGCACCATTGTACAAACGCGGATCCATTGTCTTTTTGACCTTGAGCATTACGCTAAACATGAAAGGCAGCCCCAGTTTGGCAATGAATGAATGTTTGACGGCATCTTTCAGCAGTCTGACAACCAAGCGGGCCGTTCCTTCAATCGACTTCAGGGCTATATTTCCGGTGAAACCGTCTGCGACGATAACATCGGCCACGCCGTTGGGAATTTCATGCGGCTCAATATAGCCGATAAAATCAATATTCATATGTGAATGCTTGAGGATTTTTGCGGCAAGGCGGATTTCTTCTTTGCCCTTCATTTCCTCCGCGCCGATATTCAGCAGCGCCACGCGGGGTTTGGCAACGCCTAAAGCGTGTCTGGCCATAATATCGCCCATTAAAGCAAATTCGGCAAGGTTAACCGCATCGCATTCCGTATTAGCGCCCAAGTCAAGCATGACATATTTGCCATGCCGATGCGGCATGATGCTGACGATGGCCGGGCGGTGGATTTTGGTTATTGTCCGCAGCACAATCTTTGAAATAGCCATCAAAGCCCCCGTATTGCCGGCAGAAACAATGGCTTTGGCCTCGCCCTTGCGGACGGCATCAATTGCCATATACATGCTGGTATTTTTATTACGGATTACTTGCGACGGCTTGTCATCGTTATGAACCATCTCCGTTGAATGACGGATTTCGCAAACCTTTTGCAGTGACGGGAATTGAGATAAAATGGGGTTAACTTTATTTTCGTCGCCAAAGAGCAAGAATCTCACATCAGGATTCTTCTTAGCGGCAATAGCAAGCCCCTCAATCACGACTCTGGGGGAATTATCTCCCCCCATAGCGTCTATTGATATGACCAGATTACTAGACAAAACCTGCTCCATATAGAATCTTAAACACACATAATATTATATATACTATGCGGTTTACATTATGTCAAAATTATTCTTGAGTAGCTGCTTTCTTAGCAACAACTTCGCGACTGTCATACTGGCCGCAAGACGGGCAAACATTATGAGGTCTTTTCAATTCGCCGCAGTTCGGGCACTCATGATAAGAATTTGCTTCTAAGGCATCATGAGAACGACGCATGTTGCGACGAGATTTTGATGTTTTATGTTTTGGTGTAGCCATTTTCTTATACTCTATTTATATTATTACACTTTTCACAGCCATTAATAAACCAATTAGTTTTTTAAATCAACTAATAAAAACAGGTTTATGAACTGAATGACGTTTTATATAATAATTTTGCTTTTGGCAAGTCTTTTTTATGCAATTTGCGCTTTTTGCGGCACCAAACGGACAATCCGCCTATTTTTTGAGTTTTTTAAGCACATTGAACGGGTTAAGCTTTTCCGTGTCTTCTTCGTCAAATTCCGATTGGAAACTGAAAACTTCGCCCTCTTTGCGCGGGTTATCATCCATAACCAAAGCCACCTGCTCTATCGCCACCTGCCCCAAATCAAGCTTGCCGCCGATAATAATATCCGGCTCTTCGTCATATATATCCACATCCATTTCTTTGATTTCTTTCAGCGTGGCCTGCGTGTCATACACCACGGAAAATTCAGGCGCATAGGTTTTATAAAAATTCTCAAGGCTGATAACGCTTTGCAATTCCAACTCAGCTTCAGCCGTTCCCCAAACATTTAACAGGTGTTCCTTTTTATTATATTTAACACGGATGTCGGCAGCAAACGATTTGACGCCTTCAACCTTAAGGACATCTTTCAGATAAGCCCGCTCCTCGCCATTTGCTTCCAAATGATATTTTTTCTCCGAAGCGGTCAGTTCATCAACTACCAAAGGATAAGAAAAAAGATTTTGCATTAATTTTTTCCCTGTGTTATAAAATTACAAAACTTTTAATGATATAATAGCAAGGACTTGGATATGTCAATAAACAATATGCGTTTTTTGAGCCTGTTAGCTGCCTTGGCGCTTTCCGCCTGCTCCAGCGATTTGTTTTTAACCCACAACGGCAACATGCCTTCCAACGAACGCATTGCCAAAGTAAAAGTCGGACAAACGAAAAACGACGTTATCAGCACTTTAGGCGCTCCGTCCTCTGTTGTCTCCTTAGATCAAAACACATGGATTTACATGTCTTCTGACATTAAGCGCGTTGCCTTTATGGCTCCCAAAGAAGTTAATCGCGACGTTTTAACCATTGAGTTCAGCAATAACGGCAAAGTTGAAAAAATCAGCCGGCTGAATAAAAAGAACGGTGTTGAAGTCGAAGTTTGCGACGACAAGACGGAAACCCTCGGACATCAGCCGGGCTTTTTTCAAAAATTCTTTGGCGGCGTCGGCAACTATTCCCCCTTCCCCGCAGCGAGATCAGATATTTAAGCCTGACAACAACAATAAAAAAAAACGCTCCCAAACCGGAGCGTTTTTTTAGAATCTATAATTAAGTCCAAGGGCAAAAGCAACAGAATCCTTATCTTTTTTATAATAACGAAAATCGCTATAAACGCCCATGCCGTTTTGGAAATAGCCGTTAAAATAGATTTTCCACGCAATATAATCTTTTTGCTCTTTGCTCTTTTTTATATAAATATCATCCCCGCTTTCACTGCTCAGGTAAAAAGCATCATAAGGATTTGAAAAAAGATAACTCAAATCAGGACCGGCTTTGATATTATATCGGTTTCCGTATTTGTCTTTTGCCGTATAACCGGCATATAATCCGGCCAGACCGTCAAGGCGAAAACTGTTTTTTGCCTCAACGGACAAAGCATTGCCGCCAACCTTATCTTCTTTAATTTTATCCTGCCGGACGCCGTAAGCATTCAATTCAAAAGAAGATTGCACATAAAAATTATTAAACTTAAATGTTTTTGAAAGCGTGTTTTCCCAGCCGTAATACCAAGAATGATAACCGGATTTAAACAAATCCACATTCCCCGAAATATCAGCCAGGCGTTTATTGTCCGTCTTTCCGTATCCCAGCATTAATAACGAGCGTCCCCTGATTTTCCAATCCAAGTTGTTATAGACGGCGTGCAACGCTGCCGTATAGTTTTCATGTTTGGAAGACAAAGCGTTATCATAACCGCTGTCATAACGGTTAAAAACAATACCGCCGCCCATAAATAATGAGTATCCGTCAATTACCTTATCACCAAGCAGGAAAAATGACCCTGATTTATCATTTCGGCCATAACTGCCGGAAGACGTTTTATTTTGGTGAAAATCATATTCAAAACCACTCATCAGGCGATAAGGCATATTCCAGCCGCCGAAAGACATTGCTTCCTTATATGTTCTTCCGGTATTTTTAAGAAAAGTATACCGATGCTTGGCAAGCGTCCCGTAAAAGCGTTTTCCTGATGTCTGATTGTCTTCAATACCGTCCGGAACAAAATCAACATCAAGTTTCGGCCCGAAATAGCGGTATTGCCCGAAAAGATAATAAGCATTATCTGCGGCATACCCTGAGGAGAACGGAATACAAACTGCCAAAAGCGTTCCCGTTAAAATCGAGGAATATTTAAAGCCCGACATCAGGTTCCACCCCCTGCTCGCGCAATACCTGCAAAACCTCGGCAATATAGACTTTTTCATTATAAGCCATCGTGCCGTCGCTGATACAGATTTTTACAACTTCTCCAGCCAAATCAGCCGCGTCTTCCGGCGTCTTGGTTTTCAGATTATCCAGCGCTTTATAAAATTCTTCAAGCGTCGGTTTGACACCGTTCAAATAAGTTTCTATATACTGCTCGCTTAAATTTTGCGGCTGCGGATGATGGTTTCGGATATATTGGTGAATAGTCTTCTTCTTGATTTCCGAATAATAGTCAACACAGCGGGATACAAAAATCAGAATAATTAAATCGTCTTTCAGGCATTCAAGATGTTTGAAGTCTGCTATTGCGGATTTCTGCTTTTTTTCAGGTTTCGCAGCCTGCATTTGCGCTTGATAGTCTTTCAGCAAATCCTGACAACGCGTATAATATTTCTCTGTTGAGAGGTCCATAATGTCATGAATATAAGCGCTGTCGATTACCTTCGAAGTTTTTGTCCGATAAAAATACAAATTAAGCATAATATTGCCGTCTTTGCCCCAAATATTTTTCAGGGCTGCGGTTTCTTCAATTATTTTGTCATTGGCGACAATATGTACCAGCAGGTTATAAAATAAAACGGGTTCGCCCATTTAATCCTCAAGCAGTTGATTGAGCTTCACGACATAGTTTTTAATTGTTTCCACGCGTACGGCATAGCTTTCAAGATTTTTTTCAATGAAGAGCTTTTGGTCGGGACGAACCTTGACCGCGCCGAACTGCCTGCCGATAAAGTCAATCAATTTTTCCGGCTTGGCAAAAGTATTATTGCGCAGAGTTATTAAAATTCCCTTAGCGCCGGCATCAATCTTTTCTATATTGGCCTTGCGGCACAACTGCTTTATTTCAACTGTCTTCAACAGATTATCGACTTCCTGCGGCAAAGCGCCGAAACGGTCTATCAGTTCTTCTCTGATATCATCCAGTCCGGCTTTGTCCTGCAAATCGCCGATACGTTTATATAATCCCAAACGCACGCCCAAATCGCGGACGTAGCTGTCGGGAATCATAATCGGAATGCCGGTGGTAATCTGCGGCGCCCAATCCTGCATTTGCTTCTCATCGCGGGTTTCTCCGGCTTTTATCCGCATAATCTCTTCCTCAAGCATATGCTGATACAAAGCGATACCGACTTCTTTGATATGTCCGGACTGTTCTTCGCCCAGAATATTGCCCGAGCCCCTTATATCCATGTCATGGCTGGCCAGAGAGAAGCCCGCACCTAAAGTATCCAGCGCCTGAAGGATGTTCAATCGGCGCTCGGCAATAGGCTTTAAGGCCTTTTGCTTGGGAACGGTAAAATAGCAATAGCCGCGCAGTTTGCCGCGCCCGACGCGCCCTTTAAGCTGATACAGCTGCGCCAAGCCGAACATATCTGCCCTATGCACAATCATGGTATTCACACTCGGCATATCAATACCTGATTCAATAATTGTGGTTGAAAGCAGCAAATCGGCTTTGCCGTCGGCAAAGTCATTCATCACGTTTTCAAGCTGCTTGACCGGCATTTGCCCGTGAGCAACCAGTATTTTCACATCGGGAACAAGCTCCCGAAGTTCTTTTTCCACGCCGAAAATATCCGACACTCTCGGGCAAACGAAGAAGGTTTGCCCGTGGCGGAATTTTTCACGATAAATGGCTTCTTTAACCATCACCTTGTCAAAGGGCATGACAAAAGTTCTGGCAGCCAAGCGGTCAACCGGCGGCGTGGCAATAATACTGAGCTGTTTGACGCCGGTTAATGACAATTGCAAAGTTCTCGGTATCGGCGTTGCGGTTAAGGTCAGAACGTGAACGTCTGATTTTATGGCTTTGAGCTTTTCTTTATGGGCAACGCCGAAATGTTGCTCTTCGTCAATAATCAGCAGCCCCAAATTGCAGAACTTTATATCCTTAGACAACAGCGCATGGGTACCGATAACGATTTCGACAGAACCGTCAGCCAGCCCGCGTTTGGTTTCTTCCATTTCTTTCGGCGTTACCAGCCTTGAGAGCATTTTAACTCGGACAGGGAAACCTTTCATCCTTTCCAAGAAATTAATATAATGCTGGCGGGCAAGCAGCGTCGTCGGCACAATCAGAGCTACCTGCGCCCCACTGGCAGCCACGGCAAAAGCCGCGCGCAATGCGACTTCGGTCTTGCCGAAACCGACATCGCCGCAAACCAATCTGTCCATCGGAACAGAGGTTCCCAAATCCTGCATCACATCGGCAATGGCATTTAACTGGTCATCGGTTTCATTATAGGGGAAACGGGAACAAAATTCATCAAACATTCCCTGCGGCGGCAAATAACTGTCTGCTTTTTTCAAATGGCGCTCGGCAGCGATTTTAATCAGTTTTTCGGCTATTTCGTGAATACGCTGCTTTACTTTTGCTTTTTTGGCCTGCCATGCCATGCCGCCGATTGTATCCAACTGGATATTATCGTCTTCTATGCCGTAACGTGATAAAACGTCTATATTTTCAACCGGCACAAAAAGTTTGGCGTCATTGGCATAAAGAATTTTCAAGCAATCATGCGGCGCGCCGCCGGCCGTAATATTCTCCAAGCCTAAAAACTTGCCTATACCATGCTCAATATGAACCACCAGCTCCCCGACATTCAAAGAAGCCACATCGGCAATAAAATCTTTCGAGGTGACTTTTTTAGACGTCCGCCGGTGCTGGCGTTCACCCAAAATATCCTGCTCGGAAACAAAGCACAGCCCGTCGCCCCTGAAACCGTGGGAGAGGTTTAAAACTATCATTGCAGTTTTAGAAATATCACGGGATAAAACGTCTTCCCAACTGTCGGCAAAGGTCAAATCTTTTATACCGTGCTCATTCATCAGAGAGAACACCCTGTCGCGAGAACCCTCGGAATAACAACAGACTACGCGGCGAAGTTTATTATTTTCTTTAATATAATTTTCAAGCTCGTTATAGACTTGTCCGAGATTGATATTTTTGGCATGGGCAAAACTGCGCCCCGGCAAAACGCCGGCATCTATGATTTCATCACCGCTTTCGATTGTCAAATTCGTCAGGCGGACAACATCTTTTTTTGAGAGGGCGGCATTAAGTTCTTTTTCGTTCAAATACAGCAATTCAGGCTTTATCGGGCGATAAACGTCCATTTCATTATTGGACTTGATGTTCAGGGCTTCCAAACGCGCCTGATAATAATCGGCAATACTGTCGCATTTGGCCTTTACCGCTTCATCGACATTGCGCCCGAGAATAACGGCAGCCTGAGGCAGGTAGTCAAAAAGCGTCGGCAAAGCGTCTTCGTAAAAAAACGGCAGCCAGTTTTCCATACCCAAATGTTTTATACCGTTTGAAATATCCGCATAAATCTCATCATCTTTAAAAGCAGCGCCGAAAGCTTCGCGGTATTTGGTCCGGAAAGACTTTATGGTATTCTCGTCTAAGGCAACTTCGCCCATAACCTGAAAATTGTAATGGCTTAATTCTCCGGTCGTGCGCTGGCTCATCGAATCGAACGTGCGGATACGTTCGACCTCATCGTCAAACAAATCTATGCGCAAAGGCTCCTCGGTGCCGACCGGGAAAATATCTATAATATCGCCGCGCACGGCATATTCGCCGGGTTCTATCACCTGTTCAACACGGTTATAACCGTTAAGGGCGGCATAATGGATAAAATCGTTAAAGCTGAGCTTGGCACCGACTTTAATCAAACGTACCGAGTTGAGAAATATTTTCTGCGGCGGCAGCTTTTGCAAAACTGAACCGACGCTGGCCAAAACAACCCTTGCCTTTTTCGGATTGGGGTTGGCCACAATCGCCGTCAGCGCCTCTACCCTTTGCGCCACGATATTTACATTAGGCGAAACACGGTCATACGGCACGGTATCCCACGCCGGAAATTTCAAGACCTCAAGCTTGGGATTGAGATAACGCAGAATTTCCGCCGTTTTTTCCAAAGCGATACCGTCACTCAAAATATATAATATATCCTGAGCTTTCTTGCCACTGAGCTTGTCGAGCAGAACGGCATCATAGCCGTCCGGAACCGATGATACGGTCTTGCCTTTCAATTTGCTTAAATCGTACTGCATTGTCTCATATTGTTTGTTTACTTCCGAAAATAAAATATATACAATACGCTCAGAAGTACAACAGTTTTTTTAAGTTAAACGAACAATGCGGCCAGAGATTTTATTCCCGTTATTTTCCAATCTTACCTCAATCGGCGGACTGGGTGAGAAAAGTGCCCAATTGTTGAAAAATCTGGACTGCAACAAAGTTGCGGACCTTGTTTTTCATCTGCCGTCCTCAATGATTGACCGCAGCTACTGCCCGAGGCTCAAAGACGCGCGCCCCGGCGTGATTGCCACAGTGACGGTTAAGATTATCGAACATATCGCCCCGGCCAGAAAATCGCAACCTTATAAGGTTGTGGCGGAAGATGACACTGAGCAAATGATTGTGAGTTTTTTTAAGGCTTATCCCGCTTCTATCCAGAAAAATCTGCCAATCGGCGCTTATCGGGTTCTCAGCGGCAAAATCGAAAAATTTAACAACCAACTGCAAATGAGCCATCCCGATTATATCGTCCGCCCTGAAGAAGCTGCGGCTGTTTCAGGGATTGAGCCGGTTTATCCGCTGACCGCAGGCATTACCAATAAAATGCTGAACAAGTGGATTAAACAAGCATTGCAGCAGGTACCGCAGTTTCCCGAATGGCTGGACGGACAATATATCAAAGAACAAAATTTTCCGCCGTTCAATCAGGCTCTTTTACAGCTTCATCATCCGAAATATGCTGCGGATTTGGACGTTAATTCTCCCGAGCGGCGGCGTCTGGCTTATGACGAACTGCTTTCAAACCAACTGGCGCTTGCCATTGTGCGGCAAAAGGTCAAAAAACAATACGGACGCGAGCTTAAAGGCAACGGACTGCTCCGTAAGAAACTGTTGGACAAACTGCCGTTTAAGCTGACCGGCGCACAAGAAAAAGTTTTAAAAGAAATCAATGCCGACCAAGCCTCCCCATACCGTATGCTGAGATTGCTGCAGGGAGACGTCGGCTGCGGCAAAACAATCGTCGCGTTTATGTCTATGCTCAATGCCGTGGAATGCGGCGCGCAGGCAGCCATTATGGCACCGACGGAAATTCTTGCCAAGCAGCATTTGGAAACAATCGGTTCCTTAAGCGAAGAACTCGGAATCCGCTGTGAACTTTTGACCGGACGCACCAAAGGCAAAAAGCGCGCTCAGATTTTGGAAGACCTTGCCGAAGGCAAAATTGACATTATTATCGGAACCCATGCATTGTTTCAGGAAAATGTCGAATTTAAGGATTTGGCTTATGCCGTGATTGATGAGCAGCACCGTTTCGGCGTCCACCAACGCCTGAACCTTTCAGGCAAAGGCAACAAGGCCGATATTTTGGTAATGACGGCAACCCCTATTCCCAGAACGCTGCTTTTAACGGCATACGGCGATATGGAATATTCAAAAATTGACCAAGTGCCGGAGGGGCGCCAGCCGGTTGATACGCGCGTTATGCCGGTTGACAGGCTGCCGGAAATTGTCAGCGCGCTGAAACGCAAAGTTGAAAGCGGCGCCAGAGCTTATTGGGTCTGCCCTTTGGTTGAAGAATCAGAAAAGCTTGATTTGGCGGCGGCAGAAGAACGCTTTGAAAGCCTGAAAAAATATTTCGGCAACAATGTCGGACTCATTCACGGCAAGATGAAAGAAACGGAAAAAGACGCGGTTATGGAACGCTTCAAGAAAGGCGAAATTTCACTTTTGGTTGCCACGACCGTGATTGAAGTGGGCGTCAACGTGCCGGAAGCAACCGTTATGATTATCGAGCATGCCGAACGTTTCGGGCTGGCTCAGCTGCACCAGTTGCGCGGACGCATCAAACGCGGTTGTCAGGCTTCGACCTGTATTTTGCTTTATTCTTATCCGTTGAGCGAAAACTCGCGGGCGCGCCTTAACATTATGAAGGAAACCGAAGACGGTTTCCGCATTGCCGAAGAAGATTTGGATTTGCGCGGCGGCGGAGAAATTCTCGGCACCAAGCAGAGCGGATTCAATGCGTTTAAACTGGCTGATTTGAGCGTGCACAAAAACTTGCTCTTGACCGCTGCCCGCGACGCGCAACTGATTATAGAAACCGATCCCGAGTTATCGTCTCCCCGGGGCAAAGCCTTGCGCATTCTTCTTTATCTGTTTGAACGGGATGACGCCGTTAAAACTTATATGGCCTAAAAAAAGAGGGGTGACATCACGTCAGCCCTCTTTCAAATTTAAATCAATTAACACAAATCACACTGCTGCATTGCAACATGCAATACGGCTGCCTTTTTCCACGTCTGGAACAAAAAATTTGCCGTTCCAAATAAACTGCCGGATTGGAATCCCTTTTTCTATCGTTCCATAACTTCCGGCAGCAGCAATGTCGTTATAATACATTTTATCCGAACCGAAAGAATAGACATGAGAGGAACCGACATTCACAAGAATACTGGTTTTCCAGTTCCCTTTTTGCGACAAAGATATTCCCCAGCAGAGAAAACCTATTACTATCCGCGGCGTCGGGATACGAACATCCGGCTCGCTAAGATAATAAGCAATTCGAAGAGTCCGTTCATGCGTTACGGCGAGCAAAGCCGTTATTCGGTTTACGGCTTTCTCCTCTGTATTACAAAAGCCGTCATCTTCCCTGACTTTAAGAAAAAGCGTTTTTTTGCCTTTTTCTTCGACAACGGTTGCAGATAAACAGCCGTTTACAGAACATTCGCCAAGCATTGAAACAGAAGCGGGCGGTTCATCGGTTACCATCATTTGCGCGGCAAGCGGAGAATAGACCAGATATTTAACCTTCTTCCCCTTGTGTGCCGGAATTACAACCGTAGGCGCATTGTTCAATATCGGCCGGCAATAAACATTGCAGATTTCGGCAGAGCCAAGTTGATAACCTTCAACTTCATTCCCCAGGACTTTAACCATATCTTCGGTTACTTCCTGCAAATTAAGACACGTGTTATTAATTTCCATAATTTATAAATTTTTATAGTAATTATCTTTTTAATATAAAATCTTTCAGACTTTACTCCCTTTTAGACAAAAGTCAACAAAAAAAGCAAACAACACTTTTGTTGTCTGCTTTTTTGCAAGAATACAAATTAACGCTCTTTCCTTACCGAGACAAAACCTTCCGGCGCTATTATTATTTCCGTCCTGCCTCTAACGATACCCATTCCTATTTTTCTGAGCATCTTCCGCCATGTCACTTTTGCGTAGACATGCGTCGTCACTTTGCCGTGATTAGGATAAACGACCAAAGCCTCAACCTTGTACGGAACCATGCGGAAAGCAATGATATAAAACGGCGTCTTCCGGTCTATGGCCGGTACGGGACGTTCGTAGACAACATAGCCGTCTGACGCTAATTTTGATTTATACATCAGCTTGGCTTTGTTCCAGACCTCTTCACATTCGGCTCGGGTCATGATGTTGCCATACTTCAGCGGGCTAAACCGGCCTTGCGTGTACCTGAAAGGAAAATTATCAATTTTCATAATCTTCTTTTCTTCCACGGCTTTTAGCCTCAGAAGATTGACTTCTGCAAACTTAACCTCAGAAGTTATGACTTCAACGTAAAGAACCATACGCAAGTTTGATTCTTTAGGCGGAGAGACGATGCCGATAACCCAGATAAAAACTTTTTCATACTGATACGCTTTGATTTCCTTCTCAAAGTGCGGCAATATTTTCCTGCTGTTCTTACCCGAATTTTTCAGATACTGTTCGGCTACGGCCAAAGCTTTTTCCGAATTCAGGCATGCTTTTTCCGCGATTGGCGATAAAAGAGTGTTCTTTTCTTTATCCATAAAAAATCTAAATTAATTAATAATCTCTTTGACGTTATGCAATCCATAGACAAAAGTCAACAGAAAAAAAATGCTTGCAAGATAAATAATATCATGTATATTCCGCAATAGAGATTCTTGTAGCTCTTCATATTTGTTGGCGGAAAACATTCCGCGTTTTATAGATTTCAATATCTTTCAGCGTTTTGTTAGAGTTACTTCTTAACATTTTAACGTTAAGAAGCGGAGAAAACTCTTGTCGGTTTAATTATAAACCGTATTTACGCAATCTTTTTTTGAAAGAAACAAAATGGCAAATTTTGAAGACTTCGGGCTGCCCGAGAATATTTTGCACTCTCTTAAACATATTAATTTTGAAACCCCTACCCCCATTCAGGAGCAGGCTATTCCGGTGATTATGCAAGGGCATGACGTTTTAGGATCCGCCCAGACCGGAACCGGAAAAACAGGCGCTTTCGGCATTCCCATGCTGGCTCAGCTCAGCCAAAGCAATGACGGCATTGCTCTGGTTTTGACTCCTACTCGCGAGCTTGCCCAGCAGGTTTTGCAAAATCTCAGCCAACTTATCAGCCGCAATT
Organism: uncultured Alphaproteobacteria bacterium; assembly: GCA_949493535.1. Lineage (GTDB taxonomy): Bacteria > Pseudomonadota > Alphaproteobacteria > RF32 > CAG-239 > CAJLXD01. The sequence continues at coordinate 272,690 of CASZWJ010000002.1, forward strand.
CCAAAATTAAAACGGCTCTGCTTATCGGCGGGGATTCCATGCCCAAGCAGCTCACGCAGCTTAAAAACCGTCCAAGGATTATTGTCGGCACGCCGGGACGCGTCAACGACCATTTGAAAAAAGGGTCGCTCAGATTAAACCAAACCCGCTTTCTTGTTTTGGACGAAACAGACCGCATGCTTGACATGGGGTTTGGCATTCAGCTTGACGAGATTGCCAAATATCTGCCGGAAGAACGCCAAACACTCATGTTCTCGGCAACTCTGCCCAACAATATCATGTCTTTATCCGCCCGATTTTTACATAATCCGGTTCGTATTGCCGTCGGCTCAACACATACGCCGGTTGAGAAAATCCGCCAGGAATTAATTAAAACCAATGATGCCATGAAGTATGGCGAACTGATGAACCAGCTTAAAACCCGCGACGGTTCAATCCTTGTCTTTGTTAAAACCAAATATGCCGCCGAACGCCTGTCGCAAAAACTGGCAAAAGAAAACCAAAACGCCAGCGCTATCCACGGCGATTTGCGCCAAAGCCGACGCGAAAGGGTTATTGCCGATTTCAGAAATCAGAAATACCGTATTTTAGTGGCAACGGATATTGCGGCCCGAGGTTTGGATATTCCGCATATTCAGCATGTTATCAATTATGATTTGCCGCAATGTCCGGAGGATTATATTCACCGTATCGGCCGAACCGCCCGCGCCGGAGCCGAAGGTTCCGCCGTCAATTTGCTGACTCCGAAAGACGTTGCAAAATGGAAAGCCATTCATAAACTTATCCATCCGGCAAACCGCGACAAAGAAATGCTTTTGGAAGGCGATTATCCGATTTCTGCAGAACCGTTGAACGCGCATAACAAGCCCTTGAAAAAATACCAAGAACGCCGCCTTTTGGAAAAAGCTGCCGAAGACGTTTCCAAAGGCAAAAAGAAATTTAATCCGTTCAAGCCTTATGCACCTGACAAAAAAGCAGCAAACCGCAACAAGTTTAATAAAAATTCCCGCAGCTTTAATACAAGCGCTCCGGCAAAAGCTTCCCGCGCGCAAGGGGGCAAACCCAAAGGAAAAGCTAATTCTGCCAGACCGCTCCGACGCGCGGCATAGCAAGAATAAAGCCCCTGCGGAGAAACAGGGGCTTTGCTTTAGCTGCTAAATAATGAAGTTTTTTATGCTATTTCTGCTCCCTTGCCTGCCGCATGAAGCATAAATCTGACACTTAATTTATTATCATTTTTTCCGGCCTGATTTTCTGCATCGCGGGGTTTGCCGCCGGAAAGTTCTTTCTGCCGTTCTGCAAAGTCTGAATATTCTTTATAAAAACCGTCTATGGTATTCGCTTTATCCATTCTGAGATAGCTGTCCAGCGCCATAACCGCATAATCGCGCGGTTTGGCCGTTAAAATCTTCAACACATCCAGAAGCGCCTTTTTATCGCCGATTTTTTCGGTTTGGTTCAGTTTGCTAAACGTTGACGCAATCTTTTTTTCATAGGCCTTAATCTGATATTTGGCCTTATTACTCTCCAAATAGGCTATTGAAGGAGCCGAAGGCAGGCGCATATCGTTCAAATCGTTATCCCTGCCGATAATTTTATATAATTGCGCGAAAAGTTCATCTTTGGCCAAATCTTTATTATCCAAGCTTTCAACAAAAGACAGGCCGACTGTTTTGATATTCTTATCCATCATAATAACCCCCTATCACGACTGATGCGGTATATTTAAAATATATCACAAAAAATTCACAATCTCAAGGATTATTATTTTAGGAGATTTAAACTAACTCATTATTTTTTCTTTGAAAATCCTTTTTGCCGTATTATACCAATCTTGATAAAAAGGCGTAAAATATTCTCTTGGCAATTCTCGTTCATAAAAAGAATAATAAACTTCTTTTCCGTCATTTTTAACTTTTATCGGCGAACGGTCAATCGTTACGCTTTTTTGCTGTTCATTAGGCATTTTTATTAATGCCAGATTTTCGCATCCCAGCAAAATCAGTTCTCCCTGACAATCTTTGCCGGCACGAAGATATTCTATGCCGGACTCGCTGAAATCGGCTTTTCCGTGGAAGTGTTCGCCCAAGCGCACGACTTTTAATGACGGACAGCCAAGCAGATTAATTCTGCCGCCGCTATTTCTGCCGCATTCCAAACGCGTCACATTTTTTGAATCGCTTAAATCAAGTTTGCCGTTAAATTCGTCGGCAATCTCAATTTTGGGCATATCCTTGCCGTCATCTTTACTGCTGACACGAATGCGCCCCTTGCAATCGTTGCCGATACGCACAGACGGCACATGTACGCTGTCAATATTCAATTTGCCGCGAAAAGAATTGCCGACATTAACCTCACGCTTGCCCCAATTGGAAGACAAATTAATTTCGGCATAGCTGTAATAGCCGATATTCAGCTTATGAAAACAGGAATTTTTGATTGTCAGCACACCGCTGAACACATCGCCGATATTCAAATCAAAACATTTCAAACTGTCGTTCATATTTAACTCGCAGCGGCAGTTATCGGAAATTTCGATTTTTTTAACGCTGTTGCGAGAAAGGTTGATATTGCCGGTAAAACCGCTTTTGACAACAAGCGTTTCAATGTAGGGATTATCACGCAAATCAATAACCAAATTGCTGTTTTCGCCGATGACCAGTTTTTTTACCGCAGCTTTTGACAAGTTTAACACAGCACCCTTGGTCGAAGCTTTTATATCCATCCGGCGTTTTTTATAATTATAGACCGTCAAATGAGCGCCGGAAATATCCCCTTTTAATTTTTTTGACAATTCAGCTGCAGTTAAATATTCTTCATCCCCTTTTTCCGGATGATAAACGCTCACGCCTAAATCTCTGGCTCCGGTACTGGTGACGGAAAGCTTATTATCCTTGATAAAAGAGACCAATTCAGAACGCCCGTTTCCGGTCATTCTTCCGCCGGAAAATCCGCCGATGCGCGAAATTTTGTCATTACAGACATCAATAACGGCCTGAATTTCGTCATCGTTATTACGAAGCATGACCGAACAGTTTTTTCCGGAAATCTTATTCAGGCGGTATTTTCCGTTCAGTTGATAATAATCATTGCTTTCTGGCTGAGTATACATCAAAAAATATCCTTAAAGTCCATAAGTTTCAAACTGCAAGGATATTTAATCACGAATGCCTGTAAGTCTAGGTCAGCCGAACAATTTTTTTCTATTTTATCAACCTCTTTAAAACAGCATCTGTCTCAATATAATGCAAGGCGCGGCTATAGCTGTCTTTTTCAGAAAGAACAGTATAATAATCGCGCTTGATTAACGGTGCCCGATGCAAGGCTTTAATAAATTCGTCTTTTGAAAATGCATCTTCCGCCACATAGTCAAAAAATCCGGTTGCATGTAAAAACTCACGCACTTTATCTGTCGAAGGATTATTTTGCAGCAGCGCACACAGATATGTTGCAGCGCCGACTTGCAGGCCATGCATTCGCGGGCGTTTTGCCGTCTCATCAAGCGCATGGGAAATCAAATGTTCCGATCCGCTGGCAGGACGGGATGTTCCGGCAATTTCCATGGCAATTCCGCTCAACAGCAGCGAGGTTGCCAAACTGCGCTGAAAGTCAGAAGACATAACGTCACTGCCTTGGCGGATTTGCAAAATATCTATTGAATTATAAGCCATCATTGCCGCAAAATCGTTATAGCGCTCATAGCCTTTGCGGAAAGATACCTTCCAATCCCACAAAGCCGTCACTTTGGAAATCATATCGCCGATACCGGAATAAAGAAAAATCTTAGGGCTTTTGCTTATTACGTCCAAATCAATCACAACGCCGAAAGGAATGCTGGATTTGACGCTTTTACGCTTGCCGTCTACCAGCAAAGACGTATTGGGGCTGCAAAACCCGTCATTTGACGTTGAGGTCGGCACGGAAATAAAAGGCTTTTTTAGCAAATGCGCGCAGTATTTGGCAAAATCAAGCGCCTTGCCACCGCCGATACCGACAATGGCATCCGTATTGCGCGGCAAATTAAAGGCCGTCTTGTCAATTTCTTCAATATTAATAAAACGGACGTCCTTTTGGCAGACGACTTCAATATCGTTTTGCTCAAAACCTTTATAAAGCTTGCCGCCGATTATATCTTCCATTCCCTCGCTCCAGAACAGCGCGACGTTTGACAAACCTTTATCAACCAGATATTTGCCGATACGGCCGATTTTTCCATAGCCGATTTTAAGCAGATAAGGAATATTTATCTGACGGTTGGTATAGTAATTTTGATACTGCATGTTACCTCTCTTTCAGATAATTAAATATCTCGTCAAAACCTTTAAATTCAAGGCAGGGAATTTGTTGTTCCATGCATAATTTCAACAACATCTTTTTGGCAAAGACAACATCGGCCAAAGCTGCCGGCGCCGCATCGGGCGGGCCGTCTCCGGCAAAAACCACAAAATATCCTTCGTCTTTAAGCTTTTGCACAACCGCCGCTTTGGAAATGCCGACCTCGGCATTATAATAAGGGCTGCCTTTAGGCTGCGGCAGCATCTCCAGCCCGTTTTGTTCGCTGTAAACGCCATGGTTTGTCACCAGATGAATATCAAACTTCTTAATATCTTCCCCGATAATGCGGTCAATATAATAGTCGCAGCCGGCGCTGCAGATGTAAAAAGGAATTTTCCGTTCGGCGCATAATGCCGCTATCTCGGGAAAAGCTTTATCATAAGGAATTTGTTTGATAAAAGCGTCAAATTGCTTTTGCGGAATCCGTATTTGCCCGAAAATGCGGTTAAGGGCATTCAGATGCGTTTCCCTGCCCTCAAGATACAACTGCCATGCTTTTAAAGCCTGTTCACTGAGATATTCTTTTGAAACATACCAAAAGAAATCTTCCTGAGTAATCGTTCCGTCAAAATCGCTGACAAAGGCTGTTTTTTTCACCATGGGCAGATCTTTCAAAAATTTATATATAATATAATTAACACATCGGACTTTATTTTTCTATAAATTTTTGTTATTCTGCTATTGTTATTAATTATAAAAGGCTTAATAAAAACAAAATGACACTCTTGATTTTCTTTGCGCTGATGGCCATCGGCATTTCTTTTATATGTTCGGTAATGGAAGCGGCGCTTCTCTCAATTACCCCCAGCTATATTGCCCAATTGGAAGAAAAAAGCCCGAAGCTTTATAAAAAAGTTTCTTATATGAAGCAGAATATTGACAACCCGCTGGCAGCCATCCTTTCTTTGAACACAATTGCCCATACGGTCGGCGCTACCGGCGTCGGCGCTCAGGTTGCCGAAATGTACGGCAATGCCTATATCGGATTGGCATCAGGACTAATGACCATTGCCATATTGGTTTTATCAGAAATCCTGCCTAAAAGCATCGGCGCCAAATATTGGAAAAAAATCATCCCGTCAATGGTCATTACGCTTGAATTTATGATGTTTATCCTCAAACCGTTTTTATGGGTTTCGAAACTCATTACCCGCTGGTTTGATTCCAACGGCGAAGATTCAGACATAAAAGACGAAATCAAAGCCCTTGCCAAAATGGGACGCGATGAAAACGTCATTGACGAAAACAAATACCGCGTTATTGCCAATATCATCAACCTGCAGGACGTCAAGGTCAAAGATATTATGACGCCTCGTATTGTGGTTCATACGGTCCGTCCGCAGATGACTATTAAAGAATTTGACAATTTCATTATTTCATCGCCGTTTTCCCGTTTTCCGATTGTCGATGAACACGAACAGAATTTTTCCGGCTATATCCACAAATCAAGCTCATATAAAGCCCAAGACGACCAATTGGTTTTGGAATATGCCCGCCCGATGCGCAGCTATTCTACGGAAGCGCCTTTAGAACTCGTTTTATCAAATATGATTGACGACCGCAACCACATGGCTCTGGTTATCGACCAATTTTCAAACTGGGCTGGCATTGTCACTTTGGAAGATATTATCGAAACAATCCTCGGCAAAGAAATTGTCGACGAAACAGACCAAGTCGCCGATATGCGCCTATATGCCAAAATGAAATGGATGAAGCGCAAAGAGCAAAAAGAAAACGCTTCCAAACCAAATCAAAAATCAAAATAAACAATTCCACCCCTGCCCGCAAGACCAGGGGCTTTCTTTTACCCTAACCTATCGGTCAGGCTGAAAAAAAGCAAATCATGGCTATCTCATATATAGATACTGTATATGAGGAGAAAGCTTATGCAGACAAGTGAAAATCTTCATGCCGGAAAACATTACGGCCCGCCGCCCGAGACTTTCCAACAGGATGCGGAAACCATGGTTAATAGCCTGATTGACGATGCAGGAGACGATCCGACTCTGGCTTTATACAAATTGCTTTTTTACATGGATCGCAACGGCGGTACTCCGGAAAATGCAGCAGATTTAGAACAGGCAAAAAACAAACTAGAACAAATTATCGCATCAGATTTGACCTGTTAGTCTGATATTTATTTCATGAGGGAGATAAAAAATGAGAAACGAAATTATAAAAACAGACAAAAGCAACAACCACGGTTTATCTTTAAGTTCTGCCAAGAACGAAATGCGCGGCCTGCTCAACCAGTTTTGGAACATGTTTGATTTTCCCAAAACGCAAGACGGAGCTTCAGAACTCAAAGTAGAAGTCAGCAACACCAAAGATTCCGTTGTCGTTTATGCCGAAATGCCGGGCGTTGCCGAAGAAGATATGGACATTGAGCTTTCTTCCGACGGCTACCTGACCGTCAGCGGCGAAAAACGCAAACATGTTTCGGAAAAATGCGACAACGGCTGTTTTTCCGAAGTGTATTACGGCAAGGTTTCAAGAACCATTCCATTACCTTGGGATTTGGACTACAATCAGGCTGATGCCGAATATAACAATGGCGTTCTGAGCGTTTCTATTCCAAAATCGCCGCAGGAAAAGCAAAAATTCAAAAAAATTAATGTTAAAAAGAATAAATAAACTCCATAAAAAAAGCCTCCATTGCGGAGGCTTTTAATTTTCGGTTTTATCTTTTGGCATTTTCCAAAGTTGTCACGACAAAATCATAAAAGGCGCGATCTTCTTCATGCAAAGCCGTATCTCTTTTTTCCTTTGCTCTCTGAAGTTCTATACCGTCTACGGAAAACACTTTTTCGCTGGAAATCGCACAACGGTTGCGGGCAACGTCTGCCAAACCGCCTTTGATGAAATAACGCTCAGTCGGCTTAAGCTGGTTATCCAGCAATTGCACAATCCCGTCACGCAGCAAAAACAAAGTCGGTGCTCTGCCCGGCAGAATGGTTATATCGCCATTAACAGCCGGTATTTGTACAGCAGCAACTTTTTTTGTGCTGAAAACCTTATACGGGCGAGAGATGCGGAAAAGTATTTCTTTTAACATGTCTTATCCTAACTTTTATGCAGCCTGTTCCATTTTTTTGGCTTTAGCCAGAGCATCTTCAATGGTACCGACCATATAGAATGCCTGTTCGGGAATATTATCATATTTACCTTCAATAATGCCTTTGAAGCCTTTAATCGTGTCTTCAAGTTTGACAAATACGCCCGGCGTACCTGTGAAGACTTCGGCAACGTGGAACGGCTGAGACAAAAATCTCTGAACCTTACGGGCACGAGCCACCGTCAGTTTATCTTCTTCAGACAACTCATCCATACCCAGAATGGCAATAATATCCTGCAAAGATTTGTATTTTTGCAAAATTTCCTGAACCTGACGGGCTACCATATAGTGTTCTTCACCAATAATCTGCGGATCAAGGATGCGAGAAGTCGAATCCAACGGATCTACCGCCGGAAAGATACCCAATTCGGCAATTGAACGGGACAACACGGTTGTTGCATCCAAGTGAGCAAATGTGGTTGCCGGAGCCGGATCGGTCAAGTCATCGGCAGGCACGTAAACAGCCTGAACGGAAGTAATGGAACCGTTCTTTGTTGAAGTAATGCGTTCCTGCATGGCACCCATATCTGTACCCAAAGTCGGCTGATAACCAACGGCGGAAGGAATACGTCCGAGCAAAGCGGAAACCTCTGAACCGGCCTGAGTGAAACGGAAAATATTATCTACGAAGAACAAAACGTCCTGATGTTCTTCATCGCGGAAATATTCGGCCTGAGTCAGACCGGACAAAGCTACGCGGGCACGCGCTCCGGGAGGTTCGTTCATCTGACCGTAAACAAGCACTGTTTTAGACTTGTCGCCTTCCAAATCAATAACGCCGGAATCAATCATTTCATGATAAAGGTCATTGCCTTCGCGGGTTCTTTCGCCAACGCCCGCAAATACGGAATAGCCGCCATGGCCTTTGGCAATATTATTAATCAATTCCATAATCAACACGGTTTTGCCCACGCCGGCACCGCCGAACAAACCAATTTTGCCGCCTTTGGCATAAGGTTCGAGCAAATCAATAACCTTAATGCCGGTTGACAAAACTTCGGTATCAGTCGACTGGTCGACAAAGGCAGGAGCCGGACGGTGAATCGGCAAATATTTTTTGGTTTTGACTTCGCCGCGCCCGTCAACAGGTTCGCCAATCACGTTGATAATACGTCCCAACATTTCCGGGCCGACCGGAACTTCAATCGGGTGTCCGGTATTGACAACTTCCAAACCTCTGACCAAACCGTCTGTCGTATCCATAGCAATACAGCGGACAACTTCTTCGCCCAAGTGCTGGGCAACTTCTAAAACCAGATTGCGGCCATGGTTGTCGCATTCCAATGCGGTCAAAATAGGCGGCAGTTCGTCAACATTTTCAAATTTAACGTCCACAACCGCACCCAAAACCTGAGAAATGCGCCCCAATGAACCCTTGGGTTTGTCTTTCTTGATCTCTTTTTTTATCTTGGCAACATCTTTTTTATTGTTGCTCTTGATTTCTGCAATCGCTTTTTCTTCAGCGGCAAATTCTTCAGCACGCTGTTTGGCAGCAGAAACCTTGGCCGGCTTTTTTACAGCGGCTGCCTTTTTGGCGGTAGTGGTTTTCTTCTCTGTCATTTCAGTCTCCTTAAAACTCTAATATCAAAGCGCTTCCGCACCGGAAATAATCTCAATCAACTCGGTGGTAATTGCCGTCTGGCGAATGCGGTTGTATTTAATTGTCAGTTTATTTATCATCTCGCTGGCATTGCGCGTTGCATTATCCATAGAGGTCATGCGGGCACCGTGCTCCGACGCCTGAGAATGGACAATTGCCTGAAAAATAGATCCGCGGAAAATCAGCGGCAAAATACCTTCAAGAAGTTCCATTTTTCCCGGTTCGTAATCATAAAAAGCGCCGCTAACCACATTTGTCGGAACATGAAGCTTATTATATTCATAATCTTCAATTTTTACCGGCAACAACGGTCCGGCTTTAATCTCGCGGTTAATAGCCGAACGGAACCGGCTCACGACTACTTCGCAGGCATCTATTTCGCCCTTGTTGTATGCATCGAGAATATAATAGCCGATGTCTGACGCTTCATAATATTTTGCCCCTTTGGAAGAAACGCCTTCCTTGGTTCCGACAATCAAATCAGCATATTTTCTTTTCAAAATATCGCTGCCTTTTTTACCGACGCAATAAATACAAACTTCTTTTCCCTCTGCTTTCAACTCCTCAATCCGGCGGGCAGCCTCTTTGGCTACGGCCGAATTATAGCTGCCGCACAAACCGCGGTCAGAGGTGAAAACCAAAAGCAGGTACTTTTTATTTTGTCCGGTACCGGACATCAGTTTGGGCCAGACAACAGCCTCACCGGTGATTTCTTCCTGTTGTTTCAGTTCAAAAATCAACCGGTTGGCTGAGGCCAGAAGGTTATTATTGTAAAACTCGGATTTGGAAATAAGCCCCTGAGTTTTGCGTAAACGGGAAGCAGCAACCATCTTCATTGCCGAAGTGATTTTTTGGGTAGATTTGATAGTACTGATACGAGTTCTTAACTCTTTTAGTCCTGCCATATTCTTGTCCTAAGCTGCTTCTTCAGTCTTCTTAAATTCATTCAGGAAGTTATCAAAGAATTCGGTCAATTTCTTATCCAATTCTTCGGAAATAACTTTTTTCTCCCTGATTTCATTCAGATATTCAGGATAATTTGCTTTCATGTCAGCCAAAGCTTTTTTCTCAAACTCGCTGATTTCTTTCAGCTCGATATGATCCAAATAGCCTCTTACGCCGGCAAAAATAGAAACGACTTCCTCAGCAACCGGCATCGGATGATACTGCGGCTGTTTCAAAAGTTCGGTCAAACGGGCACCACGGGCAAGCAGCTGCTTGGTTGCAGCATCCAAATCTGATGCAAACTGGGCAAAAGAAGCCATTTCGCGATATTGTGCCAATTCAAGCTTAATCTTACCGGCAACTTGTTTCATTGCCTTAATCTGAGCTGCGGAACCGACACGGCTAACCGAAATACCAACGTTAACTGCCGGACGGATACCCTGATAGAACAAGCTTGTTTCCAAGAAGATCTGTCCGTCGGTAATGGAGATGACGTTCGTCGGAATATAGGCTGACACGTCGCCGGCCTGAGTTTCGATAACAGGCAAAGCCGTCAATGAACCGCCGCCTAATTCGTCATTCATTTTTGCTGCGCGCTCAAGCAAACGAGAGTGCAAATAGAAAACGTCCCCCGGATAAGCTTCGCGCCCAGGCGGACGGCGGAGCAGCAAGGACATTTGACGATAAGCCGTCGCCTGCTTGGTTAAGTCATCATAGAAGATAACGGCGTTCATTCCGTTATCGCGGAAATATTCGCCCATTGCGCAACCGGAATAAGGCGCGATAAACTGCATCGGCGCAGGATCGGAAGCCGTTGCGGCAACAACAATGGTATAATCCATGGCACCTGCATCACGCAAGGTTTTAACAACCTGAGCCACGGTCGAACGTTTTTGGCCGACAGCGACATAAATGCAGTACAATTTATCTTTTTCAGACTTGGCCTTATCGTTAATCTGTTTCTGGTTAAGAATCGTATCAATGATAATGGCGGTCTTGCCGGTTTGGCGGTCACCGATAATCAATTCACGCTGGCCGCGACCAATCGGCACCAGAGAGTCAACAATCTTCAAACCGGTCTGCATCGGCTCATAAACGCTGCGACGGGCAATAATACCCGGAGCCTTAACCTCAGAAAGGCTGTATTCTTTTGCGCCAATCTCGCCTTTACCGTCAATAGGATCACCCAAAGCGTCGACAACACGCCCTAAAAGCTGCTTTCCGACCGGCACGCTCACAATTTTATCCGTACGTTTTACCGTATCGCCCTCTTTAATATTTTGGTCAGAACCGAAAATAACGACACCGACATTATCCTCTTCAAGATTGAGAGCCATGCCTTTAATGCCGTTTTCAAATTCCACCAATTCATTGGCCTGAACTTTATCCAACCCGTAGATACGGGCGATACCATCACCTACAGACAGAACCCGCCCGACCTCGGAAACATCAATACCAACATCGGTCTTGGCGATTTTTTCCTTGATAATGGAGGATATTTCGCTTGCGTGTACAGACATTATTGTCCACCTTTCATCATTATTTCTAAACGATTTAATTTTCCCATGATAGAATCATCTATCATATTTGAGCCGTATTTTATTCTCAAACCGCCTAACAATTCAGGGGCAAGAACATATTTAGCAACAACTTTTTTGCCGATTTTAGCCTCTAATTCGGCAATCAGCTTTTTATTCTGAGAAGCACTCAAAGGCTTAACAGAAGAAACTTCAACTTCGGCAATGCCATGTTTTTGATAATACAAATGAACAAAACCTTCCAAAATCAGCTTCAATTCCGCAAAACGGTTATTATCGGCAATAACATCCAGACAATTCAGCGTTTCGTTTGAAATTTTGATTTTAGCTGCGATTTCTTTTAAGGCCGACTTTTTAGAATCCTTACTCCAAAGCGGATTGGAAAAATATTTCAAAAAATCTTTTTCTTCATCAGCCAGTTTTTGCAATATCAGAATATCAGCATAAACTTTGTCTACGGCTTTTTTTTCTTCGGCAGCATCGTATAAGGCCGAAGCATAAACAGAAGCTATTTTGGTTTTAGAATCTTTTTTCAATATTAAATACTCTACTCAAACATCTTTTTTTCGGTTGCGTTCATACTATAGAACAATTAGTTTCTAATTTATTAAAAAGTTTTAAAATGTTAAACAAAAACTTTTTCCGTGGTGGGTAACCTGTTCTTTTTGCAGAATCCTACATAAAACTGTAAGGGTCAATATCCACCTCCACCCGAACATTATTCGGAATATTTATCCGGCTCAGCCAGTTCCTTAACACCTCCTGAATCCGAATAAGCTTTGCCGTTTTCAGAAGCAACCGGTAGCGGTATTTGCCGCGCAGCATGTAAATCGGCGCCTGAGCAGGTCCCAGCGTTGTTATGGAATCCGTATTCGGCGCGCATTGTCCGAGCCACGCCGCCACGCGCTCCGTCTGCTCGCGATTGTTTCCGGAAACAATAACCGCGGCCAGCTTACCATAAGGCGGCAGTTTTAAAAGACGGCGCGTTTTCTTTTCCAAACTCAAAAATTCTTCGCGATTGCCCGACAAAAGCGCCTTCAGCACCGCATTCTCAGGATAAAGCGTTTGCAGATAGACAGTACCCTTCTTCTCTCCCCTTCCGGCTCGCCCCGAAACCTGCGACAACAGCTGATATGTTTGTTCTGTTGCCCGCAAATCACTGCCCATAAGCCCCAAATCGGCATCAACAATACCAACCAGCGTCAGGCTCGGAAAGTGGTGCCCTTTAGCCAGAATCTGAGTGCCGATTAAAATATCGACATTTCCGGCCTCCATTTCCTTAATAACGTCAGACACATCGGCAAGCGTTGAGGTGATATCGCTTGAAATAATCTTCACTCTTGCCTCGGGGAACCTGAACCTAATTTCTTCGGCGACACGTTCGACACCGGGGCCGCAAGCCGTCAGCCCGGTTTCGGAACCGCATTCCGGACAAGTTTTGGGTATCGGAACTGAATGTCCGCAATGGTGGCAGACCAAAGACTTTGAATTACGGTGCTCAGTCAGCCAGGCCGTACAGTTCGGGCATTGGATACGGTGTCCGCAATCCCGACAGATAATCAGCGGCGCATAACCGCGCCGGTTTAAAAACAGCATGGACTGCTCGCCTTTTTGCAGATTTTCTTTTAAGGCGGCAACCAAAGACGGCGCCAGCCAAGAAGTTCCCCACTCGCCTTTTTGCGGTTTGTCTTTTTTCAAATCTATAATATTGATTGACGGCAGTTCGGCGCCGGCATAGCGGCTGCCAAGCTTAACAACATCATATTTGCCTTCTTCTACATTGTTCAGCGTTTCCAAATCCGGCGTCGCCGTCGCCAGAATCAGCGGAAAATTCTCCATTTTGGCACGGACGACAGCCATATCGCGCCCCTGATAATTGACGCCGTCTTCCTGCTTGTATGAATGGTCGTGGCTTTCGTCAATAACAATCAGCCCCAAATCGGAATAAGGCAAGAACAGCGCCGAGCGCGCTCCGACAATCACCTTTGCCCGCCCTTCGGCAATTGCCGTCCAAGTATCTGCCCGCTCTCTGGTTCCAAGCCCTGAATGCCAACAGGCAGGCTTGACGCCGAAACGTCGCTCAAAACGGCTGAGCCATTGGCTGGTCAAGGCAATTTCAGGAACGGTTATTACCACTTGTTTGCCATTATCCAAAGCTTTGGCTACGGCCTCAAAATAGACCTCGGTTTTGCCGGAACCCGTTACGCCGTCAAGCAGCGTTACCGAGAACCCCTCGCCGATTTTGCCGACCAGAATATCGGCGGCGGCTTGCTGTTCGGCAGTTAAACCGACCTTATAAAAATCTCCTTGCGGCTCAGCATATTCTTTTTTGTTTTCAACAATAATCGGTGACAAAACGCCGGCATCTATCATCGTTTTTATTACGCTTTGCCCGACGCCTGCTCCGGCGGCTATTTCGGCGCGGGTATAAGGATAATGCTTCAAAAGCTCTATCACGCGCCAGCGGGCATCGGAATTTTTCAGCTTGGCTTCGGCCAACGTTTTACCGGAAAGCGTATATAAAGTTGTGGTTTTGGCGCCGTCAAAAGCCCCTTTGGCACTTATAGCCATTTTCAACGCCAACCCCAAAAAAGCCATATTGTAAGCAGCGACAAAACCGATGAATTTACGAAGCTCGTCAGATAACGGCGGAAAGTTCAAAACCTCTGCAACCGGCTTGATTTTTTTCTCATCCAAATCGGAAGATTTGCCGAGTTTCCAAACGACGCCTATTTGCTGCTCCCGCCCCCAAGGCACACGCACGATTGAGCCTAAAACAACGTTATCCGTCGTTTCGACTTTATAATCAAACACATCATTAAACGGCAGCGGCAGCAAAACGCCGACAAATTCAGACAAGGCATACCTCTTATTTATTACGCAAAGCAATGATAACAAGCTTATGATTTTAAAACAAATTTGATTGAAAATTACACACAAAAAAAGTCCTTTCCGACAGGGAAAGGACTTTTTTGCTTCGCTTTTATTTCAGCGCCGAAAACGGATATCAAGGATTTCGCCTTTGGCATTATAAAAAACCGTATCGTTTACTTGTGCCAAAGATGTTTTCTTAACAGCCCCGTTGTTTGGATCAAAAGCATCTGAAGCCCGAAGAATTTTTCCGTTATCAAGATACATCACTATGTGAGACAAGCTGCCGACATACACTCTGGCCGTACGACAGACAATACCGTATCCGCAGATTTCATTATCTGACGGAAAATCTTTGCAGGATGCCAGCAAAACAAAAAAGCTGAAGAGCAATAATAATTTTTTCATGACATAGCTTTATTAAGTTTGTAATTTGTTTTGCCTATTACCATAGCATATTTTGCAAAACTGTAAACAAGCAAAATTCTAAAAACTTTTTTAATGTTTTTAACGCATACTGAAAATATGAAAAAAGAAATTGAATATAAAGCAGATGATGACGTTCTGACAATTATCAGACAATGGCAGGCATGGCTCAAAGACGAACGCCGCTATTCGCTGCACACGCTTGACGGATACTGCCGCGATTTGTCTGATTTTTTTAAATATTTTGACAAAGATTTGTCTCTCAAGGATTTGGCTAAGCTTGAAGTGCGCGATTTTCGCTCTTATATTTCCGAGTGCGCGGCGCATGGGTTGGATAAATCGTCTCTTGCCCGTCGTATTTCAACAATCAAAAACTTTTTCAAATATCTCAACAGCCATAAAATTCTGCAAAACACCACTCTCAGCGCAATATCATCGCCCAGACAGAATAAAGTGCTGCCCAAAGCTTTAGAAATCGACCAGACATTCAACGTTTTGGAAAAAAGCGCCCAATTATCAAAAAAATCATGGCAAGGGCTTAGAGATGCCGCCATTTTGACAATACTCTACGGATGCGGTTTGCGAATCTCTGAAGCCCTTAACCTGAACGTCGGGGATATTAATAACAATGATTTTATCCGCATCAGAGGCAAAGGCAATAAAGACAGGATTGTGCCGGTACTGCCTCAAGTCAAAGATGCGGTGAAAGCCTATATGGCCGAATGCCCTTACAGCTTCCATAACGGAGAAGCTTTATTTGTCGGGGCAAGAGGAGAGCGGTTATCCCCGCGGATTATTCAAAGGCAAATGCAAAAGATACGGTCTTCTCTGGGCCTTCCCGATAATTTGACGCCCCATGCTCTCCGCCACTCTTTTGCAACGCACCTGCTCGCTCAAGGAACAGACCTGAGGTCTATCCAAGAGCTGTTGGGCCACGCCTCTCTCACCACGACCCAAAGATATACCGATGTTAATATTGAAAAACTCAAAGAAGAATACAAACGCGGCGCGTTTGACGGCGAAAATTAGCTGACGTACGGCTCGCGTTGCTCGCACCAAAAAACGCGGCAACCCTCCGGACGGAAAGCAAGTACGACCTGAACGACTGGCACGGCCTGAACGGCAATTTAATCAAAATAAAAAAGTACCAGAGCCTGAGCAATGGTACTTTTATAAAATCTGCGAAAATCGGAAAAGATTACTTTAATTTCTTTTCAACGAACTCTTCGTGCTTTTTAGACTTCTTGTCATATTTTTTCAAAGTCAGTTTTTCTGGATGAGTTCTCGGATTTTTTTCAGCGAGATAAAATGTGCCTGTACCGGCTGTGCTCTCTAATTTTACTTTAACTTTTACTGCTTTTGCCATTTTTTTACTCTTTAATTAAGGTTTCAATTTAAACATTTAGGCGTAATATACATTTTTTGAGAGGATTGTCAACCATATTTTCACATCAAATTCTGAATATTTTGAAGATCACGACGATATTTTCGCAATTTTGTCTATTGCATCACGGACAATTATATGTTATAGTGGCGATACTTTACAAATTATTGTCCCTATTAAATGTTAAACGGTGGAACCGATTGGCTTGAGACAATAATTTTTCTTTTCGCAAACTAATTAAAACAAGAATATGAAAGAACTAATGAACGAGCTCGGATACTCCCTGCTCTATTGTCTGCAAGACATCAACAAAAGAGTCCACATTATCGGCCTGCTTCTGAGTCTGATTTTATTCTACATGGTCGGTTACAATAACTCGAGAATACTGATTGAGATTTGGTCCGGCACGCAGATAGAAAATATTCCCGCCCATGGCGGCTGGATGATTCTCAGAACCTTCCTGACCGGTCTGGCCGCACTGTATTCGTACAGCATGTATCTCTGGATTAAGAACAAAAAATGCCCCTTTACGCTTCACTTTAAAATAAGCTGGGGTGGGCTGTTTTTCGGACTTATCGGGTTCTATATGGTCGGCTACATCATCTCAATCATCGTCATTGAGCTTTGGTCCGGCATCCAGATTGAGGATATTCCCGCCCGCAGCGGCTGGATGCTTCTCAGGGTCTGTCTGATTGGCCTGGCTGCCCTCGGAGCAAGATGGGTATACTTCTACTTCAAGAACAATCCAGACTAATTCCACCCTACAAATAAAGAGCCTTGATTTGCAATAAATCAAGGCTCTTTGCCGTTTAAACTCATATTCTGCTTTTTATCAGCGCTTCGGCAATATCCAAATCAATATTTTTGTTTTCTCTGGCTTCCTGCGGACAAAGCGGCGGCTGAGCCTTTTTGAAGACATCACCAATATTTTTCCTGTCCAGCATTTCAAAAGTGCAAATATCCGGACGGAGTCCGTTCTTGTCCAACGGCGTTTCCGAAGGCGTATAAAAATAAGCGGTGGTTAATCCCAGTTCGGCTCCGTTCGGCAGAGCAAACAAATCTTGTCTGGTGCCTTTGCCGAAAGTTTTGGTTCCGACCACTTTGGCCCGGCTTTGTTCCTGCAATGCCGCAGCCACAATTTCAGCTGAGGAAGTCGTCTCTCCGTCAACCAAAACCACCAAAGGCTTATCTTGCGCCACGTCTCCCGACACAGAATTATAATATTGCTGAGATTCATCATTTTTTCCGCGGGCAGAAACCATAATTCCGCCATCTAAAAAGGCATCTGCAATTTTTAAGGCTTCTGCTAACGAACCGCCGGGCGAAGAGCGCAAATCCAATATCACGCCCGAAAAATCAGGATTACCTTTCAAGGTTTGTTCAAAATTCTCAAGCGTATATTTGTTAAACGCCCGAATCTTTATATATAATATATCGCCTATCATACGGCCGGCAAAGTTGCGGCGGTTTTTAAGCTGCCCTTTTTTCTCGGCGCTGAATGCCGGATAATATTTAGAATCTCCGTCCAAATGATTATTGATGCCGGCTTCCAAAATAATGTCGGCAATTTCAAAATCTTTTTCATCAGCCGTTTTTGAAACTTTTTGCGCAGCTTTAACCATTCTTCCGGTCAACAGGACTGCGGCATTTATATCTTCACTGTTTTCAGGTTTTAAAAAGCTTTTGACAATCCGCCCGTTATAATAAAGTGAAACGCGCTTATTATCGTCCGCTACCCTGAGCTTTTTATCCACCTTATTCAGCCCTTTGATAACATTGACGGCTGTTTGGGTGGCATTCACCGGCTTTATATAGTCATTTTGTATACGAGAATAGGCTTCCCTGAATGTTGCGGCATCGGCAAATTCCTCCGCACTCAAGACCGGACGAACTAAAGCCAAAATTCCGCAAGCTGTTAAAATACATTTTTTCATTTGGCGTTTGACTTCTTTTTGCTTTTCTTTTTATTGTTTTCTTTCAGTTTCTGTTTGCGGGCTTTCTTGGGCAGTTTTTCTTTTGCCGCTTTTTTGCCCTGATTTGAACGCAGAGATTTTCCGGAGGCTTTTTTTAGCGCTTCGACTTTCTTAAAACCGCCTTTGAATTTTCCGCCTTTTTCAAAATATTCCGTTCCCTCTTCCGGATCTATATATTTGAAAATCAAACCTCCCGTAATTGGCGAAGCTTCCATTAAACGCGCTTTGAAGGTATCTCCGAATTTAAAGCATAATCCGTTTTTCTCGCCCAGCAATTCCATGCTTTCCACCGACAAAAGATAATTGTCCGCCGGCAGAGACGACATCGGAATCAGCCCTTCCGCACCGATATTTTCCAATTTTACAAAAATGCCGGCGCTTGATATTCCCGAAATTTTAACACAAAAATCGGCGCCGATTGACGGGGTTAAAAAAGCGGAAACAAAACGGGCGATAATGTCTCTTTCCGCGTTTACGGCGCGGCGCTCAGTCACACATAAATGATCGCCTATTTCTTCAAATTGTTTGACCGTTGCTTCATCTTCCAATTCTCCGCCGTCCGGCATCTTATAAGCTTTTATCAAAGCGCGGTGAACCAGTAAATCGGCATAGCGGCGTATCGGCGAAGTGAAATGCGCATAATCTGTCAGCCCCAAACCGAAATGCCCGATATTCAGCGGCGCATATTTGGCCTGACATTGCAAACGCAAAATCAGTTCGCCGATGCCGGCGTTATAACCGCCTTTGCTACACAAATCGAGAATCTTGTTAAAATGTTCCGGTTTCAAAGCAGCCATATCCGGCAATTTTAATCCCAGATTATGCAGCAGCGGTTCTATTTCTTTCAGCTTATCTTCCAACGGGCGTTCATGTATACGGTACATTGTCGGCAGTTTGCTTTTGCCCAAAGCTTTGGCTGCACAAATGTTGGCAGCAATCATAAACTCTTCGACAATGCGATGCGAAACAAAATGCTCTTCTTTTTCAACGGCAATTACATTGCCTTTGGCGTCCAGCCTGATTTTATATTCGTCCGTTTCCAAATTCAGCGCGCCGCGTTTATCCCTTGCTTCTGCCAAAGCCTGATAAGCCTCATAAACCGGTTTGACAACAGAAGTAAACACAGGCGCGATATTCGCTGACTTTTTACCGTCAAGCGCCTCTTGCACTTCGTTATAAGTCAGACGTGCCGCAGACTTTATGACCGCGCGCTTGAAATCATAACGTTTGATGTTTCCGTGCTTGTCTATTTCAATAAAGCAGGCTATTGACGCGCGTTTTTCTTTCGGGCGCAGCGAGCATAAATCATTGCTCAAAATTTCCGGCAGCATCGGCACGACCATATTCGGCAAATAAACCGAATTGCCGCGCAAATATGCTTCTTTATCCAAAGAGGTTCCGTGCCGCACATAAAAAGCGACATCGGCAATTGCCACAATCAACAAAAAGCCGTTTTCCGTCTTACGGGCATAAACAGCATCGTCAAAATCTTTAGAATCCTGCCCGTCTATCGTTACCAGCGGCAGGCCTGTCAAATCTTCGCGCCCTGCTGCGGAAAACTGCGGCATATGCCGCGTTTCTTTCTGTACCGCGGCCGAAAATTCGTACGGAATGCCATAACGTTCCAAAATTAAGGATGCCGTTGCCTTATTTAAATCAAACGGTCCGAAATTTTTGACAATTTTCGCCTGTTTGAAACGCCTTCCGCCGCTCAAAGAAACTTTGACGAAATCGCCGTCTTTTGACTTGCCGTCATAATCCAGCAGATAATCCATATATTTGTTTTTTTCGGACGGACGCAGATAATATCCCTGCCCTCTTTTCTCAACAATGCCGTAAACAATTTCCTCAAGATGTTCGGCTCCGCCCAAGCGGGTAACCGGTTTGGCTGAAACAACGCCTTTTTTTAAAGTCAGTTTGCCGATAAAATGGTCTCCTATTGCCAACGCCGGTTTGATGCGGCGGTTTTCGCTGACGTAAATCGGCAGGTTTTGCGGATTGTCTTCCGGCTTGAGCGTGGCGGCAGTAAAATCTCCGAATTTAGAAGTTCCGGTAATTTCCAAAGCGCAGGTCTCCGGCAGAGAGACATTGTTTGATTTCTTTTTTGTCATTTATTTCAACTCGGCTGTTAAAACGGTATGGTCAGAAGGCTTCACGCTGCGGCGCGGATTCTTGTCTACGGCAACGGAAAGCAGGCGATCGGCGGCGGACGGCGACAAGAACAAGTAATCTATCCGCATTCCCAAATCATTTTGAAAAGCGCCGCCGGCATAATCCCAATAAGTATAGGCGACATTTTCGGGATAAAGCGTGCGGTAAGCATCATAAAAGCCCAGATATTCAATTGCTTTCAAACGGCTTTGCACTTCGGGGCGAAACAAAGCGTTGTTCCTGAACACTTCGGGATCATAGACATCCTTATTGCTCATAATCACATTAAAATCGCCGCCGAGAATGATATTTTCCCTTGTCTGCAGCAATTCTTCAGCATGTCGGTACAACGCGTCCATAAATCTCAGCTTGTATTCGAACTTTGAGGTATCGTCAGGATTATTGTACGGCGGGTTTCCGTTCGGCAGATAAATCGACGCAACGCGGTAATCCGTTCCGCCGACGTTAATGCCCGCTTCCAGATAGCGGGAATTTTCATCGGCAAAACCGGGCAAGCCTTCCGCTATTATTTTCATTTTATGGCGGCTGAGAACAGCCACGCCGTTATAACTTTTCTGCCCCAATATTTTGGCATCATAGCCTAAAGCTGACAGCTCAAAAAACGGAAAATCATTAAACTCGGTTTTGATTTCCTGCAATAAGACAATATCGGGACTTTCCGCTTTAAGCCAAGCAGACAGGTTCTCCAGACGGGCATTGACAGAGTTGACGTTGTATGTAGAAATTTTCATCTTATGCCTTTACTAATATATTTTTTTCACTGTATATTAAAAATAAACTTATTGAAAGCGAAAAAAAGATGGACTTAGCAACTTATGCGACCCGCCCCGAACAAAGCAGAGGGCGCCTTTATCCCGACTTTATAAATATTATCCGTTCCCCTTTTCAACGGGACAGAGACAGGCTGATTCATTCTTCGGCTTTCCGCCGGCTGGACGGGAAAACGCAGGTATTTGCCTATCATGAGGGCAAAAATTACCGCACCCGCCTCACCCACAGCATTGAAGTTGCCCAAATTACGCGGACATTGTGCAAATGTTTGAACCTCAACGAAGAACTCGGCGAAGCGATTGCCCTGGCTCATGATCTCGGACATTCGCCGTTCGGGCATGCCGGAGAGCGCGGCCTGCAAAACGCCATGAAAAAATACGGCGGCTTTGACCATAATGTCCATTCTTTGAAAATCATGACCAAAACCGAGATTCATTATCCCGAATTTGACGGCCTTAACCTGACTTGGGAAACCTTGGAAGGCACAGTCAAACATAACGGCCCGATAAAGAAAATTACGAACGGTTACCTGAAAGAGTTTAACAAACGCTTTGATTTGGATATTAAAAACTATCCTTCCGCCGAAGCCCAAGTCGCCTCTTTTGCCGATGACATCGCCTATAATAACCATGATATCGACGACGGGTTCCGCGCCGGATTTTTTAATATGTCCGAATTGCGAGAACTGCCTTTCATTAAACAAATTCTGGATAAATTTGAAGCGGAAAACCCGCAAGCCGATGACAATCTGAAAATTTATGCCATAACCCGCAATATGATTGCCCGCATGATTTTTGACATTCTCGGCAACACAAAAGAAAATATCAAAAAATATAATATCGCCACACCGGAAGACGTCAGGAAGCACAAAGGTTTTATTGTCGATTTTTCACCGGAAATGCATCAGGAAATTTCATTGCTGCACGAATTTTTGAAAGCGCATTTTTACACCAATACTTCGGTTGCGCGCATGGATATGAAATCGCAAAGGATTGTTGAAGAACTGTTCAGTATTTTCATGAATGACTGGAAACTCCTGCCTATGGATATCCGCGCACAGCTTAATGCCAAATCCAAAGAAGCAGATATCGCGGAAACGGTCTGCGAATATATTGCCAATATGACGGACATGTGTGCCATTGACGAGCACAAAAAGCTATATGACCCACATACCCGTTTTTAGCGTGAATATTGAAATATGGCGAATTTATGGCCAAATGTTAAAAGATTATAAAGTTTTTTGCTTTATTGTAAGGAAAAAATAAGTTTATTTGCGGGAGAAGCCAAATGTTTCCAGAATTTCCAGACGATAATAAAAACGAAGATTTTCTGAATGAATTTCGCCAGAAAATTGCCGAACAGTCCAATACGTCTTTTGAAGAAAGAAAAAACGAACTGAACAGGTCAAAAAGCGTTTTTATCGGCGCCGTATCGGGCGTGGTGCTTGCGGGCATTGTCGGCTGGTTTGTCCTTTCTCCCCGTTATGCTCAGGAAACCGATGCCGAATTGCCGGTAATCCGCCGTCCGCAAACGGCCATTAAAGTTCAGCCGACAGAACCCGGCGGCATGGAAATTTTAAATCAGGACAAATCTGTTTACGGCATTTTGGATAAAAGCGAAGATAATGCCAAATCTGTTGAAAATCTGCTTCCTCCTCCGGAAGAACCTAAACTTCCGGTAATCACGCCGGAAGAAGAAACCGCTTCAATAGACACCATTATTACGGCAGCGGTTGAAGAAAACGCAAATAACAATATTGAAACGGCGCAAGTTGTCGAAGAAGCCGAAAAAATAATCAAAGTAGCGGAAGCACCGAAAGCACAAGCGGCAAAAGAAGACTTGCCGACACCGCAGGAAAAGCCCCTTTCTCAGGCAATACAAGAAGCCAACGAAAAAAACGCCCAAATTGCCATTCCTGCAAAAGCAGAAGTAAAAGTTCCCGCTCCGGCCGCCATACCGGCTAAGGAAGAAAAGAAAACGCCAAAAAGCGATGAGTTTTTAGCCTTAACGGCTCCCGCCGGCTCCTGGCAGGTTCAATTAATGTCTTCCAATAACAAAAACGCAATTGAAAAATCATGGAAAACATTAAGCCAGAAATATAATGTTCTGGCAAAACAGCCGCATGAAATCGAAAGTGCCGATTTGGGCACCAAAGGAACCTTTTACCGCTTAAAGGCCGGCGCTTTCAAAACGAAACCCGAAGCAGACCGTCTCTGCAACGACATCAAAGCATTGGGCGGGACCTGTATCGTGAAGAAAAAATAAATGATTTCTCAAATAGCAGCCGTTTTAATTAATTTTATTCCGATTCTGATTGCAATTATTCTGCATGAAGTTGCCCATGGCTACACTGCTTATAAATTGGGCGATGATACGGCTCAAAAAGCCGGACGGCTTTCATTGAACCCGTTAAAGCATATTGAGCCGTTCGGCAGCATAGTTTTACCGGCACTGCTTTATTATTCCGGCGTCGGGTTTATTTTCGGCTGGGCCAAACCGGTTCCGGTCAGCTTTTCAAAACTTAAGGCAGACAGAGACAGACTGTTAGTTGCTTCTGCCGGTATTCTTGCCAACATTTGTTTAGCCCTGCTTTCGGCCGGATTGCTGCATGCGGCAGATTATATCTCTCATCCGCTGGCGCATGGGCTTTTTAGTATGTTTATGGTTAATATGGTTGTTTATAACATCGTATTGGCAATATTTAATTTGCTGCCTATTCCGCCGTTGGACGGATCAAAAATATTATTCGGCCGGATTCACACAATCTGGGTCCAAAGATACATTAATTCAAATCAAGCCGGACTGATAGCAATTATTGTTTTGATTTTCGTTTTGCCTGCTGTCGGACAATTGTTGCACATCAACTTAAACATATTCGGCTGGTATATGATTAACGTTTCTAAATTTTTCATCTCTTTGCTGGTATAATAATCATGGAAAAACCTATTTTAGCGGCAATGCTTTCAATTGCAGGAACAGAACTAAGCAGTCAGGAAAAGTTTTTGCTGGAAAAAGCCAATCCGCTCGGCATTACGCTTTTCGGACGCAATATCCTGAACAAGAAGCAACTGCAAAATTTAACAAAAGAAATCAGGGAAACAATCGGCAGAGATGATATTTTGATTGCCGTTGACCAAGAAGGCGGACGTATCAGGCGGCTGGCAGAACCTGATTTTTCCCCTTATGCCGCGCAAGCTGAGTTGGGAGAAATCGAAGAACGTTTCGGGAAGGGAACTGCCGAGCGGACAATGCGAAACCATGCTGCATTGATAAGCAAAGACTTATCCAATACCGGTATTAATTGGAATTACGCTCCGGTTTTGGATATTGCCTATAATGACACAACCCCCGCTTTAAAAAGCCGTTGTTTCGGAAATGATGAAAAAAAGACTGCAACTTATGGCAGAATGATGATTGAAGAATACATAAAATCCGGAATCTGCCCATGTATTAAGCATATGCCCGGACACGGACGCGCGGTTAATGATCCGCATTTGGGACTGCCGGTGCTTAATTACAGCCTTGAAGAGCTGGCAAAAGACTTTTATCCTTTTCAATACAATAATCAGGCTCCCGCCGGCATGACTGCCCATATTCAAATATCGGCAATTGATGATACTCGGCCGGTTACCCAAAGTGCCAAAGCCATTAAAACCCTTATCCGCGGCATTATCGGTTTTGACGGATTCTTAATTTCTGATGCGATTGATATGCATGCCCTTAAAGGCAGCCTGACCGAAAAAACGGAAAAGTCTTTAAATGCCGGCTGCGACGCCGTCTGCTACTGCATGGGCGAGTTGAACGGCTTGGAAGAATTAGCCGCCACCCGCTGTTTTATGGAAGATAAATCGCTGATTAGATTTGTAAAAATAATAAATATCATTAACAATAGAAACAGAGATTATGATTATCTCAAAATTGCTGAAGATTATCAAAAAATTATCGGCGGAATTGAAAAATATGACGAGAGATATGACGCAACGGAAACTTTGCATAAAATGAAAAGCTTAAATAACGAGGAGACGATAAAATGTTAGAATGGATGTTAATTATATTGGCAGTTGCGGCAATCTTTTATGCCGGAGATTTACCCAGACTGAGAGCTTATTTGGAAGAAAAAAGCAAAAAAGCTATTGAAAAAGCTAAAGAAAAAAAGGCTGAGATTGAATCAAAAATTAATAAAGACAAAAAAGACGGCAATTAAAGCCTTATTTCATTAATCAAGACAACAAAGACACAAAATGAAATGTTTTGTGTCTTTTTTATGATGTTTTTATCTTAAAATCAAATAATTATGGATTTTATTGTAAATACATGTTATAACTATAGATATAGGAAGCGTCATTGGAGAATTGCAATGAGTATCACATCAGCCAGAAAAGTTACAGGCTCGCCTTCCCCTACCCGCAGAACGGAAAGAAGCTACACGCTTGGGATTCAGGGAGAGGCTTTTGTAGAAAACATTGATACGACAAACAGTGTTTCAATAAATGATGATTCGTCTGACCGCCATAACGACTCGCGCCAATCATTCGCGCAGCAAGAAAAAGAGCAAGAAAAAAGCAGTCTGGCGGCAACGGCGCCCACATATATTGCAAGCGCGATAGAAGCTTTGGCAGCCAGCGGCGTTTATGATAATACTGAGAGTATGTCAAGTACCGGCAGCACCTCACACAAAGTCGGCGTTTATGACAATAACCAGTCTATTATCAGAGAAGAACACAAAGAACGCAGCGGGCATCCGTATCTTAAGCATTTTTATGAAAAGAATGAAATTGTCGAAGAAGTTGACGAATTTGTTTAGTTTTTTATTTCTCAAAACACGACAATAGAAAAGGCCGCCTTCTAAAACAAGCGGCCTTTTCTTACGGCAACTTGCCGATTTTTATTCCACAGTCACAGATTTTGCCAGATTGCGCGGCTGGTCGACTTCGCGCCCCAGCCCATCTGCCAAATAATAAGCCAACAACTGTAACGGAATGTTCAGCAGCAGCGGGGATAAATCTTCCCTGATTTCAGGAACTCTTAAAATATCGTCAAAGAGATTATCCGCATGCTTATCTTTAACAGAAGTAACGGCAATAAGCTTTGCATTGCGGGCCTTTACTTCTTCACAGTTCGACAGCATTTTTGCATAGGTTTCACCTTGCGCCAAAACAGCTATTACCGGCATATTTTCGTCAAGCAAGGCAATCGGCCCGTGTTTAAGCTCTCCGGCAGCATAGCCGTTAGCATTAATATAGCTTATCTCTTTTAACTTCAATGCCCCTTCCAAAGCCGATGCCTGATTGCTTCCGCGCGCAATATAAATAACGCTTTTATAAGCTTGAAGCTTGTCTGCTACGCTTTTTATATTTTCCGCATTGCTTAAGACTTCTTCCATTTTTGCCGGAAGCTCAAGCATTTCCTGTTTGATTTTGCCAAGCTCTGCCGGTTGCAGCGTTTTTTTCTGCTCAGCCACATACAAACCTAGCCAATACATTGCCAAAAGCTGAGCGCTGTAAGATTTGGTTGCGGCTACGCTGATTTCAATGCCTGCTTCCAAAGGCAACACGCTGTCGGCATAACGCACAATACTGGAATCCTCGCGATTGGTTACAATCAAAACTTGAGCCGATTTTTCTTTGGCTTGTTTGACAGCCGTAATTGTATCAGCCGTTTCGCCCGACTGGGAAATGCCAATTACCAGAGAATTTTTGCCGGTGGTATTTTTACGGTATATATATTCGCTGGCAGCTTCAATCTGAACTGGAAGCCCCAACCAGTTCTCCCATACATATTTTGTGACCATGGCGGCATGCAGAGACGTTCCGCAAGCAATAATAGAGATATTTTCTATCCGCTGCCAATCCAGCTTAAGTTTTACCTGTCCCAAATTGACCGGCAGGTCAGAAGCTTTGATATGCTGTGCCAATACCTTGCGCAGAATATCCGGCTGTTCGTTAATTTCTTTAAGCATAAAATGCTTATAGCCATGCTTGCTGATAACTTCCGGATTAAAGCCGATTTCTTCAACTTTTTTGTTCAACAGATTGCCGGACAAATCCGTCACTTCCACATTATTTTTACGGACAACGGCAACTTCGCCGTCATTCAGATAAATGATTTTTTTGACCTTGCCGATGACGGCCGGAATATCGCTGGCAATATAATTTTCATCATCGCTCAAACCGATAATCAACGGCGCATTTTTGCGGACGGCGATAATACAGTCTGCTTCGTCTTTGTGCATTATACAAAAGGCAAATGCACCCGAGAGCAGGCTGACGCCCTGTCTGACAGCCTGTTCCAAAGAACAGCCTTTGCGATATTCCCTGTCAATGACATGAACGGCAACCTCGGTATCCGTCTGAGAATTGAAAACAAAACCTTCCTGCTCCAACTCGGCTTTCAATTCTTTATAATTTTCAATAATACCGTTATGAACCAAAACCAGTTTGCCGTCGTTTGACAAATGCGGATGCGCATTTTGAATCGTGGCTTTGCCATGCGTTGCCCAGCGGATATGTCCGATGCCGCTGGTCGGCTTTTTTATTTTCAAGGCATTGCTGCTGACAACCTCAAACAAATTATTCAATTTACCGCCGGCCTTGAAAACGTCTAAACCGCCGTTATCATTCAATGCTATTCCGGCAGAATCATAACCACGGTATTCCAAACTTTTCAAGCCGTCAAGCAAAACATCCGCAACGGCATTATTTCCAATATATCCGACAATTCCACACATTGTAAAAATCCTTTTATAAAGTTATCTTAATGGAATTATCGTGAATGAGATTATTTGAAAAAACAAACCAAAAAAAATTACAAATTATTTCCTGTTGAGAAAATCCGGCTACTTTTGCGCTCTCTCCATTGACTCAATATCGCTGACGTAATTAACGTCAAAAGCTTCGTTTTCTTTTTTGAAATTAACGATTTGGGTATAATCCGAATGTTCGATAAAAACCGGACGCAGGTCAGCATTTTCAGGCACAATGTCGGCAAAATCATACAAATCTTTTCCCCAAATGACAGGATTGCGGCGAACACCTTTCGACTGAGAAACGATTAATTGGCGTCCGTTGCCTTTTTTGAACGCCTTAATCATATTATTCAAATGTTCGGGCTTCAAATTGGGCATATCCGCAGGGATAATCATTGCGCCGTCACAAAATCCCGGCACGGATTTAATCCCCAGATTGATAGACGTGCGAATCCCTGAGCGATAAGCCGGATTGTATAAAACATTCACGTCAATGTCTTCTATAAACTCTTCCAAAATATCGGCCTGATGTCCCGTTATCAAAAACACCGGAGACGCTTTTGATTTGACTGCGGCGCGCAAAGCCCGCAAGAACAACGGTTCGCCGCCGACTTCGCTTAAGAGTTTGTTGCGCCCTGCTCTAGCGCCGACACCGGCCGCCAAAACCACGGCGGCAATACGAGCTTCTTTAGGTTTCAGTTCTTCATCGGCCGAAGTTATTATGCCGTTTTTGTCTTGCTCTGAAAGCTGTTCATTCGTACTCAGAAAATAATTATGCGGATGCGCAAAGTCAAAACTGTTCAGTTTTTCGGCAACGACAGCCTGCTTGATGTAACGCACGGGATATGACGTATCAATCTTGTCATAATTGTAAGGCACGACAATCACTTTTTTACCGCGTTTAGAGGCTATAATCAAATCGCCGGCACCGACCTGCGGCAAAGACGGACAGGCAACCTCGTCCACAAAGCTGTTTAGTGCCTGCATGACAATATCTTTTTTATAACTTCCCTTTTGTCCCGGCAAAATGAACAAGATGTCTATATCGTCCTTTAACGCCCGTTGCAGGGTATTGACCAGTTCCTCCGTCGAATGCCGGCTCTCGTATTCGTGAACAAAATCCATATTCATATGCGGAAAATCTTTAACCAGCTTTTTGACAACAGCGGTAAAATGTTTGGTCTCATCTGCGGAATCTGAAAAACGGCTGTAAATCAATCCGGCTTTTTGCGCGCTGACATCATGCACGGAAAGCATATTGACATTTCCCGACAACTTAAACAAGGGTTCATCGGTTTCTGCCTGAGAAATTACCGGCTGCACCAGTTCCAACTCGGCGATAATATCATCAGGTTTGGTAAAGCTGTACGGCTCTTTGACATTCAAAATAAAACTGCGGTTAAAACGGTTGAACTTGGCAACTCGCTCGTCATTGACGGCAAAAATGCCCTCGGTTACGGCCGTAATGCGGCAGATTCCGTCTTTGCCGATGCTGTAAGCCGTATTTTTACCACAGAGTTTGGCGGCAACAACGCCCAAAGCCGTCTGCAAGCTGATGTCGGTCTCTTCCATTTGGGCGGCAAAAATGGTTTTCACTTTGTTTTTCTTCAACAGGACTATGTCTTCTTCCTGCAGGCGGTGCCCTTTTTCCAGAAGGACATTTCCCAGTTTAATCCGGTTAAAGACAATCAGCCCCAAAGCTTCTTCCAATTTATATTCGCCACAAATCATCGCCTATATCCAATCAACGTTGTTTTTTGCTATTATAATCATCAAATCTAAACAAAAGGAAAAAATTTTTATTTTTCTACATTCTTCTTATAAAAACAAAGGCTCTGAAAAATCAGAGCCTTTGCCGAAAACTAAATCCACAGGTAAACCAAAATACAAAAAACGCAATGTCCAACTGCGCTTTAGACTATCTGACAGACCTTCCCGTTGCATCTAACTTTTGGTTTCCCGGATATTTCCATTCAAAATAGCTGCAAACTTTTTTTAATTTTTGTTTTCCAATTTTTATATCTTTCCTTTCATAAACATCCACCAGCCAACGCAAATGGTATAAATCTTTACGAACGTTGTTCACCCAGTCCAAAAGCTTCGCAAGCCTAACGGCTGGGCCGGATTATCTACATCTGCCTGCTTACGCAGGTCGTGTTACGTTCGAATCATAAAAAACTTGTTGTCATTGGCATTTATTTTGTTCTTTGTCCCAGATCTTTCCCAAATCCAAACATCTTTCTTGTTGGTGCGCCAAATTGATTTCAGAATTCAAATAATAAAAACTGAAATATATTGCCGTTATAATTGCAAGGAAGATATACCGCCTTATAGAACGGGGCATAAAAAAGCAGCCGACAAGTAAGCAACATAATGTTGTAATAACAGCGGTATAAATAACACTTGTATCATATTCGACATAGGGTGCGGTCAGAAAAGCTTCCAGAATGAGCATTGTTAATAATAAAAGGACAATTAATCCTTTAGTCAAATTTATAAATGTTTTTTTCATCAGCGGTTTCATCTTATTTCCCTTTTACTTATTATTAATGTATATTAGCGATTGGTAGATGACAATATTTATTTATATCGGCGAGGATGTGTCGGACAGCTTTCCAGAAGGGATTTTCCTTCTTTTGCACCTTTCCACCCCATTTGATTAGCATGCCAATCGGCTAAACAATCCTTTATGTTATATTTAATTAAATCTTTCGCTTCTTTAGCTGCACTCATTGACGTTGCAACAATCCTGCCCCATACCCCTCTTTCAGCGGCTTCATAATTACCTTTACAATGAAAAAATTTGTCAGCCCCCTCTAATCCTAATTTATTCATATCGTTAAAATTTCTAACCATATCCTTATAAGGAGCAATAATTCCTGTTTTTATATTTCCGGGATAGCTGTGATTACTATTTAAATAAGCATCCAATACTTTTTTAGTTTTATCTCCCCAAGTTCTGTCTGTAATTTTTTTATTAATTGTATTTTCCGTTTCACCCTCTGGTTTCATTATCCCGTCAATTTTCAGCCCATTATCTTTTTGAAATTTTCTAATTCCGTCAAACATCTGATTATCTGTAAACTTTGTCATTCCCCACTCAGGTACTTTGTAATATCCCATTTCTTTCAGTTTATTCTTTACAGAGAAGACATCATCCGGATTTATGTTTGCTGTTGTTTCAGATATTTCCCTTTTCAATTTTAACAAATCATACATATTTATTTCCTCTTAATTGTGATTTAAAATGAAAAAATCCGCCGGAGTATCCAACGGATTTTAAATACACTTTTCCTAAGTGATAATTTCTTTATACACGAAACCGCATAAAAGTCAAGGATTTTATTCCTAAATATTAATTTCAACCTTATAGCCGGCTTCGGTTCTTATTCTCTTGAGGTATTTTGATAAAGCCAGTTTTTGAAATCGACAACGTCTTTGACTTCGGGAATCCACTTCAATTCATCGGGTAAATCCGTTGTAAATTGGCAACGCATGCGCACCGGATGCGCGCCGCTGCCGATAGCCGCCTGCTGATTATAAATACGGTCGTCTACCAAAACTGTTTCTTCCGGCACAATGCCATATCTTTTATAACAATCTTTCAACATGTCTTCTTTGGCCGTATCATGCATAAATTTGCCGTGTTGGACACATTCAATCGTTAAAAAGTCGGTTACTTCACCGAGCAATTGATTCAAAAACTTCTTTTTGGTTTCAACGTCAAAAGTCGCCGACATCGTAAACTGGCGATATCCATTCTGATGCAGTTCTTTTAACACATCAATGACGTGGGGATATAACGGACGGTTGCAAAAGAATTCCGGAGAATGACAAAAATCATAGTCAAGCTCGGTTCCTAATTCAGGATGCGTTTTCAACTCCAAGGCGCCGTATTTCGGATTAATAGGAAGAACTTTCGGCAAATCTTCCCATTTAATTTTACCGTATGTGGGAGCATACTTGGGATGTTTTGTCAAAAAATTGTAGTAGGCATAATTAAGGTTTGCCAATACGCCGTCTACATCCCAGAAAATATTTTTAATAATCATCGCTTTTTCCTATTATAGATTTTTAGCCCTTTATCCTTTATTTCATCATTTGCAGGATATGCGTTTTGTTCTACCATATATCTTATCCCCGTTCAATATAAATAAAAAAATATCAGACTTTTATAGAAATTCAGATAAACTAAAAAACGCCCCTTGAATCAAATGCTGAGTTTTCCGAATAAAAAAAGAGGAAGTAAAAACTTCCTCTTTTTGAAACGCCATAAAACGATTAACGTTTGGAGAATTGGTAAGAACGGCGAGCTTTTGCTTTACCATATTTCTTACGTTCTACAGTACGGTCATCACGGGTCAGGAAACCGGCTTTCTTCAAAGCGGTTCTCAATTCCGGCTCGTATTCATTCAGAGCTTTGGAAATACCGTGTTTAATAGCACCAGCCTGACCAGACAGACCGCCGCCTTTAACTGTGCAAACGACGTCAAATTCATTAACGCGGTTGGTAACTTCAAACGGCTGATTGATAATCATTTTCAAAACCGGACGGGCAAAATACTGCTCGATAGATTTTTCGTTAATGGTGATGTTACCTTTACCGGGTTTAATCCAAACGCGAGCAACGGCATCTTTTCTTTTACCTGTGGCATAAGAACGGCCCAATTTGTCGCGATTAGCTTTACGAACCTTAACTTCCGTGCTGTTAGAGGCGCTTTTGATATCTTGTAAAGATTCTAATTTCTCAGACATTATAATGCGCTCCTTTTATTCTTCGGGTTCTTAGCTGCAATATCCAGAACTTCAGGGTTCTGTGCAGTATGCGGGTGGTTTTCACCTGCATAAACTTTTAATTTGGTCATCATCTGACGGCCCAGAGGATTACGGGAAATCATGCGTTCAACAGCTTTCTCGATAACTCTTTCAGGGAAACGGCCGGCCAAAATTTTAGCCGGAGTAGTTTCTTTAATACCGCCAATCCAACCGGTGTGTTTGAAATATTTTTTATCGGTCAGTTTTTTACCGGTCAGTTTTACTTTATCAGCATTGATAACAACGACGTAGTCACCGCAGTCCAAGTTAGGAACGAAAGAAGGTTTGTGTTTGCCGCGCAGAATTTTAGCGATTTCTGCAGAAAGACGGCCCAATACAACACCTGATGCGTCAACTACATACCACTTTCTCTCAATGTCAGAGGGTTTTGTTGCATATGTGTTCATTGTAACTCACTTTTTTGGTTAAAGTTAAATATTAAAATCAACGTGAATATACATTATAAACAATTAATGTCAACAAGAAAATATCATTATTTTTCAATATATTATTTAGTGGTATTATATTACCGCCAATTAACACATTGATTTTCATTATTTTTCCTATTTTAAGCAACAAAATTATTTTTAGAATATTGAAATTTTATATAAAAAATTTGATACATGATACTATGCAATTACTGGACTAATAGCTATGATAATTTTAAAAATTTGAATAGAAAGATTAAAGTCCATACTTCTCTAACAAGAGAGTAGTTTCATCGGTATATTTATTTAAGTCGAGATTTTTACAACCCAATTTTTCTTTTAAGGTAATAATCTTTTGGAGTTCTCTCTTTTTTGCAATATCGTATAATATGTTTAATTTATCATTTTCTTTCTTAGTTTCGTATTCAATAATTTTTACAAGTTCTTCTTCCGTAAACATACATAGTTCTGTTCGTATTTTATAAAAATTATTATAAAGAATATCCTGGAATTTCTGTTCTGAAATTTCTAATTTTTTTTGTATGTGAAGAAAACATTCTAAAAGTTTAGGTGGCTGTAAAATGTGAGTAAAGAAAAGATTGACTTTCGTATTAAGTAAAATAAGAAAATCTTTTTTATCTTGTCTATCTAAAAGATTTTTAGCCAAATTATCAAGTAAACAGTTGTCATATTTAAATACCTCACAGAAAAAATAAAGTGCTTCTTTTATTTTGTTTTCCTCTAGTAAAAATAATCCCATCTTAAATCGAATATTACAATATAAGCCAAAATTATAATTTGAGGTTTCTTTTAGTGATTGCTTATTAAAGCATTCCCATATGAGATCTCTATAATTCTTTTCTGTTGGAGCTAATTTATTTAATTCCCAAATATTCAAAAAATCATTTTTATGTAAATATGGAACATATTGATTATCTAATAGTTCTTGTTTACCTAAATCAGTTAGTTTAAAATAACGATGAGGATATCTTTTATTAAGAATATTCTCTGGTATATTTATTAAAATTCTATTTATTAATTCTTGTTTGGAACCATTCGTTTTTTGATTAATTGATGCTAGATTTTCTTTAAGCTCTGATATCGTCAATCTTTCAATTGTTTGGCTAATATCTCCAATATCTATGAACCCTCTTTCTACTAACGACTTTAATATTGTATTAGGATTGTCTACATAATATTTATCAAGCCAAAAAGATTGATATATATTATTTTCTAATGTTGTTTTATAATTTGATGCGTAAGAAAGCATTAATATTTCATGAGGATATAAGCCATTCTTGGATGGTATTGCATCTTTTATTAAAGAAGACAAATCAGATATTCCGACTATTCTTTTACCCTTTTGAGTAAGATATTTTTTTGTTGAAAAAAAGCCAATTGGATTTAATACTTTCATTATAGATTCGAATATCTTAAAAAAATTCATGATTTTCCTACATTTATATTATTGCAACCCATTCTTTTATTTTTATAAAAATTACATAATGTAAGACAAATTTACATTTTAGCTAAAATTTTGCAACTATTTTTATTTTATCTGACTGGGATTTTGAAAAAAAATAAAAAGATTGATTCTTTTTAGCTTTTGCATAAAAGTCCGATAACTTATGAAAAAAAAAATGCTCTTTTATAAATTAAAAAAATCGAACAAATTAA
This sequence comes from uncultured Alphaproteobacteria bacterium, assembly GCA_949493535.1. GTDB lineage: Bacteria > Pseudomonadota > Alphaproteobacteria > RF32 > CAG-239 > CAJLXD01. The sequence continues at coordinate 307,485 of CASZWJ010000002.1, forward strand.
AAGCCTTTGTTTACATAACAAAAAAGCACCTAAAAAGGTGCTTTTCCTAAATGGTCCGGCCGTAAAGTCATTTTGTTTCCAGCAGATTTTTCAGTTCATAAAGCTTTTCCAAAGCCTCTTTGGGGCTGAGTTCGTCCGGATTGGTTTGCCGCACGGCCTGAAACAGCGGCGAGAGCTCTTCTTTTTCTTCTTTCTCTTCCATTTTTTTCTGAACAGAGGCAAAAAGCGGCAAATCATCAACCATTTTGGTTATATACGCACTTTTATCACTGTGTTCCAAAGAATCCAAAACCTGCTCCGCTCTTTTGACAACCAGTTTCGGCAAACCTGCCAATTTGGCGACGTGGATACCGTAAGAACGATCGGCCGCGCCGTTAATAACTTCGTGCAAGAAAATAACTTCGTCATTAAACTCTTTGATTTTCATACAATGCAAAGTCATATTTTTCAGTTTATCATTTAACAATGTCAGTTCATGATAATGCGTTGCAAACAGAGCGCGACAACTATTCACATCGTGCAGATGTTCGACAACGGCCCAAGCGATAGACAAACCGTCATAAGTGGCGGTACCGCGCCCGATTTCATCAAGGATAACAAAAGAGCGCTCATCCGCCTGATTTAAGATGCTGGCAGTTTCAACCATTTCGACCATAAAAGTCGAACGGCCTTTTGCCAAGTCATCCGATGCGCCGACACGGGAAAAAATCTTGTCAATCACACCGATATGCGCTGATTTGGCCGGCACATAGCACCCCATTTGCGCCATAATGGCAATAATGGCATTTTGCCGCAGGAAAGTCGATTTACCGGCCATATTCGGACCGGTCAGCAACCAGATTTTGCCGTTTTCATCACCAAGAACGCAATCATTTCCGACAAAAGCGCCGCTGTGGTCTTTGGCTATGGAAGCTTCCACAACAGGGTGGCGCCCTTCCCTGACGTCAAAAACCAAACTGTCATCTACAAGCGGGCGGACATAATTCTGTTCCAAAGACAAATCAGCCAAAGCTGCCGCAACATCCAACTCAGCCAAAGCCTTTGCCGTTTTGGAAATGTCTTCCGACAAGCGGATGACGTCTTCAATCATCTTGTTAAACAGTTCAATTTCCATTGCCAAAGCTTTGTCTTCTGCCCCGCGGATTTTGTTCTCCAGCTCTGTTAATTCAACGGTCGTAAAACGGATGGCATTCAGAACGGACTGGCGGTGGATAAAGGTTTTATTCTCCAGCATTTCGGAAGCAAACTTGCTTGGTGTTTCAATAAAATAGCCAATCACGTTGTTATATTTTATCTTTAACTGGCTGATGCCGGTTTCATTTGCATAACGCGCCTGCAAGTCAGCTAAGAGTTTGTGGCTGTCATTTTTAATATGCTTAATTTCATCCAAAGGCGGATAATATCCGGCCCGAATAAAACCGCCGTCACGCGCCAGCAAAGGCAAATCTTCATCAAGGGCGCTTAACAGGTTTCCGACCAAATCATCATGATAGCCCAAGCGTTCACAAACATCTTTAACCGCGGGCGGCATATCTTTTATCATTTGCGCGCCTTGAGCCGAGGCAAAATTCGCCAGCAGATTTTTCACCTGCGGCACAACATTAAGCCCTTGGGCAATATTGGCCAAATCTCTCGGACCGCCGCGTCCTAAGCTGATGCGGGAAACGGCTCGTTCGATATCGGGGCAAGCACGCAAAATATCGCGAAACTCTTCGCGCACGGCATTATTATCCATAAAGAAGCCGATGATATCCAACCGGTTGTTGATTTCTTTAATATCCAGCAGCGGATTAGCAACGCGATTATGCAGCAAACGTCCGCCGGCACCGGTTATGGTGCGGTCTATCACGCCGAACAGGCAGGATGACTTGTCCCCGGTCAGGCTTTCCGTCAGTTCCAGCGAACGGCGGGTGGCGCCGTCTATTTCTATCACATTGTTTTCGTGGAGTTTGGTCGGTTTCTCAATCCGGGGAATGCGCCCTTTCTGCGTATTTTCAATATAATCCAGCAAAATGCCGGCCGCGATGATTTCCGGTTTTGAAAAAGAGCCGAATACTTCCAAAGAATGAACTTCATAAACAGCCTGCATGCGCTTTTTGGCATTTTCAAAATTAAAACGTGCCTGCGGCAAAACGCTTAATTGCTCACGATAGTCGTTTAAGACGCCGAAAATTTTAGGATTTTGCAAAAAGCTGTCGGAAACCAAAATTTCAACCGGATTTAATCTTGCCAGAATTGTGCTCAGCACAACGCTTTCATATTTGTCCTTCAACTTGATGTCCTGAGTGTAAAAATCTCCGGTCGAAACATCGACCCAGGCGATTCCCATAACATCGTTTAATTTGCTGACAGACAGCAAAAAATTATTTCTTTTTGAATCAAGCAAATGGTCTTCGGTCAAAGTTCCGGCCGTTACCAAACGGATAACCTCGCGTTTGACCACGGATTTGGCGCCGCGCTTTTTGGCTTCTTTCGGATCTTCCACCTGCTCGCAAATGGCAACTTTATAGCCTTGGCGGATAAGTTTCGCCAAATAGCTTTCATATGCGTGAAAAGGAACGCCGCACATCGGAATATCTGCGTTTTCATGTTTTCCGCGTTTGGTCAGAGCAATATCCAAAGCCTTGGACGCAACAACGGCATCATCAAAAAAAAGCTCATAAAAATCGCCCATGCGATAAAACAAAAGATAATCTTTATGGGCATTTTTAATTTGGAAATATTGCGCCATCATCGGCGTCATTGCGGCAGTATTATTTTCTTCACTCATAACATTTTTTCTAAAAAATTTATCAAATTTAAACCTGTTCAATAATAGTATATTTATAAGGATAGTCTAGCACTTTTTGCAACTTATGGAATAAGACGATGTTTAAATACGGACGCAATTTATTTAATATTGAAAAAAATTCACGCTTTGCCCAGAGGATTGTTTTTTTATCCATTCCGACGGCAATGGTCTTTATTTTGCTGGTTGCCGTTCATTTAATGACGCCGGTTATGGCTATCGTTTCTTATGCTTCGATTATCGCCTTTAACATTATCCTGTTGTTTCCGCTGACTTTTGAAATGCAGCAGATTAAAAATTATATCGAAACGCTGGCCAGCGGCGAAGACTTTGACGAAAAAGCAATCAAGCTCTCGGAAAAAGACGCCAAGGAAATCGTCAGCGCCGTCAATGCCATGCACAGCTTTTGGGCGCACAAGACCGACGTTTTGGAAGCGCAAACCATATCTGATACGGCCGTGTTGGATTCCCTGCCCGACCCGATTATGATGATTGACCGCTCGGGAAACATTCTCGGCGCGAACCTTTCCGCGCGAACCTTGTTCGGCAAGAGCGTCACCAATAAAAATATTGAAAAAGTATTTGATTCCAACAATTTTATTGACGCCGTTTCCAAGGTTTTGAAAAAAGAAAGCAAATCCGAAAATCTGATATTTTATGTCAAAAAGCCGCAGTCGCAAAAGCTTTACGCCCATATCAAACAATTGCCTTGGCTCTCCAAGGGGCGCGCCGTGGCCGTCATCTCCGTTTATGACCTGACAAAAGCAATGAAGATTGAAAAAATGCAGTCTGATTTTGTGGCCAATGCCAGCCATGAACTGCGCACGCCGCTGGCTATTATCTCCGGTTTTATTGAAACTTTGCAAACTTCTGCCCGCGATGATGAACAGGCGCGCGACAATTTTTTGAAAATTATGAAAGAACAGGCTGAATATATGTCTTCGTTGATTGAAAACCTGCTGTCGCTCTCCCGCATTGAACTTAACCAGGATCAGAAACCAGAAGGTTCCGCCAATGTGATGAAACTGGCGGAGGAAGTGCAGGAAGCCTTGTCGCTCAAAGCAACCGAGCGCGAAATGAGCATAAAACTTCGCGGAGAAAACAAAATCCCCGAAATTACCGCAGACGAACGCCAAGTCAAACAGGTGATTCAAAATCTCACGGATAATGCATTGAAATACGGCGTGAGCAAAACAGACGTAACAATCAGCGTTTATAAAGTAGATTCCATTCCGCCGTCAAAAAGCCATAAAGTAGCCGAAGGTACGGCGGTTGCCATAGCTATTAACAATAAAGGCCCGAAAATCAGTCCGGAGAATCTGGCACGCCTGACCGAACGCTTTTTCCGCCTGCAAGAACATAAAGACCTTAATATTAAAGGAACGGGCCTCGGCTTATCTATTGCCAAGCATATTATCTTGCGCCACAGAGGCAATTTGACGGTAACATCCACTTCTTACAACGGTACGACTTTTACAATTTATCTGCCTTTATAAATCTAAATCATCTGCAAGTCTTTATTGTATTGCTTTTGCAGCAAGCAGCTTGAGTTAAGCGTTTCTCTCCGCTTGTCACCGCCTGAACGGAGCGAAGCGAGTGAGGTCAGCGCTCTTCATTATTTTAATCCTGGATTCCGGCTTTCGCCGGAATGGCACCTTTTGCCACCGGACGTCCATTTCCCCTGTTTTTTCCTTTAAATCC
>CASZWJ010000003.1 GCA_949493535.1 uncultured Alphaproteobacteria bacterium
TTGGGCTGGAAATAACATCGGCAGCGCCTATAACAAAAACGATTGCTCCGCTTATAAGTTTACCAAAGCAAACTGTACAAACAACCGTACAACATACGCCAAATGCCCGTTTAACGGCAAGTTATACAAAGATTGCCATTGCAACACAAACATCTATAAATACAATCAGGAAAACTGCAGTTATTCAGGAACACAACACACTATAAATTACATGCTCGGTTCAAAACGCTGCTTGGATGATAACCAACCGCCGCGTTCAAACGAATGTCTGTGCTCCGAGCGTTTCAGCTACACAAACAATACCAGCTGCGGCGATCCGAAAAAGATCATAGACGAAAGCTCATCCTGTACTGAAAATAATAAAACCCGTTATGAAAAATGCAAGTGCAACCCTGAAAAATATCCTTATTCCTACACCGGAGGAAACTCCCGTTCCGCCGGTTTCAAAAACGCGGTTAAAGCCCAGTGCCGCAACGAAGAAAATTTCTACAGCTGCGACAATGACGGACCGACAGTATATTTTAACTGCGCCATAACCGACCCTGCTTATAAATATACTTCCGCCTCCTGCCAACAGGAAAAAACCGGCTGGGTCATTTCCGGTTCCGGCAAGTCTATTAGTAATGGCAACGGCAACATCGTCACGCTTTACACCATATGCGATTGCCCTTCTGCTTATAAAAGCGGCAGCCAATGTTCATATTATATGAATAAAAGCAGCCCCAAAAATTCCTCGCTGCCGTTTTGCTATGAACACGGACACGGCAAAAGGGACGGTTCCGCATCTTACTACGATAAAAGATGTATTGATTGGTCTGCCAACACTTTATATTCAAGCAAATCATGCGTCAATCGAGCCGGTATAACCGTTTACTCCGATGCTGCGGAAGACTGCCTGTGCGACAGAAATATTTACACTGTCATCGGAGAACGCTGCTACGAATATCATAAATTCAGCAGACAATGGTGCGCAGTCTGTACTGATAGAACAGGAACATACTCTTTCCGCCATTAACCCCTGATACATATAATAAAACCTCTCCAAAGTTTCTTTTGGAGAGGTTTTATTATAAAATAAGGCAACTTAAATCTGCACAAAAATTCCGCTCGCAGAGCTTATTCTTGCCGTTCCGCCGATTGGCAAGGTCAACAACGGCGTCGTATGCCCGAAATCGACATTGGCAATAATCGGCAGCTTTTTCAATTCCGGCTTGTCCAAAATAAACTCAAGCTTTTCGCGGCTGACTTCGGAAGCCTTTTGAAAACGCCCGATAACGATTCCCGTCACATTCTTAAAATCTTCCTGATACATCAGCGCCTGCAAATTGCGGTCAAATGCGCCGGCATCCCCGCCGGAAGTAAAGCAGTCTTCAATAAACAAGATCGTATCTGCCTCAAAAACCGGACGATAAGATGTTCCGAGCAATAAATCAAATGTTCCCAGATTACCGCCGATAATCTTGCCCTCGGCGCTGCCCTCATTAATTATCCACCAACCGTCATTTTTTATAAAATTGCGATTCTCTTGGTCTAAAAACCACAAATCGTCACTCCACTCGGCTGAAGGGATAATCTGATTTTTGCCTTCACCCAAAATCATTTTTTGCAGATTATCCAAAGTATATTCGCAGCCTTTCGCCATGCCGAGCGAACTGAAATGCGGCCCCGAAAACGTAACCAAACCGGTCTTGGCATAAATAGCATTTAACAAAGCCGTAATATCAGAAAAACCGCAGAATATTTTTGGATTATCCTTTATCAAATCATAATTGATATAAGGCAAAAGCTGATTTGAATTTGCTCCGCCGATAACGGTAAAAACAGCTTTAACATTCGGATCTTTGAACGCATCATGCAAATCGGAGACACGCTTTTCAACGCTTGACGACCCCATCAAATCAAAATTATCATCTGTCGTATTTTCGCCGAAAGTCACTTTCAACCCCATTGCGGCAAAACGCTCAACAGCAAGTTTTCTGCTGTCTTGGCCGATTATTTTCAAACCGCGTGCCGGCGCAATCACCCTGACCTCATCACCTTGTTTTAACCCTGCCGGAACAATCTTTTTCATTTGTTTTCCTCCATAAAATAACAAGCTGTACCCAGCATAAAACAAAATAAAAAAAAAGATAACATTTTTTTCTTGCAATCTGAAAACAGTTATTTATTATGAGAACAAAATAAGAACATTTAAGGAGTCTAAAAAATGAGTTTCGGTTCCCCTGCCAGCGATTATATTGAAGAAAATTTGGATTTAAACCGCTTTTTGGTTCCGCATAAAGCCTCGACTTATTTTCTGAAAGTCAGCGGCGATGCCATGAAAAACGCCGGCATTATAGACGGAGATTTTTTGGTCGTCGACCGCTCCCGAAGCATAGCCCACGACCAAATAATTGTTGTGGAACAAAATGACGAACTGGTCGTCCGCCGTTTTAAAAATCAAAACAACCAAATCTGTCTGATGCCGGAAAATGAAAAATATGCCCCCGTTTTTTTGAAAAAAAACCAAAATCTGGTCATTTGGGGCGCAGTATCGGCAGTCTTCCGCAAACTCTGACCATGTTTGCCCTCATTGACTGCGACAATTTCTTCGTTTCTTGCGAACGGATTTTCCAGCCCGCATTAAAAAACCGTCCTGTCGTCGTTTTATCCAACAATGACGGTTGCGTTGTCGCCCGTTCATATGAAGCAAAAGCCTTGGGTATCGGTATGGCTGTTCCTTTTTTCAAGGTCGAACGCCTTTTTTCTGCCAATAACGGAATAGCCTTATCCTCCAATTATGAGCTTTATGCCGATATTTCCAAACGTGTCATGCAGCTGATTCGCGAAGAGTTTCAAAATCTGGAAATTTATTCGATTGACGAAGCTTTTGTCCGCCTGCCCGATAATATTGATTATGAAACGCTGTGCCGCAGCTTCCGCAATAAACTTCTGCAATACATAGGCATTTCGGTTTCAATAGGCATTGCCCCCACCAAAACACTCTGTAAAATTGCCGGAGAATACGCCAAAAAGCACGATAAAATTTATTTTCTCAACCAAATGCCGCAAATTTCCGAACTTTTGAAAAAAATTGAGGTGATCGACATTTGGGGCGTTGGGCGCCATACCGCTCCGAAACTAAAATTCATGGGAATTTTTACCGGAGAAGATTTGCGTACCGCTCCGCCGAAAATGTTACGCAAAGCCTTTGGTATCGGCATGGAAAAAACAATTATGGAATTAAACGGCCTGCCTTGTCTGGAAGCCGAAAGCGAAGAACCGCAGCAAAGCATTATCTCTTCCAGAACTTTTGAATACGAAATAAAAGATTATAATGTGTTAAAACAAATAATTGCCGAATTTGTAGACAGCGCCTGCCAAAGGCTGCGGAAACAAGAAAGTTTGGCGCAAAGCATTATCGTTTCTGTCAGTACCAACCGTTTTAATCACACACATGAACAATATTACAATTCCGCCCTTATCAACTTGGAATCCCCAACCAATAATACGGCAAAATTTTTACAAGCCATGGATAAAGGATTAAAACAAATTTTCCGCAACGGCATTTTTTATAAACGGGCCGGCATCACTCTGCTTCACGTCAGCAATTTACATACAATCCAGCCGGATTTGCTTGATAAAGAAGAAAACCGCGGCAAAGAACAAAATTTAATGAAAGCTTTTGACGCCATTAATCGGAAAATGGGGCGCAAAAGCATTTATTTCGGCGCTCAAGCCGGCGGAATAAAACATTATATCCGCCGGGAATTCAAATCTGCAAGCTACACCACCTCATGGAGCGGGCTGGCAATTGCGCATGCCTGATTTTATAAATGCTTGCGGCAAAAATACCAGGTTCCGCCGCATTCCAAATCGCCGGCACCGTCTTTTTCTGCATCCAGACGCTTATGCAATGCCTCCATCGTTGCCGGAGCGCCGACTAAAACCGGATCTCCTGACGTCCAATCCGCCGGAGTTGAAACGCCGTATTGATCCGTCGTTTGCAAAGCGAGCAGCAAACGGCGGATTTCGGCAAAATTACGCCCGTTAGACAAAGGATAATAAATAATCGCCCTGATTTTATGCTTGGGATCAATAAAGAAAACCGCGCGCACAGCCTTTGTATCGCTGGCATGTTGTTGAATCATGCCGTATTTTTTGGCAACATCCATGCGCATATCGGCAATAATCGGAAAATTAACCGGCTGCCCGTGATAATCATTAAAACGTACATCCTGCTGAATACTGTTCAGCCAGGCAATATGCGAACTGATACTGTCAACGGAAACGCCTAAAAGCTCGGTATTTAAAGCCTTAAAATCATCAGCCATTGCGGCAAAGGTTGCAATTTCCGACGTGCAAACCGGCGTAAAATCAGCCGGATGAGAAAATAAAATCACCCATTTTCCGTCATAATCATCAGGAAAATGTATCGTTCCCTGCGTGGTTTCGGCCACAAATTCGGGCGCATCATCGCCAATCAGCGGCATACGGTTGCAATCAGACAAAACATCTTCAGTCATTAAAATCCTCCCTCTAATCATTTTTTCGCAGAAAATATATGCAAATTTATGTGCTTTTCAAGGAATTAACAAAATATAAATCTTTGAAAAACTATAGTAATCAGGGAGATAAGGATTATATAATTTTGCATCTGCAACCAAAGGATACAAAATGAGTTTAGATGTTTTGCTCGGCATTGCCGGCTTTTTGCTGCTTTTATGCGTATTTGCCAATAAAATTTCCGCAAAATTCGGAATTCCGTCATTATTGCTGTTTTTAGGGCTTGGCATGCTGGCCGGTTCTGACGGCATCGGCGGCATTCAGTTTCAAAATTCGCGGCTGACAAATTATGTCGGAACGGTTGCCCTCATTTTTATCTTGTATTCCGGCGGTTTGGATACGAAATGGACAAGTATCCGCCCTATTCTTTTCCGCGGCGCAGCCCTTTCAACCCTCGGTGTTTTTTTAACGGCCTTATTCTTGTTCATATTTTCGCGTTATATCATCAGGCTTGATTTTGAAGTCGCTTTGTTGTTAAGCGTTATCGTCTCTTCAACAGACGCACCGGCCGTTTTTTCGATTTTGCGCTCTCAAAACATGCGGTTGCAAGACAACCTGCAATCCCTGCTCGAATTTGAATCCGGAAGCAATGACCCTATGGCCGTATTTTTATCCATGGGCGCCATCAGCATCGTCTCTTCTCCGGTTTTTAATGCCGGCGAATTTATCATCATGTTCATTCTGCAAATGAGTCTGGGCATTGCCTTGGGGCTTATCTTCGGAAAAGCCGGAATCATGTTTCTCAAACGCTGGTCTTTGCCATATCAGGGTTTGTATCCGGTCTATGGCATAAGCATTATCCTGCTCACGTTCAGCCTGACCCAGCTTATCGGCGGCAACGGCTTTTTGGCAGTCTATCTCTGCGGAATTGTCATGGGCAACAGCCCGTTTAATTATCGCCGCCAATTTATAAAATTTAACGATGCGTTAGCTTGGATAATGCAAATCAGCATGTTCCTGATTTTAGGGTTGCTCGTTAACCCGCGGGAACTGGGAGAAGTTCTGGGCGTCAGCTTTGCCTGCACCTTGCTTTTGATGTTTGCCGCAAGGCCTCTGGCGGTATACATCAGCCTAATCCGCAGCGACTTTACCAATAATGAAAAAATCCTCATCAGCTGGGCTGGGCTTAAAGGCGCGGTACCGATTATTTTGGCGACCTATCCTTTAATGAACGGATTTCCCAACTCGCAATTTTTGTTTAACCTGATTTTCTTCCTTGTTATTATCTCTGTAACCATGCAGGGAAAAAGCCTCGGCTGGCTGGCAAAAAAACTAAAACTTGAGAAACCGGCAATGACTTGAAAAACAAAAAGGAAGGCCTATCTAAAATAAAAAAACGAGGCCTGACATGAGTTTCTTTAACAAAAAAAGTTTTATTCCCATTTTATTTGCCAACTTCAACCTGTGCTTGTTCGTCGGCATGATTATCTTATCTTTGCTGCCGGATCCTGAAATATTTATGCGCAAATATCCGGGGCAAATCTGGTTTTCATATCTGCTTATTCCGGCAATAAACGGTATTTTGACAATGCTTGTCATTTTAGGATTAAACCGCCGCTTTGCCAAACAAAATTATACCAGACGTTATTACACGCAAGATACAAATTCGCTGGTTCTGGTTGCATTTTTGGCCGGATTTTCAAGTTTATACCTGACCTTCTCCGCTTGGGGAACTCTTGCTGTCAGTCTGGGAATCGTTTATCTGGCTTATGTCAGCGTAAAAAACTTCGCCTCGCAAATAACTTCTCTTCTGGAGCCGGATAAAATGGCAACCGCCGCAGATTTAGGCGAATTTGCCAATTTTTTTATCAACCTCATCATCAGCTTCACGGTTATTAATATCTCTATCAATATGCTGAACATCACTTTCGGCAATAATAACGCTTTTAACTTCGGCGAAGGCATCAGGGGAATTGTCGATGCGCTTTATTTTAGTATCATTACCATGACGACCGTAGGTTACGGACATATCATTCCCGATACGATTATAGCCCGCATTGCCGTCTGTTTTGAATGCCTGACCAGCTATATTATGCTGGGTATTATGATCGGCATTATCTGCCGCGGCGTAAATTTCACTTCTACAAACAAATAAAAACAATCTGTTAAGCTCATTACACAACAGAATTGGCGCCTTCTTGGCTATTGATTATGGACAAAGGCGCGTTTAGGCGTTATACTGAAAGGCAGAACAGAAAGTTACGCGGGATAAGAAGAAGTGTGTGTGTGGAATGAGTGTGGTATCCCTGACATCGGCGATGAGAATGAATCTGCTTTCCTTAAAGCGGACGAGTTCGTCTGTGTCAGAGGTCCGGAACCATTTGGCAACCGGCTTAAAAATCAATTCCGCAATAGACAATCCGTCATCCTATTACACCGCGGTGAGTTTAAGCAACCGCGCATCAGATTTAAATTCCTTGTTAGACAATATGGGACAGGCAATCCAGACCGTCAAAGCGGCAGTGGAAGGAATTGCGAGCGCAACGGCATTTTTGGAACAGATGAGTTCAATTGCCGAACAGGCAACTTCATCGCCGGTGCCGATAAAGGGGCGTCCGGTAGAAGAATTTATTAAAGAAGGCTACAAAGTCATCAACTCCGAGATGAGTACGTCCGAGATAGAAGCGCTGATAACGGACGGCGCCAAACTGGTGCTGGCGGGAGACATGATTTTATCCGAAACGTTAAATATCAAAGCCCACAACGTTGTAATAAACGGCAACGGCCATAAGCTGAGTTTCAAAGGAAATACTGGGAAGAGCGCCATATCAGTGAGCGGCAGCGCGGAGATAAGCAATATCAAAATAGAGGCGGAAGGAACAGGAATTTGCGGAATACAAGCCAAAGACAGCGGACATATCAAAATAGATCCGAATGTGAGAATATCCGTTTCGGGAACCGGTTCTATGCCGTTCCGTGGCAGAGAAGAAGCATTATTTAACGGCAAAGCAAATACTCAGGCGATATTAAATCAAATTGGAGCAGACGGGCTGGTTGCTAATGCGGCTAACCAATTTTATGTCGGCAGCAAGACGGATGCAAACTTCGGACAGGGAAATTGGTATATACCGGCAATCGGCGAGTTAATGGAAGTTTATGGCTATGATACAGATAAAATAACATCCGGCAATGGAACCAGCGGCATGGCCGGAACCAACAGAACCATCATTAATAAAAGCTTAGCAGCATTAAAAGCCGCAGGCGTTGAGGCTGAAAAACTGACAAATAGCTATTATTGGTCTTCTTCTGAATATAAAAAAGATGGTTCTTGGATACTCGATATGGCTGGCGGCTATAGGAATGGCTACGGTAAGATTGGCAGCAACTATTACGTCCGCTGTTTTCAGTTTTTAGAAAATAAATTCAATCCGTCAAACGGGGAAACGGCACCGAAAATCGGCGATGTGATGTATTCGGATTTAAGTTACGGCTCCGCAGATGATTATAACGGCGGCAAAACTGCGGTCGGCATAGTAACTTGGGTTTCCGAGGACGGCAAATCCGCCAAAATTATGAATCTTAAAGATTTGACTTTCAATTCGTATAATCAGGTAAACAACTTCGATCCCGACACCCCTTTCGGTGGCAGCTGTCTTACAACTCAGCATACAACGCCGGCTAAGTATACTACGGATATCGCTGGTATCACTAATTATACTTCCATAGACTTATTGAATGCAATGAAGTCAGGGGGAAAAATTACCTTTGAAAATGTCTCTGCCCCAAATGAAAATATTAATATTTCATCCGAATGGTCAAAGGTATATAACAGCATTTTAACTCAATATGACATGCTGATAAACGACGCCTCTTATCGCGGCATAAACCTGCTGAAAGGCGAAGAATTAAACGTTATTTTTAACGAAAATAAATCCAGCCGCTTAAATATTGCCGGACGAGATATCAGCTCTGCCGCATTAGGTTTAAGCACAGCAGACTGGAAAAATATTGCCGATGTATCCGTCTCAATTTTCGATTTGCGACGAACTACAGCTACGCTGCGCAGCTTATCGGGCGAGCTTGGCAATAACTATTCTGTTGTCCAAGGGCGTCAGGACTTTACCGAAAACCTGATAAATATCTTAACAGAAGGCGCAGATAAACTGACTTTGGCAGATATGAACGAAGAGTCGGCAATCATGCTGGCCTTGCAGACCAGACAACAATTGGCGATTAATTCCCTGAGCCTGGCTTCCCAGTCCGGCCAGAGCGTTTTAAGGCTGTTTGCCTGACAGCTGTAACCGCGCTTCAAATCACCCTTTAATACCTCAGCTTATACTTCTTTGAGTTCAAAGAAAGACTTGTCAACCCCGCACAACGGGCAAAGCCAGTCTTCCGGCAAATCTTCAAAAGGAACTTCCCCATCATAAACATATCCGCAGACGGTGCAAACCCATTTTTTGCCGTTTTCTTTATCTTCAGTCATTTTTTCCTCCTTAAGTGTTTCGTTTTTTTGCGTCTGAGACGCCGGTGAAAGTTCGGCTTTAGAACCGATTTTTTTATAAGCTTCAAAACTTTTCAGAACCTCTGCTTTGAAATAACCGCGATAATCGCGATAAGTCAGGGGATCTGCATCTTTCTTGCTGTCCGCATCAAGAACTTCTGCAATAAACATCGTATTGCTTACAAATTCGACTTTATTCAGAACCTTACAGCGGATAGACGCAATATTGTCCGCCAAATACGGCAATCCGTCTGTCACATAAAAATCGACATTGTCCCATTTATTGACATCGCGGCTTGACTGGAAACCGAAATTGCCGATAACAAACGGATCTACCCCTTTGCATAAAACGCTGAGAGAAAACACGCCGCTCTTTTCTATGCAAGATTTGGTATAACTGTGATTGCCGCAAGAAACAACCAGAACCACCGGATCATGCGCCACTTGGGTAACTGCGTCGACAAGGCTGCCGACATAGCGCCCGTTTTCGTTTGCGCCCAAAACATACAAACCGTTGGTCAACTCAAACAAAGCATCTAAATTCATATGATAATCCTTTTAGTTATATCAGTTATAAAATATATATAAGCGGCGGATTCACTTTTTCAAATTTTCCTTGTCCGAATATTTAATAATGTTATGATAGAGGCTATGAATAACTCCGAATTGGATATAAATGCCGCAGCAAATTGAAATAAACCCGAAATTTGAACAAGCAATGAAAATCATTGCCGAAAGCCAAAGCCATTTGTTCATCACAGGCAAAGCCGGAACCGGCAAATCAACCCTGTTGGAATATTGCTATGAAAATTGCAATAAGAACATTGTGCTTTTAGCTCCGACCGGTGTTGCCGCCTTAAATATCAAAGGGCAGACAATCCACCGCTTCTTTGGTTTTCCGATTAATATCACCGCGGAAAAAATAGCCACGCAGCAATTTATGCCGCGCGCCAAACGCATTTATAAAAATCTGGAAACCATTATAATTGATGAAGCTTCCATGCTTCGTGCCGATTTGCTTGACTGTATCAATGCCTTTTTGGAACGTTACGGACCCGAACCGGGCAAACCGCTCGGCGGCGTCCAATTGGTTTTTGTCGGCGATTTATATCAATTGCCGCCGGTCATTCACCCGCAGGAACAAAGCTGTTTTTATCAAAAATACGACACGCCGTATTTTTTCAGCGCCGATGTTTTTCGCAAAATGCCGCTCGAAATTATCGAACTTGATAAAATATACCGCCAGAAAGACCAAAATTTTATAGAACTCTTAAACCGTTTCCGCAGCAACAGCATTACGGAACAAGATATTATCCTTCTCAACAGCCGCCTGAACACCGAACAAAAATTTTATAACCTGACAGACTATCAGATTTCTCTAACAACCACAAACCAACAGGCTGACGCCATTAACCAACAGCGTCTGGAATCCCTGACCGGCGTTGCTTATTGCGCAACAGCCGTTATTGACGGCAGTTTTAATGAAGACTATTACCCCACACAGGAAAATTTGTTCTTTAAAATCGGCGCCCAGATAATGTTTTTGAATAATGATGCCAAAAACCGCTGGGTCAACGGCTCTTTAGGATATATTGAAAAAATCACGCTGGACGGCGGACGCGTCAAACACATTTCCGTTCGCCTGCATACCAATCATAAATTGGTTGAAGTCTTCCCTTACAGTTGGGAAATATACAAATATTCTCTGGAAGGCAAAGAAATCATTTCCGAGGTTATCGGCTCTTTCGCCCAATTTCCGTTTCGCCTGGCTTGGGCTGTTACAATCCATAAAAGCCAGGGAAAAACCTTTGAGCATGTTGTGATTGATATCGGCCGCGGCACTTTTGCCCCCGGACAGCTTTATGTCGCTTTGAGCCGCTGCACATCTTTTGAAGGGCTAAGCCTGACACGTCCGATAAACAGGCACAATGTCTTGACCGATTCGCGTATTTTTGGCTTTATGTCCCAATATAGCCCGCAAGAACTCTCAAATGAAAACCGGCAACAACTTTTGTTGTCTGCAATTGCCAAACGCTCAAAATTGGAAATTGCCTATACCAAAGCCAACGGAGAACTTTCCCGCCGCATTATTATTCCGTTAAAGATTAAAGAGGACAAACTTCTGGCTTTTTGCACCCAGCGCCAAGAACAGCGAACTTTTGTTTTGGAACGGATATTAAAAGCTCATATTCACAACGACAACTAAGTATCGTATTTTTCCATCAATTTTTTCTTGGCTTTGAATTTCTTATACAATTCTTGCTCTTCACCATAATTCGTTTTGTTATCCAGCTTGCGTTGCTCGTTTTTCAAAATATTTTTAAATTCATCAACGACAGGTTCCAATCTAGCCTCATAATATTCACGAATTTTTTTATATCCGGCATTAATGTCCTCTTGAGAAGAAGAATAAACTTTTACGGCTCGCACTTCACGCGCAGCCGCAACCACCCTCTTATAAAACAACGGAAGAAAATACTCCAGCGTCAGCTTGTTAATCCATTGATGCGTCTGTTCATGGCGCAAAGTCAATGCATACCAAAAATCCCCGGGACGATAGTCATTCGCTACATAAATAGTCGGATTTTTATATCCGACAAAAACTTCAATTTCAGTTGGATATACGCAATAGACATCTTTGGCAATATATTTTGTTTCTCCCTTTTTGAGGCGAACATACCAAAAAAATGGCCTCATAGCTAAACCTCCTGCTCGAAATGTCCCGTCTTTGTGATTTTCATCCGTTAACATCGCCGACAATTGGTCAACATTTTTATCAAAATGATAGTTCAATTTACCATAAGAGGCTTTAAAAACAACTTTAGGCATTGGATTAATCGAATTACAGGAAATAAACTTACCATAACTGAATGCATTGGCAGAAAACGGATAAAGAAAACACAATAAAAAGAAAATTAATCGGCCCACAAGATTTTCCTAAAACAATTTCCAATAAATTCAGACTATTATCAATTTATTAAAAAAAATTTACTATACTAGAAACTACTAAAAAAAATAACGGAGAAAAAATGTTCAAATTGCTGCTTGCCGGATTTTTACTGCTATCCTTTAATATTCATGCCACCGAGATAAAAGAAGACCCTGTTTACAACAGAAAAAAATATCAGGAAGCAGGACAAAAAGACGCAAAAAAATTTATGGAAGAATATCTGCAGCTTGAAAAGCCAAAATTTCAGAGAGCATACAAAACTTACCAAGGAGACTTGGAAAAAATTTTTTTAACTGGGGAGCCGCCGCACAACGAAGAACTCTACAAAGATTTACTGCAAATGAATTCCGAAGAACCGTTTATTTACAGACAAACCAAACGCAAAGGCAACCTTTATAAAAAATACAAATATTAATTTTTAAGATAATCGTCAAAATTAATCTTCACGGTCTTGCTTCTGAACAGAAAAGAAACGACTAAAAGCAACAATCCTAAAAACACAAAAGTCTCGGAAACGCCGATTTTCTGGGCAATGGTTCCGGCAAAAAGGTTTCCCCAAGGCACTGTTCCTATAAACGCTATCGTATAAAGGCTCATCACCCGGCCGCGTTTATCATTGTCAACCACTTGTTGCAGCAGCGTGTTGGTCGAAATCAACCCCATAATCATTCCCTGCCCCAAAAAGAACATTGCAATAACGGCGCCTGTCTGATTATGGATAAAGCCAAGGCTGACAAAGCTCAAAGCAAAAATAACTGCCCCGTAAAATATCAGGTTTTGCAACCCCCGTGCATCTTTGCGCGAAGCCAAAAATAAGGAAGACGCCAATGCGCCGATCCCCGAACTGCTCATCAATATTCCCAAAGTAGTTGCCCCGCCGAGCAGAATCTCATTGGCAAAAATCGGCATCAGCAAAGGATAAGAAATTCCGATAAAGCTGACAAACGCCAAAAAGAGCAGAACAACTTTTATCGGCGGGCAATGCATCGCATAATTTACACCTTCTACAAATTCCTTTTTCAGATTCTTAAGCTTGACCGGCTTGCTTTCCGGCAATTCCAAATGCATCAGCAGCAAAGCCCAAATCACGGCCAGATAACTGATTGCATTAATCAAAAAGCAGATTCCCTCGCTGAATTTGGCAATCAAAACGCCGGCTATGGCCGGCCCCAAGAGGCGCGCCAGATTAAAATTTGAAGAATTAAGAGAAATCGCGTTGCTCAAATCTTTGGGATTGCTCACAAGATTGATAACAAGAGATTGCCGCAGCGGCATGTCAAAAGCGGCAATTACATTTGTCAAAACGCCGATAACCACAATATGCCAGATTTGAATAACGCCGAGCAATGTCAAAAGTGCCAAAATCAAAGCCTGCAAAAGAAACAAACTTTGCAGGCAGATAAGCATTTTATATTTATTAACCCGATCTATAATCACGCCGGCTAACGGCGATACCAAAATTGACGGCAGATTATTGATAAAAGTAATCGTTCCCATAAGAAAAGCAGACTGGGTCAATTTATAAACCAGCCAGCTCATGGCAATGTTTTGAATCCAGCTGCCGATAAGAGAAATCCCCTGTCCGATAAAAAACAGGCGGTAATTGCGCTGATAAAGCGCCCGAAACGTATTGTTTATTTTGCTTTTAATTTTCTGATTCATGTGGATTTGCCTCAATTTTTGCAGATTATATTCATATAATCTTAAAAATTTGCAAAATCTCAAAAAAAATGCTTGTCTAATTTTTTTTTTGAGGTATTTATATCTGTGTTCAAACGGAATGTAGTTCAGCCTGGTAGAACGCTTCGTTCGGGACGAAGAGGTCGCTGGTTCGAGTCCAGTCATTCCGACCATAAAAACAAAAAACCGCCTTTATGGTGGTTTTTTTTGTTTTTAAAGGCCGCAAGCGGCCGGACACGAACCTGCGAGAAAGCTGGTTTGAAACGCCGATTTTAGGCAGGCAGAGCATGCCGACGGCATCGCCGGAAAATCAAGGCCGGCGTATGTGAGTGAAAACGAACTAGCCAGTCCAGTCATTCCGGCAAACTTTAACTGGAGCAAACAAAACCGGCTGCTCTTGTAATCTGCGCTCTAATCCGCTGTTTTCGCCACAGCCAAATAAAACCATTCGGTATTATCTGCCGCCTCGTGGTTAGGAATCAAAATATAACCATTTTTCGAAGCAACAACTTTTTCCCCGTTATCATAAATGCCGATAACCTCGCCGGCAGACACTCTGTCCAAATGCCGGTAATTTTTTTGCAAACGGCCGGAACGTTTTTTTACGACAACCTCTTGCAAGTCTAAATATTTCTTTGTCCGCTCTTTAATTTGACGGTCAATCATTCCGAACCTTGCCAGCAAATTATAAATGCTTTCTGAAGCTGTTATTTGCGACGCCGCATCATAGTGATAGCCACACTCCAAAGTTATGCACGATTTTCCGGAAGCATGCGCAAAATATTCGGTGCAATAATCGGTTATCGGCGCATTTTTATAAATTTCCGGCCAATTGCAGATAACATACGGAACATCAACAGCGGCAACCAGTTTCTGATTTTCTGCACTCGGATAGTCCAGAAACGCAAACGGCGGTTCGCCGGCATTATGCGTTGAGTGCAAATCCAAAACATAATCATTTTTCAAAATCTCGCTTGCAACCTCATGAGCAAATTCCTCTTCAGGACAACTCGGTTTTTCATAGAGCCTGATAAGACGGTTGAGGTTCTTTTCAACATAACGGACCCCTTTGGCATGAGCAAGCGGATTGCAAACCGGCATTAAAGTCAAACATCCGGATTTCAAGCAGATTTTTTTATTATCTAAAGCCTCTTTGAGTTTCAAAATCTCTTTGCTTCCGGCAGTTTCATTACCATGAACGGCACCGAGCAGCAACAGGCGCGGGCCGGAAATTTTGCTGTCATATACATATTTATTTAACATAGCTTCTCCTTGTCAAAAGCATCATTCCAATTCTCGGCAGGACATAATCATCACAGCGGACAAGCCGCAAAGCCTGACTATCCGAATTATAGCCGGTAGCAATATGTCCGGTGGCAAACATTTGGTTTAATCTCCGATAATCATTAACAGGAACTTCCGTAAACCCATTTTCACGAGAAATGCCTGCTTTGCCTAAACGCCGGTGCATCAAGGCAATATCGCCGCCGTCAGAAGGATCGATATCAGCGCCCATCATGGCAAAATCGTTGGAAAAATACGGGCGCATATTCCAAACATTTTTACGGTCAATAATCGAAACGCTATCCGAAATACCCAGCAACTCGGCCTGTTTCAGACGATAACGAATCATATTTTCGTTAATTTTGTTTCCGCGGTATGACGGGTGGACACTGTCCGCTCCCAAACAGGCGACCTGAATATCTTTTCCCAAAAACGCATTGTTTCTGGTCGGAAACTCTTCAAACAGTTCTTTGCGGCTGCGGACAACCCGCACATAAGACATTGCAATCAACTGGCGTCCGTTGAATGCGCCGACAAAATGCATACGGGGATTTTTCATCATTTGTTCGTAATATGAACGGTCATGCTGATGAATAAAACACTCCTGCCCTTCGCCTAACGAGCGATAAATACATGAAGACAGCTCAACCATAGCGGAAATATCCTGTACGCTGAGTTTCCGAATATGATAAAACCTCGGCTCCTCAACCGGATGATGATTGATTTTATTTATGGCATCATAAGCGAGAACTCTATTTCCCCGTGTATAAATATGCATTTCTCTATCTCATAAAAAAAGGCCGAAACTCTAAAAGCTTCGGCCCGGTTAAAACTCTATACGTCCAGTAACTAAACTACGCACAGCAAGACAGGCCGAAAACGACGTTTCGACTTCTGTTTTTTCTCAACTGTTGCAAAATGAAATATCATTTTCATCTCCGGTTACTGACTTTTTACAGAAAATAAATACTGTTTTTCCTTTTGTCAATAGCAATAAGACAAAACTATAAAAAAAAGAGAGAAATGCCAATCAGCATTTCTCTCCCTTTATTTAAAACTTTGCTCAGGCCGTGAGAACTTCCAACGTTTCCGTCATCACACGGATGTGATGCTTGGTTCCGGCAGTCACCACGCGGCTGAAACCGTCACGCCCCAACTCATCAAAGATTCTGAACTCTTTGGATGAAACCAGACGTTCCAGCCTGCGTTTCACCAAGTGGAGAGCCATTTTATCTCGAAAATGTCCGTCGAGGACATCTTCCAATGACAAAATGATACTGCCGGAAATCTCATACAAATCAAATAAGATTTCCTGAGCTCCCGGCATTGCAACATTCCAGCCTTCGCGGATGTCGTTGGCCCAGCCGCTGCGATAGAGCTTCAAATCTCGGATTGTGTTCTTTACGTCGTCTACGGTTACTTCTAATTTTGCCATAGTCTGTCTGGGTTTGTTTATAGAGGGTGTATCCTTTTATACGTCCCGTTCCCTCTTTTGATTAGTTAATAAATAAATTTTTGTCTTAAGCAAAAGAAATTACGGTTCGAAAACTCTCTAAACGGAAACCCGTTATGAAAATCAGACACAGTAATAACCTAAATACTTAAAAACAGACATACCATAACACATTACAACATAATCATCAAGACAAAATTTGCCGAAATTTCATTCAAGTAATCAATTAAAACAATATTAACGAGTTTTCCTTATGATTTTAAAGGTTAATAATCACAGGAAAATAAAATGAACAATCTGGAAATCTCGGCTTTTGCTCTCGCAACCCCGAATATGGGCGAGCAAAATCAAATTTTGGGTGCTTTTAAATCCATATCAGACATCACCGGCATGCCGAATGGCGAAGAAAACAACTTTTTGCTTCCGCCGCAAACAGAAAAACTTTCAGACGTAAAAGAGATTTTCGCTTATTCAAAATACCCTTCTTACAAAGAGTTCCGTCAAGATATTCATGCCGCCATTGATAAATATCTGCAAAAAAACATTTCTGTTCCCGCCATTTTTCTGATTGCCTATAATCCGGCTCAAAATAAAACCGCCGGTGAAAATGTCGACATGGCCTGCCGTGCCGTCAAAGAATATTATCACGAGCATAATCTCGGCAATATCATGACCGCGGTTTTAACCAGCCGCCTGCACAAATACCAATATGTTGACCTGATTCATGTTCCCAAACACCTTTTAACCTTAAATGCCAGAATCCGCCTGCTCCAGAATAAGAAACTCAAAAAGAAAACCCTGATAACCGTCGGTACAATCAATAATTTTAACCGCCGCACGATTAAAGATAAAAATGCGGAACTGTTAAAAACCTTAAACAAATATAAAGAAGACAAACTCCTTCAGCCTCAAATTGAAAAACTTGAATGGTTTATCAATAACCCGAAAAAAGTCGTCATCTGTTTGGGCGGCAGGGTTGAAGGATCTGAAATCATCTTTGACATCAACTATGCAAAAAAAATATTCGATGATGTCACAAGGCTCACCCAAAACGGATACGGCGTCGCAATCGTCAATGGCCCGAGAACGCCTAATGATGTAACGGACTTTCTTTATGAAAAATCATTGCAAACCCCGCATATCATCTTCCAAAACTGTAAAAAAGTGGCAGAAGACGACTGTGACCGAACGCCGCTCAGATGGCGGATTTATTCCGGAAACAATGAAGCCGATTTCAAAAATCTGCAAAAAATCGGCAATATATACCCTGGTATTTTAGGATTCGACAATACCTTGGTCATGCATACAATTGACAGCTATTCCTGCTGTGAAACTGCCAATGCCGCAATTCCGACCGCAATCAGCAGTAAAGGCCTGTATATTGACGCTTCCCTGCGCTATGATTGCTTAAATCTGCAAAAGCTTCTTTGTCCGAAATATGCCATAGACTGGGACGATTTCATCAAACTGGCCTGCCATATGCGCATAGAACCGAAAGATTTAAATCCGCAAATTCTTTCCAGCCCGCTGCGTGTTTTTGCCGAAACCATTATCAACCGCATAAACAATCCGCGCAAATAATTATTCAGAACCGGTCAGTTAATCCACGGCCGAACGCCCTCAATAATCTTGATGATAATTTCATCCATATTGAGGGCCTGTTTTGGTTGTTGAATTTTTACTTCAGCTTCCAAAGAAGCTCCGGTATTTGCCAAAGCCAAAGCTTTCAAAATTCCGGCACAAACCAACGCTTCGGAAACAGTTTCGGCATACAACCGGCGGACAGGTGCCGTTCCTTGCAGTTTTAAATAAATTTTATCCGCCAAATAGTCATTTCGAATATCAAGCCCCAAATAGCCAAGCCCTGAAATCTCTTTATATATCATTTTTACATCTTCGGAAATAAGACGCATAACATATTTCAAAGCAATGGTCAGCGCAACATATGGTTTATAGGCTTCTGTTGCTTTTTTTGAATCCGCCACCTTAAAAACAGCGCATTCAATTTTATTTTCAACAAAACAAGATTCAAGAAACAAAGCCAAGGCAAACAAATTAATTGAAAAATCCTGATGATCTGCCTGAATAATTACAATCGGCGTTTTAGCATATTTTTCAATCAATTGCCGCGCCATAGTCTGATAAGCGGCCAAATCATATGCCAACGGAACTTTTATTGCAAATACCGGACGGGATTTATCTAAAAAAGTATCGCCGCCGTTTTCATCCAACACAATCTCAATCATCAGAAACTTATACCCTTACAAAACCAATTTTATATATAAAAGCAGAATATTCTTAATTATATATTTAACCAAATAAAAAAGGCTTTGAATTTCATTTCAAAGCCTTTTTTATTATAATTTTTCAAGCATCTTCTTATAATAATCTAAAACCACGCGAACCTTGGGAATATCTTTAACCGTCCGGTGAGAAACAAGATAAATCGTTGCGTCAACATCACAAACAATATTATCCAGACAAACCATGCCATGTCCGCCGCGAATAAAGTTCATCGGCATTATTGCAACACCGGAACCGCTGATGGCCAAATCATTAATAACAAACGTACTGTTGGAAAAACAAATGCCTTTTTTCGCCATTTGAATCATTTTCTTGCCTTCCGGCGTCTGCCACCACCCGCTGTTTTTGACTAACAAACGATGATTTTGCAATAAATCATATTTATCTTTCGGATAAGAGTGTTTAGCCAAATAATCAGATGAAGCAAAAAACCCGAAAGAAACTTTTCTGCTATATACCACAACCAAATCATCCCCGCGGGGAACACTATAGCACATGCAAATATCATATGCCATTTTAGTCATGTCAGGAACCGTATCAACGGTATCAATATACAAGGTAATATCAGGATATTGTTCTAAAACTTCAGCCAAACAGACAAACATATTGCTTCTGGCGTCACGTTCATAGGCTATGCGCACTTCGCCCCTGACGTCATCTTCCAGCGGAACAACAGCATAAGCCTGCTGCAAATTTTGTTTAATGATATCGGCAATCTCAACAACGGCTTCGCCTTTCTCCGTTAAAATGCATCCGCGTTCATAAGAAGAAACAAGCTTAACGCCCAATTCATGCTCCAGATTGTTAAGATATTTGTTTAAAGTTTCAACGGAAGTATTAAGAAATTTTGCGGCATTCCTTTTTCCTGCGCTTTTCTTAATGGCATGCAGCATCATAATGCCTTCCATGTTCATTAAATCTCTTTTGGTAAACATTTCACCCTCGCATTAGAAATTTGCAATATATATATACATGTAATTACTTTTAATTGCAACATTTTTTTTATACAGATAATCGAAGATTAAATTTACCGTTAATTTTGATTAAAATAGATAACAGACTTCACATTTTTCTCATTCAAATCCATATTGTCAGGATAAAATAATGTTTTGCCGTAAAACTCTTCAAACCTTTTATCGCCCCCTACAATAAGAAAATTTTTATATTCATAATAATAAACTCTGGTTTTATGAAATGTATGTACATATGCAACATATTTACGCCCGTTTTTTTCAACAACATATTCGGGCATATAAGAAAAAATACCGATAACAAACAAAATAGAAACCAAAAACCATGAAAAAATGCCCCAAAGCACTATACCCAAAATTTTCCAAAACTTCTGTCTCAATTTGAATACAAGCTGCCCAACCCCAACAATAAAACCTAAAGACATTGCCGGTATGAAGAGAAAATATGCCCATTGCCGAAACATCAGTCCCTGCCAAAATAAAAAAGCGCATATTAAAACAAATAAAAAAGCAAAAACAGATACGGAAACTAAAACATATTTTTGAAAATATTTAATCATTTTTTTCATCCGTTCACATCCGCCGGCAAGTTTCTAATCATTTTCAGTTTGCAATAAAGCGGTTCTTCTCAAACAATCTCATCGCATAATTTAAAAACAAAAAACCACCCTAAGGCGGCCTTTTATTTTGTTGGTTGCGGAGTCTGGATTGTCTCGCTTAGCTCGTGCTGCGTCCTCATTCGCTTAAGCTCACCGGCATGCTTCCGCCCGCCTTTCGTCTTTGTGAACCTACTCTTTCGCAGGTCCAACTCTGGCCATGCAATTCAAAAACAAAAAAACCAACCGCAAGGGCTGGTTTTTTATTTTTGGTTGCGGGGGCAGGATTTGAACCTACGACCTTCAGGTTATGAGCCTGACGAGCTACCGGGCTGCTCCACCCCGCGATAAAATGCTTTCATTTCTGAAAACATGCGTATTGATACGCTTATTTACAGGCATTGTCAAGCAAAAATGTCTGATTTTTTTGCAAAACATACAAATTTATCAGCAAATCAGCTGCAATAATCAAAAAAACAGCGAAATTGCTACTGCAAAAACAAAAACTGCCAAAATCAGCCAATGCCACCACCTCATATTTTCCTCCTTGGTTCTGTGCTTCTAATTAAATAACATAAGCGCAATAACAACCAAAACAAGCGCTATACCGAAAATTATTTTATGTTTTGTTTCTAATTCCATAAAATTTCCCCTTTTATATTGTTTCTCTAAAGAGTTTGGAGAATGAGACTGATAATAAGAATTTAGGAATTTTGCGAACGGAGTGTACAAAATGGTACATGACTGAGCAAAATATCCGACAATTCTGTATTAACAGACCATTATACAAACTCTTTTCCTAGATGAAAGGACTATACCCCCACTGCAGCAAAGCCTGCCTCTGTCTGGGGCGGCATCCCCAATCGCCCCAAATGCAATTCTTCTTTAATTGCGCCTGATGACGGCGGAACGCCCGCCACCGTTTCATTTGAATATCGTCAACTTCCGGCAGGCGTCTTCCCATATAATAACGGCAATACCATTGAAACCAGCCGCGCGGATCAGGGCCGATAATCCAGCCGCGCTTTTTCCATTCGGATAACGGCAAACGGGATTTAATTTGAAATAAATTCTTATTTACATCCGGACCTTGTTCTGAAATCATAGCCCCTTCAAACCAAGATGCAGGAAACTCATTAACGCAGTCATTGAGATAATGCCCTTCAAAAACGCCTAAACGCAGCATTTCCGGTGGCGTCAGCTCTGGTTGAAAATCCGGCGAAAAATTCTCTCCGACCGGCTCGCTCAATTCATAGGCATAGCCTTTCTGCATTTTGTCATTCACATAAATTGTAACCATATCCGTTCTCCTAAAAACTGATATAGTCAGCAATAACACGATAACAAGCCGATTAAATTATTTTATGCTGGCATCAAACGGATTAAACCGCAGCTTCATCGTCTTCCACAAATCGTACTTATCAAGATAACGATTGGCAAAAATTGAATACGGCGCGCAGACATAAACGGCTCGGCGGGCACTGTCGGCAACGGAACGGAAAGACCTGTCGCTGTTATAGCGTCCGGTATCCAGAATCTTCACATCGCGAACAGTACCGTCCTTGTTTAAGAAAACGCGGATTTCAATAATCATGTCTTTGATGCCCATTGCGCCGGGATCAAGATTCCAGCAGGCGCGCAATCGTCCGGCAATCGCATCAATTTCAGAAATTGAAAGCTCGCTGAAATATGATCCGCCGGTTCCGCCCTCAACGCCCATATTGGCAACATCTGTTCCTTCTTTAATCGTTGCAGTCGAGCTTGTGTTGCCCGTTTCTTTTTCCAAAGCGTCAACAGAAGCCAACAAACTCTTCAACGGATTAGCCAATTTAGGCTCATCTTTTGCTTTCGGCGGCTGTTTCTTCGGCTCCGGCTTTTTCGGCTGCGGTTTCGGAGCCGGTTTGGGCGTCACTTTTTTAACGGGAACTTTCGGCTTTTTCGGCTGCGGCGCAACTAAAAAGTCTTGTTTCGGCGGTTTCGGAGTTTCCTTGGTTTCTACTTTTTCTTCTTCCGCCTTGGTTTCTTTTTGTGTAGACTTCGGCTGTTCTTGCGGGGCTTCGTCTTTCGTATAATTTTCTTCGATTTTGCGTTTGACTTTGCTGGCAGCCTTGTCTTCTTTGCCGAATTTCGCTTTTGGCGGCAAATTGGTCATCTCGGAAATTTTAATATCTTTTAAATCGACAATAATCGGCACCTGTTCTAACGTGGCGCGATTTGACCAAAACAAAGGCAAATCAATCACCAGCATTAAAAACACGGCCAGATGAAGCACCAAAGACTTTTTCAGAGCCTTATTCATATTTTCATTTTTTACGAGCTGCATAAGGCTTGGGTTCCGTTTTTAATCCGACTTTTTCAAAACCGGCTTCTTTCAAAATAGCCATCAACCCGATAACACGGCCGTATTCAGCGCCGGTATCTCCGGAAATCGTAACGCTCAGTTCGCTGTTTTCATTACGGATTGCTTTCAGCTTGTCAACAATCTTGTCAGCAGGAATCTCTGTCTCGCCGATATAATAGTAGCCTTCTTTATCCACGCTGATATTAACCGAAGTTTCTTTGCCTTCCATAGACTTTCCGCCGACTTTGGGCAAATCCAGCGCAATGCCGGAAGTCATCAGCGGCGCGGCAACCATGAACACCACCAGCAAAACCATCATCACGTCCATAAGATTGGTAATGTTGATTTCCGCATTGCGGCGGCTGGCTCTTTGCGAACGGCGGACTTGTTGAACTAAGGGCATGTTATTCTCCTGCCATTTCGGCTTTTATGGCTGTATCGTCAATTTCACGGGATAAAATGCTTGAAAATTCAGCCATGAAGTTTTCCAAACGCTTGGCATAGCGGTCAATATCGGAGGATATTTTATTATAGGCAACCACAGCCGGAATAGCGGCAATCAAACCAAAGGCTGTTGTAAACAAGGCCTCTGCAATACCGGGAGCCATAGCAGACAAAGAGTTGCTCTGTGTTGCGGCAATTGCATTAAAACTGTTGATAATGCCCCAAACGGTACCAAACAAACCGACCAACGGCGCCACCGAACCGGTAGACGCCAGAAAACCCATGCGCGTATCCAGTTCGTCAAGTTCCTTGTCCATGGAAACCATCATTGCTTTTTCAATACGCTGTTGCAGGGAAACGCCGCGCAAACCGCGATCGGTTTTTGATTTGAGAATATTTGTGCGTTTCCATTCTTTCATGGCAGCCACAAACATTGCCGACATCGGATCTGCCGGACGGTTGCCGATAGAATCATACAAACGGTCAAGAGAACCGCCGGACCAGAATTTTTCTTCAAAACTGCGGGAGCGTTGCTTAACCTGGCGCAATGTGCCGATTTTTTCAATAATAATCGCCCAGCACCAAACAGAAGCGGCAATCAAACCCAGCATAACTACTTTTGTCACCGTATCTGAAGCCCAGACCAAATCCCACATGGACATTTGGGCTGCATTAGTCGTCACATCGCTTAAAGTCTCTGTTTCCATTTTTATCTCTTTCTGTCTGCAAAAAAGTTCCATTCCGAAAAGTTAATCGGAATTTAGCACAAAATATTAAAGATTCAATTAATTAAAAAGCGTTTTTAAGACATATCGACAACAAAATAAAGAAAATCATTCGTTTTTTATCCTTTACAAAATCATTGTTAACCTGTAACCTTTCATCGGATATGCAATCGTATATCTAGGGCGTCAGAAACCCTTGTGAATGTAGTCGGAACATTACGACTTAAAATATTTATGTCGATTTCTGTCTTGGACGGATGTCGGCTAAATAAGGTTACGCGCTGAATAAGCCGAGCCATAACATTCAATGGTTTCTGAACATCCGCCCGCCTTGAAATTTTCAACGCGGGTTTTGTTTTAACTATCAAATAAGGATGTTCTGATGAAGCATATGTTAATGACTTTAATCGCTATTTTATATTTAAGCGGTTGCACAACTCATCTGACAGATTTGTCAATGATATCAAACAAAAATATCAACCTAAATAAAGTCGATATTGATAAACTCCCCCAAAAAAAGAATATCGAAGGAAAAGACTCAAAATTCGTATTTCTTTTTATTCCCTTCGGACAACCCACGCTTAAAGGAGCATTAAACGATGCTCTCGAAAAAGGAAACGGAGATTTAATGACTGATGCCTCGGTTTCCACAACAGGGTGGTGGTTTTTAGTCGGTGAAACCGGAATAAAAATCAAAGGTAATGTTGTCAATACCAAAGGGAGTAATTAAAAATGAAAATCAAATTGTTATCCATCATCTCTTTAATGCTACTCTCAGCATGCACTATAAATCATGGTGATTTTACTGTTTTAAGTAACAAAATTGTATCGACTAAAAATTTTGATATGGGCTCTTCTCAACGAATCAAAGAAGTCAAAGGAGAAGATATGGCTCATATGATTATCTTATTCCCAACAGGAACACCAAGATTGGAAGCCGCATTGAATGATGCTTTTCAAAAAACAGATACAGATGTTATGACCGATGTTACTGTTAAAACTTGGTTTTGGTGGATACCTTATCTTTATGGAAATATGGGATGGGAAGTATCTGGAGATGCAATAAAAACCAGAAGTAATTAAAATAAAGGCGGGTTTATCCCGCCTTTATTTTAATCAAATTTCAGAGAAATTTGCAAACCTCGGAAAATGCAAACAGAATATTTGGAGAAGCCTCGCCTGAGGCAAACATCTGCCGCATCTGTTCAACATCAAACCACCCGGCATCAGAAACTTCATTCTTCCGCAAACTCAAATCCTGCAGCGGCACATCAACCTTTGCCAGCCACACGTCAACCAAACTGCCCCATTTGTCGCATTCAGGGCATTGCATAACCAAACGCATATCTTCCGGCCGCAAATTCAATCCGATTTCTTCACCTGTTTCCCTGATTGCGATGCTTACAAAGAAGTTTCCCCGCTCTCCGCCACACCGCCGCAAACAGACCATAAACCGGGATCAACCTTTTTATCTGAATTTCTTTTTTTGCAACAGAAATTATTTTCGTGAATTAACAAGCCACACATGCACAGATAAAAAATGTTTCTTTTGCGCAAACAAACGACCGCGAGACAACACTTCGCCCGTTTTGCGCCGTGACAAATCAATAACGTCAACAAGCTCGCTTTCAGATATTAAAGCGCCTCAACCTTTTCCAACAAAGTTTCGGGAATTCTCACCGGACGTTTTTTCAACAAACTGACATACGCCAATTTGATTTCAATTTTTGCCAACAGCTTTTCCCCACAATAGATTTCTTGTTTCATCTCGGCTCCGGCGCCTTTCATTTCCGACAGTTCGCAGGAAACGGAAAGCAAATCGTCCAAAACCGCAGGCGCCTTGTACTCAATATTCAGGCTGCGAACCATAAACCCGCAGCGGTCTTCAGACAAAGCATCCTGCTGATTGACGCCAAGCGCGCGGATAAACTCTGTTCTTGCACGTTCGGCATATTTGAGATAATTGGCATAATAAACAACGCCGCCGGCATCGGTATCCTCATAATAAACCCTTGCCGGAAAAACAAAAGTTTTGCCGTAAAATATTCCTTGCGGCGCCTGCACATCCATAGCCATACTCATCTCCTTTATTCTGATTCAATCACGCTCAGCAAATCAAATTGTTCTGCCTCGGGGCGGAATTTTTTAATTCTCGGGGCGCCCATATATTCGCAGCCCAAATCAGAAATCACGCGCCCACGCGGCGTCCTTTGCAAAAACCCCAGTTTCAGCAAAAACGGTTCTATCACTTCTTCAATCGTATCGCGTTCTTCCGATAAAGCCGCCGCTAAGGTATCAATACCGACCGGACCGCCGCCGTAATTTTGCAGAATACAGTTCAGATAACGCCTGTCAAAAGCATCAAGCCCGTAATTGTCAACATCCAAACGGCGCAAAGCATTATCGGCAATTTTGTTATCAACGCTCGCAGCATCGCAAACCGCACCGAAATCACGCACACGGCGCAATAAACGGCCGGCAACGCGCGGCGTTCCGCGCGAGCGCTTGGCCACTTCGGCCGCCCCCGATTCGGAAATAGGCATTCCCAACAGGTTTGCTCCGCGGATAACGATTTTCTGTAATTCTTCAGGAGTATAAAAATCCAACCGCAGCGGAATACCGAAACGCTCGCGCAAAGGCGTGGACAGCAAGCCGGAACGCGTCGTTGCCCCAACCAACGTAAACGGCTGCAAATCAATGCGGACGGAACGGGCGGACGGCCCCTCGCCGATAATCAAATCCAGCTGAAAATCTTCCATTGCGGAATACAAAACTTCTTCAATTGCCGGATTCAAACGGTGGATTTCATCAATAAACAACACATCGTTGCGTTCCAGATTCGTCAAAATTGCCGCCAAATCGCCCGATTTTGAAATCATAGGCGCCGAGGTTGCCCGAAAACCGACCCCCAACTCTTTGGCAACAATTGAAGCAAGGGTGGTTTTGCCTAACCCCGGAGGACCGAATAATAAGACATGATCCAAAGCTTCCCCGCGTTTCTTAGCCGCCTCGATAAAAACTTTCAGATTTTCGCATACCTGTCTTTGCCCAACAAAATCAGCCAGGCATGTCGGACGCAAACTAACCGGCAGACCGTTCTCCTGACCGTCTTCATCTGTTTCGCGGGGACTGACCAGCCTCTCTTCTTCAATCATTTAAATTTTAGTCCTTCTTGGCAAATTCTTTTAATGACAAACGGATTAATTCCGAAACATCGACATTCGGATTGGCTATCAAAACTTGATTAACCACTCTGTATGCTTCCAAACGCTGATAACCCAAATTAACCAATGCGGACAATGCATCTTCCATTGCCGTCGGATCATCTGCCCGCGCCATCAGATTATCTTCATAAGTTTCGGTTTCTTGATCAGCATCCATATCCAGCTCCTTTGCTAATTCGGCAGTTGTTGCTGCCGCCGCAACCGGAATGGTCACGATTTTATCTTTGAGCTCGGTAACAATTCTGGCTGCCAATTTGGGTCCCACACCGTTTGCCCGCGTAAAAGAAGCCTTATCCTGCGCGGCAACGGCCTGAGCCAGCTGCTGCGGCGCCAAAGCCGATAAAATGCTCAAACAAACCTTGGCGCCGACGCCCTGAACTTTTGTTAAAGTCAAAAACCACTCTTTTTCCAAAGCGGAAGCAAAACCAAACAAAGAAATGCTGTCTTCGCGGACAACGGTCTCAATCAATATATTGGCCGCCTCGCCGATCTTCAAGCGCCCCAAAGTCTTTGATGAAGCAAAAACCAGATACCCGACGCCGTTCACGTCAATAATGCAATATTCGTCACCGACAGTGTCAACAATCCCTTTAAGTTTAGCAATCATTTTGTTACCCTTGCGTTTTATTATGACAACAGATTATACAAATATAAAAAACACTGCAATACTTATTTGAGATTAAGAACAAAATAAAAACAAATAAATTTCATTTACAAAGATTCGGAATTTTCATAATTGCTCAGATAACCAATCCATTTCGGGCAACCGTTTTCCCTGAAAAATTCGTATAAAAAGCCTGCCATAAGCTTGTGTCGGACTTCCGCTTCCTTCCGTCCGGCCGAAGTAAACATCATATTTTTAAGCTTTAACAGTTTTTCAAAAAAATGATTGATAAAATTATCCGATTGCCGATCGGGCTTTTTATATTCTTCGGCCGTCAGTTTCAACTCCGGCCAAATGTTTTCGTCAAAAATCTGATGATTTCCCGAACGGCACCGCTCCAAAGCATAAGCCAAAGTCCGTATAATGCCGTTTGCACCGATTGCATCAAGCATATCCGCATCGGAAACTATTTGCCCTTCAAGCGTCTGCGGGCGAATACCTTTAAGAGCCTTGCTGTAGCCCATATTTGAAATAATATCGCAGGCCTTTGCCGCCGTTTCGGCATCAACGCCGTTGTCTTCAATAATCCGCCGCGCATTTGTCAAATTCTCGGCATTATCATCGCCAAAAAGTTTATAATCATCAACATCATGAAGCAAAGCGGCCAGCCCGACAATCTGTTTATCCGCCTTTTCTTCTGCCGCCAGCTTCATAGATAACTCATAGACGCGTTCAATATGGTCAAAACCATGCCCGTCATTGTTTCCTGACATCAATTGCCTGACATCATTTTTAATTCGCTCTAACATTTTTAAATCCCTATTGCGCGTGATTGCCGGTAATTATAATGGGTAATTGCAATTGCCAAGGCATCGGAAGAGTCATTATTCTTCGGTTTACAACCGGGAAGCAGGACTTTAACCATCGTCTCAACCTGACTTTTTTCCGCACGCCCCACGCCGACCAATGCCTTTTTAACTTTTGTCGGCTCATATTCCGTCACCGGAATATTGAACAAAGCCGGCGCCAGAATAACTACGCCGCGGGCCATACCGAGCTTGATTGTAGACATTGGGTTTTCATTCAAAAAAACCTGCTCAATCGCCGCCTCGTCAGGCTTATATAAGGAAATCACGTCGTTAAGCGCCCTGTGAATAAGCGCCAAACGCTCCGGCAACGGATCTTTTGGATTGGTCTTGATAAAACCGTCCGCCACATAACGCAGGCGGTTATTAACCACTTCAATCACACCCCAGCCGGTTGAAGACAAACTCGGATCCAA
Source organism: uncultured Alphaproteobacteria bacterium (assembly GCA_949493535.1). Taxonomy (GTDB): domain Bacteria; phylum Pseudomonadota; class Alphaproteobacteria; order RF32; family CAG-239; genus CAJLXD01. The sequence continues at coordinate 28,848 of CASZWJ010000003.1, forward strand.
ACCCAAAATACGCATTCTGTTTCCCTTCATACGGAAAAGGCGGAGCAACCCCCGCCTTAAAAATTTCGTTTTCAAAAAGTTATGAGCTTGCGCTTATTCGCCGGAGAGGGCGTTCATAACTTCGTCCGAAAACTCGGCATTATGATACACTTTCTGTACATCGTCATCATCATCCAGCGCATCAATAAAGTCCAAAAGTTTTTGAGCTGTTTCGACATCGGTAATATCCGTTTTGACATTGGCTTTCCAATCCAAACGGGAAGCAGACGGCGTGCCGAACTGCTTTTCCAAAGCTTCGGTAACAACTGCCAAATCATCCGGCAGGGTTTCGATATCATGATGTTCGTCATCGCTGGCAACATCATTGGCACCGGCTTCCAAAGCTGCTTCAAACATTTTGTCTGCTTCGGCCGTTGCCAAAGGATATTGAATAAAACCGATACGCTCAAAGTTGAAAGCAACCGAACCGCTCTCACCCATGGCGCCGCCGCGTTTTCCGAAAATCGTGCGGATATTGCCGGCCGTACGGTTTTTATTATCCGTCAAAGCTTCAACAATAACGGCAACTTTTCCGGGACCGAAACCCTCATAACGCGCGCTGACATAATCGGCGCCGCCGGCCGTCTGGCTGGCTTTGGCAATCGCGCGTTCAATATTGTCTTTCGGCATACTTTCGGCACGGGCAGCCTGAATAGCTAAACGCAAACGCGGATTTTTATCCGGCTCGGGCAAACCGCTTTTGGCGGCAATGGTAATATCACGGGCCAATTTGGCAAAAACTTTTGCCTTTTTGGCATCTTGGGCACCTTTACGGTACATAATATTCTTAAACTGGGAGTGTCCAGACATCTATTAAACTCCTAACAAAAAGCCGTAACGGCTGAAAAACTCTAAATTCGCAGAGTTTATACTACAATACGTTTGTTTTCGCAAGAATTTTTTATAAAAAGCAACACGAAAAAGACTAATCGTCAAGAACCATATAGTCAACGCGCTGGTCATCCGCGCTCAACACTCTGATTCTGACATTGTCTATCGTCAGCAATCCGGCCTTATTCGGAAAATCATATTCTTTAAAGCCTCCGGAAGTCGATGACGCATAATCATAAGAAATAAACCACATACGATTTAGCCGGACTCCGTCATATTTAATGTCAAAACCTTTAATCGGTTTCGTTTGTTCTGTCGTTGTAATGAAAACCGGTTCAAAACGGAAATCGGGATTGCTGAGAATAAAATCCTGACGCAGCAAAATCAGGCGCCCATCTTTAATCTGTCCGGTATGCTTATAAACTTTTCCGTTTTCAACATTATATAAGACAACAAAATTCGGCAGTTCGTTCGTCTGAACCAATCCGTATTTAACGCCGTCAATCTTAACATGACCGATAATATCAAGAGTCTGGTTGTTTTTAAACCCGTAAGGCGCCGAAACATTGCTCATAACCACATTTCCGGCTGCACGGACTTTTTCTGCAACATAATATTTACGCACGAAAGTTTTGTCACTCAATACGGAATACCCTTTGAATGCCGTCAAAATCTGATTTTTCTTAAAACTCTTTTCATTAATATTTTCGCTCTTAACCAGTTTAGGCGCCGTATTATGAACGTTTATCGCATAAGATTGGAAAGAATCAAAAAAAGCGCGCCGGTTATCCATAACATCGACTTCCCCGGCATAAACACAGGCACCGAGAAAAAACAAACTGCACAAAACAAAGGTTTTTTTCATCAAATTTCTCACTAAAATTTTAATGCTTTTATAATTAATTATAATATAAATTAAACTTAGTAAACAAATGATTATTTTTTAGGAAAAATGATGAACAACCAAGATGAATGCTGGCAAACCCAGAAATCAGGCTCCTGCTGGCAGATAACTTTTGCGCCCATGGAAGAATATCCCGAACAGCTGGTCTGCTTTTTGGAAGAATATTTTAACGTTGTTTCCTGTGACTATCAGGATGACGGCAGTGAACAATATATTGCCTACCAAAACGCTTCCTTTGACGAAAATGATTTCAAAGCCGCCGCACGACGGCAGAACATTTCCCTGCCCGAATATCAAATCGGTTTTCTGGAAAGCCAAAACTGGCTTAAAGATTATGTTATAGAATTTCCGCCGGTTGAGGTTGAAGACTTTTATATTTACGGCATCCACGAAAAAGAAACGCCGCAGACAGACAAACTGGCTTTGAAAATTTATGCAGCCACCGCTTTCGGCTCCAGCCACCAGACGACCCAAAGCTGCTTGCGCGCCATCAGCCGGCTGAATAAACAAAATGTTCCTCATCACAATATTCTTGATGTCGGAACCGGTTCGGGCATTCTGTCGCTTGCTGCGGCAAAACTCTGGCCGGACAGCAAAATAACCGCTGTTGATATTGACGAAGAAGCCGTTTGGGTCACCCGTCAAAACGCGTTGGACAACAATTTGCAAAATCAATTCAATGTCGAAGTCAGCAACGGTTACAATTCCGAACTTGTTAAAAATAATGCGCCTTATGATTTAATTTTTTCCAATATTTTGGCCCGTCCGCTGATTGAAATGGCGCCTGACTTATATAACAGTCTGAAAAAAGGCGGTTATTGTATTCTCTCCGGCTTTGTTGACGACCAAGTCGACTGGGTTTTGGGAGAACATCAAAAGCAAGGATTAAGATTAGTCAAACTCTTTGAACTTGACAACTGGCGCGCCGCCGTCATGGAGAAATAAAATGATTTTAAGCGAATTTCAGACCCTCCTGAAAAAACATAAAATTGAAGCTTATCTTGTAACCCGCCGCAACATGTTTTTAACCGAAGATATTCTGCCGGAAGAAAACAAAATTATGGAGTTCACCGGATTTACGGGATCTGCCGCCAATTTGCTGGTTTTTCAGGACAAAGCAGTTTTGTTTACGGACGGGCGCTATGAAATTCAGGCCAAGCTTGAAACAAATCCGCAGCAGGTTAAGGTTGAATGCGTCAAAGCTTCCGACTTTTTTCCATGGCTTAATGCAAATTGCCAAAACCGAAAATTAAAAATTCATTTTAATCCTTGGTGCTGGTCTGCCCGAGAATATGCAGCTCATTCAACAGATTCAAGCCCGGCCGAGTTCATTGCCGACAAAAAAAATCTGTTGGGAGGACTTCTTTCAAATAATCCGGTTCATGTTTTTCCGCATGAAATTGAATTCTGCGGCATCGGCAGCACAGAAAAAATCTCTCAAATTGCCAAACATTTACAAAGCAAAAACCTGAAAGCTTACTTATTCACCGCCGCCGACAGCGTCTCCTGGCTGTTTAACCTGCGCTCAAACGCCCTGCCCGATACGCCGGTCCTGCGCGCCTACGCACTGGTCAAAGATGACGGAGAAACAACACTTTTTGCAGAAAATACGGATTATGAAAATGCTGTTGCCTTCTCACAATTGCCGTCTTACTTAAAAAAATTCAAAAAACAAAATCTGGGATTGGATTTGCGGACAACGCCGCAACAAATTATTTCTTTTCTTTCGGATGATGCCTACACTCACTCAGCCGACCCTGTATCCGCAGAAAAAGCAATTAAAAATCCGATAGAACTTCAAGGCATTAAAAACGCCCATTTGCGCGATGCCGCCGCCATGTGCGGTTTTCTTTGCTGGCTGAACGATAACTGGCAAGGCAAAACCGAATTGGATATCGTTGCCAAACTGCGTTCGTTCAGGGAAAAACAAAGCCTTTTCTTTTCAGACAGTTTTCCGACCATTGCCGGCTTTGGCTCCAACGGCGCCATCGTTCACTATCAGCCTAAACCGCATACTAATCTTGAGCTTAAAGCAGGCTCAATGCTTTTGCTCGACAGCGGCGCCCAATATTTTGACGGCACAACCGACATCACCCGCACAATGGCAATCGGCACCCCTTCCGCCGATATGGTTCAAGATTTTACAACCGTCCTTAAATGCCATATCGCTTTAGCTTCGGCATACTTTCCCGAAAAAACGTCGGGAAATGCCCTCGACGCGATTTGCCGCCGCAACCTTTGGCAGCAGGGTAAAAACTACAATCACGGCACCGGACACGGCGTCGGCTGCTTTTTAAATGTTCATGAAGGCCCGCAAAACTTGTCTTCCGGCGCCTCATATTATCCGTTGCAGCCCAATATGGTTAATTCAATCGAGCCAGGCTACTACAAAGAAAATCACTATGGCATAAGAATAGAAAATCTGGTTTATGTTGACAGAGTATCAGACCCGAATAATGATATTCCGATGCTGAAATTTGAATATTTGACTTTGGTTCCCATTGATAAACGCCTGATTGATAAATATCTTTTAGACGACGGGGAAAAAATCTGGCTGAACTCATATCACCAAACCGTATATAACAAGATAAGCCCTTTGGTGGATGATAAAGTCAAAAACTGGTTAAAGGACGCCTGCTCCCCGATTTAACAATGGGAGAACAGCAATGAAAAAAACACTTCTGACCGCCGCGATATTGACCGCCGCACCTTTCATCGCTCAAGCAGAGCAACTCATTTATGAAGGCGGCTATAATCCCGATTTGTCTTTTCAGCAGTATGTTGAGCAGGCTTATCCTGAGGAGAGAAAGTCAATTATATACGTTTTTACCAGCAACAATCCGTGTTATGGCTGCCCGCAGACCGTCAGCCTGATTCAGCAATATTACAATGAACTATATACCAATGTTTATGATTTTCAGGTCATTAATTATCAGCAGGATCAGGAATATAACTACACGCAGGCATATAATTTGAGCGACCCGTTGGAAATTGTGCTGGTTAAAATTGAAGACGGCGAACAAACCGGCTATAAAAAGCTCCATAACCTGCAATTTCAATATGATGACCCGATAAGCTTTAAACAAACCTTTGAAACGGATGTAAACAGCTATTTGGGGCAATAAGCGTCAAAGAGCCATAATCAGCGTTCCAAGCATAATCAGCGTGATTCCGGCAATAACCTTGGCGCTAATGGCTTCATGCAAAAAGACAAAAGCCAAAATGACAGTCAAAACCAAACTGAATTTATCGACAGGAACAACTTTTGAAGCTTCGCCGATTTGCAAAGCCTTGAAATAAAACAGCCACGAAGCGCCTGTCGCCACGCCGGACAACAGAAGAAACCACCAGCTCTTTTGCGAGATATTGCTGATTTGATGTTGAACGCCGGTCAAATAAACAATTCCCCAAGCCATTACCAACACGACAACCGTGCGGATTGCAGTCCCCAGATTGGAATTGACGTTTTCAATCCCGATCTTGGCAAAAATCGAAGTCAACGCGGCAAACAAAGCCGATAAAACAGCATACAAAAACCACATCAAACAGCTCCCTGCCGTATGAAAAGATTATCTTCCGAGCCGGCGCTTTCTGTCAAATTTCAGATACCATTCATAAACCAGCAAAACCGTACCGGACACCACCAACGGCAACAGATAATAGATAATCCTGTAGGCAATCAAAGCGCCGAACAATTTTGCCGTATTATCTTCACCGCCGGGAATAATAAATAAAAACAACCCTTCAAACACGCCCAATCCGCCGGGCACCTGACTGAACACGCCCAAAACCTGAGCAATGATAAACACGCCGATGAACACGTCAAACGGAATTTCGATAAACGGAATCAGGGAGAAATACAAAACCAGAGAAGCCAGCAAAATATCGGCGCCGCCCAAAAAGGTTTGAGCCAGAGCCATGCGGAAACTCGGAATATCAAATTCAATCTCTTTAATCACAATCGGCTTTTTATAAAACAAAGTTGCCCAAAAATACAAAGCCAAACCGGCGGCCGAAACCACCGTCGTAACCAAAGTCGTCATTTTTGATACGGAACCTTCGCCAAAAGCATGGTTAGGCGTCAGAAAATAGCCGAGGATGATTAAAAAGAAACAGCCGAACAAATAAGTGAAACCGGAAAAGGTCACCATTTTGACAATTTCCGAAGCATGAAAACGCCAGCGCGTATACAAACGATAACGGATTGAACCGCCCGAAACAATGGCATGTCCGGCATTATTGCTGATTGAAAAACCGATAAAACCGGCAAAAATCCATTTCCACGGTGTCAGCTTGCGCCCGATATATCTAAGCGCCAAATAGTCATATGAAGAAAGAGCCACATACCCCAAAAACGAAGCGATGCAGGCATACATCAAATTCTTTTTCGGAATGCTGAGCAGCGCAGATTTAATATCAACCCATGAGTATTTTGATAACTGGTTATATAGCATATAAGCGGCAAAAGCAAAAAAGAACAAGCCAAGCCATGAAACCATTTTTTTTAAAAATCTTTTTGTTTTAACCGACATTAAACTTCAATCCTCACAATATATATTTGTCTTATTTAATAAATAACACTACTATTGATTTTAACAATAACAATAAAAGAAGTTTGTCCACAAAAATATATTTTTTGAAAATCACAAATTTGTTTTTTGATTTAATTTCAACAAATCTATAACGGAAAAAATGCTGTGAAACTGGCCGACCACGTCACGCATGCGGCCGTAACGCGCCGTTGTTCCGAACAAAGATGTTGTTTCAAACATATCTTTAGAAGTATCAACGGCAATCAGCAATTTGTTATCAAAAAAACTTAATTGGATTTTTTTGCCGTGAAAACGCTTTTTTACTTCTAATATCCTCTCCATAAATGCTGTTGTCAATAAATAGCGGGCTTCGACCTGATCGGTTGAAAATACCTCAAATTTCTTTTCAAAAACACAATCTTCCAACTTGACATTTGCCATTTTGATTTCTTGTTGCTGAACGCTGCAACGCGGCGCAATCATCAAAAAATTAAAAATTCCCCAGTCTTTGCGGACAATTGTCTGGCCTGAAAAATTCTTATTCATTTCCAAAATGATAATAATTCCGCCAAAAATCGTTGCATCGCGATAACCGTTTTTAGTCCGCACCCTTTTGGTCAGCCTTTCTTCGGAAACCTGAATTTGCACATTTTTATACCTGCCGCAGAAAAAATCATCGCCATGCTGTTTATCAAAAGGGCCAAACAGCTTACATTTTTCCACATCGCAAGCCCGCGTGCATTTTCCTGCCTGATATTTAAAATTCCCGAAAAAATCGAGAATTCTTCCCATTGTCATCACTTTTGTCTTAATCTTAAAATCGGCAACAGGACGGTTTAAAACCTCAAAAACAACAACCAGATATAGTCCGACGGCATAACAGCCCCAGTTTTTATCATCATAAATTTCGGCAGACAAAACCCCGAAAGAATTAAGGCTTATCCAAAAGCCTGCAATTAAAACAAAGATAACCAGCCATTTCCAAAAGAAAAACAGGTTTTCTTTTCTCATATCTTCCAGTCCGGCAAACTTATGCCCGAGATTCTGCTTATAATATTCCAGAAACCGGCTTTGCAGTTCCGCTAATTCATGATTAACTTTGCGCATACTTACATCCTCTTAACGTAAGTATGGCGCAATTTGCTAAAATAAAGATTAACGTTTTGTATGAAAAAACAACGCTCTCATCGCATTCAAAATGGCAATCACCGAAACGCCGACATCGGCAAACACCGCAGCCCAAATAGAAACGAAACCGGCCGCGCCAAAACCCAAAACCAAAAACTTGACACCTATCGCAAAAACAATATTTTGCCGGACAATATGCATCGTTCGTTTGGAAATATTGATTGCCGCAGCTATCTTAGAAGGCTCGTCATTCATAATCACAACATCAGCTGCCTCAATCGCAGCATCGGAACCGACACCGCCCATGGCAATACCGATATCCGACCGCGCTAAAACCGGCGCATCATTAATCCCGTCACCGACAAAAAGCAGTTTCCTGCCGGCTGGCTTTTGAGCCAACAACTCTTCAACCCGGCTAACCTTGTCAACCGGCAGCAATTCGCAGTAAACCTTATCCAGACCTAATTTTGCAGCCGTTTCTTCGCCGATTGCCTTACGGTCTCCGGTCAGCATAACCGTTTGCTTCACTCCGTGTTTCTTTAATAGTTCGACTGCCGGAGCGGCATCTTCTTTTATTTCGTCCGCAATCAAAAGATGTCCGGCATATTTGCCGTTTACGGCAATATGCACAACGGTTCCGGCCGCGTTAGGCTCTTTTACGGAAATCCCCGTTTTTGCCATAAGTCTCTCGTTTCCGGCAGAAACTTCATCACCGTTCACAATTGCCGTCAGCCCATAGCCGTGCATCTCTTGAGGATTTTCGATTTTTTGCAAATCAATTTCTTTAGCATAAGCCAGTTTGATTGCATCGGCAATCGGATGTTTGGAATAAGCTTCGGCAAAAGCGGCATATTCCAAAAGCTTTTCCGGTTCCATATCTTCAGAAAAAATCTCCGCAAGCTTAAAATTGCCTTTTGTCAGCGTTCCTGTCTTGTCAAAAACCACAATCTCAGCATGAGACAAAGCTTCCAGATAGTTGCTGCCTTTAATCAGCACGCCGCATTTGGACGCCGCGCCCAGCCCGCCGAAAAAGCTGAGTGGAATAGAAATAACCAAAGCGCAGGGACAGGAAATAACCAGAAATGTAATCGCGCGATACAACCACTCATGAAAACTCTGCCCCGCAACAGTTAACGGCGGAACTATAGCCAACAGCAGCGCAATAATAACAACGGCCGGCGTATAATAACGGGCAAAACGGGTGATAAAATTTTCAACATCGGCCTTTTGAGAAGAAGCATTTTCAACCAAATCCAAAATCTTGGCAACAGTAGAATTGGAAAATTCTTTAATAACATTCACTTGCAAAACGCCGGTCAAATTGATGCAGCCGCTGATGACATCATCGCCTTTTTCCACATCCCGCGGCAGAGATTCTCCGGTCAAAGCTGCCGTATCTATCGTTGAAACGCCGTCAATAACCTTGCCGTCCAAAGGAATACGCTCCCCCGGCTGAATCAAAATAACCTCGCCGACAACAACATCTTCCGGATCAACCGTTTCAGGCTTGCCATTTCTAAGCACGTGCGCATAATCGGGACGAATGTCCATCAATTTGGCAATAGACTTACGCGATTGGTTGACAGCATAGCTTTGAAAAAACTCGCCAATCTGATAAAACAACATAACCGCTGCCGCTTCGGCATAATCCTTAAGATAAAAAGCGCCGAATGTCGCAATCATCATCAAAAAATTCTCATCAAAAACCTGTCCTTGTCTGAGATTTCTGAAAGCTTTTCTTAAAACGGGAAGTCCGGCAACCAGATAACTCAAAATCAACAAAGCGGTTTTAAACTCAAATTGCAACGGCAGCGCCAATGCCAAAACAAAAACGGCTAAAGCAGATAAGATGAGAAGCAAACGTTTTTTCAAAGCCTTTGTCATTCTGCAAATCCTCTAAAAAATAATTTCGCAGTCCGGTTCAACCTTGTTCATCACCTGAACAACTTTTTTCATAATCTCTTCATGAGAAGCTTCGTCTGTTTCAATCGTCAGTTTCTGCGTCATAAAGCTGACCGTAGCCGCGGAAACGCCCTCTATCTCGCGAATTGCCGCTTCCATTTTGGCAGCACAGTTGGCACAATCCAAATTTTCCAATTTATAAACCTTTTTCATAGCCATCTCCATTAAACAATTAAACATGTATTTAATTGTAACCACAAAGAACCTTCCTGTCAAGAACAATTAAACAAGCGCTTAATTGTTCGGGCAGTTTATATCAAAAATATCATCAATGGAACGGTGCAATAACTGCGCTTCGGGGGTTTCCGCCAATTTATAATACATTTCTTTGCCCTCGCGCCGGCTGCTAAGCAACTCAGCCTGCTTCAACAGGCGCAAATGGTGCGATACCGCCGGAGAACTCATATTCACGGCAACGGCAATATTATTAACACATGCCTCGCAGTGGCATAACAGCCAAAGGATTTTCAAACGCGTCGGGTCACTGATAAGGGCAAATGTATCGGAAACTTTTTCAAAAGCCTTGTCATCCGGCATTTGGTGCAGCATTTTTTCCGTATCGCCGCAATGGCGGTGTAATTCTTTAATATCAGTCATTAGTGGCCTCTAAACGATATTTTGCCTCTAAAAATAACTCAGGCTTAAGAGACAAAGATTCTTTTGTTTTAAGGAGTTTAGCATAAATTTCAGACAAATAAACCGTTTTTCCGTCGGCAAAAACAAGTTCTTCCACCTGCTTGTCTTCTGAGACGCCGAAATCGCTAATCATAATTCCGCCGCCATTATTGCCGACTTTGATTATCAAATTCGACTGATGTTTATCAAAGCTGACCATCTCCGGCGTTATATCGCCTAACAGCATAATTTTGTCATAACCGCCTTTTTCAATGATAATATCGCCGCCGTCGTGCAAACCGTAAATATAAACATCATCTGCTTGGCCGCCGTTAAGCAAATCTTTCCGGTAAGAGCCGATAAAAATATTATCCTTATTCTTTTTTCCGTTCAAAATATCGTCTTCAACCGTTCCTCTGATGACAAACTCGTCACAATCCGCCAAATTAAGCTGCGGAGAAACTTTTCCGGCCATAGAAAAAACTCTGCACTTTGAACTCATTAACAATTTTGTCTGAAGCGTTCCATGTTCATTTTCAAATTTTCTAATCTCGTTTTTTAATGTCTCTTCACCATTATTTTTTGAATGTTTTACCGCCGTTAAAACCGAATTTAAAACTCCGGAGATATCCAATCGCAAACGCAGCAGGCTAATCATATCATCAAAAGCTTTCCATACATACGGAGTAGATTGATAATGCGGATTAGGCGTTTCTTCTTCCCAGGAATGTGTGCCGATGAAGGGATCCCCTACATATTTCTCAACGGCGGCCACTTTTCTGGCATCACCGATATGGTTTATGCCGTCTTCCGAAATTCTCGATAACGGATCAACATCTGCCACGCCTGCCCATTGATAAATAATTTCAGGCAATAAAGCCTCGCGGATAAAGAAATTAGGCTCACGCATATATTTTCGGACCAAGTTCTCAAGTTTTCCGCTTTCATCCTGAGTAACGGCATCCCACAACGGTAAAATAGTCCCCATACCTGAAATATCAGGAATACCTTTTGTTTTTTCATTTTCTGTCAATTGTGTACGGTTAATTACCTCATTGTTATTATGAAGCCAAACTTCCTGAAGTTTTCTTTTGCTGCCGTCTGCAAGAGTAACCTCGGTATAATCGCCCAACATATTTTCTGACGGTAATATTTCCCGATTCGAAACGACATTCAAACCAATTTCTTCAACATCGGCGTCACTCAGGCTCTTAAACGCTTTAACTTTGTTCCCTGAACCGTTTTTCCAAACGTACAGCTTTTCAAAAACATCGTCCCCTTTTTTCAAAACATCTTTTTCACCGGCCAACCCGCGTAAAACATCAAATGCGCCAAGGCTTTTATCTTTATTATTCTGAAAATAAGTTCCGATTATATCTCCGGCAATATTAGAATCTTTTGTATCTTTTTGCGCCGGATACAAAAGCAAAACATCATCAGTACCCAAGTAAGGCGTTTGTTCTCTAAACCCGTCTTGATTGAAATCAAAAAAATTATCCTTAGGCCATTGGGCACATTTTTTCAGGTTATTCAATCCGCAAATCGAAATGCCGTCCCCGTTCAAATCCAGCACTAACACCCGGGTAAAGTCTTTTTCGTTTATGTTCTTTCCGTTAATCTCCACATATTTTCTTCTGGGCAGCTTATCGTGCGGAATCACAGGCCCGACAACCGGCAGCTGAAAAACAGACGCGCTCAGAACCGGCTGAGGATTCAAGGCCTTTTGCCGCCAAGACCAGCAGTCATAACCGATATAAGCCAAAATAACGACAGCCGCCGGCAAAATAATCTGCAGCAAAATATCTTTGAGTTTTTTCATGGCAATCCCCCGTTTTTCAACTATTAAGAATCATCATAAAGATATTTCCTTAAAAAACTGACAATAAAAAACCTCCGTCTGCCGGAGGTTTTATTTTTAGCAGTTCTTGCCTGCCAAATAAGCATCCTGCATCGCCGGACTGCCCTTTATATCTCCTATATTCCAAGCGCCTGTTCCGTAAATCACGCCTTTTTCTTTCGCCCCGTCCAAACAATCTTCGGTAAATCCGCGAAAACTTTGTAGCGTCTTTTCCATATTGGCATGGCTCTCATCCGCCGCCGACACAATAAAATAAAAGTCTTTGTTGCTGATTTCCGTATAGCGCGGCACCGTACGGTCAATCAACGTTTTCATCTGCCCGTTCATGGTATAAAAATAAACCGGCGTCGCCATAACAATCACATCTGCCGCCACCATTTTAGCCAGAACTTCTGCCATATCGTCATTCTGCACGCATTTATGCGTCTTATTGCACACGCCGCAGCCCCGGCAATAATTGATATGCTTATCATTAACATAGATTTTTTCGACATCGTTTCTTGCTTCCAAAGCCCCTTTGACAAATTCGTCACAAAGCAAATCAGAATTGCCGTGCTTACGGAAACTTGCCGACAAAACCAAAACTTTTTTAGTCATTTTGCAATTCCTTCACCCAATTATTGACATCATCTTGCGCGTTTTTAACCCGGCTGCCCCAAAAAGCTTTGCCCGACACAAGCTCGGCATCGGGAACCAGTTTTTTAATATCGCTTTCGCTGTACCCCAGACCGCTGCCGCCATGCGTCATAAACGGAATAACTTTTTTGCCGGACAAATTATTTGCGGCCAAAAAGCTCGAAACCGGAGCGGCGATTGTTCCCCACCAACAGGGAGAACCGATAAAAATAACGTCATATTTGCCGATATCCTCAACATTTGCCTGTAATTCGGGCTTTATTCCGTCTTGGATTTCTTTTTTTGTCACAGCCGTCAAATCCTGATAATCTTCAGGATAAGCATTTGCCGGAACAATCTCAAAAAGCGCGCCGCCGGATGCTTGCGAAATTTGCTGCGCAATCTCGCGGGTATTGCCGCTGTGAGAAAAATAAGCCACCAAAATCCTGTCATCTGCATTTATCGTTTTTGCCTGCGCCTGAACACCCAAAGCCAAACCGGCAAAAATTGAACTTAAAACTGTCTTTGCTTTCATTTTTAATCCCTTTCTGTATTTTACTTATATTCCTCATCTGTCACCGGATTAAGCCAAGTTGTCCGGTTATCCGATACATTGGTTTCAACCGAAATATGCGTAAACCAGCTGTCAGGCGCAGCTCCGTGCCAATGCTCCGCCTCCGGCGCAATGCGGACAACATCGCCTTTGCGCAAAACCCGAAGCTCTTTGCCTTTTTCCTGATAACGCCCCTCACCGTTCAAAACCAATAATATCTGACCGCCGGAATGCTTATGCCAATTGGTTCTGGCCGCCGGTTCAAAAGTCACGTTGCCAATCGGCGCATTAAAAACATCATCTTTTGCACTCAACATGTTCAAATAAGTCTGTCCGGTAAAAAATCTGCCATACGGATTAACTTCCCCTTGTTCAAAAACAGTATCAATTTCAGCTTTTTTCATCTCCTGCGCTCCTGCCAAAGTTGAAAACATTAACACTCCTGCCGCAACGGCAATTGTTGATTTCTTCATACAAATCTCCTCATTTTTGCGGAATTAATTTAATCAGCGAAATTTCAGAAGACGCCAAAAATCGCATTTGCGGCCCCCACTGGCCGGCACCGCGACTCACATAAATCCGCACCCCGTTTTCCATTTCATACAGGCCGGCCAAATATTTATTATGCAGCTTGGCAAAAACATGAAACGGAAAGATTTGCCCGCCATGCGTATGGCCGGAAACTTCCAAATCAAAATTGTTCTCTTTGCCGAAATCTGCCGGCGTATGCGACATCAACAGACGGAACTGCTCCGGTTCAGCGGCAGCAAAAGCTTTCTTGATATCAGCATTTTTATGATAACTTCTGCCGGAAAACAAATCGGGAATACCGGCCAGATAAACATCGCCCCAAGAAACGCCGCCATTCTCTAAAAACAGAAAACCGAGTTTTTTCATCTCCGCAACCGTCTCTTTATAGCCGGAATAAAACTCATGGTTGCCGGTAACAAAATAAATGCCTTTCTTTGCTTTCAAACCCTTTAACAAAGTACTTGTTTCTGCCACAACGTCAATATCATCGTCAATAATATCTCCGACCAGTAAGATAATATCCGGTTCAAGAGCATTCGTTTTCTCGACAATTCCCTTGACCTTTTCCGGATTAATTGCCCGATGAATATGAATATCGCTCAACACGACAATTTTATGCTCATTTTTAATTTTCTCGGAAACGATAGCAACTTCCTTCACAGCGGGAATTTTCACGCCCGCATATAAAGCATAAGCTGAACAAAGCAATGCCGCGCCGATTAAAATATAATTCAGATAGCAACAAATAAATTTCAGCTTGGCAATTAACGGCGTATAGCTGAGCAGCCATAAAACGGCATCCACCGCTAGTGTCATGGAAAAAAGAATAATGCAGCTGATAAAAACAAAATACAGGACATAACGGTAATAAGGATAAAACTTGCCAAAAAACTGCTCCGTCTGATAAGAAACAAACAAAGGAATACAGCCTATCAGGACAAACAATGCAAAAACCAGAGATTTTTGCAATAACGGCAAATCCAAACACCAAGTATAACGGAAGAACAAATAAGTTGTGACAATACAGCCCAAAACAGAAGTCATAACCGCACAAGTAATCATATAAACGCTCCTTAAAACTTTTTTCGATTCTGCAATCATCATAACTTTTAGAGTTTGCTCTAAGTCAATATATTTTTTCGCCTGATAAAAAAATAACATTTAGAGCTGGCTCTAAATATAACTATTTATTGACAGCTGTTCGTTTTTAGAGATAACCTTTATGATAAAGGAGATAAAAAATGGGATATTCAATCGGGCAAGTTGCCAAAAAAACCGGATTAACCGCACATACGCTCAGATATTACGAAAAAGAAGGCTTGCTGCCGTTCGTCAAAAAAAACAGTTCGGGTCTGAGAGTGTTTTCCGATACCGACATCGGCTGGCTGGTGATGATTGAGTGCCTGAAAGGAACCGGCATGCCCTTAAAAGGCATCAAACAATATATAGACTGGTTTATTGAAGGCGATTCCACTCTTGAAAAAAGACTGCAAATGTTCAAAGACCAAAAACATAAATTGCAGGAACAAATGCTTCAACTGCAAAAGCACATGGAAAAAATAGATTACAAAATTCATTTATACGAAGAAGCCGTCAAACGCGGCGGATTAGACAAAGCGGAAACAAACAAAGCTCTGGCAAAAGAGAAAAAACGGATTTTCGGTGAATAAACACGCTAAAAATCATCTAAACAACAAAAATTCTGCTTTAAATGGCAGAATTTTTTATCTAAAAACATTGACAAAAAAACAGATAAAACATATAAAAAACCGAAACTTAAATTACTAGTATTATGCATTACAAAAATTATTTCCCTCTCACGGTGGTCTTTGCACTGCTCTGGAGCTTTTTGTTTTTTGCCCCTGTGGCACAGGCTCAACAGTCCGGTTTAACTCTTTCAGTACAAGGCATTGGCGAAAAAGTCATCGGCACTCTGCCTGTAATAAACAGAGTTTCCTCCTGCTACGTATTGTTAGAAAGCGGCAAGATTATTCACCTTGGCAAAAGCAAACGGCGCCCGTTTACGGACGAGCAAGCTAAAATCCTTATTCTGGCTAAGAAACATCCGAATACGACTTATCTTACCAAAAAAGGGAAACGTCACAAAGT
The DNA here is from genome assembly GCA_949493535.1 of uncultured Alphaproteobacteria bacterium. GTDB lineage: Bacteria > Pseudomonadota > Alphaproteobacteria > RF32 > CAG-239 > CAJLXD01. Next base: position 44,525 of record CASZWJ010000003.1, read on the forward strand.
AATTAATACACTGATTGCCCATGGCAATGCTTCAGACAATTTGATTTCTATGGCTTATGTTCTTTTAGATGATGGTTCGGTTTCTGTTTTCAGCATCATTGAAGAACATCCTGATAGTTGGAATACGCAATTTTGTCCTTGGCCATATAGCCGAGAAGAAGCCAAAATTCTGATGCTTGCGGAAAAACAAAACACATATGTCACCCAAAACTAAAGCATCCTTTCTTAATAAAAAAACAGCGGCAAATAAAATCCGCTGTTTTTTTATAACAGCCGACCACAATGCCTTGTTCGTTCCTCGGCGCCCATTTCACGGAGCTTCACCGGCGTTCTCCGCCCGCCTTTCGCTTGTAGTCGAACTCCCTCATTCGGGAGTTCTGAATTTCCCTAATTAATGCACAAAAAAACCACCCGTGACGGGGTGGTTTTTAATGGTGCCGATTGAGAGACTCGAACTCCCGACCCACTGATTACAAATCAGTAGCTCTACCAACTGAGCTAAATCGGCATTTATTCTGGAAGCTTTATATAATAACGAATTTTTCTTGTCAATAAAAAAATCCTTATAATTTTAATAATAACCGCCGGATTCTGTTATTCCGGCGGTTATGGCCGTTTGTAAAAAAACAACTAATCTGCGTTTACGGCATCTTTAGTTGCATCCCAAGCCTTGGCACTGGTTTCTTTAGTCTTATCCCAGGCTTTAGCTGAACCTTCTTTGGTTGCATTCCATGCCTTGGCACTGGTCTCTTTAGTCTTATCCCAGGCTTTGGCTGTTCCCTCTTTAGTCGCATCCCAAGCATCGCCGCTCTTATCAGCTACTGCTTCAGCCGCATCAGACGTGCCTTCTTTAGTTGCGTCCCATGCCTTGGCGCTGGTTTCTTTAGTCTTATCCCAGGCTTTGGCTGTTCCCTCTTTAGTCGCATCCCAAGCATCGCCGCTCTTATCAGCTACTGCTTCAGCCGCATCAGACGTGCCTTCTTTGGTTGCGTCCCAAGCCTTGGCACTGGTTTCTTTAGTCTTATCCCAGACTTTGGCTGTTCCCTCTTTAGTCGCATCCCAAGCATCGCCGCTCTTATCCGCTACCGCTTCAGCCGCATCAGACGTGCCTTCTTTGGTTGCGTCCCATGCCTTGGCGCTGGTTTCTTTAGTCTTATCCCAAGTATTTGCTGTCTCGTTAGCTGACATTTTATACTCTTTCGTATTGCTATCTAAACGGCTGATTGTTTCATTTGTTCCCGAACTTCTTGTTGTATTTCCCATAAACAAACTATTTACAAACAACGCAACAATAACAAACAACAGAGCATATAAGGTATATTTAAATACTGTTCTCATGAGTAATCTCCTTCTTGTTTAAGCTGTACGAAATAAGGTAAACACGAAACAGATGATTTCAATTAATACTTTAGGATTGGCTGTTTGATTCTTCATAAGAAACAAACCGCCACAAAAACAAAAAAGCCGCCCTCAATCGGCGGCTTTCCCGTTGGCTGCTTCGCCTGGACTGTAAATTCCCATTGGACTGCCAATGGGCCCCTTTCATCTTCGTAGGCCTCGCGCTGCTCTCCGCTTGCGCTCGCCAACTTTCGATTCCGAACCAAATCTTGGTTCTCGTCGGGCTACACTACGCAAACAAAAAAAGCCGCCCTCAATCGGCGGCTTTCCCGTTGGCTGCTTCGCCTGGACTCGAACCAAGATTGACGGAGTCAGAATCCGCTGTCCTACCATTAGACGACGAAGCAATAATCGCTTTTAACGCTCTTTATTTAAGTCTTTTTATTATACTTGTCAAATATTTTTATCAAAAACCCGCCATATTTTTATATCTTTTGCCTCCCCCCTTGTCAAAACCGGAGATTCATGATTAAATATAAGAGTGAGGAGATTTCTCCAAAACAAAAAAAGAGGTAATGTGTTATGAACAAACTGTCCGGCAAATGCCGATATTCACAAGGAGCGACGGCCGAAAAAGCCGAGCCTCCAAGATTTAATTTTTTTCAACCAATCAATCACCACAACATTTTTCGCGAGGGCTCAAAAGTTCTGAAGGAGGTGTAATTATGCTTACATTTCGTTCAAGAATTAACAGCCGCGATTTAGAAAATGTCCGCGAAATATCCGCTTCTTCGGGAATGTTTGACGAAGACGATATTGATATAACCGTTTGTCTTGCAGATGACGCCTTATATCAGCTTCAGCACCCTGAAGATGATGATTACCCGCATGACACCAAGTTTCTGTTCGCCGAACAAAACGGAAAACCCTGCGCTTATGCCTGTTACGGCGAAATTGCCGATTCCGATGCCAGTTATGAGCTCTACTGGCTGGCAACGCACAATAACTGCCGCGGACAAGGTATTGGCAAAGCTCTGGTTGCCGAACTCATAAAAAGATTAAAAAAACAAGGGGCGCGCAAATTGTTTATCAAAACGGAAGCCTGTCCCCGTTACAAAGCAACAAGGCGCTTTTACGATTCTTGCGGTTTTACGCTGGAAGCCACACTGAAACAATATTACAGCAGCCATGATGACTGCTGCATCTACGGTATGTGTTTGGATAACAGCAACAAAGATTTGCAAATTCAGAGCGCAGCGGAATAAGACAATTAAGCAGGCTGTCAGATTACAATTTCAAAATATATCTGACAGCCGCTTTTGCATCTTTGGTTTTATTCCAAAGGGTTTCGTCATTTTTATCCAGAACATAGAACCAGCCGTCTTCATCACAGGCCAGTAACTCGTCATCATTCTCGCCCAACAGCAACACGCCGTCTGTTTTTTCCCATACAATATCCTGATTCTCGGCTATGATATCGCGAAAAGACGGATTTTCCGGCTGAACGCCGTAAATTTCACCGCCGTTAAACCAAATGCCGTTAGCCACCCGAAGAATGCTCAGCCAAACTTCCGGAATTTTTAAGAAACCGGCCTCTTCAAGAGTTTTATTATCCAGCAGAATTTTTCTCTCATCCGCCGGTTCGTTGCACTCGGCATCCGCTTCTTTTAATTCTTCTAACAAATTCTGCATCATAAACCTCTGCTGGATTGATAATTTCTTCTGTTGGAATTTTCGGGCAAATTAAAACGGTTGTCCCAATCTTCCAAATCTTGTTTGCCTAGCTCAATCGTCTTCTTAAATGCACCGACAACGGCAATCGGCATAACATCTTTAGCCTTAAAAGCAATCCTGGAAATTTTATTTTTAAGACGCCCTAAAGCACTTTTAACGCCTTTAACATCGTAATTCTCTTCTCCGTTGCGCCCTTCTCCGGCTGCCAGAACCTCATGTTGCGGCGCGCTGAAATCAATACTTTGCGGCGCACCGTCAATCGCGTGCATAATCTGTTTGTGCATTCCCGGTGCTTGATTCTGAGGAAAACTTCTCTTGCTTAAAATCAAACGCGCCCCGTATTCTGTCTTTTTCAAATCAAGTCCGACATATTTTCCCGATTCAAATTCAACATTATTAACCACGCCTTCCTTATGCATTGTCAACAGCAGCTCTTGGACGGCTTCGGTCGGAATTCCCATTTTCCGCAAGCCCATAAAAATCGGCTCAATATTTTCAAGCGCCAATTTCTGAATAGCCTGCTTACGGCTTTCTTCGTCTTTTCTCAGCATATTTAAATCAAAATCGCCCTGCAGTTCAATTTTTTCACGCGAAGAATAATTTCCGCTATTGGAAAACCCGCCGCGAACCTTTTTCTGTTCGACGTCGAACATTATTCTGAAATTTTTGATATGATTAACTTGCGTCATATCCTGCAAATAGCCGGCATCTTGTATTGCATGGTCATGATGCACGGTAGGAACCAGCCGGCGGCCGTCGGGAAGATTAACTTTCGGAAGTATGCCTTTGCGCATTTGAGAAACGGCGCGGGCAATATCCGCCCCGTCGACATTCAATTCTTTAAGCATAGCCGTAAACTCTTTGCCGTGATTCTTTTCAAAAATCTTCACTGTCTTGGCTCTGGCGCCTTCAATAACGCCAATCCGGTCTGAGACCTCAAAACTTCTGTCATCCGTCGGGATGCCATGCGCTTCCATTTCCGCTTTTTTCTTGGCCATGGCCGTTTCTTTCTGGTGATTCTTATACAGCCATAACGCATCTTCTATATCGGCAACCCGCAGCGTATCCGCCATATCCGGCGAAATATTGGCAAATGCCAAAGCATGTTTCGCATCATCCTCAATCCGGCGGAAGCTTTCAAATTTGGCAAACTTCTGCCAGGCAGGAAACTTGTCTAAATCAATACCGGCACTTTTATCATCCAAAAGTTTTTCAAAACCCTCAAAAGAAAACTCCTTTTTATCCAGAACTTTAGGTTCACGCGCCCGATAAAGCGGAGACAAAATGTCTTCATCTTGCTTTTCAACGGCTCCGTCGAACTCCAAACGGATAACCCGACGCATATCTGCCGGAATCGGAACTTTGAAGTCAAATTCTTTCAGTTCAATGCCGTTTTGCTGCAAACGCTTGTTAAACAAAGCTTCAATTTCATCAAAACTTTTAATATTAAGCAGCTCTTCCTGAAACTGCGGAGATATGGCATCTAATAAATTCTTGCCGTCAACTCGGGGATTCAACGGCAAATTACGCAATTCTCTGCTATCGGAGAAAACAACATCATCACGATATGAATCTTGTGAAGAAAGCATTTTTTTTAATTTTTCTTTATCCTGCGCCACTTCGGGAACCGCCAGAAAAATCTTGTAAACTTCGGCCAATGCCTCAAGCTCGAAACATTCTTTCTGATTATTTTGAATTAGCCTGCCAATATCTTCAGCCGGACGTTTTTGCTTTCCGCTTTCATTATATATCGGTTGATGATATCTGTTCTTAAAAAATGCCATTTCGCCTTCCTTTTTTGTCCATAATAACACATTGGACAAAAATACACAATATATAATAATCAACACATCTTAATATTTGCTTTAAAAAACAATCCCCGAATTATTTCGGGGATTGTTAAAAGCTTATTTCTTGTCTTCAACCGGAACCGGTTTGATATGAAGTTCGTCAAGCTGCTGCTGCGTCACAAAATTCGGCGCCTGCATCATCAAATCCTGAGCCTTACCGTTCAGAGGAAATGCAATAACGTCACGGATTATTTCTTCATCCAAAAGCAACATAATCAAACGGTCAACGCCATAAGCGGAACCGGCGTGCGGCGGAGCTCCGAACTTAAAAGCATTCAGCATACCGCCAAACTTGTTTTCAACCACCTCTTTGCCATAACCGGCCAGTTCAAAAACTTTGTACATCACTTCGGGAGAATGGTTGCGCACACCGCCGGACAAGAGTTCCACGCCGTTGCACACAAAGTCATATTGATAAGCCAAAATATCCAAAGGATTCTTGTTTAACAAGGCATCCATTCCGCCTTGCGGCATTGAAAACGGATTGTGGGAAAATTCAACAGCGCCGGTTTCTTCATTTTCTTCATAGAACGGAAAATCGACAATCCAGCACATTCTGAAAGAATTTTTGTCAACAAGGCCGAGCTCTTCACCCACTTTGTTACGCAAACGGCCGCTGAACTTGTCAAATTTAACGCCTTTGCCGACAACAAATAAAACAGCATCGCCGTCTTCGGCATTAAAAGCAGCTTTAATTTCATTAAGCTTAGCTTCGCTCAAAAGCTTGGCAATGCCTTTTGCTCCGGCCGAAGCGAAAGCAATATAAGCCATGCCGCCCATACCTTCCTCTTTGGCATAACCGTCCAGTTTGTCAAAGAAAGAACGCGGCTTTTCGGCAATCCCTTTAACCAGCATGCCTTTGACCATTTTGCCTTCTTTTACCATACCGTCATAAACGCCGAAACCGCTGTCGCCAAATAAAGAAGAAGCGTCTTGCAGCACTAAAGGGTTGCGCAAATCGGGCTTGTCCGAACCATATTTGAGCATTGCTTCGCGAAAAGGAATATGAAGATATGGCGCCTGGTCAACTTTTTTACCATTCGCAAATTCATTAAAAATACTGCCCAGCGTATGCTCAATCACTTTGAATACGTCTTCCTGAGTCGCAAAACTCATTTCCATATCCATTTGATAAAACTCACCCGGTGAACGGTCAGCACGCGGATCTTCGTCTCGGAAACACGGCGCAATTTGAAAATATTTATCAAAACCGGAAACCATAAGCAACTGCTTAAACTGTTGCGGCGCTTGCGGCAAAGCATAAAATTTGCCGGGATTGAGACGCGACGGCACTAAGAAGTCGCGGGCGCCTTCCGGCGAAGAAGCAGTCAAAATCGGGGTCTGATATTCGGTAAAGCCCTGCTCGCGCATCAATTCGCGCGAACGCTCAATAACTTTGGAACGCAGCAGAATATTTTTATGAATACGATCTTTGCGCAAATCCAAAAAACGGTATTTCAAACGCATTTCCTCAGGCGCATCGTCTTCAACGGCAACCTGAAACGGAAGAACTTCTGCCTGAGAATGAACTTCTATGGCATTGACGGCAATTTCAATATCGCCTGTCGGCATATTTTTATTGACGCTTTCGCGGGCAATCACTTTGCCGCTGAACCCGACAACGGATTCCGGACGCAGGCCTTCAATCTTTTCAAACAAATCGGAACTGCTGTCGACCACGCATTGCGTAATGCCGTAATGGTCTCGCAAATCAACGAAACAAAGATTGCCAAGATTGCGTTTGCGGTGAATCCAGCCGGCCAGCTTTACTTCTTTGTTTATATCTGCAGCGCGAAGCTCACCGCAGGTATGGGTACGATAGCAATTCATATAAAACCTCATCAAAAATTATCATCTTCGGCAGGTTTAAGCCTGCAACGCTAATGTTTTAGAGCCAAAATCAAATAAAAGCAACAGATAATATCTTTTGTGTGGCATAAAAAAAGAGCTGTGACAAAAAAGTCACAGCTCTGAAAACGACATCAAATGATGCAAGAACTACGGCGGATATAAAGTAAGCTTTATTCGACGCCTACATAGATTTCAAAACTCAATTGCCGGCATGCTGCATCCGACCGCGAAGCGCATGCTTTTTGGCGCGAATATGAAGCCTGCATTTATCGAACCTCACCTTCATTTGGCCGCTGTAGTCCGCCATAAAGGCAAGGCAGAAATCAGAGATTGCTTGTTGCCATGCCTGAAAATCATTTACGGACAAATAGCAAGCCTGAAAGTAAGCTTTATTCGAGGCCTCGTCAACATAGATTGCAAAATTCAACTGTTGGCGCGCTTCATCCGACAACGAAGCACATGCTTTCTGGCAACGTTCCCACATAGCAAGCAGGCCGTCTCCGGAATCGTGCAAACGGGATGTAACGCTGAATGTGCAAACCCTGTCGGCAAAATCCCTTTTTAGCGGTTGCGTCTGAGGAAACTCAACCCGATAAGCGGAAGCCAACAGATCATAAACATTAACTTGTTGGGCAAAATCACCCGAAAGTTCAACGGCCACAGCTTGTTGTTGGCAGCGGATGCCATAGGTTAAAGCGTTATAACACTTAGCATTCGGACAAATTGCCAGAACATCGCGTTTGAAAGCTTCTGCCGAATTGCCAGGCAAAAGAGCAGTCATTACAAATTTCTTCATAACTGAAAAGATTAATTATTAAATTAAAGCACCTAAAAAAATAGATTAGCAAATCTTCTTTTATCACATTTTTAGACAAAATCAACATAATTTTTTCCCGACACAAAAACAGTTGAATCCTCCGGCTATATAGTCTATAAAATGAAAAAAAATAACAGAGAAAAGACTTATGATACATCTGATTGAAACAACGCCTGACCTGCAGGAATTTTGCACCTGCTTAAAACAACAGCCTTTTATTACCGTAGACTTGGAGTTTCTCCGCGAAAAGACTTACTATGCCGAACTTTGCCTCATACAAGTCGGCACGACGGAACGCGCGGCTATTATTGACCCGTTGGCGCCCAATCTGGATTTATCCTCTTTTTTTGAAATTCTAAACGCTCCCGAAATCGTTAAAGTATTTCATTCGGGACGCCAGGATATTGAAATTTTATATAAACTGACAGGCAAAATTCCTGCACCGGTTTTTGACACGCAATTGGCAGCCATGGTTTGCGGTTATGGAGAATCAGTCGGATACGAAAGCCTGGTTAAGAGCATCCTGAAAATAGAGTTAGACAAATCCTGCCGCTGCTCAAACTGGAGCTTGCGCCCGCTTGACGGCAAGCAGCTGAAATATGCTCTGGCTGACGTAACGCATTTGGTACACGTCTACGCCCATTTAAAAGAAGAGCTGGCTAAATCAAAACGGGAACATTGGTTTGACGCCGAAACTGCTTTGCTTTGTTCTCCCGACACATATCACATTGACCCGTTTGAAGCCTGGCACAAAATCAAACACCGTTCGCATAATGCCTATATGCTGACAGTCCTTCGCGAACTGGCCGCCTGGAGAGAACTGAGGGCGCAGAAAAAAAACACGCCCCGCCAATCAATCATTAAAGACGACTGTCTGGTAAATATTGCCGCCATTTGCCCGCACACCGGCGAAGAACTGGCTCAGATACGCAACATCCGAAAAGACGTTGCCTCAGGCAAACTGGCCGGAGAAATCTTGGATGTGATTGCCGCCTGTGAAAAAATAACACCGGAAAACTACGTTACCCCGCCCAAAGAAAAATCTCTTTCCGCCGGAGCGCAAGCCCTGTACGAACTCTTGAAACTGCTGCTAAAAATACGCAGCCAGGAAAAAGGCGTCGTTGCAAAACTCATTGCTTCCGACGATGAGCTGAAGGCACTTGCCACATTCAAAGATAAAAATAATCCGGTATTAAAAGACTGGCGGCTTGAAATCTTCGGACAAGATGCCCTTGAACTGCGCAACGGAAACCTCAGTATTTGTTTCAATCCCCAAACCCGCAGCATTGCTTTGAAAAAAACAGCCTCGGAAAACGAAGCTGTAAAAAATTAAAAAAGGAAATCTTATTTTTATCCGACATCAGCGGTTCTGTAACGCTGGTTAAACAATTTATCCAGCAGTGTCAAAAGTACGGCGGCCTTGTCGCTTTTAATAGAATAATAAATCGTCTGGGCTTCGCGCCTTGTCCTTACAAGGCCTTCTGCTCGTAAAATAGCCAAATGCTGAGACAGCGCCGATTGGCTTAACCCTACGATTTTTTCCATTTCTCCAACATTCATTTCCTTGTTTCTCAAATGAAATAAAACCTCAAGCCTTTTCTCATTGCCGAGAGCTTTCAAAAGGCGCGCTCCCCCGGTAATTGCTAAATTTCTCATCATTTTCCTCCATATGCTGTACATCAATAATTTAGCATATTTTCAATTAGCAGAACAGTTCTAATAAAACCAATTGGTATATATGATTATATATATAATCCCTTAGTTTTAATTTTAAATTGCCATTAACCGATTTATATAATAATATGCATTCAGTTAAAAAGGAGTAACAAATGATTAACGATGAAATCGAAAGCTTAAGCTTTGAAGATGCCTTAATCCAACTGGAAAATATAGTACGCGAACTGGAAAGTGGACGCATAAAACTTGATGATGCCGTCAAAGCTTATGAAAAAGCCGTAGCCCTGAAACAGCTTTGCGAAAACCGCCTGAAAAGCGCCCAACTGAAAATTGAAAAAATAGAAGTTTCGCCAAACGGCGATTTGAAAACAGCCCCGTTAGATAATGTTGAAGAAGCCTAATGTCTGATATTAAAACCCAACTCCAAAATTTTTCCAAAGAATTTAACGATTACATCGCCACGTTTTTTCCTGAGTCGACAGGCCCGGAACAACGCGTTGTCGAAGCTATGAAATATTCCGTAATGAACGGCGGCAAACGCCTGCGCCCGTTTTTGGTTATTGAAACGGCCAAACTTTTCGCCGTTCCGGTACGCCCGTCCCCTGTGAATGTTGCCGTTGCCTTGGAAATGCTCCACTCTTATTCGCTGATTCATGACGACTTGCCGTCTATGGATAACGATGACCTGCGCCGCGGCAAACCAACATGCCATAAACAGTTTGACGAAGCGACAGCCATTTTGGCAGGAGACGGACTGTTGACACAGGCATTTGAGGTTTTGAGCCACAAAGCCGTTTCTACAGACGCCAATATCCGCTGTGAACTCATCAACCTGCTGGCCAACGCCGCCGGAGCTTATAACGGCATGATTGCAGGACAAATGCTTGACCTCTATGCCGAAAAGCTCCCCCAAGAAGAGAATTCCGAAGCATTAATCAGGCGTATCGAAGAAATGAAAACCGGACGTTTGATTCGCTTTGCCTGCGAAGCCGGCGCAATTTTGGGGCGTGCCGATATGGATTCGCGTTTAGCCGTCATTGACTATGCCCGCAAAATAGGCATAGCCTTTCAAATTGCCGATGATATTTTGGATGTTGAAGGGAATCAGAGTCTCGTAGGAAAAACACTGCAAAAAGATGCAGCTCAAGGCAAAGTAACCTTTGTCAGCATCTACGGTTTGGAAAAAGCTAAAGAGATTGCCGCAGGCTTAATAAACGAAGCCCAAAAATCTATCAGCATTTTCGGACACAAAGCTAAGACGCTGCAAGATTTAGCCCAATATATCATTGACCGCAAATTTTAAGATTCGTTTGGTTTTAATATTGAGATCGACAGAAACGATTGGTCTTACAAAAACCGATCCATACAATTATTGATTTAATAACAATGAAACAAGTATAGATTGATTTATTAAACGATAAGCAATATATTACCCTCTGTCAGATAACAAAATCAAACGGATAAATGAATGAGCAAGCCCAAAGTTTCTGTATGCATGCCATTGTACAACACTGAAGAAGCTTACCTGCGGGAAGCCGTTTCCGGCATATTGAATCAGTCTTTTTCTGATTTTGAGTTTCTCATTGTCAATGACAGTCCGCAAAACACAAAACTTGATGCCATAATAGGCAGCTTTGACGACAAACGTATAAAATACAGCGTCAACGCCGAAAATCTGGGTATTGCCCGTTCAAGAAATTTACTGCTCGACAAAGCGGAAGGCGAATATATCGCCATTATGGATCACGATGACATTTCTTTGCCTGAAAGGCTTGCCAAACAAGTGGATTTCTTAGACTGCCACCAAGATATCGGCGTTGTCGGCTGCTGCTATCAAAGAATTCCCGACGGAAAAATAAAAAAGATGCCGATAACGGACATCGACATCAAATACAGTCTGTTTACGCGCTGTGCACTTTTGCACCCGTCGGCAATGATCCGCAAAAGCATATTGGCCGAAAACCAAATCCGCTATAATCAAGAATACACGCCGGCAGAAGATTATGCCTTATGGTGCAGCCTTGTGCCTTTTACCCGTTTTGCCAATTTGCCGGATATTTTATTCCGTTACAGACAGCATTCGGGAAACACCTCAAAAATACAAAGAAACAAAATGAAAGAAAGCACTCAAAACATAGCTTCTCTTTACAAAGAAAATAACAAAGCCTTATGGACAGCTGCCCGGAAAAACATCGTAACGGTTTACCGTCTGAAACTATTTTCCTTTCTGACATTAATATCCGCCAAAGAATACCATAACCGCCGCACTTACAACCTTTTAGGATTTATCCCGCTGTTTTGGCGCAGTAAAACATCTCAAGACAAACCTTTTTCATTTCTGTCTTCACTGCCGGGATGCAAAATATCCGTCAAAATGCGTTATCTCAAAAAATAACCTTCACGATCTGCTTAGAGACTGATTTTGGCGCCGCAGCATTGTTTTGCTGTTCTTATCTTGCTCTTCCATGAATTTCTTTTGCGCTTTCAAATTACAATGCCTCATCACATGGGGGATATTATAAAAATCATCAATACATTTTTTAATTTCAAGCATATCCTCCCGTGTGGAAGCAACAAGTATCGGCTGCGTATAATCAGGAATAGCAATAACCTGAGGTTCGGATTTGCGCGATTTATCTTGTTTTTTGTCGGCAGCCCCAACCTGAAGAGAAACTTTCTTACTGTCCTTGCGCATTTGCTCAAGCTCAAAATCAAGCATGTTGATATATGCGAGATCCCTAAAGTCAATGCCTTTGTTCATCTCATCCCACTTCGAATGGTTAGACACCTCTTTGGGCAGGCTGGGAATCATCTTGCTTAAATCAAGGCCTTTATAATTATAAATCATTTCATAAAATTTTTCGGATATGGCAACATCCTTTTTTTCCATCATCTCATAAAAGAAAGGCCTCTCGTTAGCTACACCCCAAATCAATGTATGAAAATCCTTATTCTTAGAAAAAGAATTAAAAATTTTGTTATAATAAATGCTGACTATTTCCGGCTTTTTTTTAATTTCTTCCGGTGAAATATCTGCCAATGCCGATTTAATCCCTTCAGCAAAATACATTTGGGAAACATATTCATATGTCATCGGAAAATTTTCTTCGTATAAAACTTTCAGGTATTTTTGTATGGCTTTATAATGTTCAGCCGGATTATTCTTAAAAATATTCAAACTGACGGTCTGATCTAATAAAGAAAAATTCTTATCTTTCGGTTCAATATCCTTATCCATATATTTAGAAAAATCAATTCCGCCGATATCATAAGCGATTTTAATGCCTTTTTGATAATATTTATTTTGTTTTTCTGAGGAAATATTTACATCCATATAACGCGTATACCTTTCTACCATTCTCATAATTGACGGCTGATAAACAGGAGCATAGCGACGCATCCACATATCCCGCGTTTTATTCATAATAAAAGAGTATTCGGCATCACGGCTGGCTTTATCTTTTTTTTCAGGGAAAATCTTTTTCTCTTTAATCGCACGGAAATAATAAGCATATTCGTTTTTTTCATATCTTTTGATAACGCTTTCTTTATCATCCGCTGTCAAATATTCGTAACGCAACGTCAATAACGCGGCAATATTGGCAGAAATCTCGTCATGCATACAGATTTTGGCAAACTGCCCAGGAGAAACCTTTACAGACCTCAAGCCTTTCACAAAATTATCCTTGTGCTTTTGTTCATGCACAAACAAATAAAGCCGCATGCGGTAACTGTCATTATTTTCAATAAAATAGCGCACAATCGTCCTTCCGGCGCAGAAAAGCAAGGTTCCGTTACGCGGAGTATCAATACTGTCAACAACATAAGTGCTCATACTGACGGCATTTTTTACGACCGGTTTCGGAGGAATGACAACCTCTTTTTTAGGTTTAGGCGATTCGGGTACTTTTTCTTTACACCCTCCGCCTAACTGTGTAGCCCCCAAAAGCAAGAGAATTTTTCCCCAACGGGTTAAAGCCTTTTTTAAATCTTTCACTTTTTTCTGAAATTCTGCCATACTGTCTAAACCACCGCTCATTAAAATATAACAAATATATTAGCATAAATTTCTTACAAAGAAAATCCCTGTAATAAAAAAACGAAAAACAATACCAAATAATAAAACCCGTTGAATTTCCATATTTTTGTATTTTTTTGAATTTTTTAGACAAAAAAAGCTTGATTTTAGAAAAAAAAGATGATATATATTAACCATTCAAGTATAGATATTATATTATAAACGTTTAAGGGACATTCAGGAGTGCCCCATTCCGCAAGGATAAAAAATTTGCTTATGGCAAAGTACACAAAGAAACAGTTAAAAGAGAAAGAAATCGTAGCAACTGCTGTAGAAGCCGGACTTGAGAAATTCCGTCTTTACGCCCAGCCTCGTAATATTCACATGAAAGAGCGAACATACGGGGTCCGCGAAGTCATCCATTCAGGAAAAAAATCTCTGCGAGAAGCGGTTGACGCGGTTTCCGCAACCGGAGAAAAAGGCTGGATTGTCAACCTCAACGGCCGTCAGCGCAAATTCGTCACGACAGCTAGCGGCTACATGGTTCTCTGATATTAACTGAAACCATATCAGGCGTTGTTTGTTTTTATAAAAATACAAACAACGCCTTTTCTTTTTTAACACAAAAAAAACAAGGCTTCTCAAATAAGAGAAGCCTTGTTTCAATTAAAAGAAGCCGTTACATACGTTCTTCCCAATAAGCCAATTCGGTTTTTATATTCAGCTCGGCATTTTCCTGAAAAGCCTTTCTGAAAAATTCCGTCAGATAAAGATAATCGGTATCAAGTAGCTGTCTTAAAACTTCACACCGCTTTCGGGCATATGATTTCGTGTCATATTGAGAGTATTCGCGGCGGATTTGCATCGCATATGTGCCATAATTATCCCTATCGCCGAGAATAGCCAGATCAACATCATGGATAAGTTGATAAACAAGCGGAACCTCAATATAATTTCCCGTATGCTTCGTCATCATCACCAATTGTTCAATGTCCGGAAAGCTATTACCGGCGATTTGTAAATCCTCTTTCGCTTTTTGAGCTGAACGGACCTCGTCATCTTCCCGCCCTGAACAGAAATAATCATGATAGAATATTGCAGCATAAAGAGCCGGTTTTTCATCTTTAGATAAAACAGAAACACATTCTTCGCGCATAATGCCCGCATAAATATTCGCATAATTCAGACAATAGCCTATATGCGACAAATTATGATAAAAACGGCCTTCGGAATAAGCGCGGCAAAGTTCAGTCCATAAAGGCACGCATGCGGATAAAGCAAACAAAACATAATACGGATTCAGATATTTTATCATAAGAGCCTGATGAACCGACGGCATAACATATTTCTGAGCGGCAATAAATTCGCCCAAAGAACATAAGTTTTTTACCGCCGTCGAAGAAATATACGTCAACTTAACATCAGGAACAGAAAGGGTAATCAAATCCAAATGCTGCCTTCTTATAGCCAAGAGTTCCCTATTGACAAAAGCAAGAGCCATTTCAGAATCGTGATCGCCGACAATTCTCTCTCCGCGAATAAGAGTATTAGCTCCGTTGCGAATAGCCGCATCAATCGTCAATCCGTCATAGGAAACTATTTTCAGACACTCAGGCTCGTTAATCAACCGTGAAGCGGCCTTAAACTCCGTCTCTGAAAATATTTTTCTGCTTAACTGCCGATAACGAAAAAAACAAATAAAATCATCTATAGACGAAGCTATGAGCTTTTCCCGCTCTTGATGATTAAACAATGTTTTTTTAGCAGAATTAACACCGATGCCGATAATGACCTCGTCAAAAGCGCATAACGCTTCACAAACTATTGCCAGATGGCCTTTTGTAAACGGGTCAAAACTTCCGGCATAAAAACCAATTTTTTTCATACTAATACGAATTAAATGATAAATTATAATAACTGAATTTTTCAGCAATATAATCTATTACGGGAATTTTGTCAACTTAACCGCTTCCAGAGCCTTAACCCGCACACAGTATTCTTTTTACATAACAGGCAAAAATAAAAGGCCTTGGCGATTTCTCGCAGGGCCTTGAAATAAATGGTGCTCAGGGACGGGATCGTCTTGCTGCGTAAGTTGCGCTTATTTCATAAGCTTAACTACTCCGCTTCGGGCACTCGGTTTGTAACGCTTGCTTTGCTTCGCTGCCGCTTGCGCGCAAGCTGACAAACTTCTCGCCTTCCGTTGAAAAAATCTCCACCGGAGTTTTTTTCTGCCTACAGCCGCCGACATCGTGTCGACGCTTCAATCGCCTTTGCAACCATTAAAAAACCCTCCGCAAGGGAGGGTTTTTTAATGGTGCTCAGGGACGGGATCGAACCGCCGACACGAGGATTTTCAGTCCTCTGCTCTACCGACTGAGCTACCTGAGCATTAGGTTTCTCAATAGAACAAAGCAGTTTATAAAGCATATTTTTTTGATTGTCTAGTCTATTTTTCAAAAATAATAACAATTTATAACAAAAAAAACAAAAAGGCTCCGTTATTCGGAGCCTTGAAAACTTTTCAACACTATGAAAAAACTATTTAGACTTTTTAGAAGTCAAAACAGTCTGCGGCATTTTGCGGCTTTTGGAAGCGGCAGAAGCTTTCAAAGCAACAGCGGCTTTAGCCAATTTGGAACCGCTTGCGGAAGCAGCAGCTTTTTTGCGGCCGTTTTTCAATGTTGCGGCAGCGCTCAACGCATTCAACTGGCTGATAGCGGCAGACCAGTCCTGAGCACTGGTATTAGCCGGACAACCATTATTTTTCCAAATGTAATATGCAGCTTCGCGAATAGCATTTTCATTAAAATTAGTCATTTATTTTCTCCAATATTCAACAAATCAGAGACAATCTATAATTGAATTATTAATAAAAGTTTATAATTTGCCGAATATTAAAAAAAATATGCACGCAACAATCATTAATTTTAAGTGATTTGCTTTCCCGTGAAAATCCTTTCATGATTCCAATTATGAAACATCACGGGAGAGCTGCCATGAAAAGCGGAAAAAATTTTACATTAGGAGAATATGTCATCATAAAAAAACCGGAACTGGTCGAAACCGGAGACAACGTCAGAATCTCAGATTTCTGCCGAATTTCTTCCGCTTGTGAAATCGGCTCCGATTGTGAAATTGCATCAGGAACATACATCTCCGGCGGTGACGGCAAATATAAATTCAAAATGGGAAGTTACTCCAGTCTGGCAGCAGGTGTCCGAATTTGGCTTTCGAGCAATGACTATGTAAATGAGCTCGTAACCCATTCGGTTCCAAACGTAAAAGAAATCCAAGGCGATGTGACTTTAGGCAAATACACCGGCATCGGCACAAACTCGGTTATCATGCCCAACAATCACATTCCCGAAGGCGTCAGCATAGGCGCTTTAAGCTTCGTTCCCTCAAATTATAAATTTGAACCATGGACGGTTTATGCCGGACGGCCGATACGGCCGATAAAAAAACGCAATAAAGAAAATGTACTGAGAGTTTTAAAAGAACTCGGCCGGGAAATATAGAATTCTATTGCCTATCATAATAAAAAATAACGCTGACATATAAAAAAACACGTTCCGAACTTTTATAGTCGAACGTGTTTTTTCACAGATATTCATGAGGCTATCCTGTAAACTTGGATAATGCGGAAAATAAAATGATTTCTAGCGGCAATGAATTTTAATATGCATAAAAGTATATGAGGAAACTTTCAACTCGCAATTTCTGTATGAGCAGACCTCTTTTTATAAAGACCGTTATATGAGCCGAATAATAAGAAATAAAGAAGTCGGCAAAGGCGTGTACAAACAGGTACATAACTGAGCCGACTGTCTGCAATTTCTGTATTAGGCGGCCATAGAATGGCCTTTATACCTACACTTCGGGAATAGAAGAATGAACCCTCTTCTCCTCCGGCACCGGCTGTTCTTTCGACTTATCAATCGGTTTTCCGGCTAACAAATCTTTAATTTCCTGTCCGGTTAAAGTCTCATATTCAATCAAAGCTTGCGCCAATTTTTCCCAATCTTCCTTATGCTCGGTCAAAATTTTTGTTGCCCGTTCATGCGCCTGAGTGATAAAAGCCTTGATTTCGGAATCAACCAATGCCGCCGTCTGTTCGCTCATGTTTTGGCTTTGGGTAACCGATTTCCCGAGAAAAACCTCATTAGAATTATCGGCATACAAAATCGGTCCGAGCTTATCGCTCATCCCCCATTCCATAACCATCGAACGCGCCAAATTTGTCGCCGCGGAAATATCAGAAGAAGCGCCTGAAGTCACGGCGTTATATCCCATTTTCAATTCTTCGGCAACACGCCCGCCCATCATGATCGTCAACAACGAATGCATTTTGGCGCGCGAATAAGAATGCTGGTCTTTTTCAGGAAGCTGCTGCACCATACCCAAAGCCCGCCCGCGCGGAATAATCGTCGCCTTATGGATTGGGTCTGCTTCCTCTACATTCAGGGAACAAATCGCATGTCCGGCCTCGTGGTAAGCGGTATTGCTTTTTTCTTTCTCATCCATCACCATAGATTTGCGCTCGTTACCCATGAGAACTTTATCTTTGGCATCGTCAAAATCAGCGGAAGTCACCTTATGCTTGTTCTTACGGGCGGCAAGCAAAGCGGCTTCATTAACCAGATTCGCCAAATCGGCACCGGAGAACCCCGGCGTTCCGCGGGCGACAACCGACAAATTGACATCCTTCGCCAAAGGCACTTTTTTAACATGAACCTTTAAAATTTCTTCTCTGCCGCGAATATCCGGATTGGTAACGGTTACCTGACGGTCAAAACGTCCCGGACGCAGCAAAGCAGGGTCAAGAACATCCGGACGGTTGGTTGCGGCAATCAGAATAACATTCTCATTGTCTTCAAAACCGTCCATTTCAACCAATAACTGGTTTAATGTCTGCTCGCGTTCATCATTGCCGCCGCCCAAACCGGCGCCGCGATGCCGCCCGACTGCGTCAATCTCGTCAATAAACAACAAACAGGGCGCATTCTTTTTGGCTTGCGCAAACATATCGCGAACGCGTGACGCACCGACACCGACAAACATCTCGACAAAGTCAGAACCGGAAATTGAGAAAAACGGCACATTCGCCTCGCCGGCAACGGCTTTGGCCAACAAAGTCTTACCGGTTCCCGGAGGGCCTACTAACAAAACGCCCTTCGGAATTTTTCCGCCCAAACGCTGAAATTTTGAAGGATCTTTTAAGAAATCAATTACTTCTTCCAATTCTTGCTTGGATTCGTCACAACCGGCAACATCGGCAAAGGTCACCTTTTTGGTATTTTCAATCAAACGGGCGCGTGATTTTCCGAAACTCATGGCTTTATTGTTGCCTGAATTTGCCTGACGCATAAAGAAAATCCAAACGCCGATTAATAAAATCATCGGAAACCAGGAAATAACCACACCCCAAAATGTGTCAGAAGAATTATCCTGCGGCTGGGCAGTCACTTTGACGCCGCTGTGGCGCAAAGTCTCCACCATGGTCGGATCATAAGGCGCATAAGTTGTAAACTTGCGTCCGTCCGTATAAGAACCGGCAATATCGGGACCGGCAATATTCACTTCCGAAATCCGCTTATTTTCAACGTCAGTCATAAAATCCGAAAAAGCCAGAGTTTCATAATTTGAACGTTTAACTCCGGCGCTGAACATGTTCATGACCGAAGACAACAAGACAATGGCTATCAGCCAGACAATAATACTTTTTCCTGATTTCATCGTATTTCCTTATTGCTAAAAATATAACTTATTAATATATAGGGTTTAATTTGAGCAAAGACAATCGCAATTTGTAAGGTATTTTAATTTTTTTATATTTGGGATTAGCTTCAACAAAATCTTCCCAAAGTTTTTTGGCCGGCCGTTTTTTTATTTTAAGCTCGGGAACAATCCAAATTTGCCCGTAATCCCTTATAATTTCACAACCGCCCAAAGTGCAGGATTTAAACGTTTTTTCGGATAAACGCCGGATTAAACGCTCAAGTTCAGCCGCCTCTGCTTTATATTTGGCACCGCCATACTGATAAATAAGCGTTCCTAAAACCCTGAACAACAACTCCTCATGCATTTCGCCAAGATTTTTAATTGAGAACGAAACGCCGGCATCATCCCAATTGCGCACATGGTTTTTAATAAACTTGGAGGTCTGTTCCTGCACATAAGCCAACGTCTGCTGCAAAACCTTCATGGTCTCGGCCAGACGCATCGGCGTAATATCTAACTTTTCAGAAAGCTGTGGCAAAAACTTGCGAACCCGCACCCGCAAAAAATCATTACATTGGTTTGACGGATCTTCCACCCATTGCACTTGCCGGCGCTTAAGATAGCGTTTTAATTCTTCTGGCATAACATTTAAGAGCGGCCGCAAAATCAAAAGCCCGCCACGCAGGGAAACCGGTTTCATGCCGCTCAAGCCGTCCAAACCGCTGCCTCGCTGCAAACGCATCAAAAAAGTTTCAGCTTGGTCATGAGCCTGATGCGCTACGGCTATTGCCTTAAAATCATGAGCCAGACACCATTCTTCAAGCAATGCATAACGCGCCTCACGCGCAGCCTCTTCAATTCCGGTCACCGGCTTTTGGCCTTTCCACACCAAAATATGATGTTCTATGCCGCATTCTTTCATAAGCTTTGCCACATAAGAAGCTTCCGCGGCTGATTCTTCGCGCAATCCATGCTCGACAGTTAAGGCTGTCAGCTTAATTCCCAAATTTTTACATTCATCATTCATCATTAAAGCCAAAGCCAGTGAATCTGCTCCGCCGGAAACCGCTACTGCCAGCTTGTCTAAATGAGACAATAAATGATGTGATAAAAACTCTTTTAACAAAATGAAAACACCTTTACCTAAAATTCATCCTGTCGGAAAATAACAAGAAATCAGCGACAGAGCGTACAAAAAAGCGCATGATTGAACTGACTATCCGCAATTTCTGTATGAGCTGCCCATAGAATAAATTTTACTTGCAGTTAAGGCTCTTCGCCTCTTGCTCTGCTTTTTTCTTAACACGGTCTTCCGCTTTGGGAAACTCTGATGTCATACTTGTAAAAGCGGCACAAGCCTCGGTTTTCTTTTTCAATTCTTTCATGCTCATGCCCAATTTCAACAAGCTGTCCGGGCCTTTGGGACCGTCTTTGTATTGTTTGTAAGCCTTGCCGAAAGCAATGGCCGCATCCTTATAGTTTTTTTGCCCGTAATAAACTTCGCCCAGCCAATATTGTGCATTGCCGGCTAATTTATCTTTAGGAAAACGCCGTAAAACGGAATCAAAACTGCTTTCTGCCGTTGCAAAATCATTGGCTTTCAAAGCATCCAAACCGGCCTGATAAATTTCATCGGCTGACCGTGTCGGCACATTCGGCAAATCATTTCCCGAGGCAATCGTATCGCCGACAATTGACTTCGGGGCATTTTGGGCAACAGGTGCCTTAAATTTTTCTTTCGGCGCTTGGATTCCTCCGCCGGCTCCGCCGCCGATAGGTCTGCCTTCAAGCATTTTCAAACGGATGTCAATATCCTTATTTATCAGGGTCAAACGGTCATCAAGCGTCTTGATTTTATGATTAATTTCATCAAGACGGCCATTAATATCACGCATATTTTCATCAAATTCACCCATGCGCAAAGCCATGTCCGCCCCTGATGCCGGAGCTAAAGAATTGCCGTTTTTAGAACGATAAGATTCGCGCTGCAAAGCCCTGACATCTTCTTTCAATGCTTCAAGATCCGCTTCCAGAGCGCCAAACTGCTGCATCTGAGCCTGAGCGGCAGAACAGAACAAAACAAAAGAAAAAGACAAACTTAAAAATTTTGAAATCTGCATAAAAACCTCTGTTATAAAAGGATTAAAAACTGATATTAAGTTAAAACAAAATATCTATAATCACAAGACATAAAAAAAACGTATCCCAAATTAGGATACGTTTTTAATCTGTTTTGCAACCGTAAATTAGTTAGCAGAAGAAGCTTTAACTACAGTTACGCCACGACGGTTTTGAGCCCAAGCAGCTTCGTTGTTACCCAGAACAGCCGGTCTTTCTTTACCATAAGAAATGGTAGAAATGCGGTCAGCAGCTACACCCTGAGAAACCAGGTACTGTTTAACGGCATTAGCGCGGCGTTCACCCAGAGCCAAGTTGTACTCACGGGTACCTCTTTCATCGCAGTAACCTTGAACGATTACGTTAACTCTCTTGTGGTCTTTCAGCCATTTAGCCTGACCATCCAATACTTCAGCAGCATTGTTAGAAATAGCAGAGCTGTCAAATGCAAAGAAAACTCTGTCTTCAGCGTTAGCCATGAAGTCGCGAGCTTCTCTAGAATCACATTCGCTGCCACCGAACAAACCACCGTCAAAACCTAAAGACGAACAGCCTGACAGAGCAACAATAGCACAGAACAAACTTAAAAGTTTTTTCATTTTATTAATCTCCATATGGGTTATTTTTGTAATTGTTAAACAACTAATACAGCATTAACTTAAGCAATAAAAATTAATTTTTCAACAACAAAAATTAATAGCAATCAAAATATCGAGAAAAACTGTTAATTATTGATGCCGATAAACTAAAATGCTTATACAAATCAAATATATGCTATTTTAAAATATTAAATAGAACTTCTGTTTTAATTTTTGAAAAAAAATTTTACGATTCGTATTTTCTGCCTGCCGCCTCCACAACAAAATTTAATTATGTGCATCTGACAATAAGTAGGTAAGGACACTTTCATGCCCTGTATGAGCAGACCATAGGGCAAATTGAGAAAGTTCGGATAGCGGAATTTATAGAGTGATTTAGAAGGCGAAGAAAATTTTAGTGTACAAAGAAGTACATGAATTTTCCGAGACCGCACTAAATTGCTCTAGAAAACCGCTAGACGAGCTTATTCTCTGTGATAGGGATGATGACTGATAATAGTTTGGATTCGATAGATTTGCTCGGAGAGAACCGCACGCATCAGCATATGCGGCAGGGTCAGTTTGCCAAAAGAAAGAAGCAAATCGGCTTTATCTCTGGTTGACTGCAGATGTCCGTCTGCCCCGCCGATTAAAAAACAAATTTCAGACGCGCCGTTAATCTGCCAGTTTTCGATTTTTTTCGCCAATTCCAGACTTTTCAAATTTTCGCCGCGCTCGTCCAGCACAACAACTTTGGCCCCGGCCGGAATTGAAGACTGCAAAAACTTCGCCTCATCAGCCTGATCGGAATTGTCTTTTTCCTTAATCATGATTTCCCACCCCGAACGCTTGGCATATTCGGCAATAATCTGCGCTTCGGGAGAATTTTTTTTACATTTGCCGATAGCAATAATAAAAACCTTCATTGATTACCTCTATAAGCCTCAAAAAAGCCTTGAAGAATTTTTCTCCAAGGCTTTAACATTACTCGCCGGCTTTTTTAATTGTTCCGATTGAAGCCCACATTTTTTCAAGATTGTAAAATTCCCGAACCTCAGGCTTGAAGATATGGACAATCACGTCAAATGCATCAATCAAAACCCAATCGGCTTTTTCTTCGCCTTCAGACATGCTGAAATAGCCGGCGGCTTTCAATTTTTCTTGAACTTTTTCTGCCAAAGAAGCCACATGGCGCTGCGATGTACCGCTGGCAATAACCATTTGGTTGGCAATTGAAGACTTGCCCTGCAAATCAATAATTGTCAAATCTTCGGCCTTGCCGTCATCTAAGGTCTCAACCACAATCTTCAAGATTTCTTCAGCCTCGTCAGCTGCCGGTTTTATTGTTTTCTTTGTCAAATCAAAACTCCCGAATTTTATCGTTAAATCGGAGACCATGTCTTGCGGACAGGTTCCTCGTCTTTTGGCTGTTCATTACCGGAGTCGGCTTTTTTCAAACGGTCTCTGGTAATATATTTGTTTAATTCCAGCAAGCACTCGAAAAGCCCCTGTTTTGCAACGGCTGAAACGGCATAAACTTTTTTGCCGCAAGCTTTTTCCAATGCGCTGATTTTCTTTTTAATCTCTTTTTCGCTCAATGAATCGCATTTGTTCATCGCAACAACTTCCGGTTTGCCGGACAGCTTGCCATTATAAAGTTCCAATTCGCGGCGGATGACTTTATAAGAAGCAACAACATCCTCTGCCGTTCCGTCAATCAAATGCAAAAACGCAGCACAGCGTTCAACATGTTTTAAGAAGCGGTCGCCGAGGCCTGTCCCTTCATGCGCGCCTTCAATCAGCCCCGGAATATCGGCAATCACCATTTCATAACCGTCAACCCATGCCACACCGAGATTCGGATGCAGAGTCGTAAACGGATAATCGGCAATTTTCGGACGAGCAGAGGTCACAACCGACAGAAAAGTAGATTTTCCGGCATTTGGAAGCCCGAGCAGCCCGACGTCAGCAATCACTTTCAAACGCAGCCAAACCCATTTTTCTTCGCCCGGCCATCCCGGTTCCGCATATCGCGGCGCCTGATTCGTCGAAGACTTGAATTGCGCATTTCCACGTCCGCCGTCACCGCCTTTGGCAATCATAAATGTCTGCCCCGGCGTTACCATATCAACAATGACCGTTTCGCCGTCTTCTGCCAAAATTTCGGTGCCGACCGGCACTTTTATGATAATATCGTCGCCTTTCGGACCGGTTTTGTCCGAACCGCTGCCGTTGTATCCTTTATGCGCCTTAAAATGCTGTTGATAGCGAAAATCAATTAACGTATTGAGATTCTCGACCGCTTCAAAATAAATGCTGCCGCCTTTGCCGCCGTCACCGCCGTTCGGACCGCCGAATTCAATATATTTTTCACGGCGGAAAGAAACGCAGCCGGCACCGCCGTCGCCTGATTTCACAAATATTTTTGCCTGATCCAGAAATTTCATAACATTCTAACTTTGATAAACTGCTTCAACATTCATTAATATAATAAACGAAAGGGGGATTAAACACCCCCTCCGCCAAATCTTTGCTATTTTTCCAAAAACTATTCGGTAACAACTGAAACGACAGTTTTGTCGCCGGCTTTTTTAGAAAATTCAACCTTACCTTCGGCAACTGCGAAGATAGTATGGTCTTTACCCATAGCAACATTGTTGCCCGGGTGGTAAACAGTACCACGCTGGCGAATAATGATATTGCCGGGGATAACGGCTTCACCGCCGAATTTTTTAACGCCCAAACGACGGCCTTCGGAATCGCGTCCGTTGTTGGAACTACCGCCTGACTTTTTATGTGCCATAACTAAATTCTCCCTTTATTCTCTACTATTTGCCGCAGACATCGGTAATTTTAACCAATGTAATGCTTTGTCTGTGGCCGTTCTTACGACGATAGTTTTGTCTTCTTTTCTTTTTGAAAACAATAACTTTTGCATCTCTTGCCTGTTTCAAAATGGTAGCTTTGACAGAAGCGCCTGCAACCAGAGGAGTGCCAATGGTTTCGCCGCAAGCCAAAACTTCGTTAAAAGTTACTTCGCTGCCTTCATCGCCGGCGATTTTTTCAATTTTAACAACATCACCAGATGCTACTTTATATTGTTTTCCGCCTGTTTTAATTACTGCGTACATTTTTATTCACCTAATTTCAGATTATTTTAAACATAAAACGTTGCTTGCAATATACATAACTTTTTTAAGCTGTCAATAAGAATCTATAGAAAAAATTAACAATTTGCCCCATTTAATGCCTTGGCTGCGTTTTTTTGCGCAGGATACGGTATAATTCCGGCTTCATAAACTTTCCCTGCCAAATGCCCAGACGTTTTTTCCTGGCTCTTTTCTCCGCCGCGTCATATTCGTCGGTATAGCGTTTATAGG
Organism: uncultured Alphaproteobacteria bacterium; assembly: GCA_949493535.1. GTDB lineage: Bacteria > Pseudomonadota > Alphaproteobacteria > RF32 > CAG-239 > CAJLXD01. Next base: position 69,610 of record CASZWJ010000003.1, read on the forward strand.
CGACGGCCCAGCCGGTTTCGACCATTTTCCGGTTCAAATCGATGCCGTTGCTTTCGCAAACGGCCACGTCGCGTTTGTATTTGTCGCGCACCAACGTTCTGCATTTCAAATCGGGGCCAGCCAGCCGCGCCAAAGCCTTGCGGGCTTCTTTGCCGCATTCGTATTTAAAGCCGTCCTTATCAAAACACAACTGATGATATTCCGGCGCGTCAATTCCCGAAAGGCGGATTTCGCGGCTGCCGATAAACAGGCTGTCGCCGTCAACAACCTTTATCCGTCCTGCTGCGGACAAATTCATCGGCAAAGCGGCCAAAACGGCGGCACAAAACAAAGTTTTCAATTTTTTCATTGCATTTATCACCTGATTATTTCTTAGCGGCTGATTTTTTTACGCGCAACAATAAAAATTTGTTTAATAACCGCAAAAAAAACTTTGTTGTTTGGCAATCTTTGACATAATATAGCAACATATTTAAAGATAAGGAACCGGAACCGTGTTTAATAAGACGATAAAAATAAGCTTGTTTTTTGCCGCCGTCATCGCATTATGCAGCTGCGAATGGCGCTATAAAAGCCTGTCGCAAATTTTGGGCAGCGACCGCATACCGACAACAACCGTTGAAAACACGCCGCTGCGCGAAGCCAGTTCTGTCGTCGTCTGCCGCAGCAAACAATGCGCTCCGGCAAAATTATCCATGTCCAACGAATACATTTACAACAGCCTGTTGCACCTGTTTGAAAACAACAACCATAAAAAAGCGCTTGTCTGTCAGGCTAATCCGTCTTCCAAAACCTGTTTGGAAAACTATGTAACCCTGCCGATAAAAGTGGGCATTACGCCGGCTTATATGTATATAGATTCCGTTAAAATCACTGACGTTATCATCAATAAAGGCAGCAATACCCTTAATCTGATTTTGAATTATAACGTCACTTATAACGGACAGACGCCGGATTGCACGCCCGCCCAGTCAATCTTATATGTCCGCAACGTCAACCATATTTTGCTTGAAGATCCGGGCTATAGCTGCAAAATGACCTCTATCGGCTCAACCAGTGTCAAAACGGTATTCGTCATAGATTATATTGATTTGGATTACGGCTTCATCGGCGGATACTATTCAATCGGCTTGTCCGGTCCGGCTTACGGCGGCGGCACCGGCTACATGCTCCTTCGCCTGCCCAAAGACGCTTATCCGCTGGCGCCCGAATTAAAAGCCTCCCGCAAAAGAAGCGCCCGTTCCAATCCGGCCTCTCCGGTAACAAACACTCCGGCCGGCGAAGAAATTGAAGTCAGCGTTTCCAGCGATACGGCCTTGGGGCTTGAAGAAGAAAACGTCAAAGTCTTCCCAATCAAAAAATAATATTTTCCATTATAAAAAATGCGGCATTTTGCCGCATTTTTTATAATGGCTGATTTTCCTTAACAATATATTTGGGCAGAATAATGCCGCCTTTAACAACAATCAGATAATACGGCACAACCGCAAAACGCAGCCCCAATTTTTCATCACAAAAAGACCAATCCACGGGAGAAGTGTCAATCTCGGCAATTGAAGCCAATTTAACCAAACGCTCATCAACATCCTGCGGAAAATCTTTATCCAAATTCGGCCTGATAGCCGGAGAAACGTAGACATCCTCAATCAATCCATCTTTTTGCAAACAGTCCAAATCAATTGAAAACAAGTCAGCATTTTCAATAAAAGGCTTAAACATATTAACACTTTTTTCAGTCCATTGTATCGGCTCTGAAAAACCGCGGATAGCACGGCTTCGGCCTTCAAAACAATTTTCCATCCATTTGACTATCCCTGCATGTGTTGTTTCACCGCCGGTTCTTTTGTAATAATAGTGCAAATCGGTATCAGGATTTTTGGCAAACGACAATATTCCGTCCCGTAAGGCAGTGTTTCCCTTGGTTATATAATGATAGAGTTTCATTTTTTCCTTATATAGCAAAACTAAGAATAGAAATAGTATTGCGCACTCTCATACACTACAATCCGCTCAACCTTGCTGAAAGTCAGTTTGGTTTGCCCGTAAGAAATAACGCCGTTGGGTGACGGCATTTTGCCGAAACGGGTCTGATATTCGCGCAAATCGCGGAGATTCATCGACAAGCCGTTGTCAAAAGTCACATTCCAGCCATAAGAAGAATTATTGACATTGACATGAATCGCTTTGATTTCGTCATTACCCTCAAAACTGCCGCTTGGCGATTGGGCATTAAATTCAAAATACTTGTCGTTTAAGCTGCCGCTGTACCATTTGGAAATTTTATATTGCAGCTTCTCGGCATCTATTTTAGCCGCCTCGTTGTTAGGAACCAAAAGGCTGAGAAGATTAAAGAAATACAACAATGTTCCGTTCGGCCCGCTCAACAAGCCCGAAGCAGGTTTGTCAAATGACAACTCCTTGCCGGCAAAATCGCGCAGCGGAATTGTCAGCATGTCATTAACAATCAAACCGGAATTCGTATGCAAATCGCCGCAGACAAAACGTCCTTGCACGGCAACGCAACTGTCTGTCGTATTAAGAATTTTAAGCTTGTCTTCATTAAAAAATTCCGCCTTTTGTTCTCCGGCTTTTACCAAAGAGACAAAACGGTTCACTTGCGGATTATGCGGCAATTCCAATTCGCTGACCTTGGCAGTCAACGGCATAATCTCCTGCTTGAAAAGAACCAAATTCCATGCGTTCAGCTCATTTGCTTCAAAATTGATGTCATCCAGCGCCAGCGCACTGACCGCCTCGGTTCCTTTGAACGACTGGATACCGTCATTCTTACTGACCATACGCGCCGCCAAAGCCTTTACGGCAAATAAATCGGCAGAACAATCCGTTACCTTCGGCAACGCTGTCGACGGATTAATAATAACTTCCTGTTCTCGCGCCGTATCAATAACTGCCGCAGCAACCGAAGCCGCCACCACAGCCTGTTCTATTTCTTCTTTAACTTCGGAAACCGCGGCAACAATTTCTTTGGCTTCTTCAACGGCAGGTTCGGGGACAATCTCGATAACAGGTTCTTCAAGCGCCTGCACCTCAACAACAGGAACTTCCGCAATCGCAGCTGGTTCTGTTTCCGCCTGTATCTTTTCAGGCAAAGCAATTTCTTTTGTTTCTTCGACAACAGATTCGGAAACACCCTCGACAACCGGCAGAATTTCTCCTATTTGGGGAATACCCGGCTCTTCTGTCTCTGCCGGTAAAGGAGAAACACCTGAAACTGGTTGCGCTTGCTCAATCGGTTCAGCTTCTGCCATGGCATCAATTGCCGGAACAGAATCTTCATTTAATAAATCATCGATAGAAATATCATTGGAAACATCAACGCCGCTTTCAACCGAAACCGGCTCGACATCAACCGCCGAAACTTCCTCTTCAATAACCGTCGGTGCCGGAGCTGACGTTTCAACATCCGGCACAGCAACTTCTTCCGGAACCTCCGGCAGAGTAACGTCTTCTGAAATAACTGTAGGTTCGGAAACCTTTTCCGGCTCTTTAATTTCCTCGTTCATTTCCGATAATAAATTCGTTAACTCCGCTAGGGAAGCATCTTCGGCAACCGGCTTGGCAACTGTAACTTCCTGATTGTCCAAATCCGGCTGCTCGGCCGCACTCTGCGGCTCTGCAACATTTTCCGCCGGCACATTGACATACGCGTCAAGATCAACAGAACCAACCTCGGCACCACTCTTCAAATGGCTCTGGTCAAACCAGTCTTTCGGTTCATTGTCATCATCATTGTTCTGAAATTTAATATCCTCAGGCAAGATAAAAGCGTTTTCTTCAACCGCCGAGATAACAGTTTCTTCTGCCGGTTCGTTTATTTCTGCGAAAATATCAGCTTCCGCAACATCTGGCAAACTATCCAAAGACGGAATGCCGGCCTCTTCCTGTTCCGGCTCGGGAGCACCGACTTCAAACATCGGCACGTCTTCGGTAATTTCTTCCAGTTGCGGCATATCAAACTTAGACTCCTGCACATCATTAAGCTGCATATCCAAATCCATATCGCTTCCGGGAGCCGCTATTTGAGGCATTCTTTGTTCTTCGTTAACAGGCGCAGAAACCGCGTCTGTCATTGCGGGAGGTTCTTGAACGGGAACGGTAACGCTCGTTCCTTCAATTTCCGCTTCCAAATTTCTCGGGCTGAGAACTGCCTCAATTTCTGCGGCCGAAGCCAGTTCAATCTCCTCGGTTGGAACCTCCTCAGTTTTCTGGCTGACAACGTCCAGCTCTGAAATTTCTCCGTTGCCGCCTTCGGGAACCTCTACATATTCATACTCATATTCATAGCCTTCGGGAAGCTCTTGCCCTTCTTCCAGCTCAACATATTCATAAACAACGTTTTCTTCATTTTCAGCTTGCGGATTTTCATTAATCTCAGACATGCCCTTACCCCAAATAACTGTATTTTTTTATATAAAGATAACTAATCATAATACAAAGAGTCTTAAAATCATTTTAACAAACCAAAAACAGCTTTAAACGTCTCCGCTTAAAGCTGTCTTGGTTAAGTTCTCCGCCACCTGAACGAAATTTGGATTAATTTACCCAATTCCCGAATATTATCTGTAAAATCCGAGAAACTTTCGTAAAGGTGTCTTATAAGGGAATAGAGACCAGAACTCTCAATCCGCCCATCGGGCTGTCGAAGAGTTCTATGCGTCCGCCGTGTGACGTAATCACGTCTTTGGCAATGGACAATCCCAAACCGACGCCGCCGGTCTCTTTATTGCGCGATTCTTCCAAACGGACAAACGCCTTAAAGACTTCTTCCCTCTTGTCTTCGGGAATCCCCGGACCGTCATCGTCAATGGTCACTTCCAGTTTGTTATTGTTGCTTTCCAATTTAACGGCAATCGTTTTGCCATAACGGAATGCATTGGAAATAACATTTGTCAAAGCGCGTTTCAAAGCCTGTTCGCGCCCTTGGATGGCGCTGACCTGATCATTGGTCGAATAGCGGATAAGCGCCTGCGTGTTGCGGAATTTGTTAAGAATGCTCAAAATCATCTCGTTCATATCAACAAAAGAAGCCGTCTCGCCGCCTTCTCCGCTGACAAAAGCCAAATAACCGTCGAGCATTTTCTCCATTTCGCTGATATCATTAAGAAAGTCTGTTTTGTCCTGACCGTCCGGCATCATCGAGCTTTGCAGTTTCATTCTGGTTAAAGGCGTGCGCAAATCATGAGATACGCCGGCCAGCATCTGTGTCCTTTCGCTAATCTGGCGGTTAATGCGCTCTTTCATTTTAATAAAAGCAATGGCAGCCTTGCGAACCTCTGATGAACCGTAAGGTTTGAAATCTTTATTGTCAATGCCTTTGCCAAAGTCCTCGGCAACCTGAGCCAGCTCTGCAATCGAACGGACTTGAATACGCAGAAACAAAACCGCAACCAAAAACAGCAAAACGGAAGTTCCTATCATCCATAAAACAAAGCCGAAAATAGAACTGCTGAAAATGTTTTTGGAAGACGTTTTAAATTCATACAACCCATTCGGACGGTCAATCAATACCATCAAATCCCTGCCGTCTTCGCCCATATAAATATTGGTAACGGCATCAGGAAAAGTCGACCTTAAAGATTCTTCCAAGAAACCGGTAACCAGTTTATTGTTGCGGCTGGCTTTGTTAATAACATTGTGTTTTTGCTTATTGCTGTAAAAACTGTAATCCAAGTCAAAATTCTTAGCCGCCAGTTTTTTAATATCGGCAACATTTTTTGAAGACTTGTCGGTAAGTTCCATAATAAAAGACATTTCTGATGTCAGATTGGCAGACAAACGCTTGCCGACCCTTCCCCAGCTGCCGTCAAAAAAGGCAATAATCGACACCACTTGCACCACAATCAGCGGAATAAATATCAGCAACATGGTACGGAAAAACAACGTTTTCGGCAAAAACTTAAGTTTTAGATACCGCAAAACATTGTCCACTTTTGATGGAAATTTAATATGCATTCATCTCTCCTTAAAAAATAAAATAATAAAATTTCTTGGCCCCGGTCACACTTTGCAGAAAAAGATTGATTTCAGGAAAACTGAAAGAGTAATTTCCGGCTGCAAAGATTAGTATACATTTAAGTACACGAATTTTCTGAGACGGCGTAATAACCCCCGAAAGCCCCATAAAATCAATCATCAAGAAGGCAACAGCATATACCCCTTCCCCCTGACTGTTTGCAAATAACGCGGATTCTTTGAATCTTTTTCAATTTTCTTGCGCAAACGCGTAATCTGCACATCTATCGAACGGGGGCTTTGTCCGGCGCCCAAAATCTCAGCCAATCGCTCGCGGGAAAAAACCTGTCCTGACTTTTGCCCTAAGATATTTAACAGCAATTGTTCAACCGGCGTAATATGGATAATCAGCCCTTGTTTGGTAGCCAATTCCTTTTTAGACATATCATAACAGCATAAGCCCAAGTCCAAAACGTCAACACCTTCTTCGGCTTTCTGCGGCGCTCGTTTGAGAATATTGCGAATACGCAAAACCAGTTCTTTGGGTTCAAACGGTTTAGGAAGATAATCATCCGCACCGGTCTCCAAACCGGCAATTCGGTCTTCCGTTTCGCCCATAGCCGTTAACAAAATCACGGGAACATTATTTTCACCGCGCAATTTGCCCAAAAATTGCAGGCCGGTCTCTCCGGGCATCATAATATCGGCAATAAGAAGATCAAACTTATAATTTTTCAACATCTTCCGTGCCGAGGGCGCATCTTTGGCTGTGGAAACGTAAAAGTCATTTTCCCGCAAAAAACGCTGAAGCAAAGACCTGAGCCTTGTATCGTCATCAATAACCAGAATATGTGCTTTTACGTGTTCCATTCAGCCTCAAATTATTTTGCAGCAGTCTTTGCCGTTTTAGCCGGAGATTTTTTAGATACTTTCTTTTTAGCCGGAGACTTTTTCACAACTTTTTTGCCACCGGCTTTTTCAGCTTTTACGGCAGTTTTAGCCGGCGCTTTCAAAACAGCCTTTTCGCTCTCGACGCTGCGGACATAATCAAGGCTCTTTTTGAAATAATCATAACCGGTAATAAAAGTCAGCACGCCGGCAACCCAAAGCAAAACTTCGCCCAGCACGCCCCAAACGGGAACATATGTGCCGCCGATTTCAAGAATGCCGACGCGGCTCATCAAAATCATGGAAAGAGCAGTCATTTGAAAACCTGTTTTCCATTTTGCCAAACGCGTCACCGGCATACCTACCTTAACCTCGGCCAAAAATTCACGCAGGCCGGAAACCAAAACCTCGCGGCACATAATAATGCCGACCGGAATATAGCTCAATTCATCAACCATGCGATTGGCAACAATAATAAGCAAAGCCGAAAGGACAAGAAGCTTATCGGCAATGGGATCAAGCAAGCGTCCGAAAGCAGAAGTCTCATTGCGCGAACGTGCCAAATAACCGTCAAAATAATCGGTAATCGCCGCCATAATAAACAATACGGCTGCAAATACAGACCACCAAACGGCGTGGATATAAATCGACAGGAAAATAACCGGAATAACCACAATACGGGAAATGGTCAGGATATTTGGTAAATTATACACTTTTTTCGTCCTTTAATTGAAATTTATACTGGCATTAACATAATCTTAGGTTATAAACTTTAAATATGGAAGTAATTATAAATTTTTTCCGCCGTTTTTTTACTTATTCCCGACACTTTTTGCAAATCTGAAAGCCCTGCTTGGGAAATTTCTTCAACCGAACCGAAATAATTAAGCAAATCGCGCTTGCGGCGGGCTCCGATTCCTTCAATCTCGTCCAACCGCGATTTATAAATGGATTTAGCCCGGCGTGCCCTGTGGGTGCCGATTGCAAAACGATGCGCTTCATCCCGCAGATTTTGCAGATAAAAAGCTATCGGCGACTGAAACGGCAGCATAAAACTCTCTTTGCCGACCTGATGATAAAACTCTTTGCCGGCATTTCTGTCCGGACCTTTGGATATGGCAATAATGGCAATATCGCTCAAATCAAAATCCCTTAAAGCTTCATGAACGGCATGAAGCTGCCCGAGGCCGCCGTCCAACAAAATAACGTCCGGCTTATTTTCCGGCGACATCCTCGCAAAACGCCGCAGCAAAACTTCTTTCATCATCGCAAAATCGTCTTGGGTAATTGTCGGATCTTTAATATTAAACTGGCGATAAGATTTCTTGTCAAAACCTTCCGGCGTTGCCACGACCATGGCTCCGATGGCAAAACTGCCCTGATTATGCGAGTTGTCGTATATTTCAATACGCTGCGGAATTTTTTTGAGCCCGAATACCCTGACAAATTCATCCAGATTATTTTTAACGGTCGCCTGCTCGGCAATCCGGCGCTCTATTGAAGCCTCGGCATTTGCTTTAACCACTTTCATAATCTGCGCTTTATTGCCTTTTTGATAGGTATTGATTTTTGCGCCGATAGCTTCTTCCAAAAATTCCTTATTATCAACCTCCTGCGACAACACGATTTCTTTCGGCGGAATATGGTTTGTGTAAAAACCGCCTAAAAAAGCTTCTAAAATTTCTATATCCGTCGCACCCTCCGTTTGCTTGGGAAAATAAGGGACATTCCCGCAGTTCTGCCCCGAACGGATAAAGAAAACCTGAATACAAACCAAATCCTTTTTTCTTGCCAGCGCGATCATATCAATTGATTTAATATCAGCATATTCAACATTATTTCCCTGTTGCACGCTGGTTAAAGCCCGAATGCGGTCACGCAGCACCAACGCCGTCTCATAATCGAGTTTTTCGCTGGCCTCATTCATCTTTTGCGAAAGTTCTTCCTGAATTTTGGTATTCTTCCCTTCCAGAAAATCTATCGCCTCATTCACCAGGCGCCTGTAGTCTTCAGGAGAAATACGTCCGACACAAGGCGCCGAACAGCGCTTAATTTGGTGCATCAGGCACGGACGCTGCCGGTTTTTGAACACAGCATCCCGACACGAACGCAGCAAAAACGCCTTTTGCAGAATATCCACCACATTATTGACCGCGCCCACACTGGCAAACGGACCGAAATATTTGTTTTTGTCCTGCCTTTTTCCGCGGTATTTGCGCAGGCACGGATATTCTGAGGCAACGTCAATCACCAAATGCGGAAAAGTTTTATCGTCTTTTAAAAGGATATTATATTTAGGTTCAAGCTCTTTAATCAGCTCATTTTCCATAAGCAAAGCCTTAGCCTCGTTCTCAACGATGATAAATTCCATGCGTTTAATCTGCGAAACCATACGTTGCAGGCGGATTGGCAGCTTGTCAAAATGCGAATAGGCAACAATTCTCTTTTTTATATTTTTAGCCTTGCCGACATACAAAACTTCGTCATTCTCGCCCAGCATCCGGTAAACGCCCGGCGCTTCCGGCGCGATTTTGATGTTATTCTTTAAAATTTCAAGCCCTTGTTTAATATTACCCAAAACAGCATTCCTTCATCAAACGAACCTTGCCAATATTATTACATCAAATTAATTTAAGCAAGACATTGGCATATTACAAACGAAAAAAGCCCGCTTCTTGAATTTAAGAAGCAGGCTTTAATGAACATAAATATTTCCTAAGCTAAGAAATAGTCTCTGAGATAAGCGGCCAAATCGGCAATATTCACACGGTGCTGTTCCATAGTATCGCGATCGCGGATTGTAACAGATTCCGGCTGCTGCTCGATTGTCTCAAAATCAACGGTAATGCAAATCGGCGTACCGATCTCGTCATGGCGGCGATAAGCTTTGCCGATATTTCCGGTATTTTCCAAAGCCACGCGGCCGATACCAAGCTTCAGCAGATTCTTTTTAATCTCATGGCATTTGGCCATAATCTGCTCATTATTCTTCTTTAACGGAATAACGGCAACTTTAATCGGCGCCAAATGTTTTTTCAGCTTTAATACGATACGGCTGTTGCCTTCGCCCAAATCTTCTTCGGTATAGGCCTCGGTCATGACAGCCAAAACGCCACGGTCAACGCCCATAGACGGCTCAATAACAAAAGGAACGACCCATTTGTTGCTATCGTCCATAATGCAAAGTTTTTGCGTTGAATCGCTGTTGGCATGGCAATGGGATGTCAGATTCATTTCATCTTGGGCCTTGGTATGGTTGCCCAAATCATAATCGGTGCGGTTGGCAATGCCTTCGAGTTCTTCCATGCCGTGCGGGAACTGATATTCAATATCATAGCAGGCCTTGGCATAATGCGCCAAATCGTCTTTCGGCGTGGTATAGATGTTAATGTTTTCGCGCTTCAAACCTTGCTCTTCCCACCATTTGATGCGCTCTTCTTTCCATATTTCATGCCACTTTTCATCTTCGCCGGGCGCCACAAAATACTCAAGTTCAGCCTGCTCAAACTCGCGAACGCGGAAAATAAAGTTTCTCGGCGTAATTTCATTGCGGAAAGACTTGCCTATTTGCGCAATACCGAACGGCAGCTTGCGGGATGTTGAATCAACCACATTTTTAAACTGCGTAAAAATCGCCTGAGCCGTTTCAGGACGCAGATAACCGAAAGAAGATCCGTCATCAACCGGACCGATTGCCGTTTTAAACATCAGGTTAAACGGCCGCGGTTCCGTCAAATCGGTTGAACCGCAGTTCGGACATTTGCCGTCTTTAATATGATCTGCACGGAAACGCCCTTTGCATTTGCGGCAATCCGTCATCGGGTCTGAAAATGTGTCTTCGTGTCCTGAATAATGCAAAACTTTCTGATTCGTCAAAATGGCGGCATCCAAACCTTCCACATCATCGCGCTCATAAACCATGGCGCGCCACCAGGCGGCTTTCAAATTGTTTTTTAATTCCACACCCAGCGGACCATAATCATAAACACCTTGCAAACCGCCGTAAATATCGGCGTTCTGAAAAATAAAACCGCGACGTTTACAAAGAGAAACCAATTGGTCCATAGATGTAGCAGCCATATCAAACTTCCTTTTCAATTCATAAGTAAAAATTAACCTATTCGTTTTATAATAAATAATTCCGAAAAGCAAGTGGAGATAAAAACAAAATGGCTAAAAAAACAAAAGTTGCCCTGATTTATGACTTTGATGGAACCTTAAGCACGACCGACATGCAAAACTTTGCGCTGATTCCCGAACTTGGCATGAAACCGGAAGAATTTTGGAAAGCCGCCAATCAATGGAGTGTTGACCATTGTGCCGATCAGGTTACCGGATCAATGTATTACTTTGTAAAAACCGCCAGAGAAAAAAACATTGCCCTCACCCGTGAAAACTTTGCTTATGCCGGTGAAAATATCGTTTATTTTGACGGCGTTGAAGGTTGGTTCGAACGCATTAACGAATACGGGCGCAAGCTCAATCTTGAAATTGAACATTATATCATCTCTGCCGGCTATGAAGAGATTCTCTGCCATTGCAAAATCCGCAAATACTTTAAAGACGTTTTCGGCTGCAGTTTTGCTTTCGGCGATGACGGCCGCCCCGTTTGGCCTGCGCGCGTCATTAATTACTCCACCAAAACGCAATACCTTTCCAAAATCAATAAAGGGCTGGGAAAACTTGAAGACCGCGCCGTAAACGAATTTATGCCGGACAACAAACGCCGCATTCCGTTCAACCGCATGATATATTTCGGCGACGGCAGTACGGATATCCCCTCAATGAAACTGACCAAAGAACGCGGCGGCAATGCCATTGCCGTTTACAATCCCAAAGACAAAGACCGTGAAGTCGCGCTGAAACTGTTGCGTGACGGCCGCGTTAACTTCGCCCTTCCGGCAGACTATCGCGAACATCATCAAATAGACAAAGTAGTCAAGACCATTCTTGATAAACTTGCCACCGAACGCGATTTAGATGAATTAAAAGCAAAAGAAGAGAAGAAAAAAATTATAGCCCGCTAAAAAACAAAAGCCGCAATTTTGCGGCTTTTGTTTACATATCCAAAACCATTCCGTCATAGGCCGGCAGCCAATGCTCCGGAACAAACTTTGCCAGTTCATCATAATCTACTCTGGCTGACAAATGCGTTAAAACAATCCTCGGATCGCCGATTTTTACCGCAATTTCTTTCACTTTATCCAAATTGCTGTGGCCGTTCTTCTCATAATAAAGGCCGTTATTGCATTCAACAAGCAAACACTTCACGCCTCTGAGAACATTAATGCCGTCTTCCGAAATATCTTCCCAATCCGTCATATAGGCAAAATCGCCCAAACGAAAAGCCGATGAATGTAAATGATGATGCGGCACTCGATAAGTTTCAAAATTCAAACCGCAACACTCAAATTTGCCCAAATCAGGCAGCGTCTTCCAATGTATGCCAACGCCTTCGGGTTCTTCTCCGCGAAACAAATATCCGTAACTGATTTTAAGTTCTGACATTGTTTCTTCGCTGGCCCAAACATCTATTCCATGTCCCAAAAGAGTGCTCGCCCTCGGCAATTCGGGAACACCGCCGATATGATCATAATGCCCATGCGTTAAAAGCAGGGCATCAACATCCTTGATATTAAAAGAATTTATCTGCTGGCGCAAATCAGGACCGGCATCAATCAAAACAGACTTATCGTTTTCTTCAATCAAGACACAAGCTCTGGTTCTTATATTTTTAGGATTTTCCGGATTAGCATTTCTCCATTGATTGAAAATCATCGGCACGCCATAAGCAGAACCTGAACCCAAAATCGTAATTTTCACTATTTTTCCACCTTTCCCGATTTTGCCATAATATATGAAAAGACCGGATTAATAACATGATTAACCAAGCGTTTCTTTGATGTCTTTTCTTCCATAAGGCTGTTAACCCGATTAATAACCCTGACATCTTCTCTGTCTGCTTCCCTTTTCCGTAACAATGAAATTTCATTAATAATTTCATCACGATCCTGTGCGGCATTAAGCAAACGGTCAATAAGATCAAACTTGTCGGTAAACGGACGTTCGGCAACACCGTCAAGAAACTGCCTGTTATGTAAAATATTATTAATTTCGGGATAAGCATAACTTAAAAGTTCAGTTTTCCCCATTCCTTCAAGAAATTCACTCTGCTTCTTATTCGCTTTGTCAACCTCGCCTGTAATTCCTGTTTTATTTTGCCGTTCTGAACGTAAAACAGCTCCCATAAAACGCGCCAAACATCTGACACGTCCATGTTCATTGTTTTGATCCACAGGTGTTTCCGCAAGACGCCGGTGTAAAGTTTCTATCGTTTCTTTGTTAATTCCGTCCGGTTCCAATGAAAAACCGTATTTTCCGGCTAACACCGAAAAACGGCGTAACAAATCATAAGCATTTTCTTCATCGGGATTATTAACCAGAGAAATCTTCCCTTCGCGCAGGGCATGAACCGTACCATAACGGTCAACTGCTTTTCCTAAAGGGTATTCTTCCGAATATTCAATATAAAATTTTTCCAGATTATAAATGCCGTTTTTCTCAATATTCATGCAGGCTAAATCAAAAATGCCATATTCAGAATGCTTTGCCACAGTGGAAAGATTAAAGGCAACCCTTGTTGCACCGACATCAAAACCTAATTTTTTCAGCTTTTCAACAACCGCGACATATTTATCAGGATTTTGAATTGCAACATCATAATCCATAATTTCAGCTTCAGGATTAATATAGCGATCAATAGCTGCCCCACCATATAAAAATACTTGCGAGGTACCGGTAATTTCCATAAAATTTCTGATAGCATCACCTGTTGACTGTTTTCTCATATTTTGTCCTCTGACTGTAAGTTAAGTGATGCACTTTGTCGTAACACAGATAATATATTTTTGTCAATATATTATTAGAGGAAAATATATTTTTTGTCCAATTGCATAAATTTAACGGTAAAAAAAGAAAAGAAATGCAGTCAGAAACAAAATACTAAAAAAAATACTTGCAAAAAAAAAAAATATATCTTAGATATAAGAACGAAAAGATTGGGGTGTCGCCAAGTGGTAAGGCAACGGTTTTTGGTATCGTCATTCGTTGGTTCGAATCCAGCCACCCCAGCCAGACTGAACAGAGGTTAAATTTTCGGATTTAACCTCTTGTTTTTTATGAGAAATTTGGAGTTCGTGTGAATTGTTATTAGCAATTTGCTCATTTTTGCTGTCAATTTGCTCCAAAGCCTTATTTTGCTTATGTTTCACGAGTTCGGTTGCGTTCAGCCTCCCCTTCCTTGGTTTTATTGTTTCAAATAGCTCAAATGGAAAGTTTAATTCATAACTTAAATTTGTTTCAGTTAGCACCAAATGCTTGAAAACCAACCGTATTAGCATCCTTTTAAGTTCTATATTTGTAGACCGAATAAACAACGAACCTGCTTCTGTTGCGATATCCAAAAGTTCTAGTAGTGTCATGTTAAACGAATCATCTGCTTTTTCATGGGCTGCAATTTTACTTTTAAGGCGATTTATCTTCAATTGTATTTCGTTTCGCTTTGTATCAAAGGTTTCACGGTCAAGTTCGCCATCAAGTCTTAAATCAAACAAATGGTCTAATTTGCTCTTACAGTTATCCAGTTCCGATTTCAGCTTAACGACCTCTTGACGACAATATTGCCGCTCGTTAGATTTAGCTTTCTTCAATTCTTCCCTTAAAGCTTCTGCTACATTTTCAGGCAATCTTATTCTGCTCAATACTGAAGCTATTTCGTTAATAACTGCTTGTTCGGACATATAGCACCTCGTCCCATCTGGATGATAGCTATATATATAAATGTATTGCCGTTTCTTTATTTCATTAACGCATAGCTTTCCTGTCAGTCCGCATCTGATTAAACCTTTCAGTACAAAGGATTCTTTGCTTTCCAGTGAGGTGGAGATATTATGGTTACGCTCGGCTTTCTTCTCTTGGCACAAGTCCCAAAGTTCTTTGGTTATCAATGGTTGATAGATATGTCGGATTAAGCCGTGTTTGGTTTTCATCTCCCCATAATAAAAGGGATTGTCCAAAATATAAAAGACTGTTGTTCGTGATACCTCTTTCCCAGATTTTGTACGCAATCCCATCATTCTTACATATTTTGTTAGCTCACCAGCACTCATATTTCCCAAAGAGTAGAGGTCAAATATTTTTCTAATGATACTCGCCTCGGGTTCCTTAATGCGTACACTGTGCTTCCCTTTTTCATCAACATAATTCTCATACCCTATCGGAGCAATTCCGCACCGCTCTCCATTTTTAACCTTTAATTCGGTAGAACGACGAACATTTTCCGATAATTGCAAAACGTAAGCTTTTGCTCCCAGAACAGAAAAGTCCCAACGCATAATGTCCGTAGAGGGTGATTTACTGTTCAAAACCATATTTTCTCTATAAAAGTGAAGCTCTATCTTATCTTTCTTCATCAAATCATCAAGAAGCACACTTTCTTTAAATGAGCGTTGAACACGGTCAACCGTATCGGCGATAATGGCAATTGTTTCATGCTGGCGTTTACAAAAGTTTATCATTTCCATAAACTGCTTGCGTTCGCCACGGGTGGAGCTTTCTATGATTTCAAAAGTTTTGATAACCTCCAAACCTTTACGCTCGGCATAATCAAAAAGCCTGTTGCTCTGTGCGGTTAAACTCAACCCCTCTTCCTGCATCTTGGTTGAAACTCTCGTGAGTATGACTGCTTTCATTTCTTAAAATCTCCTGTTTCATCGCTAATAGACATTGAGCAAACCCTATCAAGTTACGAGTAGCTGATTCTAGTTCCGTATCTGATAACGGTTTGGGTGAAATATCCTGCAATATTTTTTTTAATCTGGTTGTCATTTTACATCTTCCTTATAAGTTCTCAAGCATTAAACTTATTTAATGTTCTGTTTTTGCATGGTTTTCTATCAGAGGGGAAAACATCCCCTCTGATGGTTACCTGATTTTAGAGTTGCTCATAAAGTGAAATATTCGGTATCAATTCACGATTAAGCAAAGATTCTGCGGCGGTAATAGTTTTTTGACGAGCCTTTTCAGCTTTTCTTTCCCGTTCCACTTGTTTCTTCAAGCGTCTGCGTTCATTTGCTTCCTTTTTACGCTGATTAGCAATTTCAACTTCTTTGGCCAAGAAACTGACAACATCCTCATCAAACTCGCCGTTAGATACACTTGTGTGAAAGTCAGCCAGAAACTGCATTTTCTGCATTGTATCCAGCAAATCAAGCGAGTAGCGAACTATTTTCTTACCCCCTAATCGCAAGCTGAAAATTGTATTGTTTTCAGTATCACTCATCAGCTTGTTCATACGATTAGCAACGCCCCAACTATCGTTTTTGAAGTGTTGGATATTTTCTACCAAGAGGTTCAAAATCCTCTTTTTAGCTGTTTCCAAGGTAAGTTTTCCCTCATCTTCCGAGGTTTCAATCTTTTGAGCTTTATATTTTCCTAAAAATTCTTTCATTTTGGGTTCCTTTCAAAATATTTGTTTTCATTGGTTATTTCCATAGCTGATGGAGAACTGGCTAATCCTAGCATATAGTTGATATATATCCCCATTTGCAGTTTCCCTCTTGTACAAAAATTTCATCCATTATTTCGCGTTGTCTCTTATCACTGGCAATTAGACCAATTTGCTTCCCTTTAATGGCTATTGCGGGAGGTGGTAATACATTCTTAGTCAAGCATCTATCTATCAAATCAGCTAATTTAAAAGATATTTCTAAAGTTATTTCAGCTTTATAACGTTTTTCTAATCCATCATAAGTATTGATGTAAATTTTTCCATCAATGTTATTTTTATCATTTAGATGAGGTACGAAGGTCATTAAGTAAATTTCATCCGTTGAAAACATACTTTTCATGCTTTGAATTTCCTTCTCACGAATGGAATACAGCTTATTAAACATCTCATTCAGTTTTTCTAATCTTTTTTCATTGTTTTCAGTCATTTTTTAATCCTTTCAAATTTAGACTATTAATTAAAAAAAAGCATAATAACTATGTATGGCACTTTGGTATCCCTGCGAGCCATTTGGGTTAAA
The DNA here is from genome assembly GCA_949493535.1 of uncultured Alphaproteobacteria bacterium. GTDB lineage: Bacteria > Pseudomonadota > Alphaproteobacteria > RF32 > CAG-239 > CAJLXD01. The sequence goes on from CASZWJ010000003.1 coordinate 86,559, forward strand.
TGGTTAATGTTATTGATTATTGGATGAGTTTTTTAACTCTTAATGCTTTAATAAGCAAAGCGTGTCATGCGGACACAATTTTCTAAATGTTTATATTCTTTCTTGGCTTTATATCCTTGCCAAAAAGAATTGATTATGCAGTATAAAAAATTCACTTTTGTTTCCTTTCGTTAAGTTGTTTTCAAAAGCACTATTGCTTTGATGTGGTTAGTATGTCCACTAAAAATAGCAAAGTCAAGCCTTTGTTTTTCAACGATTTTATTCAAAATAACTTTTAAATGTATTTAAATGGGTATTGCTGAATTTATCGGGGTAAAAAGTTTGAAAGGATTTGAAAGAAAAAGGTGTTTTTTGATAAAAAAAGATAACGAATCATAAAATTTTGATATTTTTAAGCGAAATTAAACTTATGACGATATATGATTTTGCTATCTAAATTTTACAATGGAAAATGAAATGAGAAAATTGGTTAATATTAAAGTTCAGCAACTCACAGAAGACATTTATGCTACAAATGAGCTTTATACAATGGGAGGAATTTCTCAGGAATACACTTTTCCATCGCTGTATCGTTATGATTATAAAACGAATGAAAACAAAAATTTTGAAAACTATATTCGTGCTTTATTAAAAAGAGAATATGCTAAAAATTTGGCTCTGATGATTGCAAATAATCAGTTTGTTTATTGCAACAATATACATGATGTATTTTCTTTTGCTAAACATTTCATTAATGATTTTGCTGATGTTTATCATTTATATCAGCAGGCAGATATTAACAATGCAGGCAATTCAATAAAAGAATTAATAACTTGTTATGAAGAGAAAGTAAAAGAAGGAATATTTTCAACAAAAGAATTTGAAACATTAAAAAACTTTCTATTAAGAATCCCCTCTAAACAAAAAGAAACTATCCGTATAAATCAGGATTATTTAGACCAATATGCTTTATATTATACAGATGCCCTACGCTGCTTTCTATCTGTTTTGACAACTGTGTTTAGTACATATTTAGAACAACCTAAGCCCAAAACATTTACTGGTTTTCAAGAAGAACTTATTAATACAGACCAACAAAAAGTTAATGCTTGGTTTGATAAATTTGAAACAGAATATGAATTTGAAACACCTGCTGTACAAATAGAATTTGAGCAAAATAATTCTCATGTTCATATTGATATTGAAAATTTTAATAGTCTTAAGGTTCATTTCAAAGATGTGAATTTTTATGCTGAAAATGTATTTAATACTGTAAACGATTTATTTTTATCCTGTCCTTTTATACGAACGTTAGAATTTGAGAATTGTATTTTTAACTTTTGTTTTTATGAAAATTCAAGGTCACTTTTCTTTAAAAATTGTACTTTTAACAATACATTTGATTATAATGGAAAAACTTACGACACATACCAGAAAATTGTTGGTGTCTTAATGTTTGAACAGTGCATATTTAACGCTGATATGACAATTGATGACATAACGGAAAACATGAATAATACTTTGATATTAAAAGATTGTCGTTTTTCTGACACAGCAAACTTCCGCTTATCAAACATTATGTTCTTAAAAGCACATTTTGAAAATATTATTTTTAATGGCGGAGTATTTTTTGAAAATGTACGATTTACCTCTGTAAATTGGAGTAACCTATTCTTTTTAACTGATTTAAAAAATAAAGATATTTCACTTCCTGCTATTGCTAAACTCAAACAAATACTTTTTAGCATAAAGATGATTAGAGTTACTCCTCAATCAATTAAAAGCTTTATTAACCTATTGAAGAAGCATAAACTTGACAGCTATGCACAAGAATTAGAGCAATTTTATTTAACTGATGCTACGGGCTCTAGGAATAAAGACAAGATTGATATTGCTATCAAATCAGACTGGGTAAGCATTAAGCAAGCGGCCGATATTTTAGGATTTTCGTACAATACTCTGCTCACAATGAGAAAAGAAGATAAGGCAACAGGCATCACCAGAATCCCTTATATTGGTGAAGGTAAAAGCACAAAATACTATTATCCACTTCTTATAGCCTACAAGAGCGGTGATATGAAAAAGGTTAATGAATTGGCTCGTGAGATGGAAAAGAAAGAATAAAATAGAAAATTCACTTATAATGGATTCAATTACCGCAAAAGGAAAAAATTATCATACAAAATACTACAATCTTGATGTAATTATTTCAGTTACTGTATGAAGTCTCTTCATGGTGCACAATTTCGTATTCGGTTTAAATCTATATAGAAATATATATGCCTGGAAACACCAATTATTCCAAACAAAATTAAAGCCCCTCACCCCGAAAACTTCTTTCACCTCCAAGTATGCACGAAGGCCAAATTAATACGATAAAAATGTAAATACTTACAACAGCTTAATTTATATTTCTATCTATTGTTTTTGAATAACCTGCCTTATCAAATCAATAATATAACCAATATTGTTATCATCACTTATTTCAGCACGATATTCCCCATTACCCCAGTGGCCAACTTTTCGCACATCTTTGAATAAGTGCTTCGGGTCATCTATGGTCCCCCATTTGGCATTCAGATAAATTTTCAATTTATCTTTTTGTATTTCTACATCGCAAATATTCGTTGATTGCTTAAAAGCTATATAGAGCTTTTTTGCTTCAATTTTGATACTGGAATCAATATTAAGAATAGCTGATTTCAAATCTTCATAAAGTTCTTTCGTCTTATCACTTCCATTATTTAAGTGGTCTTCTTCTGTATATACCTTGATTTCACGAGAGACACTTTCAAAAACCTTATCATTCTTTGTGATAGTCTTAACGCTAACTTGTGAACTATCATCTTTCAAAGAATTTATTATAATATGACCATCTTTGAATTGTTTCACTTCTATCAATTCAATAGCAATATCCTTAAATTTTGTAGAAATCTTTTGATTATCATTGAACGAAGAGGCAACAAAAATAACTTTTGTTTGTTCCCAACTGACATCATCTCGTTTAAAATGACGATTACATCTTTCGTTAATTTCTAAAACAAACTCGGCCTTATTTTCAAGCATCATATGAAGATATGCAAAACCTTGGTCTATCACACTTGAACTTCTATCTCTTTTATATTCAATAATTACAAATGATTTGTTTTCTTCATCAAAAGCCAAAGTATCAAAGCGTTTATTTTTGATAACGAACTCACTTTTCACAACAGTCAATCCAAGAATTGTAGAAAGATTATCTTCAAATAGCTTTTGTAAGTTTTTTTCTAACTTAAAAGGAATTTCTTTTACTTCTTTCAAATCTCCTTTATCATTTGTATATAATATCATTTGTTAGTCCTTCCATTATTTGAGGTATTTGTCCAAGATAGCTTGCTTCTTAGCAGGGATTTTATCAATTTCTTTTTGAAGTTTTTTTACTTCCGCTTCTAACGGCAATACTTGTGCAACTATTTTCTTTTGCTCATCAATATCTGGAATAGGAATCTTAATTGTTTCTATTCTATCAATAGATGCCCTCTTACTTCTTGAAAATCCATATTCAGCACCAAGTTTTTTTAGTGCATATGCCACATAGTTTTCTAAAAGCTTACTATTATCTTTTAGTCGCAAAATGCCGCAATGGTCTGTTGGATAAAACGGAATGTTTTCTTCAATAGTATTAACCATCCAATCGCCGTCAATACCCCACAAAACAGACTTTTTACTAAAATCTGTAATTAGTAATTTGTCAAAATATCCAAATGGCTCAAATACATTGGCACTAAATACTGGTATTTTACCTAGTTTAAGCAATTCCTTATTTAAAACTCTTTTTCCGATAGAAAGTTCAAAAACTCCTTTGTCAGACAACCTGATTGATTTTTTTGCATTTCCGTATAAAGAAATATACATTTGTTCAATATTAGTAGTTTTATTTTTAATTTCTGCTACAGCTTCTTTCTCAGATTTTGATAGCGGCAACATTTCTTCAACGATTTTTTCTTGGATATCCACGTCAGGAAAAGGTAATTTAAATTCTACAATATCCTCTGGATAAACATGTGGTTGGCTTTTTCCTTTTTGTGAATAGTAAATATCTTTCTGCTTTGATTTTAATAGTTCATATACATATTTTACATTTACTTTTTTAGGATTTTTTGAGGTAATAGTAGAACAATCAGACGCCCATATAGGTATATCAAAATAATTTACGTAACCAGCATTAGCACCTGAGGCACTGATAGTTATAATATCACCTTTTCTATTGGCTTCATTGTGATAATATGCAGGATATATTCCTCCTGCTATAACAGGGACTTCTCCCTTTACAGTTTCTTTCTCTGTAATACTTGTGCCTTTTATTATTTCTAATTCTTCAACTCTTTTAATTTTGATACTTTTATATTTGCTTTCAAACTTTAATTTTTTTTTAGAATTTAAATTTATTACTTTTTCAAATTTTGGTAACGAAAAATCAATCAATTCAGACAAACGGCAATAATCTATATGATTTTTCAAAGGATGCTCTTCTAGTAGATTTATATCCAATATCCGCTTTTCTATATTTTCATTTATGAAATTTCTATATATAAAAGAATTTAATTTATCATTGTCAAAATTATCTATATCAGAGAAAAGGTTAGAAAGGATATGCCCATCATCATCTTTATAGATATTAATGCCTTCTTGTCCTCTACGATTTGAAAACTCATAACCTAAAAATTGCTTTTCTTCTGCTTTCTCTCCAGAATTCGCTAACACTAACTTGGAATTATAAGCTAAAAAGAAATAAAGCATTTTATCCTGCTCTAATGCTTTTAGAGCATCATTACTTAAGCTTTTATGTTCTTCATAGAATTCAGATTTTTGTGCATTTTCAGAAGGATTATTCTTTAAGATAGAAACATAGTCCTCAAATGCTAAATCCTCATAGTTTGTTTCTACAAATTTAGAAAATGCTTTTTCTATACCAGAAACAGTAACATCACGATAATTTTCAAAGAAACTCTTTACTGCAAAATTGATTTGTTCCCAATATGTATTACTTCTTCTCTGCATCAATAAAATAATTGTTTTTGTTCCTGTTGCCATAAAAGCATTATCTTGTAGTGCAAGAATACCTTTAATATCAAAGTATTTAAGGATAATCTCCCTAGTTTTGATATAAACTTTATCATTAGTCAGCAAACTTACAGGCAAGACAATTCCCGCATATCCACCTTCCTTTATAAGTTGTTTTGCTCTTTCAACGAACAAACATTCAATTTCAGAACTACTTTCGCTAAAGTTGCTAAACAGTTCAAAAAGTTTATCACCCTCCTTAACCGTAGGTTTGAAAGCCTTGACCGAATACGGCGGATTTGCAATCAATATATCAAATTGCTGATTATCTTGTTTATCAGTGTTACTATGGAGCTTGCCAATATAATCTTCACTATTAAATGGAGCTAATCCGTTGGCATGCAACAAATTCGCCTTACCGTCACCGTTTAGAAAACAACTAATCTTTGAGGCCTTAATCAATCTATAATCTAAATCAATACCATAGATATATTTTTCTGCCCATTCAAATTCACTATCCTTCCATATCTTAAATTCACGCATTACTGCAGGTCTTGTTATGCTTTCAATATCAATATCCTCTTTAATTATTTTATCAATATTATCCATAATTTCTGTTAAAAAATGCCCTGTTCCGCATGCGTAATCAATTACATAGGGAAGCGTATCTGCTTCATTATTTTTAATTTTATTTTGAATAATTTCCTTAATAGGTAAAGATTTAATGATAAACTGTGTTAAAGGAACTGGCGTAAAAAATTGTCCAGCTTCTTGTTTTATACTATCATTGAGTAATTTTTCAAAGAAATCCCCTAAAAATTGTTGTTTATGAGAATACCTTAATTGTTTATCCTGTAACAGTTCAACAACTTCTCTAACAACTTTGGCATTGTCCTTAAAAGACTTCTTATCAAATACTTCCTTAAATGCAAATTCGTTATTCTTATATAAACGTAGAGTCTTATATAATTCTTCAAATTCATTTTTCTTTGATGGGGTATTTACAAAATTCAAAAGAATCTCAAAGTCATCTTTAGTAACATCAGAAACATCTTTTTCAAGATAGGCATTCATTCCCGCTTTATATAGGTCATTTAAATCCTCTAATAATTCTTCATTAGTTTTATCACGTCCCAATGTTCTTGTTTGAAATTTCACTTCTTGATTTGTTGCTGTGTTATCTTCATCCCATATTTTACACAAAAACATATTGATAATTTTATTAAAGGCATTTGGTTTGTCAGAAACAACATTATGCCTCAAGATTTCCGCAAATTGATTGTATATTCCTTCAGAATCTTCTCTTCTTAATTCTTTTAGGTCTTTTCTTCTTATTGCTTTGGACTCAATTTTATATAAAGGAATATCATCTTCAAATATACCATTGGTCTCAAAAGTCTTGGACCAGCGATTAAACCGTTCAACTTGATTTAATTCTGACCAATCCTCCTTGTTATGAATAATAGCATTTTTATATTCAAAACCTTTACCACTTATATGCGAAGTATAATAGCAAATAGCCTTGGTTGTTTTAGGTTCTTGTTGCAAGTATGTGAAAACTTGACCACCATCGTTTTCCTTACCTTTATTTTTATGAGTAAATGTTTCTTTGACATACTTGTCATATTCCCTGCCCCATGTCTTACATTCTATCATTGCAAAAGAATTGTTTTGTTCATCTTTGACAAGAATATCTAAATACCCTTCGGTATGTCCCATACCCCACGATTTCTCTAATTCTATATTTTCAGGCTTATAATCTTTTTCAAGCAAGCGATTTACACACTCTAATACGACGAATGTTTCTTCTTGATGGAAATTACAGGTGGTTTTACGATTGCAAAGAATTTTTATTCCATAATCAATTTCAGATTTTTTAGGATTTAATTCATTATAATTAACCTTAATTTCATAACCTTTGTATGACTTAGAATAAATCCTATCAGCACCATCTTTAGGCGAAAAACCTAAAATCCCAAGAAAAGACAACAAATTTATCATCTTACGCTCACAAAAAAAGTTAATAATCAATTAATAGTGATTATTCTATCTCTAAATAACCTAATATTTAATTAAAATTGATATTTTTTACTCCTCCCCTAACCCAATTATACTTTGGGACTAGCGGAACATCATTCTAAAGTCAAGTCTCAATCCTACAAAAATATGATTTTCTTGTCATTTCTATTGACTTTCAATCAATCTTAAGCCATAAGGCTAATGTAAGTGAATTTAACCAACTTGTCCCACTTTGAGCGGACTAAACAGGAGATTTTTATATGACAATACGATATTTCGTTCGGGCTGATGAACCGAACAAGCAAGATTTAGAAACATTTTTTATTCATCTTGACCTTATCCTTACACATCAAGATTTCATCTTAAATGATTCAAAATACAGTAATATTCACCTCAAAGGTTGTGGTGTGTTTGCCCTTTATATTCCAACCTTTTCTTTATTTGTCGGGGATTTGTTGCGATTATGGAAAACGACCGATTGGAAACAAGATGACAAGTATTTCTACTCTATAACAGGAAGCCCGCTCTCTGGTAGCAATTCCTCAAAATATTGGAGCCATATAGAAGGATTTGCTCATAAATCAACAACTACCTTTAGCAAACAAATTAAATCGGCTATTTGCTTATTAAGAACTGGTTCCGCAATCGTTCCTAGCGGATGCATCGCCGTTAATGTTCCCAAACGAAACGCATCAAATCTAAGCATAAACGAGCTGATTGAGGTGTTGAAGACATTATAAGAAATAAAGCTCCAACTATTAAAAACTTACAAAAATTTGAGAGTTTTTCTTTTATAAAGGAAAAACTCTTGATTTTTTTAGAGTATTATCTCTCAATTTCATTATAAAAAAGCAAAATATCCTAGATGTAGCTTATCGGAATAATATAGACATCTTTATTCATAGGGATAAACTTGTCATTTAAGCAAATAATTGCCCCAATACCTCTTTTTTTCTCATCAATCAGCTTAAAATTTTTGGCCATTGAAAGTGTTGGAGTGGCTGTTTGTTTTATCTCTATTGGGTAAACTTTATTATTTTCCTCTATGATAACATCTATTTCTTCTTTATTTGAATCTCTATAATAGTAAATGTTCGGTATTTTTCCGTTATGAATATAACTCTTTACAATTTCAGAAACGACATAAGTTTCTATGAAAGCTCCGCTTAAATAACTATCCATAAGCATTTGAGAAGTATTTATACCGCATAGATGAGCACATAGTCCTGTATCCATGAAATACATTTTTGGTGTTTTAGACAGTCTTTTTCCAATATTATTTGCAAAATATGGCTGTAACAGGTATACTACTCCCAACGTTTGCAATACACTTAACCAAGCTTTAGCAGTATTTGGAGAAATATCGCTATCCCGAGCAATGTCCGTATAATTTAACACTTGGGATGTTCTGCTTGCCAATATTTTTATAAATCGTCTAAATGCTGTGTTTTCTTCAATTTTAATAATATCTTTAACATCTTGCATCAGATATGTATCTATATAGGATTTGTAATATAATTCCCAATCTGTTACGCCATCAAATAACTGAGGATACGAGCCTTTGTGAATAACTTCAAAGGTTTCTTTGGCAGTCCATACAGGTCGTTTGGTTTGTAAATCAATATCTGGAACAAATGCTCCTCTGGTGTAATCATGACTTTTCTCTGATTGCGAAAATCCTTGTAACTCCAATACAGCAACGCGTCCTGCAAGGCTTTCGGTAACATTTTTCATTAAATCAAATTTTTGCGAACCCGTTAACCAGAATAGGCCTCTCTCATCTGTGTTATCTACCATTTTCTTTATATATTGAAAGAGTTCTGGAGCTTTTTGTACTTCATCAATCAATAAAGGTGGTTGGTATTTTTGGAAAAACAAATTAGGGTCAGTTTTTGCCAATGCTAAATCATCACCATCATCTAAAGTTACCTTGGTTCTATTTTCTTCTTTTATCTTTTCAAAAAGCGTAGATTTTCCAACCTGACGAGGACCAGTAATTAAGATTACTTTGAATGATTTTGTAGCTTTTTCAACAATATCTGATAAGGTTCTTTCATAAAACATGGCAAATTCTCCTTTTATTATAAGATACAGCTCAAAATAAAAAAGTCAAGCAATTTTATGAAAATCCGCAATAACGTTGCGGATTTTCATAAAATATTTCATTACTTAATGTTTTAGATTGGTTGCTTAAAGAGTAATTACTTTATACATGACCTGATAATAGGTATAACTTTTCCTAGTTTTCCAGAGGCTGTAAGAAGCTTGGTATATTCTTCTTGGCTTTTGGCTGTGTTGAAGAACACGCCAAGGACTTCTTGGCTCAGTTCAAAGCATTTGTTTATCAGCTTTTTCAGTTCGTTGTTTATATGTTTAATTTCTTCTTTGGTGAAATCAATCTTCGGATTTGTGTTTCTCTGAGGCTCTTTTTCACTCTCATACTCTTCAAAAATCTTATATTTCTTGATTTTTCTTTGGTTTTCATCCATAAAATCTCCAAAATCCTCTATTCTGGCAAAATTCTTAATCCCTTTTCTTCCAGTTATGGTTTCCATTAAAACTTTCATTTTTTCTCCTTATTTTCTTGTCATAAATCTCTAATTTATTGATTTTTCAAAAAAACTAAACTAGAAAATCTGGATTAATTTCGGCTATTCTCAAATCTGCAATAGTTAGCATCTCATGAGCTTCTCGTGTTGCTAAGTGGCAAAGTTTCCAAAGCTTTTGTATTTGCTCTTCAGTATCGTTATAAATTTGTTCTAATTGTTCACGATACTTTGAAACATCAAATCTATCGGCCAGCTCTCTCAAAGCAAAACGATGTGGTGATGCTATATTTTGCAACAATAGTTGCTGCATCGGAATGACGACTTCTTCTTCCAGATAATTTAACAATCCTATCAACTCTAATTTCAGGTCATAAAATTGTTGTGTTAGGCTTTTGAAACAGGCATTTTCATGCAAATCTATAAGATTGCTATTAAAGGTCTGCAATACACCTTTGGCAACAGCAATTGTATCAGCGAGTTTTAAATTAAGCTGTTGCTCGGAAATTTTTCTATTTGTTATATCGGTATTCATTTTGTACTCCTTGTTATAAATTAAATCTTTTCATAATATTTGCGATGACAGGACTTATAGTTCCATCACTGTCTTGAGAAACGCTTGGGATGTATTCTGATTGAGGTATTGGTTTTTGAAGGACTGGATTTGTTGTTTCTTTATTTTGAAGTTCAAAGATTTGTTGATTTAATCGTGTAATTTCATCTTCCAGAGATTTAATTCTTGCTTTATAGGCCTCATTTTCTTTTTGAAGATATTTGCCCCAATCCTCTTGATTTTGGGCATCTTGTTTAAGTATATGCTTTTCAACATTGTTCATATACACGCCGTCCAGCGGTTGAAATTCCTTGCCTGAAAGCGATAAATTACGACGCTTTTTATCATCTATGGTTTTGATGATATAGCCATCACGGATAAGTGTGTTTATAATAACCTTAGTTGATGCTTCGGTACAGCCAATTACTTTGGCTATGGTTTCATTACTGGCAAAAAAAGGATGATTGTTGTTGGTCTTAAATCTGATGTAAGTTAGCAAATATCTTGCTGTCAGCGATAATTTTGTAGTCATTTCTATTCCTTATAAATTTCATTTTCATAATTATTTATCTGGAAATTTTACGGAATTTAATTTGAACAAAATTTGTACTGGAAATGGCTATTGCCACTAAATCTACCAATGGAAATACTTAATTCCCTAAACGGAAATGACGGTTTCCACCTGCGGAAACGGATATTTCCACTATCGGAAATGGCTATTACCACCGCTTTTTTATGAAAGTATTGATGGATAAGGGATTGAAGGCTCTTTTTTACCCCTATAATAGAATTAAAATAGAAATAAAATACTATTATAATAGACTTCTTTTCTTATAAGAGAAAATAGAACTCCTGAAAGAAAATCAGATTTCCTACCTCAAATTAGTGCTCTGATTTAATTCACGTAAATTAAATAAAAATCAAGGAAATAAGCGATGTTGGCAAGGTCTTACAAGAGAAATGGGGATTTTCGGTAGGAATTTGGTTATAAGAAAACAATTGATATGTAAAACAGAGATTTCAATTTAACCGAGCACACTCATTTTGTTAAATGCATTTTACAAAACATATTGACTTTTTATTTTTGTAAACTATACTTATACACATAAAGGGGTTTTGTTATGGAAAAAGAATTAATTGATAGACCAAGATACATCAAAAAATTGGAAGCCTTAAAAGGACAAAGTGATTTGGTTAAGGTTTTAACAGGTGTGCGACGTTGTGGCAAATCTAAAATATTGAAACTTTTCCAACAAAAACTGAAAAAAGAAGATAAAATCAAAGATAATCAAATTATAGATATTAATCTTGAAGATAGAATACAAACCAGAGAAATCGGCTTACAATTAGATGAAAAACAATTTCTTTTAGGATATGATAAGTTATTAGACTATGTATTATCTAAGCTTGTACCAAATAAACTAAATTATGTTTTTATAGATGAAATACAATTACTCCGTAATTGGCAACAAGTAGCAAACACCCTTCGTTTGCAAGATAATGTAGATTTATATATAACAGGCTCTAATGCTTACATGTTTTCAAGTGATTTGGCTAATTCATTTGGTGGTCGCTATCTTGAAATTAAAGTTCAACCATTTTCCTTTAAAGAATATTTCGGAGCTTATAACAAACGATTAACAGGAGATGGAACACTACAGCATGCCTCCTCATTGCAAGATGTTTATGCCCATTATATCAAAGAAAGCGGATTTCCGCAAACTTTGGATTTCTTTTTTGACAGACAGCTTATTAACGATTATCTGTTAGATACTGTTTATACAAACACCATACAGAAAGACATTGTTAAAAGGTTTAATGTTGATGTTGCAAAACTTGATGTTGTCGTCCGTTACTTGTTTGATAATATTGGCAATGAAACATCTACCCGAGGAATTGAAAGAGGGTTAAAACAAGGAAAATTTGATATCTCAGTTCCAACTATTGATACCTATATTCGTGGTTTATTAGATAGCTTCCTCTTATATAGATGTGAACGTTATGATATAAAAGGAAAACAAATATTAGATAGTAATCCTAAATATTATGTTGCTGATATAGGTTTGAGAACAGCCTTGTTAGGACATGAAGATACGGACCTTGGGCATATTTTGGAAAACATTGTATATTTAGAGCTATTAAGACGAGGATATAATGTATCTCTCGGAAAAGTGTATAATGCTGGTAAAAATGTAGAAGTTGATTTTGTTGCTCAAAAAAGTGGCGGGAAAATTGAGTATTATCAAGTTGCCTTGTATGCTCTTATTGATGAAACAACATTAAAAAGAGAATTAGCTCCCTTGGAAGCGATTGATGATAATTACCCGAAATATTTACTATCTATGGATTTTGGAACTGGAGAAAACAAAGGCATAAAACGCATTAATGTTTTGGATTGGCTTTTGGCTGATGATGAATAATAAATTTAGGCAGGTCAATTATTCAAACAAGAGGTCTCAATTTGAGGCCTCTTGTTTTTTAATGAAATTTATTAGAAACTCGTAGAATCTTACTACATAGGTATTTATCCGTAGATTTATGAGAAATCGCTTTTTGTAAATATTTTTTTATGTATCTAACCTACTGAATTTAAAATAAATCTTTAAGAATCAAATAATTAAGTAATAAAAATGTAAAAAAAATCCTTGACTTTAGCATTCTCTAGAGTTAGGTCTCACTTAAGCTTTTTAGAGCAAAATCATGGAGATTCAAATGGATAACAATAAAACGGAAGATATTGCAAAACTTAATGATGAGTTTCGGAAGGACTTTTCAAAAGGAATGCTTATGTTGAGCCAAGGTATTCATCTGAACACCGTTGAGGATATTGATAAGATTATTAGTCTTGTTCGCAATTATAAGACATTTAAACGAAACAATGACCCATATGGTGAGCATGATTTCGGTAGCTTTGAGTATAAAAAGAAGAAAATATTTTGGAAAATAGATTACTATGACAATGATTTGATACATTTTTCTCCTGATGCTGCAGACCCCACCCAAACCACAAGAGTTTTAACTATTATGTATGCGGAGGAATATTGATACTAAAGTATGACATAATCTGCAATGAAAGTATTGATGGCCTGATTAGTGAAGTTAATAAGAAACTCAAACTCGGATGGCTATGCCAAGGCGGTATTGGTATTTTAACCGAAGGTGAATGTTATAAAGTATTTTATCAAGCAATAATTAAGGAGAGCCAAAATGGTTAATGAGGTTTTCGTAGATGATAAGAAAATAAAAGATATTCTGACTTATATCAGCGGAATGAAACACTCCGAACAAATCCGCATGATGTTTTTATGTTCGCATAATGGTATGAGGTCAATCAATTTTGCTTATCTGCAAATTAAGGACATTTATACCGAGAACCTCAAAGTCAAAGATGTTATCTGCTTGGACTATGATAAGAACAAAGGTAAAAACAAGTGTTCATATTACCTTAATAGTCAAATGAAAAAGGAGTTTGGTGAATATTTGAAGTATTTGCAACAAAAGTGGGGGGGAAAGATTAACCCCTGAAACTTACATTTTTACTTCACAAAAACAGAATAAGCCATTTGCACGGTCAAGCATCAGCAGGCTATTTGCTTCCATTTATCGTAAATTTGGTATTCATGGGGCAAGCCATCTAGGAAGGCATATTTTTGTATCCAAACTTGTAAATGCAGGCGTTAGCGTATTTCTAATTCAAAAATTAACTAATCACCGTCACATTGGGACAACCCAACATTATTTTAATACCAACGAACAAATGCTTGCTAATGCCGTTGAAAATGTAAGGATTTAAGATAAAAAGTTTAAATCTTCTTGACTTTTGCGGAGATTAAAGCTTATAATATCCGCATAAATTGCGGAGATTAACAATGTATATTCATGAACAAAAGAACTGGCCTTGTTTTACTTGGAATAATAATGAGATTTTAGATATATTATCTAAGGTTTCGTTTGCCGAAGGTTCCCTTTTAGGAAAAATGGAAAGTTTGGGATTTGATTTTAAGCAAGAAGCTCTTTTGGAGAACTTAACCGAAGAAATAACTAAATCAAGCGAAATTGAAGGTGAGTTATTAAATAAAGAGGAAGTTCGTTCTTCTATTGCAAGACGGCTAAATATACACAATGAAAAATCTGTCAGCAGCAGTCATCATATTGATGGTGTGGTTGAAATTATGATTGATGCGACACATAATTTTGATAAACCATTAACCTATGAGAGATTATGTGGATGGCATGCAGCATTGTTTCCAACAGGGTACAGTGGAATGTATAAGATAAAGACCGCTTGTTATAGAGATGATAAAGACGGACCAATGCAAGTTGTTTCCAATAACAGAGGGCGAGAAATTGTATACTATGAAGCCCCAAAGGCTATTTTTATCAATGGATATATGAATGACTTTTTTAATTGGATAAACTCAAAAGATAATATAAACCCTCTTATCAAAGTAGCCATAAGTCATTTATGGTTTATCAGCATTCATCCGTTTGAAGATGGAAATGGGCGTATTGCCAGAGCTATTACGGAATATATGTTAGCCAAAGCAGAAAATTCGTCTTATCGGTTTTATAGCATGTCAGCACAAATCCAAAAAGAAAAGAACGAATATTACAAAATATTAGAAAATACGCAAAAAGGAACTCTTGATATCACAACGTGGATAAAGTGGTTTTTAGATATGATGCTCAAATCAATAGAAACTGCTGAAACGACCGTTGGCAAGATTATGGTTAAAGCTGAACGATGGAGAGAATATAACAAATTCTCATTAGATAAGAACCAAAAGAAAATGATTAATATGTTGCTTGATGGATTTGAAGGTAACTTGACTTCAAGCAAATGGGCCAAAATTTGCAAATGTTCACAAGATACGGCAAGCCGTTCTATCAAACAACTTGTGGAATTTGGAATATTGGAGCAACAAGGAAGTGGTCGCAGTACGCATTATATTTTAACTTGCGGAGAATAGCTTTTTCAATCTCCGCAAATTTTGCGGATTTTGTGCGTGATTATAATTACTCGCTAATACTATGGAGAATGTAAGAATTTAGAATAAAATGTCAAAAAAGATTATGATTTTTAACAAAGTTTGACATTTTATGATTGTGGCATTTTAGAGCTAATTGAAAAGTCTATATTTTCCAAGGAATTCAGAAGAAATGTCAAAGAATGTATCTTCTTTGACATTTTTTTATTTCAATAAGTTTTCAAGTGCTTGAAGTATTTCCTCATTTGGATTTAACTTTTTAAAAAATTGAGGGGGGAAAAAAGGAGGAATTTTTTTTCTTAACTCTTTTAAAGTTATTTTTTTATTTGTTTTTTTTACATTTTTTAATTTTAGTAAACAGATTTCTTTCTTATTTTGTACATATGAATTATATATAGCCTTGGAGATACACATTTGAGAAGAATATTTTTTCCATGCTAATTGAGGCGAAATTAATAAAACATCATCAATTTCTGCAAAAGAATCTATACAGGCTTCTGGCAAAGTTTTATATATCCAAATCCGTGTGCCTTTTTCCAAATTTATCTTTCTGGTTCTAACCTCATAAATTTTATTTCCTACTTCTATTTGCTGTGCATATTGGGGATGAATAGATAAAATTACATTATTTACCATAAATTCCTCCTTGTGCACAAATTTTGAGAAAATTCTCTCTATTTATTTTAAATTTTGTAACAAAACTGTTTTTTCCCACGCCTAATGTTGTTAAAAATTTTATATCCACATTTTTATTATACTGATGAAAATTATCAAAAGTAAATACGTCAATAAATCCATCTTTTGAGATTTCCAACAGTTTATCTTTTTCTAGTACGCCTTGTAAGGTCAGCATATCCATCGCCTCTTCGCATCTTAGTTTATTAGAATATGTTACTCTGGCTATCCCTATTATGCATTTTATTGGGGCTGAAACATAAAACATTATTATAGAACCTTTTTTTATTGTTCCCTTACCAGGTTTATTAAAATAGGCCTTTTCTGTTTTCAATAGTGCAGGCTTACAATTTGATAGGCTTAGGCTACGCTGAATATCAAAATCATCACCTATCAACTCTTTAGCATAAGTATTGCGTATTGGTACAACATATATGTCTCTATTTTTAGGAATAATTAGGGACGGTGAAAATTTCGTTTCAAACTCAAAAAAATTGTAGTAATCTTTATTCTTTAGTAAAATGCCATTTGTTATTAATTCTTTATATTCAGTAAGATTTTCAGGTAATGATAGACTCATGTTATCATTAACAACTTGTTTAAAACTAGCCCAGTTATTTTCTGTAATAATCCTATCTGTTATTAAATGGCTATATTTTATCATACCATTATTTTCAGTTGTTTGTGAGAACCCTCTAGTTTTAAGAACTTCATCAATATGAGCTATAAGACCATAAGTGAAAATAGCAATAGAGCGTACTTTTTTTGATTTTATAACTCTAAAAATTGTTTCTATTATGTGGTCTAATAGTTCGTGGTTACACAATGTGTTTGAAAAAATATAAGCAATAGTACCTCTATTACTGATAATTGTTTTTGGCCATAAAGCACAAGCTAAATAGCTTTGTGCTTCTTGTTTAATTGCTATTCCGTCAAATGCAGGTAACTGTACTGTTTCCCTTGATATTTGAAGATTGGATAAACAGTCATTTATTATAGAAGAATCATCAGATATATTGATAAATTTATAATTTAAGTCGTTTAGGCTAATTGTTGTATCTCTATTGGAAAGACAATCTTCATTTAGTATGAGTTCTTCTGGAGATATAATATCTAGATTGAATTCTTTCCCTAAAATTTTAGCTTTATTTAGTAATTGTTTGTCTCTTGTTATGAATCCCGTACAATTATTAAGGATACAATAAGTTAGATGCTTCAAATCTGAAATTTTGTGTACAGCGGATTTTGTAGCAGTATCTATTTTTCCAAATACTAACTTTTCTAAATTTTTATATTCCTTAGTGTTTTCAATATTTGTAATTAAAGACAAAGACGGGATATTAGCAATTAGTTTTGCAAGAGGGTCTGGATTTTTAGCATTTCTAGAAACTTCAACGTGAGTTTCATGAGTTATTAATAATTTAAAACTTCCATTAAAACTTCCTTTAATGAGTTCCTGAACTTGATTGGAATAGGCTCTATTCTCAATCAAATCCAGCAAAATATTTATATCAATAACATATTTACGATAAATATTTATGGGTTGGTTATAAGAGAAATCGGTTATTTTATGGGTAAATAAATTTAGCAACGTTGGTGTATTCAAATATGCTATACGTACATTTATTAGCCTTTGAGTTGTTTCTCCTCCTTCTTTCTGCATAACGGCAGAAAATCCCATGCTATTGTAAAATGAGTTGGCTACTTTCAAATCTGCAGCAACATTTGCGTGTAATTCTGTAATATAATGCTTTTCAGCCCAATTTTTTAGTTCATTAATTAGTTGAGAAGCAAAATGTGATTTTCTATATTCTGATAAGATATATGTTTGATTAACAGTTATTTTGTATTTTTTCCAGGCAATGCTAAACATAATATGACCAACGTAATCCCCCTTATCATTCACTAATATCCATAAACAATTTTTTTTACTAAGTTGTTCATAAACAGATATTGGTAAAAAACCAAAGCAATTTCTATGGCTATCAGCTTCTGACGATACCCTTTCTATATATGGTTTAACATCACTATGTTTTTTTAATATTTTCATCGCTTCCCTATTTTTGATATTCTTTATAAAATAATACTTGCAGAAAAACAAAATAAAGAAATTAAAGATTCACAGTTTTCTAATTCTTTTAAAAAAATTTAGCTATATAATTGGAGTATTAAACAATTTACCCTACTTTCATCATCAGCCAGATTTGATGAATAATATCTTTTCTTGCCAAGATTTCTGTACGATGTTCAAGAAGTTCGCTATAATTTATAACTAATTTTTGTTCTTTCTCTGCAAGCTCTCGCCAGCCAAACTTGACAAGAGCCTATTTTAGCCAGTGCTAAGATAGGCTTTCTTATTGAAACATCTACATTTTTACCGTCTAATAAAATTTCCGAACAAAGTAATTTTAAAACCTGTTGTTTTTTGTCGTTGTTCAGAAAATTCCATATCTGGTCTGACATCAAAAGCAAGCCAGCCAAGTATTTGAGCGTTATCAGACCTTGTTTAGTCAGATGACTATAGTCGGTTAATCGCTCTTCCAGTTTTTTCTTATCCTGTCTGTATTCGGTTAGTTTTTTGGTATATAAATCCTGTGTAATACTGCCTTCCGTAAACAGGTCTATCAACCTGCTTTCCTTTTCTGCAAAACCGGCAATCTGCCTGTCCAATGCCTTCTTGGCTTCTATTTCCATTTTATGGTCTTTGTAAATTTCTTCATCCAAACAGGCAACCAATTTCTCGACAACGCTTTTAGGCATGTTTTTAAACGTTTTTAATGCCTCTCTCACTTTTTCAACCCCATTTTCCTCTCTCGTCCGATAGCCTCCGCATTGCGGACAAAAAAGGTATTTATAAACGACTTTTTCTCCGCCCTTCTTTTTCGCCGGATGTACATTGATATCTGTCGAAACAACACCACCGCATTTTTTACAGCGAACCAATCCTTTGAATACATATTCATGCTTCTGCACCTTATGATTTGCCTTACCTTCCAAAATTTCCTGACACCGTTCAAACGTATAGCTATCCGTCAGCCGCGGATAACAATGCGGATAATATTGCCCGCCACTGAACATCTCCCCGACATAAAAACGGTTGCTTAATATTCCGCGGATAGTCTGCTTATGAAGTTTCTTGCTGTTTTTCATCTTAAGCCCCAAGTCCGCGGCTTTCCGCGTTATCTGTTCAAGGTTATAAGTGCCAATCGAAAATTCTTTAAACAACCGCGTAATGATGAAATGGTTATTTTCATCCAGCACAATATCGCTGTTACCGTTAGCATCCTTTACATTTTTATATCCGACTGGTGCGTGATGTGGCCATTTTCCCTCTTTACGCATTTTTTCAAAGCTGCGTATTACATTATCACTCATCGTGTCTGTTTGCGACTGCGCAACTGTAATCCGAAAGTTCCACATCATCTTCTCATGAGCTTTGGCATTTTTCGCCATAACGGCTTGTTCTGTTTGAAAATGAATTGCAATTTTTTCTTTTTCAATCAGCTTATTCAAAACATCATATTCCTTGAAGCTTCTTTGCAACCTATCAACTTTGTCACAAACCAAAGCAACCGGATTTTTATATTTTTTTATAAAATTTATCATATTATAAAATTCTTTTCGTTCTCCTCTGGTCGAACTTTCAACAACGGTAAACTGCTTAATAATTGTCAACCCTTGCCGAATACAATAATTCTTTACCCGGTCTTCCTGAGCATCAAGCGAATAACCTTCTTTCTGCTCCCTGCTTGATACTCGTATCCATAAAACGGCATGCTTTATATTTTTATCATTCACAACTTTTGCAGCTTTTCTTCCCATATTCTTACCTTTCCGTATTAAAATTATACTTTATTTTAAGATTCATCATTTTGACAGGTCAAGGAAGGCCGGATGTATTATCCAGCCTCCACTGGCCTAATTTGTTTTATGCTGCGACCTTCACCTCCGTTTCCTTGTTGGCAACTCTACCGAGTTCCCTGTCCAATTTCTTTTGCACCTCAGCAAAAACATCTTCACTCACCAACAGCGCATAACCATGTCGGTATAATTTTCCACCGCTTTTCATCTGTCCACAATAGAAAGAATTGCGCAGCATATGAATTAATGTTCTTCGACTGATTAAACTACCAGTAGTTGTATACAGAGGTAATGATTGAGCAATTTCAAGCAACTTTTTGATACTGATTTCTGACCGTAAATAGGTATCAAATAGAAACTTAACTTTGTCAGCCTGTTCATCCGGCAGAATCCAAGGGCACCAACTTGGACGGCAATTTTTATATCCTATCGGTGCCTTGCCTGGGTAAAATCCATTCTCACGCATCGTTTGCAAAGCCTTTTTATCCTTTTCAGACTTGTCTGCAGAAAAATGCTCTGCTTTAGCAATCAACTCTCTGTATTCATATATATCATCCGCTGTAGAAAATAGTGAGATTACAATATGTTCTTTGACAAAGTGAATTTCGACTTTACCTGTTTGCACCAACTCGTCCAATAAACTCATGTGATTAAAGTTCCGGGCTAAACGGCTAGATTCCGACAAAACCAAAGCTACAGGCGTTACTTTTACTTGCTGGATTAAATCTAATATCTCATTAAATTTCGGACGTCTTTTAGTAAAGGCGCTTTCAATTGCTTGCTTATTTTGTATGATTTCAAAATTCTTACTTCGGCAATACTCTTTACAGATGGCTTCCTGTTCAGAGAGAGAGTTACCGATATTCTGCTTTACAGAAGAAATTCGGCACATAATTATTGCATTTTTAGCAAAATCCATCTCTATTTCCTTTCGTTAAAGTTATGATTTGATTTTCATTAATAGCTGCGGTTATGCCGTCCAAATCCGGCTGCAGCCAGTTGTTTTGCGGTTCGAGCCGGTTAATCAGCCGAAACAGTTCATAAATTGCCGGTGAAAAAGAGTTCCCCGCATGTAGCCGCAATTCTCGTTTGCCCATCGTCTTCAGTATCGTTACTAAACCGACAAGCTGCAGGGCTTTTAGAAACTTATATTTGGCATCCAGCAGACGCTTGAATAAATCTGCCGAATTTTCTTCGCTTAACTGCTGATATCTGACAGCCGCCAAAATTTCATTCCAATAAACCAGCGTAATAGCTCGGCAAATTTGACTGCTGAAAAGATTTTGGAATGTCAGCTCCGGAACTGGAAGCCCCGCTTTGCTGATGGCTTGGCGGATATTCTCAGAATTGCCTAACTGAATTTCAAACCGTAAGTATTGGCTTGAACCTAAGACTGCCCAATCAATCGCCTGAGCATTTTCGGAACTGACAGCCCGGCTTTTGCAATACCGAGCCTTTTGAATATCCCTGAGTTTGTCGTAAATAACGACATTCCGGTGCCGGGCTAAGAAATGCAGCGAATGCCCTTCATTTCGGTATGACACCTTGGTACAATCGAGCCGGCGGCTGATGTCAGCTTTGTTCAAATATTGTAAAATCACACAGGGTGCGACTTTAACCAGAACATTCTTACCATAGTCAATCCTCACAACTTGTGCTGACCGCAACACTTGAGACGAAACATCAACACCCATCTCGTGAATCCGTAAAGCCAAAATGCTGATGATATCTTCAAAATCGGCATCGCAAACTTCTTCCAGATTGTTGGGCGGAAAATGCAGAAGTTTCGGTGCGGAAAATTCAATTTTCAACTTAACGCTGAAACCTCCGTGCCGCAGTACGCTGCTTAATGACAGCTTAGGGTAGTAATGCTGTTGCAGCTCTTCACGCGTTGCAAAGTTATAGCAGGTCACAGCCTCCGCCCCTTGCATATCCCAGAGGATTTGCGGATTAGGCTTAAAACGCCCAAGCTCTGTTATTGTGATGTCCGTGTAATCGACCAGCAAAACGCAGGTATCACAGACATTTTTATTATTTGTGCTCATTGACAGACCTTCCTTTCATTTGAGCATTGATTAAAACTTCCAACTCAGGATTTTCCTGAGCGGCCTCATGTAATATATTCAACAGAGCAACAAGACTTTTGCCTGCATCGACAGCTTCATCCGCCGTCAAGTCAGGACAACACTTCAAAATCTCATTATTTAGCGCTTGGTAATTCAAGACAGAGCTCTCCGTTGATGTTAATTACGGGGGCTCTTTACAAGATGATATTCTGAAAATTAACTATATTTAGAAAAAAAAGATAAAAAAAATCCTATAAATTTGCATAATTACAAATAGTTATGTGTTTTATTTTTATAGGATAATATATATATTTTAATATGATAACAGACATCAAAAAAATACTCTTTCATAAAAGAAAGAGTGTTCTCCAACTAAAGAAATGCTTTAGGGCCTTTTCTTTAGACGCTCATCCAATGGATAAAAGGCATCTCGGTTCGTACATTCTGGACTTGTCTTATACAAATTCCATGTAGCATATGTATTTGCCAATACTTTTAACATAACTTGTAATAATGCACTATCGCTTTTTTCTAACAAACTCATAATTTTCCCTGTAGTACTTGTTCTCTTTGGATATAATGATATTATGAACTCATCAAACTGATAATCTAAAGCTTCAGACAACGACATTAATGTAAGTAGACTTGCATCAACCTCGCCTTTTTCAATCTTGTAAATTGTATTAACATTCACATGAGATTTTTGAGCTAAGAGCTGCAACGAATATTTCTTTCTCTGTCGTAGTTCCGCTAATTTTGCCCCAATTTTCTTTACTCGACCGATATATCTCTTTTTACGATATTCTCTTTGTTCTGATTTATATTTATTTGTCATTTTATTGCCTTGCTTTAATGTTTATAAAATAGCAAAAACCGTTTTCCTTTCAAAGTCAAATTATTAGAAATATTTCCCACAAAAAACAGCCCCGAATAAAAAATATCCGGGGCTGCTTAGTTTTAGTGATTTAACGCTTAAAATTTATACTTAGCGTTAATCAATCCTGTGTGGTCTTGGTAAACCACCTCAGATTTGAGGTGTTTATAACATTAATATACTAATTCACTATTGCCGCATAGGGCATCAGACATATAAACTGCTCCCAAGACACTTCGGTTGGTATAATCTTGGTTATCTAAGGGGTTATTTTCATTTTTGCTATAATATTCAGTCGGCACCAACTTACCACCTCGTTGCTCAAAATTGATTCTAAAAATATCAGATACTTTAATTATTAGGGCAGAACCTTTAACCGAAAATGAATAATTTTCTTGTTTACTAAATCTGTTATATGCCATTGATAATAATGACATACCGATAATGACATCCTCAATTTTGCAGTCCTTTTTAACCAAACTTTCAACTGGCATTCCAATCATAGATGGCGCAGACTTTTTAAATCTGCCATACAATTTCGACTTATTAAAAGTTTTCATAAATTCAGCTTTTTGTTTCGTGTAATTTTGTTCGATTTTCAGTTTATGCCGAAGATTTCCGGCCATCCAGGCCTTAATCTCTCCATGAGCCCAGTAGCTCTTTAACTTTGTCGTTTTTTCCCTGTCTTGAATAAAATCATTTTTTAAACAAAAACCGGCGACTTCATTCAAGATTCCATAACTATCATAAGTTTCGCCATCCCTTTCGCTCAAGTCTTTCATTTTCTTATCGCGATAAAAAACAGAGGGCATTTCAAGATAGCTATTGATTACAAGATTAGCTTGCGGGATATTGACTGAGGACAAACCATTTCTTGTTTTAAGCTTATCATTCACATTCAGAATTTCTGTTTCCAGTTTTATGAGTTTATCCCAATCATAATTTTCCACATACTTATTCTCAAAGCTTTTGCATCTTCCCACGCCTAATAATTTTTTTGTGGGAATGCTAAATTGACTAAAATAGGCTCCCTGTTTCTCATCATTAATTATGGCGCAACCGCTAAGCATAAGCATTATCATTAAAAACTTTTTCATAGTCCTCTCCTCTAATTATTCATAATCTTCAACGCCGTTCTCTGTCATTCGATAGTATAAAACACCATCTCTGGCCTTGCCATCGACATCCCAGAACAACGCTTCAATACTGGCACAATTAGTTTCTTCCAAATCCAAATCTGCCCCAACTTCTACCCTTTGTTTATCACCGTTGTTAGCATCTTGAATAAACTCTCTTAAAACAAACTGGACACTCCGCCCCCCTTGAGGAAAGCAAAACCTTCTATAAACAGTTGTCTTATATACATCTCTGATTGCATAAACATCAGTTATTATTTCTGCATAAATTGGCCTGTCATTCCGCACGCCATCCATCTTTGTACATTGGGTTTTAATGCTTGAAACAACTTCTTTTCCATCACATGCCGAAATATAGTTAGCCTCAGGAATTTCAAAACCATACTGCTCATGATAAGCACCATACACAGCAAAAATTATGACCATTATTCCAATAATATAAAGAAATTTATGCCAAAGATATTTTAGTTTTTCCATTTAGTTTCTCCCTTTTTCTAATTCTAACAAAAATAAAAGTCGCCAAAGTTCCATGGCGACCGGGAGTTAGTAACTGCACTATAACAGCATGATGCTTTTGGCATAATGCTTGGACATAACATCATCTCCCGGTCATAAAAACCGGAAGAAGTGTTTTTTGATTTCGGTCTGCCTTCTAAAATCTCAGACCGTATAGTGAAGAGGTTACTACGCCCCAGTCCGACAATCGAACCAGTTTTATATTAGGTTAAACCGAGAAAAAAAGTCAAAGAATTTTTTTTAATATTCAAGTCCGTCAACTCATTATATAATTTTAGTTTTATAATGAGTCCTTATTTTTTAAGCGTTGTAAGACTTTAAGCCTGGACTTTTATTTTATACTCATTATAATTTATTACATAAATTCAATAACATAATGAGTTTGAGGCAAAAATGGCACTTAATAAACAGGCAAAAATCCTCACGCCAAAGCAGCAGGAACTGACATTGAGCTATTTGGAACGGACAAGATATCCGCTCCGCAACAAAATTATTTTTATGCTTAGTTACAAGGCCGGATTGCGGGCAAAAGAAATAGCAAACTTAAGCTGGCTGATGGTTTGCGACTCGGAAGGAAACTTAAGCCGCGAAATTAACCTTATTAATAAGGCATCCAAGGGCAAGCAATCCGGACGGATTATTCCTCTGCACAAAGATTTGGCTGTCTTATTGGTGGAATTGCTAAGCAAACAGAAGAAAAATGAGCATTTTAATTTGGCGAATCGGATTATTACGACAGAACGTGACAATAAGACTAGTCCACAGGCAATCGTCAATTTCTTTTATAATTTATATAAGGAAATCGGTTTTGAGGGCTGCTCTTCACATAGCGGCCGCAGAACCTTCATTACCACCGCTGCTAAAAATATCAGTCTTGCCGGCGGAACCTTAAACGATATCCGCATGTTGGCCGGACATTCCACCCTTGCCACCACCCAACGCTATATTGAATACAATACCGACGCACAGAAGAAAATTGTAGAGATGATTTAACACTTTAAAAAGGCTTCTTTTGCTTCATCGGAAAGATTAACATCTTCTATTTTATGTACAAATTTTAATCCATAACCAATTGCAACATTATTATGTCGATAAAATTTATCTTTTAACTCTAATAAATACCTTGCTTCAATTATTTGTTTTCCATCAAAATATTGACCAAATGTAATATGGTATAAAGTACTTGCGATCATGTCAGCGAGAAATAATAAATCCGTTTCATTTTTTACTATGTCAATAATATGCCCTGTACTTATATGAGTAAACATCCACGATTTATCTCTTTTGATAGTATCAACATATCTTTTAAACTGCGGTACATTTACAGCATTATTTTTTTCAATAATAAAAAGAATTTTATCACTTGGTATTTTATTGTCTTTAATATATTGATTTAATCGTTCAAATAAAAAACAAAGATTTTTATGATAAAATCTCATTGGACTTTGAGGATTATATACTGTATTCATTCCTTCTTTAAGGGTTTTCTTATTAGATACAACAGAAAAAGCTACAAAATTTAATCGGCTCACTTCTTTTACTGCAAATAATTTTTTATAATGTGATTTTAAATCTGTGAAATGAAGACTTTTTATTCCTAAAACCTTTTTTATATAATTTAGGCAGTCATCAATACTTTTATAATCTTTTTTTGCTATAAGAACCGCTCCTAAATTTAAAAAATCACTTCCATTGCCTTTACCATCGGCCAACTTATTAAATGCAGGATCTCCACTTTCATCAATCAAAACCATATAATCATAAGCTTCAAAATCCATATCTAAACTAATCCTTCAAATTTTTCTGCCAATCTATAAGTCCTTGCTTTTTTGGATTCATTAGCATATTGCAAAAAGCCTTCGGTAATCCATTGACGGAGTAAGGCTCTGGCAGATTGGGCGGAAATACCTAATATATCCGCAATTTGAGTACTGTTGACTTCCTTAAATTCCGCGAATAATTCCAAGACTTTCCGTTGCTTAATATCAAGCTCACGCAGTATTGGGCTTTTATCTGCCGTAAATCCTTTTGTCTTTTCATTTTTGGCATGTTCATTGACCTTGCCAAAAGCATCGGCCACACCGGCAATAAAATACTCCAGCCATGACGTTATATCCGCCTCATGTCGTCCGTAATAATAGTTATGATGCGGATGTGTCTGCAAAGCATCATAATAACGGATTAAATTCTTGGCATAATATTCTTCCAACGAGTAAATGCCTTTTAACCCGTAACCGCCTTTACGCATAATAAAACTGGTTAAAAGTCTGGCAGTTCGTCCGTTTCCGTCATAATAAGGGTGGATGGTTACAAACTGATAATGTACAATTCCGGCCACCAATGGTACCGGAAAATTTCCGGCATTCTGCACCCATTGGCAAAAATCTGTCATCATCTCCGGCACATCTTTAGCTTCCGGCGGTAAATAAATTTTAGCACCGGTTTCGCTGTCGTAAATCGCATTCTGATTATCCCGATACGGAATTATACTTTTACTGGCTTCAACCAAACTATGAATGTTGGCTATCAACTTCTCATCAAAAGAACGATTGGCGACAACAGCCTCTTCCATAGCATTCCAAGCCTTGTAATAAGCTTTGACTTCCTGCTCGTCTTTTTCTCTCTGTGGCAATTTTCGCCCTCTTAGAGCCTCAGCTACTTCCTTTCCGGTCAGACGATTGCCTTCAATCTGCGTAGAATAATGAATTGTTGCTACTTTGGCACTTTCCCGCAACGATAATAAAAGTTGCGGCGATATGGGCTGATTTTCAAACTGCTGTTTAATAACCTCAATTTTTGCCAGATCTGTAAGCATCTGAGCAGTTACCGTATATTTAGGATTAAAAGCCATGACAATTTCCTTAACATTATTTAAATATTAAAGTAATATTATTCAAACATTAAATCAACATTAAAATAAGTTATTCGCCTTTATCCGCTCTTTCAAAAATAGCACCTAAGACTTCAAGATTTTTAATCGTGGCCTTTAGTATCTTATTTTGCATTGCACGGAGTGTGTAAAAATTTTTGCTTTTGTTTGATTCCATTGTTTTGACAATCATTTCAACTTCTAGACCTGTATAGCAACGCATTATCCTAGTAAACGGATTGCTGAAATGCTTTAGCGCATAATTTAATGCCGTATTGTCCAGACAAATATAAAAGTCCTTAATCATTTTTATTATTTCCTTCTGATGTTGGTTATATAATAAAAATATTGAGCATTGGGTTTTGCTCTTATTTCTTTTTTATTGTATTTCAGAATCTAATGAAATATACTGAAATCATTCTTGATTTATCGGAATTCTTAAATGCCAATACCTACATATGATAAGCTTTTTAATCCCGTTATTGAAGCAATTAAAAACTTGGGCGGATCTGCAAAAAACGATGAAATACTTTCAGAAATCAGCAAAATTCTTAAACTTACCGATGAAGAGGCATCTGAACTTTATAATGGAGGAAACCGTTCTGTTTTAGATTATCGCGTTGCTTGGGCCAAGTCATACCTTAAAGTATATGGTATCTTATCCAATTCTACTCGGGGCGTTTGGGCGTTAACACCTAAAGGATTAAAAACAGATAAGGTCAACATTAATGAGGTAAAAAAATTTGTAAAAAGCTGCGAGCATTCCTCAAACGCAGAGGAGCCTACAAATATCCCTTTACAAGAAAAGGATAGTGCTTGTAATTTTATTGAAGAAACAACAGAAGAAATAAAATGGGAAGATAAGCTTATTGCGACCTTGAAAAAAATGAATCCCTTTGCCTTTGAGAGACTCGCTCAGAGATTATTAAGAGAAGCTGGTTTTGACAATGTTGAAGTAACGAAGAAATCAGGTGACGGAGGAATAGACGGCAAAGGTGTATTCAAAATTGCCGGCTTCGTTTCCTTCAATATTTATTTTCAATGCAAACGATATGAAGGAACTGTTCCTTCATCTGTAATTAGAGATTTTCGTGGTGCTATAATGGGACGGGCAGACAAAGGTTTAATTATTACAACTGGCGTGTTTTCTAAAGATGCCAAAGATGAAGCCCGAAGGGATGGTGCTTTAATTATTGACCTAATTGATGGGCATGATCTAGCCAATAAATTAAAAGAATTCAATTTAGGTGTCAAAATTATTGAACAAGTCGAAATAAACGAAAAATGGTTTAATGAATTATAAAAACATTTTAAATTTATTCAAAATGAGAAATGAAATCCATTTTAGCAAAATATGACTGTTTAAATTTATCCAAATCAAAGGCATCTACAGTATTTATATCTAGTTTGGGATTTTCCCATTGAGCATCTCTCTTTGAATGTGTTATCAGCGCTATTCTCTGATTATTTAATATAGCATTGCAGCCTACATTATATTGATCTACTTCAGCAATCCATTTTAGCGGATGTGCCGGAGCTGGTTCAATATTAAAAAATCGATCAACATTATCTACAATAAATACGTTTATAACAACACTTGGAGGTGTTTGGTCTATGGAATATTCCAGAACATGAGGTGCAGCTGGAACAAAACTTCGATCAAACTCCACCTCCCTATCGCCTAAATCTTTTTTATTCCTAAATATTTGAGAAGAAATTTCGTTTATTACTTTGCCATTATAATTTCGTAATTTATTATAAATGCTAATATCAAATTCATGCAAACAGACTAATAATACAGCCAAGTCTGGTGAAAATAATTCACTGCTCGCGGCTATTTCCTTTGTAAACATAACCAATCTGTCAAAAACCTGTTCCATTTGCCTCAATGTAAATTGGAACCAATTACTATATGCCGAAAAATATCGTTTAATAATAAGCTCTGAAGTTTGCCAACTATTAAAATCTCTTTTTTGAGCAATATCTTCTTGATTTTGTATTCCCATAAACTGTTGATCTATCATATCACGACAGCTATCAGTCCTTATTTTAAATACCAAATCCCTATTATCATTTTGAATTTTTTCTATCAGAATCGTCATACCAAATTTATCATACAAAAATTCAGTAAAAGCTTTTCTATCTGGAGCTGGTAGTAAAAATGTATTATTAATAAATTTTCTTTTGTAGCCTTCAAAATTATTTGTACCAAATAAGCATTTAACAGAGCTTTCTAATTGCTTCTCATCTAATGCCAAAACAAACACAAATCCTGACACATCGAAGAAATGCTTCAATACTTCCAAAGTTTTCACGGCATAATCCGGCCGACACCTATCTAATTCATCAATAATCACAACAATCGGTTTTTCCGCTTTTCTTGCCCATTTAATTAACGACTGTTTAAGTTCATATAATGCTTCTTGATGATTTTTGAAATCGTCATAAATATTTTCCGGCACAAAATTATTCTTACATACCTCCGCAATATCAACATCCAATATTTGATTAGAAGCAGATTTGACGGCTGCCTCACATAACACTGCTAAAGACTTTTTTGTAAAATTTAAAGTTGAATTAATAATCTTAGCAGGCAAATTTTCACCATTTTTTTTATAAATTTCATTTAATGTTGCTAATATTGGCATTAATGGATTTTCATAAAAGTCCATTTCCCAAATATTCATTTTTATAGTTTGAACATTATCCTTTTCTAAAACACATTTTAATTTTTCGCAGAAGAATGTTTTTCCAATGCCAAATTCAGCAGCTATTGAATACACCTTTGAAACACCACCTTCAATATATGCATCTTGCTCTATTAAATGAGCAAAATCGACCACAGATGATTTTATATTTAGCCTATCATCTGTAAAAATATCATCATAGTTTTCCTGGGGCTTCACAACTGTCATAGCATCCTCTATTATAGGTTACAAATTAGCACCTACCATAAAATATGAATAGTATCAACAAATTCTTTCTATTGTCATCATCTGCCGCAAATCGTCATCCATACCGTTAATAATAAGATACATTTCTGCTAATTCCTGCTCGTATTTTTTCCTAAGGCCATAAACCTTGGCCAGCCAAATATATGAATAGCTCGTTGAAATAACGAGCTATTTTTTTGATTTTTACTAGCGATCTGCTAAATGATACAGCAAGGTGACACAGCAGATGACTCAAAATCAACCTAGATTACTTCTTCGGAAACACTCTTATTATATTAGAATATTTATCCCACGTAAACTCCAATCAGTTGTAAAAAGAAAAGAAATACGATATTCTCTTCACACAAATAACTACTTTGAGGCTTTAAAAAAGCTTCGTCAAGAATCTGCTAAAATTGACAGTTGATTAAAAGAATTAGGCAATAATGAAAATAATTTCCTAATCATAATTAAAATATCTTGATTAATTGATACTTTTTCTTGATTTTCAAACGACTGCATGTAATCTTGTTCTAATATGATGTATTGGATAGGCGAATATAATGACATTTAATGAAGACAGTAGAGTTAAAATACCGGCGATTCTGACGCTTACAAGATTGGGATATACATATATTTCCCTTAAAAATCGGACAGATATTGACCCCTCAACCAATATATTTAAAGATATTTTCTTTTCCTCACTAAGAGAACTAAATCCCAATACTGATGAAGCTGAGTTACAAAAATTCTTTAACAAAATACAAACAATGCTAGACTATGAAGATTTAGGCAAAGAATTTTATAAAAATTTAACAACTTCGGCCGGTCTGAAATTAATAGATTGGGAAAATCCTAAAAATAATAAATTGCATGTTTGTACCGAATTAACCTATGGCAATAAAGAAGAAGACAACTTTCGCCCTGATATAACACTTTTAATTAATGGCATGCCTTTAGCTTTCATTGAAGTAAAAAAGCCAAACAACAGAGAAGGCATCATCGCGGAACGCAACAGAATTGAAGATAGATTTAAAAATCGAAAATTTCGTAGATTTATTAACATATCTCAAATTTTGATGTTTTCTAATAATATGGAATATGAGGATGATGATGTAGAGCCAATCCAAGGAGCTTTTTACGCAACAACCAGTAAAGAAAAAGTTTTTTTCAATCAATTTAAGGAAGAAAATAAAGCATATCTATTTGGTTTATTAAAAGATGAAAATGAAGATATCGAAAATAAAGTCCTTAAAGATACCAACTATGCTGTAATGAAATCAAGCAAAGAGTTTGAGTTGAACAAACATCCAGACCGTCCAACCAACAGAGCCATTATATCTCTCTTTGCCCCTGTAAGAATTTTTGATTTCTTACGCTTTGGAATAGCCTATGTCGAATATGATGACGAAGATAGTAAACATATTCTACAAAAACATATTATGAGATATCCTCAATTCTTTGCTAGCAAAGCCATTCAAAAATCTTTAGATAATAACATTAGGAAAGGTATTATATGGCATACACAAGGTTCTGGTAAAACAGCCTTGGCATATTTTAATGTTCGTTGGTTAACCAATTATTTCTCTAAAAAGAAAATATTACCAAAATTTTACTTTATTGTAGACCGCATAGATTTAAGAATTCAAGCCACTACAGAATTCTCTATCCGAGGATTAAAAGTTAACAGCATTGAAAGTAAAGACGATTTCATAAAAGATTTACAAAAAAATAGTATACGTACAGGAAATACCGGTGAAGATGAAATTACAGTTCTGAATATTCATAAATTTTCAGAAGATTCTAAAGCTACATCAAAAAAAGACTACAATATAAATACTCAGAGAATTTATTTTATAGATGAAGCTCATCGTAGTTATAATCCAACCGGGAGCTTTCTTGCCAACTTAACTCAATCGGATCCCAATGCAATTATTATATCTCTTACAGGTACTCCTATTTTAGGTAAGGGAGAAAAACGTACCGCAAGTAAAGATATTTTTGGAAATTACATACACAAATACTATTATAATCAATCCATTGCTGATGGTTATACATTAAGACTTATAAGAGAAGAAATTGAAACAGAGTATAAAATAAAATTAAAAGAAATACTTGAAGAACTCGAGATACAAGAAGGTGATCTACAAAAGAAACAAATACTTGCACATAACAATTTCTGCACGCCTCTTATTAATTATATTGTAAGTGATTTGAGAAAAGCTCGCATTCAACATTCAAATGGCACTATTGGAGGAATGGTTGTATGTGACAGTTCAGAACAAGCTGAAGTATTACATGCCTTATTCAAAGAATTATACGAAAACAAAGCTCTAGATAAACATACACCCAACACATCTGCTTTAATTTTGCATAATGAAGGTGATAAACAAAGTAGAAAAGACGATGTAAAGAGCTTCAAAAATGGAAAAATAGACATATTATTCGTTTATAATATGCTTTTAACCGGTTTTGATGCCCCCAGATTAAAAAAATTATATTTAGGGCGCATTATCAAGGAACACAACTTATTACAAACACTTACGCGTGTTAACAGACCCTATAAGAACTTCAGATACGGTTATGTTGTTGATTTTGCTGACATCAAAAAAGAATTTGATAAAACCAATCAAGCATATTGGAAAGAACTGCAAGAAGACTTGGATGGAGATATTACAGGATACGAAAAGCTATTTAAATCTGCTGATGAAATTGAAAAAGATATTAAAAATATTCAAGATACATTGTGGGAATATTCGACAGATAATGCTGAATTATTTCAACAACAAATTAGCGAAATAAAAGATAAAGGACTTTTGCAAGCAATCGCCAAATCATTACGACTAGCTTCAGAATTATATAATTTAATCCGCTTAAATGGATACGATGAACTTTTATCCAAATTAGATTTCAATAAATTTAAGCGCTTATTATCAGAAGTAGAAAATAGAATAGCTAAAATAAATCAAAGTGAAGCCTTAAAGAATGGAGAAGATATAACAGCTTTACTAAATGAAGCGCTAGAAGATTCTATCTTTATTTTTAAGAAAACCGGAGAAAGTCAACTAGACTTGGCCGCAAATAGTTTTAGAGATGCTCTTAGAAAAACTCGAGAAGCTATGGAACACTCTCCAGACAAAAAAGATCCGGCATGGATTCTATTAAAAGATGAAATAGAAAGACTTCTCCGTGACAAAAATTGGGAAGAAGCTAATGCGGAAGATATCGAGGCAGGAACTAAAATTTTAGAAGATATATACGATAAAATAGCAGAATTAAATCGCAAAGCATCTTTACTTGCTGCAAAATATGATGGAGATTCAAAATATGTTCGTCTCCATCACGAATTTCTGCGAAAAGAATTATCAAAAGATGAGCGCAAAATATTCAATATTTTAACAGGGATCAAACATAATACCGACGAAATGCTTCTTAATTCCGATATATTGAATAATAATGATGCATATTTTGAAAGTTTCATTCAGCAACAAGTTGTAAATACTTTCAAAGCAAATGACATTAAACTCAATCCGGAAGTGGCTAAATTGGTTAAATCTGCCATTGTACGTGAATATATAAATGAACGTGAAGGTATTACAGAATGACAAATTACACAAGTAAAACCAAAGAATTAATTGATGATTTAAAAGCTATTTGCACTAGCAATGGCTTAGGAAATGATGGAAATGAGTTTAAGATCATTACTCAGGTATTTTTGTATAAGTATCTAAATGATAAATTTTTACATGAAATAAAACAAACTGATACAGCACTTGCTAAGGCAATAGACATCGGGGCTGTGTTAGAAAAATATTCTGATGACGATTATGAAATGCTTCTAATGAGTTTGCATCCATCTGCCGCAAGACTTAAAAGAGAGCATTTTATTACTTTTTTGGCAAATAATGCCAACGAAGATGACTTTCATAAAAGATTTGATGATACATTATTAGATATTGGACGCTTCAACGAAGCAATCTTTTCCATTAAAACTGACAGTGGAGCAAAGGTAGTACTATTTGATGAACTATCACAATTCATCGCTGATCCAAGTAAAAGAGATGGTTTCTGTAGGGCTGTTATAGATAAACTAATAAATTTTAGCTTTGAACATATTTTTGATGCAGGATATGATTTTTTCGCAACTATTTTTGAATACCTAATTAAAGATTACAATAAAGACGGTGGTGGAAAATATGCAGAATACTATACTCCTCATGCTGTAGCTCGTATTATGTCAGCCATTTTAGTTGAAGGAAATCCAACAAATGTAAAAGTTTACGATCCCTCTGCCGGCTCAGGAACTCTATTAATGAGTATCGCTCATAAAATCGGTGATAATAAATGTACTATATATTCTCAAGATATTTCCCAAAAATCATCTGGAATGCTACGATTAAATTTAGTATTAAATAATTTAGTCAGTTCAATTCCTAATGTAATTCAAGGTAATACGATTCTTTCTCCTCGGCATTTCGATAAGGATGGTAATTTATTAAAATTTAACTATATTGTGTCAAATCCACCATTCAAATTAGATTTTAGCGATTTTAGAGCTGATTTAGACAAACCTGGAAATAATGAACGTTTCTTTGCTGGCATTCCCGCTATTCCTAATAAAGATAAAGATAAAATGGCAATTTATCTACTCTTTATCCAACATATTATGTTTTCATTAGAAGATAAAGGAAAAGCTGCTATTGTTGTCCCTACCGGATTTATTACAGCACAAAGCGGAATTGGAAAGAAAATTCGTCAAAGATTAGTAGACAGGAAATGGTTAAAAGGCGTTGTTTCCATGCCTTCTAATATCTTTGCCAATACAGGAACAAATGTCTCTGTTCTATTTTTAGATAAAAGCAACAATGAGAGTGTTATTTTAGTTGATGCTAGTAAATTAGGAGAAAAAGTTAAAGACGGCAAAAACCAGAAAACGGTTCTATCATCAGAGGAAGAACAAAAGATTATTGATGCTTTTCACAACAAGGAAGCAATAGATGATTTCTCAGTTGTTGTAAGTTACGATGAAATAAAAGAGAAAAACTATTCTTTTTCAGCTGGGCAATATTTTGATATTAAAATTGAATATGTTGATATTACAGCAGAAGAATTCAAAGCTAAAATGGATGGTTTTAAAGCCAATTTGAATGAATACTTCAAGCAGTCCAGAAAGCTAGAAGATGAAATCAATAAACAGCTGGGAAACTTAAAGTATGAGTAATTTGTCTACGGCCGATAAGCAATATCTAGAAAATGCACTAAGATTGGATAACAGTCCGTTAGTTCATTTTGATTTTCACGTATTCTTCAAGGAGTTAGGTATTGATATTAATAACCCTAAATATGCAGAAGAAGGAACATCTAAGGTTGCACTTATGAGAAAATTTTGGGAACTAGAGAGTAATTCTTTGGTTGGACGCTCAATTCTTGAATTAGCTTCATTGTTTAGAAATTTAGAGTTAAGGCTTCCTATATCTGTAAAATTTAGCGTGGAAATTGAAAAAATAGGCCGTAAGCTTATGATGTATGATGATGTAGAAATAAAACCTACTCGTAGTAGAAAGAATAACAATAATAAGTTAAAAATCGAATTAAGGCCAGAAATCTATAATCATGTGAAATCTTATTTAGATAATGAAGATTATTTTCATGCTGTTGAAGAAGGATATAAGATTGTTCGTCATAAACTAAGAGAATTAACAGGTGAAGAACAAGCTCATCGGGCTTTCAACGAACAAAATTATGATATTATATTCGGTCATCAACCTAGAAACCCTATAGAACGCAATTTCTTTGAAGGAATTAAGTTTTTAAATATGGCAATACAAAACTTCCGCAATGAAAAAGCGCATGATATAGCAAAACCTTTAAGTAGAAACCTAGCTATCCATTATTTGGCATTAACAAGTTTAGCCTATGATTTGATTATGAGAAATAAGGAGGATTAGAAAGTGGTTATACATTGCAGATTCAATTCTAAAAATACAGATATAAATTATACAAATCTTACACTAGAAAGAACTATTGATGCAATGAGGAGTTATTTGCAATGAATAAATTAGAAGACTGGATAATAGACTGCGCATCAGGGCCATTTGGCTCAAATCTAAAAGTAGAATGTTTTACTCATGATGGTTTTCCTATTATTGATGGAGCAAATTTAAAAGAGATTGCACTCACAGATAATATTACCAAATTTGTTTCAGAACAGAAGGCTCGTTCATTATCAAAATCTATTGCAAAAAAACATGATGTAATTGTAACAATTAGCGGAACATTGGGACAAATATCTTACATACCTGAAACTTCCAAATATGAAGAATATTTGTGTTCTCAGAGACAATTCCGGGTAACATTTGATGAAACAAAAGTTAATATAAAATATTTAACATATTATTTTCATACTAAAGAAGGTCAGAAAAAAATTTTATCATTTGCAAACTATGTTGGTGTTCCTGCACTATCACAACCTCTACCAAATTTTAAAAAAATAACAGTATCCTTTCCAGACATAAATATTCAGAATAAAATTGCACATTTTTTGACATTATTAGACGATAAGATAAAGCTGAATAATAAAATAAATGCAGAATTAGAAAATATGGCAAAAACTTTATATGATTACTGGTTCGTACAGTTTGATTTTCCTGACGAAAATAAACGACCGTATAAATCC
>CASZWJ010000004.1 GCA_949493535.1 uncultured Alphaproteobacteria bacterium
CATGCAGCGGCGATATTATCCGCTGCCCCTTCGATACATCAAAAGTCTTTTGTAAAGAAAAAGAAGTTTATGTTATGGAAGCCGGAGATATTTTATATTCAGATAAAACAACGGCTCATTATCATACCGATGATAGCAAAACACCGATTGGTATTGTTGTTGATCCTGAACGGCGGTTGGCAATGGCATTGTCTTGCAGTGCTAAACAATGGGCTGCCGACAGAACTTTCGCTAATAATAATATCGCAGCTATTCCGGATAAAGAACCTGAAGACGCTAAAACTGACTTTAACGGAAAATCATATACCAAAACAATTGTCAATATTTGCGGCACTGGTTGCCCGGCTGCTTATTACGCCCACAACTACTCAACGACTGGTACCGCAAAAGGAGATTGGTTTCTCCCCTCTGGTGGGCAGCTAAAGCTTCTTGATCAAAATAAAACTGACATAAAAGTTGGATTTGCCAAAGTTAACGGTACATTTCCATCCTCAGGAAAATACTTACTCACATCAAACGAAGGACCTGATAAATATAATGACTTCAAATTAGCAATTCATATGTCTCTCAGTACTGGAGAATCATACTTTTCTACAAGAAATAAATATAGTTCAGCTTACTTAGATTCAGACTTTTCATGTCCGTTCATTGAATTCTAAAAATAAAAAAAACAAGGCTTCGTTTTTAAGACGGAGCCTCATTTCTGATATTAACATAATTTACAAGCCGTTACTCGGCAATCGTAATGTCTTTTTTGGGGGCTTGTTCATAATTGTCCGCAGCCTCGGCAGCTTTGTCGGAAGCCTTGTCCATAGCATCTCCGGCGGCATTCACGCCGTCACGAACCATTTCTTTGGTTCCGGTTGCCACATCGCTGACAACTTCGCCCACTGTCGTCGTTTCGTTAATTTCGCCCTCATAAATGCCTTTGCCGACCAAATAAATGACAACGACCAAAGCAATATAGAATAAATATTTTAAAACCGTACCCATCATCTTTCTCCTTAAATAATGTCTTCTCTGATAAACATAATAGGTAAGATGCCCATTTCAAGGACGCCGGCATAAAAAAAAATCCCCGAACATCTCGGGGATTTTTTTATTTTGTTATTCGGATAACGGTTCCGACGGGGCATCTGCCGGAATAATGCTTTGCAGGGTGCCGATTGCCTTTTTGCGTTTCAACTTATTTACAAATTTCATTGAGCGTTGGGCATCCCATTTCTTTTTACCCTCTTCTCTTTGGAAAATCTGCTGATAAACGTCAATCGCCTGATCAAACTCGGAGAGCTTCGTCAGGCAGCTCGCCAGACCGTCATAAAGCTTATGATGATATTTGGATGCGCCGATAATCGTTTGCGCCTTTTTATAGCATTTTAACGCGTCATTAAATTTGAGCATTTTTTGATAAACAAAGCCGATACTGATCCAAGCCTGAATCTCTCTGCTGTCAATATTCAGAATCTTGGTAAAACATTTAATGGCAGAGGCATTGTCGCCCATCAACTGATAGGTAACGCCGACGCCGTTCCATGCTTTGATATTGTTTTTATCGTTGGCTAAAACTTTTTTGAAGAAAGAAATTGCTCTTTCATACTGCTTCAATTTTTGCAGGGTAACTGCAACACTCAGAAGAGTCTGGGCATGCTTGCTGTCAATCTTCATAGCCTGTTCAAGCACATCCAACGCCTCTTTATAAGAGAACATGTGCTGCAAAGCAATCGCTTTGCCGTTCAGGGCTTCAAGCGAAGTCTTATCAATCGCAACGGCTTCGTTAAAGCACATGATTGCGTCTTTATACAGGCCGCGCATACTCAATGTCACGCCCTTATTGTTCAAAACTTCTACAGATTGGGGATTTAGAGTCAAAGCTTTGTCAAAACATTCGACCGCTTCCGTGTAGCGGCTCATTTTTTGAAAAGCAAAACCTTTTGAATTCAGTGCCTTCCATGACTGTGGCTGCTCGGCAATAGCCGCGTCAAATTGTTCAATGGCCTCTTTATACAAGCCTTGATCCAAAAGTTCCTGACCTCTTTTATAAGCATTATTTTCGTTTGATTTTACCATAATATTTTCTCTTCCGAATTATATTTGTTACAAAATAATTACTTGCCATGCTATCATTGCGTATTGATTCTGTCAAGAATCCGATTATAAAAAAATTCAAAATCACGCAACTTTAAGTTGCTTATATAGCTCAATATCGGTTCTGACCTCCAGATATCGGCAGCCGAAACGCAGCGCAAATTGTCTGGCATCATGCCTTTTCAGCGCAAAATGGGCTTTATAGGCTTTTTGAAATTGTTTTGAAGAGGAATTAAAAACCAAGCGCCTGCCATAATCTGCGGCCATATATTCCCCGCCCTTGGGCGGATTTTCTTCCAAAACGTCAAATACATTCACCATAAAGACTTTAGTGCGGCGCGCCATTCCGGCAATTGCTTTTTTCAAGGCATCGTCAAAATAGTTAAAGTCGCTGATGACAAAAACCGTCGCCTGACTTTTTATGTTTTGCTGCACTAACTTGACCGTCTTGGCAAAACCATCATTCTGAGGCTCATTCATTTTGCGCAGAATTTCTTGGGAAACGGCAGCTATTTTTTTGAAAATGGCAATCAAATTTCCCTGATGGTTTTTAGGTTTGAAAACATAATTGTTCCGCCCGTCAAAAATAATACAGCCGAATCTGTCCTTGTTGCCCAGAGCCAGCCAGCCCAAAAGTCCGGCGATTTTTGCCGCGGCAACCGATTTCAGCTCTTTGCGGGTGCCGAAAACCATATAAGGCGACAAATCAAGCAAAACATATATTTCCCGATCTTTTTCTTCGGCATAAAGCTTGGTATAAGGCGTATCTTTGCGGGCAGTCACGCGCCAGTCAATATCGCGGATATCATCGCCGAACGTATAGCTGCGGACTTCTTCCAGCTCAATTCCCCGGCCCTTGAACGCAGATTTGACGTCTCCGGCCTGATTGGAAACCGCAAGCCTTGCCGTTAACGCTTTCAGATAAGCCACATAGCGGCGCTGCTCAATCAATTCGTCAAGCGTTACAAACAGGCCTGAATTATCAGCCTCGTCCTGAAAAGAAAATATTTTAGCTAAAGATTTGAGCCTTTTCATTTTTCTTCCAATTAAAAAATTTATTTGTCTGTAAAAAAGACGCCCGCAGAGCAAATTTTAACTACGGTAACGGAACCAGATTTAAAAGCTTTCCGATAATATCGTCTGTCGTCACGCCCTCAGCCTGAGCTTCAAAAGTCAAAATCAAACGATGGCGCAAAACATCATAAATAACGGCATGAATATCCTCCGGCGCAACGAAATCGCGCCCTGAGAGCCAAGCGTTAATTTTAGCGCAGCGGTCAAGCGCAATCGTCGCACGCGGGCTGGCCCCAAACAAAACCTGTCCGCCGAGCTTGTTGTCATATTTTTCCGGATGGCGGGTCGCCATAATCAGTTGAATCAGATATTCCTCTACGGCTTCGCTGGTGTGAACGCTCAAAACCTCACGGCGCGCGGACAAAACGTCTTCAATATAAATCTTGTTAAATTTCTGCTGGGCGGCGTTAATCACTTCGCCGCGAACCAAATGCAAAATTTTTCTCTCTGACTCTGCATCAGGCTGGTCTATTTTGATATACATCAAGAAACGGTCAAGCTGCGCTTCCGGCAGATTATATGTTCCCTCGTGCTCAATCGGGTTCTGGGTCGCCATAACCATAAACAAATCAGGCAAAATATATCTTTTGCCGCCGATGCTGACTTGGCGTTCGGCCATAGCCTCGAGCAAAGCGGACTGGACTTTTGCCGGCGCGCGGTTAATTTCGTCCGCCAAAACCAAATTGGCAAAAACCGGACCTTTTCTGAACTCAAATTCGCCTTTGGCGGCAACATAAATTTCGCTGCCGGTAATATCGGACGGCAGCAAATCCGGCGTAAACTGAATACGGTTATATTTGGCGGTTATGCAGTCTGCCAAAGTTTTAATCGCTTTGGTCTTTGCCAAACCGGGCGCTCCCTCAACCAGAGCATGCCCGTCTGCCAGCAATGTTATCAGCAGTTTTTTAATCAAATCTTCCTGACCGATGATTTTGGTTTCCAGATAATCTTTCAGGGCAATAATCTTATTTTTGGTTTCAGACATAATTTTATCCTCTATTTGTCACAGGCTGTGCGGTTTAAGAAATTGTGATATTCTTCCAGAACCGCTTTTTTCATGGTTTCGTTTTGCAAAAAGTCAAACAACTCGATTGAACGCTTATAATGGGCTTTTGCCAGTTCAAAATCGCCCTGCTCTTTGTTATAAGCCTCAACTCTGGCCAGATAGAGCAAAGCTTCGGCTTCGGCAAAATGGTGGGCAACCTTGCCGTATAAATATACCGATTTCATCAAAGCCTTGCGCGCATTGGCAATATCGCGAATCACGTAGCGCAGGCTGCCGATTGCCGACAAAGCGCTTGCTTCGCCCAGCAAATCGCCGTTTTCGCGATATAAATCGCGGCAGCGTTCAAGAATATCGTGCGCCGTATCATAATTGCGGTTTTTCATTTCAATTCTCGCCATAGCCCGAAGTACGGAAGCTTCTTTGAGCGACGTACCGTCCTTGCGGAACATTTCCGCCGCTTTTGCATAGGCTTGCAGCGCATCTTTTTCCTGCCCGCGCAACAAATAAATATATGCTTCATGGTCGTAGGCATCACCCTGCAAATCGCGGCTGTTGATTTGCGAAGCGGCTATTAACGCATCGCGGATAATTTTTAAGGCCTGTTCCGTTTCGCCGCGGGCGGTTTCCATTTTTGACAGCTTAATCAGCGCATCGGCATAGGTATTTTGCCCGTCCGGCAGATTTTTAACCAATTCGCAAGCTGCTTTCAGGCTTTTTTCGGCACGGTTAAAATCATCAAGGCTGATTTCGAGTTCTCCCAGACGGGTCAGGACAAAAGCCTCGCCCTCGGCATCATTGTCTTCATGATACAATGAAGCGGCTTTTTCATAATTCTGTCTGGCCTCGTCGTAATTGCCTTTCTGCCAGCTGACATCACCGGCCTGAAAGGTTTGCGAAGCCTTAGTCACATATTTCCCCTGAATTGTTCTGGGCATGCAAAAACTCCTTTTCATTCTTTCTATATTCATATATATATGGTTTATTGCAAAAAAATACAAGCAGTTTGAAAATGAAGTAAAGAGAATGGAAGATATATTTGATTTGGCGGAACCCGAAGCGCCCCAGACTTATGACAACATCAGCCAATTGGTGCCGAGTTTTGCCTGGCTCGACATGCTCAATCCTGAGCAAAAAGAAGCCGTACAAACAACAGAAGGGCCGGTTTTGGTCCTTTCCGGTGCCGGCACGGGCAAAACCAAGGTTCTGACGACACGTCTGGCTTATATTCTGGCACAGCGCAAAGCAAATCCGTGGAACTGTCTGGTCGTTACCTTTACCAACCGCGCAGCCAGAGAGATGAAAGAGCGCGTTCAAGGTTTAATCGGCGAAGCGGCAAACTCCGTCTGGCTCGGCACATTCCACAGCATCTGCGTTAAAATTCTGCGCAATCATGCCGAGGTTGTCGGCTTAAAGAGCAACTTTACCATTTTGGGCGAAGATGACCAGAAGCGCCTGATTAAACAAATTTTGGAATCTGAAGGCATTGACGACAAGAAATATCCGCCGCAGGCCGTTTTGGATAAAATCGGGCGCTGGAAGGACAAAGGGCTTACCATTGACAAAATCGGCGAAGATTATCGCGAAAACACAATGACGCATCTTTACCGCAAATATCAGGAACGCCTGCTCGAACTCAACTGCGTTGACTTTGGCGACATTATCCTTTATGCGCTGACGATTTTGAGGAGCGACAAAGACATTTTGGAAAAATATCAGGAACGCTTCAAATATATTATGGTGGACGAATATCAAGACACCAACGTCACACAATATATGCTTATCCGCATTTTGAGCCAGAAATATCACAATATTTGCTGTGTGGGCGATGACGACCAATCCATTTATTCCTGGCGCGGCGCCGAAATTGAAAATATTTTGCGTTTCGGCAAAGACTTTGCCGATGCCAAAACAATCCGTCTGGAAAGAAACTACCGCTCTACCGCTAACATTCTGGCGGCAGCATCAAACCTCATCAGCCACAATCAGGGACGCTTGGGCAAGACCTTAAAAGTTGCCGAAAATTCGCCGGCGCAACGCTGCGAAAACTCAAAAATTAAAGTCGTCAGCACTTATAACGGCGAAGAAGAAGCCCAATATGTCGTCAACACGATTGACGATTGCCGCCGCGACGGCTTTTCTTATTCCGATATGGCCGTTTTGGTTCGCACCGCCGCCCAAACCCGCGAATTTGAAGAAAAGTTTATTGCCGAAGCCATTCCTTATCAGGTTATCGGCGGTTTGAAGTTCTATGAACGCGCCGAAATCCGCGACGCACTGGCCTATTTCCGCGTTATTTTGCAGCCTAATGACGATTTGGCTTTTGAAAGGATTATCAACAAACCGGCTCGGGGAATCGGCGCCAAGTCCGTTGAGAAGTTTCAAAATGAAGCCAGATCGGAACATATTTCCCTGTATATGGCGGTTGAAAAAATGCTGGCGGAAGGCCAAATTTCCGGCAAAGCCAAGAATGCCCTTTCAGAATTGATGAACAAATTTGCCGAATGGCGCCGGACGATGAATGCCGTGCCGCCCAATGAACTGGCCGAGCAGGTTTTGGAAGATTCCGGCTATATTGACATGCTCAAAACGGATAAATCCGTAGAAGCCCCCGGACGATTGGAAAACTTAAAAGAATTGATAAACGTCATGAGCGATACGGATAATTATCCGTCCCTTGCCGAATTTATGGAGCATGTCAGTTTGGTTATGGACAATGACAATGTTGCCAATGACGATAAGGTTATGCTTATTACGCTGCACTCTGCCAAAGGCTTGGAGTTTGATGTCGTGTTCCTGCCGGGCTGGGAAGAAGGCCTGTTTCCGCACCAGCGTTCTCTTGACGAAGGCGGTTCCGACTCTCTGGAAGAAGAACGCCGTCTGGCTTATGTGGCAATCACGCGCGCCCGCAAAAAACTATGTATTTTAATGGCGCATAACCGCCGCGTTTACGGGCAATGGCAAAATAACCTGCCGTCACGCTTTATCAACGAGCTGCCGCCGCAAAATATCGAAATCGTCAATAATTGCGCCAATTATTTCGGCAGCAACACCTATAACAGCTACAAATCAAACAATAACTATTGGCCGCAAAAGAAAAAACAGCAGCCAAGCAATGTTATTTATGACGATGACGACCGCTACAGCTATGTCAGGGATGACGATTATGCCCAGCCATGGAGCGGCAGTATGTATCAGGCGAAACAAAATGCCAAGAATCTTATGTCGGCAACGCCTGTCGGCAGCCGGGTTTATCATGACTCTTTTGGCTATGGGCAAGTTATTGCCGTTGAAGGCAACAAGCTGGAAATTATGTTTGAAAATTACGGACATAAAAAACTTATGAAAGATTATGTTAGAAAAGCTTAAGTCTCCCGCCCCTCAAATGAGGGGCTTTTTTAATGCCTGACCTCAGAACACTCCGTGTTCAGGGCATG
Source organism: uncultured Alphaproteobacteria bacterium (assembly GCA_949493535.1). GTDB lineage: Bacteria > Pseudomonadota > Alphaproteobacteria > RF32 > CAG-239 > CAJLXD01. The sequence goes on from CASZWJ010000004.1 coordinate 7,600, forward strand.
ACAATTTATTGGTTTCGTCACTTCATTCAGAATGACGCCTTTTGCCGCCCCATTTTCTCTTTAAATCCAAGCCGTTACAAAAATATGATAAATTAAGTCCTTTGCATTTTTCGGCTGCAAAAAAAAAAAACATTTACCATTAATGTTATAGGCTTTAGTTCTGATTATTTTGAGAGGTGTGTCATGTTTAATCTCAAATCCGCCTGTTTGGGCTTACTTTCTGCTATCTTAATTTCTAATTTAACTTATGCAGAAGAGGTTAGACATGTTCCTGTCTCCTTCAATAATTTCACACTCACATACTTACACACTCACACACAACACAAGGGCTAAAGCCTATGCCTTTTTCAGAATATAAAACCGCGAGTGTAACTTTTTTGCCGGATTTGGATGATAGTGAAAACGGTTGGGCCGGATTTGATCTTGACAATAATTATAACAGAAACGACTGCTCTGCTTATCCTCTCAATTCATGTCCGACCGGCGGCATATGCGATAAATGTTCCGTCGGTAACAAATATAAACTCAAAGGCTGCCATCAGGGATATATATTCGGTGGAACTAAATGTACTCCTCTTTCCTGCTCCGCTGTTAATCCTACTTATAAAAATGATATTCCGGTTAATCAAATCTGCACAAGAATCACAAAGGGAAACTTAACCTGTTTCAAAGACTGCCGTCCTGTTTCCTGTGGCGGATATACTCTTTTTTGCGGAGCGGCAAGTTCTGTTCCCCATTTTGAGAGCATTGATTTTCGCCCCGAATGTTTAGCCAATAATAATTCCAACTGTGAACCCAGATTTTGCAGAATTAAATCCTGTACGGCCGGTTACAAGGTCAGTGCCGACGGCACAAAATGTGTTGAGAAAGACGACACCTGTCCAAACGGCTATTATAAAACTTGCGAAACAGGCACTCAGGGCGACCCTAAATACACAGAAAGAGGCACATCATGCTATCAGTGCAAGCCCGCTCAGGCTGACATTTGCGAAGCGGGATATTCTAAAACATGCCCTTATGATACTTTCAGATATAGTTCCAAAGGCATGAGTGTCAACATGTCATGCCTAATAAAAGATTCCGATTATAATACAACATTTTGTAAAATGGATTATTGCGCTATTGATTTAAATAAAATAGACCAATATAACCTCAGCAGCAGAACAAAAGATATTATAAATACATATGTTCGTCATGAAATTAACCAGAAACTTATAGATGATTCAAGTGCAACAACTGCTGTTATTTATGCCCTTCATGCCGATAATGAAACTGTATCTTTCAGAGATTATGCGACAGGCGCTTATCTAAATAAACTTTTACACGGTTGCGGCGCTTGCTCGAAGTATATCGGCACTCATAAAAAGATGACAATTTCCCCTCCACGCGTAGGCACCCCATGCTACCCCGATACCGTGTTTACATCATGTGCAATCTACACATCTACCGGTTATGCGCATCGAATGATTTATAATCCTGACAGGCTAAAAGAAAGCAGAGGAGAAAAAGATTGCTATAAAAAAATTATGGCAGGAGAAGACTGGTGCCGACTGTCGTCTGAAAAAGTTTACGAATACCGGCTATCAGGTTCCGGTTATATCTAAGTTGAAGTTAACCAGCCCAAATAATACTCAACACCAAAACGCTCCGGCGAATTCATCCGGAGCGTTTTAGTTATTCTTTATCAAGAGGTTCTGTTTGCGGCGTTGAGCCGATTTTATAAAAATGCATATAAGTTACCGGTTTGATATCTGTTGCCTTATAAACCATTTTGCGGATTTTGGCGCGGATGTATTCTTCAATCTGCGGCGCGCGGCGGTTTAATTTGACAACCTCTGTCGGCAATGTTCGCATTACATCTTCTTTAATTTCTTCTGCCAGCTTTTTGAACGCTTCTTCTTCCAGAATGTCAATTGAAGAAATTTGCAAATCCAGCAAATTCCATTTTTCGTCAAAGACAACGCTGATATATAAAGACGAGTTATAGGCTATGCGTTTGCGGTTTTTAATCAGCTGTGAATTTAATGACGTCAGCTGATTGCGGTCAACGCCGATAATATCGGTCGGTATCTCGCCGATATTCTCAATTTTTCCGCCATTTAAGAGCATAACATCACCGTTGCGCGCCAAGACAACTTCACCGACGCCGCATTCCAAAGCAAAACGCCGCTGGGCTCTGATATTGCGTTTGTCGCCATGAACCGGCAAAACAATCTTGGGCTTTAACAGTTCATACATTTTCTTAATATCGTCTTTGCAGGCGTGACCGGATGTATGCACCAGATAATCTTCGCTGGAGATAACCTCGACGCCGGCATCGCGCAGTTTTTCCTGCATGCGTTCAATCTTTTGCTCATTGCCGGGGATAATCTGCGATGAAAAGATAATCGCATCGCCTTTGCCCAGAATGATGTTTTTGTTTTCGCCGTTGACAATGCGGGTCAGGCCGCTGCGGTAATTGGCCTGAGAACCGGAACAGATATAAACCATTTTATCCAGCGGAATGTCCATTGCCTGTTTAGCCTCGACATAAGGCGGCAGATTTTCCAAATAACCGCATTCTTTGGCAATATTAATATTTTGAATCATACTCATTCCGGCAATAACCGGCGTTCTGTCCGCGGCATGGGCTGCCAAAATCAAACTCTCAAGACGTGCTATATTGGATGCAAAGCAAGTTGCTACCAAAGTATTTTTAAATTTAGGCAACAATTCAATCAAACTTTGACGAATCACCGCTTCGGACGGGCCGGAGCATTCATGGTTCAAGTTTGTGGAATCTCCGACATATAAATCGACGCCTTCATTGGCAATCTCTTGCAGACGGGGATAATCTGTCGGCATGAACCCCATTTGCCCGTCATCAAATCGCCAATCCGTTGCGTGGAAAACATTGCCGTACTTGGTTTTGATAAACAAAGCCGCGTTATCGGGCAGAGAATGGACAACAGGCACATATTCGACTTCAAAATTCCGGAGCTTTATCATGCGGTTTTCATTTACCGAATGAATTTCTACTTCTTTATCCAGCTTATATTCATACAAACGGTGGGAGATATGCCCTAAGGTGAAATCCGCAGCATAAACGGGGCAACGCAACTTTGGCCAGACATGGGCAATGGCGCCAAAATGGTCTTCATGCGCGTGGGTGATAAATAAGGCTTCAATATCTTCTTGATAAGCCTCAAGGAAACTCGCATCGGCAAATCCCAAATCTATCCCCGGAAAATCGTCATTCAAAAAGCCGTAGCCGCTGTCTACGACAATAATTTTACCGTCCACGACATAAGCAAACATGTTAAAGCCGACTTCTTCGGCACCGCCCAAAGCTACAAAATACAGCCCTTCTTTATTAAAACAATTCATCTTTTCTTTCGTCTCTTTCTTTATTCCTACAGGCAAAAAATATCACCGGCATAAATTTTTTCAATGTTTTCGCCGCATTTAAGCAACAAAACGCCGTTTTCGTCAACACCGGCAAAAATACCTCTTTTTTCACCGTTATTCATTCGCACCAAAATTTCTTTGCCCAAATTTTTGGCCCGGCTCAGCCAACGGGTACGGATTTTTTCAAAACCTTGCTTTTGCCAAAGCTCATAATTGGCATCAAATTTTTGCAAATAAGCTTTTAACAGCTTCAACCGCTCTGTTTCAAACCCCAAATCGGCCAAACTTTGCGCCGGATAAACCAGCCCGTCGATTTTGGGAGCGGCGGCAATGTTTACGCCAATACCTGCAATCAGATAATCGCCCTCGCCTTTTTCCAACAAAATTCCCGATATTTTGCAATCATTAACCAAAACGTCATTCGGCCATTTCAAACAGACATTTATATCAGGAAACAAATGCAACAACGTTTCCAACAGGGATAATGACACCAAGAACACAATTTGTCCGGCATCTTTTAACTCTGCCTTAAAGGCCATGGACATAAACAGGTTTCCCTCAAGGCTGGCCCAACTGCGCCCGCGACGGCCGCGGCCGCCGGTCTGCCTGACGGAAGTTATGACATATTTACCGCCGTCGGCGGCATTTGTCAAGCTTTTGGCGGTATCATTGGTGCTGCCGACCTCTTCATACTCAAACCATTGCCAAGCGTTTATTCTTTGCATTTTAACCTCACAAAACCAGCGTGATGAGCTTTTCCAGCTTATCCATTAAAACGCCCGGATTCAAAATGGTTATCAAAACCACCAGAATATTAATGAACAGGCAGATATAAATTCCTTTATCCGCCCGATCAAAATTACGGATACGGACATCAAAGAAAACAGCTTTAATAACGTCAAGATATGCCGTCAACAAGAACATCAGCGCCGTTAAAGCTGCTGCGACCTGCCAATATTTGCCTTCGATAACCAAATTGTTCACGGCATCAAGCTTGCCCAAAAAGCCCAGCATCGGCGGTGAACCGACCATTGAAACGATGAAAATCAGCATGGCTGTGCAAATATACGGCTTTTGAGTAAAAGCTCCGGCAATATCTTCCAATTTATAAAGATATTCGCCATTGCTCTTAAGCCCGCAGAAAACAGTATAAATTCCGGTCATGCCCAGCGCATAAATCAACAGATAGATAAAGCTGCTTGAAACGCTGTTATAGTTGAAAGCTGCCAAAGTTATAAAAACAAACCCCAGATGATAGAGCGTGCTGAAAGCAAAAAGCTTGCGGATATTGCTTTCCTTTATGGCGCTGATTGCACCCAAAAACAGTGACAAGACCGCAAAGCAGACCAAGACCGGTTTAACAAAACCAATCATCGGGAAAAAAGCATTCAGACAAAGATTAACCAAAGCGCCATAAGCAGCAAAAACGGGAATGATTGTCAAATAGCCGCTGATCGGCAAGATGCAAATCCCCAAAACTTCGGCAAAGCAAAAATGAAACGGCGCCAAACCCAACATAAACAGTAACGGCGCAAAAACCAAAACATAGCAGCAAATATCAGACCAATCAAATTTACCTTGAGCCGCAAAATATTCATAAACGCCGGCATAGGACAATGTTCCGGCTTTTTGGTAAATCAGAAGCAATCCGCCAATAAACAGCAAAATATTCAGTACCGTAAATTTCAGGCAGCGTTTGGCAACAATTGTAACGTCAGCATCATCGCCACTCCGAAAAATCATGCCGTTATGCGCAGCAACGGCTCCGACATATCCTAAAAACAAAATCAGCAAATTATCGGCAGAAATCATTATCAGCAGGGAAATCAGCGAGCTCATGCCCAAAGCATAATAAGCAGCAGACGAATGGTTTTTATTCAAAAACCATTTGCAAGACAAAAAGAACCAAGCCAATGCAAAAACATAAATGCAAAGTTTGAGCACCGTCGTATAAGTATTGTTTTGCCAATATCCCGATAAACCGTTCAGATTATAGAATATAACGGCAGCCGCAGATGCCAGTATAATAAAAATTTTTGAGATTGTATAAAAGGTTTTGGCGGTCTTGTTTTCCCTATACAGATTGACCAAAAACATCAAGGGCAAACTGAGCAACAATAAAATTTCAGGAGACAAAGCCATAAAATCCGTAATCATCTTCTTTCTCCTAATGGCCGACAACAAACCACAACGGCTTTATAAAAGACATCAGCAGCACAAAACACACAAATATCATAAATATAAATGCCGGTTTGGGCAAATCCAGCGCCTGCGCAGCCTCAATATTGCATCTGTCCTGATTGCGGAGCCGGAACAATTCCTGCAACAACGCTGCCGATACCAGAATAAGGGATACGACGACGATCATGCCCATTTTGATATTTTCGCCCAGCAGATTGCCCAAGATTAAAAAATTGTTCAAAAACAGCGAAGACAATGGCAAGCCTATGCCGGCCAAGACCATAAAAGAACAGATAACCGATAATCTCGGATAGGCGCACAGCAAACCGTCATCTCCGGCACCGAGATGTTCCTGCTGTTTGTATAAATAATCAGATATCACCTCTATGGCGGACACAATTATCAGATAACTGAAGAAAGAAAAGCCGATATTGAGCAAAATAACATCATTGCGGGTTAAAATTCCCAACAAATACATAATGTAATAAACCGTAACATAGGCAAAAAGCTTATACTGGCGGTCTTTATTAATAAAGCCTATCAGCGAGATGAACAGCATTGTCACAACGCCGATTATCTGCAAAAGCAAGATATAGTCTTTCAAATTTTCGGGAAGCGTTGTCGGCAAGAACCTGACAAAACCGTAAACGCCCGTCAGCGGAATGATTGCCGAAATAATAAACACCAGCGGATTTTTGATATTGGCATTAATTGACGAAATCCAATAGTGAAAAGGCCAAATAGGTATTCGCGATAACAGGGACAATACAACGGCACCCCAGATAAAATATTCGACCGTTTTAGACAGAGGCATTTCCGCAAGCTGGCGCAAACCGGCCATACCGCCCTGATGGTTGAACAGCAAAACAGTTGCGACAAACAAAACAACCGCCCCGAGCATATTATACAGCAAGAAACGGTGTATCAGCCCGCGCCGCCTGATTTCGCCAAACATTCCCATAAGCATAAACAGCGGCAGAAGCATTGCTTCAAAGAAAAAATAAAACGAGAATATATCTGCGGCAACAAAGAAACCGGTTATCATGCTCAAAAACAGCAGAGCAAAAACCATTAACGATTTTTGTTGGCGGATATTGTTACGTACGCCGATAAAACCGATGATAAAGGCTATATGGACAGATAAAATCATAAGCAAAGAAAAAATATCAACGCCAAACATAATGTTAATAGCCGGCGTTTCCAGCCAGTTAAAGGTTTCCGTCAACTGGAAACCGGGCTTGAAAACATCAATCAGCATAAAAATACGCCAAATCATGACAATATTGGCTATAACTGCAAAAAGGCTGACATTATACACATTACGGGTTGAGCCGTCGTCAGCATCTTTAGCAGCCAGCGCAAACAACATTCCCAAAAACGGAATGGCAATAATCAGCGACAATAAGGAAAAAGTATTCAGCACAGACTATCTCCTCACATAATAACATAAAAACATTGCGCCGATACCAAATACGCTGAGCGCCAGCCACCTCCATGCAGAGGGAGAATTTATCCAGCCAGCAGCCCTGATAAGCAAAGCCGTTCCCTGATTAAGAGAACTGATAATCGTCCGCTCTATTAAAATAAAGTCGACCAGCAGCCATAAAATCCGCCCGAGAATTTTAATTGGCGTGATAATCACGGCATTATAAAGCTTTTCAAAATAGTCTTCTTCCTGCAAAGCTTCCAACTCTGCCAGATTTTCAAGTTTCCGGAACGGATAAACAACAATCAGCAGCAGAAAACCGGCATAAACATAAAAAATCCGCGCCGGCCAATAATGATTCAGCCAAACCAATGCCGCCGCAATAATAATCGCCGGAATCAACAAATACCACGCCGGATTTCTCAATAAGGCCATCACCCGTTCGTCGGCTTTTTTCTCGCCAAAGTAAACCTGATGATACAAATGCGCCAAGGCAATCAGCATAAAGACGGCAAACACCGTTCCGCAATGATATATCGTTTCCGTACAATGTCCTAATACGGTTTGCAAAATGACAAAAACGGCAAACAGCGACAAAACAAACGTAAAACGCATTCCGCTGATAAAACCGCCCATTTTTGAAGCGTAAAGTTCATAGGACGAAGCCTGATAAATTAAACAAATATTGAGATTCAGAAGATAAGCGCAGATTACCAACAAAGGCAACTGGGTATAAAGCTCCAGATGATTCAGCGAAATGAGAATATAAATATAGGCATAAAACATCATTGTATAATAAACGGCACGCTCTTTAATATTATCCATAACCATGGCATTAAGAGCCGCCCAGACCAGCGTTAAAACCGAAAGGATTTGTATCAGCGGCGCAGCATATCCCGAGGCGGAAAGCAAAACCTGCGTTTTGGCCAAGATAATCAGTCCTGCTAACGGCGTTGACGCGTTTAGCATATAAATCATGCGGTTAAAATGAAGGCTGCTTAAATCCAAGAGCTGGTTGTGGAACAAAAACAAACCTGATTTAAGAAAAACGCCGGAGACAAGCAAAAAAGCCACCAGGTCGCGATGAGCTCCCATTTCTTCAAACTTCTCAAGCTGTTCCAATCCCAGATTTCCCAAACTTCCGTAAATAACGGCAAAAACGGTAAACAAAAACATATCTGCCAGCAAATTATAAAAAACATATTTGCGTCTGGCTTCGGTATCATTAATGATATAAAAACCGATTGTGGTTATCAGGCAGCTGCTTATCAGCAATTGAATTAAATTATCGCTGCAAATCAAAAGAAAAAAAGCGCAGAGATTTAACAGAACCATTCCCATAAAGCGCGTTTTATCCGCTTCATCAGCATTAAAAACGGCAACCAGCAGCGCAATCCACGACAGTAAAAAAACAGGAAATATCTGGGCGTAAGCAGCTGCTGACGATGATAAGGAAATATCTACATGCAGCGACTGATATTCCAGCCAGCGGAATGAAAATCCGCCCTCGCCGCCAAGCAGCATATGCCTGATAAAACCGAAGAATAAAACTCCTGCTGCCAGCCACACTAAAAAAGCAACCGCTTTTTTATAGCGGATTGCAGGAATTGCCCCCGTTAAACAGCCCAAGCCTAACAGCGCCCAAAAAGTATTTGCAACCACTTTGACCTCTTATCTTTATAAGTTATCGCCAATATAACAAATTCAGAAGCATTTTAAAGCGATTATTGCCGGTTATGAGACTTAAAATGTTTATAAATAAGATTAAGGCAGCCATTCAATTATGGTATCGGCCGGATGTTTTTGCCGCCACTGCATAAATCCGGCAAAAGTTTTTACGCCGTCGCGAATAACGGCCTGATAATATTCTATTCCCATAATTTTAACATCTTCCGGCGTCTGATGTTTTAACTTCAGAATGGTTTGCCGCTGCTCGGGCGTTATGACTTCCCCTATTCTTTGCGCAACTTTTTCAAACCACCCGTCATATTTTGAGCCTTTGACAATGTGCATCATGTCAATCTGCCATTCTTGATTTTGCAAATCGAGATACCAGGCATGCCATTCCAAGCAGGCGTCTTCTTCATTCAGCATATTATTATAGGAAACGCGACAAATACGCGGATTTTCAGCCAGCCTGGCAATAGCTGCAAAACTTTCAGAAAGATTTAATTGCGGCGTATAAATATGAAAATCAATATCTCGATGCGTCATTAACAACCCCATTTTAAGGGAACCTATCAAATTGATTTCCGCCCCGATTGACTGCCAGGCCTCAATAACGCCGCTGTCCTTGATAACCTCAAATGCCCGTTTTTGATTGCTTTCGGCAATTTCCAAAATATTTTGCATCTTTTCGCCTCCTTTTGTTGTTAATGCTTTTAACATGTTCAAAATTCGATTGCAAATATTTCCTTCGCGCTTTAAACTGCCGCAGAAAAGCCTAAAAATAATATCTAGAACTATAACCTGTTATAAGGCTAGAGTTTTACTAAAAAATATTTTTGTCATTTTCCTACCTCTCTCTCATGCTTTCATTCAGATATTTCATGACCGGAGAGAGGAGATATTCGATGACGCGGCGTTTGCCGGTTTTGATTTCCGCGGTGACGCTCATGCCTGGTTTGAGTTGTACAACTTGTCCGTCCGCCAAAATCTTATTATCCAGCAGCGTCAGGCGCGAGGGGAAAATAAGCCCCAGTTTTTCGTCCTGCACTGCATCGCCGGAAATATTGCGCACTTTGCCCTTAATCGTCCCGTATTTGGTAAACGGAAAACTGTCGATTTTGATTTCAACATCCTGTTCCGGTCGCACAAAGCCGATGTCTTTATTCAAAATCATTACGTCGGCCTCAAGCTGATAATCTTCCGGCACAAGATTCATTATCGGCTTGGCGGTTTCCACCACGCCTCCCTTGGTGTGATACACCAACTGCTGCACATAACCTGACAATGGGGCTTTAACGACTGTGCGTTTCAGAGCCTCCTCATATTTAATCAGCTCCTGCTGGTAGGAAGCGAGTTTTTCGCGGTTATCTGTCAGTTCCTGCATGATACTCTTGTCAAATTCCGCCAGATACTGCCGCAGCTCTTTTTTCAAAAATTCGATATTCGCTTCGGTTTCCGCCATTTTCTTAACCTGCACATTGCGCTGTTCCTGCAAATTGGTCAGTTCCTCTTCCTGCTCCAGAAACGTCAGGCGGGCAATAAGCTTCTTGTCGGCCAGAATTTTCTTTTTCTCAATCCGCTCTTTCACGCTCGGCAGCAGCTTTTCAATCCTTTTCAAATCCGCAGCTATCGTGTCTTTTTCTTTTTCGGCTTTGGCAATTTGCCCGTTTAATACTTCAATCTTCGCGGCTTTCTCCGTCATCTGGCTTTTGAGTAAGCCGGAGTGCATTTTAATCAGATACTCATCTATCGTTTCGTCATACGCAAAGTTTTCTTGCGGATTGTCGGTCAGTAGCGCTTGCAAACGGGCAACGGCAATTTCCAAGGCTTTCATCTCGTTTTTAATGCGGCGGATGTTCGCCTGAACCTCGGTCTGGTTAAACTTAATCAGATCCTGTCCCTCTTTGACATATTGCCCTTCCTGCACAAAGATTTCTTCAATCTCGCTGTCAACCAAGGTCTGAATGGTCTTGATGTTCGAGGCAGGAATCAGCTTGCCCGTCGCCGTGGCAATAATGTCAATCTTGCCCAGCACCGACCACAAAATCAGCACCGTAAACATCAACATAATCAGGTAAGTCAACAACCGCGCGGCATGGGACGGCGGCGTTTCGGTCACTTCCAAAACCGCGGGCAAAAACTCTTTTTCATGCTCGTTCATGCCTTTGATTTTACTATCCGCGGAGGCTTTCTCCTGCAACAGGGCAAGTTTGGCTATTTCCCAATATCTTTTCAGCTGTTCCATCATGCCGCTGTCTCCTCATTGGCGGGAACAATCGGCGCGGTCTGGCTGTTCCACAGATAAGCATAACGTCCGCCGCGTTTTAACAACTCGTCATGGGTTCCGGTTTCGGTAATCTCGCCTTTTTCTATGGTGATAATCTGGTCGCACTCCCGCACGCTCGAAAGCCGATGCGCAATCATAAACACCGTGCGCCCTTTGCAGATGGAGGCCATATTCTGCTGGATAATCCGCTCGGATTCATAATCCAGCGCCGAGGTCGCCTCGTCAAAAATCAAAATCCGCGGATTATTTACCAAAGCCCGCGCAATGGCAATCCGCTGCCGCTGTCCGCCGGAAAGCGAGGAACCGCGTTCTTCAATAATCGTGTCATAGCCGTTCGGCAGCTCGGTAATAAACTCGTGCGCGCCCGCCAGCTTGGCCGCGGCAATTATCCTGTCCATAGAAATCGCCGGATTGGTGAGGGCAATATTTTCGCGAACACTCTTATTAAATAAGTAATTCTCCTGCAGCACCACGCCGATTTGCCGCCTGAGCCACGCCACGTCTACCGTGGAAATGTCAATCCCGTCAATCAGCACCTTGCCGTTTTCGGGAATATACAGCCGCTGAATCAGCTTGGTGACAGTCGATTTTCCCGAACCGCTCGGCCCCACAAAACCGATTTTCTGTCCGGCTTTGATTTTGAAATTCATCTTTTTAAGGATTTCCGGCCCGTTCGGCACATAGCGGAAAGTGATGTCCTTAAATTCCACGCTGCCTTTAATCTCCGGCATCGAACCTTTGGAAAGGTTGGTCGTATTCTCCGGCGGATTGTTCAGAATATCCGAGAGCTTATCCATGGAGATTTTCGCCTGCTGGAAATTCTGCCACAACTGCGCCAGGCGTAAAATCGGTTGCGTCACGCGTCCGGCAAGCATATTAAAGGCAATCAACTGTCCGACCGACAATTCGCCTTTCATAACCAAACTTGCACCAATCCACAAGGTCAACGCCATCGTGATTTTCTGCACCAGTTGTACCAACTGTCCGGCGATATTATTGATATGCGAAGCCCTGAAAGATGACCCGACATAGGCTGCAAGTTGCTGTTCCCAACGGCGTTGCATTTGCGGTTCAACTGCCAGCGACTTGACTGTTTCCACGCCGGAAACCGCTTCCACCAGAAAGCATTGGTTCTCAGCTCCACGGCGGAAACGTTCGTCAATCCGCACCCGCAAAATCGGCGTGAAGAATAAAGAAAGCACCACATAAAACGGAATGGAGAGCAAAACCAACAGTGTCAGGGTCTTTGAATAGAAGAACATCACCGTAAAAAAGATGATGGTAAAAAAGAAGTCAATAATCAGGGTTAAGGTCGAACCGGTCAAAAAGTTGCGAATATTCTCCAGTTCATGCACGCGTGCCACTGTATCACCGACCCTGCGGCAGCCGAAATAAGACAGCGGCAGACGGATGAGGTGTTTGAACAAGCTTGCGCCAAGCTCCACGTCAACGCGGGTAGTGGTATGAGAGAAAGTATAAGTCCGCAAAGCTCCGAGCATGGTTTCAAATATACCAATGCAGATTAACGCCGTCATCAACACATCAAGGCTCGACAGCCCGCGGTTAACCAACACCTTATCAATCACCACCTGAAATAAAAGCGGCGACACCAGTGCAAACAGCTGTAAGAAAAATGACGCCAGAATCACCTCGCCGAACAGTTTGCGGTATTTGACCACCGCCGGAATAAACCACGAGATGTCAAACTTGCGGTTTTTGCCGTTGATAAACTCGCGGCAGGTCATCATCAAAAGACGGCCGTTCCATCTGTCTGCAAATTCTTCTTTGTTTAAAATCTGCGGCTTGTTACCAGCTGCCGGATCCTGAATCAGGGCTTTCTCTTCATCGCATTTGCCCAGAATAAAATAAGTCCCGTCTTTGCTTTGAGCAATGGCGGGCAGATTGGTTTTGTTCAGGCGGCCCCATGTGGTTTCCACAAATCTGGCTTTAAAAGAAAATTCTTTTGCCAACTGCAGCAGTTCATATTCTTCAAAATGCGAATTCTGCCGATCGTATTTATGCTTGATTTGGTCGAGCGAAATCGGCTTTTCGAAGAAATTCCCCATAATCGCAAAACACGCTAAGCCTGTGTCAATCGCGGGAGATGCAGATGTTTGATTTTCCATATCGCTGCCCTTTGCTAAAGGATGAATATGCAAATCAGATTATGGATATTTTTGCACAATGTCAAAGATTTTTTACTAAATTTTAAGAAATGTAATTTTTTTACAAATACTCAACCCCGCAGAAACTGGAGAGTCATTTCAATTTTGAATGGATTTTATTCGAAAATGGAATTTAATAAGTGCAGAATCTTGTTGCAAAACAAATTTTTATCTGCGAAACTATCGACAATGAAATTCTAATATTCAGGAGATCTGATATGGAGTATAATCCCAGCCAATACATTGTCAAGGCTTTTAGTCGGAGACAATCTCTGTGGGTTGGAATCGGAACTGTTCTGGGCGAAGCAATTCCCCATCACATCCATGCTCCCCTGAATATCAGGCTGTTATTTTTGCAAAACTTCCCCGGCAATCGCTTGTGGAAGTTTTTTTGTTTTTAGAAAAGAGAATCGATTAATGAATAAAAAATATTTTTCTATAGCTGTTTTAACATTTGGCCTTTGCTGTTCTATATCCTGTAGTACAATTAAAGGTGCTTATAGCGATGATCCTTATGGTCCGGTGGTAGATTGCGATTCGGAATTACCGATAGATGAATTAATTCAATGTGTCAAAGACCAATATGAAATGATGGATAAAATTCATATGACACCGAATCAAAAAGCAGACAGAAAATGGGCAAAGAAATATGCTGAAGGTAAATATAGGACAAATAAACGTTATTATTTTCCTGATACTTATAAAGATATTACATATACAACTGTTCCGCAGTTTAACAGCATCAAAGAATGTTATAAAAAAGACCAATGTCAAATGAAGCTTCCGATAGGCTCTATACAAGATGTTTCTTATGATGACTATAAAGGCCGAGGAATAGCCATTGAACATTTAGATTCTATTTTAACTTTTGTTGTAAGACCGGATAAGAAATGTGAATATAAAACAGGCGTAGAGCGACTGAAAAATTGTGCAATCATAAGCGGAAGCGGTGTTGCAACAATGACCTATCGCCATTTCACTCGTAGTTATAGAAACCACAATAAAGATATCATATTTTTTGAAGATAACGGCATGAACATTTTTATGGGAAGCTTGGAGTTTGTTCGTCTTTCCAACAAAAAAAACTTAGTTGGTATAAGGATTTTTGAGTTTCATCCATTTAATCCTGCAAAAGATGGATTCGTTTTAAATGGTAATGTTTATGAAAAAGAGTCTCCTGGTGGAGGAACTGAAAGCATACATAAATATTTTGCAGCAGAACGTTTCTCTCCATATGCTGCTTTTACTGTTTGGGATATCAGAGATGAGGATATTCAAACAATATCTGATAGTTTTTCCCTTAGTTTAGATAAAAGAGAAAATCCATCTAAACTATACATTAATACAAGAAATAAAGTTTATGAAGTATCCATTCCAAAGGGAAAGAAAATTTAACATGAAAATTTTAACATTTTATCAAGGGAGGATTTAACCGCAGAAATGTATTCACATTTTTCAGTTTGCAAGGTCTTGGTTTTATTTTCCCTGTCAAACGCCTATTGATAACGATTTAAGAATTTAACCGCTTTCAAAATTTATTTCACGGATTTAGCTATATGCAAAATCTGAAATGTGTTTTTACACTTTTTACAAAGGAGTTTTCCATGAGTACATTCAAATTACAAGTTCACAGCCGTGATTTAGCAATAGCAGTTGTAGGAAATATGGCATCCCATACCGGATATGATTTAGTTGAATATGATAATAACGGGAATGTGCTTTCAATTAGAAGTGTCGATTTAATTGAAGAAAATGGTGAAATAAGATTTGATATCAGCGAGAAGCGTTCTGGTAAAACATATATTATAGATGGAAAGACACAGGCGTGGCCAGATTTTATTCATTTTGGAGATAAACTAAATCAAGAGGTTACGCAGGAATTTGCCGAAGATAACCATTTTTATACAGCAGATGTTCCGGTAGTAGATCCTCAGGCTATGTTTGACAGAATAGTTTTTGATGCAAAATTTCGCAATGCTTTGGCTGACAGTAATGTAGCCGGAGGTGGAATCAATTATCAAGCCTTGGGACCGAATTGTAATACTTGGACTAATTATATTGGTACTCAGTTTATCGGAATCAATGTATTTAATCGTCTACCTGCTAGCGACGGAATTATTTATAATTATGTTGGAAATAATAGAACATTTAATAACTGTTCTTCCCCTGAAGATGTTAGAAACTGTGCAATATTAGAAGAAATAAGCCGTAAGTTTTTTGATCAATATAGTAAAAACTTTAATTTTGACAAATTAAATATCACATTAACTAATGCCAAAGATACAGACAACATTACGGCTATAAATGGTTTTTATGCTGAAATTACTGATGGAAGAAAAAATTACATTTTTGATTGCGACGAAGGAAATATCATTACAGGAAACTCAAAAGATAACTATATTATCGCCGGTAAAGGAAACGATGAAATAAATGCCGGTGCCGGAAATGATGTTATAGATGCCGGCATTTTGGAAAAAGAAGCAGGCATTAATAAATATGCAAATTTAGGATCTGGAAATGATATTTATTTAGGTGGTTTGGCTAATGATAATGTAAATGGCGTCAGTGGCAACAATAGAGTCATGCTCGGAGGTGGTTCTGATGTGTATTACGGTGGCAACGGCGTCGATATCGTAGATGGCGGTTCTGGAAGACTTGATATATTTGACGGTGTTACCAACATAATCGGAATAGGAAATATAACTCAAGATTTAATCTCAGATATTGATACAGATCAAAATACAATTAAACTTGGTGGCGGAAATGATATTTATTATGGTGGAATCGGAAAAGATATAGTAGATGGCGGTTCCGGCCATGATAAAATTTTTGCCGGTGATGGAGACAATGAAATTACCGGTGGCAGCGGCAACGACATTATAGAAACAGGTTCCGGAAATGATATTATCCATGCCGGAACTGGACGTGATGATATTCGTGCCGGCAGCGGGAACAATCACATTTATCTTGGCAATGATGATGTGCGGGACGATGTTTGGCTTCAAAATACATCCGGCGGCACTGACTACATCTATCAAATAACGGCCAATGATGTGATTCATTACAATTCTACAATTAAAGAAACGAAATATTCCGGCAAAGACGTCATTCACATTTTGGCAAACGGAAGCACAGTCGTTATACATGACTTTTATGACGAAGAGCCCAGCGATTTGGATGAAACGAATCTTCCTGCTGCCGGTTCTAATGGCGCACCGTTAATTGTTTTGCCAGATGGAAGCGTTCTTGGCTACGGTTCTGATGGACAGGGCTATAAAGATACCGGTTACAAACTTCCGGGGGAATTTCCCGGAAAGGATGGTGAAAATGGAGAAAAAGGACAACCTCAAGGCCCAGGTGTTCCTCCTCAAGGTCCCGGTGATGATACACCTCCGTCTCCGCCTGAGGATGATCCAGAAGATCCAACAGGCGAAGAAAATACGCCTGAAGATCAACCGGATGGTCCTGAAGAAGGTCTCAAAGGAACAGGAGATCAGCCCTTAACTCAAGAAGAAATTGATAAAGGGATAAATAATACTTCTAATGGATACTCAGATCTTTACGAAGAGATTAGAAGAAGGTTAGATGAATTAGCCAAATTAATAGCTCAACAAACAAGAAATATCGTTAAAACAGCAGAAGTAACTCGTTCTCCGTTAATTCTAGATTTAAATGGTAACGGAGTTGAGACGACAACTTTAGATAATGGCGTTCATTTTGACCATGATGGCAATGGTTTTGCAGAAAAAACCGCTTGGGTTTCAGCTAACGATGGATTGTTGGTTAGAGACATTAACGGAAATGGTAAAATCGACAGCGGCGCCGAATTATTTGGTGACAATACTCTTCTCGCTAACGGACAAAAAGCAACTAACGGTTTTGAGGCTCTGAAAGACCTTGACAGCAACGGAGACGGCGTTTTCAACAGTTCAGACACGGCTTGGAATGAAGTCAAGGTTTGGAAAGATTCAAATCAGAACGGTAAAGTTGATGATGGCGAACTACTCACATTAGAGCAGGCGGCATAATTTTTTTAATCTCCCGAAAGGGATTTTTTTTGTGTGTATATAATATATTGTATTTCAAGTAATTTTATCCATAAAATAAAAATTAATAGTTGCATATTTAAAATATATGTATAAGATAGAATGAACAATTAATAGTAATCGAATTTAATTCGTCCAAATAGCTGATGGCTTAGCTAAAACAACTTTAAATAAATGTGCTCTAAAATAAAATCCTGTTAATTGTACTTTTCTCTTGCAATTTATAATTTAATCTTATAGCATAAAATCAATTAAAACGATATTCAGTCTTTCAGATATCGTTAATTACACAATACGTTATGTTTATCAGGAGAGTGCCATGAGTAGAATTTCGCAATGTTTCATACATCTATTTTTTTTATTGTTGTTATTTGGTTCATCGTCCCTCTCTGCTCAAGAAATGCAAATAACAGATGAGCAGGCTCATGAGATTGTTTTAAACGGAACCCCAGATGATGTTAAGAAATTATTGGAGAATAATTCTGATGTGGAGAGAGTTTTTTTATGCAATACACTCCTAAATACAGCAATTAAAAGTATGGTGTCAGGTTCTAATGCTAAATATCCAAATAATGCTATTGAAAAAGTGAAAATATTAATAGATAGGGGGGTAAATGTTAATAAAATTGCCTGCAGGCAAGAACAAGCAATAACACCTCTCGAATGGGTAGCGCTTCTTCCTGTCCAATCTTATGAGGTAGAATATGATGAAATCAAGATTCTTGAAGAAATGACAAAAACAGAATCTGAATACTGTGATTTGCCTAATATTATTTCTAAGCCTTGTAAAGACATTACTTCAGAAGAATTAAAATCAATAAAGAAAATAGCTCATCAAATTTATTCGGATGCTAGAAAGCAGTATAATCCTTTGTTTTTGGACATGTTAAAGCTTCTAATTGAGAATGGAGCTAATGTTAATCAAAAAGATTTTGCAGGACAAACAGCACTTCATAAAGTAGCATTGACCCCTAGAGGAGAAACGCTGGAATTAATGAAGTATTTAATTGCAAAAGGGGCTGATGTAAATGCTCAGGATTTAGAAGGAAATACGCCTTTGTTTATTGCGTCCTCTATAAAAAATTCTGATGCAGTTAATTTATTAATAGCATCAGGAGCTAATACATCTATTAAGAATAATGAGGGGGTAACATATGAGTTCGTTGAAGGAAAAAGAAAAAAATATGTTTATGAGGAGAGCGGTGAAGTTAAAACATTAAATTATGACTTTGATTAAATTTAATAATTCAAATATGGCAAATGTAATAGTTTTTATCTTAAACATCTAATTTAATAAATTTTCATTTGAGAGAATAACTATGGTTAATTCTAATAATTTTAATGAAACAAAATCTTTAGCAAAATCAATATTAAAATCGTATAATTTAGATGATCAAAAAATTGATGAAATGATAACAGACGATTTTATTAATGGTTTTTTAGAGTTAGCACAAGAGGAACCCGAGAATAATGAATTTTTAAAATTAGCTAGAAATTTTCCTACTGAAATAAATTTAATTGATGTGGATATTTTAGAAGAGACTTTTAGAAAAGAAGTTAAAAATGGAGGGTATTTTTGCGATATTTTGCAATATGTAGTAGATAAGTGGAAAAACATAAGTATTTCTCAATCTTCATTATCTCGGAGTATGGCTGAAGATATAGGAATAGGAAAGCTTGCTGTAAATTCCGTTCTTGGATTAATTGGTGTTCCTGCGCCAACTAGAGGAATTCTTGGAACATTAGCTACTTCGGCGCAGATTGCAGTAGGGGCTTTTGAGCAAGAGCAAAAGATACAAAATATACTAGACGATATGGAGCGGCAGTTGTGGAACATTGCAACAGGAGTTCATAGCAATTTAAGCACAGCAGAAGATACTAGCTCTCCCTTAATCGTAGATTTAGACGGTGATGGTGTTGAAACAACGACTGTTGATGATGGTGTTTATTTTGACCATGACGGGAATAATTTTGCTGAGAAAACGGCTTGGGTTGGCAAAGATGACGGTTTGCTGGTTAGGGATATCAACGGAAACGGCAAAATTGATGATGGTTCTGAACTCTTCGGAAATAATACTATTTTGAGTAATGGGCAAAAAGCAGCAAATGGTTTTGAGGCTCTGAAAGACCTTGACAGCAACGGAGATGGCGTTTTCAACAGTTCAGACACGGCTTGGAATGAAGTCAGGGTTTGGAAAGATAAAAATGGAAATGGTTATCTGGAAGCAGGAGAGTTATTCAGTCTGAATAATCTTGGTATTGATAAAATTAATTTAAACTATCAGAACGTTGGAAATGTTGATGAAAACGGTAACACCATCGGGCAAACCGGTTCTTTTATCAAAACTGACGGCACGAGCGGTATGGTCAGCGATATTTGGTTTAATACGGATTTGATGAATACGGTTGATAAAATCCAAATAGAAATTCCTGAAGACATATTAGCCTTGCCTAATGTAATCGGTTTCGGCAATGTTCATGATTTGCATACAGCTATGGCTCTGGATGCCACGGGTGAGCTAAAAAATCTTGTGCAGCAATATGCGGCTGAAACAAATTTGGAAACACGTCAGCAGATTTTATGCAATCTTATTTATCATTGGACAGGGGTTCAGAATATGGATCCGCGCGGCAGAGATCCCAAGCATACTTATGGTCCGGTTTTGGATGATTGCCGCAAACTCGAAGCTTTGGAAGAATTTATGGGAGAAGAGTTTCTCGGCACATGGTGCTGGGGCGAAAGAGATCCTAATCCGCACGGCAAGGCCGCGCCGTATATTTTGCGCGCGTTTGAGCTTTTGGAGGAGTATATAAATAACGAGCTGTTGGCACAGACACATTATAAGCCGTTGTTGGAAAATGTGAAACTTCTGTGGAACGAGACAACGCAGTCGTGGGATATTGATGTGAACAGCGCGGTTGCCTTAATTCAAGAAACATATAATGCTGATGCAGACCAGGGAATTGCCATCTTCAGAGAATTTGAAAATCTGGTTAAAAATTGCGGTTATAATAATTTGCTGGCAATTTATGATGCTTTCCGGTTGTCGGGTGATGAAAACGGAAATGATTTAGAAATGATGATTTCTAAATTCGGCCTGACTTATGGAACTGAATGGGATGATAAATTAACCGGAGGCAGTGGTGTTGATGATATTCAAGGCTTGGGAGGCAATGACCGTATTTATGCCGGTGCCGGCAATGATACTTTAGATGGCGGCGATGGCAATGATAATCTTTTTGGCGAAGACGGCGATGATATTTTAATCGGCGGCGCCGGTAATGATTATCTCATCGGCGGCAACGGGGCTGATACTTATATTTTTAATCCCGGTTTCGGGCATGACGCAATTGATAATTCTGATAATAATGCTTCTAATAGTGAACCCGATATTGTTCAATTCGGCGAGGGAATCTCTCCGGATAAAGTTTCTTTGGGGCGGCAAGGTTATGATTTGATAATTACGGTTTCATATGAGCCAGACGAGAATGGCAATAAACTTCCGGATGATTCTGTTCGAATCTACAGCTATTTTGACGAACAGGGAGAATCTTCCGCAACGGTAAATTCTATTGTTTTTGCTGACGGCACAAGCTGGGATTATGAATATGTTCTTGCTCATTGGAATAGTGTCCCCGGCGTTAACGGCGGCGTGACTTTGGAAGGGAATAATGACGCTAATGTTATTAACGGAACACAGTATAATGATATTTTAATCGGCAACGGCGGTAATGACACTATTAATGCCGGAGATGGCGATGATACGATTATCGGCGGTACCGGAGACGATACGCTTAACGGCGGTGTTGGACGGGATACTTATATTTATAATCTTGGAGATAGCGCCGATACAATCAACGAAACTCGAGGAAACGATATAATCAAATTTGGCGAAGGAATTTCTCAAAGTGATTTGACCTTTACTCAGGAAGGAAACAATCTGAAAATTTGGATCGGCAATGATCCTTATCAAAGTATCTTGATTAATAATTTCTATACCAGCGTCAATAATCAAGTCGAAAAGCTCCAATTTGCCGATGGCTCAACGTTTAATCTGTCTACTCAGGGATTGACCTTAACACAAAATAATAGTGACGAAACCATTAATGGTACGGGATATAATGATGTCATTTACGGCAATGGCGGCCATGACACAATCAATGCCAATGACGGCAATGACACGCTGATTGGCGGTATTGGCAATGATACCCTGAACGGAGGTGGCGGTAATGATACCTATATTTATAATCTTGGTGATGGCTTTGATACCATTAATGAAACCGGCGGCAATGATAAGATTGTCTTTGGAAAAGGTATTAATCTGGATAATTTGTCATTTGAACGGATTGATAATAACCTGAAAATTTCCATTAATGGAAATGAAATCAAAGGAATACAGATTAACAATCAGTTCAGCTCTGAATCTTACAGAGTTGAGACCATAGAGTTCTATGACGGTTCAACGCTGGATATCAGCAATGCCGACCAATTGATTCAGGCAATGAACAGCTTTAGCCTCAGCAATTCGGCGTCTACAGATACCCTATCTAACCCGACACAGGATGTCAGCGATATGTATGGCTTGGCTGCAAACTCTGGATTAAACAATAAAGCAGTATAAAGGAGTATTTAAAACACCCAAAGCCCCCTGCTCTATAGAGCGGGGGCTTTTTTCTTGTTACATAACTCCCCTCTGCAAGAGAAGGGAGTTATGTAACATTGTATCGGGATTGTCCTCGCTACGCTCGTTCTGCGGCGCTCGTTCGCTTTGCTCACCGGCATACTCCGTCTGCCTCTCGCCGGCAACCGAACCCTCACCTCGGGTTCTTATCCTACTTACTCAGGCATTAAAAAAAACTCCCCTCTGCAAGAGAAGGGAGTTTTTTGAATGGTGATGCACTTTGCGAACACATCAAACTTGTCTAAATGCTTGCAAAATGTTGTATATAAACGCTGTGAGATAGGAATGCCCTTCTGTGAATCAACCGATTTTTTAGCAGATACATTTTCCGCCCTTTTCGAACTTTTTATAAAAACTGGTTTTATATTCTGTATAGGGTTGTTTTTCTTAAATGCTAAGGTATAATAAATTAAAAATTAATTATACAAGGTTTATATTTTATGAAAAATTTAAATGTCAGATGTTCTAAAATGAAAAAAATAGAGGAAATAAAGTCATTTACATCTTTGTCTAAAAATTATCTACAAAATTTATCTGATATAGATTTTAAAAAATTGTTACGTAGAATTAATATCATTAGTAATGATGAAAAAAAACAAATAAAAAGAACCAAAAGATTGTTAAAAAATAAAAGAACACCGTATGGATCTAAGTATAAATTTCCTAAAACGGTTTTAGCTTGTAGAAAAAAACAAAATATAATTTTAGATACTTTTGCCCCAGAAAGAAATCTTAAATGGTTCCCTGCCAAAGATCGTAAAGATCATAAAACAATTATTAATATAGAGAATTTTTCCTTTTTAGATTTTCCCCAACAGACGTTAAATACATTAGTTAATTTAGCTAAACATGAAAATCACGATATTAATGCTGTAATAAATTTTAACGATGAATACATTTTAGATATTGCACCATATATTATTTGGGGAATAATGTATCAATCTATGTTTCCCTTTTCTAAGGGAGGTAAAATGAGCAATAGAATAAAGGCTGTTCTAAAAGCTATTGGTGTACAAGAATTCCTTGGAAACACAGATATTATTATTCCTAAAGATATATCTCCTCTTTTAATAAAACAAAAAAATAATTTTGGCGAGAAACAACTGTTACGTCGTGATTTTTCCTGTTCTACCATTGAAAAGACAAAAAATGAATTAACTAATAAATTAAATGAATGGCTAAAACAAGCCAATTTGTCGTTAACTGAAGATGGTGAAGCTCAAATATCCGGTATAGTAAATGAAGTTCTAGATAATGCAGAAAGACATGGATCCGATCAAACTAACAATGGCAATTGGGCTGTTGCAGGAGTAATGCAAAAGAAAAATAATACAGATTTCTATTGTTATTTAGCGTTTGTCAATACGGGACAGACAATTGCATCAACAATTAAAAATGCAGATAATCCCAGAATAAAAGAAGATTTAAATAACTACATAGATAAACACGCAGGCTTATTAAAAAGGTATGATAGGAATGCACTTGCAACATTGTATGCAGTACAAGATTCCGTATCTTGTAAAACATTAAAAAATAATATTGAGATAAAAGGAGGATTCGGATTGATGGATACAATAGAATTTGTCAACATTCTTGGCTTTTCATCTGTTGATCGAATTAAACCGTCTATCTGTATTATTAGTGGAGACTCTTGTATCCTCTTTCGTGAAAAGTATCATTTTTGTTCATCTCAAAAACCAAGAAGACAATTTTTTAACAACACAAATGTGGTTGACAATCCTCCTGATGATAGCTATGTATTTAAACTCGAAAACAGTTTTCCTGGAACTATTATAACTACCAGATTTGTTCTTGATAGTAATGTAACAGAAAAATATAATAAGGCAAAATAAAATGTATGAAATAAATTTAAGTCAAATTACTGAAAAGGGAAATAATAAGATAACGAGTTTGGGTGGAAAAGATAATGGGTTAGCAGCTGCAGAAAAATTACACATTGTCGATTTGGCTAAAAAGCATGATATAATTAAAATTATAGTCCCTGGGTATATAAAAGGTTTTCATTCTTCTTATTTTGCGGGATTATTTTCACAAATAATTTCTGATTTAGGAAATAGTCGTTGTAAATTTGAAAATAAGTTTATTTTTGACGCAGATGATAAAATTTTAGAGCAAATTAACGACGGTATTGACTTATGCTTTATGGATACTTCGGCTGTAAGGATAAAAAAATGATACGTCTATTTTCTAAAATATGGTGGTGTATTATTCTTATCTTAGTAGTGTCTTTAGGTGTCCTATACATATATGGTTTCTTTGATGCAAGTGAAGATCTGATATTTAAAAATAAAGAATTTTATACCAGTTTATTTGCATTCAATTCTCCCTTATTTGCAATTATTGTAGCTAAATATAACAATTTAAAAACTTTTAAATTTGATGATAAAGCTAGAATTAAAAATTTGATTTTTGATATATTAGAGAAAATACAAGATAATATAAATCTATTTGAACAAAAATACAAAGCTAAAAGAAATGATGATTTTTCTGAGATTAACGAAAATATTAATATGTTGCTTTCTAAACTAACAAAGGAGTTGGCTTATTTTTATGGAAAACGGGAAATTGCAGATGGCATTGTTGGAACAGCTATTTTCGAACGAGTTAATTCACTATCTAGCAATGTAGAGATGGCAGAAATAAGGGAAATTGCCTGCGAAATACAAAATATAGATAAAAGAGTTCGAGAAAAAATTGAACACAGTTTATATGCAATGCTATAATTTAAATGTTTAACTATGTACGTTTTATGGCATCAACAACATTATAAAAATTTTCTAGAATTTTACATGCTAATTCAATTTCAAGAACTTTGTTGTTTTACCCTAGTCTCCATAACAAGATTGCGACACTGGCCAATTACCTTTGAAATCAACGTATTATTAATACCGGCATTTATGACGATCGAACATAACCCTTTAGCCTCTATATTTTCTCTTTGTGGATCTATCTCATCCGGCGTCTGTATCCTACATATATGCTGAGTGCAAATAGCATATAAGCTATTATCGTATTCAAACATATCTACGATATCTGAAGGCAAAGAAGAAGTAAAAGCAGCTTCTCTTTTCATATCAATAAATCTTCTACCCATGACATATATTCACTTTCCTAATTGTAATATTGAAGATAATAAAAATCTTGGCATTAATACCGACAGTTAAATGTATAGGTATAAAAAGCATTGTGGAGCTGCTTATTATTAACACCAAGTGCATTAATCTTCAGAAGGTTCTTTTCGTTCTTTTTCCTTATCCAAAGCATCCTGAAAATCAATCAATTCAACAATTTTATCAAAAAATGGACTCAGATTATATGTTGTATCTCTAATTGTAGGTATCTGGTAAATAAGTCCGGTTCTTAAAAGAGCACAACAAAGAGATTTATACTCTCCATCTGACTTTTTATATTGATATTTATAATGATTAGCAAAATTTTGGATAAAATCATCATGATATTTTATCCCTTGAGGTGAATTCGTCGTCCTTGGTGGAGTAGCATCTTTTCTATATTGATGCATGTTGGCTAATAAATGAATTTCCTCATCTGACAAAGTTTCCAAAATCTGGGCATATCTGTTAAATTCATTGGCATATATCCAATGTACTAGAACAAAAAATGATTGAAAAAGCAATTAACAAAGGTGTTTCGATTGAGCGTTTGGCACGGGTACTTACCATGCAGCCTAATAATATCCGGCAGAAGAAAAATCTTCTCAATGGCATTTGTAATGAAGCCGTAGAAATGTTGAAAGATAAGATAGTCGGCTCTAAAGTTTTTAATTATTTGAGCAAAATGAAACCGGAACGGCAAATCGAAGCCACAAAAATTATGATAGAGAGCAAGACTTTTACCGCTTCATTTGCCCGGTCAATC
Source organism: uncultured Alphaproteobacteria bacterium (assembly GCA_949493535.1). Lineage (GTDB taxonomy): Bacteria > Pseudomonadota > Alphaproteobacteria > RF32 > CAG-239 > CAJLXD01. The sequence goes on from CASZWJ010000004.1 coordinate 33,339, forward strand.
TGGTTGGCAACACCGGACGAGTTGTTGGCAGTTCCTCGCCGTAGGCAAAAAGCAATCATCATGAATTTCAGCCATTTTACTCGTTTAGAGGAAGAAATAAGCCGTTTACACGGAGAATATGAAGAAATTGAAGAAAATTACGGAGTTAACGTTCTAAATTTTACTTTAGTCAAAGGTTACATTAAAAGCCTTGTTATGAATCCACGTGTTAATCGTTACCTCCGGATCAATAATCCTGATATCCTCAAACATTTAGAAGGAATCGTGGATATTGATAACCTGAATACGGAGGAATAGAAAATATCAATTAGTCATCAGTTCCTCATACTCTGTTTCATGGAATTTATCTCAGTATATTTTATAAAATTCGGTAAAACTATACATTATTCGGTAATATTAGGTAAAATATGTTTGCAATTAATGTGTTATTCGGTAATATTAGGTAGTAAATTTTCTTTATTAGGTAACAGGAGTTTTCTATGCCAAATATAAAAGATATTAAAATTACCCCAGAAATGCTAACAAAAATTGCTGATATTGATCATTTCAATGGTATATGGCAAGGAGGGTCTTACAATATAGGTAAAGAACAGCTCAATGTAATGAAGAGAATTGCCACAATCGAATCTATTGGCTCATCTAATCGTATTGAAGGGAATAAGATGAGTGATGTAGAAATTGAAAAATTATTCAGTGCAATTGACAAAAAATCTTTTAAATCTCGTGATGAAGAAGAAGTTGCCGGATATGCTGATTTAATCAATACTATTTTTGATAATTATCAGGACATTCCGTTGTCTGAAAATTATATCAAACAGTTGCATCAGATTTTGCTACGCTATTCTTCTAAAGATGAACGACATCGTGGAGAATATAAAAAAGACAGCAATCGTGTAGCTGCATTTGATGCAAATGGTCATGAAATCGGTTCTATTTTTGAAACAGCTACAGCTTTTGATACGCCTCGACTTATGCGTGAGCTGGTTGAATGGACAAACTATAATTTCAATGATAAATATTTTCATCCAATTATTGTTATTGGAGTGTTTATCGTTCATTTTTTAGCGATTCATCCCTTTACGGATGGTAATGGTCGTTTGTCTAGAGCTCTAACATCTATGATGATGCTACAACAAGGGTATAGCTATATGCCTTATGCTTCAATGGAATCTATCGTTGAAGCAAGTAAAGAAGGATATTATAGAGCCTTACGCGGGACTCAAAAATCTATATGGACAGATGAAGTAAATTATGAGCCATGGTTATCGTTCTTTGTAACATCTCTACAAAAACAAAAAAGGATGTTGGAGGAAAAAATTAAACATGTTCAGAAAAAGGAAACTGAAAAGCTTTCTGCCACTGCAATAAAAATATTAGACTTGTTTGCAGAACAATCAAAATGGTCTGTTGCAGATATTGCAGATACCCTTCGTAAAAATAGTGAAACAGTCAAAAAATCTGTGCAATTGCTTCAAAGAAAAGGATACTTACTCAAACACGGGACAACAAAAGCAGTGTTTTACACCTTAAAATGACACACCTTCTGAAAACCAACATCAAACATCATGTTAAGTATGATATAAATTGATTGACTTTTTATTCATTTATTATAACATGCATATGTGCTTGTTGGTAAGCATGGTCATTCGCCCAAAGATTTATTCATCCAACTTCAAAAGAAATAATAACAACCTTTAGTTAATTGTCAGTTGTTAGCTTGCGAATGCGTTTATTTGATGATTAGCTATATTTAAAGGAGTTATTTTATGACTTTTGAACATTATGCACAAAATCTATTAGAAGATTTCAACACAAGAAATTTAGATGAAAACGGAGATATTTATACATATACTCCGAAATATTTTGATATCTCAGAGATATTTCTTTCCTACGAAATTTATGACGATGATAAGGACTTTCAATTTAATATTGAGGATGCGAGAAATTTAATATCTATTATATTAGAAGATTCTTGGAATAATATTATCAATGCTAATAAATATAAAAAGGAAATATACGAGCTAAAATTAGGAAGCTACAAAATTAATTCTCAATATGATATTAACGATTTTGACACGGCTACTTTCTGGATAGAAAGTACGGAAAGAGATAATGATATTATTCTTGATGATGAAGAAAAACTTAAATTATATAAATATTATTTGTTTGAGAATAAAAATATTTCAAACGAAGATATAAATGATTTACCACCTGATGGTATTCCTCAAAAATCTAACCAAACAACTGTTGATTATTTTAAACAGCAAGCAAAATTTTTCTTAAAAGATTATAATTTAATGAAAGAAAATGGTTTTGATCAATCAAAAATAGATTTTACAGAACCTCAAGAACATTTTGATATAATAAATGTATTGACTAAAGCGAATAAATCTCGAGATGATAATTTGACTTTAATGAATGCCCAATATATTCTTGCTAAAATTTGTGATTTTAAAAATTGGGATGAATTTTTACATGCATCAAAAGCAAAGCAAGAAATAGGTGCTTTAAAATTGAATTGTTATAGAATTGGCATGGATCCTGATATTATTGAGTCTGCAAAAATGTTAGTCGCACATGAGTTATTTGCAGACTTTGTCGATGATGACTATACTGATGATGATGAATTAGCTATGTGGGAACATGTAATGAGGCGATTGCTATTTTAATTGTAATCACTTTTTATATTAACCATCAAGAAATAAAGCCGCTCTAAGCGGCTTTATTCACATATGCAATTACATTTTACAAATCCTGATAAATTAGTGGTTTTGTAAAACATATTTTACAAATTTAATGTTGATTTAATATTGAAATAATATTAAGGAAATCGTCATGGCTTTTAATCCTAAATATACGGTAAGGAGCGGTTTAACCGCTCCTTTTTTAATTAAAACTGAAATTAAAGCCCGCGTATAGGTAGACGGCTTCGTTTTCATCAATCCATTTCGGTTTCTTCAGCACAGTGGCATAACCGATTGAACCGTCAAAATATTTATATTTCAGAGAAACTTTGCCCCCAGCGCCGGACAGAATTTCAGACTTCAAATCTTTATTGTTGTTATGGACATAGCCGTAGTCAAGGAACGGCCCAAAATTGAGGCCTTGCAAAATCTCATTATCGCTTTTGGCAAGGGTTGCGACATTGAAGTCAATATCATTGCGGAAAGTGTAGCCGCTATCGCCTTGAACACCATCATTACGGAAACCGCGTACCGAATATTCGCCGCCAATATAAAAGGCTTCGGTACCATACAGCTCATCGGGAGAGTATTGCATATCCAAAGTTCCGGTATAAGTAGCGGTATCAAATAAATTCATCGAACCGTAGGCATAGAGTTTCCATGCTTCATACTGTGCTGACTGGGTATAATTGCCATGGTTGTCGTTTAATGCCCCAAACCATTTTGTTCCTTTGTTGTAGCTGGGGTTCAGGAATAAAACACCGCCATCAAAATAAAATGTAGAGGATAATCCGAGGTTGGCAATCGCCAAATCGCGGCTTGAAACCTCGTTTTTCATCTTCAAATCAAGGACTTTTGTGTAGTTTTGGTTGCGCTTATAAGTAATTCCGCCGCTAGCAGACACTTTATAACGCTGTCCGCGGGCAAGCATCCGGTCAAGGCTCAGGGAATTGGTAACGCTGTTACCATAAGAATAGAAGCGATCTCCGTTGTACAGGACAAAGCTTGTGCGATAATCAGACCAAGAAAAGTTGTTGTTCAAAGTCCAATAACCAAAAGGGACAGACACCCCCACAGTCAAATAATCAGCATCTCTATGGTCTGAGTTTTTACTAGGAGCTTTAGCATAGCTCATATTGATTTGCTCGTTCAGGCCGAGTAAGTTATCCTGTGCGGCACGCATACCAAAGCGGGTTTCTCCGGTAGATTCTGATCCGGCGTTATCCGTAAATGCCGTAATGCGGGTTGTGCCTTTGGGTTCGTTTTGGATTTCTACTTTGCTGTATTCGTTTTTATCATCCGGCTTGATCTCCATCTTAGCGGAGTTTGAGGCCAATCGGTTAATTTGGTCAATTCCCTGTTCAATATCGCGGAGGTTCAGCACATTGCCCATCATAAAGGGAAACGCCGTCCAGCGCATAGCTTTTTTTATGCCTTCAAATTTGGAGAGCTTGCCTTCAACGATTTTGATTTGCAGAATACCTTGCTTCAGCTTGTCTTGCGGCATTGTCATAAAGGCACGCGAGGTAATATAGCCTTTTTCAATATACAAATCGGTAATTTTGTTTAACATTTCGTTGATTTGCGGCAACCCCATACAGGTGTTTTTGTATTGCGCTATGGCTTTGTTGATTTCGCATTTTGAAAATTTGGTGTTGCCGGAGAAATCAATCTCCTTAACATTCACACAGGATGTAACCAAATCCGGCTCTTTTTCTTGGCTTTTCTTCTCTGTTTCCTGTGCTTGTGGGCGTTTCAGGGCATTTTTAAGCTCTTGGCGGCGAAACTCCTCATTCATCAAACGCTGCTGCTCTAATTGAATGCGGTTTTGGTTCTGGAATACTGCGGGCGGCACTTGTGCCTGTGCGGTACTGACAAAAGAAAAAGCGGCGACCACCGCCAAAAGTGAAATTTGTTTAATCATAGCATATTCCTATGTAAAGTTTGCTTCAGCATAATAATTTTTCTTATAAATCTACTATAAACAGTCTAAAGCCCCCTCGTGCGTACACTTACAAGTTACTATAAGTTATGCGAATTTTAATTGGCTTTGCTTCAACTCCATTGATAAATATTCCACCAATTACCAATATAGCATTATCTAATTGTTTACAAATAAGGGGCGAACTGAAAGCGAATATATTAACGCCTAATGGATAATTTCGACTACGATACAATGGGTTTTGGGTGTTTTTATCTTTTGAAAAATTTTCAGATAAATTAAAAACACCTTTTTTATTAGGGAGAAGATAATATTTTTTGTTTCCTTTGATAAAATATACTTTAGAAGAATCAAAAGTATATTTTTGAGATGTAATTCCATCATAATTTCCAAAACGAAGAATAACATCATGCTTTAGTTTCAAAGAAGAGCACTCCTCAGAACCGAGACCTACGGAACTTCTTTTATCTTTATAAACAACAGAAGACAAATCAATTCTAACATACAAATCGTTTTTAGTAAGTTCATCTGCAAAAATTTGAGCCGCTTCCGGTTTATCAACAAGTCCCCAACTTTTGCTACTTAAATCAGAATAGATAATAGCATAACCTATATTACCATATAATGTGCAGAAAAGTAGCAAACATATAGTAAAAACTAATGATTTTTTCATATTATTCTCCATTTTCTTTCTTCATATAACCATCTTTGAAGCTGTGACCTCCATGAGTTATATTCTCAGGATTATTTAGTATATCATACAAGATTTTTAATCCATCTTTTGTTGTTATATACCTGATTGGATCATCTGTATTATGATGATACGATAAATTTGAATCAGGAACTAATTTGCTTATAGATGAATACCAATCATCAAAGCTTACTGCAGGTCCATATGCATTGAAATGCTGGTTAGAATTAATAGAAGTTCCTTTTTTATCTAGAATATTTGCGGCACCAGTTCCAATGATTGTTCCTTGGCTGTGGAAAATATTGTTGGCATTATCCATATCTTTTCGTGTCTCTAAATCACTGGCAACAATACGATTCATTGCCAACCAATCAGCTGTAGTGCTATTTCCGCTTAAAATTTTTCCCATTAAAGCTTCAAATGTGTCTCCAACTAAACCATAACTAGGGTTATAACGAATAACAGTTCCATCATCTAGGCTTAGTTCAACCACATCATTTGGTGAGTTTAACATACCATTAACAATATAACTTTGATACTTTTTCAAGGTCTCTTCAACGGCCTCAGCAGGAACCTTTTCTCCATTTACATAAAGCTCGCTTCTGCTTTCATCAAATGTACCAATAATCCCCCCTGGAGTACCAACTATGGCATTATATAAACCTAGCAAAGGTTTAACTACATTATCATTGAAAAATCCACTTTCTAATGAATCTGAAGCTTGTTGTCCTGCTTGAACAAGGTTACCAGATGCATCACGCATGTTTTCATGATAATTTGCGATATCATCAATAAGTTTTCCAGGGCCATCGGTTATAACAGAATGATTAATTGTCAGGTCAACATCTAACGCTCCTGTTACTTGGTCTTTGGTAATGGTTTCTGTTTTATTGATATCTCTGTTGATGCCGGAGATATCGCTTCCATCAGCAACTTCAATATTTCCTTTGCCGATAGTTGCATGAGTCATACCTTCTTTTTCATAACCATTATCTGTGATAGTAAGGTGCGTTTTACCATCATCATATCCATCATTTGATCCCAAAGGATTCCCGCCCAGATTTGTATTGATAGAAATTCCGCTATTGGAGTTTCTGTCATAATTATAAATATCGTTAGCTTCGATAGATCCTGCTTTAATATCCAGATTTCCGGCATCTTTACCGTCTTTGTCGATATTAGCAATTAAAGAACCATCCATTTTCAGCTTACCGTCAACATCAATGTCAACTGATTCTGTACCAATAATGGATGTCTGATTATCTACCCACTGGCGATCACTTTCGCCACTGCTTTGGCTCAAGCCACCTGTCGGAGCTCCACCTCCAAATCCTACATTATAGCTGTTTGAGCTACTATTTGCATGACTTTCATTTTGTTTAGAAGCTAGATTCATATCCCCGCCAACATTAACATCAATATTTTTAGCAAGAGCATTATATCCTTCTGCATTCATATTGCCAGCGACATTATAAGAAATCTTACCTTCTTCTGCATAAGAACCCGAATTATTATACTGATTTACGATTTCTTTAGATTTAGACTTTCCTGTACCAACACTTCCATATGCACCGGATTTACTGCTGATACCTGCTGAGGCATTGCTTTCAGTTGTTTGTGAGCTACTATGATAAGTATCTTTGCTTGCTTGTATATTGAGATTGTTGGCTACATTATACTCTATATCGCCTTTATTAGAAATCACTAGAGACCCAACTTGGTTTAAGTCGTTTCCTGCACTTAAGCTAATATCTTTTTCTGCAATAATATTAGATGCTGTATTTTTAACTGAACCAGAAGTTGTTTCTGTTTTAGTTGTTTCTGTTGTTATCCCTGCATCAGCATAAAAGCCTAAAGTTGGGGCTGTATTTTGGGCAGTCTCCAAAGATTGACTAGCTGCTTGAGTAACAAATGCCAAATTAGCCGTTGCAGCAGCCAAACTTATTTCTGCATCTTTTACAGCATCCGAGGAAGCTTTCCCTTGTGAATGTAATTTTTTAATTTTATCTAGATTATCTTTAGCTTTTTTGACTGCTTCAGCAGCTTCAATATTAGCATCTACAGCATAAACCGCATCCACGGCAACGTGTCCAACCCCCGCAGTTGCTGAAATTTTGCTTTCGCTGTGGGTTTTCTTGTCGTCTTCCGTGCTTTGTGAGGAAGTAATATTGATGTTATTTTCTGCCGAAATACTGACATTGTTGTCAGATATAATGTTAGAACCTTTAAGATTAACATCTTCTGTCGCACTGATATTTACATTTCCACCAGCCTTAATATTAGAAGAAACTGCATTCTTCTGGACATTATCCCAAGTATCTTTAGTTTCTTCGCCAAGTTCCTTACTTACGGTAATTTTTCCGTTTTCAAAACCAATATCAACCGCTGATGTCAAAGATTTCATCATATTTGTCTTTTCATGGACTTCGCGGTGTTTGGTAGTTTCTTCGCCGCTTAGAATATTAACAGAACCATCCTTACCGGATTTCTCGACTTTGCCATCGACTCCGGCTTTGTAGCCCGCCAAAATATTGACATCTTTGCCTGCTTCAACATTTGAAGCAACGAGCGTTGTATCTTTACCCGAAACAACGGTTAATCCCTCGGTTGTTTTAATATTTGAGCCGCGCAGGCGTTTTTCTTCGTGTTCGACTTCGTCTAACGATTTTTTCAAACCACCCAAAGACGATTTCTTAGTCTTGGAATAAGAATAGCTACTGTCTTCGGCGGCAACGGCAGTAATGTCGCCGCCTGCAATGATTTGGGCATCTTTCCCGGCTTCGACTTTTGAGCCTTTCGAGAATAAATCTTTAACCGATTCGATGAGGGCATTGCCGCCGGCCACGATTACTGATCCCACATTTTGAAGACTGTCTTTAACGCTTGTTGTGGTCTTTTTGCTCAAGAAGCCGGATTTTTTCATCGTCCGTTCTTCGCGGTTATGCAATTCAACCGTATCTAAAATAATGTTTTCTGCCTTAAGGGCGACATCGCCTTCTTTGCTTTCGAGTTTTGCCCCTTTGCTGGCGTATGTGCCGCTTGCCTCAATCTGCAAGCCCTTATTACCGGAGATGACGGCTTCTTGTCCGGTTTTCTCTGTAAGAGTATAGTTTTTGCCATCACGCATTTCTTCGGTATATTTCTTGGTTTCGTTCAAAATATCGCCGGCCTTGATAGTTGTTACTTCGCCGCCGATATTACCGCTGCGGTTAATCAGGGTTTGAGTGTCAATATCCGTTCTGCTACCGATAATGCGGGCGGTATGTCCGCGGTTGCTTTCGTTTAACAGGTTTTGGGCTTTGAGCGTAATCTCGTTTTTGGCAAACATATCGCCGGAGTTGCTGATGTTTCCTGCTGCGATTGCGATATTTTGACCTGTCATTTTTGCGCCGTACCCACCGATTTTAATCTTATCAAGCGTTGCATCGCACAAATAAAGTTCCGGAACAAGCACTTTTTCGCCGTTAACCTCTTTCTCCACATACCATATTATGTCGCTGTTCAATTGTTTAATCTGTTCCGGGGTAAGGGCAATGCCGATTTTAAGGTCTAGCCGTTCATATTCGTTAGCGGCATTGCGATACAGGGCTTTCATCTGGTCGAGGTCGTTTGAAATCTCGCCGTTGCCGAGGTAATGCCCGTAAGTCGCCTTGCGGATAGCATCCATAATCAAGCGGGTTTCATAAGCCGGATCGCCCAACATCTTGCGGGTGTTGTACTCATTTGAAAAAGGTGTAATCCGGTCAAAGAAATAATCAGAGCCGATAAAATTCTGCCCAAAATAATCCACCGTTGAGGTAACCATATATTTCGGGTTATTGCTGACGGCAAACATTCCGTTGTTGCCGCGAGGCAAGGTCAAATCTACAGGAACTTGCCCCAATTTGAGGTCAGGAGCTTCATCGCGACCAAAACGAAATGCTCCGACAGGTTCTTCGACTTGGTCATTAATGACATTGCCGTCCACCGCGTTGATAACAAGGTTGTTTCCGGCAGTAACCAATGATTTTTCTTTGGAATAAAAGCGCTCATAGTAATATTCTGTAGCGTTATAAGTCTTTTTGCGTGTGCGAAGACGTTTTTTCTTCTTTGTCCGCATTTGCTTCAAGATAGGAAGCTGTGCAATCTCGCTGTAGGTTTGATTCACAAGGTGGGACGTATTAATAACAGCATCGTTCTTAGCCGAAAACGTCGAACTCTGGTTCAGGATGTCACGGCTGTTAATCGTTAGGTCATTGCCGGCCAAAATCGATGCAGCTTCTGAATCCATATGTGTGGCGTTGATTTTGTAACGCCCAAGTTCCAACCAACCCCAGTTATAAAGTGCAGAATCTCTGATTTTGTCATAATAGGTACTATAGCCTGCCGTGCCTGTGTTGTGATGATACCCCATATTATAAAGCTTGTCGGACTTAATATCGATATTGTTCAGGCTTTCGATACGGCCGCCGACATTCACAAGGGCATTAAATTGGTCTTCACTGGCTTCAAACGGCGTGCTTGAAATCTGGCTATCAATTTTATCCGATGTCTTAAAGTCAGTGCCACTTGTTTTGTCAATCGTTTCGCCCTCGGCTTCAGTGTCGTCCCACAGCGTAAACTTAACCTCGTTGCCGTTTGCATCAAGAATTGTCATCTTGTCAAGGTCTTCAAAGCTGATTGTCGGCTCGTCATCCGGCGTTTCAGCAGGCGTGACCTTACGTTCGCCAACATAAATCGTGTAACCGTCTATGGTATAAGAGTCACCAAGTTTGGGTTCTTCCGCAAAGGCATCTGGTGGCAGAATAATCTTTTTGCCGCTGTCAACCAAGGTAATTTCAAGCTCATCATCGCCTTCGTCAATCTCGCCATCTTTAATGTCAAACTCATTATTGCCGCCGTTTTCTGCGGTATGGTTGTTGTCCACGTTCGGGTTGTCATAAACCTTGTTCGGGTCAACGTCGCCGATTTTGGCATCTTTGCCTTTGAGTTCAATATCTCCGCCCGCAAAAATCTCAGACAGGTAATTGATAATGTCCTTGCCGACTTCAATAACCATATCCGCTCCGGCAATCAAACCGGAATCCCTGTGGTTGATGTAGTCGTTCTCAGTAGAAATATTGATGTTTCCGGCGGCGGCAATCTGTCCGAGGTTGTGAATATTGTCAGCGGCAAGAGTTGCATCTGTTCCCGCAGCAATTTTACTGTTGTTGGTTATGTCTCCGGTTGTCGCAATAGATAAGGTGTCATCAGTGGCAATTTGGGCATTGTTGGTCAAAGTGCCTGATTTAATATCCAAAGTCTTGGCTGAAACTGAAGTTCCGTTAAGTTCTGTAGTGTTGCCGACTGTCAGACTGCCATTGTTTTGGGCAAGGATAGTATCATTATTTGTCAGATTATTGCCGACCGTAACGGTCAAATCATTATCAGCAACCAGTTTTCCGGCGTTTGTCAGGTTGTTTTTGGCTTCAATCGCAATATCTGCGGCATTCAAAAACTGGCTGTTGAGGTTGATATCGTTATCCGCTTTGAGGTTGGCCGAGGTAAGGGCAGCCAGTTGTGTATTAGAGTGAATATCTTGTCCAACGGCAATTTCCAAAGTATCAGATAAAACAAAGTCGCCGTTTAAGGCGACATCATTTTTAGCAGACACAGAGGCATTGTTTTCGGCAACAACAATGCCGGAGTTTTGGTGTGTAACCGACCCGGCAGCGGATGCAACCCGCACATTATTTTTGGCCGCGGTGTTTTTGAACACAATATCGCCGTCAGCAGTAATCTCAACATTATCCATATCGGCAACCAAATTGCCATCCGTGCGAATACCCATACCGCTTTGCGTAGCTTCAATCTTAATCCGTCCTGCATACATTCCGCCCAAAGCCGAGCTGTCAATCGCAACGGTAACTTCCGGCGTAGTGGCTTCGCCAGTTTCGGACACCGAGGGTTTAGATGTGATTTTCTTGCTCTCATAGTCAAAGGTGTCGTTACCAGTCTTGACATTAAGCTCTTGATCGGCATCAACATAAATGTTTCCGGCAATTTTAACCGCTTGAGAGACCAAATCTGCCCCACCGCCTTGAACATGAAGACCGAACGCTTCTTCGCCGACACCCTCAACCTTAATCGTACCAATGGTCGAAATCGCAAAATCCTGAACCTTGCCATCGACAACATTCGGTTTACCCGTAATCATTGTAAGACGACTGGTATTGATAAATCCGGCCCCTTCGGCGGTAATACCGTTCGGGTTGGCAATAATCAAAGCGGCTTTCTTACCAAAAATCTCGGTGTAGCCTTTCAGAGCTGTTGTAGAGTTTGATGTAACTTCGTTCAAAATAACCCGCGCGGCATCGCCAAGTCCAAAATTCGGGTTATAGGCTACTGTGCCGCCAAGGGTACTCTCAGCTTGTCCGATATTGGTGTTAAAAGAAAGGTTGTTTAAAATAAGGTTTTTATCTGAGACATTATATTCAATAAATTTGTTGTGAGAAACACCGCCCGCAGTAGGTTTGACAATGTTTAAGACATCCGTGCCGTTGGCTGATTGCACAAAATGCGGAGCTCCGGCACCTTGATGGGCATTTTGATCAATGACAATGTTATTATTTTGGGCAAACACTAAGGACGAAAACGAAACAGACGAAAGAAGCAGGTAAGAGAATAACCTTGCTTGATGTTTTAAAGTAGTGTTTTCCATAATGCACCACCCTTAAAAGTTAATATTTGGTAAACAGAAGTTTATAATATTTTTATCAATTTACAAGCTATAATTGCAATAAAATTCAAAAAAAATAACATTTTATATAAAATTTTGTGATAAAATTCAAACAATTAGGAATAAAGTCATTATTTTTTGATCTAAATTACCTAATATTAACATAAAATAGAATTGTTTTTTCAAATACAACTAACGAATCGGAGGGGTACATTTTTATCTGTGGATAACATTACCGATATCACCTCACAAACAAAGAAGCAGATAGTCTCGATAAGACTGGACAACCCTCGAATACTAAGCAACCCTCAATTTACATTTAATATATAGAGGTGATGCTATGCCTGACCAATTGTCTTTCAACTTTTCAGCTCCTACTTTTCAAACTGAAACAACCATCCGCCTACCTCAACAACCAATTATCCAAGATAGCGAAAATGATTGGTCAGCCAAAGAGGCGGAATTTTTCAAAATGTTTAATCAATTGGCTACAGAGAGCAACCGATCTTTACATACCGTATTTGATGATTTTTGCTTGATGGGGCGCTGTATTGTTCATAATTTTGGAATGCAAGAACCGATTTTGGAACAATATATGCCTAAATATGAACAATGTCATACAGAATATTAGGAGCGAGCGAAGCATTATCAACAATCTCAAATCATACTTATTTTAAATATGCTTAAAATCTTGTCTGAGTTATTGGCTTGGCAGCCGGATGATTATTTGGGGCGTTATTTTGGTCAAATGCGCTTAGATAAGCATTTCCACGGGCAGTTTTTCACGCCGATTCACATTTGCGAGTTCATGGCAGCCATAACTTTCGGAGATAAACTGCCAACAGGCAGATATTTAAAGGTGGCTGAACCTGCTTGTGGATCCGGGGCAATGATAATCGGGGCTGTCAGTCATTTCAAAAAGTTAGGCGTAAACAATTTGGGCGGAAAGTTATTGATTCAAGCAACAGATATCGACAGCTTGTGTGTCAATATGGCTTATTTACAGCTTGGTATATTAGGATTATCGGTACAAATTGTTCATGGCAATACGCTCACTCTTGAAGCATGGGATGCCTTTGATACTCCCAATTTGCAAATCAATAACTGCTTAGGGTATTATAAATAAGTGTAGAGTGTTATTAGAACACTTATAATTTATTGGTTTGACTTTATAATTTTTATTCGGTTAGATATAATAAAGTCAATTTTATTACAGGGGGATACAATGGCTAAGATGGAACACCAAAATAAATTGTCGGATAATTTAATGGGAATGGCTGTTTTAGGGCTGATTATTTATGGCGTGTACAGCTTTTTCGCACCCAATGAACCTGCTAAACCCTACTCAACAGAAGAAACAAACGAGATTGCATCGCAGTTTAGTCTTGCGGATGGCTTCCATTATGAACTGATGAAAAAGGTTGTATCCACTCGAATGCACAATCCGAACAGCTTCAAGCATATCAAGACCAATTATTCCATAAACCGCAACGAAGAAGGTTATCCGGAGTTTTTGATGGTAACAATGGTTTATCAAGGTGTCGATGATATGAATATGCCCTATGAAGATGTGGTGACTGCGAAAGCTGCCATAGATGGCACGATTTTAGAGATCATAAAAAAATAATAAAAACTCCGTTGCAATGCAAAAAAGTTAGCCCCGAATGAACTCTCGGGGCTTGTTTTTTAGTCTTGTGAATGGCGAATTCTGAAATCATCTGTTACTACTGCCTGTAAAATCATTGTCAAATTACAGTTTAGATATGTATTCATATTTTCGGCCAAATTTTCATCATTCCATCCGGTCAATTCCTTGATTTCTTTTAGGGACATGCCTTCTGGAGCATTTAACTTATTTATAATTTCACCCATTTGATCCTGTAGAGGATCATTACTCAAATCAATATCTATCATACGGATGGGATAATCATCATTAATATCTTCAACCTGTTTAAGCAAATAAAGATAAAAAATAATTTTAGAGATGGCATTTTTGATGCGAAGTTCGCGAAAAACCACATTTTTAGACAACCGATAGCCAGTTTAGATTCACAAACCGATTTAAAACATTTTGCCCTCAACACCAATAAATCCAATGGTGGAACGTTGTCTAAGAAGCCCCACCCTAACAGAGACTTTCTACCCGCTTAGACCGAAATTTATGCCATTTAGGGTGGGGCTTCATAGACTAAAATTCCACACTAAAACTTCCCAAACCCGCTTATTTTCTGGGCTATACGGCACAAAAAAATCTCCGCATTTCTACGGAGATTTTCTTAAATGGTGAGCGCGTCGGGATTCGAACCCGAGACCCTTTGATTAAAAGTCAAATGCTCTACCAGCTGAGCTACGCACCCACAATTTGTGGTAACGAAGGAATGTATAATAGATAAAAAATACTTAGTCAACACAAAAAACAAAAAAAATTAAAAAAAATAAATTTAATTAAAAATGTAGTATATTTATTAACAATTATATGTTACCATTCTGATAAATTAAACGAATAAACAGAGGTTGATAATGGCTGAAAACATTGTTCCGGAAAGAGAAGAAGAATACAATATCCTTCAGAATGAAGCCGGTGAAATTTTAATTATCATCAAAGTACGCTCCGGCGGTCCTGAAAATCCGCGTTTGGTTTATGACGGCGGCAGAAGCGCTTTATTATACCGCAGCCGCGAAAGCGCTGTTTTGCTTACCGGCGTTAATCCCGAAGCAAGTTCTCCGTTGAAAGCCGTCAGCGAAGTATTGGTTGTAGAGCTTGAAGGCGATGAAGTTGCCCGTGAATATATGGTTCCTTTGCGGGTTGTTAAGAGTGCCGTTGCTTAATTTATCTAAAAAATTTTAACAGCGATTTTTTAATCGCTGTTTTTTTATGCTTATTCCGAATCGCCAAATTACGAATCGTTGATTTCTTTCTCTATTCGCGGTTGGCAGCCGCAATAATCCTGATTATACAACTTTAATTCTTTAACCAGTTGATTGCGCAATTCCTGCATTCCTCCCTTTCGCCCCTCTATTTCAACATATGCCACTCCCGTCTCGGCAGAAGCCTTGGCCGCCATTTCATTAACCTGAGCCAGATTTTTGTAACGGGAAACACCTAAAACGGAGCCGACTGCCGTAAAACCGTTAGCTTTGGCATATTCCATAACCCTTTTAAGACGCAGATGAAAACAAATTGAACAACGCCTTCCTCTTTCCGGCTCATTTTCCAACCCCGTAACTGCTTGGCACCAGCGCCCGTTATCATATTCAAGCTCAATAAAAGGAACATTATACTGCGTGCAGACACGCGCATTTTCATCACGCCGCTTTTCATATTCAGCCCAAGGCCTGATATTCGGATTATAAAAAACAACTGTAAATTCCCTGCCCTCTTCAGCCAGAGTTTTAATCACGGCACAAGAACACGGCGCACAGCAAGACAAAAGCAAAATTTTTTCGGGCATATCTTTCCTCATCATTTTTTTCATAAAATACAATCAAATGTTAAATATTGCAAATTATAATATCTTTGGAGAGGAATACATGAATCCTTATTACATATACATAATTATTTTTATAACCGTTCTGCTGGTGATTTATCTCGGTGTGGAAATTCATCGCCTGTTATTATATGTGCGTGAAAAAAAAGCTGAAATGATGCAGGCGGCAGAAGCGGAATCGCGCCACGACATAGAAGACGCCATTGCTTTTTTGGAAGATGAAACTTCTTCAAAACTTTCCGAACAGAAAAAAATAGAATTTCGCATGGCTATTTTGAACAAACTGAAAAAAGAAGAAAGAGCCAATAAAGAAATTATCAAAAAAATGATTATGGACGAAGTTGCCCACCAAGAAAAAGAAAAGAAGAAAAAGCTCGAAAAAGAAGATGTTTTGCTGATTATGAAAGATATCTTGAGCATATTCAGAAAAGAATTTTTCAAAAAAATAAAAAAAATCATCGTTGAAACGAAAAAAGCCAACCCCAAAAGCAAACAAAGCCGTTCGGAGCAAAAACGCCGAGAGCGCGAGCGCAAAGAAAAAGAACATTCCGAAGAAGAACGGCGCAATACGGAAGAAAGAAAGCGCGAAGAAAATGAAAAACGCATTCAGGAACTCAAAGAAAAAGAACGTCAATTAGAAGAAGAGCGCAAGAAACGCGAAAAAGAAGAGAAAGAGCGCAAAGAAAGAGAAGAAAAACAAAAGAAAACCGAACAACAAAAACAAGCCCAGAAATGTGCTGCCGCAGGGAAAGGCGGGCGATAACCTATAGATTTCCGACATATTAGCTTAAAAGCCCGGCAGATTTTCCTTGCGGGGCTTTTTTTTTTGCGCTTGACGAAAAGTTTATTTGCGGTTTTGCTCCTGAATTTTCATCATTCCGCGGAAAGAAGCGGTTGACCGGTACGGCAGACTGTCTTTAGGCAAGCGTTTGCGGACAACATATTCAATTCCCCGCTCCCGACACATCTGTTCTTTAGCTTCAGAAGCACCGTCTTCATTAACGAAGAAAATATCCGGTTTCACGATTTCAAGCTCCGGCAGGAAATCTAATTTACCGCAGCCAGAGCCGACAAAAGCGTCTTTGACAAAACGTACGGCCTTGACCATATAAAGGCGCTCATCTTCACTGCAAATCGGCTCATGATGCTTCAATTCCCGGATTGTCCGGTCAGAACCGATACTAACATATAATTCGCCAAATTCTGAAGCTTCTTCAAAGAAAGCAATATGACCGCTATGCATAAGGTCAAAGCAGCCGGATACAAAAACTTTTTTTCGATTGTTCATGATTTTCTCTATTTTATTTTGAAAACAATCTGAGTTTAGCTGGAAATTATAAAAACACAAGCTGTTTTGACAGGACCGGATTTATAGTTAAGACAGATTTTCCAATTTCTCTGAAAGAGCAAGCCATTGGGCTTCGGCCTCATCAATCTGATTTTGCAAACAGCCTAAATCTTTTTGCAGAGAGATTAATTCTTCTGTCGGCAGAGGTTCGGCAAAACGCATCTCCATTGTGCTTTTTTCATCATTCAAACGTGATAAAGTTTTTTCAAGGCGTTTAATATCCGAGTTTAACTGTTTGATTTCGTGATAGTTTCCCTGCTTGCGCGTATTTTCTTTTTTAACCGGTTCCACTGTTTTTTTAGCCGTATTTTTATCTTCCAGCAAAGATTGTTTATAATCTTCCAAGTCACCGTTATACGGCTTGCAGGTATGATTTTTAACCAGCCATAAATCATCGGCTATCAGTTCTATCAAATGCAAATCATGCGTAATTAAGATTACGGAACCTTTATATGCATTCAGAGCTTCGACCAAAGCATCTCGCCCTTCAATATCCAAATGGTTGGTCGGTTCATCCAGAATCAATAATGCCGGCGCATTGCGTGTCATAGCAGCGAAAAGCAGGCGGGCTTTTTCTCCGCCCGAGAGTTTGGCAATCTGCGTTATTGATTTTTCCTGATTAAGGCCGAAACGCGCCAAATGCGCCCTTACTTTCGGCTCCAAAACGCCGGGCATTAATGTTGACATATATTCGCAAGCAGTCATATCCAGAGGCAATTCTTCCGACTGGTGTTGGGCGAAATAACCGACTTCAAGTTTTTTAGAACGGTTTATTGTTCCGCTCATCGGGGTCAGGCGCCCTGAAAGGAGCTTTGCCAAAGTCGATTTTCCGTTGCCGTTTGCCCCAAGCAAAGCAATTCGGTCGTTATCAACTATTCTGAAAGACAATTTTTTTAGTACGATATTGTCATCATAACCGGCGGAAACATCATCCAGACTGATTAACGGCGGCGACAGTTCTATCGGTTCGGGAAAATCGAAACTGCTGGAATACTCTGAAGACAGCGGCGCCAAAATCTCCATTTTCTCAAGCATTTTGATACGGCTTTGCGCCTGTTTGGCTTTAGTTGCTTTATAACGAAAACGGTCGACAAAAGACTGCAGATGTTTGCGCTGAATTTCTTGTTTGGCAATCTGCTTAGCCTGAACTTCTCGCTGTAAAGTCCGTGTTTTTTGAAAAGTGTCATAATTGCCCGAATAAGTATTCAGCCGCTGATTTTCAAAGTGAATGATATAATTGCACAAATCATTCAAAATATAGCGGTCATGGCTGATGAGCAGCAAAGTGCCTTTATAGCGCCGCAAATGGTTTTCAAGCCAAATGCTCGCTTCCAAATCAAGATGGTTGGTCGGCTCATCAAGCAGTAAAATATCTGACGGCTGAAACAATGCCGCAGCCAAAGCCAGACGCATCCGCCAACCGCCGGAGAATTCCTTTATCGGTCGGCGCAGGTCATCATTGGCAAACCCCAGACCGTTTAAAATTGCCGCGGCACGCCCTTCCGCCGAAGAAGCTCCTATAATTTTCAACTGTTCATGGATTTCACCCAGTTCTTCTTCGGAAGCCGTTTTCAATTTTTGCAAAAGCCTTGCGCGCTCTTTATCTTGAGCAAGCACAAAATCCCAAATAGGCATTTCCGTTTCGTTTTGTTCCTGCGCAACGGTTGCCACCCGGCTGCCGGACGGAAAATAAACTTCGCCGAGTTCGGTTTCCAATTCTCCGAGCAAAACGCGAAATAGGGTAGATTTACCACAGCCGTTATGCCCGACCAAGCCGACTTTCCAGCCGTCGGCAATATGGGTGGAGGCCTGTTCTAATAAGACTTTTGAGCCTATGCGAACGGTTATGTTATTAATATCAATCATATGCAGCCATACAAGAAATTACATTATTCTTTTTCCTAGCCTGAAACCTTTGATGTGTCAAGCTTCTCCCGGCCGTATTTAAATATAAAAAAGCCCCGGATAAAACCACCGGGGCTTTTTTTATGCTATGGCTTTACTACTCAGCATACTTGTCATCAAATGTCGTCAAGCACATTAGAGTCGCAGTACTGTAGCCGGGGTCGCAAGGAGTTTTAGCTCCTGACGAGCAACAATATTTTTTACCGTTACAAGTCTTTAAAGTACCGTTGCAGCCACCGATTCCCGGATTTACCGGATTAAGTGTCGCGTTCAGTTTCCATGTGCCTTTGACATAATTTGAGTCATATGGGCAAGTCGCCGTAACAGTAAATGTGTATTCCTTATACTGATACTGAGGATCATCTATTATGTCCACTCTATCGCCGACAATCGGCTTGCTAGGATCGATAACAGGTTGATCGGTGGCTAGAAGACCACAGCAATAGTAAGCCTGACAAGAGGATGTACAATTTTGTTTACATGAATTTATCATGTTTGCCGGACAACCCTGAGCTAACTCAGGAGTTGTGATAGCAGCCTGAGCAGACTTCAGTTCGATGATATTCTTCATGAAGTTAGCCAGCATTGAGCTCGGGATAACCGTTTCATTAGAAGCTGTCGGTTTCGGCCAGTCTTCTTTCAGACGATAACCTTCATCCAAGCATTTCTGAGCATTGCTCTTAGCTTCGCAAGCCGTATATTTTCCACCGCAAGACTCACCTTTCAGCGTTCCTGAACAGTTGGAAGAATTATAGATATACTTGCTCTGAGAACACGGGCAACCAGGCTGTCCGGGTTGGATATCGGCAACTTTCTTACTGCTGTTGCCACCGGTTCCGGTCCAGCTTTCGCATCTGTAATCACCGTCAATACCACCCTGGAAGACACTGGTCGTTACACTCGGGTCTGTCTTGATGAGACCATTTACAGTTACTTTTCCTTTATACGTATAAGTACGTTTCTGAGAATAGTAACCGCCGTTGGAAACAACCAAACCTGATATCAATTCTTTCGTTTTGAAAGCATTGGTAACGGTTGAATCGCCCCACATACGCAACCATGCAACTTCATAAGTTCCGTTATCTTTCGGAGTTCCGGTTGTTACATTTGCAGTATGACCATAGGCATCCCATCCGCATTTGCCATTCGGAATAGTAATGTTACCATCAGAATTGACGAAGTAACGAGAGCATTTGTCTGTCGGACAGTTACTGTTCTTTTTCGGACAACCTTCAGAACCCTGCGGAATATTGTCTTTAATTACATGCCATTTATTTGCACCACTATCGGCGGAAACTGTTTGGCAGGTAAAGTCGCCACAGACGCCTTTTTCAAATCTGACGGTTGTGACACCGGGTTCCAAACGTATTTTATCGGTTACGGTTACCAAACCTTTATAGGTAATGGTACGCTTCTGTTTATACGGTCCGCCGTTGGAGATAACCATACCCGGCGTTAAAATACCGGTTGTAAAGTCACCGATAACGGTAGAGTTGCCCCACATACGAATCCATGCCGATGAATAGCTTTTACCGGACGGAACCGTAATGGTTGCCGTATGTCCGTAAGTATCCCAAGAACATGCAGAATCCGGAATTGTGTGAGAACCGTCACCATTCCAGAAGTGTCCGCAGTTTGAAACAGACTCACATTTACCGCACTGTTTGCCGGCACTGTAGTATGAAGAACCTTTCCAAGACGTCATTCCCGAACAAGTGGTTTGGCTTGTCGAATACCCGCTCGGGCAAGGTGTAGGCGTGCATTTATAATGAGTGCCGCTGCTATCCGAACATGATGAACAGGTATAACCTTGGTGAGAAATATCACTGCTGTAAGAATAATCAGCTTTACACTTACAAGCCTTATAACGCTGGGTTGAATTTATTTTGCACCCGTTAGTGACATCGATAATCTTTTTGGAATCTCCGCAGCTGGCATCATTCGTATAAGGATATGCCGATGAAGTACAGCCACAGGCATCGCCAAACGTACCGCCGCCATCCTGCCGGCAAATTTTTCCAGAATAAAGCGCACTACCCTGAGTATTGCCTGCACCAGAGGTCGCATAGCAGTTATTTGCGCTGTACGGGAACTTTTTACCGTTACAAAAACAGGTTTTATATTTATTGCGATTAAACGGGCAAAAATCGGCAGCATCCTGATTGTTCGGGCATTTACCCGTTTTACCATAAGCTGCACAGTTGTTTGTCGGCTTTCTTCCGGGGATATTATCTCCGGCCCAGCCGGTTTCGCTGTCTTTTAAATCAGGCAGGAATTGTAAGCCTGCATATTTTTGAACATTTACCGAGTCGGCCATTGAATCCAATGTAAGACTCATTTCTCCTGCTGCAAGCGAATTGCCGGCAAAACACCAAAGGCCTGCCGCCAGCGCCCACAACAGGTAATTACATTTCTTAAACATAATACACCTCACACACTTAACACTATACACAGCATTATTGTATAACAAAATTGAAATGATTTAAAGTCAATGAAACAAGTTATACGTGTTTTTTCGTTAATTGTAACATTTTTGTAACAATTAAAATAAGCGGGCGGAAATTTTGAAAGATGACGAAGACATTGTCCGGAGTCCGAAACTGCTGTTTTTACAAAAGC
The DNA here is from genome assembly GCA_949493535.1 of uncultured Alphaproteobacteria bacterium. Classification (GTDB taxonomy): domain Bacteria; phylum Pseudomonadota; class Alphaproteobacteria; order RF32; family CAG-239; genus CAJLXD01. Next base: position 54,713 of record CASZWJ010000004.1, read on the forward strand.
CAATCCATTTCTTAACAAAAATGTCACATTTTTTGTCTAGGCGGGGCTATGAAAATATGATATGTTGAATTTGTTATCTTAAGTATATTGCTATTAAAATGGTTTATTATTGGAAATGTTGTCAGAAAATTAAAATTTTAGAATTCTCTAGAGTTTTTAATATCTGTTCAGTCTGATGATTTACCTTTTATAAGTGCTTCCGATGACAAAACAATATTAACAACTCTAAAATTTTTACAACTATGGCAACAAACATGGTAAGCAACAACGAAGTTCTCAACCTGCTCAACAACTCCAAAATGACCGCTATCCCCACCGGCGCCGAGCGACTCATCATCCCGGCTTTCGGCTTCATCGGAGGTATCGCTACTCAACGTGAAGAATGGGGTGCAAACGGCGCTTTCATGGAAGATGTTATCGGACTCGAGTTTTATAACGACAAAGACCGGAAGACTCAGGTACTCAAGGCTGCTGACGGATGTCTCATCTGCTATGCCGCTCCCGGCCGTCTGGAAGCTGTCAAAGAATATCTCGAAGAGAACTCCGACACGTTTGCTACCGCCGATGGTGTGACCGCCCTGATTAACTTCATAAAAGAAGATATGGAACTCGACGGCCTCACTCCCGACCTCTACGACACGGATGTCAACTTTGCTCAGGGTCTGCTCGGCGCTCCCGCTGAAATCACTGTCGGCGTTCCTTTCACCGGCGTGAAGAAAAAGGAAGTGCTTACGGTCATCGAAGTTGCTCCCGGAACAGAGTTCGGCGGCGCGACGGCAGGCGAAGACGGCGCTTACATCAGAAGAGATTCCAAGGGTGACATCAAGATGGTTCAGCGTGCTGAATTTCTCGCCGCTTACCAGCTCTCTGAGTAATCTTCACTAAAAAACTTTTTGTTTTTCGGCTCCCCTCGGGGAGCTTTTTTTTATGCACGCTATATTCTGCCCTTTGCCAATAAAACGAAAAAATAAAACGGGCATTACGGCAAAAACTATTCTACCTGCCAACTTTTAGAAAACTCTTCATCTTTGAACAATGAGGCCAATCCTGTTATTTGCTTTAACCTTAAAACCTCATCCGCCGACATGCCGATATTGCGGCAAATCCACGCATCAGACTTGCCCATTTCCAAAAGTTCTTTAACAATATTGCTCATCAGATCGATATTATGGCTGCCGCGGGCACGGTTATGGCGTATGGTTGATGCCATGCGTTCTCCCAGCTCTTTATCAATCACGACAACCGGTGCCATGCCCTGCTCCCGATCACGAATGCGGTCGTTGGTCATTAAAATCGTGTAGCGGTGAAAGCCGTCAACCACAATATATTCATCCCGCCTCTTATCATAATAGCAGACAATCGGCTGGGTGAAACCGTCTTCCCATATTGAAAGCTCCAGCAGTTTCATTTCCGGCGGCGCAACTTTATTCGGATTATAATCATTCGCGCGGATTTTTTTGAGCGGAATTGCTTTAACATTATAAACGGGACTGATAAACTGGCTCATCGTTTTATCCTTATAGTTTTCTGTATTTATCCATTAATTCGGCTTGGCGGGATTTCTGCTTTTTTGATTCCGAAAAGCCCATATGTTTACACAAATGGTCATTTTTCAAAATGCAGACAGCCATGCGTTTCCAAGACGGAATGTCTATAGACGATTTTATATCATCTGTATTATCCGGCGTTCCTAAAAAGCGGACGCGTTCTTTGCTTGATTTATAATTGCTCTGTCCGTTTATTGAAACGGGATAATTGCAAGCCTCCAGCTCTTTGATTGTTTCTTCACAAACCACACCGCCGGTTTTCCACCAAAAGCGGATAGACGTTGAGAATTTTTTGATATAATTACGGCGGATTTCTCCCGGCAGGGTTGCCAGCAAAAATTTTACGTAAGACCGCCATGTATGCCCTTCCGGCAACGTGATTTTACCGCAGCCCAAGGCTCTGGTATTGCCGTAAATGGCGCCAAAATTTGCCCCGTGTACACGCCCGACGACTTTTGCCCAAGTTACGGGTTCCAACACCCTATATAAATTCAGACTGTCCTTCGCGCTTTCGTGATAGGGGCTGGCTACGCGCATTTGCGCTATTGACAGCCCCGCTTTCCAATATAAATCATAAATTTCATTATAATCAAAATCAAATTTGGAATTGGCCGTCCAGACGTCTTTTACCGTCCAATCATACAACGGATAAGCATTATACAAATTATCAGCCAGTTTTGTCGTCCATTGCCGGTTTTTAAGAATATCTTTATGAACATTGGCATAAGCACGATAACGATTTAAAGATTCATCCGCGCGAATGCCCAGCAGGCAAATGCTTTTTCCCTTATGGCTATTGGCATACCAATGCCCGAAACCGGCATATAAATCTTCTTGCAGCATTTTATCTTTATAAAAATCAAACGGATTATTTTCTTCATTAATGACATAAGGAAAAGCCGGCATCGGACGAACCCAGGCCTCTTTCTGGGATTTCTCCCACGGATACCAATAGATTTGAAAATTGCTGACGGCACAGCGCGATGCCATCGGCAAACATACCCAATAAGGCTCTATTTGCCCGAGGTTGTTTTGAAACATGCGGGTCACATATTGCGTCGTCAAATCATATTGAGCCTCAAAATCCTGATGAAATACGCCTATTTTGCGGTTAATTTGGTGTTTTTTGACATAGTCAAGCACCAAATTCAGCAAAAGCCCGCTGTCTTTGCCGCCGGAGAATGACACATAAATATTTTCAAAATTTTCGAAAATAAATTTCAGCCTATCCTGCAGGGCATCATAAACATTTATATCCAAATATTTTTTCATAAGCTTAAAACGGCCTCCCTAGACATCTGACGGCATACATTATTGAGCACGATTTTCTTGCGGTTGAGATTATCGCGGATTAATTCTTCCAGACCGGTCTTAACCCAAAAATTATAAATATTCACCGTCCTTGCACGCAGCTTTTGATTCAGATTATACAGGCTCTGCACTTTATCTTTATAATCAAAGGTCTGAGAAAAATAGATAATGTTGTCGCAAGCATGCAGACTCAAATGCAAACGGTCAACCCGATAAGTGCAGAACATAATATTAATATCTCTCTCAAAACAGCGGATTGCCCGCAACTTGTTTGAACGCCCCGTCAGTTCGACAAAAGCGCCTTTGACAAAGCCGCCGCTTTCGCGCAGAAAAACCACCTCATCCAAATACTTGGTATAAATGATAACTTTTTCGTTGCGTTTTTCAATCTGACGCACCAGTTTGAACAAAGCTTCCACCTTGTTTTTGGCAATTGTGTAGATATGTTGGAACTTCTGAGCGACTTCCATAAAAGCCACGTGATATTTGCCTTTCAAAAAATCTTCTTTTTCCTGACGGTAGTTTTTGGCTTCTGCCGGCGTCAATTCAAAATCCTGATTGTAATGGCGCAAATTACTATTCCAATCCTTTAAATCAAACTTAAAAATATAAGGGCGTATCATTTGTATCAATTTTTTTTCGTTTTCGGGCGTTGACCAGCGTCTACAGGTTTTAAAATCATCAAAATAAAACGGAAGGAAATAATTGGCAAACTGAGTTTCCGTCATTCGCAAAATATTTGAATCAATAAATGTCAGCTGGGCATATAAATCTATCAGCCCCTGCGTCAACGGCACTGCGCTCAAAATCAGCCTGTATTTGAATTTTTTATGTATCGACAAAAGCCGCCGCGTTCTTCCGGCTTCAGAATTTTTGATTGTCAAACTGTCGTCAACCACGCAAAATGTTCGATATTTATCGCAGATATTATACAATCGCAAATACTTTTCATCAGACAAAGAAACAGATTCAATCGAAAAAAAACAAATTTTTTTGGCAGTCTCTCCGGCATAAAACCTTATCAAGGATTTGTATTCCGGCGTGCCGAAAAAAGCTGACGGCGCTATCCAAATAACAAAATCTATCTCTGAGAGCTTTGAGCGGATTAAATCAACAGCGAACTTTATTTTTTCATCGCTCGCATTTATAAAAACAGCTCCCGCTTTAAGACAGGAGAGTTTTTTACTTGCTTCCTTAAACTGCCGGCTGAAATTCATTTTTTACTTACATATCTTATTATATACTACTTCTAATATACAACCATTTTGCCTTTTATACCATATTTTGCTCATCTTTTTCAACAAGCACATCTTTCCGATGAAAAAACTTGAAATAAGACTATTTTAAATTAGACTGATGAAAAATTTACATTGTGAAAGTTAACATTATGAAAAAATTGCCGATAATTACAGCCGCTTTTATGCTGGCTGCCATATCTGCCCAAGCTGAAAAGCCGGAAGAAACTCCTGATAACATTCAAATTCCCGAACAATATCTGGAAATTGACAAAGGGTGTCAGAATTCTGATATTTATCAATATAATTCGTGCCTGAAAGAAGCTTTGTTCAAAATCATGTCCGCAACATTGACCGAAGAACAGATTGATGATTTAAAATCGCAGCTGGCCGGCATTGAACAAGAAGTTGACACTGCAGAGCCGGATTATGATAACCCTCAGGTTAAAACAGCAGAAGGCAATGAAAGCAAAATAAAAGAGATGCGCGCCGAGAGCATGAATTTGATATGGAAAAGAATTTTAATTGAAACGCTGAACAGCCTGAATGCCGTTACGGCCGGCCAGAATGCTTAAAAAAAACCCCGCTTAAAGCGGGGCTTTTTGTTTTTTTACTGCATATTTATCAATGTGATTTCCACACGGCGGTTTTGTTCTCGGCCGGCAGCCGTCGCATTCGAAGCTATCGGATTAGCAGAACCCAATCCCGATGCATAAACACGGGCTGCAGCTACGCCGCGGAGTTTTAAATAAGAGGCGACAGCATTGGCTCTGTCTGCGGAAAGCTTATTGTTAATTGCCGCAGTGCCGGTATTGTCCGTATAACCGGTTACCTGAACTTTAGTCTTGTCAAATTCGGTTAAAACCTTGGCCACAGAATCCAAAACTGGTTTGAAGTTCGCTTTAATATTGGATTGGTTTGTATCAAAAGTAATATTACCCGGCATAACCAAAACGACCATTTGTCCGTCTTTAACAACGCGAACGCCGGTTCCTTCCAATTCCTGACGCAGCTTGCGCGCCTGAACATCCATATAAGCTCCGACGCCGGCGCCCGAAGCAGCGCCGATGCCCGCACCGATTAAAGCGCCTTTTTCACCGCCGATCAAAGCGCCTATGCCGGCGCCGGCGGCCGTACCGATACCGGTTCCCCATGCTGTTTTGGAAACTTTGCTCTCTCCGGTATAAGGATCAATTGCACAAGCGCTCAGAAAAGAAAGGGCGGCCAATGCACAAAGTAATTTTTTCATAGCAAACTCCTCTGTTTCAATAAAATCGGTTAATCGAATTATTCATTTCTAATAACAGTTTTAAACACTTTATTTAGAGAATCAAATTTATACTCTTCATAATTGAAAAGATTTAATAAAGGGTGAATCTTATGAAACTTTGCACATTGGCCGAGGGCCTGAACTTAAACTTAACAACACCTGACTTGGAAATCAGCGATATTGCTTCCGACTCCCGCGCCGTCTCAAACGGCTGCCTGTTTGCAGCCCTTGACAACGGCGTAGACAACGGCAATGCCTATATTCCGCATGCAATCAGCAGAGGAGCTTCAGCCGTTGTCTGTAAAAATGCCGAAATGAAGAAAGAATATCCCGATACGGTTTTCATTGAGACAGAAAATCCAAACAAAGTTTTTTCACGCATGGTTGCCAGATTTTATGAAGGCCAGCCGCGGCATATTGCGGCTATCACCGGAACCAACGGCAAGACCTCTATTGCCGATTTTATCCGCCAGATGTTGGTTGCAGACGGAAAAAATGCCGCCAGCATCGGCACCTTGGGGCTAATCAAAAATAACAATGCTCCGGCGGCTTACGTTAATACGACGCCGGGGGCAATTACGTTGCACAAAGATATGCAGCGCTTGGTTCAAGACGGTTTTGATTATCTGGCGATTGAAGCTTCCAGCCACGGAATCTGCCAATACCGCATCGGCGGCATCAATATTGAGGTTGCCGGTTTTACCAACCTCACTCAGGATCATTTGGATTACCACCAAACAATGGAAAACTATTATGAAGCCAAAAAGCTTCTGTTTACAGATATTATGGCTCATGGCGGCACTGTTGTTCTCAATGCCGATATTGATATTTATGAAGATTTGAGAAACGCCTGCCGAAAGGCCGGACACAAAATCATCAGCTATGGCCGCGGCGGAGACGATATCCGTTTACTAAGCGCAGAACCGCTTCCTCACGGACAAAACCTGAAAGTCCGCTATTTCGGCAAAGAGCATGATTTATCTGTTCCGTTAGCCGGAAATTTTCAGGCGATGAACATTCTCTGCGCTTTAGGCATGGCCGGCGCTCTGAGCGGAAAACCCGAAGAAATGCTGAAATATGTTTCGAATTTGAAAGGCGCTAAGGGACGCTTGCAATATATAGGCACAACGGCTATAGGCGGCGCGGTTTACGTTGACTATGCGCATACGCCGGACGCTCTTGAAAACGTTATATCCGCCATGCGGCCCCATACCGAGAACAAACTGCATATTCTGTTCGGCTGCGGCGGCGACAGAGACAAGACCAAACGCCCGATTATGGGACAGATTGCTCAGAAGGAAGCTGATGTCGCCTATGTTGCAGATGACAATCCCAGAACGGAAAACGCCGAAGATATCCGCCAGCAGATTATGGCTGGCTGCCCCGATGCTCACAATATCGGCGACAGGGAAAAAGCCATAGAATTTGCCATAAACCGGCTGAATAAGGGCGATGTTTTGATTGTGGCCGGCAAAGGGCATGAGACCGGACAATATATAAACGGCAAAATTTTGCCTTTTAATGATGAAGAAATTATCAAAAAATATCTTTAGCTTGTCAAAGTAAAGCCCCGATATTTCGGGGCTTTTTTTATTTATCCATTATTTTTTTCAATACATTTTTTATGGAAATATAATTTTCCTGCTGCCCGTGCCCAGCCCTTTTGTGGCCGTCTTCAGACGCAGCCTCGCGAAAATAGGTTACCAAAAACAGGCGGGTGGAATAAGTCAATCCCAGAATATCAGATTTATTTGCTTCAATCATTTCTATCAAATGATTTTTAGAGATTCTTTCAATTTTGCAGACCTCGTATAAAGCATCCCATTCCTTTTGGCACAACCGCATACTTGTCCGGCGGTTGTTAATCAGAATTATCTTATTCATTAATTTGGTCATGGCGCTAACACTGCTTAGTTACAAATCATCTTAAATTTTATATTACTGATTTTAACTATACATGTACGGCACAAAAATACAATTAAAAAAAGAAAATTTACATAAAAAAGTGTATAGTTTTATAAAAAGACTACTTTTACTTACTATATTATGTATTTTATCCAATCTATTAAAATTGCTAAACATATTATTTTATGTACAGGATTAATATCCTATATGATTTTGCAATCACCCGCCCGATTATTTTGGCACGAATTTTGCATTATTAAGGTAAAGTTTAATTACAATTTTGAGGCCATAATGAAGATGATTGCTTTCAAACCTATTAAAACCGCGCTTTTTGCCGTATTCAGCCTGGGAATATTTTTTCAGGCACAGGCAGTTTATGCCTCTTCGCGCATAAAAGATATTGCCGATTTTGAAGGCATAAGGGACAACCAGCTTGCCGGATATGGTTTGGTTGTCGGTTTGAACGGCACCGGAGACAATATCAAGTCCATAGATTTTACCAAAGAAAGCATTTTATCAATGCTTGACCGTATCGGTATTAATGCGCGCGACGGACAGTTGAAGTCTAAAAACGTTGCGGCGGTTATGGTCACGGCCAATCTGCCGGCATTCGGGCGTCAGGGAAGCCGCATTGACGTTATGGTCAGCGCTTTGGGCGATGCCAAAAGCCTGCAGGGCGGCACTTTGCTCGCAACAGCACTCACCGGCGCCGACGGCGAGGTTTATGCTGTTGCCCAAGGACAGATTGCAGTCGGTGCAGTCAGTGCCAAAGGCGCAACCCAGTCTGTTGTCAAAGGCGTGCCAACCTCAGGAAGAATTGCCAACGGGGCTATTATCGAAAATGAGATTCCTTTTGAGCTGGATAACATGAAAAAAATCAGAATTGCCCTACGCAATCCTGACTTTACGACGGCTCGCCGCGTGACAGACGCAATCAATGCCTATATGAGCACGAATGCGGCAAAAGCCCTTGATCCGGGAACGATTGCCATTGACATTCCCGAAAATTATGACGGCAAGATTGTCGATTTTATGACCAAAATCGAACAACTCCAAGTCCAGCCGGACCAATTGGCTAAAGTGGTTATTGACGAAGCCTCCGGCATTGTCGTTATCGGCAAAGACGTTAAGATTAACCGTTTGGCCATCGCCCAAGGCAACCTGACGATTAAAATTACGGAAATGCCTTTTGTTTCGCAGCCGCTGCCTTTTTCTGACGGGCAAACCGTTGTCGGCACCAATACGGCTATTGATATTAATGAAGGCATTGAAACCAAACTCAGCGTTTTGGACACCGGCGTTAATTTACAGGAACTGGTTGACGGCTTGAACGCTTTGGGCGTAACGCCGCGCGACCTTATCAGCATCTTGCAGGCTATTAAAGCCAGCGGCGCATTACAAGCAGATATAGAGGTAATTTAAGATGACTGAAGCCGTTTCGACATATCAGGCCAATCAAGTTTTTTCCGGCAAAACGGGAAAAGCTCTATCGTCTCAGGATAAAGGCGCCAAAAATTTAGCCAAGGCTAAAGAAGCGGCCGAAGATTTTGAAGCCTTTTTCATGACAAAAATGATGGAAAGCATGTATGAAGGCGTTTCAACTGACGGAATGTTTGGCGGCGGCCATGCCGAAAAAATCTACCGTTCCATGCTGTTAACGGAATATGGCAAGATTATGGCAAAAACCGGCACCATTGGCATTTCAGACAGCATTATGGATTCAATTATTCAGATGCAGGAGGCTCAGAGTGCCGCGGCACATTGAGAAAAGGTGATAAGATGGAAAATATTACGCAAGAAGAATTAAATAAAAGGATTGCCGATTATCATGAAATTATTTCCGGCTTTACCGCTCTTCTCAAGGAAGAAAATAAAGCTTTGGCCGAGTTGGATATGGACACGGTCGGAAAACTGTTTGAAAAAAAAGCGCAAACCGTCGGCGTTTATCGCGGTTTAGTCGCATTTTTCATTAAACATCAAGATGCCTTAAACAGCCTCAGCGACGAAGAAAAAAACAGCCTCAAAGAAGAATCCAAGACATTGGATGAGCTGCTGCTTGAAAATGACAAATTATTAAAAACCAGAATGGAAACCAGCCAGACGGTAATGGATTCAATTATCAACATTGCCAAAGTGGCTAACAACGCCAATGCGACATCTTACGGCTGTCAGGGGCGCTATACCCCTCTGGACAACAGTAAGAATGCCCTTGCCGTTAACAGGACTTTGTAGGAGACACGACCATGGCATTAATTCCCAGTTTAAATACTTCTCTTTCCGGAATGAAAACGGCTCAAGGGCAGTTGGACATTGTCAGCCGCAATATTGCCAATACCGATACTGTCGGCTATTCCCGCAAATCAGCCCAGCAGAACGCCGTGGTTTTGTCAGGAACCCCCAACGGCGTGGCTCTCGGCGAAGTCAGACGCAATGTTAACGAAGGATTGTTACGCAGCTTTCTGGCATCTAATTCGACAACCGGAAATCTTAGTTCTAAAAATGAATATCTGAGCAAAACCCAGCTTCTTTTGGGAACACCGCAAAGCGACAACTCCATTGCTGCTAACGTCGGCGCGCTCCAAGCCGCTTTTGAAACTTTTGCCAGCGACGTCACTTCTGCTTCCAGCCGCTATAATCTTTTAAATAATGCGCAAACAATCGCCCAGCGCCTCAGCTCTATTTCTACCGAAATCCAAAAACTGCGCGGTGATGCAGATTTGGGAATCAGCGGCGCGGTTAACGAAGTCAATGCCTTATTAACCAGTCTGGACGATTTGAATGACAGCATTGTCAAATACAAAGTTCTGGGCTATGAGGGCGTTCCCGATTTGGAAGACAAGAGAGACCAAGCCTTGCGCGAGCTGAGCGAAAAAATTGATATCACTTATTTCAAACGCGACAACGGCGCTATCGTCATTCAGACACAAAACGGCATTACCCTGTTGGACAACGATCCTTATTACCTTTCGCATTCTGCCGTTGCCCAGACCAGCCCCACTTCAACTTATGCCGGAGGCGAAATCGGCGGCATCTTTGTTGACGGCACCGATATAACAAACCTGTTAAAAGACGGCGAAATTAAAGGATTGGTCGAAGTACGAGATGTCATCCTTCCGTCTTTGCAGTCTCAGTTAGACGAGCTTGCCGGCAGCTTGAAAAACGAAATCAATGCCGTTCATAACCAAGGAACAGCATTTCCGGCAACGCCGTCAAGCCTGACCGGCACCCGCACGATTATTGATGCGGCCAAACAGCGTATCAAGATTGAAGGCGGCGATGTCCGTTTTACGATTTTTGATAAATCAGGCAACCAAGTGTCAACAGCTTCGCTCATCGGCGACATCGGTTTTAGCGAAGGCACAATTGAAGAAATGACGACAGCCATTCAAAACTGGCTGACATCCCCGACCGGCGGCAATATGCCCGAAGCGGTTGCCCAAATTGACAAGAACGGACATTTGACCATTCAGACCGGTGACAGCGAGTATTCTATCTCAATTATGGATCAGGTTTCTTCGACGCCGGGAAGCGATCAGGGCAGCGTAACCATTAAATTTGCCGGAAACAATACCCTCAATTATGACCGCTCGTTTGAAGGCTTTTCCAATTTCTTCGGGCTTAATGACTTTTTCGTTACTCAAAATACGGAATCTATTTATGACTCGAAAGTTGTCTCTCGCAATCTGAACCTCGGATTGAAAGAACAGGTGGTTCTCGGCTTTTCCACCCCAGGCAACGGTGTCAATTTCGGTTCTATTACCGTTAATCCGTTTGACAGCCTGACGGACATTGTCAATAAAATTAACGATGACCCGACTCTTAACTCGACAATTCGCGCTTCCCTTGTTCCAAACGGTGACGGCTATATGCTCCGTATTGTTAATACGACCGGCGAACAATTGGAAATTTCGGAAAACCGCATGAACGGCGACCCGGCTCCCGGCCTGATTGAGAAACTCGGTTTGCGCCCGTCCAACGCCACGGCAGCCACTTCGTTGCAGGTACGCGATAATTTGGCAAATCAGCCGGATTTGATTGTTTCCGGCACTCCGGAATTTAACAAAAATTCAGGAAAATACCAGCTCAATCCGGCGCAAAACGATATTGCCAATAAATTAGCCGAAGTTTTTTCAACAACGCATGATTTTGCACAATCAGGAACGATTGCAAAAACGACAACCACACTCGGAAACTATGCCGCAACTTTTGTCGGAAGCATTGCCACCCAGACCAGCAATGCGGAAAGCAACCTGAAATATCAACAGGAATTAACAAACTCCATTTCGACCAAAGAAGCGCAAATCAGCGGCGTAGACATCGACGAAGAACTTGGACAAATGATTATTTTTCAGCAGTCTTACGCGGCAAGCGCCAAAGCTTTTACCGCAGCAAAAGAAATTTTAGACATGCTGCTTAATATTGTATAGGAGATTTTATTATGACCAGAGTTCCAACTTATAACAGCTATATGAATATGCTGAGCCAGACAATGAATACAAAAGCCAATTTGGATTTGTATAACTTTCAGGCTTTGACCGGCTTAAAATCTCCGACTTATTCCGGATACGGCATGTCTGCTTCGTCTATCGTCGGCAACGAAGCTGCTTTGGGAATTACCAAGAACTTTATGGAAAACAATAAAATTTTGACAACCGAAGTCAAAGCCGTCAACACCTCTTTGGAAGCCATAAGCAAAGCGGTTAATGATTTTAAATCCCTTCTGACAAATTTCAGCGGAATGGATTTGGAAAAGATTACACCGGATTACACCGGCGGCGAAATTACTTTCGGCAGCAATGAAGATGTTTATGCCGGAACAACCCTGACCGTCAACGGACAGGTTTATACCTTCACAAATAACGGCGACAATACCGGCAACAACATCGACCTTTCAACCTTAACGCCAGGTTCCGATACTTATGGCGCGGACGTTATGAATGCTTTGAAAGAAAAGCTGCAAACATCTGATGCCGCAAACTTCCCCGATTTTACTTTTGACGGAAACAAATTTGAATTTCCGCTTTATACAATTGACGGAGAATCTTCGGTTTTGGACGCTTCCGGCGTTACGACAGGCAAGCCGCACACAATGAACGACGAGCAATACCGCAATATGAAAGAGCTGCAAACCATGGCCTTTACGACCATGACGGCCTTGGTTGACAGCCTGAATATTTTTGCCAACGGAAAATACCTGTTCGGCGGCGGCGTTTCAACTCAGGCTCCCATTGATTTTCCTTTCAAAACGCTTGACGAATTCCAAAGCTACTATGACGGGCTGAACATCACTTATCCGACCAACAGCAGCGCCGATTTGTCGACTTACAATGTTGGCGCATCAATGACCGGCGCTATTGAACTGATTAACAACGGGGGCAACAAAGGAACAATCAAAGCGACCAACGGATCTTTCCTGACACCTTCGATTTCCGCAAATGAGTCTACAACCGGCGACTTAACGTTTAACAGTGATAAAAACACTATTAAAGCAACCCAATACGGCGCCTTTAACACTATCAAACCCGGAGATTCAATCGTTATTTCAGATGCCGGAGATACGCACAACGGCGCATATATCGTTAAATCAGTTTCTGCTGACGGCAAAACGATTACTTTTGAAGATTCAACGCCTATCCGCGCAGATGACACGATTGCTAACGGCGGCGGCGCCCAGTTCAGCAAATCTTTCCCTGTCGGGGCCGTTATCAATATGGAAGGTTTTGACAACAATATTTCTCCGCAAGTCCAAGTTACCGGTATCAGTGCCGACGGCACGGAATTATATGTGAGTATGGATCCTGCACGCTGGCCGGAAACAAGCCAGACAATTGAGGCCTCCAGCCGCTGGAAACTGGACAGCAATTCTTATTATCGCGGCGGAGAGCTTATTTCAGAAAAACGCGTTAACGACAATCAGTCTATTACTCTTGACGTAAACGCCAACGATCCGGTTTTTGAACAAATGTTCCGCGCTTTGGGAATGATTGCGCAAGGCAACCTTGTCGATACAAGGAATCCGCTGGACGGCGGCACCGGCATTGATCCTAATGAAACGCTCAACCGCGTAACCGAAGCTCTGGATTTAATTAATGATGCGCTTTACAGCGGCGGCAGAAATTCAGATTTGAAAAATCCGGATTTATATACCGTTCAGGCCAAAATGAACTCCAACACAATTATTCTCAACAGTGTTGAGGAAAATCTGACGTTAGTTTCGAATAACCTGCAAACCAACATTGATTCCCTTAAAAAGGTTGACAAAGAAGAAGCTGCCGTCAAAGCGCTTCTGGCGCTGAACCAGCTTAATGCCTCCTACTCAGTTTTGCAGGCGGCAATGAGTACATCGTTGTTAAATTACTTAAATTAAAAAATGCAGCATAAAAAAATAACCCCGCTCAAAACGGGGTTATTTTTTTGTTTTCTCAACGCTCTCTGTGGATTGCTTTCAAATTGCGGATATAAGCAATATCTGTTTCCAAAGCTTCCAGCCTGACGGGCAGTTTTCTTCTCCAGTTCGGGTGCAAATCCCTGTCTGTTCCCGGCAGATTTTGCATTTTTTCGACATGCAGAATATCCTCCAGCTGAGCCAGAAAAACCGCGCAAGGCGTTTGCGCCATATAACGGTTAACAGCCTCTTCTATGCCTTCGGGATAACGCTCGCCATAAATATAATTATTTTTGCGCGGGTTGTCTTCCGGCCAAACACGGCTGCAATCCAAAGCGCCCAAAAGTTTCCAACGGTCTGACTCGCGTTTTTTATAAGCCTGATTGCGCTCCTGTTCGCTGGAAATTAACCCTAACTGATAGGACTGTTCAATATCAAAACCAAACCACCACATTCTGAGTGGCGCCATGTCATGGGTTCCGACAGAAACAAAAGCGCGTGCCGGATATTCTGACGGCGATATAAAATCTCCCCAGCCTGCATTGCAGCGCTCAGCCCAAAGCACACTCAGAGAATAAATGTTTTTCTGCTCCAGAATACTCAAGAAACCGTCAGGAACATTGCCGATGCTTTCGCCGACAACAGCGCATTTATTCAGACAGCTTTCCAAAGCAACGATATTCAGCATATCTTGAAAATTATAATAAATATAGGTTCCGCAGTCTGATTTTTCGGGAATGATATACAACCGCATCAGACTCATTACATGATCGATGCGCAAAGCGCCCGAATTTTTCATATTCGCCCGCAAAATACGGATAAACGGACGGTAAGCATCTTCTTTCAAAGCCATCGGGCGAAAAGCGCCCAAGCCCCATTTCTGCCCGCAAGGGAAGAAAGCGTCCGGCGGCGCGCCGGCACCTGCATCTTTGAAGAACAAATCCGGTTCGCTCCAGACTTCTGCGCTGTCTTGGCCTACGCCAACTGCCAAATCTCGGTAAAAGCCTATTTTCAGGCCTAATTCATCGATGAGTTTTTGCGCTTTATCAAATTGGCGGAAAGCCTCAAACTGCATAAACTTGAAAAACCCGATTTTATCTGCGTGCTCTTTGGCATAATCCCTCACAGCAAGAGAATGCGGATTGCGATATTCTTCCGGCCAGGCTTTCCAGCCGCCCCAAACCGATGTTGTTTTTTCGCTGTATAAAGTTTGGAATATCGCCAATTTTTCCAAATCGCTGCCCTGCTCTTTAACGAAAGCCTCATATTCTTCCCTGCGTTTTTTATCCGTTGATGTTTTAAAGCGCTCGTAACACTTTTCCAACATTCTGACCTTCAGCGGGTAAATATGTTCATATTGAATCAACTCGCTCTGACGCAGTTCGTTAATTTCATTTTCAATTTCAGCCTTATCTTCCGGCAAAAACTCGGGAACAGCCTCGATATCTATATAAATCGGATTAAGGAACAAACGGCTGACAGATTGATACGGACTGGCATTTTCAGGATAATCATGCGATAAAACATTTAACGGGTTCAACCCTATAATGCCGACACCGGCCCGATCAGACATTTTAACAATATCGCATAAATCGGTAAAATCGCCGACGCCCCAGTTACGCTCGCTTCTGACAGAATAAAGCTGAATTGCAAAACCCCAGATTTTGCTGTCCAGCGCAGGATTGGCATAACAGCGCGCTGGCGCTACGGCAAGCAACGTTTTATAGCGTTTGCTGTTCACACGCAAGTCAACATTATAATACCCTATTTCCAAAGGAGACGTGACAACGAACTGCAGTTTTACATATTTAGTTTTGCCAATCAGGCGGTATTCTTCATTATTGACAACATTAAAAGAAACCGGCTCGGCTTTATCATTGCCCTCACGCGTTAAAAGCAGTTCAAAATCGTCATTCTCGTTTTCTGCCGGAATAACCAAATCAAAAGTAACATTGCTTTGTTCAACAACATAAATTTTTTCCAAAGACTGCTGCCAACGACGGCGTTCAAAGGCTGCCAATGAGGCTTCGACCTCTTCATCGCAACCGGCTTTGTATCCCATTTTTTCCGCAAAAAAGCGAATGATCTCATCACTCACCTGATATTCCTGCCGAACCATTCCGGCATCGGCAAATTGGGTAGAAATTCCAAGTTTATCAGCTAATTGCTGCAAATTATTTTCCATTAAAAGAACTCCTAATCAGTATTATTTGCGGATTTCAAACAACAAAACGCTCCATGAAGGAACATGTATCTTTTGGTTGCTTGAAACTTTGTTTTCATCGTTAAATTTATCAGAAGTGTCAAGCAACAGGTTCCAAGTATAATTCTTGTCAATGTCAGGCAGCTGCCAGACAACTTCGCCGTAATTGGCATTCAGAATGCAAAAAACATATTTGCTGCCGTTATAAATACTATAGGCCAAACATTTGCGGCTGCCATCATGCCAAGCTTCATTATGCATTTCAGCGCCTGCTTCCGTGTACCAAGTGATGTCTTTTATTCCGGTCTTGTCAATCGGTTTTCCCGTTAAAAATTTGCGCCGTTCAAAAATCTTTAATTTTTTGCGCAATTTGATTATCCGGCGGCAAAAACGCGCCAAATTTCTATCGCGTTCGGAAATCCCTTCCCAATTCATCCAAGTAATTGCATTATCCTGACAATAAGGATTATTATTTCCCATGTTGGTATGAGAAAATTCATCGCCGCCAACCATCATCGGCGTTCCGAAAGAAAGCATGAGCGTCGCAAGCATTGCTTTGGCGCGGGCATAACGATTATCCCTTATAATCATATTGTCCGTTTCGCCTTCGGCACCGGAATTCCAACTCCAGTTGCTGTCTGTTCCGTCGCGATTGTTTTCATTGTTCGCGCCGTTGTGCTTTTGGTTATAGCTGACTAAATCGCGCAAAGAAAAACCGTCATGCGCCGTAATAAAATTGACGCTGGTCCAAATATCCCTGTTATTATAATTAAACACATCGCTGGAACCGGCAATCCGGCTGGCAAGTTCTGCCACCTGAAATTGATCCCCCTTCCAAAAACGGCGGACAACATCGCGATATTTATCATTCCATTCTGCCCAGCGCGGCGTAAAACCGCCGACCTGATAACCGCCGAAACCGACATCCCAAGGTTCGGCTATCAATTTTGCTTCGCGCAGAACCGGATCCTGACCGACGGCATAAAGGAAGCCGCTTTCCTGCCTGAATTCCCTATTCATTCTTCCGAGGGTTGTCGCCAAATCAAAACGGAAACCGTCAACACGCATTTCCTGATACCAATAACGCAGGGAATCCATAACCAGATTTAAAACATAAGGATTTTGCAAATTAAACGAAGCTCCGCAACCGGTCGAATCATAGTAATAACGCTTGTTCTCGGGATTAAGGGTATAATAGCTCGAGTTATCAATACCGCGATAGCACAAAGTCGGCCCGAGCTGATTGCCCTCGCCTGTATGGTTATAAACCACGTCTAAAAAGACTTCCATGCCGGCAGCATGATACTCTTTGACCATTTGCCTGATTTCATCAAGATTGTTATTGGCCAAATAATTTTGTTCCGGCGCAAAAAAGCTGAAGCTTTCATAGCCCCAGTAATTGTCTTTGACAAAACCTTTTTTGTGGCGGTTGCCGAAAAACGCATGAACAGGCAAAAGTTCCACTGCAGTTACGCCCAGCCATTTCAGATATGAGCGCACACACTTGTCACTCATACCGGCAAAGGTGCCGCGCTTGGCGTCCGGAATTGACGGGTGCAATTTGGTAAAGCCGCGCAAATGCGTTTCATAAACAATTGTATTTTCAAACTTCGTTTTGGGGCGGACATCGCCTTCCCAATCAAACGTGTCTTCAACCACAACCGATTTCGGAACATAAGGGGCACTGTCCAATGTGCTGAATGACAAGTCCTTTTCAGGGCTGTCCCAATCGTAGCCGAAAATTGCCTTGTGCCAAATCAGCTTGCCCACCAGTTTTTTGCCGTAAGGATCTATCAGCAGTTTGTTGGGATTAAAACGCAGGCCTTCCTGCGGTTTATACGGCCCGTAAACGCGATAGCCGTAAACTTGTTCGGGCTTCAGGCCGGGAATATAAATATGCCAGATATTATTGTCGCATTCGGTAATCGGATAACGGGCTGTTTCCGTAATGCCGGTTTCATCAAACAGGCATAATTCCACTTTTTCGGCATGCGCCGAAAAAATAGAAAAATTTACGCCTTGGCCGTCATAGGTCGAACCTAACGGATAAGGTTTGCCGTCTGAGGGTTTGATGCTGCCCATGTTTTTCTCCCGAATTAATTTTCAGCCAATGCCTAGCGCATCGGTTTTAAAACAATAGTCGACAAAGGCGGCAGGGTCAAGCGGATTGAATAAGGTTTGCAGTTCCAATCCTGTGTTTCCGCCATAATTGTTCCGTCGTTTTTAACGCCGCTTCCCCAATAGTTTTTATCATCGCTGTTGAAGATTTCCTGATAGCCGCAGAGCTCGTTGACACCGATGCGGAAGTCATGTCTGACAACAGGCGTAAAGTTAGATATGACAATCATATAGTCGCTCGGATTATGCCCCTTGCGCATATAGGCAATTACGCTGTCATCCGCATTTGAGTGCTCAATCCACTCAAAACCGCGATAGTCAAAATCTTCTTCATAAAACGCCGGATTGCCTTTATACATCAGGTTCAAATCGCGAATGCAGTTTTGCATGCCTTTATACATCGGATATTCAAGCAGGTGCCAACGCAGGCTTTCTTCGGCATTCCATTCCCAATCCTGTCCGAATTCGCAGCCCATAAACAAAAGCTTTTTGCCCGGGTGGGTGAACATGAAGCCGTAATAAGCGCGCAGGTTGGCAAATTTCTGCCATTCGTCGCCCGGCATTTTGGAAAGCATGGAACCTTTGCCGTGGACAACTTCGTCATGCGAAATCGGCAGAATAAAGTTTTCATTAAAAGCGTACAGCAGCCCGAAAGTCAGCATACCATGGTGATATTTGCGGTGAACCGGCTCATGGCTGATGTATTTTAACGTATCGTTCATCCAGCCCATATTCCATTTATAACCGAAGCCCAAACCGCCCATAGAAGTCGGACGGGAAACCATCGGCCAAGCGGTTGACTCTTCGGCTACGGTAACGGCACCGTTGGCCTGAGAATATGCCAGCTCATTCATCTTGCGCAGGAAACCGATTGCCTCCAAGTTTTCATTGCCGCCGTATACGTTGGGAATCCATTCGCCGTTCTTGCGGGAATAATCCAGATAAAGCATAGAGGCTACGGCATCAACACGCAGGCCGTCAATATGAAATTCTTTCAGCCAGTAAATGGCGCTTGCACATAAGAAGTTGCAGACTTCGGTGCGGCCGTAATTATAAATTTTTGTTCCCCAGTCGGTGTGTTCGCCTTTTCTCGGGTCGGCGTGCTCGTATAAATGCGTGCCGTCAAACTCGACCAAGCCATGGCCGTCTTTCGGGAAATGCGCCGGAACCCAGTCCATAATCACGCTGATGCCGGCCTGATGAAACTTGTCAATCATATAGCGGAAATCATCAGGATTGCCGAAACGCGATGTCGGCGCAAACATGCCTGTTACCTGATAGCCCCAAGACGCATCAAGCGGGTGCTCGGTCAAAGGCAGAAACTCAACATGGGTAAAGCCCATATTAACGACATAGGGCACCAAATGGTCTGCCAATTCGCGATAGGTCAGATATTCGCAGCCGTTTTCTCCTTTACGGCGCCAAGAACCCAAATGTACTTCATAAATGGACATCGGTTTGTCAAAGCTGTTGTATTCCTGACGATAATTCATCCAAGCGGCATCTTCCCACTGATATTTATTTATATCATAAACGATTGACGCCGTATCCGGACGTTTTTCAGAATAAAATGCGACCGGATCCGATTTTAAGAGAATATAATTTTCTTGGGTTTTGATTTCAAATTTATATACTTCGCCTTCGTTTAATTCGGGCACGAAAATATCCCATACGCCGCAGGAAATATGTTTGCGCATGACATGGGCACGCCCGTCCCAATTATTGAAGTTTCCGACGACGCTGACACGTTTGGCATTAGGAGCCCAAACAGCAAAACTGACGCCTTTGACACCGTTTATCGTTGCAACATGGGCGCCCAGTTTTTTATACATATCAAGGTGGTTGCCTTCTGCCAGCAAATAAATGTCTATGTCTCCCAATGTTGCAGGAAAACTGTAAACATCATGCACGGTATAAAAGTTTCCGCAGTCATTTTGAATTTTTAATTTGTAATTGAAATTTTCTCTCGGGCCGAGATTGATTTGGTAGAATCCGCGGTCATCCAATTTGGCAAAACTGCCCATTGAATTTCCGTCTTCGTCTAAAAGTTCCACTGACTGTGAATGCGGCTGATAGGTTCTGATAAAGACTTCTTTTGAGCCTTTGTCCTTATGGATACCCAAGACGGCAAAAGGATTGCCGTGATCGCCGTTGATGATTGCTTCCATCTCTTCTTTAGACAATAAATTTTCCATAAATATACTCCTGTATTTTGACCCAAGAACCGTAAATATTTTTTACGTTATCAAAGCTAATCTATAATTTCATATAACATTAATTGCAAGTAAATTACACGATATGTAAATATTATTTTGCAAAGTGCATATTTTCAATCCATTAGGTATTGACGTATTAATTTTTGATTGTATATTGAATGGTGTATGTAAACATTGTTTGAAATTTTTTATTGGAGTTTATCATGGTTAAAAATAACGAAAATGCCATCAGAGAAGCTGCTTATTACAACTGGCAAAATGCCGGTTGCCCGAATGGTCAGGACGAGTACTTCTGGGCTATGGCTGTAGAACAATTTTCTAATTGCAAATCAAATACTTGCAGCAAATCTTCCTCTGCTAAGAAAACCGCTTCCAAAAGCAGCACTTCTTGCAAAACAAAATCTGCAGCTTGCAAGTCTAATTCTTCTTCTAAAAAATCTAAATAATTTTGAGACAGATTTTTGTAAAAAAGCTCTTGTTGAAACAAGAGCTTTTTTATTGCCTGCGAGCAGCAAAAATATACCCCCAGACATCTTGCTTCCCTTCTGTTCTAAGCTTTGTTTTCTCTTGCTTTTCCAGAATAAAGCCGTTTATTTTTAAAAGCCTTTTTATATAGTTTTCATGGTGCTGGAATCGACCTGAAATATGCAAAAAATAATCATCATTATTTTGTTCGTTTGCCGTTACGCTGAAAATTATCCTTCCTGATTTTTTTAAAGCCGAAAACAGATTTTCAAACAGGGAATCCAAACTGCCGAAATAAGTAAAAACATCTGCCGAAACAATCAGCTCATACGCTTTTTCCTTACGGCTCAAAAAATTGTTTATTTCCTGGCAAAACAATCGATTATAAAGCTTCTTGCCTTTTGCTATTTTTAACATTTCCGAGGATAAATCCACGCCGTCAAGAGAAAAGAATCCGGCATATTTTTTCAGAAATTTTCCGCATAATCCGGTGCCGCATCCGGCATCGAGAATCCGCATTTTTTTTCGGGGATTTTCTCCATAAAATTCTTTCAAGAATCCGTTTATCTGCTGTGGCGTCCGATAGTCCAGCGAGGTTAAAACATTTTCAAAATCGGGCGCAAAAACATCAAAAATATTTTGCAGATATTCATCATTGGCGCGACCGATTTCCGCATTATTCAGAACAGCATTTCCCATATGTGCGGCAACGTTATTTTCCGGATATTTTTCCAACCATAAACGAGCATATTTTTTTGCCTCGCCGGCATTATTTTCCATTGCAATTTCATAAAGAAGATAACCGAAAGAAATCTGCTGGGAATCATCGCCTTCGGACAAAACGATTGCCTGCCACCCCGCATCCAGAGCTTCGGAGACATTCCCGTTTTGCTGATATGCCCGACTTAAAGAATTATACAGCCAAGCATCCGTCGAATTCGATTTTTCCGCTTTTTCCAAAGCAGAAACGGCCTCTGAATATTGCTCTTTTTCCAACAGGGAATTTCCTAAAATATTCCACCCCAGATAACTTTGAGAATCCAGTTTTAAAGCCTGGCGTGCATAGTCTTCCGCATTATCATAATCTTGCATTTCAAAATAAGTATTCGCGAGGTTTATTTTAACCGGATAATAATCAGGCCGGGCAGCATCCGCTTTGAGATAGGCTTCAACGGACTTTGAATATTCTTTTTTTATGAAAAGCAGATTTCCCAAATTAATCAATGCGGCATAATTATCAGGAGCCGTTTTCAAAACTTTGCGGCAAAGTTTTTCCGCCTCTTTGTATTTTTTATTTTCATACAAATCGATACTCAAATCCGTTAAAGCAGAAACTGAATATTTTGTTTTGAAAAACATTTATTTATCCCGAAAAAAAGCCAAACGCCGCGGTTTTTAAGTATAGGCGCAGATGATTAATATTCAAGTTTTTTTACGGGCTTTGACAAACTATTTGCGATATGCTAGTTTGCAGGCAAAAGAGGCTTATATTTAATGCCGAAAATATGTAGAGTGGCACATGGTTTACAACTTCAAAAAAATATGGGAAATTTCTTATCCTATTCTTTTCGGACTGATTATCCAACAGATAATCGGCCTGACAGACACAGCTTTTTTAGGGCGTGTCGGGGAAGTTGAACTCGGCGCTTCTGCCATTGCTGGCGTTTTTTATATTATGATTTTTATGCTTGGGCAAGGCTTCAGCGTCGGCGCGCAAATCATCATCGCCAGAAGAAACGGCGAGAAGAATTTTCAGCGCATAGGCCCGGTATTTTATCAGGGTTCGGCTTTTTTGCTTTTGGCCGCGGCTGCCGCTATCATCCTTATTTTATGGCAAGCGCCGTTTATCTTAAAACAAGTTATTTCTTCCCCCAAAGTTTTGCAGGCATCTGTCGATTATTTGGAGCCCAGAGTTTCAGGATTTGTATTTGCTTTTTTAATTGTGATGTTTCGCGCTTTTTACGTGGGCATTACCGATACAAAAATTCTGACTATTAATGCCCTGCTGATGCTGGTTGTCAATATTGCTCTGGATTATGTTTTGATTTTCGGAAAGCTCGGCTTGCCGGCCATGGGAATCCGCGGCGCCGCTATCGCATCGGTTATATCGGAAGCCGTTTCAGCACTGTTTTTTATCATCTATACATTCAAAAAAACAGATTTGAAAAAATACGGTTTTAACAATATTGTTATTGCCGACATGGGCATACTCGGAAAAATTCTGAACATCTCTGTCTGGACAATGCTGCAAAGCGTCGTCTCCCTTGCCACATGGCTGATGTTTATTTTAGCCACAGAACACTTAGGCGAAAGCGAACTGGCAATTACCAACATCTTGCGCAGCATATCTTCCCTGCCTTATATGATCGTCGGCGCATTATACGGTTCTGCCAATGCCATTACCGGAAACCTTATCGGTTCAGGCAAAGATGACCAAGTGGAAAGAACCGCAAAAAAAATTATCATTATGGGATATGCTGCCGGTATTGCGCTTGAACTGCTCATGCTGATTTCGCCCTATTATGTCATGCGTATTTATTCTGACAACATTGGCCTTATCGCCAGAGCTATTCCCGCCTATTATGTGATGCTGACCGGATATTTGACGCTTGTTCCCGGTTTTATCCTGCTCGGCGTTATTTCCGGCACCGGCGACACCAAACAAGCCATGGTTCTGGAGCTTATTGCTCTCGGCGCTTATACGCTCACCGTGTGGTATGTTGTTATTTATCTTCGGGCGGATATTGCCATTTGCTGGTTCTGCGAACATCCCTATAATATTTTGCTCACATATCTGACTTACAGATACTTAAAGAGAAACAATTGGTGCTGCAAAATTATCTGATTGCGCGCACATTATTTTCTTGATTAATCTTCACGCTTCTTCTAAAGTTTAGCTGATTGCAGGCATGCCTGCAGTTAGAACCAGAGATGGTTCGGAGCCTTGACAAGCTCTTATACAATACGGTGCCTGATATTGCATCGTCAATCAGTTATGCCTTTTTTGCATCCTGATGAAATATCCCCGTGCATAGAAATATGGCCGGGGAGGTTTTAGTGTATGTTCAGAAACTCCGGTTTTAAAGACTAAAACGGTCATTTTATTGTATATGATTTGTCAACTCTCCGACCGCCTTCTCAGGCGGTTTTTTGTTACGCATAACACACAACCGGAGAATTGGAATCTATGACCAACAAAACTAACTTTATTAAAAGCTTTATATATCCGCAGAACGGAAAAACCGGCAACAATATTCTGTTTGCCATTGCCGCAACGACAGCTGTTCTTGCTCCCGATATGATTATGAACTATGCGGCAAACGCACATATTATTCAGGAACCTTTGTTTGTTTTATATCTTGGCGGCTTTATGCTGCTTCTGTCTTTCTGCCAAAACAAATTCGTTTATGCCGTCATCGGCATTATTGCGCTTATGCAAACAATTCAGCTCAATTTTATGGCTTATTTCGGGCAGCCAATTACCGCCAGCGAAATCATGAATATTATAAATGAAAAGCGCGATATTTTCGATGCAGCCTATCTGCGGCAGACATGGTTTGTAATGCCGGCGATTATCCTCTTTTACGGCATGATTGTTTTTATTTTTTACACTGGCAGCAGGGAATCCGTCAAAATCCGCTGGATGTTTCTGATTGTTTTATACCTTATGTCGCACAAACCTTATCGCGCGTGGAGCGAAACCAAAGGAATCTGGTATTTCCAGCCCGGTCCGACACGCCCGACGCTCAAAAACAGCATCAATACTTTTTCGTATTTCTTTTTTCAATATTTACGGAAAGACAACCATACTTCGGAAGTTGCCTACAAACCATATAAAGTGCAAGAGCATGCCTCTGAAGCCGAAAATATTTTATTGATATTCGGCGAGAGTTTATACAGTCCGCATATGCCGATGTATGGCTATGGGCGCAACACTTTCCCCAAACTTGCCGCGCGCTTAAGCCAAGCGCCGCAAGCAGCCATTGCGGCTTCAATATCGCCGGGTATCTCGACGGCAACCTCTACGGCATTGTTTTTTAATTCCGTCCGAGAACCGGGGAATATAAAAGAAATCAACAACCAGACGGCAAACCTGTTTCGCATAGCCAAACAAAACGGCTTTGAAACTTATTATTACTCTAATCAGGAATCCAGATTGACTATGAATATCGGCGTCAAATATATCGACCATATCGCCAATAATGATTCCGAACCGGTTTTATTCGGAAAATTCCACGATGAAGGTTTGGTTGAGCTTTTGCGCAAAACAGATTTCGGCAAAGGAAAAAAATTTGTTGTCCTGCATATGCGTTCACCGCACCTGCCTTATGAAAAACACTATAAAAACCGCAAAAGCGAGTTTGAAAAATTTGTTCCGGCAGAAACAGGCAAAAACCGGTTGGAATATACAATCAACACATATGATAATGCCCTGCTCTATACAGACTTTGTCATAGATGAGATTATTGATGTGTTCAACAGAGCCAATGCCGGCAAAAAAGCCACCGTTTTTTTAACGGCAGACCACGGACAGCTTTTTGACTTTCAGGGTTTGTGGGGACACAATCATCTGCTTGCGGAGCAAGGTAAAGTTCCGGCCGTTATTTTCGGATATAATGCCGATAAACTCCCGCCTGTCATCTCTTCTTATCAATTCGGCAAAAAGATTTTGGAAACTCTCGGCGGAAAGCTTATTAATGCAAACGAAGACAACCGGCATTTTCTGCACGGAAACAATATTTATTATCCATATGATTTTCTCGAATATCAGATTTCGGAGAGCGGAAAAATTATTGAAAACGGCATTAAAAATACCAATGAAATAAAATAATCCGCCCTTTAAGGCTCTGCCGCACCAACGGAGCCTTTTTGTCCGGCAGATTTCGCCATGATTTCTGCCGGATTTTTTTTATCATATAAAAATATGCTTTTTATAAAAAAAACTATTGACGGATAAGATTAAATATATTAATTATATCGCCAGACGATGGGGGTATGGCGGAACTGGTAGACGCGCTAGACTCAAAATCTTGTTCCCACAAGGAGTGTCAGTTCGAGTCTGACTACCCCTACCACTTTGAAAAGCCGGATTTATTTCCGGCTTTTTTTTATATCTTAGCCTTATCCAACTATTTCTCTTCTAATATATTTTATCTTATCTGCTTTTATGTTTGTATAAAAAGCCTGTTTTTTGCAATAATGAAGACGTCCATAAAAATCGCATTCTGATTTATACATTTCTAATGGATTTTCG
Source organism: uncultured Alphaproteobacteria bacterium (assembly GCA_949493535.1). GTDB lineage: Bacteria > Pseudomonadota > Alphaproteobacteria > RF32 > CAG-239 > CAJLXD01. The sequence goes on from CASZWJ010000004.1 coordinate 80,622, forward strand.
TTATAATTTTCAAAATTACATAAATAATTCACATATAATACATTTATAAAACATCCCGTATTTAAATTTTCCGATGATGTTAAAATTTGATTTAACTGTTTTACAGACCCAAAAATCTCTGTATCAAATTTCTGAGAAAAATCTATAAAAATAAAATCCTCCTTTGTGGTCTCTATTTGCAAACCGACAACTTCTGCTATCTTAAAAGAACGTCCTCGTTCACGTTTATTTTCTATTAATAACTTTGCTTCATGAAAAGATGCTGCAAACCATCCCATATGGTATGAAGTGTATCCTCTACCAGTCAATACTTCATATAATTTTATAAATCTTATATTTGTTATTTCTTTTTTTATAATTTCTTTATTCCCTGAAAATAAAGGAATACTATAGGATAAAGATGTTTTCTTTCTCTTTGTATCAGCAATAATCAATCTACGTTTTTCATCTTCGAAATTATAGATAATAGCGTTCATTATTTTCTCCTTTAAAATAAAAAAGCTCAATTAAAAATATTTTTAACTGAGCAAATACAAAAAAAACAGCTATTTGCATAGCTGTCCAATATTCTGCCTATATGGCTTTTATAGAGTTATTTTAGCTAAAATTTAAATCTGTGTCAATTATTTTTTGCATCAATAAAAAATGAATCGATTCACTTTTTAAGATGTCGGTGTGCAAAATTTTCGTTAGCTGACTCCGAAATTTAGGCATATGGCAAAATCTTGTTTTCTTCCGAAAAATTAACATTTTATTAATATACAGTTTTTTTAGGAGGATAAAAAAATGTTAAAGGTAAATGTTGCAGGCTATCTTATTCATAATCTGGCCGGAATGAACTACGACAACAACGAAGCTGCTGTCGCTCAGACCATTGATATGCTTGTAGATTCATGGTCTGATAACAGATACCTTTCCGTCCAGCCTAATCTTGAATATCACATCAAGCCGGATCAGGTTAACTTTGGAAAAACACCGTTACGCGCGGTCACCAATTGTTGATGAGTTTTTTTATTATTATGCCGACATGATTACATCTCTCAAACACACACAACAAAAAGGCTGTTCAGAATGAACAGCCTTTTATCTTTATCAGAACATCAATTACAACCTTTTCCAAGAGGTACCGTTGGGGCCGTCTTCAAGAACAATCCCCTGCTCTTTCAGCTCATTGCGGATTTTGTCGGCCGTTGCCCAGTCTTTGTTCTTTTTGGCTTCGGCACGAGCGGCAATTTTAGCTTCAATTTCAGAATCGCCGCCTTCGGCAACATCACCCCTGAACCAAGCTTCCGGATTTTGCCACAATAATCCCAGCAGATAAGCATTTGCCAAAAGTTCGGATTTGTATTTTACCTTATCTTCCTGCGTTTCCGCCTTGTTCAGGTTATTGACGTTTTCATGCAGGTATGACAAAGCTAAAGGCGTATTCAAATCATCGGCCAAAGCCTCGACTACTCTGGCGTCGGGAGCAACATCTTCAACCTTTACACCAATATTTTTCAAAAGGGCGTTATAGAATTTATCCAAAGTGGTTTTGGCATTCTGCAAGCCTTCAAACGTGAAGTTAAACGGCTGGTGGTAATGCGTGGTTAAAAACAGCAGGCGCAGCGCTTCTGCCGGAGCTTTTTGCAAAACTTCGTCAAGCGTGAAGAAATTTCCCAAAGATTTGGACATTTTAACGCCGTCAACCATAAGCATGCCGGCATGTACCCAATAATGGGCAAAGCGGCTGCCTTCAAAAGCACAGCAAGATTGGGCGCATTCGTTTTCGTGGTGCGGAAAAATCAAGTCAGATCCGCCGCCGTGAATATCAAAATCATTGCCCAAAAGTTTTGAACTCATGGCAGAGCATTCCAGATGCCAGCCCGGGCGTCCGTATCCCCAAGGGCTTTCCCAACCCGGTTCGTCTGGGTTAGAAGGCTTCCACAGTACAAAATCCGCCGGATTTTTCTTATAATCGGCAACTTCTACTCTGGCGCCGGCCAGCATCTCTTTCATCGAACGTCCGGACAAGCAGCCGTAATCAGGCATAGAATCAACATCAAACAGCACATGCCCTTCGGCTTCATAAGCATGCCCGTTGTCCAGCAGGCGTTTGACCAGTTCTATCATCTCGTTGATATAATCCGTTGCTCTCGGGCGGAAATTCGGCTCCAGGTTGCCGAGTTTTTTCATATCTTCAATATACCAGTTATATGTTTCTTCGGTAATCTCGCGGATCGGCTTTCCGGTTTCTTTATGCTTGTTGAGAATTTTGTCGTCAACATCGGTAATGTTGGAAACATAAGTCACATGTTCCGCTCCGTAAACATGGCGCAACAAGCGGTAAAGCACATCATATGAAACAGGCGTTTTGCCGTTGCCCAAATGTGCTTTGTCATAAACGGTCGGACCACAGACATACATGCGCACATTATTACAGTCGATAGGACCAAATTTTTCTTTACGACGTTTCAATGTATTGTGCAAATAGATGTCTACCACGTTTTTTCTCCTTATGTGCCAAACTGCCGAGTTTTCGGCAAACAATGTATTTTAAGCTTCAATTCCTTTTAAGCGGTTATATGCTTTTTCCCGCCCCATCAAAGGCAGCAGAATTTTAAGTTCGGGACCGTTTTCCTGAGCCGTTAAGGCCTTGCGTATCGGGTGGAATAAATCCCTTCCCTTTTTGCCGGTCTGAGCTTTTACCTCATTAACCCAAGCGCTCCAAGTTTCTTCATTCCACGGCTCCGGCGGCAAAAGTTCGGCAGCAGCCGAAGTTAAAGCCTCATCTTCAATTACCGGTTTAACTTTTTGATGACAAATCCCTTTCCATGCATTGATATCATCAACCGTTTCCAGATTGCCTTTGACCGCATTCCAAAAAGCTTCGTCGACGCCGGCGCGTTCTTTAACATAAGCATAAGGCGCAGCATGGATAAACTTGGCATTAAAAATTTTCAGTTCATCAACATCAAATTTCGGTTGGGAACGTCCGATTTTTGCAAAATCCAAAGACGCGGCCAGTGTATTCAAATCATAAAAAGGCTCTATGGCTTCCGAAGTACCCAGTTTGGCCAAGAAAGAACTGATTGCCATGGCTTCGACGCCTTCTTCGCGCAATTCGCGGACGCCCAAACTTCCCAAACGTTTGGAGAGTTTTCCTTCTTTGCCGGTCAGCAGCGGCAGATGCGCAAATGAGGGAACCTTGCCGCCCAAAGCTTCAAACATCTGAACCTGAGAAGCCGTATTGGTCACATGGTCTTCTCCGCGGACAATATGCGTAATGCCGAAATCAACATCGTCAATAACCGAAGGCAAATGATACAAAAAGCTGCCGTCTTCGCGAATGATAATCGGGTCGCTCAAATTATGCGCCTCGTATTTAACCTCGCCTCTGACCATATCGTTCCATTTGATTTCGCCGTCAAGCAGTTTGAAACGGTAGTGCGGTTTGCGCCCCTCGGCTTCATAAGCGGCAATTTCTTCTTTTGTCAGGGCCAAAGACTTGCGGTCATAAATCGGCGGCAAGCCTTTGTTCATCAGGCGTTTGCGCATAAACTCCAATTCTTCGGCCGTTTCATAGCAGGCATAAATCCGCTCTTGAGCCTTGAGCTTTTCAACAACTTCGTTATAGCGGTCAAAACGAGCCGACTGGCGGGCTTCTTCTTCCCAGACTAATCCCAGCCATTTTAAAGACTCCCGCAGAGAAAGCTCATATTCTTCTTTTGAACGCAATTTATCCGTATCATCAATACGCAGCATAAATTTTCCGCCCAGCTTTTTTGCCAAAAGCCAATTAAACAATGCCGTGCGCGTGTTGCCGATGTGCATATAACCGGTCGGGCTCGGGGCAAATCTAACTTTGATTTCCGTCATAATAAAAAAAATCCACCTCAGAATTAAAAAAACTAAAGTGGATATTATAAGTTTCCGCCAATAAATTCAAGGCTATTTTATATACAAAGTGTAATTTATTCCCTATTGGTTTTGCAATTTCATCTGATTTGTCCGCTCTGTTGAAACGACGGAGTTTTCAAGGTCTTCCAAAAACCATTCCATATCGCCGTCAACATCGGCAACCATTTGGTAGAATCGGTTGCGGTAAGATAAAATCAGGCTGCTTTCTGCCAATTTCAAATCTATCAGCTTTATCTTATTATTTTGTCCCGTCAAACGAAACATCACGTTTATTTTTTGAGACTGCCCCTCGTTTTGCCAATTGCCGCCCAAATCTATAAAAGCCCAAACATCAGTATAACCGTTGCCGGGCCGGGCATTATTTATCGAAAAAGTTATCGGCTTGTCAAAAGTCAGAGGAAAGCTTTTATAAACGCCCAAAGCATAGCGCTTGAACAATTCCTGATAGCGCTGCTGCTGCTCGGGAGTCATTTCGCGCCAATGCTTGCCTATAACAAATTTGGAAATATACGGCAAGTCGACATGCTCTATAAACAATTCATCCAATAATTTATATTTTTTGCCGATATCTTTAACCTGAAACGTTTCAAGCAGCAGATTTCCTTTATCTTCAGCCCATTGCTCAGCGGCTGCCGACGACGGTCCCGCAGCCTGAACGGCCGCTGCGCCCAGCAAACAAAAACAGACGATAATAAGTTGTAAAAATCTCTTACTTTTCATGAAAATATGTCCTATAGTAATCGCAAATTTGATTTATTATAGCATATATTGGTTAATAAAATGAAACTTAAATTTTGGGTTGTCCTGTTATTTTGTATTTTTGCCGTCAGACAAGCAGAAGCCGCTGATACCGGTTTTCGTTACATTAATACCCGAGGCACGGTGCGTTGCGGTTCGGAACTGCAAAGCAACACTTATGCTTATAAGGATGAAGCCGGATATTGGCGCGGCATTGACGCTGATTTGTGCCGGCTTTTTTCAATCGCCGTTTTCGGACGTTCAGACCGTTTTGAACTGGTTGACGTCAAACCCTCGCAGGTCAACAAAGCCATTGCCACCAATAAAATAGACATCATGCTCGGCGATGCCCCCGGAACAGCCAGCCGCGACGTCAGCGGCAAAGCAACTCAGGCAGAGCTGATGTATTATGCCCGCCAGATGTTTCTGGCGCAAAAAATTGAAGGTGCGACCTCAATGGAAGCTTATAAAGGCAAGAAAGTCTGCGTGGTTACAAATTCAGAAGACTATTACAATCTGCAAGACTACAGCGACAAATATGACTTGGATTTGCAGCCGCTGTTTTTTGCCGACAGGGTGCGTGCTAAAGAGGCTTTCCTGCTCAAGCGCTGCGATTTGTTTACCGGCAATGAGATTTATCTGAAAAGCGTTTATGACCAGGTGAACAATGACAATATGAACCTCGTCTTGCTGCCGGAAGTGATTGCCGACAAGCCGATTTATGCGCAGGTCCTCAAAGACAACCAGAAGCTTCGCATTGCCATTAAATGGATTATGAACGCTGTTACTTTGGCTGAAAAGAAAGGGATCAACTCCAAAAATATTGATATTTTTATCGGCGTGAAAGACGGTTCAATCAAAAACCTTTTGGGTATTAATCCCGATTTGTGGAACAAGTTTCAGCTCAAACCGACTTGGGTCAAAACAGCCATTACCGAGCTTGGCAACTATGGCGAAATTTATGAAAAAAATCTCGGGTCTTTATCAAAATTTGAAATTGAACGCGGGCGCAACAAGCTGGTTGAAGACGGCGGACTGATTAAATCGCAATCTTTTTTCTAGCAGGCTTTTTGCCTAAAATAAAATCGGCGGCGGCGGCAAGCCCCTCTTCCGAAATGCGGTGCTGTCCGTTTTCAATGACTTTTGTTTCAACATTGCAGCCGATTTTTTCCAAATTCTTTTGAGTAAAATCCAATGCTTCAAAGCGGACAAGATTATCGCCGTTGCCATGTATCAACAACGCGTCCGGCGTTGAATGCCAATGTTTCTGCAAAAAACTGTGCGATGCCAATATGCCGCTGAAGCTGACAACGCCGCCGATTTTATTTTCGCGCATTAAGGCGGTATAAAGCGCCAGCATTGCCCCTTGCGAAAAACCGCAAAGATACAAATTTTTGTCTTCCAGCTGATATTCGTTCAGGCAATTGTCAATATATTCGTCAAGATATGTTCGGGCTTCTTCCAAACCCAGCGCCATTTTATCATAAATGGCAACGCATTCGTCCATTGTCGCAACCGTCTTGCGTTCATCATTCGGGTCAAAGCGGTGCATAGAATACCATTGGCGCTTGTCTTCCAAAACCTCGCAAGAAATCGGCGCCTGCGGCAAATGGATTGCCGTATTGTCAAAGCGGCAGATAAAATCTTTGAGAGTATTGTTCAGGTAATCTGCGTTATCAATATAGCCATGCAGAAAGATAATCAAACGCTGCGGTACGCCGTTGACATGGACAATTTCTTCATTAATCGTATTCAGCATTGCTTTTTCCGTTACAGAGAATCGCTTTCGTTTGGAATATAGTCCCGATTGGCTAAATAAAAAGTAAACATACTTTCAAAAAATTAAACTTTTGCAAGGATTAATATTGCCAAATAATTTATTTCAATTAGTCTGTTTATATGGAGAAAAAGTGATGAGAAAAATATTTATGATATTGCTTTTAATTGTACTGGGTGCTTGCCAAGCAACGGCTGAACAAGAACAAAGATTTGTCAATCCGTTGTTTTATAAAACGATGGAACCGGTTTCAACCATGGCATGGCGGACAAAAATTACGCCGACTTCTGTGGTTCGTGACAATAAGGGTACAGTTTTAGAGCAAAAATGTACCCTTGTCGAAAACACCATGGAAGCTGTCACGCTTAACTGCGAAGGCGCTTACGAAAAAGAAATCCGAACCTTATACCGCTTTGTCCTTAAAGGAAATAACGGCAGAGGAATGATTATATATATGCACGATAAATATCCACGTGAAGAGATATTCTCCAATCAGGAAACGTTCATTATTTATGAATATAATCAATAGTCTAATCTTCTGATTTTACGGATTTCATCTTCTGTTTATACGGAGAAAAAGTGATGAAAAAAATATTTACATTCATATCCTTAATATTACTCAACTGTTGCCATGCAACGGCTGAACAAGAACAAAGATTTGTCAATCCGTTGTTTTATAAAACGATGGAACCGGTTTCAACCATGGCATGGCGGACAAAAATTACGCCGACTTCTCTAGTTAGTGACAACAAGGGTACAGTTTTAGAGCAAAAATGCACCCTTGCCGAAAACACTATGGACACAGTCACGCTTGATTGCGAAGGCGCTTACGAAAAAGAAAAAAGAACCTTATACCGTATTGTCTCGCAAAAAAGAGATTCTGATGGGATTTTTATTGTTATATATTTTAAATCTCCCATAGAAGAAGAATATATTTCTCAAGATACATTTTTTATTTATGATAATCCTTAATAATTCAGCCTTTTGATTTTGCGGATTTCATCTTCAGCCCATTGGTTGCGTTTTATACCAACCTGGTATCTATGTACATTATCTAATATTCCTTTAATGCTGCGCTTAGCAATAGCCTTATGTAAATTTGGCCAATTTATTGGCAAGACATTGCCGGTGTTATATTTGATATCCAGTAAAACATTTTGCAGTTCCGGCGGAAAACGGTCAAAATCTTTAAACGTGTCCCGCAGTTCTTTCAAATCATTATTCACATGCATGTCATATAACCGTCGTATTTCTTCATCGGCAATGCGCAGCGGCGTTTTATCCTCATAATAATCGGCTTTATAATTATTTCCTTCCATTTCGTGTAAAACATTTCGATATTTAACAGCATCATCGGGACGAATCCTCCGTTTCTGCTCATCCATCCACTCCATGCTTCTGAATTTGTCTTCATCATCAATATTGATGCCGGCACCGATTGTAATTTTGCCCACACTGTCTTTATAGGGAAAATTTTTATTTCCTTCATGAGCTTTAATTATCGGATACATTCTTTCGCGAATCTCATGGTCAGGATCCGCCGCTTGCGCGGCGGTCCTTGACGGCGTGTTAAAAAATCCGGCGGATGCGTCAGGATTCTCGTTTTCTTTCTGCCGGCGCATTTTTTCCATCGGGTCTTCCTGAGTAATATAACGAATCAAGTTAGCCATATTTCTTCTCCTCCTGTTTAATTTTCTTTAGGATATTTTGCTTTGATATCCTGCCATTTTTCTATCAGGTCTATCAGTTCATACGGCAAGTCGCCGCCGGCCTGAAGCACAAAGTCAAAAGCTTTCAAGATTGTATCCAACTGGTCGCCGACCGGCAGATATTTGTTGTAGGCGCGTTGTCTTTTTTCACGATAAGTCATTTTGGTTCTAGGCATTTTATTTCTCCTTATTTGATTATTTTTCCGGTGGTTGAGATGACAGACGACAATAAATTGCGGTTGCCGCTGCGGCGCAGGTTTTCGTATTCCTGCTGATATTTGAAATTATTTTCGGCAATGTCTTCATAAGCTTCTTTAGCCATTCGCTGTTCGACGGCGGCTGCCGATTTGCTCGATGTGATGCCTATGGCGCCCAATCCAGCGCGGCGGTTTGCCAATTGCGTTTCAAGCAGATTTTTCCTCTTTTGGGCCGAGGCTTGGCGATTTGCTTCCATATATTTCATTCTTTGTTTATCAGCGGAAGCATTGTTCATCAGATTCATTGCCGTCATACCGACCGAAGCGGCCGTTGCCAGACTAATTCCTCCCATTTGTTTTCTCCTAATCTTTGGTTTTGATTTCATTTACTGCCGAAAGCAGCGTAAAGGCGCAAGGCACCTCGCTTTTGATGCTCCACATCGGTTTTTCCAAATCTCTTATCCAACCGATAGAACGCAACTCAACGTCTCCGTTAAAAATTGTCGGAGGCGAATCCAAAATCTGATTGCGATACATCTTTTTCAGCGGCACTTCAAAATAGCCGCTGCCAAAATCAAGTTTCAGCGACTTTGAAGCTATAATGCGAAACAACCCGTAGACCACACGGTAAGCTTTCGGCGGGAACGGACGCATAGCATCATTCATAAACGGCAGCGGTTCGATAATATGTTCATACGGCAGCCCGACCATAATTTCAGAGGCTTCTTCATTCAGCGTGATTTTGCCGTCAATAACGGGAAAAGAACCGACGGTAAATTCATCGGCGACAACCATCACTTCTTTGCCTTCCAAATAGTCAAGCCCGCTCCATTCCGCCTGAGGTTCTTCCGCTGTAAATCTTTTTCCGCAGTCTACAAAAAAGGCTTCGTCAAAAGTCTCCAAAAAGAAACTTTCTCCGCGTTTGACCACAAAATAAATATCGTCGCCGATAACCGCCGTAGACATAAATTCTCCGGCAGTCTTAAGCCGGCTCCAGGCATTGACTTCTTCCGTCCGGTAAGTTGTCAGGCAGGAAACGCTCCCGTCTTCCAAAACAATGTATAAAACGCTCTCGTCCTGATAATAAACCGTGTCTTTCGGACTGCTGATAATGCCGCTTGAAAGCAAGGTTAAATCTTTGGCCTGATAGGCCTGTTCGACATCGGCATATAAAAATTCGCGCAATTGTTTGCCACTTTGCGAAATAAATGTCGTGGCACCGTCAATATTCTGCGGCGGCAAGGTATAACGCGCATAGCTGCCGATGTTGGTTTGGCGGTTCAGCCTGATGCTTGACGGCGTGAGCGGTTCGCCCGAAACCATCCATTCGGCACCGGTGGTAAAAACCAACAGATGTCTGGTGGAAACAACGCTGGTAATGGCATTAACCTGATCAGACAAAATGGCAAAATCTATCGCTTCGTCATCTTTGCCGGTTCCGATGTCAAAGTTGAACAAATCCGACGATTTTGACAGCCACATGCGGTTCGGCAGGCTTTTTGAACCGCCGATAACCATACGGTCCTGATGAAAGGTTACCGCATTCGGATACCCGCGTAAGGCCGAAAAAGCCTGCTCCTCCCAATCTGTCGTTCCGCCGTTGCCGGAAAGGTTTTTGTTAACCGTCGCATTGCATTTGGCCGGCGAAGCAACGGAAGTTATTGTCACCTGACCGCCGTTTATGCGCAAACGGATCCCGACATAAGCCGAAGTAAAAATCTCTTTATCTGCGGTTAAAGTAATGTTGCCGGAGGTTCCGCTCGGCGTCAGTTTCGTTTTATGTTGGTAAAAATTAAAATACGGGCAAAAAACCTGCCCGCCTGACGTATAGTATTCCCATTCTCCGATTTGCCATTCTTCATTGGCATTGCGGCTGATTTGGCGCGGAGCCACATCAGGATGCACAATAAGCAACGTGTCGGCACTCTGCGTCCAGTTGATGTTTTTAAGCTGTGCCAAAGTCCACGGCGTTTCCAATGAAGCAATCGCTTCGCCGTTTTTATAAACCGTCATTGTTTGATTAAGCAGGCATAGCAAATAAGTTTGTTCGGTATTAAATTCAAAAGCAATCAGGCGGGCCGATGACGGCAATTCATCAATAAAACGCAGGCCGCTGCGTCTCGAAACGCCGCCGGTCGGGTGAATTATGACATTTTGCAGCGTTTTGGCGCCGTTTTCAAAAATCCGCAAATCGCCGCGCCCGAATAAATTGGCCGAAACCTGACCGGCCGTAAAATTGCTTTTGACACAAATTTGACTCATTGCCTGACCTCCACCAAACTGAAATCTTCAAAACAAGACGGGGTGGATTGCTGCGCGTCAATCGAACGGGCGCGGCTGATTGAAGCTTCTGCCAATTTATTTAAAAACTCCGCGCGGCTTGAAGATTCCGTCAACGGAATACAAAATTCAAAAGCAAGTTTATTTATCAGCGCTTCACAGAAATAAGCCGGAAAAATATTTTCATCCGGCCGGTATATATAAGTCAGATTGATTCCGTTCAAGTTGGTATGCAGGCGGTCTTCCACAATGCGGTATTCAATGCCGCGCCCTTTTGAACCGAAACCAGCCGAAACAATCCGCAAAAAATCATTCGGCAGCTGATATGCAAAATCATAATCCGCCAAAGGGCATGTCTCCAAACGCGGCAATTTTGCCTGAGCTACGGCAAAACTCCAAGGATAAGCGGAAAGCAGCCCGTCACGGATACAGGGGTAAAGGTTTGCCGCAACTTCGGCTTCGGCAGTCCCTTCTTCAAAAGATGTAATGGTAGAGGCTCCGATTTTGAGCAGAGCTTTGGAGCATAAGCTTATGCTGGTATAGGTCATGAGGTGTTTCTCCTGATAAAAAAGGGAGCCTGAAAACAGGCTCCCCCTCATTTGCCAATAGATGTACGGGTTAAAAACTTATGCGGCAGGCGTATATGGAGCAATAACCGCAACGGTGACGCTCTCGGAAGATACGCTGCTGACAGACAAAATTGCGGGCTGCGGCGCGTTTGCCGTATCTGCATTTACCAAAACCATATCTCCGGGTCTGGCAAACGGCGCAATTTCATTAAAATAACCGTCGGCTTTGACCGCGGCCAATTCGTCTTCGGTCGTGTAGTTCCACAGGGTGAAACCGTTGGCATAAGCCATTACGCTGAAATTTTTAGAATTATATGACATTCTTTTTTTTCCTTTCTTAAATATTGAATTAAGCTTCTTTGCATTTGATGCGGACAACGCCGGTCTCGTCAATCAGGCAGGCGCCCTGGCTCATCATGTTATTGACGAAGTGGGCGGCATGGTCGCCGTGCCAGGTGATGTCTGACTTGACATCCTGTCCGGAAGCGTGGCCGACGGCCGTTTTATGGAAGATGAAGCAGTCGCGGTTGGTGCCGTTCAAAGGCAATCCGGTGTGCATAATCCAGTTAATGCCCAGCCATTTGCGGCTCTCAGTGCCTTTCAAAAACGGCAGGTTGTCGCCGGCATAGTCAGAACTTGAAAATTCAGGGATATTCAGCAGCGCATTCCACTGCAACGGGCCGACAATGCCAAAACGCTGGCCGTCATCAGGAACATCTTTTTCATTAAGTTTGGCAAAAGCGTTCAAAATATCAGCTTTAGCCAAAGCTTTGCCATAATCGCCGACATCATTGCCGTCAGACGCTTTGTTCAAAGCGCCGATAATCAATTCGTCGGTTTTGCGGCCCAAGGCGTAAGCGCCGGCGGAAGCAATCACGCGGCGTTCGTCAATGCTCATTTTGAGTTCATCCAAAGCATCGACCCAATCGCCGGCATAATAATCCTGCAGCTCGCATTCGACCGGAGAATGGTCTACGCTCATTACCGGAACCAAACCATGGCGGGCTTTGCCGGAGGCGATGCCTTTGCCGACTTTTTGGAAAACGGTTGAAGAACCGATGACATCGTTCTTAAAACGGACGGTGTTTTTTAATTTAGAGCCCATTTGCTGATAAGCCAAATGGACATCTGCTTCAAAGTTTTTAATAAAAGACTTGCTGACTTGTGTTGTCATAATTTATTACTCCTGATTAGTGATTATATATAAATTCTGTGGTTATTTTTCGGGATAAAGCTTTTCAAAGCCGCGGGTGATTTTGGCAATGTAAGCGCTGTCTTTGTCTCTCCAATATCTGGGGTCTTCCATCATCTTGCGCAGAGATGCTTCGCTCAGATTTTCAACCGCGCCGCCTTCTTTGCTCAAAGACGGTTCGGAAGAAGACATCATGTTATACAAAGCAATAACGCCCTCTGCCGTCGAGCCAAGCGCATCATAAACTTCGGGGTTGACATTTTGTTTCGCCCAAGCAGAAATCTGGCGCGAGACTTCATTAAACTTATCTCTGCCGCCAAAATGCCGGCTCAGTTTTTCCAATTGGCGTTCCGCTTCAAAATTGACGCCCATTTCGCCCAAAACAGGCAAAACCCTTTCGCCGGCCAAGTCATAAACGAGCTGCGCCTGTTCATTAGTGAAACGCTTTTCATAAAACTTTTTCAAAATATCGTCATCAACGTCCAGCAGCGGCGACGGCGACTTGATTTGATATTTGTCATAGCTTTCGGGAATATTGCGCAGATTAGTTTCAACGAGATTGTCGTCTCTGGCAGCCAAATCGTTGTATGCCCGAACTAATTCCTCCAGCTTTACCTGTCCTGTTTTTTCATCCAAGAACTGTTCCGGCAAAGCTTTCGGATATTTGGCAAAGCTGCTCTCTGTTGAACCGGCTGAAGATGCTTCAACCAGATTTTTTTCTTTTTGTAATTCCATTATTTATCCTTTCTAAAAAATTATGATTGCCGTCCGCCGAGCTTTTCTATCAGCTTGACTAAATGTCTCTGCCCTTCTAAGTGGCGCAATTCGTCACTTGAGGCATCAGGACCCAAATAACGCTCAACGGTCAAACGGCGCAAAAAAGAGAGGACAACCATGCCCTCTCCGGTTTTAAAGCACTTGGCAAACGCGGCGCGGATTTCCTCATCGCCCATTTGCTCCGTGCAATAAATGTTACTATGCGGCGGCATTGTCAGAAGCTCCGTCGCCGAGTTCAGGCAATTCCAAATCAAGCGGCTGCTCGTTAATCAGTTTGGCCGGTACATTTAAAATTTGCCCGATTGTTTTGGCAGCCTCAAACATATTGACTGCTGCCATGGCACCGATACCCATTCCGGAAACAATGCCGACCCATTCGGAAATATTGCCGACATCTGCTTTGGCCTGAAGCATGGCCAGAGGAGATTTGTATTGCAAATCGACAATCTTGCCGTCTAAGTCAAAATTCAGGATATCGCCGCGGCGGCGCAAAATATGAAAAGCCCTTTTCAAAAGCGGCGTCAGCAATTCTGACTGCAAACGCCCGAAACTGGCGCCCAAAATCCGCGCAATTTCTGCCGAACGTTCCAAAACTTCGGTTGCCGTCATGTTCGGCGTTTCAACCTGAGACAAGCGGTCTGCCAATAAAGAATGGTTAATCCGCTTTTGCAGGTTTTCCAAAATAAGTTGAGAAACATCAAATTTACCCGGAGATTCCAGAGGCGTCAGCCCTTTGGAGCCGACAGCCTTCGGGATAATAGCTCCCGGAACCAGTTTGATATTGGCCGGATTTAAAATGCCGTCATCATCGGCCTGCCAAATGCCTGTCACCGAAATTGACGCGTTTTTCAAAATCAGTTCCACAACCTTGTTGGCCGTTTTGATATCCGGCAGCGCTTTCATGACCGGCGACCGCCCGTAAACTTCTCCCGGCGCTTTCAGCCAGCGGAAATTAATAAACGGCGACGTATCAAAAATGCCTTCCTTGACAACCAGATTTTCTTCGATGCCGGCATTTTCATCCCAAACGAAAGCCGTATATTCATAACCGGCAGCGCCGAATTTGCCGTGTCTGGGCATAACGGCTTCAATCAAACTCAAACGAAAATCGCTGTCATTTTTTGCCCTTTCCTGCCAGATCTCGGGAATTTCAACCTCAGGAAAACGCAAGCCGATTGCTTCCAATCGGATTTCCGAACGGCGAAAAGTCGTATCCAAACGCCCGTCAGCGCTTTCTTCCAGCGCAATTTCCCGCAGAGGAACCGCGTAAAAGCGAAAGGCAGAGCTTTCCCCAAGCGGCGCTTCTTCAAACATAAGGCAGGCTGTTCCCGCCGTTACCAAATCCAGATAACATTGGTGAATCTCAACCGCAAAATTAGAATGTTCAAAATTTTGAAGCATGATTTCTGATGTTTTCTCCAAGGTATCAGCTACTTGGCTCCGCTCTTCCGAAGTCAGTTCAGAACCTGCCTTTAAGCCGAACCATTTGGCCCAAGGCGGCGTCAGTTCCGCCAAAAGCGATGAGGCCAGCTGATCGACGGCATCGGGCGCGGTTCCGTCAAAAAGGTGAATATTCTTTTTTGAACCGCAATTTTCCGATACCTGCATTGAACAGGCATTTTCACGCTGCGGCAGCGCATATTCATAACACTCCTGCCAATGCGGTTCCCATTGCCGGCGCCGTTCTTCCGCTTTTTTATAACGTTCGATAAGTTTTTCGATTTTGTTGTCCATTAATTATTCTCCAAGCAGTTTTTTGCGCTTCAAATCCATATTTTGCGGATCCAGAATTCCGGTATAAGATGTGCGTATCGTGCTGTCCAAACCGCGGCGCTGCCGTTCCAGAGCCTTCTGGCGCTCGGCTTCGGCGTTTCTTTCCGCCTCTGCTGCCGTATCGACTTTGCTGACTTCTATTTTCGGGGTTCCGCTGAATACTTTTCCCATTTGTTTTCTCCTAAAAAAAAGCCCTTGTTTCCAAGGGCTGCGTTAAAAAATTTTGTTGACTGTTTTTGAAAAGATGTCTTCGCCTTTTTTGCTTTGTTTTTCCTGAGAGCGTTTGACAACCTGAACGCCAAGGACGCCCAGAGCAATACTCCACAAAGAGGTGGTTTCGACCAGCGATGCGATTATTTCTGTTACATTCGGATAATCGGCAATAATCACATAACAAACCGTTGAGATTGTCAGCAGCCAGGCCAAAGCCACGGAATATCCGAAAGCCGGACGCCAAAAACGAACAAAACGGTCTTCGGAAGCCAATTCCTGCCTTATTGTTTCATTAATCGTGCTTAATGTTTTGGCATCAAATTCGTTTTCAACCTCCTGTGTTTTTTCGGCATGGCGGTTGGCTTCTTTCAACGCTTCTACCGATATTTCGCCCTGTTTTATGGCATCGCTCACTTCAAACAAAGCCGAACCTGCCTTTTTTGCGGCATCATTATCAAGTTTGTTCAATGACGAACTGACAAACTTTACTAAAATAGGCAGTCCTATTTTTCCCAGAACTTTGCTTATCATTTTTTCATTCCTCAATGTCGTTATAGAAAAAATGACTGCCGATTTCGGCGCAGGGGATTTTGCCTACGGACCATTTAGGACGCAGCTTTTTGACATGATAATGCGTTGCGCCGCCGGTTCGGTCTTCCAGCAATCCGGCAGCCGCGCGGCGGGCAATCCGCTTACAGGTTGCAAATACCGGATTATCTTCATTTGCCTTCAACAAAATCCTGTAGTTGGGGTCATCCATATTCCAACAAGAAAACTGGTACGGTTTTTGGCAAACCTCGGCAATATTGTTTCCCCACCAGTAATGCCCGTATTTTCTGCTGAAGGCAACACGGTTTATAACCACCGAAGCAACAGCTTCCTGGCCTGAAAGAGGTTCGCCTCTGGCTTCGCCGAAAATGGTTTTGGCCAGAATATCAATTGTTAAATCGCTCATCTGTTTTTTCCTACTTCATCAAGTTTTTTCTCAATCCGCAGCAGATGATTGGTTAACCGGCTCTCAACATCTTTGAGATAGTTCACCGACACATAGTTGCGGGCGACATGGAGTTTGAAATCAGCCAAAGCATCTTTCAAATCCAATATTTGTTGTTCCTGCGCGGCTTTAGCCTGCTCTAATTCGGCATCTGCCTCCTTTTTGTTGCGCAGCACCATTCGAAACAAGGCGGCAAAAGCCGGCAGTTCGACCATGGCCACCCAGGTCGTTATTTCATTAAACATTGTTAAAATTCCTTATTCTATTTCAAAGCCGGTTTGAGCATTGAACTGGCGAGAGCTTCCCTGCCAGCTGTTCATCCTGGCCTTGCCGCCGTCAACAGCAAAAACAGGCAGCCGAACAGGCTCAGCAGCCAAACAGCCGGCAACAGCGTCAAGAGCATCGTCATGATGAGAGCCTTCAACGCTAAATTCGCGCATTTCTTCAATGAACGGCGTCGTCCAGATTTTCTGATGTACATTTAAAGCCCTTTCAGCCAGCAAAACCTCAAAAGCGGACAATATCCGCGCAGCTTTGCCGGCAGTTGAATACATTTCTAAAACCGCAACCCTGAGATTGCGGCGTTTAAGCGCTTGTTTCAAAATCCCCGGCAAAAATTTGCCGATGCCGTTTGCTTCAATCCGGACGGCATTCAGATAATTGCGTTCCAGAAAAGCGATCACTTTTTCGCACTGGGCGGAAGCGGCATTATCACAGCTTTCATGGCCAAGCCTGATATATTCCAAATCATGCAGCCAATAATGCCCCTCCTCATCGGTAAACACGCAGGCAATCACCGAGTTATCTCCTTTTTGAGACGCAAAAGACGGATCCCACCAACAAGAAGCCGCCACCATTTTTTTATCGCCGATTTTTAAGAACTCGCGATTATTGGCCGCGCTTAAAACGATTTCTTCGTTATACGTCCTGAGACGAGACGGATCCAAGATGCTGTCGCAAAAATTGACCGGTTGCAGCATCATTTGCGACAAGAACTTATTTTCGCCCGAACGAGCGCGAATCGAAGCAATTTTTTCAATACTGAAACGTTCCGGCCAATTTGAATTTCCGTTTTTATCAAGCACCGGAAGCTCCAGTTTCTTGAAGCCGCGTAAAAAAGGCTCGGTTTCAGGCTTTGATTTTTCAGTCTCCGTTTGATAAATCGTATAAAAATTATGCGGTGTTCCGATATATAACTGCATTCCCTGCGGGGTGAGAATGTAATCAAGCTCATTGAGCTTTTCCCGCAGTTCCTGTCTCTTTAACGGCGTATCGCAGTTTTTAGGCACTTCAACGTCATCACAAATTATCAAATCAGCTCTCAAGCCGGTTATGTTGGCGCCGATGCCTTTTGCCAGCATCGACGGATCTCTTAATTCCTGAGGGCGGACAACCGTAAACTGCCCCGAAGCCCATTGATCCTGCTTTTGTGGTTTCAAATGCTTCGCAAGCGGATGCTGCTCAATTATCCTTTTGACATTGCGCACCATTTTCTTGGCCAATGCATGATCTGCTGCCATTACCAAAATCCGCAAAGAGGGATTATCATACAAAGCCCATGCGCAAAACAGCCCGACAATCGTCGATTTTCCCGAATTGCGAAAGGCCATCAGCAAGCCCTGCCTGTCTGACGGTTTCGCATAAAGTTTTGACAACCAACGCAACATCTTGTTTTGATGCCGCGGAATTTTCATTCCCTGAAGGCGAAACCAAACATATACAAATTCAAAAAAGCCGACGCCCCAAAGCGTCTGCTTCATTCTTCATCCTCCGGCAAATCTTCTGCCTGAGCTTCTGCCAAAAGCTGCTGCATCGACGTCAGCTCCGCCGAATTATCCTCAGCAGGCAGCAATTCGTCTTCTGTCCAGCGCGCAAGCTTTAGCAGAGTTTCGGCATGAATAACCGCCGATTTGCAGGCGGTATGATGCGCGCTGAACCCTTTGGCATCAACCGGAGCCGGCTGTTCCGAAAAATCTTCATAGCTTTGTATCACCTCAGATATTTTCTGTGGCAGCGTTTTTTTCAAATTCTTTTTCAAAGCCTGAAGAGTTTTTATTTTTTTGACTGGCATTTAATAAAACTCCATAAAAAAAAGTCCAACCGCTGGCTGAACTTTTAACTTTTTTTGGATACACTACTGGCAAGTGATAGAATCATCTATAAATTAAAAAAAATCATTTGTCAAGACTTTTTTCCTACAATTCTGAGTAATTGTTAAATATTTATACAATTTATATGGCGTGGCTATGCATACGTCATGGATTCCAAGCACCCTTTTAACAAATTCAACGCAGGTAAACGGCGCCAAAGGCGCTGCCTTGAGAGGCGCTTGTCGGAACTTTACCGGAATAACTTTAATATTTTCTTTCTTTTTCAAATGATAAATATAATCAAAATTCAAAGGATTGGCGTGCACAAAAAAACATATCTGATTAGACATCGGATTAATTTCAAGCCACTGCTCTTTCTCCCCCGAGAGTTTCAGCAGCAAATAACAATGCCGGAAACCCTTTTTTAGAAAACGAAGCCACCAAAGGTTTGTTTCATGCTCAAAGACAACATATCCATTGCCAAAATATTTTTCATTAAACATAGAATCATACATTAGGTTTTCCTTTTATAGAATTTCCTTATATTTCAAATACACGTCAAAGTTGCGCATTGCTTCTTCCCATAGGCGTATTTCACTACGTTTCGCGCGTTTGTCATACCAAGGAGAAACTTGCTTTTCTCCCCATTCCGTCATCACACGCAAATGCCTGTTTGTTAAATGGTGATTCTTCTTCATATTCTTTACTATTCCATAGATATCCGATATTTCACAATTTCTTAATTTTCCCCAATAATCGCTTTTTGAACGCAGTCCTCCGCGTGCCGATAAGCTGTTGCAGAACCAAAACCAGACTTCTTCTGCGCTGTTAAACGGTTCATAATCTTCCCTCATATTGTCTCCCTTAAAAACACACTACAATTAACCAAATGTTAACCATGTGAAATTTATATATAAAGTTGTAGGAATTTCAACACAAAAAAGATTTGATTCCTAACAATAATTGTTTATAATAACACAAACACCTTTGAAACCCTAATTAAAGAGTAGCTAAAATGAAATATGACACGATATGGAACTCTGTTGATAAGTTAGCCCAAAGCAAAGGATTATCCCCTTCGGGGCTGGCTAAACTAGCCGGGCTGGACGCAACAACGTTTAATAAAAGCAAAAGAATTCGTCCGGACGGAAAAAACAGATGGCCTTCCATGGATAGTGTCAACAAGCTTCTTGAAGTTTGCAATATTACTTTTGAGCAATTTTACAATATGGGAAACAGCGAGGAAGAATTTGAGGGGGGAACAATCCCCTTTATTAAGCTCTCACAATTAGGCTGCAATCCTAAAATTGAAGATAAATACTTAAAAACGGCCGGCTGGAATAAGATTATTTTTCCTGATGCAAAAGACATTCTCTACGCAGCAGAAATTAATACTGACGAATATCTGCCGCTATACCGTCACGGTTCCACAGTTATACTATCTGCAAATTCAGATATACGCAAAGGCGACCGTGTTGCAATTTTTTTGAATGAAGACAAGCTACTCCTAAAAGAATTTATCCGCCGCACGCCGTCTCAACTGGTTATAACCGATATTAACAATCCTGCCGAAGAAAAGATTATTGCCATTGCCGATGTCAAACTGATCAACCGCATTCTTTGGGCCAGCCAATAGGAATAAAAATGGATACAAAAAAATATCTGCAATTAAGCAGCTTGAAACTTTCAGAATTGGAAAACAAGTATCATTATATTGCAAATGAACATAACATTAAGGAAATCGGCCACTCAATTGATCGGGCTTGTCTCAAAGAGACTCTGAAAATCGCCAGCCTGAGAAACAAAAACGGCCTCAGCAGCATTAAATTTTCTGAGAAAAAACTTTTTGAAAAGCGGCAATTCGCCATTTTGGGCAATAAATGCCCGGATGAATTTTAATTAATAGAATTGCGTGGTTTTCAGCATTTCTTCAATTTGGCATAAAACATTATCGGCATCTTGCGACAAATCTATCGTCACACAGTCGCCGATACGGCAGGTATTGGTTTCTGCATTATAATGGCAAAACGGCGTTGTGAACCATTTTTGATATTGGGTGCCGTCATCAATATGAATGTTTATCCCCTGTGAATTGCAGTATTCGGCTTTTGCCGAATTCCACAGCTTTTCCGGCACCTTAAATTCACCGTTGCTGAAATATTTGACTTCGCCCTGCGCATCATAAAAGTCCAGAATTGCAAAAACGGCCGTATAAAAAATATTATGGCTGTTCAGATAATCTTCAACTGTTTTTCTCGGACCGCCGGTTATAATATGAAGTTCATAGCCACGCTCTTTTACAGCCTTTGAAAAAGCGCTGAAAAATTCGGGGCGATCCGTTATAACACCGTGAAAATCCAACCCGATTTTTACTTTAAACTTCCTCATTTGTCCGAACTTCCGAATATTGATGACAATAAATCTTTTAACGATCCCGGACTCAAAGCAGAAAGCGGATTGATGCTAACCTCAGGATTAGAGATATCTCCTTTGATTGAATAATTGGCAGCAAATACCGTACCGTCTTTACCGCTCAGAATATTGCCGACAATCGGCAGTTTTCCGATGAAAGTATTCAGTCCATAAGCGGGAGCAATCACGCCTTTCATATTCAAATCTTCGGTATTGCGGTCGTAATAGCCTTTCAGAGTTATACCCATAACATTACCAAACGCTTTGCTTTCCGCCACAGACAAAATTTTATTTTTATATTCGAACGGCGCGTCCAAATGAGAAAAAGCCATTCCCTCGCCGGTCAGCATATTGACCATGCCGCTCAAAGAAGCAACTGTCAGCAACTTGGCAAAAACCGGCGTATTATGGATGCTGAAATCGCGGATTTTGGCATGCCCGATAAAAGCTTTGTTTTTGTCTCTTTTAGCACTGATACTCAGCCTGCCGCCGCGCATGTCGTCATAAATGCGCAAAAACTTCATGGTTTTTCCGGCATCATTACTGTCAATGGCAAGCAGATATTCTTTACCCGGGCGCGGCGTATAATCAAGTTTGAGGTATTTCTTCTGGTTGCCGCCGAAATTGCCGATTAAATGCATTTCCTGAATGCCGATGCCGTTACGCAGCTGTGCTGACCCCGCAAAATTTTTGACAGAAACATATTCATTGGTCCAAAGGCTGTTAACGGCGATGAAAACATCCGTGTCAGGCACGTTTTCCCATTCGTCGTCTTCTTTTTGATTCTTTTTGCCCGCAGATTTAGGTTTGGCAGTTTTCTCATCAGTCTTGTCAAAAAATTCTGACAAATCATAGCTGCTGCCGGAAACATTGATTTTTACTTTTTTCTTTTTGCCGTATGCCAGTTCTATTTTGGCTTTGGCATTGGTTTTCGGCGCTTTAATATTAAAAATATCAACCACTTTGACACGTTGTTCTTTATCCAATTCAATTTTGCCGTTTAGAACAAAATCGCGCTTATTAAAGCTGATATTCGGTACGGAAATGAGCTTTCCATCTACAAAATTCAAACGCACTTTGGCTGTTCCCAGCTGCCCCAAAGGCTTGACCAAACCAAGAAAAGCATAATCCACATCCGCATTGGCCATATTACCGTTAATATCAATCTGCATGCGCTCATCGTCAAAACGGGTAATCTCGGCATCAATCAAAGCATATCCGGAAATATACGGCGGATTAATAATATCTGATTCAATGCCGACTTTCTTTTTGAAAGCATCGTCAAATTTGAATGAAATATTATAACGGCTTTTATAGTTTTTATCGGTAAAACGCTCATTCCAGACCAAACTGAGCGGGATACCTTCTATTGAAGCATCGCCGGTCACTTTCAGCCCGTTATTATCAACTTCAAGCTTAAGTTCTTCAGCCTTAATGCTTTTTTTCTCAATAATATCGGGAATTTCCACATTATGCAGGTCTGATTTGACAGCGACTTTGACTTCATCCGGCCTGAGGTTTTGCTTTAATTCAAAATTCAGATATAAATCCGTGTCCACAGTTCCGGTAATTGCTTCCGGAGCGATACCCATTTCGCTGGCATAATTTAACGGTTTGTGATCTATCAATTTCAGCGCATCGGTTATGCTGGACTCTCCTTGGAGACTGATTTCGGCAAAGTTGTCATACTTATCCAAATCATACAGCCTGACAAAGCCGCCGTTGATTAAAACATTGTTTGAGACAGCCTTATCAACATCTATTTTTATAGCATCGTTCGAAAAATGCGCCGTGCCGTACATATTGGTAACTTTAGGCATACCGCTCAGATAATCAAGATTTGAATCGGCAATATTCCCCTGTCCCTGCATATTCAAAAACGCAAATTTTTTCGCTTTTTTATCATAGCCGAAGTCAAACTCGAAATCAGCTTTTTGGATTTCTCCGCCGGAAATGCTGTCTTTGCACCAGTCCCAAGCAACCGTTCCCAAATAACGCGGCCAATAATCATAGAGTTCGTCAAACTTCATGCCGTCGACATGAGCTTTGAGCTTAACAGACAAATTCTCTATTGACTTTTTCAGCAGATAGTCTTTTAAACCATTGACGTAAGCGCTGATGACAGCCCTTTGTTTTCCTAAATCAAAATCGGCATTTTCAATCTTGATTTTATCCAGACCTGCCGTTATGTCGCCTTCCAGCATAAAGCCCGATAAATTAAAATTCTGGTCTTCCTGATCTGAGAAACGGATTTTTCCGCTGCCGCCTTCAAAACTGAATTTTATTTTTTCAACGGCCGTATCCAGACTGCGAATTACGTCATCTTTATATTTTAAGACTTCGGCAAAATCAATCAACGCATCAATATTGCCGCTGATCGGAACATCTATCTGATAAAGCTTGGCGTCTTCCTCCTCGCCTAAAACCGTTTTTACAATGTCATTAGGAACCAAATCGGAAAAGTAAAAACGCAACGCGAGCTTATTTGACAACGGGCGAAATTCGCCGTCCAAACCGACAGATCCTATTCTGTCGTCATTTTTTATCAAAGCGTTAAATTCGCTTTCAATATTGGAAAAGTTACGCTCAAATTTGTAGTTTAAATCCGTAAAAACCCATTTGCGCCCGAGGTCGACTTCATGAAACTCGACTTCGGCATTTTCAATGGTGATGTCATTAATATAGCTTTCCGGATAAGACTTGTCATCGGAATTAAAGCGTTCGACAAAGTCTTCAAAACCGTCAAAGTAATATTCAATTTTCTTCTGATTGGCTTCGTTTTTGTTTGTTTCTTCCACGCCGTAATCGGTAAAAATGTAAACTGTCGGATTAATAACCCGAACCGAACTCGGGGCAATCACGCCGCGCAGCAAAGCCCTGATACTGAATGAAACCGACGTTTTGGGCGCTGTAATCGTAAAATTGCCGTCATTTTTGCGATAATCAACATTAGTCGCAATGATTTTCAAAGGTTTAATAGAACGCACCAATTCTATATTAACGTCATCCAGCGTTACCTGATATTGCGCGTCATCATGGTTCAAGGCCTTAATAATATACGGCTTTAAGAACGGAACGGCTATCGGCCCGCGGTACAACTGCCACAAAAACAACAGAAACAGCGCCAGAAAAATAACGCCGGTAAAATCCAAAATTTTGCGGAAACGATACATGCGCGGATTAAGCTTTTTCATGCAAAACCCCTTTCAGCCAGCGCAAAATATCTTTATAATTTTCTACATCAAACAGATTACTGTGCGCGCCATTCGGATAAATTATCAGTTTTTTCGGCTCATTTGCCTCTTTGAATAAATTTTCGGCCAAATGCACGGGAACAGTTTTGTCATTGGCTCCGCCCATAATCAGAAGCGGAATTTTAATTTCCCTAACCAAAGGTAGGTTATCATAATAATCGCGGACAATCAGCGAAAAAGGCAACGGTACGGGAACAACCGCTCGAGCCGTATTTAAAACGCTGTCAAACGGAACCTCTAAAATAAGCGCTGCAAAATTGCCGTTTTTTTGCAATTGATAAACGCTGTTTACTGCCAAATATGAACCTAAAGACATGCCGTAAACAATGATGTCGGAATTTTTATATCCCTGTTTGTTCAGATATTCAATCGCAGCTATCGCATCTGCCGCCAGATTATGCTCGCGCAAAGCGCCGTCTATTCCGCCAAAACCGCGAAATTCCGGCAGGAAAGTCCCGTAACCGGCATTGACGAAAGGTATCATTTTGGCATAGAAATTACTGATATTATAAGAATTGCCGTGCATGAAAACTATTATTTTCCGTTGATTGCCGACAGGCGTCTGCCAAGCAAACAATTCCGTGCCGTCAGCCGAGCGATATTGAGCTTTTTGCGCCGGATAGCCATTTGCCCGTGCGATTTCGATTGACGGCTCCTCGTGGCTCGGATGATAATAAAAATATTGCGGGCAGCAATAGGCAAAAATACAAAAGGCAATATATCCGGCCGACAGCCAGATGAAAAACCTTTTTATGAATTTTGCCCAACGCGTCATTTGTTATCCTACTTTTGCAGCCAGAGAAGCAGCCAAAAACAAATCAATATCCCCGTCCAAAACCGCTTTGGTATCCGAAGTTTCAACTTCCGTACGCAAATCTTTCACCAGCTTGTAAGGCTGAAGGACATATGAACGGATCTGGTAGCCCCAGCCGTTGTCCCCCTGATTGTCACGAGCTATTTCGGCTTTTTCTTCACGTTTCTTCAACTCTAATTCATATAAACGCGCTTTAAGCATATTCCAAGCGCTCTCCCTGTTTTGAAATTGAGAACGCTGGTTTTGGCACTGCACAACAATACCGGTCGGGATATGGGTAATACGCACGGCAGAATCGGTTTTGTTAATATGCTGGCCGCCGGCGCCGGACGCCCGATAAGTATCCACCCGACAATCGGCTTCGTTGATTTCTATGTTAATTTCATCGTCAATTACCGGATATATGCCTACGGAGGCAAAACTTGTATGGCGGCGGGCACTGCTGTCAAACGGGGAAATGCGCACCAGACGGTGAACGCCGGTTTCCGACTTGAGCCAGCCATAAGCATTGTGTCCGATAATTTTAATCGTGACCGACTTTATGCCGGCAACGTCGCCCTCTTCTTCCTCAACATATTCAACCTTATATTTATGCGCGTCCGCCCAGCGGGTATACATGCGCAACAGCATTTCAGCCCAGTCTTGCGCTTCTGTGCCGCCGCTGCCGGAATGGATTTCCAAAAATGCGTCATTAGCGTCCACTTCGCCGGAAAGCAAGGCTTCCAGCTCGCCGCGTTTGGCATTGGCTTTAAGCTCCTGCAAATGGACGGCCACATCGTCAAGCACGGCTTCGTCGTTTTCGGCATCGGCGATTTCAGCCAGCTCGGCATAATCATTCAGGCTGCTTTGCATTGTATCAAAATTGCCAAGCCCTGTTTCAAGATTGTTTTTTTCGCTCATCAGTTTTTGAGCTTTTTCAGGATTATCCCAAAGATTTCCGTCGGAAATAAGAGAATTTAGTTCTTCCAGACGCAGGACTGCATTATCATAGTCAAAGAGACCTCCTCAGCAATTCCAACGATTGCTTGATTTCTTCAATCATTTCGACAATTTCGGCTCTCATATTTTTCTCCGCTTAGTATTGGGTTCCGACTTGGAAGTCATCGCCTTCTTCATCTGACTGGAACATATTTTTATCGTCATCGGCATCCGCTTCCGAATTATTATCAGTACCGCCGCCGATAACGCGCTGTTTGCTTTTATCAAAATCAAAATCAGGTTTTAAGGCCTCGACAATAACAGACTTGTCTGCCGGCGTGGCCGGTTTACCCGTATCATGGTTAATGCGGACAAGCTTAATGCCTGTCGGGATACGGAACGGAATATCCGGCTGATTTGCCAAAGCTTCGCGCATGAAATTGTTAAATATCGGCAAAGCGGCAGCCGCTCCGGTTTCCACGCGCCCTAAAGTTCTGGGTTCGTCAAAACCGACATAAACCGCAACGACCAAATCCGGCGAAAAGCCGACAAACCAAGCGTCCTGATTTTTGTTAGACGTTCCGGTTTTTCCGGCCAAATGTTTGCCGATACCGCGCAGTCTGGCAGCAGTGCCTCTTGTGGCAACACCTTCCAAAATACTAACCATTTGATAGGCTGTCAACGGATCGATAATCTGCTCGCGGTTATCGCTCAGCTGAGGAATTTCCTGACCTTCGCCCCAAGCGTCAACATTGCAGTTTTCGCATTCGCGTTTATCTTGTTTTAACAGGTTTCGCCCATAACGATCCTGAATCTGTTCAATAAAATAAGGCTTAACGTTTTTACCGCCGTTCACCATTATCGCATAAGCGCGCGCCATATCCACCACATGGGTTTCTGCGGCGCCCAAAGAGGTCGCCAGCAAATGCGGCAGATGATCGTTTACGCCAAACTTTTTAGCATAATCAGCCACTTTATCCATGCCGACATCCTGTGCCAAACGTACCGTCATCAGGTTACGCGATTTTTCAATGCCCTGCCGTAAGGTCATCAGGCCGTAAAACTTTTTGGAATAGTTGACCGGCTTCCATTTCGGCAGCCCCGGACCTTGGTCTAACACAAACGGCGCGTCAAGAATCAAATCCGTCGGCGAATAGCCGTTATCCAGAGCGGCAATATAAACAATAGGCTTGAAAGCGGAACCGGTCTGGCGCATTGCCTGAGTTGCGCGGTTAAACTGAGATTTTTTGAAATCATAGCCGCCGACGGCCGCCAAAACTTTTCCGGTATGCGGGTCAAGAGCAATCAAACCGCCTTCGACATTCGGAACCTGACGCAGATAATAGCTGTTTTCCGCCAGTTTTTTAGATACCAGCGTCTTGGCATCAACCTTTTCAACCATAATCACATCGCCTTTTGCCAAAACATTTTCGGCTGATTTCGGCGCATCGCCTATGCCTTGGTTTTTAAGCGTTTTGCGTGCCCAAGACAACAAAGGCAACGGAATTTCGCCTTTCTCTTTGCCGGCCGTTTCAATAATTGCCTTATTATTATCAACCTCCAGAACAATTGCTTTTTCCCAGCCTTCTTTTGCCCCTTTCGGCGTCTCAACTTTAGCCAAAGCTTCCGTATAATTCTCATCCAGCGGAATATTGACCAATGCCCCGCGGAAACCATGACGGGTATCATAATTTTCTATTTCCTGACGGAAGACGCGGGTCGCAATTTCCTGCAATTTCGGGTCTACAGTCGTACGAACGATTAATCCGCCTTCATACAACGCATCGTTACCGTAATTCTGGCTGATTTCGCGGCGCACTTCCTCGCTGAAGTAGTTGGCGTCTTTTACAAACTCATTATTCCGGCCTACCGTTTTTAACGGTTTGTCTTTTGCCTGCTGAGCTTCTTCTTCGCTAATATAACCGTCTTCAAACATGCGGTCTATTACCCAATTGCGGCGGCCGACCGCAGCTTCGTATTTGGTTTTCGGATTATAGTTGTTCGGGCCTTTGGGCAAAGCAGCCAAATAGGCAATTTCTTCCAGATCCAATTTATCAAGCGGTTTTCCGAAGTAATTTAATGCGGCGGCGGCAACGCCATACGAACGGTTGCCGAGATAAATTTCATTCAAATACAATTCCAAAATATGATCTTTGGAAAATGCCTGCTCCATGCGCGTTGCCAAAATGGCTTCTTTGATTTTGCGAGTATAAGAAAGCTCGGAAGACAGCAAAAAGTTTTTGGCAACCTGCTGGGTAATTGTGGACGCACCGGCCGGACGGCGCCCTGACCCGATGTTCTTCAAATTGCCGAGAATTGCGCGGACAATGCCGACAAAATCAATTCCAGAATGGCTGTAAAATTTTTTATCTTCGGCCGAAATGAAAGCCTGTTTGACTTTCTCAGGCATTTTGGAAACAGGAACGAACAGACGCTTTTCGTTCGCATATTCCATAAGCAGCTGTCCGTCGCCCGCATAAAGGCGCGTGGTAACCGGCGGCTCATATTTTGCCAACTGGTGATAATCGGGCAATTGTCCGGCATATTCCCACAACGAGCTTATAACCAGCACAAAAGCGATGACCGCAAAGAAAAAGAACGTGCTAATCAGCGAAGATAAAGTCTTAAACATTTCATCCCTATTTTATCATGATAAATTATTCTGAATACGTATGGAGAATCTTATAAAACATTTAATTTAAAATGCCAAAATAAATTTATGTTTTATTATAAGAAATTTAAAAGGACGCAAAATTATCGATTAAAGGATTTTCACAGCCTAGAACAAAGAAGCATGCTGCATGTTTTCAAAATATTTATCAATGGCTTCGGCCGTTGATTCTGCCAGTTTTTTACGATAGTTCTTTTGCTGGAGGAGCTTTTCTTCCTGTCGGTTTGACAAATATCCCATTTCCAACAGAACAGCCGGAATATCAGGCGCTTTTAAGACGGCAAAACCGGCAAAACGGTGTGTGTTTGCAACCAGCTTGACGGATTTTTTCATTTCCTGAACCATAAAGGCCGCAAATTCAGACGAACGGTTCATTGTTTCACGCTGAGCCAAGTTAATCAAAATATCCGAAACTTCTTTTGAATGTTCGACCAAGTTCAAGCCAGAAATAACATCAGCTTTGTTTTCGCGTTCGGCCAGCGCGGCGGCTTCCTTATCCGACGCATTTTCAGACAACGTATAAACAGACAGCCCTTTTGCATTGCGATTTAAGGCGCTGTCAGCATGAATCGACATAAATAAATCCGCTTTATAACGGCGGGCAATTTTGACGCGTTCGCGCAACGGAATAAACTTATCCGTACTGCGGGTCAGATAAACTTTATATTTTCCCCTTCTGTCAAGCAGGGCTTTCAGCTCTTTCCCCATAGCCAGAGTTATATTTTTCTCATAAACGCCGGAATAGCCTATAGCGCCGGGATCCTGACCGCCATGCCCCGGATCAAGAACGATTATTTTTTTGACGTTGTTTTCTCTGATAACCTGTTTATTGGACGCCGCTTTTTCCGCCACTTTGCTTTCTTTATAATTATCATTGGTCAAAGCATGGGAAGAGCCGAGCTTTGACGCAAATTCCCGTTCGGAAGCCAACTCCAAATCGACAACGAAACGCCAGCCGAAATTGCTTTGCGGCGGCAGGAGAAAGGCTTTTTTGACAACGGCAGCCTTGCGCAGGTTAAACGCAATGCGGACATCATCCACGCCGACCGTTCCCAAACGCGGATTAGAAATAAAATTATTCGAATCGAGCTTGCTGACGATTTGAGGATTAACTTTTACATTCTGCGTATCAATAATCAGACGCTTTGGATCATTTAACAAAAAAACTTTATAATCAAAACTCTGATCGGCATCAAAAACCAAACGCACATTACCGACGCCCTGCCCGACACGCATGGAATTTATGCCGGCATCGGCAGTTTTAACAAAGGCAAAACCGCTCAAAAACAGCAAAGCAAGCGCATGTGCGAATGCAGCCCGCAGCTTAAAAAAACGCGCTATTTTTTTTATCGGATTGAGCATTTGCTATTTATTTTCCTTATAAAAATCATTAAAAATTATTATACGAAACACTTATTACCAATGTCTTAAAAAAAATAAGAATAACTTTAATAATAGTTATTGTGTTTTAAAAGATTTCGTATATCTTAAAAAGCGGTTATGCGGAGTTTGCATATCGGCGGCACAGCCACAAGCAATTAAATAAATAATAAATACGTCGTGCCGCGGGTATCTCAGCCCTTTCAAAATGACAGGATTGTACCGCAAAACCGGAAAGACAAGTTTTTGCCGGACAATGTCCATACTGCCGGCGGCCGATAAGAAAAGCATTTGAGAGTTCAGGCCGCGCGGAAAAGAAAAGTTTTATATGAGCGGCCCTGATCCAGCGGCTGCGGCGCAGCCTGACAGCCAACCGATTTCAAATCAGGCTGGGTGAGCGTATAGCTGACAATCTTTATGGACAATTCCGGCTTTGGATAAATTTATCCCAGACAGAACAAGTTTGGGCAAAGCGGAGTTATTATATGACTAAAAGAATGTTGATTGACAGCACTCAGGATGAAGAGACCAGAGTGGTTGTCGTTAATGGCAACAAATTAGAAGAAGTTGAATTTGAAACCAGCCACCGCAAACAAATCAAAGGCAATATCTATTTGGCAAAAGTAATGAGGGTCGAACCCTCGTTGCAGGCATGCTTTGTCGATTACGGCGGAAACAAACATGGTTTTCTTGCTTTTGGCGAAATACATCCCGATTATTACAACATCCCTCAAGAAGATATTGACGCCGTCGATCAGGAAGTCAATGACATTATCGAAGCCAAAAAGCAGGCTTTAAAAGAGCGAGAAGCTGAAAGAGAACGCATCCGCGAAGAAAAAGCTGCCGCTTATGCCAGAAAAATGGAAGAAAAAGCGCGTATCGCAGCCGAAGCCGCAGCTCTTGCGGCCGAAGAAGCCGCTAAAGCCGAAGCGCCCGAAGAAAACAGCGCGCCTCAGATTAGCGAGACTCCTGAAACTCAACCTGAAGAAACAGAGGCTGTTTGTGTTGCAGAAGCAGAAAACGCCCCTGCCGCTACTATTGATGAGGCTGTAGAAACAAAAACAGAAGAGGTTAAAGCTGCCGAAGAAGAAACTGCAGCCATTGCCGAAGAAGAAATTAAAATTACCGATGAAGAAATTGCGGCCGTTGCCGAAGAAGAAGGCAAAAAACACCCGCTCAAAAAACGCGTTGCAAAAAAAAGAATCCGCAAGAAAAAAGAAGAAGAACTTAAAGTCTTAGCTGAAGACACGGGGCTTGAAAGCGAAGTTATCCGCGAAGAGGCTGATGACTGCGGCGCCGAAAAATGCGTAAATGACGATGATGATTTGGAAACAGACGATGATGATGACGAGCAGGACATTGACTTTGAACTGCAACGCAAATTGCTGCGCGCACGCAAACTTTATCACAGAAGCAAAATCCAAGATGTTATCAGAGAAGGACAGACATTATTAATTCAGGTGGTTAAAGAAGAGCGCGGCAACAAAGGCGCTGCTCTGACCACATATTTGTCTTTGGCCGGACGCTACTGCGTTTTGATGCCCAACCGTATCAAGAGCGGCGGCGTTTCCCGCAAGATTACCAATGTTGCCGATCGCAAACGCCTGAAAGGCATTGTCAAAGAACTGCCGTTGAGCACGGATATGTCATTGATTGTCCGCACAGCCGGCGAAGAAAAAACCCGCGCAGACATTGTCCGTGACTACAACTATCTTATCCGCAGCTGGAACATGATCAGGCTGGCATCTTTAAAGAACAAAGCTCCGGCGATGATTCATGAAGAAGGCAATTTGATTAAACGCGCTTTGCGAGACATTTATACCAAAGAAATTTCAGAAATTATCGTTGCCGGCGATGACGGCTATAAAATGGCCAAAGAATTTTTCAGAATTCTGTCTCCACACAGCCTGAAAAAAATTAAACATTACCGCAACAACGAAATGCCTTTGTTCCAGCGTTTTCAGGTTGAAGGGCAGCTGGACAAACTGCATGAAGCAACAGCCCAGCTCGAATCCGGCGGCTATCTCGTTATTAACCCGACCGAAGCATTAGTTGCCATTGACGTCAACTCCGGACGCGCCACCAAAGAAAAAGATTTGGAAGAAACTGCGCTCAAGACGAACCTTGAGGCCTGCGATGAAATTGCCAAACAGCTCAGAATGCGCAATCTCGCCGGTTTGATTGTCATTGACTTTATTGATATGGAAGATCCCGCCAATAACCATGCCGTTGAAAAACGCATGAAAGAAGCTCTGAAAAAAGACCGTTCCCGTATTCAGGTTGCCAAAATGAGCTGCTTCGGCTTGTTGGAAGTTTCTCGCCAGAGAATGCATTCGTCCTTCATGGAAAGCAACTATCAGGTTTGCCCGCACTGCCACGGACAAGGCATGGTCCGCACTATTGAATCCAGTACTGTTTTTGTTTTACGCGGCATTGAAGAAGAAGGCATTAAGAACCGTTCGTCAAAAATTAATATCTTTGTACCGAGCGATGTGGCTATTTATCTGTTGAACCAGAAGCGGCAGGCATTGATTAATCTGGAACAAAAATATAAAATGAGCGTTATTATCAGCGCTGATGACAGTATTAAAAATATTGCAGATTATCGCATTGAGCGCACAAAATGCTCCGCAAATGAAAAAGTTTCCGCCAAGGAAGAACCTGCTGTGAATGCTTTAGACATTAACACTGCTGACGATAACTGGCAGGATTGCGAAAATGAGGATGCAACTTCTGAGAATGAAGAGAGCAATGCCGTTTCTCAAGAAAACGGACGCGGAGACCGCCGCCGCAGAGACAGAAGACGCAGAGGACGCGACCGCAGAGACAGAAGACGCAGAGACAATGAAAGCGCTAACAACGGCGATACGGCAAAACAGCATACCGACAAACAGGAAGCTCATGACAAAAAACAAGAAGCTGTTATTTTGTATAACAGCCATGAAGACAATACGTCTGCTTCCGAGGGCGTTAAAGAAAACGAACCTGCTAAAAAAGGAAAGACAACTTGGTGGAAAAAACTGATAAAAAGTTAAAGCTCCCAAAATTCCGTTTTTCTCATCAATGGCTGATGCGCAGATTTTTTCTGCCATTGGCCATTTTGGCATGTTCATTTGCGCAAGCTCAGGCAATCAGCCTGATTTCTGACGAAGAAAGCGAAATCTTTTTACAGAAAATTACCCAGCCGCTGTTTAAGGCTGCCGGCGTTCCGTATAACCGCAGTAAAGTTTTTATTGTTAATGACAACTCGCTTAACGCATTTGTCAGCGACGGCAATACCTTGTTTATTCATACGGGAACGATTACAAGCGCCTCTTCTCCCGAAGAACTTTCCGGCGTTATTGCCCACGAAACGGGGCATATCATGGGAGGGCACATCATCAGGCAAAAGCTTAAGAACGAAGCCTTACAGCAAGCCAGTCTGGCATCCATGCTTTTGGCCGGCACAACGGCAGCGCTTACAGGCCGCGGCGATGTAGCCATGGCAATCGCTTTGGGCGGACAATCGTCAACATTAAATAATTATATGCAATACCGCACCGAACAGGAACGCAGCGCCGATGAGAGCGCGGTCAAACTTTTAAATGCGACCAGACAATCTCCGCAGGGAATGCTGAAATTCATGAAACGCATCAGCCAGCGCAACGACTTGAGCGGCATTGAAGAAACGCCCTATTTTCGGACACACCCGGTCACACGCGAACGCATTAACTTTATGGAGCAAGCCGTCAGCAAATCAAGCTATCAACCCAAGCGCCAATATCCGGAAGAATTTTTGCGGGTCAAAGCCAAACTTCTGGCTTTTTTGGAAACGCCGGAACAAACTTTCCGCCGCTATCCGTTAAGCAATAGTTCCGTTCCCGCCCGTTATGCCCAAGCCATTGCCTATTTCAAGAAACTAGACATTGACAATGCTTTGAAAAAAATAAACAGCCTTATTGCGGAAGAACCGGACAATCCGTTTTTCCATGAATTAAAAGCGCAGATTTATCTTGAAACGGGAAAGATAAAACCGGCCAGACAAGAATATCAATCCGCTTTGGCAAAGCTTCCCGGTTCGCCGTTGCTGCAACTCAGTCTGGCTCAGGCGATTTTGGAAGATAATCCCTCTAAAAACGATTTGAAAAAAGCAATTTCCTTACTGAACCAGGCCAATATCAAACAACCGACGCCGATGGGCTGGCTGCTGCTTTCCCGCGCTTATGAGGCTTCCGGCGATATGGCTTATTCAAACTATGCCGCAGCGGAATATAGTTTGAGCATAGGTATGCCCGAAGTAGCGCAAAGGCAACTCAAAGAGGCAAATAACTTCACGGCAGCAAATTCCAAACTTAAATTAAAAATTGAAGACTTGTCCTCAAGAATTAATATTCTTTTGAAAGACAAAAAAGGAACCCAATAATAAAAGCCTTTCCGGCATGCCGGAAAGGCCGGCTTGTCAGATTTTTAATTCGGCTTTTATCTTTCCGGCAATTTCCAAATAAGCTTTGGTATGCGGGCTTTTCGGTTCTGCCAAAACAATCGGCGTGCCGGCATCGGCATTTTGGCGGATTGACAAATGCAGCGGAATTTCGCCCAAGAAGGTTTCGCCCATTTCTTCTGCGGTTTTCTTAGCTCCCTCATGCCCGAAAATATCTGCGCGATGACCGCATTTTTCGCAAAGGTAATAGCTCATATTTTCAATAATGCCGAGAATCGGCACGTCAACGCGCTTAAACATATTCACGCCTTTTATCGCGTCTATCAAAGCAATATCCTGCGGAGTTGATACAATCACTACGCCGTCCAAATCCAGCTTTTGAGACATGGTTATCTGAATATCTCCGGTGCCGGGCGGCATATCAATCACCATTACGTCAATCTCGCCCCAGTTTGTTTCTGTCAACAACTGCTCAATCGCGCCACAGGCTTTTGCTCCGCGCCAAATCAACGGCTGGGATTTGTCAATCAAGGTTCCGATAGACATTGATTTTACATTTTTATAGTCAAAAGCTTCAAAAGTTTTGCCATCAAAGCTGATCGGTTTGGCTCCCTCATAGCCCAGCATGGTCGGAACGGACGGTCCGTAAATATCAGCGTCAAACACGGCAACGTTCAAGCCCAATTTGCTCAGGGCCAAAGCCAAATTTACCGCTGTTGTCGATTTGCCGACGCCGCCTTTTCCAGAGGCGACGCCGATAATTTTTTTAACGCCGCGGACATTATATTTATCATTAGCGGCCGCATTCATTTTCTGCACTTTTTTATCGGCGGTATAAATGATTGAAACTTTTTCAATCTCGGGCAAAGCCAACAAAGATTTTTCCAACAGCGCATTGACTTCGGCATTTTCCGCAATATCGCGCAGGGTTACGATTGCCCTTGTTGAAAAAACTTTAACGCTTTCGATATTTTCGGGGTTGAAAAATTGTTTAACAATTGCTTCTACTTTATTTTCCATAAGCTTCTTCCTGTTGATAAAACTCATCGTTCTTGAATGTATTGCCCATATATTTATATTATATATCAGTTCAAGTCAAACAAATACAGAGGTATATATAAATGGCAAAAATAGAAGGCCCCTGGGGAAATAACGAACCGGATAATCCGTGGCAAACCGTTCCCCAAGAAACTAAGAAACCCAAAGTGGTTGACTTTACAACCCTTAAAGCCCAGACCCCTAACGATTTCGGCTTTAAATTTTCGTGGATTATCATCCTGCTGCTTCTGGTTTGGGCCGCTTCCGGCTTTTATCAGGTTCAGCCGAATGAAAAAGGCGTAGTTTTGCGCTTTGGAAAATATACGGAAACGACCGAAGCCGGCCTTCATTATCACCTGCCCTACCCGATTGAAGAAGTTTTGAAGGTCAACTTCTCTCAGGAAAGAAGTATTAACCTCGGCGTTCAGGAAGCTTACAATGTTCGCAACGTGGCGGGAATCCGCAACGGCGGCAATTATAACGAAGCGGCTTTGAAATCTTTTACCGAAAGCCATATGCTGACCGGCGATGAGAATATTGTCGATGTGAACCTGACAATCGTTTGGAAAATTGACAATGTTAAAGATTATCTTTTCAATATGCGCGATCCTGACCAAACCGTACGCGTGGCAGCCCAGTCCGTTTTGCGCGAGATTGTCGGACAATCGGAAATGCAGCCGATTATTACCGGCGACCGCGGCAAAATTGAAGATGACACCAAAGAAGAATTGCAAAAAGTTCTGAACGAGTTTGGCGCAGGCATTCAAATCGTCCGCGTTAAGCTGCAAAAAGCAGACCCTCCGAAACAGGTTGTCGATGCCTTTAACGAAGTTCAACGCGCTAAAGCAGACATGGAACGCTTTAAAAACGAAGCGGAAGCTTACCGCAACGAAATTCTTCCGCGCGCCCGAGGCGAAGCAGCCCAAAGAGTGCAAAATGCAGAGGCTTATAAAGAAGCCGTTATCAGCAAAGCTAAAGGCGATGCCGAGCGTTATCTTTCAATCTATAATGCCTATAAAGGCGGCAAAGAAGTCACGCTCAAGCGTCTTTATCTGGAAACAATGGAAGACGTGTTAAGCAAATCCAGCAAAGTTATCGTTGATCCCTCTCCCAAGGGTTCCAATGTATTGCCTTATCTTCCGCTGGACCGTTTAGGCGGAACTCCCGCCCAACTTCCCCGGCTTAAAAATACTCAGGAGAAATAATCATGAATGACAAAACAAAAGTATTTTTCTTTGCCGTTGCGGCTGTTCTTCTGTTTGTTGCGGCTAACTCTTTTTATATCGTTTCGCAAGCGGAACAAGCTATTGTCTTACAGTTCGGCGAACCAGTCCGCGAAGTAAAAGAACCGGGGCTGAAGCTCAAAATCCCGTTCATTCAAAACGTGATTGTTTATGACAAGCGCCTGCTTAACCTTGATCCGCCGGCGCAAGAAGTGGTGCTGAACGATAAAAAGCGTTTGGATGTTGACAGCTTTACCCGTTATCAAATCGTCGATCCGCTAAAATTTTATAAAACTGTCCGCACCGAAGAGCAAGCCCGCAGCAAGCTTGAAGAGATTGTCAATTCTTCGCTGCGTAAAATCCTCGGACGCATTACCCTGCAAGAACTTTTATCGCAAAAACGCAATCAGATTATGCGCGACATCAGTTCCGCCGTTAAAATCGACGCCGAACAAATCGGTGTCAGCGTTGCCGATGTCCGCATCCGCCGCGCAGATTTGCCGATTGAGGTTTTGCAGGCGATTAATGCCCGCATGAAGTCCGAACGAGAAAGAGAAGCAAAAGAATTCCGCGGCCAAGGCCAGCAGCTTTCTCAGCAAATTAAAGCTATGGCAGAAAAAGAAAAAACAATCCTGATTGCAGAAGCCGAGAAAAAAGCGCAGATTATCCGAGGCAACGGCGATAAAGAGTCTACGGAAATATGGAATAATGCAGCGAATACCGATCCGGAATTTTATGCTTATTACCGTTCTTTGGAAGCATATCGCAAAGCCATGGGCAACGGCGATACGTCTATGGTCTTGTCTCCAAACTCAGAATTCTTTGAATTTTTTGAAACCCCGATGAAAAACAGAAAATAGTTATCATGAGACTAAAGAACTTATTTTTATCAGGACTAGCCGGCTTAAGCCTGTTCATTGGAAACAATGCGCAGGCTCAGGCTTTTTTGCCGTCTTTTGCAGATTTGGCTGAGCGCCTTATGCCTTCCGTAGTTAATATCTCAACAACGCATGGCAAGGCCGATTTTGCGGAAGAGACCGATATTGAAAACCATATCGAAACAACTGTTGACAGTATTTTTAATGCTCCGCAAACGAACAAAGTCTCATTAGGTTCCGGCTTTATCATCAGCGAAGACGGATACATTATCACCAATAATCACGTTATTGACAAGGCTGACAGCATTTCGGTCACCTTATCTGACAATCGCGTTATTGAAGCTCAACTCATCGGCCGCGATGCCAAAACTGATATAGCCCTGATAAAAATAGACGGCCAGCTGCAGCTTAAACCCGTTTCATTCGGCAATTCAGACAAAATCCGCGTCGGCGATTGGATTTTGGCTATCGGCAATCCGTTCGGCTTGGGCGGCAGCGTGACGGCAGGCATTGTTTCTGCCAAATCACGCGATATTGAAACCGGCCCTTATGACAACTTCATTCAAACTGATGCCTCAATTAACCAAGGCAGTTCCGGCGGCCCGATGTTTAATCTGGACGGTGAAGTTATCGGCGTTAATACTGCCATTTTTTCAACAAACGGCGGCAATATGGGTATCGGCTTTGCCATTCCCGTCAATTTGATTGATTTTGTTATTAACCAACTCAAGGCTCACGGAAAAGTCGACAGAGGTTGGATAGGCATCAAAATGCAGCCCAATTCCGCCGACATTTCGGGCAGTGTCGGTTTGGACGGAAACAAAGGCGTCATTATCAGCGAGGTTCCTGAAAATTCAAGCGCTGCCCGCGCGGGAATCAAAGCTGGCGATATTATCCTTAAGTTTGACGGAAAAGAAACAAACAACACAAGAAACTTGTCTCGTCTGGTAGCTGAAACGCCTATCGGCAAAACTGCCGAAGTTGAGATTTGGCGCAATAGTCAGAAACAAGCTGTTAAAGTGCTCATTGAACAAATGCCGGAAGAACCCAAACAACAAAAAGAGAATATACTGCCGTTAAATGACGAAACGGAAACTATTGAAAATCTCTCTCCCGCCCAGATGTCTGATTTTGGGCTTGGCTTTTCTCTTTCTGAGATTAATGCCGTTCTGGCTGATAAATATCAGCTTTCGGAAGATACTGCGGGCATGATTGTCACTGCAGTAGATGCAAACAGCGACGCTGCAAAAAAAGGAATCAAAACCGGCGACTTAATCACCCAGATAGACAAGAAACCGATTATTGACGGCAAAGATGTGGCGAATTATGTTTCTGAAGCCATTTTAGAAAACAGACGTCCGGTTTTGCTGCAAATTAAAGACGGTGAACAACTCCATTTTGTTGCTGTCAAATTATCGGACACAAAACCACAACTTAAGGAATCCAAATGAGCCGCGTAGACTTTTATCATTTGCAAATGCAGAATCTGGAGCAGGTTCTTCCCAAACTTCTGGAAAAAGCATATAGCACCGGTCAGACGATTTTGGTTAAGGTCGGCAATGAAGAACGCGTTGAATTTTTGAACTCGCAACTATGGACTTATAATGACACGTCATTTATTCCCCATGGCAGCAGAAAAGACGGTTTTGGAGATCAACAGCCGATTTGGCTGACTTCCGGCAACGATAATCCAAATAACGCGCTATTATTGTTTCTTGTGGACGGCGCATCATCTTCTTTGGATGAACTCAGCAAATTTGAACGTATCTTTAATATTTTTGACGGCAACAATCAATCGTCAGTAGAACAAGCACGTCGTTTTTGGAAAGAATTAAAAGCGGCCGACGGTATGGAGGCCTATTACTGGAAACAAGACGAAAACGGCCGCTGGACTCAAGCTGCATAAAAAAAATCCCGAAATTCGGGATTTTTTTATTAATATAAAACGTAACCTGTAAACACTTTTTTGAAACCGTGCTGCATATATAATTTTTCTAATCCGACATTGCTGGGCTGGACGACATACAGCTCTTTGCCTTTATCTTCTTGAAACTTTCTAACGCAGGCACCTAAAGCCGTTTGTGAATAGCCTTTGCCGCGATAGTCCGCTTCCGTAACCGGTCCGTATATCATATAGTAACCTTTATATTCGCCTAAAGAAACGACTGAAACCGGTTTCTTTCCGTCATAAACCAGATAATTATAAAAGTTTGGCGCTTTCAGCCCTTTGCGTACCCCGTCCAAAAATTTTGAATCTAATTTAAAGGCATAATTATTTTCCGGTTTGGTATAAACCTGCATATAATCTTCTATATTGGTTTCATCAACTTTTTTAAGCTGATGCCGATACGGCATATCGACATCATTGCCGCCATAGCGCAGGCAAACTTCCATATAGCGCACATGCATATTATATTCTTGAAGTTCCCTGAGTTCGTTTGACTGGTTGGAATTAATATAAATACAAGGCTTGCGGTCAATCTTGGCAAAATCTTCTGAGATACTATTAAGCAAGCGGCTGACTGAACTTAAATCAGACACAACGGCATAATTACAATACGGAATATCTTGTTCATCACTGTAATAAATAGTGTAAGCATCAGAAGAAATTCTTCCGGACATAAATACATTTTTCTGAATTTTATAATAAAGATCAAATCTTGTAAGCATTTTAATTCTGCTTCCTGTAATTATTTTATCAAACCATATCCGGTAAAAATCTTTTTAAAACCATGTTTAAGCAGCCTTTTTTCCGTGACAGAATCTGCATCAACCAAAGCATAAATTTCTTTGCCGCAAATTTCCTTACACTTTTGCGTACAAGCATGAATAACAGACTGCGTATATCCTTTATCCATATAATCAGGATGAGTAACAAGGTTATAAACCATACAATATCCATTGTAAAATCCCAAAGAAGCACCGGCAACGGCCTGACCGTTTTCATAGCACAAAAAGTGATAGAAATGATCTGAAGATAAAGTTTTTATCATAAAAGGAATATATGCCGACGTGTAAATACTCCGCTGCGGCAATTTTGTATCATAAACTTTGGAAAAAAGTTTTTCAAACTCCTTAAAATCTGCTTCCGATTGGATCTCTTTCACCGGATGGACATTTTGCAAACCTTCGCCGCTGTATCTCAGCCAACTCTCGGTATATTTAACCATGAACCGTTGTTCCAACAGCTCACGCAAAGTATCCGCTTCAAGGGCATTTATATAAATGCACGGTTTGCGGTTCAGCTCATCAAATTTTGTATAGATGTCATTTGCAACTTTTTTGAAAGACGTAATATCTGATAAAACGGCAAAGTTCCAATAGATGTCTTCAATCTTACTGCTGTTATAAATCATAAAAGAATCGTCACTAACACTCTCATCGAAAAAAATATCTTTATTAATATGGTAGTGAACATTTAATAGGCTTAACATAACTAACTTAACCGCTCTTCATATAAACTAACGTGCTTTCATAAAATTTGATGCACTAAAACTTTTGGATTAACGATAAAATAATACAGCTGACAGATAAAAACAAGCATAAACTCTCTTTTTTCTATACTTATGAACGGATAAACAACCTTAACTTACTGATTTATATACAAACAACATAACCTGTTATTTCAGCTTTTTTTATTAAAAACTTTTTTTAACGCTATGATGAGTGAGAACAAATATATGCCACCCGAATCGCAAGTACCGGGAATCCGTTAACAGTTTCAGTTTTATTCAGGGTAAATCAAATTTTTCTCCGAAATATCCGTTAAAACATTTTCCAGATATCTTTTTGCCAAATAATTTGCCATATTCAAGTTCATATCCAGATAATTACCGCAATCTTTGGCTGAAGCTCCGGGGACATCCTCTTTCCAATCTCGTATAAAAGCAAACATTTCTTTCAATAAAGGAACAATGTCTTGTGATTTATAATCTCCGGCCAAAACCAAATAAAAACCGGTACGGCAGCCCATCGGCCCGAAATATATTGTCTTATCGCCATAAACATTATGATTGCGCAAAAATGTTGCTGCCAAGTGTTCAATCGTATGCACTTCTGCGGTATTCATTACCGGCTCGCGATTGGGTGCCGTCATACGAATATCAAAAGTCGTAATAACTTCTTTGCCGACATTATCCTTGCGCGAGACATATACTCCCGGCAATAATTTAATGTGATCAATTGTGAAACTGTCAATTTTTTTCATATAATCCTCTCAAAAAGCAATATGTCTTATTGATATTGATAATATCACTCTCATCGCATTGTTCAATAGGTCTATTAAATCTAAAGATTAGGTTTAAGAGTAAATGAAGCAGGCTTATATAAAATAAGGTAGCTAAGTTGAGATATTTAATAAGATAGTCTAAAAAGGGCATGGTTATTAGATATTGATGTTTAGCGTAAAAGGGATTAACATTTGTTAATCCCTTTTGCTTTTCATATACAAGTTTAATTTTTCTTGTCTTTAGCATTGATAAGCTAAGGCAGCGATATTAACGTTTCCCCGGGCAGAAAGCTTTGTAAGCGATATGGCAGCCGCGGCTTGCCCATTAAGAAACAAACGGCAGATATCCCCTAACAATTCCGGAGCATTATCACTTCGGCAGCAGGTTCGGAATATTTATATTTGCCGGTAGAGCGGTATTCGGGGTATAGATATTCCCCGGTAAATTTGGGATTCTAATCAGCGATAAAACAAACGGTTTGACAACTGGTTGGCGAGGATCTGTGTTGTTCCAACAGCTTCG
>CASZWJ010000005.1 GCA_949493535.1 uncultured Alphaproteobacteria bacterium
AAAAGCCCCGAAAGTTCCGCATAATACTCAGAGAGCATCGCGGTTTCGGGGCAGTATCGGAGCGGCCGTCAAACTGGGCGCCGCCGGCCGTTGCCTTTAGACTTTAATAAAAAAAGCCCCGAAAGTTCCGCATAATACTCAGAGAGCATCGCGGTTTCGGGGCAGTGTCGGAGCGGCCGTCAAACTGGGCGCCGCCGGCCGTTGCCGGCTAGCGGTCTTGAGACGGCATTGTTGCTTCGTCAACCATTGCTTTGATGAAGTCATCAAGTTTCATGACTTCTTGTTTGTCAGAACCGATACGGCGGATTGTTACCGTTTGGTTTTCTTTTTCTTTGGCACCGACAACGGCAATAACCGGAATTTTCGCAACGGAATGTTCACGGACTTTATAATTAATCTTTTCATTTCTGAGGTCAGATTTTGCATATAGTCCGGCGCGTCTTAATTTTTCGGTTACTTCTTGTGCGTAGTCGTCAAAATCGCTGGTAATCGGCGCAACAACGACCTGCTCGGGAGAAAGCCACAAAGGCAGTTTGCCGGCATGGTTTTCAATCAAAATACCGAGAAAGCGTTCAATTGAGCCGAACAGGGCGCGGTGCAACATAACCGGCTGATGTTTTTCTCCGTCTTCGCCAATGTAAGAAATATCAAAACGCTGAGGCAGGTTCATGTCCATTTGAACTGTGCCGCATTGCCATTCGCGGCCGATTGCGTCTTTGAGAATGAACTCCAACTTCGGTCCGTAGAAAGCGCCTTCGCCGGGGTTGATTTCATACTCGTAACCATTGTGCTCCAAAGCATTGGCCAAAGCTTTTTCTGAAATATCCCAAACTTCGTCGGAACCGATACGATAGATGCTGTCCGGACGGGTTGAGAGATAAATCTTCACATCACTGAAGCCAAAGTCTTTGTAAATGTCCAAAATCAATTTAATGGTTTTGACGCATTCTTCTTCCATTTGGTCAAGCGTGCAGAAAATATGCGCATCATCTTGGGTAAACTCGCGAACGCGCATCAAGCCCATAAGGGAACCGGAAGCTTCATAGCGGTTGACCATGCCGAATTCGGCCACGCGCAACGGCAAATCGCGGTAAGATTTAATGCCTTGCTTGTAAACCAACAGGCCGCCGGGGCAGTTCATCGGCTTAACGCAGAATTGTTTTTCGTCTTCGGTTTTGCCTGAATAGTTATGTGCGCCGTATTTATCCCAGTGTCCGGAAGTTTCCCACAGGCAACGGTCCATAATACGCGGCGTGGCAATTTCGATATAGCCGTTGTTTTCTTGGCGGCGACGCATGTATTCAATCAATTTGCGATAGATTTTATAGCCTTTGTCATGCCAGAAAACGGCACCGGGGGCATATTCGGGTTCAAAGTGGAACAAGTCCATCTCGCGACCGAGTTTGCGGTGGTCGCGCTTGGCGGCTTCTTCCATCATTTCCAGATAAGCTTTGAGGTCTTTTTTGTCAGCCCAGGCCGTTGCATAAATACGCTGCAGCATTTCTTTTGTTGAATCGCCGCGCCAATATGCGCCGGCAACTTTCATCAGTTTGAAGGCATCGCCGATTTTGCCCGTTGAAGGAACGTGCGGACCGCGGCAAAGGTCCGTGAAAGAGCCTTGGCGGTATAATGAAATCGTTTCTGATTCCGGCAGGTCTTCAATAATTTCAGCTTTGTAGTTTTCACCCAAATCTTTGAAATATTTGATAGCTTCGTTACGCGGCATGACAATGCGTTCAAGCTTTTCGTCGCGTTTGACAATCTCTCGCATTTTCGATTCGATTTTTTCAAAATCGTCAGTCGTAAAAGGCTCTTTGCGGGCAAAGTCATAGTAAAAACCGTTGTCAATGGCCGGTCCGATTGTAACTTGCACATCGTTCCAGAGTTCTTTGACGGCCTGAGCCATAACATGCGAGCAGGAGTGACGGATAATTTCCAAACCCTCTTTATCCTTGCCGGTGATAATAGTCACGGTTGCGTCGGTAGTGATAGGAGTGCTCAGATCTTGTGTCTTTCCGTTAACGGTAATGGCTAAAGCGGCTTTAGCCAGGTTAGAACTGATTTTATTGGCGATGTCAAAACCGTTGACCCCGCTTTCCATATCTAATTTACTGCCGTCAGGCAATTTAATCGCAACCATATTAAAATTTCCTTTTATTAATTTTTGTTTTTGCTGCTTCATATCCGAATGCCGAAAGGCGAAACAGCATGAATTCCCTTCGGCAAAACTTATCTGAAGAACTATTTTGAAGTAAGCAGTTCCTTATAAACTTCAATTGTTTTATCACACATAATCTGTTTTGTAAAATTATCTCTGACATTTTTAATTGCCGCTTTGCTGATTTTTTCTTTTTCGGCATCGCTCAGATTCAAAGCCCAGTCCAGAGCGTCGGCCAAAGCCTGCGGATTATCATATTGATAAAGTTTTCCTGTTACGCCGTCTTTGATTGTGTCAAGAGAACCGCCGATGTTTGAAGCGACAACGATTTTGCCCATAGCCTGCCCTTCAACGGAAATGCGCCCGAATGCTTCGGGTTCGATTGCTGTTGAGAG
Source organism: uncultured Alphaproteobacteria bacterium (assembly GCA_949493535.1). Lineage (GTDB taxonomy): Bacteria > Pseudomonadota > Alphaproteobacteria > RF32 > CAG-239 > CAJLXD01. The sequence continues at coordinate 2,554 of CASZWJ010000005.1, forward strand.
GATGACGTTGGAAACCATCATCAAAGCTGGCACATCGCTGTAACGTCCGAAAAAGCCGACGCGGTTTTCCAGTTTATATTGGCGGGTCAGCTCGTGCAGATAATCAACATATTTCTGCCGTCCTTGGCTGTCGCCGGTAATAATGCAATAGTAATTTTTGTTTTTCATTTTGGACAAAGCTTCAAGCAGAAGATGCTGGCCTTTCCAGCGGGTAACGCGTCCGGGAAGCAATATAACCGGTTTGTCGTCGGCGATGTTATATTCTTTAATTTTGTTAATCATCCGTTCTTGCGTCACCAATTCCGGCGCAAAGCGTTCAATATCGGCGCAGCGGTGAATGAGGCGGATATTGTTTTCATCGATTTTATAGTTTTTCAAAAGGTGGTTTTTGATATGTGTTGAAATCGCAATCACCTTTTCGCCGAAAGTCATAACCTTGTTATAAATCTTTTTGAGGCCGAAAGGTCCGAGGCCGTAAGTGCCGTGAAAGGTTGTCATATAATGGACGCCGGCGCGTTTGGCTGCCCAATAAGCACTCCAGGCCGGCGCGCGCGAACGGGCATGAACGATGTTTATGCCGTTTTCTTTAATGATTTTTTCCAAACGGCTGATGTTTTTCCTGATTGTAAAAGGATTTTTGCTTTTGAGCGGCAAAGTAAAATGCTTGACTTTGATTCTGTCAAGGTCATAGACCATGCGTCCGCCTTTGGATGCGACAAAATTTTTGATTCCTTGCTTTTGCAGTTCGGTAGCCATTTCAACGGTTCCGACTTCTATGCCGCCGGTTTCCAGTTCGGGCAGTATCTGTAGAATTACCGGGTTTTTGTCTTTACCTTTACTCATATTTTTTCTATAATCCTCTAATCTTTCAACCTGGAGTTTATCAAAAAATGCCAAGCTGCACATTTAACTCGCAATTTACAACTAATTTTGAACAGAGCCAAGCAAAAACTTCCGAAACTAACAAAAATAGCTCGGATTTTACCGTCGTTTACGTCCACGGGCTTTGTTCCGACCCTTGGGGACGCAAACCGGAAGAAGTAAAACGCTTTTGCGAAGAAAATAATATTTCTTTTTTCCGATTCGAATTGGCCGGACACGGGGCTGATCGGGAAAATTATGAAAAGGTTGATTTCAACACGTGGAAAGGGCAGATTCTTGAAGTGGTTGACAAGATGGTTGTGGGAAAAATCCTTTTTATCGGCTCGTCTTTGGGCGGTTGGCTGAGTCTGATTGCCGCCAGAGAACGTCCGGAACGAACCAAAGGCGTTATCGGCTTGGCACCGGCTCCTGATTTTACATATGATATGGAAAGATATGTTTTAACAGACGCACAAAAAACGGAAATGAAAGAAAGCGGCCGCCTGTTATATCCGACGAAGGATTTTACTTATGTTGTCACTCAGAAAATGTTTGATACCGCGCGGAACAATCTGCTGCTTGAAGCCCCGTTGGCAATAACTTGTCCTGTTCATATCATTCACGGAACGGAAGATAAAAACCTTGATCCGCAAAAGCCGTTCAAACTGTTGAAGTGCCTGCAAAGCGAAGATGTTGTCCTAAAGTTGATAAAAGGCAGCAACCACAGCCTCGGCCGCGATGCAGACATAGAAGAACTGCTAAATTCGATTCGTTCCTTTATGGACTGATTGTTTTACCCTTCATCTATTGAATTGGTGCCTGAGCCCATTATTTAAAACTTAAATTGTAAAGTTTTAGGGGCACGGCAATGCAGAATAAATTAGGAAAAAAAATATATGCGAAACTGCTGATAGTTTTATTGATAGCGGCGGTTCTGCTGGTTTATCAATTTGCGGTTATCCGCCCTGCGGACGGCAGGGAAGAGGCTGCTCAGCCGGTTTATAACGTTGTGCCGCTGAAAAGCGAAAACGTGACGGTTCAAAACCGTTATGTCGGTTATGTGACGCCGGTGCATTCGGTGTCGGTTATGCCATACATCAACGGTTATCTGGATAAAGTTTTAGTCAAAGGCGGAGACGAGGTCAAAGCCGGACAACTGCTGATAACCATTCAGCAGGATGAATACAAAGCCCGTTTGGATGCCGCCAAAGCCGCCGTTCTTCAGGCCGATGCCGATTACAATAATGCCAATTTATATTACCAACGCGTTAAAAAGGCCGGCGGACAGGCAATTTCCAAAACCGAACTGGACAATGCCAAAGCCAGATTCCTTTCGGCTCAGGCCGCTTTGGCGCAGGCAAAAGCCAATCGCGCTTTGGCTCAGGCAAATTATAATTATACGGAAATAAAAGCGCCGATAGACGGTGTTGTCGGCAATGTCAGCTTAACCAAAGGCGAATATGTTTCGCCGGCGTCAAAGCCTTTGTTAAGCATTATTCAAACCAATCCGATACGCGTTGTTTTTTCAATAACCGACAAAGATTATTTGAATGAAATTTCCAAAGGGGCAAATGCCCTGTTTAACGGCGATAAGATAAAATTGCGTCTGGCAAACGGAGAGATATTTGAAAAAGAAGGCCATTTTCAGTTTTCGGATAATGCCGTTGACCGCAAAACCAATTCGATAGCCGTTTTCGCCGATTTTGAAAATGAAGGGCGGGCTTTGGTTGCCAATGCTTATGTTGATGTTTTGTTGGACAAGGTTTATGAAAACGGCGTGCTGATTCCGCAAAATCTGGTGACGCTTGGCTCAAATGAAAATTATGTATATGTCGTCAATAATTCAGAGCTGAAAAGGGTGCCGGTGGAAATTGTCAATACGGTCGGCGGCAGCTATCTGGTTAAAAATGCTTTTGCGCCGGACAGCTGGCTGGTAACGGATAAAGTCGGCAATTATCAAAAAGGGCAGAAAGTAAAAATCAAAACAAGCGGTTCTAAGCTTGAAATGCCGGAGAAGAAATAATGTTTTCGCAATATTTTATTGATAAGCCGCGTTTTGCCGGAGTTGTGTCAATAGTCATGGTTTTGCTGGGCTTATTGGCTTTGGCCGTGCTTCCCGTTTCGCAATATCCGGAGATTACGCCGCCGCAGATTGTTGTGCAAACCACTTATCCGGGCGCCAATGCTCAAGTGCTGGTCGATACTGTGGCCGTTCCGGTTGAAAACCAGATTAACGGCGTGGAAGACATGCTGTACATGTCGTCAACTTCGGATGACAGCGGACAATATACGCTGACCATAACCTTTAATATCGGCACCGATCCCGATATCGCTCAGGTAAAAGTTCAAAACCGCCTGTCACAGGTAATGTCGCAGTTGCCGGAGATTGTAACCCGACAGGGTATTACCGTAAAAACTCAAAACCCGAATATTTTGGGTATGCTGGCGCTGCGTTCGCCGAACAATACTTATAATGACCTTTATCTCAGCAACTATGCTTATACAAATCTGCAAAATCCGTTGGCGCGAATTGAAGGTATCGGTAATGTCCAGATATATGGCCCGCAATATTCAATGCGTGTTTGGCTCAATGCCGACAAACTGACGTCGCTGGGGCTGGACAGTACCACCGTTGCCAATGCGATTTCCTCTCAGAATATTCAGGCCTCGGTCGGAACAATCGGCGCCGCGCCGAACCCCGACAGCAATGCGGTTGTTTTGTCTTTGACCGCCAAAGGCCTACTGAATAATGTCAAAGATTTTGAAAACATTGTCATTGCAACTTCGCCGGAGGGCGGCGTTGTCCGCTTGAAAGACGTGGCAAATATTGAGCTTGGGGCAGACAACTACGGCATGAATGCCCATTATGACAATGCGCCGGCCGTCATTATCGGTTTGAGCCAGACGCCGAACTCAAATTCCTTAAACATTATGAAAAGCGTTTATAAAGAGATTGAAAATCTGCAGGCCTCTTTTCCTGATGACATGGAATTGATTGTCGGCTACGATTCGACCAAATATGTCAGCGCCTCCATTGCCAGCATTGTCGAAACGCTGGTAATAACCTTTGCGCTGGTGGTTTTGGTCACTTATGTCTTTTTACAGAGGGCCAAGACGACCTTAATTCCGCTGATTACCATTCCCGTTTCGCTGATTGCGACTTTTGCCGTCATTTATCTGCTGGGATTTGATATTAATATCTTAACGCTTTTTGCGATGATTCTGGCAATCGGCTTGGTGGTGGACGATGCAATTATCGTGGTGGAGCGCGTACAATATCTTATGGTTTATGAAAAGCTGGATTCCCATGCCGCTTCGGTCAAAGCCATGAAGGAGATTGCCAGCGCGATTGTGGCGACAACCTTTGTTTTGCTGTCTATTTTTATTCCGGTCGGCTTAATGGCGGGCATTACCGGAAAAATTTATCAGCAGTTTGCGGTAACAATTGCTACGGCAGTCGTCTTCTCGGCTTTTAACGCCTTAACGCTCAGCCCGTCGCTTTGCGCGATTTTCCTTCGCGATGACAAACAGGATAATCCTAAAGGATTTTTCAAATGGTTTAACGATATGATTGATTGGTTTAAAGAAAAATATCTGGCGGTGGTCGGCTATTTTTCCAAATATGTCGCCGTTACCGCGTTGGTGACTTTGGCAACCATTGCCGTAATCGGTCTTGGTTTTAAGCTGACGGCAACTTCGTTTCTGCCGGAAGAAGACCAGGGCATTATTTTTGCCAATCTGCAATTGGACGATACTGCCGGCATTAACCAGACAAACAAGGTTTTGGCCGAGGTTGCCGAAAAAGCAATGAAGATTGACGGCGTCAAATATTTTATTTCCGTTGCCGGATACAGTATGCTTGGCGGCGGCGGCGAAAATGTGGCGCTGGGCATTGTCGGGCTTGACGACTGGTCAAAACGCAAAAGCAAAAGCCTGTCTATTGAAGCGTTAACGTCAAAATTGCTGGAAACCTTTGCCGGCAATAAAGATGCGGATATCAACTTTTTTGCGCCGCCGTCAATCCCCGGCATCGGCAAAAGCAACGGTTTGTCTTTGGAATTGGTGGCAAAGAACGGCAGCATAACCCCGAATCAATTGTTTGACGTTATGGAAAACTTTTTGGGCGAATTGAATAAATCTCCTGAATTGGCTTATGCTTTCTCGACGTTCACCGCCAATGCGCCGCATATTTATCTTGATGTTGACCGCACCAAGCTTGAATCTTATCAAATTCCGGTCGTAAACCTGTTTACGGCGTTGCAAAATAATCTGGGCTCCAGATATATCAACAATATTACTTTGAGCGGTCAGGTGAATAAGGTGATTATTCAGGCGGATTATCAATACCGCAAATCCGTGGAAGACATAAATAACATTTATGTTCCGTCGGCAACCGGAGCTTTGATTAAAGTGGAAAGCTTTGCCGATGTCCGCACCAGCATTTCGCCGAAAATTATTTACCGTTATAACCAATATACCGATGCTTCGGTGGTTGCGCAGTCAAAAGCCGATGTCAGTACCGGTACGGCAATCGGTTCAATCAGAAATATTGCGCAGAAAATTTTGCCCAAAGAATATGGTATTGCCTGGACGGGATTGAGTTTGCAAGAGGTTCAGGCTGCAGGCTTGGCAACCTTCCTGATTATTCTGGCTTTGGTCTTCTGCTATCTGTTTCTTGTGGCTTTGTATGAAAGTTGGATGCTGGCCTTTGCCGTGATGTTTTCGACTGTGTTTGCCATTTTAGGCGCCTTAATCGGTTTGCATGTGATGGGGCAGTCCTTGAGTATTTATGCCCAGCTGGGATTAATTATGCTGATAGGTCTGGCGGCTAAAAACGCGATTTTGATTGTTGAATTTACCAAAGCTTATCGCGATGACGGCGCTTCTATTTTAGAAGCCTCTAAAAAAGGTGCCGGAGAAAGGTTCCGCGCGGTTTTGATGACGGCGTTAACCTTTATTTTGGGCGTTTTCCCGATGATTGTTGCCAAAGGTGCCGGCGCCTCAAGCCAAATTTCAATCGGAACTTCTGTTTTTTACGGTATGATTATGGCAACCTTTGTCGGTATCATTTTCATTCCGGCGCTGTTTGCCCTGTTTGAAACGATAAAAGAATGGAGCGGCGGTGGAAAAGCAGAAAAGAAAATTCAAGAGCAGGTAAAAAAACAAGGAAATCCGCTGGAAATTAAGCTTGATGATAAAGACCGGACAGAAGGAGGCGAGCAAAATGGCTAAATATTTAAGCTTTATATTATTGGCTTCTGTTGCGGCTTGTACGGTCGGGCCTGATTATCAGCGTCCGGCGGAATATTCCGATTCTGAAATCAGTCAAAGTTTGGATTTGCATAACGAAACGCCGCGAAAAGTTAATAAAGATTGGTATAAGAGCTTTCAGGACAACACGCTGAATAATTTGGTGTCGCAAGGCTTGGAAACTTCGCCGAACGCTAAAATCGCTGTGGCTAGATTAAGACAGGCGCGGGCGGCTTTGCAGATTGATTCGGTCAACAATTTTCCGATGATTAATGCCGCCGGCAGCTACAATTATAATAAAACCAGCAAAAACAGCGGCTATCCGATTGGAACAAATTATTTCCAGACCGGACTTGATGCGTCATGGGAGCTGGATATTTGGGGGCAGGGGCGCCGCCAGACGGAAAGCGCCGCCGCATTATATAAAGCGGCTGCCGCCAATGTTGAAAATGCCAATCTTTCTTTGACTGCGGAAATTGCAGCGGACTATGTCAATTATCGCATGGCTCAGGAACAGCTGCGCATTTCTGAACAAAATCTGGTTTTGCAGGAAGATATTTTCAAAATCGTCAATTCAAAATATGAAGCGGGGCTTGAAAATGCGAGCGCCTTAAATCAGGCCAAATATGCAGTCGAAACGACCAAAGCCTTAATTCCGGAATTACAATATCAGGTTGAGGCTTATAAAAACGCGTTGTCAACGCTTGTCGGCAAATTGCCCGGCAGTTTGGATAATGTTTTGGTGTCCGCTTCTCAAAATCTGGTTCGCCGCCGGTTTAAGGTAGACATAAATCAACTGTATGAACTGCCGGTCAGCGTGGTGCGCCTGCGGCCGGATGTGCGTATTGCCGAATATCGGCTGATTTCTAAAAATGCAAATGTCGGTGCGGCAATTGCCCAACTGTTTCCAAACGTATCTTTAAGCGGTTTCTTGGGATTCCAGTCGACCAAGCTTTCAAATATTGTCGGCGGCAACAGCTTTGCCTACAGCTATGTTCCGGGGGGTAACCTGCCGGTATTCCGCTGGGGGCAGTTGACCCAAAATATTGAATTGCAGAAAGGGGTTGCGGAAGAAGCGGTATATCTTTATCAAAACGCGTTGCTGAGTGCTGCTTCCGAGATTAAAAATGCCTATACCGGCATTGCCCGCGAATATGAGAAAAATCAGGCGGCGCGCAATGCGGTCGTGGCTCAGAAAAAGGTCTTGGATTTAAGTCTGGAACGTTATAGGCAGGGTTTAACTGATTTTAATGTTATTTTGACCGCTGAACAGGATTTGCTGGAATCTCAAAACAATTTTATTGCCAGCAACGGTGCCGTTTATCAGAATATCATAGCTTTTTATAAGGCCGTCGGCGGCGGTTATACCGGAAATCGGGAAGAAAAATTCAAATGCCTTTCCGAAACAGGGTGCCTGTCCGGCAGTGACAACGGCTATTATAAGTAAAATCGGATTACAAATCGCCCAAATCAAAAGGCTTATGCTGTAAAACACGCTGAGGCTTATAAATATACAGATTGGTAATTTCCGGAATATTGGCCGTCCGGTGCCAATAACCGCGTTTTTCCATACAGCGCCGATAAACGCGCGGGCTGACCTCAGTATCATCTCTCAGCGAATTGACCAAAATCGGCTGTGCGCCGACATAAGGGACATAACTTGCCCAAATGCCTTTGCCGGCGTGCCAGTCGGCGCGGATTTTCAACTTGGCTTCTTCCGAATAAAACCAACTGGAAATATCCGGCAGAAAACGAGTCGGCTCTGCCACGCGCATACATTCGGAATGGTCGCTGGAAAATTTTTGGACACCCGTTCCCTCTCGTCCCCAATGGTAAACAACCTGTCCTTGCGGCTTGTCATCATAAAGGGAAAAAATGCCGCAGCCGCTGAGGGTGATGCAAAGGGCAAGGCTTGCCAAAAATTTATTTTTCATGTTTTTTCCTTAAAAATCCAAATCGGCATAATGCTTTGCCGGCAGGATTCCTTTGATATTGTCTTTCAGAATGTCTTTGAAACTGGGGCGGGATTTCATTTTAGAATACCATATTTTGGCATTGCGATAGCCTTCCCACGGAACATCGCCCAAATAGTCAATGATAGATAAATGGGCGGCCGCCGTAATATCGGCCATGGTCAGCTCTTCGCCGCCGAGATAATTGCGGCGTTCAATCAGCCAGTCAATATATTCAAGGTGAAAGTTAAGGTTATTCAGCCCGATTTTCAAAATTTTTGAATCGGGAGCTAAGCCTTTGGCAAAGCGCTTGTGTACTTTTTCATAAACAATATTGCGATAAACTTCGCGGTAGAATTTTTCGTCAAACCATGCAATCAAACGGCGAACTTCGGCTCTTTGCTTAATATCTTCGGGCATAAGGCGGATTTCTTGATTTAATTCTTCCAGATACTCGCTGATTGCGTAATTTCCGGCGACGACATTTCCGTCGCTCAAAAATATCGGCAGTTCGCCGGCCGGATTAAGTTTAAAGACGTCTGCAGGCAAATTCCAAGGTTCTTCGTCTTTGAGGACGAAGAGCATTTTTTTCTCTCCCATTGCGATTCTGATTTTTCGGCAAAAAGGAGAAACGGCGTGTTGTATCAGTAATACCATTGTCTGAGAACCTTTTATAAAATCTTTCTTCAAATTTTAGCCGTTTAAGATAAAAGGTCAAGAGCAGAGATGAGTTTTGCTGTGCTATTCGCCGTTTCTGGTATAAGGCGGCGGAACAACACCGCGGTTTTTAAGCTCAAAATTCATAATCATTTCTCTGAGTTTATTTTCCATTTTGGCTTTGCTTTCGGGCTTTTCCGAATACGAGGTCAGTTTTCCGGCCAAATAATTTCTGTTTGGCGAGAGTTTTGAAATTCCGAGAAAAAGAGGCATATTCCAAATAACTTGTTTAGAAAAGCTCAATTTATCGCGCAAACCGAGTTTGGATGTCTCGACAATCCCGAAAAAGTAGCTAGCAAACACATAATCGATTTCGCCGGTATACAGCTTTTCAAACATCTTTTCGGGTTCATCAAAATATTGCAGGTTATATTCTTTCATTTGCTCGCTGACAAAATCGCTTAAATATTCTCTGTTGCTGACGGCGCCTTTAAGGGTTTTGAGCTGAGACAGATTCTTTATTTTTCCGGCGTTTTGCGGCAGCATAATGATTGAAATCGGGTTATTTATAAGTGAGGGATAAATAAGCTCCAGTCCTTCATAAAGCTTTGTTTCGTGATAAACGCCGAGCGCCATGTCTATTTGTCCGCCGCGTACTTTGCGGATAAGCTCGCCGTAATCATAATCTTTGCCGTAAATATATTTGATTTTCTTTCCGGTAGCGTCACTGAATTCATTAAGCAGGCCTTCAAAAACGGTATGATAATCATCAATGTCATTGCGCGAAGTTTTTTCGGTATATCCGACCGGAGGATAATTTAAAAAACCTGTAACCGTAATTGTGTCATAGGCATCGGTACGGCGGGTAACGTTTTTTATTTGAGCGGCAGCCTGATTGGGCAAACTGAATGCGAACGCCAATAAAATTAAAGTCTTCAATATATTTTTCATGTCATTCCCTTTGCTGCTTTGTATCCGTAATTTTATGATAACCGACAATGATAAAGAATAATTTAACCAAATTATGTTAAAAAAGATTTTAGATGTAATTACAATTTTTTTAGAGGGAGCAATGAACGTATCGCAAAGGTATGCCGAGACAGAAGTTTCCGGTTTAGACCAGATTGAGCTTGAAAGTAGAGCGCTGATAAAAACGGCTTCAAGCCTTAATCAAATCAAAGAACATTGGGAGCAGGATCAAGGAAACCTGGCTGAAGCTTTGGAGAAAAACCGCAAATTGTGGACTCTGATTGCTTCGGCAATGAGCGATGACAGCTCCCCCCAGCCGGCAGAATTGAGAAAAAATCTTTTAAATCTGGCCATGTTTGTTTTCAAGCGCACGATGGAAGTTTTGGTGAATCCTTCGCCGGAGAGCTTGGATATTTTAATTAGTATCAATATGAATATTGCCCGAGGTTTGGCTGAGCGCGAACAATCGCCGCAAGAATAGCCTGTATTCCTTAGTGGCGTGCAATATAAACTCCGAAGATTAGCTTCGGAGTTTTTTTATGCTGTTTAGATGCGCTTATTTTTTTGGCATGGTATTTGCATATGTCTGTGAAGATAATGTTTTTACAGACAGGATTTGAAATGGATATAAACGAATTAAATAAAATGAGCGTAACAGCATTGTTCAGCAAATTAACGAGCCAGTTTAATTTTGGCTCGGGAAAGGATTTCGCGGGCATGTTGTCCGGCGCCCGTGCGGCGGATTTGCTGCCGGAAAACGCTAATGCCGTTTCTCGGGAAAAGCCTGTCGAAAATAAAGCTTCAAAACCTCGTTCTGTGGATTTGCCTGCGGATAAAACGCGGGATGTTCCTTCTGCAGTTCGGGAAAAAACTGAAAAAACAGAAAAGCTGAATGAAGAGCGTCCGGTTTCGGATAAAAAATCTCCGGATGTTTCTGAGAGTGATGCTGATAATCGGAAGGTTGATGATTCTCAGGTAGAAGGCGTTGTTGCTGTAGTGCAGCCGGCAACTCCTGTTGTTGATACTTTAACTCCGGCGGCAGAAGCCGCTGAGGTTAATTCCTTCGAGGGGACAGTCGCTGTCGGCGGCATTGTGGCAGATAATGCCGTGGTCGAAGGTGTTGATGTCGCCGGTCAGGAAGCAGAAGTGCTTCCTGACGGCGGCGTAACTTTTCTTGGAGATGAAAAGGCAGGCGTTTGGGCCCCTGCTTCAAACGAGGTGCCGCAAATTTCTGCCGGACAGGAAAGCGCAGCGCCTTTGAATGGTGTTGCTGTTAAAGGCGGAGCTGTTGATGCTGTTTCTGCTTCTGCTTCTGCTTCTGCGGATTTGGCTGTAAAAACGGTTCCTGCCGATGTTGCCGAACCTGTTGATGCCGAAGCGGATCCGGTCGTCGCGGATAAAAACGTAAAGGCAAATGTTGCGGGCGAAAGCGCGGCTGTCGTGCAAGATAAAAGCTTTGAGAAAACAACGTTTGTCGAGAAAGAAAACGTCCTGCCTGACGCTGTTGCCGAAGCGCCGGCAAATGATGCGGCTGATGTTGAAGTTCGGGATGTTTTTGAGGTAAAAGCCGCCGGACATCAAATTACCGAAGCGGAAGATTTTGACGTGGATAAGAACGTTAAGCAAATTTCAGCTGATAATGATGCCGAAATTCAGGCGGCCAGATTGGAAGAAATGCTGGGCGGAGAGCAGCTGAAGGTCAGCGTTGATGTAAAAGAGGAAAAAATTGCCTACCATTCCAATCAGGGGCTTATAAAAGACCGTTTGGCTTTGGAAGAAGCTGTTGCAGAGCTTGAAAATGCCGAAGGCGGCGTGCTTTCTGAAAATATGGAGAGCCTGAATGTTCCTTCCGCTCAAGTTAAAACTCCGGCTAATGTTCAGCAGCCGATAGCGGCTCCGCAGCAAACGGCTGCAGTTGATGAGGCTTCTGTTAAGGTTTCTGCTGAGGTTTCTAAAGTCGGGGCTGTAAGCGGCAATGGCAATGCCGGGCATGCGGCTGCGGCCGGTGGTGCGGAATATGCAAACGCCGCCAAAAATGAAGCCAATGCCAAAGCAAATGAAACATCTTTTCGTGATGTTTTCAAGGGGATGGCAAAAGAAGCTGTCGAGCAGGTGAAAGTAAATATTACTAAATCTGCCGTAAAGGGAATAGACAGCATTAATGTTCGGCTTAAACCGGAAGAGCTGGGCCATATTGAAGTTAAAATGCAGATTAAAGACGGCAAACTTCAGGCTCAGATTATTTCAAGCCGTCCGGAAACAATGGAAGCTTTGCAAAAGGAAGCCCAAATTTTGGAAAAAGCTTTCAATGATGCCGGCTTCCAGACAGATGAAAACAGTTTAAATTTCAGCTGCCGCAATGACGGGCAGCAAGCCGGACAAAATCAGGGAAGAGAAAACCCGCTGCGCGATTTTATCGGCGAGGTTTTTGAAACGGAAGCCAACGGCGAATTGTTGGTCGCTGATGCCGCAAACCAGAACTGGAGTGCGGAAAAAGGCTTAAATATTAAAGTTTAGAGTATAGGGGAGAACGATTATGACAGATGTAAGCGGATTGACCGGATATGTAAGCAGCGGCATGAATTCGACTGCGGCTGACTCTAAAAAATTGTCTGCGGATATGAACACCTTTTTAACGCTTTTGACAACCCAGTTAAAGCATCAGGATCCTCTGGATCCTATGGATACGGCTGAGTTTACCAATCAATTGGTTCAGTATTCCGCGGTTGAACAGTCCATTCAGACGAATGAAAAACTGGATACGCTGTTGTCTTTGAATATTGCCAACCTGGGGGCTCAGGCTGTTTCTTACATTGGAAAAACGGCTCAGGTTTTGGGTGATGTTATGCCGCTTGAGAACGGTAAGGCGAAGGCAACTTACACATTGGATAAAGATGTAACTTCTGCGGCGATTACCGTAAAAGATATGACCGGAAAAATCGTTTATAGCGGAGCTGCGGAAAAAACTGCCGGAACCCATGAGTTTACTTGGGACGGAAAAGATTCTAACGGCGTTCAGCTTGAAGACGGAGCTTATCAGATTGTTGTAACGACTACCGTACCCAAAGGTGAGACTTCAGCTTCCGTAACGACCACCGTATTCGGCAAGGTAACGGGCGTTGCCAGCGATGCCAACAATGTTTATGTCGGCTTGGGCGATTCCGTAACAGCCCAATTAGGCGATATCGTTACCATTCGTAATGATGATTATTTTGATAAAGACGACGCGCAAAAACCGTCTGACGGCGAAGGGGAAGATACGACGCCGCCGGAAGGAGAAGGCGACGGAGATTCTGAAACCCCTCCGGCAGAAGGCTGAGGAATGTATTATTCCGTAAGAAAGCGGGAACCGCATAGCAAAAATTATGCAATATTATAAAAAACTTTAGGAGAATAAAATGAGTATTTTTGGTGCAATGCAGTCAGGCATTTCGGGAATGGCAGCCCAGTCAAGTGCAATGGGTGCTATTTCTGACAACATTTCAAACATCAACACCATCGGTTATAAAAATAACAATGTTGCATTTCAAACCCTCGTAACAAAACAGACCGCGGTAAATTCTTACTCGCCGGGCGGAGTTCAGCCTGTTTCCAAACAAGGTATTAACGTTCAGGGCTTGCTTGCCGCCAATGTTTCTTCGACGGCAGTCGGAATTTCCGGAAACGGCTTCTTCGTAGTCAATCAGGCAGCTAATCCGGGCGAAGGCGATTTATGGGCTTATACCCGTGCCGGTGATTTTGGCATTGATGACAACGGCTATTTGAAAAATACCGGCGGCTTCTATGCTCAGGGCTGGCCTTTGTTGCCTTGGGATAATAACCCTCTGGCCAGCGTTGTTGACATTAACGGCATTAAATATATGAAAGCTTATTATGCTGCTGACGGGTCAACTGTTTATATTAATGACAATATTGTTGACGGTAAAAACCTGCAGCCGATTAACCTGTCTCGTATCGGCGGTACGGCAACTCCGACCCAGCAATTAAGCTTCGGCGCCAACCTTCCGTCCGGCGATCCTATTTTTGATCCGTCTGTTCCGACAGCCGGCGGCCGCCATTCCGTTTCGGCCCTGATTTATGACAGCTTGGGCAATTCAAGCAATTTGAGTATTACTTATACCAAGCAGACGTCAAACTCTTGGGGCATGTCTTGCAACGTGCCTTCCGGTGCTGCAAATATGATTTTGTCGGGAAGTTTCGAAAATTCCGACGGCGGCGCTTCCGATGTTTACTATGCTGCCGGCCAGCTTGAATTTACTTCTGTTCCGGCTAACGGCTCCAGCATTACCATTACGGATCAGGCAAGCGGCAAAAATTACGTATTCGATTTCTTAAATGCAGGGGCTACAGCTCCGGCAGATCCTGATGCCAATAATATTCACGTTGCGGTTGATATCCAGACCGGTATCACCTCTCCGAGCGATTTCGTTCAGAAATTTAATGAAGCTATTCAGGCTAATCTGCCGAGTGCCAACCGTTTTACGGCAAGCGCCAACAGCATCCAGATTGTTCAGTCTGCGGCAGGCGGCGGCTTGGTTATTGATGCCAGCAAGACATTAGCCTGCGTTCAGTCGGCAGCCAATCCTGTTCTGGAAACGGGTATTCCGACCGGTATCTTCAATATTCCTGAAATTGACGAAGATATTAAGAATACGGCCCGTTTTGATTTCAGCTCTACAAATTCGGCTGATTATCTTGGCAAAAGTATTACGATTGACGGCGTTGATTATGAATTTGTCAACGGCGGTGCAACCGGAACGCAGATTGATATTTCAGGTGCGTTGAATCCTGACGGTTCAGTTAATGTAAAAACCTTGGTCAGCTTAGCTGTAAACACAATTAAGCAGAATGTGACCGAGCCTGATCGTTTCAATGCCAGCGGTTCCAGCATCGAAATTCTGCCGACGGTAACCGGAGACGATATTACGATTAATCTGAACGGTATTGCCGGTGTTACCGGTAAACTCCGCAACAATGGCGGAACCTGGGTTGATGGGGCAGCCGTTGGCAATGGCGAGTATAAAATTGCCAACAAGTTTAATACGAACGGTACGGATATTGAACAAGGCGCGATTGTTCCTGCGGTTCGCTTCAATTCAGACGGTACGCCCAAATACTTCTTTGTTGACGATATGCAGATTGAATGGGCTAACGGTGCTGAAAATATGAATAACGGTTACCAGCAGGGCACATCTATCAAAATCGGCATGGGCAATGTCGGAACCAATGATGGCTTAACAAGCTTGTCAGGCAGTTTCACAACCAACTATATCAAACAGGACGGTGCCAAATTCGGCAGCTACGCCGGTATTCATATCAACGAAAACGGTGTCGTAACCGCTCAGTTTGATAACGGCGAGACCCGTCCGATTGCAATCCTGCCTTTGGCTACCTTTACAAATGCTAATGGTATGGGTGCATTAACAGGTAACGCTTGGATTGAAACAGATGCTTCGGGACAGGCTCTGTTAAGACAGGCGGGAACGAATGGTGCCGGTGAAATCGCCAGCAATGCTTTGGAATCTTCTACCGTCGATTTGGCAACGGAGTTTTCAAACATGATTGTTACTCAGCGTGCATATTCCGCTTCCACAAAAATCATCACGACAGCAGATGAAATGCTGGAAGAACTGACCCGTTTGGTCTAAAATATGCACAGCTGACAAATCAATCCTAAAGTTTAGCCCCGCCGTTTATGGCGGGGCTTTTTATAAACAAAAAGCATTTTAAAGCCGGCACTTGCTTGTGAATATTTAAATTTATCGTTTAACTAAAAAGAATTTTACGTTATGTAAGAATTAAGGGAAGTATTTTTATTAAAGGGGCAAAGGCTCCGAAATTGGGGAATTTTATAAAGTGAATAACTTTTGGCAAAGTATAAAAAATTTATCGCCCGGAAGATTGGCGTCTCTTTCGGCTATTATCATTTTTCTGATCAGCTTTTTTGCTTATATCGCCACGCAGATGAATTCTGTCGATTATGCCGTATTATATACGGATCTGGAGCTGGAAGATGCCAAACAGATTGTCGGCCGTTTGGAAGCTTCCAATATTAAATACCGTTTGGCTAAAAACGGAACGGAAGTTCTGGTTCCCCAAGATCAGGTCAATAAAATGCGTGTTGATACGGCCGAACTTGCTTTGGCATCCAAAGGCTCAAACGTCGGATACGAGATTTTTGACAATACCGATGCTCTGGGGTCAACCAATTTTGTTCAAAACATCAATTTAATCCGCGCTTTGGAAGGCGAATTGGCAAGAACGATTCGCTCTGTTGATAATATTAAAAGCGCGCGTGTCCACTTGGTGCTTCCCAAAAGGGAAATGTTTTCCAGAGAAGAACAGGCGCCGTCAGCTTCTGTTGTTATTAAAACTCAAAAAGGCAAGCTGGATTTAAAAGAAATTCAATCAATTCAAAAATTGGTTGCGGCGGCAGTTCCCAAACTTGATGTTAAGAATGTGGCTATTGTTGATAATGCCGGCAATTTGCTTACCAATAATTATGATGACGAGCAGACGTTGAACAATGCGACAAATGAAGCTCTGCGTTTGGATCAGGAACGCAAAATGGCAAAAAATATTGAAACTTTGCTTGAAAAAACGGTTGGCCACGGCAAATCTCAGGCTCAGGTCAATATTGAAATGGATTTTGATCAGGTTGTGACCAATGAGGAGATTTATGATCCGGATTCTCAGGTTGTCCGTTCTCAGGCGACAATTACCGAAGAAGGGCTGTCCAATACCGGAGAACAGCCGGTAACCGTGGCGCAGAATATTCCGAACGGCGATACCGTAACCTCCGGAAGCAATATCCTCAATCAAAACTCTAAAACCGAAGAAACGATTAATTATGAGATTTCCAAGGTTGTCCGCAATAAAGTCAAAAATGCCGGAACGGTAAAACGTTTGACCGTAGCCGTAATGGTAGACGGAATCTATGAAAAAGATGCCGAAGGCAAAATGGTTTACCGCGACCGCACGCGTGAAGAAATGGAACAATTGACGGCATTGGTTAAATCAGCAGTCGGTTATGACGCCAACCGCGGCGATGTCGTTGAAGTTGAAAACATGAAGTTTGTCACCATGGCCGAAGAAGCGGATATCTTGCGCGAAGTTTTAATTTTCGGCTTTACCAAAGATGAACTTATTCGCATAGCCGAAGGTCTGGGTGTTGCAATAGTTGCGATTTTGGTAATATTACTGGTAATCAGGCCTTTGATAAACAATGCTTTTGACAGCGGTAATCAGTTCGGTTCCGACGGGCGTTTGCTGGGAGAAAATCCTGATGATGACAATTTGCTGCTTTCAAATTTCCTGAACGAAAACGATGCCGAACTTGATGAACTTGTCAATATTAATAAAGTTGACGGACGGATTAAGGTATCGTCACTGAAGAAAATTAACGATATTATTGAAAAGAACCCGGATGCCGCGGTCAACATTATCCGCAGCTGGCTCTATTCTAATGACGGCAACTAGAGGGAACGGCAATGAAACAAAACGTTATTGATGATTATAACCTGCTCTCCGGTCAGCAAAAAGCGGCCATTTTGATGCTGTCTTTGAATGAAGAACGCTCATCGGCTTTGTTTTCTTTAATGGATGATGAAGAGATAAAAGAGCTTTCCGTTATTATGGCGTCTTTAGGAAAGGTCAATTCTAATATTGTAGAGCAATTGTTCACCGAATTTATGGATCGCGTTTCCAATACAGGCATGCTCATGGGGACTTACGAGAGTACCGAACGCCTGTTGGCAAAAGCTTTGGATAAAGACCGCGTTTCCGTTATTATGGAAGAAATCCGCGGACCTGCCGGCCGTACGATGTGGGATAAGCTCGGCAATGTTAATGAGCATGTTTTGGCTAATTATCTGAAAAACGAATATCCGCAGACGATTGCCGTGATCTTGTCTAAAATCAAAGCCGAACATGCGGCCAAAGTAATCGCATTGCTGCCGGAAAATTTTGCCATGGAAATCGTTATGCGCATGCTGCGTATGGATTCTGTTCAAAAAGAAGTTTTAGACGGTTTGGAAAAGACCTTGCGCAAAGAGTTTATGAGCAACTTGTCCAAATCTTCGCGCAGAGATTCGCACGAGCTTATTGCCGATATTTTCAACTCTTTGGATCGCAGTACCGAAAACCGGTTTATGGATGCTTTGGAAGAGCGTAACAGAGAGAGTGCCGAACGCGTCAAATCCCTTATGTTTACCTTTGAAGATTTGGTCAGGGTCGATTCTCAGGGTATTCAGATTTTGCTGCGCAATGTTGATAAAGACAAGCTGGCAATTGCTTTGAAAGGCGCTTCCGATACCATTAAAGACCTGTTCTTCAATAATATGTCTTCCCGTGCCGGAAAAATTATCAAAGAAGATATGGAAGCTATGGGGCCGGTTCGTCTGCGCGATGTTGAAGAAGCTCAGCAATACATTGTTACCACGACTAAAGAACTCTCCAATGCCGGCGAGATTGTGATTAGCGAAGGCAAAGACAATGACGAGCTTATTTATTAATCTGAACAAGATTTAACAAGACGGGGATTAATATAATATGGCTGCGTTTCAAAAGTTTCAGTTTGATAACTTCATCATAGATGAAGACAATCGGCTGCAGACATTGCCTCTGCCGGAAGAAGAACCGCAGGCCGAACCTGAAACTGTTGAAGCGGAGAGAATTATTCCGGAGGCAGAAGTTATTACGGAAACGCCGGTTGAAGAAGTTATAACTTACAGCGAAGAAGAAGTTGCCGCCAAAGAACAATTGGCAGAAGAAAGAGGGTATGAAAAAGGTTTTAAGGCTTCTCAGGAAGGCCTTGAGGCGCAAAATAACCGCCTGCTTGAAGAAATTAATAACCGTTTGCTGATGCTTGCCGCCAATATGGGCGATAAAGAAAAGCTTTTGGAAAATCAGGCATTGCAACTGGCGCGTGACGCAATTGTCAAATTGGTGCCGGCGATAGAAAAAGAAAATGCGGCTGCTTTGGTTGCGGAATTTTTGAGTAAGAATTTCAAAAATTTCAAAGACGAAGCCAAACTGTCTTTTTATTTTAATCCGGATATTATTAAACAAATGCAGGAAACGATTGCCCGTTTGGCCAATATTAATGATTTCGAAGGTAAAATTTCTCTGCATAAGGATCCGTCGCTGAAAGTTTCCGATTGCCGGATTGAGTGGGAAAACGGCGGTGTCGAGCGCTCGGGAGAACAAGCTTTGGAAAAAATCGGCAAAATTTTTGATGCCAATATGCAAAATTTTGATAATGAAAAATAAACAGAGGGAAACATGGATAAAAATTTAGAATTAAATGAGTTAAATGACAGCGGCATTGAAGGCGATGAGCCGATTTTGCGCTCTCAGGAAAATATTGATAATTTTAATATTCCGAGTTCTACGGCCGATTTGGAAGCCGTTTATGATATTCCGGTTAAAGTTTCCGCCATATTGGGAAAAACCAAGATGAAAGTCAGCCAGCTGATGAACCTGAACAAAGGCGCAATCATCGAGCTTGACCGCAAAGTCGGGGAAGCGATAGACATTTATGTGAATAATAATTTGGTGGCCCGCGGCGAAGTTGTTGTCGTTGATGACAAACTGGGCATCACAATGACTGAAATCGTTAAAAGCACCATAAAGTAAGGAGTATTTGAAGTGGAGTTGTTAATTGTCGGAACCTTAGACGGCCAGATTGGCGCCGCAAGTAAAATTGCGATTGCTCAGGGCGGCCATGTCTCTTTGGCCGATAAGGAAGAAACCGCTTTGGAAATATTGCGTGCCGGCAAATCTGTCGAACTGGTGATGATAGACGTCAAGCTTGATGTCCATAAGTTTATCAGCGCGCTGGAAAATGAACGGATTAACGTTTTAGTCGTGGCTTGCGGCGTTGCCAATGATCCCTCTCTCGCCGTTAAAGCCATTAAAGCCGGCGCTAAAGAATATATCCCCCTGCCGCCGGATCCTGAGTTAATCGGCGCGGTTTTGGCTGCGGCCACACGAGAAAACCATGCCCTGATTTATGCCGATAAAAAGACGGAAGCCATATTGAAAATGGCAAAACAGATTGCCCCCTCTGAAGCCAGTGTGCTTTTGACCGGCGCTTCGGGAACCGGTAAAGAAATCTTTTCGCGTTTTATTCATGACAATTCCAAGCGCGCCAACAAAAAGTTTGTGGCGGTTAACTGCGCGGCCATTCCCGAAACGTTGCTTGAATCCGAACTGTTCGGATATGAAAAAGGCGCGTTTACCGGCGCTGTTTCCCGCCGTATCGGCAAATTTGAAGAAGCTTCGGACGGCACGTTGCTGTTAGATGAAATCTCGGAAATGGACATTCGCATTCAGGCCAAATTGCTGCGTGCCATTCAGGAAAAAGAAATTGACCGTATCGGCGGCAAAGCGCCGATTAAGGTTAATACAAGGATTATTGCCACGTCAAACCGCAATCTTGACGAAGCCGTTAAAAACGGTACTTTCCGTCAGGATTTATATTATCGTCTGAATGTGGTGAATATCAATATTCCTTCGTTAAAAGACCGTCCTGATGATATTGTCGTCTTGGCAAAACATTTTGTTAAGAAATATTCTGAATTAAATGACTTGCCGATGAAAGCGATGTCTAAAGCGGCGGAAGACAAATTAATGAACTATCTCTGGCCGGGAAATGTCCGCGAGTTGGAAAATACCATTCATCGCGCTGTTTTGCTGAGCGCAGGAGAAGAAATTGAAGAAACGGCAGTTATTTTGGATGATGCCGATTCGGTTATCAATAAAACAGAAACGCCGGCGGCAGCCGGAGCGGTTCCTGTCGGCACAACGGTTGCCGGTATGGAACGCACGCTGATTATTGATACATTGAAACATACTATGGGCAACCGCACCATAGCCGCGCAGATTTTAGGAATTTCAATCCGCACGCTGCGCAACAAGCTAAAACAATATGAAGCCGAAGGGTTTAATGTTGTTTCCGAATAATTACAAGGAATAAAAAATTAAATGGCAAAACAGGCACAAAATATGTTCGGCAACAAATCGTTCAAAGAAATGTTGATTGGCGCGACCAAACGCGGCGATATTTTCTTTGCGCTGGCCATTATTTTGATGCTGGTTATTTTGATTATGCCGATGCCGGCTTGGCTTTTGGATATTTCTTTGGCCTTGTCGATCACAATGTCTTGTCTGGTATTGATGACCGCCATTTTTATTGAAAAGCCGACCGAATTCAGCGCTTTCCCTTTGGTTTTGCTGATAACAACCATGTATCGTCTGGCCTTAAACCTGGCATCGACCCGATTGATTTTATCCAAAGGCTATATGGGGCCTGATGCTGCCGGTGAAGTTATTAAAGCTTTCGGCGGCTTTATTATGGGCAATAACTTTGTCATCGGCGTGATTGTATTTGCCATTTTGGTTTTGGTAAACTTCGTGGTGATTACCAAAGGTTCGGGGCGTATCGCCGAAGTTGCCGCCCGTTTTGCATTAGACGCCATGCCCGGCAAACAAATGGCGATTGACGCCGACTTGTCTTCCGGTTTGATTAACGAAGACGAAGCCCGCAAGCGCCGCGAAGACTTGTCGAAAGAAAGCTCTTTTTACGGAGCCATGGACGGTGCTTCAAAGTTTGTCCGCGGTGACGCAATTGCCGGCTTGCTGATTACTTTTATCAATATCGTAGCCGGTATCATTATCGGCATGGTGCAAAACCACATGAGTTTTTCAACCGCCGGAGAAACTTATACCCGCCTGACTGTCGGTGACGGTTTGGTTTCTCAGGTTCCTGCGCTTATTGTTTCCGTTGCCGCCGGTATTCTGGTTTCCAAAGCAGGCATGACCGATGCAACCGATAAGGTCCTTTTTGATCAGGTTGCCAATTATCCGAAAGCCTTGGGTATGTCAGCCTTTTTGGCTTTGGCGCTGGGCATGCTGCCCGGAACGCCGGCCATTCCGTTTATTTTGCTGGCTTCATTAACCGGCGCAACGGCTTATTATTTGGATAAGCGCCAGAAAGAAGCTTTGGCCAAAGCACAGGAAGTTCTGGAGCAGGAACAGAAACAAGGCGCCGTAGCCAAAGCTGCGGACGAACCTATTGCCAATGCTCTGCGGATAGATTTGATTCGTTTGGAAATCGGTTACGGGCTGTTGCCGTTGATTAATGAAGAAACGAATAAAAAGCTTACGGATCAGATTAAAGCCCTGCGCCGCGCTCTGGCTTCCGAACTTGGTTTTGTTATGCCTTCAATCCGCATTCAGGATAATATGCAGTTGGAAGCGAACGAGTATAATATTTATATTAAAGAAGTAAAAGCCGGCAAAGGCGAGTTGCGTCCGACCCAGCTTTTGGTTATGGATCCGCGCGGCGAACCGATTACGCTGCCCGGCGAAAACACTTATGAACCGACTTTCGGGCTGAAAGCGATGTGGGTTGACCAGTCATATCGCGAAGAAGCCATGTTCAGAGGCTATACGGTTGTTGATCCGGCCACGGTTGTAACCACCCATATTACGGAATTGGTTAAAGACAATATGCCCGAGTTGCTTTCTTATGCCGAAACGCAAAAGCTGCTTGACGAACTTGATAAAGAGCACCAAAAACTGGTTAAAGAGCTTATTCCGAACAAGGTCAGCCTTGGCGCTGTCCAGCGTATTTTGCAGAACCTTTTGCAAGAGCGCGTATCGATTCGCGATTTGCCTTCGATTCTTGAAGGAATTTCCGAAGCTGTGACGACAACCCATTCGCTGATGCTGATAACCGAACATGTCCGCACGCGTTTGAGCCGCCAGTTGTCCAATGCCTATTCCAATGAATTCGGCGTGATTTCTCTGGTGACTTTGTCGCCGGATTGGGAACATGCTTTCGCCGAGTCTATTATAGGCGAGGGGGATGACCGCCAACTGGCAATGGCGCCGAGCACATTACAAAACTTTATTACCAAAGTTCGCAACGTGATTGAAGAATTGGCCGCCAAAGGCGAAAATGCCGTTTTGTTGACCAGCCCCGGAATCCGTCCGTTTGTTCGCTCCATTATTGAGCGTTTTCGCCCGATGACGGTTGTTATGTCACAGAATGAAATCCACCCGAAAGCCAAAATCAAAACCGTGGGTCAGGTTTAAGGATAGCGTCCGATGAAAATAAAAAATATCATCGCTCCGAATATGACGGAAGCTTTGGCTCAGATTAAGGCCGAACTGGGAGAAGATGCCGTTATTATTTCATCTGAAAATGCGGCAGACGGCAGCGTTATGGTTACCGCGGCTTTGGAAGATGATTTTGACATCAGTTTCGATGAACAAGACGAGGCGAATATTGTTGAGGCCCAAAACGTTTTTGATGAGCGTTGTTTGCGCGAGTGTTTGGAATATCATGCTGTTGTGCAGAACGTCGGTGAAAAGGTTATGGCTTTGGCAAGGCAGATAAGCCGCGAACAAAACCTGTCCGATAATAAGAAAATCTTGGAAAAAGTTTTTGACAAGCTCTACCGCTATGATGACATTCTGGATTTGAATCAGCCGGTTAAGCTTTTTATGGGAACGCCGGGGTCCGGCAAGTCAACAGCTATTGCAAAGGCGGCAACTCAGGCTAAATTTAAAAAGATTCCGACTTGCATTATCAGCACGGATAATGTCCGCGCCGGTGCCAATAAGCAGCTTGAGGCTTTTGCCAAGATTTTGGAACTTGATTTTTATTTTTGCAAAGATGAGCGCGGCTTATTTCAGCAGGTTAATGAAGCTAAAAAGCGCTATGCTTTGATATTGATTGACACGCCGGGGATAAATCCGTTTATTCCGAGTGAAGTAGACCGTGTCGGAAAGTTTGCCGAGGTTATAAAAAATCAGGCAATTTTAACCATGGATACCGGCCGCAATACATTTGAAGCCGTGGAAATTGCCGAGATTTTTGCTGAGATAGGAGCAAGTTGCCTGCTGCCGACCAGATTGGATTTAACCCGTCGTATAGGTGCCGTTTTATCTGTTGCGGCCTGCTGCGGCCTCAGCTTTTGCGCTGGCAGCGTCAGTTCTTCAATTGCCAACGGGCTGGCGCCGATTGACAGCAAGTCTTTAGCCAAATTGGTTTTAACAGAAGCCTGAAAGAAAGAGAAAAACATGGAAAATCAGATGTCAGAAGAATTAAAAGTTATGCCTAAGGCGCCGTTGAGCCGCAGCGTTAAAAAAGGCAGAAACATGATTGCCGTCGCTTCCGGCAAAGGCGGGGTCGGCAAAACTTGGTTTTCAATCACTCTGGCGCATGCTTTAAGTCTGTTAAAACAGCGCACGCTGCTGTTTGACGGCGATTTGGGCTTGGCTAATATTGATATTCAATTAGGGCTGATGGCAAAATATGATCTGGGTTCGGTCGTTGCCGGAAAACTGGCGTTAAATCAGGTGGTGCACCATTGCGACAAAGCCCGTTTTGATGTGATTGCCGGACGTTCGGGGTCGGCCGGTTTAGCTTCCATGCCGGTCGGCAGATTGCAGATTTTAGGCGAAGACTTGGCATTGCTGGCCTCTTCTTATGATAAAATCATTTTGGACATGGGCGCCGGCGTTGAAAAACCTGTACGCATCCTTTCCGGCATGGCTGAAAAAATTATCGTAGTTTGTACTGATGAACCGACTTCTTTAACCGATGCTTATGCGTTTATCAAAATTATGACAATGCAATATCCGAAGAGCAACATCGGCGTAGTCATTAATCAGGCCAATTCAATCCGAGAGGGGCAAAGGACTTATGACACTTTATTAAAAGCCTGCGTCAACTTTTTGAAGATTTCGCCGCAATTGCTGGGTATTGTCAGAAGAGATACCCGTGTTCGCGATGCTATCCGCAACCAGACGCCGATAATCACCCGCTATCCGACTTCGGAAGCTGCCGAAGATGTGATTGCCATAGCCAAAAAGCTGATTGCCAATGGATAATGCGATTCCTCCGATAAATTCCATAAATTTAAACCTTCCCGTTTCAGATAAGGTCGTGAACGGAGAAATTGAGGCCTTGCCGGCAAATGTAACGGGAATAAACTCCGGAGAAAGCCTGCTGTTAAAAGTTTTGCTCTCGCCGGATACAAACTTGCCGGATTCTGCGGTAACCTCATTAAAAGTAAGCCTGCCGCAAATAAATAATTCCCAGCCGGCGGAAATAAAACTGGATACGCCGCTGCGCCTGCCTGCTGAGGAGAATATTCAGATTGCCGTTAAAATACAAAGCGTTTTGCCGGAAAAGGTTGAAGTCAAATTAATCAGTATAAATAATGAGGTTCCTGCAAAGTTTGTAGCCTCTCCGTCTGTACCGCTTCAAACGGAAAGACAGCCGGCGCCCAACCAAACGGCAGCGCTTCCGCAAAAGCCGGAGCCGCTTCCCGCTGCGGCGGAGAAAACATTGATTGTCGAAACGGGAACTGCGGCCAAAAATGTTGTTTTTCATCCGTTGGACGTGTCTCAGGTTATTGAAAACATTGCCAAGCCGCTTAATCTGCCGGACAATGCCCTGACGCAAATAGCCAAAGTTCTTCAAGGGGTGAAAATAAATATCAGCCTTGATAATTTTGTTGCGGAGGAAATTCCTGCCGGCAAAACGGTTGTTGCAAATCCTGATTATGCCATGCTGCCAAAATTAGATAAGCCCGTGCAAGCTATGATAGAACGCCTGCGTCCGGTTTTGCATGATTTTGCCAAACGTATTACAAGTGAAAACGCGGTGCCGGAGCAGATACGGCAATTGGCAGATCAGATAAAAAATGAAATCTTGCCGTTTCAGGGAAAGCCTTTGTCCGGCGAAGCGATTTCATCTCCCGACAACAGATTGCTTGCTTTCAAAACAGTTTTGGGGAATGTTTTGCCGGAGCCTGTTCTCAAAGCGGAAAACGGTGCCAAAGCCATTCTTGAAATAAAAAGCGTATTTTTCCCGGAGCCGGATATGCGCACCGATTTGGAAAGCCTTTTTTCAACGGTTCGGCTGATTGGGGAAGCAAAAGGGTTGCCGCTGCCAGTACCCGCCGGAAACAAACCGGAAATATTGCCGTCCGGACATAGTATTACGAGTTTGATTGAGCCGTTAAAAGCGCCGGAACATCAGAATTTAAGCACTAAAGTTATTGAAAAGCTTCCGGCTTTTGATAACAAAATGCTGTCTAATACGGTCAATTTCATTAAAGGCGCGGTTACGAATAATATTGAAGCCTGGCTGGGAAAAGAAATTTTGAGCGAACTCAAATCTGCCGGCGTTGAAGGACAGGAAGTTGCCGCGCGTTTAGAGAATATGATGAGCGTGTCGGTTCGCGAGGGTGTGAGCTGGCGCATGGTTGAAATTCCGCTTTTCGGCGGCGAAACCGTTAACAAAATCAGAATAGCGGTCAAGAAACCTGACGATGAAAACGAACGCCGAAGAAACGAAGGTAAGGATAAAGGCGGCACCCGTTTTGTCGTAGACACCAGTTTTTCGCAATTAGGGGCATTTCAGTTTGACGGATTTTCTTTGGTTAAAGACCGGCGTTTTGATTTGGTAATCCGTACCTCAAAAGACGTCGGAAATGATTTGTATGCCAATATTTTGCGCCTGTTTAAAACAACGCTGAGCGATTTAGGCTACAACGGCAATGTCAAAATCAACGTTAAAGAAAATTTTATAAAGATATGCGAAGATGACAAATATGGTGAAACTCTGAAAAAGGGTATTTATATCTGATGTCTGAAACTTACAGCAAAGATGCCTTGGGCTATTATCAAATATTGGGTGTGAATTTTGATGCCGATGACGCGCAAATCAAAATAAACTATCGTGAGCGGGCCAAGCAATGGCACCCTGACCATAACCCGAGCGAAGAAGCAAAAGAAAATTTCCAAAAACTCTCTGTGGCCTATGATATCATCAATGACGAGGACAAACGTCTGGCTTATGATTTGCTGTGCTCGGCTTATCCGAAAGAAAAGTTTCCGGCGATGTTTGCGCTTAAGGTTTATAAAAATCGCAAAGGGCAGTTTGATTTAAACGTTCGGGCCGTCAGCTTGTGGAATGTAGTCGGCAAATTGGTAACGGCAGAGCGAAAAAAAACAGATGAAGTTTGCAATAATCAGGAAGCTTTGCGAGAGGTTTTCAAAAGCTCTGCCAAAAACTGGCTGTTAGGCTGGTGGAGTCCGCAGGCTTTTGTTTATAACATTCAGGCAATCGGCGCTAATTTCAATAATATCGGAACCAATGCCAAAGAAAACTATCAGCTTTTGGTGCATAATGCCCTTGCATATGAACAAGACAACAAAAAAGACTTTGCATTTATGTCGGCATTGCAGGCCGGAAATTATGCGGATGCTTATCAAAGAAGCCTGTTGCAGAAATATATGGAAAAACTCAGCGTCAAACCGCAGTTAAAATTAAGGCCGTGGAATTACCTTAATTTGAAACTGGTACAATTGATTATTCCTCTGGTTATTGTTTTGTTGAGCCTGATACCTTTTTCCGTAAAAGTAGTAAGCGAAAAAGATTTGCTGAGCTATTTTGATAAAAAGCAGGAAATAAGCTATCATCAGGAAGTTCAGTTCCAAACCGGCGGCACCATGGCCGATGATATGGTTGTCGGCAAAATCATTAATATTCCGGTTGATGTGACAGATTCTTCAAAGCTGGTCCATTTGGCCGGAGATCAAAAAATAATGTATGGTCCGGCCGATGATTTTGATGTCTTAAAGCAGCTTAAATCAGGCGCAACCGTCAGGGTAACGGGAATATCGCCGGACGAAATCTGGTATCGGGTTATGCTGGATGACGGCCAAATGGGCTTTATCCGCAAAAAAATGGTCAAAGCCGGTATCGGCAATGAAATACCCTATGGAAGCCAGATTTATAAAAAACCGTAATTGGCTAATTTTGTCTAAAAACACTTGCTAAGAAAAATAATTTATGATATAAGGACCTCCGATAAACAATTATTTTAGAGGCTCTATGTGTGATAAAGCATGATTTTCCTGCTTCGGATTTTTGTTTGTCGCCATTTAAAACATATTTACTAACTAATCACTAAAGTTATGGCAACAAATGCATTACTTGAACTTCAGAAAAAGTTCAATCTGTTTCAGGTCGGGGACAAACTGAAAGGAAACATCGTATCCGTTACGGATGATTCGCCACAGTTAAATCTGGTCGGCGGCGCGCTGGGCTTTATTAGTCCGGAAAACAACAAACACTATGCCGATAACGGTATAATGCTGAAAGTAGGCAATTCGCTTGATGTCGAAGTCTGCGAGATTACGGAAGGGATTCCTTTCCTGAAGCTACCGGATGAGTTTGTCCGACTTAACAGTGTTAAAAGGGCGGTCGTCAAATTTTCAGGCACGCGAGCGCTTGTGGTTGAGTTTTTTGATAAAATTCATCCGAATATCGGGCTTTACAGTCCGCTGGATATTCCGGAACAAGGGCTGCCGCTTCTCAACCCGGGAACGATGATTCTTTGCAAAGGCGTCAACCTTGATGAATCCGGAGAATATCGGACAATCGAAGAAATCAAAGTCGATTTGGGTATCGAGGCAGACAAACCGGCCGGTTTTGAAATTCCCGCACCGTGGGATGAAGCCGAGATTACGGCAGCGGCTGTTCACGGAAGCATTCTGCAAAAGGGCGCTTATCGGCTGGGCGAGGTTTATATCGGCAGATTTGACGGCAGTAGATTCGTCGTTTTTGACGACAAGACCAAAGCGATGATTAAAAACATGAATTCGCATTCTCCGTCTCAAGATGATTATCTGCTCGTCAGAATTATAAAACTGTGCGATTTTGGTGACTTCAAAGATGTTGAAGTTTTAGGGGTTGTCAACAAAGACTACGTCAAATACTTCAAAAAAGTTCGCCCCAAACAGCTTATTCCTTCTGTAAAGCCTACCGGCAAAAAGAGGGAAGATGTTTATGACTGCGGATTTAATTTCAGCCAGAGGGATAATAGGGTTTTTAGCGAGGGCGTTAAAGGCGGTTCGCCGGAACGTTTTGAAAAGTATTGGCTCGGTTTTCTTTACAAAGCCGAAGTCATCGGCGGAAGCCCCGTATTTACCTACAACAACGGTTTTAGGATAAATGTCAGATTGCTGGAGAACGAAGATGTTATTTTCATGGACGGACAAGTGGTTTTCTGCCGCCTGTGTTACATTGAGAATAACAAAGGCAAAGTTACTTTGACGGTTCGTCCCGAATTCAGTCGTGAGAAAAATCCGGATGAAACATTCTGAAAAAGCTTGATTTTCAAAAATCAAAAACAGCGTCGCTTATAGAAACGGCGCTGTTTTTTTTATCTTACAATTTAATCTGTTCGATTCTGACCGCTAATCCGGTTTTGTCGTCCGTCTCTACCAAAACGCCGAACAATGTGCCTTTGCCTTTGGCCGGAACCAGCCTGCCGCCCGTGTATTTGCGGGCAAGGCGATCCATAGGTTCCTGTTTGTCAAAACCGAGAACGGAATCATAATCGCCGCACATGCCGACATCTGAGATGTATGCCGTGCCGCCCGGCCAGATTTTTGCGTCAGCGGTCGGAACATGGGTATGCGTGCCGAGTACGGCCGAAACGCGCCCGTCCAGATAACAGCCTAAAGCCAGTTTTTCGGAAGTCGCTTCGGCATGGATATCAACCATAATCGCGTCAATATTGCGTCCGAGCGCATAATTTTTTAACAGTTTGTCAACGGCGGCGACCGGACAATCGACAGCTTCCATAAACAGCCGCCCCAAAAGCTGTATAATCAAGAGTTTTTTGCCGTTTGGAAGTTCAAGTTCGCAAAAGCCTTTGCCGGGAAGATTTTCGGGATAATTTAACGGGCGGACGATTTTTTTGCAGTCATTGAGATAAGGAATAAGCTCTCTCTGCTGCCAAACGTGGTTTCCCGTTGTCAGCGCATCGACGCCGCGGTCAAGAAAATCGCGGCAGATTCCCGGTGTAACGCCAAAGCCATGAGCCGCGTTTTCAATATTAACGATAATAAAATCGGGGTGATAAGTCTGTCTCAGATTGTCCAAATTGTTTAAAACCGCTTCGCGTCCGGCGCGGGCAACCACATCTCCGCAATATATAAACTTCAACTTAACTCTTCCTGCTGTAATAAAAAAGCCCCTAAATCAGGAGCTTGCATTAAAAACTTTGCGAGGGAGCCGTCTTAGCCGTATGGATACATTCTTATCGAACCGCTTCTCAAAAAGTGGGCATCGTATAAACAGGCCACGACCTGCACAGTGACAATTCCCTTAAAAATAATGTTGGCTCGGAAGATCTGCGGAAATACAAACCAGACAGCATCCCTCTATGTATTCAGGTTACAATAATTCAATCCGCTTTGCAACAGAATTTATTTCTTCTGTTAAAGTTTTTATTTTGCCGGCCAAATCGGCGTCAAGCTCCAGAAGTTTTTGGCTGTCGTCATGTGACGGAGCCGGTGCTGAAACCGCGCCGCCGTTCTTTTTTATCTCCGCCAGTTCGTCAGCCAAAAGCAATCCGACCATGGCAAGAAGCATATTCTCGTTTACCTGCCCCGAAGCAGATGTTAAAAGTTTGGCTTTTTCATCCAGAACTCTGGCTAATTGCAAGATTCTGACTTCCTGCCCGTCTTCGCAGGCAATTGCATATTCGCGCGAATTAATTGTTATTGTTACTTGTGCCATCGTTTTCTAAAACTTTATCTAATTTTACTATAACCGCATCAATGTTTTTTATAATATTTTGAGAAGAGCTTTTTAACATTTCCAAACGTTTATTGTTATCGCTCAGTTCGGCTTCGCTTTTTCTTTTTGCATTGCTCAGCCGGTCTTTTTTTTCATCCAGTATGGTATTGAGTTTAACCAAAACGTCGCTGAGTTCGGCTAACGCGTTGCCTGTTTGGGATAATTCGATTTTTTTTGTATCAGTCACAATTTTCTCTTTCATTTAGAGTATTATTCCCGTATATTCAGTGCATAATAAACGGATATTCAACTTTTTCAACAACAAAGAAATGTTATGCCAAAGTTTATACTCAAAATTAATTCCGACGATACGGAACTCATAGATAACGGTGATATTTGCTGTTATCTGGCAGATGAAAACTCGGCGCCGCAAATAGTCGATGCAGCCCGAAAATCAGACAAACTGGTGTTGTCTTTCGGTGAAAATGCCGCGGCGGATTGTGTGGAAAAACAGTTTGACGGTGCATTGGTCGTTCATCCGGTTGATGATAAATATGCCAAATTTATCAAGCCGCTGCAAAAACAGCTCGGCAGGAAGTTTTTGGGGCTTGGCTGCGAAGCGACGCGCCATGAGGCCATGCTGGTTTCCGAAGCCGAACCGGATTTTGTGGCGTTTAAGATAAATAGGGAAAGCCAAAACGAAGCGGCGGAAGTTCTGCGGTGGTACGGCGAGCTTTTTTTGTTGCAGTCTGCTTTGTTCTATACGCCGGAGTTGAATGATGAAATATTGTCTTTAACCGATTTTGTTATTTTAAATACGGCGGAGTATAAGATTCTAGTTGATAAAATCAAAAGATTAGATTAATTTGCCAGATAATATTGAATTTATAATCAGAAAATATTGGAGAAAAATATGAAACAGCAAGCAGGTTCTATTAGAATTGGATGGGTTATCGAATATAAAAACAAACCTTGGACGGTTACCAAAACCAACTTTGTAAAGCCCGGAAAAGGCGGCGCTTTTATGCAGGTTGAGATGAAATCTGTCGAAGAAGGCACCAAAACCAACGAACGTTACAGAACGGAAGACATGGTTGAAAAACTCATGGTTGAAACCAAAGACTGCCAGTTCCTGTTTGAAGATTCTACCGGTTTGAACTTTATGGACAGCGAAACTTTTGACCAGTTTGCAATGCCGGCAGATGTTTTGGGTGATTCCCGTCCGTTTCTGACAGACGGTATGGCTGTAATTATCAACGTTATTGACGGTAAGCCGATTTCAGTTGAACTGCCGTTGCAGGTTGTTTGCGAAGTTGTTGAAACAGAGCCTGTCATCAAAGGCCAGACAGCCGCTTCTTCTTACAAACCGGCTATTTTGGACAATGGCGTTCGCGTTATGGTTCCGCCTTTCGTCGGCCAAAATGAAAAAATCGTTGTCAGCACCGCTGATGCTTCTTATGTCGAAAGAGCCAAATAATGTCTTATTTAACCGCTAATATGAATATGCTCATGAGCGCCGTCAAAAAGGCGGCGTCTTCAATGAGCCGCGATTTCAGCGAAATTGAAAAGCTGCAGTCGTCCGTTCGCGGCCATCAGGAGTTTGTTGCTGCGGCAGTCAAAAAAGTTGAGGGCAGCCTCCGGGCAGAATTATCAAAAGCGCGCCCGAATTATGCTTTTGCCCAAGATGGAAAGCCTCAGCCGAATGTGCCGCACTTTATTGTGTCATCGTTGGACGGCGTAATAAATTTTGCTCATGGCATACCGCATTTTTCCATTTCTGCTGCAACTGTCGAAAACGGCATTATCACCGCAGCGGTTATTTATAATCCGGCAACTGACGAACTTTATTTTGCAGAAAAGGGTAATGGTGCGTATAAAGAAGGTTTCCGCAATCATGAACGTTTGCGCGTTTCTTTTCGCAAAGATTTGCCAGAATGCGTTTTTGCCGCTTTGGATTCGGGAAACGAAAACATTGCCGTTCGTGAGCGTTTGGTCTCATCGGTAAACGCTTTGCGCGTTTTAGGGGCGTCCAGCCTTGATTTGGCTTATGTCGCTGCCGGAAAACTCGATGCTGCGGTCAGTTTCGGCAACAGCCTTTCTGAAATCGCTGCCGGTATTTTGCTGGTAAAAGAAGCCGGAGGTTCGGTTTATGAATTAAACCAAAAAGATATTCGCAGCGAAGATTTGGCTGCGGTTTTGCGTTCCGGCAATATTATTGCCTGCAATGCTAATTTAGGCAAAAAAATTCACGATTTGTTGAATAAGTAATTATTTACCCCGCTGGAGGAAAAAGGGATGCGCGCAAAATTTTTGTTGGTGCCGGCAATTGTGCTGGGAACGGGCTTGTTGTTTTCAGGTTCAAATGCTGCCGCAGATGACGTTTATGTTGACTTGTCGGTACTTGATGGTCTTGGCGAAACAGTCTCTCCTGCAATCAATAACGGTCCTCTTTTTCCTGTCGTGAAAAAAGCTGAGCCGCGCAAAGCCGTTAAAAAATCTGCTTCGGCGCGTAAAGCCAAGCCGGCAGCAAAGAAAAAAGCTGCTGAAAAATCTTTGCCCGCAGTCGTTTCCGATAAGCTGGAAATTCCTGCCAAACCGGAAATTAAAGTTGAAGTTAAAATGCCGGAGCAAGCTGAAACTCCCGTGAAAACGACGGTTTCGGAAACGGAAATTCCGGTGGATCTGCAAAATTCTCCTTTTGCGACAGCTCCGGTTGAAAACCGCGAAGAAGAAATATCCGCGGCACCGACAGCGCCGGTAGAAATTAAAACCGAACCTTTGTCAGATGTTGAAAAAGAGCCGGTTATTATGGAGCCGATTAACGGAACGACCCCGCTGCCGTCAGCGCAGGAAGATAACGCGGTTATTACTGCGGTTCCTGAGTCATTGTTCCGGTCTTCAGACGAGACAAAACAAAACGAAATTTCCTCTGATGATGAACAGTCTGCTGCTGCGCCTTTAATTGAAAAGAATGTTTTGCCTCTCATTCCGTTAACAACGCCTGAAAAGGCGGAGATTCCGTCAGGAGAGGTCGTTTTCCTGCCGGACAGCTACGATTTGACGGATGAAGATAAAGCACGGCTGGATGCGATTGTTGCTTCTTTTGAGAACCCTGCTGTCAACAAGATTGCGATTTATGCTTATAATGTTGATGACGGCAAAGACGTATTTCGTAAAAAACGTTTGTCGTTAAACCGTGCCGTCGAAGTTCGTTCTTATTTATTGGGAAAAGGCTATAAGAACTTCAGTATCAAAGTTGTCAATATCAGCGAACCCGAAGATAAAGAAAACAAGGTCGTAGTAGAAGAGCTCAAATAAATTGTCTGATTTTCGTCAATAAATTTAAAAAAGTATAAATTAATGCTTGCCTTATTGCGAATGGTAATGTATAAGAGCTTAAAAATTATGCGTTTAAATAAAAGTTTTAGGAGTTTTTACAATGAAAAAAGGTATTCACCCTGATTATCATGAAATTACTTATGTCATGACAGACGGTTCTGAATTCACAACCAAATCTACAATGGGCAAACCCGGCGAAAAAATTCGTTTGGAAATTGATCCGAAATCTCATCCGGCATGGACTGGCGTTCAGCGTTTGGTTGATACCGGCGGTCAGATTTCTAAATTCAATAATAAATTTGGCGCTTTCGGCCTTAAAGCTGGTGATACAGCCAACTAATTTTTTGACATTTAGTGTTTTATTAACCTGCATTTGTTATACTGAATGCAGGTTTTTTTATGCCCGAATAATTTAAGCGACAAATAATTAATGGTTAAAATCACGCATTACGAAGTTTATACCGATAAGGGTGACGGCTGGAAACTGGAAGATCGTTTTTCCAGCGAGCAGCGCCACGAAGCTATAAACTTGTCAAAAGAAAAAGAACAAGAGAAATTAAAAGTTAAAATTATCCGTGAAACTTTTGATGTTCAGGATAATTCTTATCAGGAAACGGTTGAATATGTCAGCGGTCTGAAAAACGGCAAGGCGAAATCTCCGGCGCCAAAACCTGTGTCTTCTGTTGATATTCGCAGTTATATGGCTGCCGGAGAAGATGAAAAACTTGCCTCTGGCCAAGTAGAAGCAACGCCGGGCGAGATGCTCAAAGCTGTTGTGAAATTGATTACAATTATTGTATTGAGTCTGGTTTTTTCAAATCTTTTAGTCACGCTTTTAACCCCGCTGGTTGAGGATTTTGTACCGGAAGAAAAAGTAAGAACAGTTTTGTTTGCCCTTTTCTTCACAATCTTTTTGGGCTTGGCCGTTCCTTTGATTCTGAGCAAGATTCCATGGTATGTTTTCAATATCCGCCGCCGTACGGAAAAGCGTCCGTTAAGGGAAAGCCGTTTTTATGAAAAAGCCAATAATATCATCAAACTTTACCAGCTGAACGAATATGAACCGAGCATAGCTCCGGCATGGCCGGAAGCTCCGCTTGAGCATAAACGTTATATTGTAGAATTTTTGAAGGATATAATGTCCGGTATTGACTCTCGGACAATGTTTGAAGACAGTTTTTCAAAGCTTGGGGTTAAGCTGGTTGTATATGGCGGTTGCATGGAACTGTCCCGCTATTGCGGTTTGAAAATTACGGAAGCAAATTCCCTGTTATTTGAAGCATTCAAAATACTTGATGGCGAGAATGCCGATTTGGAAGAGTTTTATGACGGAAAAAGGTCTTTCTCGGATAATAAAATAGCTGTATTTCTGGCTGGCGTCGGCGCTCATTTAATGGCTCAGGTCATTGACGAGCAGCCGATGGATACGCATATTCTTAAGCAGAGCTTTGATAAATGGGAAGGGCTGCTTAACGGAGATTATCAAAAGAAAGAAGATAAACAGGGTTCTCAACAGGCTGAAATGCAATATCCCTGTTTAGTTAATATTCAATATCAATTAAAATTTTTTGATGAAGCGATGCCGGACATTGAGGGGCAGAGAAAGGCCTATGATGCCGATGTTCGGAATATTATTTATAATCTTTTGAACAAATACCGCGGTCTGAATGTTTTGGAGAAAGATGAAATTACCAGTATTGAATATGAAAATACGGGAGATGCGGCAAAGTTTGCTTCTGAGTTTATAAAAGACATCAATATTTATAAAGATGATTTGAATGATGAGAATCTGCTTTTCTTAAGCAAATGCAATATAATTGACAAGAATGAAGACAATGTGTCTAATCCTGAGGATTATATTACGGATGTTCTGGAACATACATATAACAATGAGATTTTAGTCGTTGAAAAAATCAAGAACAGCATGTGCGGCCATAAATATGAGTTTGAATTTTTGGGCGAAAAGAGATTGAACAAAAGCGATAAACTTGTGGCTTTATACAAATTAATATACTAAAGTTATATTCATCATTGTTGTATCCGATGCAATAATGTGATAAAATAACAAATGTAATAAATATGCGAGGGCATAAAAATGGCAACAATAGCAGAAATTATGAGTGGTTCTTCAGCCAAAACCTGGGAAAAAACACTTACCGATATGAACAATGTCGATGAGGGATTTGCCAATGCCCGCGATATCGGTTATACTCGCTTGAACTATGCCCGCACGACGGCAATAGCCAAACTTTCAAAGTATTATGACAGTTCAGACTATTATAAGGTTCAGGTGCAGTCCAATGCCAAATTGGGCGTTTCTCTGCGTGACGGAACCGAAGATGAAAGCGTATTGGATTTGTCAAAATATGAAGAGGCTCTGGATAAGCTTAAACGCCAAACAGACCCGGAGGGGTGGCAAAAAGAACAAGATGCCAAAAAAGCCAAGGAAGAAGAAAATCTTCTGAATATGACGGCAGAAAAGCTGAATATTCAGGTCTATATGACTAAAGGCGGCAAGCAGGTTTTGATTGGTGACAGTACTGCCGAAAAAGGATCTAAACTCCGCGACGCTATGGATGAGATGCTCAAAGGCGAATATCGGGCTAAAAAAGGCGACTATTATTTCAAAATCACTCGGAATGAAGAAACGACAACCAAAAATGAAGAGATTGCCTATGCGTTGCAAGTCAGTCAGGGCGAACATGTCAAACATGACTATGTTATGAAAGAGCAGGTTTCTGAAGATACCAAAAATAAAAAACAAAGCCGCGTTCCTTTGACACAGTCTTCCGCGACAGGGGCGCTTTCGTCCGTAAATGCATTGGAAATTCAGGCAACCCGTTATCAGGCAACAGCTCAAATGCTGCAGATCGGTTATCTTAATATGGCAGATATCTACAGCCGCAACAGCAAATTTTAAATTTTCCGGACTTTAGCGCAAAAAATGCTTGTATATTATTCAAAGAAAATCTATCTTTAGGATAATTAATTTGATATGCTTATATCGAAAGCAGGCTAAGCTAAAGAAAGGATAACAAAATGACAGCTCCCTTAATGCCAAGAGCAACAGCCGTATGGCTTGTAGAAAATACAACATTAACTTTCAGACAAATTTCTGATTTTTGTGAAATTCATGAACTTGAAATTCAGGCAATTGCCGACGGTGATGTTGCCAGCAATATTATGGGATTAAGCCCGGTAGATAACAATCAATTGACTTGGGAAGAAATTCGCCGTTGCGAAGCTGATGCCGCTGCCAATTTGGTTGCAAACCCGATGGAACGAAATGTTAAGGCAAAGAATTTGAAAGCCAAAAAAATCCTTTCTCCGTCACAAAGAAGCGACAAACCTTCCGCTATAGCGTGGGTACTTAAAAATTATCCTCAGCTTGGAGACAGCCAGATTTGCAAGCTGATTGGCACCACCAAACCGACAATTGAAGCTATCCGTAACGGAACCCACCGCGATATGATGAATATTCGTCCGAAAAATCCGGTCACAATCGGTTTGACAACAGAAAAAGATTTGGATAAGGCATTATCTGTTGCGCAGGCTCGTCTTGAAAAAGCTTCGCAGCCGAAAGTAAAAAAGGCCAAAGATTCTAAAAAAGCCAAACCGGCACAAAAGAAAGCCGTTAAGAAAAATTAGAAAAAAAGAACCTCTTAAGAGGTTCTTTTTTTTTGAGGAGACTAAATTTATTTTGTTAATACAGCTTGGATATCTTTTTCAATATTACGCTTTTTATTGAAATTTTTATCTAGTTCTATCCTTTTTTCAGAATTCATTATGCTGAGGTCATCTAACACGGCTTGATCTTTAACATCGCCGTTTTTGGCAATTGCATCTAAGTCTTGAAGATAATCTTGATACATTTTCTGATAGTCGGGCGTGCCGTCATTGACTTGGCTGGGAGCTGTGGTTTGAGGTGTGAGTGTTGATGATTCATTGTCATTGGTGTCGGCATAAGAAACCGGCTTGTTTGTTTGCTGCGGTTTCTTTGGCAAAGATTTAACCGGCCGTGCTGCATACAATTCATCGTCAGCAGAAATGTGTTTGGCAGTCGTTTGCCCTTTGCGGTAACGCGGAACAAAAACTTTTTCCGGTTTGCTTTGTGCCAAAGCGCCGTTTGGGATAAAAAAATTGGGCTGGACTTTTTGCCGGACATAACGTTCGCCGTTTTGGGCACCGGCATCGGCGGCGGACCAAAATGCAAATAAAATTAATATAAGTATATACAGAGCTTTTTTCATTTGAGGCTCCTGTCAACCATAATTTAACAAATTCATTATATCATATATTACATGAAAAATCTTGTAATAATATTAACTTTTCTATGCTTTTGGGGCGGAATTTTATCAAATGCCGCAGCCCGCAGTTCATGCTCAGGCCTGAAAGTTTCGCCGGAAATTAAGGTTTCTACGTCATTTGGGCAATTGAGATATGATTTCAGCCTCAATACGGATCAAATTACCCGATTGAAGGCCCAAAACGGATATCGGGAGAGTGGCCTTTTTATTCACGGGCTTGCAACATTAACAGTCCATAATGAATATGAGGTTGGCGTCAAACGTTATCCGTTAGATTGGGGAAAAGGGTATTGCATCGTTCCTGTGGTCGTTAACATATTTGTTGGTTACGAAACGCCCAGAATTTATATTTCTAATGAACTTGAGCCGGACTCTTGCCGGTATAATCTTGTTCTTTTGCACGAGCAGACGCACCAGCGGATTAATATTGCAACTCTTAAATATTTTTTGCCGATATTTGAAAAGGCTGCTGCGAAAATCGTTAAAAATATGAAGCCGGTAAAAATCACTTCTAAGAAGCAAATAGACAAAGCCGTTGAAGAAATTACCAAAGAATTTTCCGATAAATTTGATAAGGTTGTAGATCTGTTTGTAAAAGAGCTTGCCATAGAACAAGGCAAGCTCGACAACAATATAAACTATTCAATGGAAACTAAACTCTGCCGCGAGTTTAACTCAAAGAAACGGCAGCAGTCCCGGCAGAAATCTCATCAAGGAAACTATTGATACCTTTGTAGGCGGCGTCAATATAAGTTTT
This sequence comes from uncultured Alphaproteobacteria bacterium, assembly GCA_949493535.1. GTDB lineage: Bacteria > Pseudomonadota > Alphaproteobacteria > RF32 > CAG-239 > CAJLXD01. The sequence goes on from CASZWJ010000005.1 coordinate 41,263, forward strand.
ATCTTTTGCTGAATTGTTGTTGTAGAAAATACGCACGGTAGACATGCCGATTTGTTTGGCAAATTCAAGATTAGAATAGCTGTCATCTACAAAAATGCAATCATGAGGATCTTTTCCTATATGTTTGCAGAATTTTTCATAAACGTCCGCACTTTCATTTTTCTCATAGACACCAAAATCTTCCACGGAATAAAAACGCCCTTTAAAAAATTCGTACAAACCGATGCGTTTCAAAATGCGCTCGGCAGCATTGCGGCTGCTTGTCGTAAAGATATATTGCTCATAAGGAAGCTGCTTCAAACGTTCTAATAAATTTTCATAAGGTTCTATAACGTCAACGGGCTTGCGTTCATGATATGCATCAAAAAGTTTTTTAGGATCAATGCCATATTCCAAAATAAAAATCTTTCCTCCGTTGCGATATTTTTTGTAAGATTCTTTGACCATTTGTTTGGCTGTCGCAACATCCATATCAAGGCCCAAATCGTCAACCAGAGCAACGGCAGTAGCTTCGTCAAGCATATCTTTGAATTCTTCTGTTTCAAAATATAATGTATTGTCTAAATCCCAAACGATAACTTTTTTATTTGCAAGCACATCTTTCTCCATCTTATTTTGATAATTATAACCGTATAAATTTAACAATTGCCAAAGGGTTCGTCAAGTCTGTTTTTGCGGCTTGAAAAATGCCGTTTGAAGCATATATCAGCTTAAGGATAACAACATTCAAACAAAAGGAAAAAATGATGAAAAAGATTTTTACTTTAGCAGCATTAGGCAGTTTGGCTGCCGTCAGTTGCGGAATTGACGGCGTTATGGCTCAGGCGACGCAGTCGGCAGTGGTCGGAAATCCCGGATCAAGCAATGTTTTGATTATTGAAGAAGGTTACGAAGCGGTTGCTCCGGCAGCAGGCTCCGTAAACTCTGTCAGTCCTCAGTCGCCGGATTGGTCTCAGGAAGGCAATGTCGATGTGGCCCCATTATCGGGAGCAGAGCAGACTTCTCCGGCCGCCGCTGACGCTTATAATGCCGCAGCAGGAAACAACGGAGCTGCCTCAACCCCGTCAGCTGTTAATCAGGGAACAGTAAATGTAAATGAAAGCGTGACTGAAATAGCAACGCCGGATTCTGCCGCAATGGAAGTTGATGAAACAATCAGCAATTAAAAAAATCCCCTCGGTTGAGGGGATTTTTTTATAAATGGCGTTCGCTTATTTGTCTGTCGTCAGGGCGCGGGCATAAATATCTTTGACAATCCATTTGCCGTTTTGCTGAGCCATAACGTAAATGATTCTGCCTTTGCACAAACCAAACCAGTTTCCGTTGCAAGTGCTGTCCGTATGAACCTCAAGCTGCCCGCTTGCCAAAGGCTTGAGCTCAATAATCTTGTAACTCATTTGTGTGGGACGGTCGAGGCTTTCATCTTCCATGAAAATAAAAGACGGCATTAAAGATTTGTTGCACTGTGCTTCAGAGGGCGAAATTGTGCAAATCACCGTTTGGCTGACAGCGCAGACAACTTCGCTGCCGTCCGTGCATTTCTCCGGCAGGCTGTCTTTACTGAAAGAAAATGTTTTATCCGCAAAATCAAAAATCGGTGCTTGGTTAAGGCTGATTTGTTTGCTTTCGACCGGAGTCTGCGGTTCTTCGGCCTCATTTTGATCGGAGCAAGAAATCAACAAATTAAAAGCCAGAAGGGCGAGCCAATATTTTTTCATGTTTTTTCCTTTTGTTTTTGTTTAATGATAATTCAATTTAAAACTTTTTATCTAAAATGCAAGAGAGGTATGAAAAAATACAAAAAAGGGGAAGTAAAAACTTCCCCTTCTTCTATAATAGGAAAATACAAATTAGAAGTTGTATTTAGCACCCAAAGAGTATTCCCACATATCGCCGGCAGCACCGTCGAAGTTGCCGAGGTCAACATAACGAGCCAAAGCGCGAACAGCAACTTTTTCATTTACGTTGTATTCAGCGCCGGCACCCAAACGGTAACCCCAGCTCCATTCATGGCCATGGCCTTCATGAGGAGTTCTGTCAGCCAGTCTGTAGCGAGCAACACCGGCAGTACCGATCAAAGCAACTTTCTGCTCGCAGCCTAAAGGCAGGTAACCCAAAGCGTCAATACCGAAAGCATCAAAATGGTAGCTTGTTCTTGCAGCGTCAGCACCGTTGCTCTGGTGAGCATTCAGAGTTCTCTGATAGAAAACTTCAGTGCCGAAATTTTCGTTGTACTGAGCACCGGCGAAAATTTTACCGCCGTTGAAGTTTTCACCTTTGTGGCTGAAGTCAGAATATGTGTAATCAACACCAGCATAAGGAGTATATTCCAAAGCTTCTGCATTTGCGCTCATAGCGATTGCAGATACAGCAACCATTAATGCACCAATAGTTTTTTTCATCTAATTTTCCTTTATAAAGTTTAACCTTTGTACAGTTTAGTTTAATAAACTAAATCATTACACTCAATACTATAGTACTAAAATTCTAAAAATAAAGTAAACTTATATTACAAAATTATTGTTTAAGCCGAATTTCCGTGATAAGCTAAAGAAATATAGGAATTTAGAGGATTGTTATAATGAGGAAAACTGACCAGTCCGGCGCCTCAATGATAGAAATGATAGGCATTTTAGGAATTATTTCTGTCGTTACGACCGGAATTCTCGCTACCGTTTCAAAGATTTATGACCGTTATCAGCAGTCGGCGATTACTACTCAGATTCGCGATTTGCAAAAAAACATACGGGTTCGCTTTTCGGCAATGTCTGATTATCGGGACTTAAGCAAAGGGAATGCTGTCGAACAGCTGGTTAAAGAAAGGGTGATACCGTCAGATATGGTTTCGGGAGATAAATTGTATCATGCATATAATGGCGAAGTAAAACTTTCGGGAACCAAATATGATTATACAATTAAGTTTTCAGATCTCAAAAGAAACGGCTGTGTAGATTTGCTGGGTTTAAGCTGGACGGTGAACGATACATCGGATTTAATCCGCCTGAAGGCAAACGGAATAACGTATACTTGGACGGCCGGCGGTTCTAACCGATTGCCGATTGATCTGATCGAGGCCGGAAAACGCTGCGACAGCAACCGGACAAAAAATTCGATTGAATGGACTTTCCAATAGAGCAAAAGGAATTAGATTTGTTTAAGGTAAATGACGTAAATAAAACCAAAGATATTGCTGCCGGTAAAGTGAAAAAAAATACCGGCGGAGCAGATTTTTCCTCATATTTAAAGGAAACGGCAAAACCGGGAACGGCTCCTGTTTCAGGAATGTCGTGCATTTCTGTCACCGATGCTATTTTTGCGGCGCAGCTTGCCGACGGCGTAGAAGAACGCGAACGCAAAAAGAAACAAATAAAGCGCGGTTTTACGTTGCTGGACAAACTTGAAGAAATCCGCCAAGCATTGCTCGGAGGGTATATTTCCGTTGACCGGCTGATAGAAATTTCCCGTTTTGTTAAAGAACAGGATTTCGGCAGTTCCGATTCGCGTTTAAATGAAATAATTGCAGAAATCGAACTGCGGGTGGAAGTAGAACTGGCTAAATTAACGAAATAGCTGTGATAAATCAATTTTTTGCTTGAAGTTAATAATTGAAATTTGTAAGTTGCTTGCTATATAAGAAAACCAGTTCAAGACTTATTGTTAAGGAGTATGACTATGGAACCAACAACAATTCTCCCTCCGGACTATCATCCGTCTGCAAATGAAGAATATATGAATGACGTGATGTTGGAATATTTCCGCCAGAAGCTTCTCAGCTGGAAAAAATCTTTAATCAATCAATCAAAAGACACTTTAGATGATTTAAAACAAGGCGGCCTTAACCAGCCGGATCAGATTGACCGCGCATCATTGGAAGCAGACAAAGCTCTTGAATTGCGCACTCGTGACCGAGCCCGCAAACTGATTTCTAAAATTGACGAGGCTTTGAAGCGTATCGAAGACGGCGTTTACGGTTATTGTGAAGAAACCGGCGAGCCGATAGGCGTTGACCGTTTGGATGTCCGTCCGGTAGCAACTTTGTCCATTGAGGCTCAGGAACGCCACGAAAGAATGGAAAAAACTTACGACGACGAAGCATAATGTCTGCAGAAATCAAAGATTTTATATTGGCTTCCGGCTCAAAACAGCGCTTGGCACTGCTGGCGCAGATTGGTTTGATTCCGGGATCTGTTCAGCCGGCGGATATTGACGAGAGTGAAAAGAAAGGCGAAAAAGCCTCAGCTTATGTCAAACGTATGGCCTGTGAAAAAGCTATGAAAATTGCCGGGGAAAATCCCGGCAAAGTCGTTTTAGGATCAGATACTGTCGTTGTTGTCGGCGCAAAAATCCTTCATAAATGCAAAACGGATGAAGAACAGGCCGCTGTCATGAAAATGCTTTCGGGAAAAGCGCATCGCGTATTGAGTGCCGTTTGCGTCATAGATAAAGAAGGCAAAAAATCCGTGCGCCTGAATACAACCCGCATTTTAATGAAAAAACTCTCCGAAGAAGAAATCCGCAATTATGTCGCCGGCCATGAATGGGTCGGTTGCTGCGGTTATAAAATTGAAGGCGCTTTGGCAGCGTTTGTTACCAAGATTATCGGATCATATTCCGGTGTTGTCGGCTTGCCTTTGTATGAAACCCGCAATTTGTTGTTAGGGGCTGGAATAAAATGATGATAGATAAAATTATATATGAAACAAAAGGCGGCATGACCCGCATTGCGCTGTTAAGCAACGGCAATTTGGCCGAACTGGAAATTATTGCTGAAAATCGGGCATTGGAAGGCAATATTTATTTGGGAAAAGTTGTTCGCAAAATTGAATTGGCAAATGGCAAACAGGGCTTTTTTGTAGAATTGGGCGAAGGGCGCGAAGCTTTTTTGAATGCCGAAGAATACGGGCTTGATGAACTTAATATTTGCGAAGGGCAGAGTCTGGTTGTGCAGGTTGCGCAGGAAAAACGCGCCGAGAAAGGCCCTAAGGTAACCCGGGCTTTGCAGTTTGTCGGCGAAAATCTGGTTTATTGCCCTTACCGCATGAATGTTGAAACCTCGTCTAAAATTGCCGATAAAAACAAGGCTTCCGAATACCGCGATCTTGTCATTGAAAACACCACCGGACAGGAGGGCTGGATTATCCGCACCTCGGCAGTGAATGAGAGCAAAGAAACAATCGTAAAAGAAATGGAATATCTGCGTTCGCTTTTTGATTCGACAAGGGCAAAAGCGCGCAGCTTGCAAGCGCCTGCATTACTCTTGGCCAAAGCTAATCCCGTTTTTGAATATATAAACAAATATAAAAATGATTTAAATAAAATCGTTTTAAACAGCCGCAATATCGAAAACGATATTAAAGAACACTTTGGTGATGAGATTGCAACGGAAATTGCCGCCGAACCATTTGATGAATATGGTATGGAAGATGCCATTGTCGAGGCGTTGAATCCGTCAGTCAAATTAAAAAGCGGCGGCCGGATTACCATTCAGGAAACAAAAGCTCTGGTGGCAATAGATGTTGACAGCGGCAGCGACAAAGGCAACGGCAGTATTGCCCATTTGAACTTGGAGGCGGCGGATGAGATTGCCAGACAAATCCGTTTGCGCAACTTGTCAGGCAAAATTATCATTGATTTTGCCGGTTCGTCAGATTACCGTTATTTGAAACCGGTCATTGAGACTTTGGAAAGTAAAGCTGCCGAAGATTCAACCAAAACAACCGTTTTGGGCTTGAGCCGCGCCGGCAATGTTGAAATCATCCGCGTTCGCAAACGTCCGACTTTGCAGGATTTGTTAACTAAAGAATGTGACTGCTGTCAGGGCAGCGGCAGGGTGATGCGATGAAATGCCCCATTTGTAAAAAAGAGCTGGAAGACGCCAAATACAAACCATTCTGCTCAAAACGCTGCGCGGATATTGATTTGGGAAACTGGCTGAACGGTTCCTATGCAATTCCGGCGGAAGAACTTGATGAAGAGGATATTCAAGAGCTTCAGGAAGCCATGGAAAAGAAACTTTACGAAGAATGTGACGGTAAAGAATAAAAAATTACTCCGGAAAAAAATCCGGAGTATTTTTTTTTGTGTCTAGCGTTTATATGATGCTTCGATAATGCGGTTGCGGCGTTTCTCGTCCAAATCATAATTGGCTTTGACGTTTAATTGCGGCGCAATTGCTGTAATGATTTTTGCGGTGGTCGGAACCGTATTCCAGCCGGATGTGACAAAGCCCCAGGTTTCTTTGCTGCCTTTGGGTTCGTCGAGCATAACCATTAAGGCATATTTGGGATTAGAGGCCGGAAATGTGGCGGCAAATGCGGTACGGACTTTTTTATCGACATATTTGCCGTTAGCAGACAGTTTGTTGGCGGTTCCCGTTTTGCCGGCAACCTCATAGCCGAGAACATTGGCGCGCTTGCCCGAGCCGTTGGTGACGACCAGACGCAGCAGGTCACGCATTTGTTTGGAGGTATTATAGGAGATGACGCGGTAACCGTTGTCTTTTTTGGTGCTGTTTTTCAAAATGGTCGGTTCGTGGTATATGCCCCCGTTAACCACAGATGAAAAAGCGGTAATCAAATGCATCGGCGTAACGGCCAGGCCGTAACCGTAAGCAACGGTGGCGATAGTGCCTTCGCCCCAGCGTTTGGGAACAAGCGTTTTGCTTTTTTCGGCAATTTCAAAATTTATTTCATCAAAAAAGCCGATTTTTTCCATAAATTGTTTTTGCTCTTTGCCGCCGACTTTAAGAGCCATGCGGGCAGAACCGATGTTTGAGGAATAAACCATAATCTCGGGAACGGACAGCCAGCGGTTTTCGCCGCGATAGTCTTTAATAACGTTATATTTAAGCTTGAGCGGCTGAGTCGCATCGAATTTGTCTGCCACTTTGACTTTGCCGCTTTCCAAAGACATGGCTGCATTGAATACTTTAAGAACGGAACCTGGCTCATAAACGCCTTTTGTTGCCATGTTGAACATAGAGCGCGCCGCCGGATTAACCGGTTTGTTCGGGTCATAATCAGGCAGTGAAACCAGAGAAATGACTTCGCCGGTTTTAACGTCCATAAGAATAGCCGATGCGCCGATAGCATCAAATTTTTTGATAGCTGCCGCCAACTCTTCGCGAATGGTATCCTGCACGCCGGCGTCAATAGTCAAGGCCAGAGGAATATCAGACTGGGTCAGGCGTTCGTTTTCTGCTTTTTCGATTCCCGAAATGCCTTCGTTGTCAATATTGGTCGAACCGACCAAATGGGCAAACAGGTTCTTGTGCGGATAAACGCGTTTTTCGCCGTTTTCAAATTCCAGCCCCGGAATGCCGAGATAGTTGATTTGATATTGCTGGGAAGGGGTAAGGTTGCGTTTGAGATAAACAAAGCTGCTGCGGGATGTCAATTTATGCAAAACGCTTTCATATTTTAAATCAGGCAAAACTTTAACCAGTTCTTTGGCGGCTTTTTTGGGGTTAAGCACTTTTTTAGGGGTGGCATATAAATTGACGGTCGGCAGAGACGTTGCGATAATTGTGCCGTTGCGGTCTAAAATATCGGCCCTTTTAATGGGATTTTGCGCATATGCTTGCAAATGCCGCGATTCGGAATGTTCGGGATTGTGAAGGTTGGGAGCTATGCAGACTTCAAACAGCCTGATACCGATAACGGCATAAACCAATAAAAAGCTTAAAACAGCGAAAAGAACACGGTTTTTACACATGGAGAGGGGGTCTTTCTCACATGTGTAGTTCATAAAAGAACTGCTTTTGCCTATTTTAATCTCTTCACCGGGAAGATAAAAGCTTTCTTCTTTCTTGGAAAAATACTTTCCGAACATGCCGCCATTCTGCCTTGACTGTAACTTGTTACCAATTTTATCTTAGCGCTGCGCTTTTGCCAGTTTTTTCAATCCCTTATTTTGCTCAGCATAGCCAGATATATTCTTTTGAGCGATGATTCTTCTGCTGTCATCGGATTCATATTCGAATGGTAACGCAGAATAGTTAATAATTTGTTCAGCTTGGACCGGATTTAAAGAAATATGTTTGGCGGCAAGCTGGCGAAGTCTGGAAGGATTGTTCAAATGGCTCCATTCGGCTTTCAGAACATGAATGCTTTTAATGTCGTCTTGAATGCTTTTGTTAATGCTGACGAGCTGTTTTTCTAAACCTTGAACCTGATTCTTCATTGATAAAATGCCAAAACCCAGCAGGCAGGGAATGGTAATCAGCAAAATATATGAAGCGGTTTTTGTACTTGTCATCAGGCAATCCTTTCTAGCTGCGCTTATCTTTTAATCCCCCAACGCAATTTTGCGGAGCGCGACCGTTTGTTAACGGCGGTTTCTTCCTCGCTGGCGGCAACCGCTTTGGAAGTTTCAGCAAAAATTGCGTCATTTCCCAATTCCGGAACATTTTTGGCATATTTTGAAATATGTACGTTAGGGCCGGAATTTTCTTTGAAAAAGGTTTTGACAATACGGTCTTCCAACGAATGAAAGGTTACGACGACAAGGCGTCCGTTGGGAGCTAACCGATGAGCGGCTCCTTTTAAACCTTTTTCAAGTTCTTCAAGTTCGTTATTAACGGCAATGCGCAATGCCTGAAAAGTTCTGGTTGCCGGGTCAATGCCGTTCGGCGTTTTGCGGATAACGCCGTAAATAATTTCTGCCAGTTGTTTGGTTGTGGCAATCGGAGCCGTTTTGCGGGCTTCGGCAATTTTGGCGGCAATCTGGCGCGATTTGCGCTCTTCGCCGTATTTATATATTAAATCGGCCAAATCTTTTTCCGGCAGGCTGTTAACCAAATCTGCCGCGCTGGTGCCAATGCAGGACATCCGCATATCTAACGGGGCGTCTTTGGAAAAAGAGAAGCCGCGTTCGCCGTTGTCAAGCTGCATTGACGAAACGCCTATGTCAAAAACTGCGCCGTTGACGGGTTCGGTAACAAGTTCTGAAAAATGAGAGAATTGTCCGGCCCTGAATTCAAACCGGCTGCCGTATTTTGCTCTGAGTTCATCAGCTCTGGCTTTAACGTTCGGATCGCGATCTAAAGCAATAACTTTGCACTCGGCAGCATTTAAAAGGGCTTCTGTATAGCCGCCGTTTCCGAATGTGGCGTCGACATAAGTTTCGCCGTCTTGCGGTTTCATTGCGCTCAAAACTTCTCTGAGCATAACCGGAAAATGCTTTTCATAGCCGCCGGGAATCATTTGTCGGTCTCCTGCGGTTTGAGGGAAGGGCGGTTTTTAAGGGCTTCGGCTCGGATGCGTCTTTCTTCTTTTTCCCAGTTTTCGGGGTTCCAGATTTGAAACTTGCGCCCTTTGCCGACGAAAACGGCGCTGCCGGTAATGCCGGCATGGGAAAGAAGTTTGTCAGTCAAAACAATGCGTCCGGTAGAATCAAACGGAAAACGTTTGGCGTCGCCGAATATCAGATTTGTCAGATTGTCTTGGGTTTCGGAGAAAAAGTCTGTCGAAGTTTCAATGTCTTGAGCCAGTTTGTCCAAGGTTTCTTCCAGACAGCCCTCAATGCAGGGAGAAGACAAGCTGCGATAACAGACGATTTCCGTTGAGAGTTCTTTAACGATTGCGCGATAGTCTGAGGGAAGGGAGACGCGTCCTTTGCTGTCTACCTTGTTGATTATTGTGTCCATGAAGAGAAATATTTTTCTCAACTTTTTTATCCCTCATTGTCAATTTTTCTTATATATATGGTATAACATGGGAAAATATGGGAATCAATGGGAAATTTTAGGATTTTGTTAACTGTTCTTGCTTTGTTCTGTCAAAAGCGGGCGGCGGATTCGCAAAGCCGTTGCTGGCTTTGGGCTTGCGGATAAATATTTTTATGGGGATAAATATGCATTTTTTTTAACAAATAAACTTGCTTTTATTTTTAATCTGTTTAGTGTTTAAATCGCAGGCAGCCGGATAGCTGCGCCGCAATGCGGTGAGGAAAGTCCGGGCTTCAAGGAAACGGGATACCAGATAACGTCTGGCTGGGGCGACCCAAGGGAAAGTGCCACAGAAAATTACCGCCGGAACAAGTTTCGGTAAGGTTGAAAAGGCGGTGTAAGAGACCACCGCGAAGCTGGCAACAGTTTCGGCAAGGCAAACCCTATCTGATGCAAGACCAAGTTAGGAGGGCTTTAAGTTTCTTAGAGTTATGACGGGGAGTTTCCAACCCGCTCCAGAGGTAGGTCGCGACGAGCGCTGAGGCAACTTTGCGCCCAGATGAATAGCTATCGTTTCAAATCCTGCTTCGGCAGGCAAATGAAATACAGAACCCGGCTTATAGGCCGCCTGCGTTTTATATGATTAAAAAGCTGACGTTCGCAATATGGCGGATAAGAGCAGTTTGTTGGAGGAATTAAACGAATGCAAATGCAGCAGACTTTGGCTAAACCGGTCTCAATGAAGGGAATAGGCCTGCATTCCGGCTGTGAAGTTAATTTGAAACTGAACCCGGCGCCGGAAAATTTCGGCATTGTTTTTCAGCGCGTCGATTTGGCGGCAAAACCTGAAATAAAAGCCCTGTATTCAAACATTGTCGATACGCGCAATTGCTCTTGCCTCGGTGACAAGGCCGGCAATTTGGTCTCCACGATTGAGCATCTTATGGCCGCTTTGGCAATTGCAGGCATTGATAACGCCTTGATTGAGGTTGATAATCAGGAATTGCCGATTATGGACGGCAGCGCTAAAGTTTTTTATGATAATTTGAAAAATGCCGAATTGGTTTCGCAGTCTGCGCCGCGTAAATATCTGAAAGTTTTGAGGGAGGTCTCTTTTGCCGATGGCAAGGGCAATATTGTTGCTTTGAAACCGGCGGAAAAGGGGCTGGGCATAAAATTTGAAATTGAGTTCCCGTCAAAGATTGTCGGGCAACAGGTCTTTGATGCCGAAATCAATGCTGATGTTTTTGAAAAAGAAATTTCGCCCTGCCGCACTTTTTGCGAAAAATATCAGGTCGATTATTTGAAATCTGTCGGTTTAATCAAAGGCGGCAGCTTGGAAAACGCCGTTGTTTTGGACGGCGAAACAATTTTGAACGAAGGCGGCTTCCGTGTTGAAAACGAATGCGTCAACCATAAGGTTTTGGATGCTGTCGGCGATTTATATACGTCGGGCTGTCAGGTTATCGGACGGTTGGAAGCTTCAAAAACCGGACACTTTCATACCAATGAATTGTTGAAAAAATTGTTTGCTGACGAAGCAAATTATCAAATCGTTTAAGGAAAAGAACATGAAGAAAAGTCTGCTTGTTTTAAGTGCTGTATTAAGTTTGAGCCTGCTTTCTGCCTGCGCGTCAAAGCCGAAAGAAGAGCCGAAAACGGCTGAGGGGCTTTATACTCAGGCTAAAGAATATATGGATAAGACTTCTTATGCCAAAGCAGCGGAAACCTTTGAAAAGCTTGAACTGGAGCATCCTTATTCCGCTTTGGCAACCAAAGCGCGCTTAATGGCCGCTTATGCTTATTATGAGGATGAGAACTATGACGATGCGATTATCGCTTTGGATCGTTTTATAAAGTTTCACCCCGGCAACAAAGATATCGCTTATGCTTATTATCTGAAAGCAATGTGCTACTATAACCAGATTGTCGATGTCAGCAAAGACCAGAGCACGACGGAAAAAGCGCTCAATGCGCTCCGGCAGGTCGTTTTGCGCTTTCCGGACAGCGAATATGCCAAAGACGCGCGTTTGAAAATTGATTTGACTTATGACCATTTGGCCGGACAGGAAATGGAAGTCGGGCGCTGGTATTTGCGCCAGCAGAACTATCTGTCGGCTTTGAACCGTTTTTCAACGGTTGTTAACCAATATCAGACCACTTCGCAGATTGAAGAAGCTTTATACCGCCAGGTTGAAATCTATACAATCCTCGGATTGAAAAATGAAGCGGGCAAAGCTTATAAAGTTTTGGAATTCAACTATCCGAAAAGCAAATGGTGCAAACAGGTGCGGGAAATTATTAAAGGCTAAATTTGATGTTGCAGTCTTTGTCCATACGCAATGTTGTTTTGATTGATAAGCTCGATTTGGATTTCAATCGCGGCTTAAGCGTTCTGACCGGAGAAACCGGTGCCGGAAAATCGATTTTGTTGGATTCTCTGGGACTTGTGCTCGGCAATCGCGCCGAAACTTCGTTGATTCGTTTTGGCGAAGATAAATTAAGCGTAACAGCGGTATTTGATTTGCCGGATAAATCTGATCCTCTATGGTCGGTTCTTAACGAAAATGAATTGGAAGCGGAAGAAGAGCTGATTATCAAACGCACGCTGACCCGTGACGGCAAAAGCAAAATCTTCGTTAATGATCAGGCTGTCAGTTTGAAATTGTTGAAAGACATTGGCAAATATCTGGTTGAGGTTCACGGGCAGTTTGACAATCAGGGCTTGCTTAATCCGGCGAACCATTTGTCCGTGTTGGACGCATACGGAAATTATCCGCAGTTGACGCTTTCGGTTGAAGAGGCTTTTCAAACTTACAAATCCGCTAAACGGCAGCGGATTAAAGCGGAAGAAGATATTGCCAAAGCCAAGCAGGATGAAGAAAATCTGCGCCATTGGGTCAAAGAGCTTGAAGCCGCCGGAACTTATGCCGGAGAAGAAGCTGAATTGTCTGCCCGCCGTGCAGAGTTGATGAATGCCGAAAAAATAATAGAAAATCTGTCTTACGCTTATAATGTCTTAACTCAGGGCAGCGATGTGCAGTCGGCGCTGCGCCATGCACAGTCGGCTCTAGATAAAGCAGCTTCCCATGTCGAAGGCAAATATGACGAGATTATAGCAGCCTTGGATAGAGCTTTGATTGAAGCTTCGGAAGCAATCAGCCAGATAGAAGCCGCCTCCGAAAATATCTCAATGAATACCAATGAGCTGGAAAATATTGAAAGCCGGCTGTTTATGCTTAAAGGCTTGGCGCGCAAACATCAGGTTTCGGTTGAAGATTTGCCGCAGGTGCTGGCTGATTTTCAGGGGCGTTTAAGCACGATAGAATTCGGCGAAGAAGGGATAGAAAACCTGCGCAAAGCCGAGCAAAATGCCCGCCTGAATTATCTGAAATCGGCTAACGAATTGAGTGCCGCCCGCATAAAGGCCGCCGCGGAATTGGATAAAAGCGTTATGCGCGAATTGCCGCCGTTAAAAATGGAAAAAGCCAGATTTGTCACGCAGATTAATAAAAATGATGAAGCTGCATGGAATGAAAACGGTTTTGATGCCGTTGCGTTCACGGTTGCAACCAATCCAAATTCTCCGCAGGGTCCGATTAATAAAATAGCTTCCGGCGGCGAGCTGGCGCGCTTTATGCTGGCTTTGAAAGTGAATTTGGCACAGTCTTCCAGCGTCTCGGCAATGATTTTTGACGAGGTCGACGCAGGTGTCGGCGGCGCGACGGCCCAGGCTGTCGGCGAACGTCTGGCTCGTTTGGCACAAGGCGTGCAGGTGATGGTCGTGACTCATTCGCCGCAAGTCGCTTCCCGCGGAAACAATCATTTCAAGGTGGAAAAGTCTACTGTTGACAATGTGACGACAACCAATGTCCGCGAACTCTCCGAAAACGAGCGTTGCGAAGAAATAGCCCGCATGCTGGCCGGAGAAGTCATTACCGATGAAGCCCGCGCTGCCGCCAATGTTTTGATTAATTGTCGCACGGCCTGATTTTTTCCTGTTAAAATATTGTCACTTTGCAAAAAAAACTGTTCTATTTTCTGCGGATTGTAGTATAGTCGAAACAGTTTTTTTAATAAGGATAAGAATAAGATGAAAAAAATTGCTGTTGTAGGCGTTCAAGAAAGTATCGGCCGCGAAATTTTGAGTTTTTTGGAAGAAGACGGAATTAAAGCCAAAGATGTTGTCGCTCTGGATTATAAATCCGTTTTGGGCAATCAGGTTTCTTATGGTGAAGATGACGAGCTTGATGTTTTAAATCTTGATGATTTTGATTTTTCTAAAGTTGATACGGCGATTTTTGCCACGACTGCCGAATTGGCAAAACGTTATGTGCCAAAGGCTTTGGCTAAAGGCGTTAAGGTTGTCGATACGTCGTCGGCGTTTTTTGCCGAAAGCGATGTGCCGATGATTGTGGCCGGCCTGAATGATTCCAAAATCAGCGGGGCTGCACGCGGTTTGGTTTCTGTTCCGTCCGCGCCGGTAACCCAGATGCTTGTTCCTCTGGGCGCCGTTAATGAAAAATATTTGATTAAGCGTATTGTCGTTTCGACTTATACCTCAACTTCCGTGTATGGCAAGGAAGCCATGGACGAGTTGTTTGATCAGATTCGCAAAATTTATATGAACGATACTTTGGCTGATAATCAAAAGGTTTTCAACAAGCAAATTGCTTTTAACGTTATTCCTCAGGTCGGCGAGTTTTTAGGCGATGAAACCGATTGCGAATGGGCCTTGAACGCCGAAACAAAAAAAGTGTTGAACGGCAATGTTAAGGTTCATGCCAATTGTGCTGTGATCCCCGCCTTCATCGGCTGCGGGCAGTTTGTCAATGTGGAATGCGAAGATGAGGTTGATGTTGAAGAAGTTCGCAAACTGATGTCTAAAACGCCGGGCGTGGTCGTGTTTGACAAACATGTCAACGGCGGCTATGTGACTATGGCGGATGTTCAGGGCGAAAATGATATTTATGTCAGCCGCCTGCGTCAGGACGTTTCTGTTGAAAACGGCATCAGCTTCTGGTGTGTGGCCGACAATCTGCGCGTCGGTGTGGCCAAAAATGCTTTTGCCGTTATGAAACTTTTATCTGCAAATAATTAACGGAATAAACGGAGACTGCCTTAATGAAAAAAATTCTGCCGCTGTTGTTCTTTTCTGCTTTCTGCCTGTTTGCGGCGGGAGCGGATTTATATGCCGCCGAAGGCGCTTTGCCTGTAGCGCAAGTCAATTATAATGAGTTGAATAAAGAGCTTAATAAAATCGACAATACGTTAAAAAGCGGCAGCGCCACTCAGGAATATATGAATGACAATGTGCAGAGAATAAGCGAAATTCGCAAGCAGTTAAATGACGCCAAACGCGAGCTTGACAAAGAACTGCAATATACGCAAAAAAAGCTCGATGCTCTGGGTGACGGACCGACAGACGGCACCAAAGAAGTCGGCGTTATTGCTCAAAAACGCAAGGAATTTAATGCGGAATTGGCTTCTCAAAAAGGCAAAATTGCCGAAGCGGACATTATTCTGACAAGGCTTGACGAACTGGATACAAAAATCTTAAATCTGCGCAGCCGCGAGCTTTTCGGAAATATGTTTGACAAGCAAAGCCCGCTGGTTTATCCGTCAAACTTTTTTTATGCCAACAAACTGTTTGTCAGTTTCCTTTATGGAATTATGCATTCGCCGGTCAATTGGTATGAAAATTTGAGCCAGGAACAGCGCAGCGAAGTATACAGCAGTTTAATGCCGGTTTTGTTCACCTTTTTCCTCTCTTTATGGATTGGCGTTTATTTGCGTTTGTTTATCATGCGTAAGTTTGGTTATGATAAAGACATTGAGCATCCGCGCTATGGCAAGAAAGTGTCTGCTGCGGTTTTTGTTGCGATAGCTTATGGCGTTATTCCGTCGTCAATTGTTGCCGGGCTGCTGATTTGGATAGCTTCCTCGCCGCTGATGACCGGATATTTTGCCATGACTATCGGCACTTTTTTGTATTTTTCTTTATATGTTTTGCTCGGACGGGCAATTGCAAGGGTCGTTTTTGCGCCGTATAATCCGCGTTGGCGCTTGGTTAATGTCAGTGATGAAAAAGCTCTCCGCCTGACCTCGGCTTTTTACGGGGCTATCAATGCAATAGGCTTATTCGGTTTCTTAGAGCACATGGCCGATAAATCTGATTTTTCAATTGAATTGTCTTCTTATATTTCGGCAATGGGATGTTTTGTAAAAGCTTTCTTTATTGTTGTTATTGTCAAACGTCTGTTATGGGACGGCGTCGAATACAACGAAGATGATGATAATACGGAAAATCCGGCGGATGAAAGCGTTGATTCCACATTTAAAATCACTTTTATGACAATCTTATCCGGCATTATTCTTTGCGGCATTTCTGTTTTCGGTTATCCGTTTTTATCGGCATTCATTTTGAACCGCCTGATTTTAACCTTTATCCTTTTAGGCTTCTTGTTTATTATCCGCAAAGCCTTTGAAGAGATTATGCATCGTTTGCTGTTGCTGCGTTTTTGGGCAAAAACTTTCAGGCTGAAACGCCGCCTGCTCAGCAAATTGAATTTTTGGCTGAGTTTGGTTGTCGATCCGTTGTTTGCTTTATTGGCAATTTATATGGTTTTGGCTTTATGGGGCGTTTCGACCGAAGTATTGAACCATAGCATTGTCAAGCTCTTTACCGGCTTTACCATTGGCGGTATCAAAATTTCACTGTTGTCAATAATGTTGGGAATTTTGGTTTTCTTCATCGGCGTTAACATCGTAAAAGCCTTAAAGCGCCGTTTATCAAACAATCTGTTGAGCAAAATGGATATTGATGAGGGAATTAAAGCCTCTTTGGAATCCGGATTCGGCTCTGTCGGATTCGTTATTTCGGCGCTGATAGCCATCGCCATTATGGGCGGCGATTTAAGCAACCTCGCATTGATTGCCGGTGCTTTGTCAGTCGGTATCGGTTTGGGCTTGCAGAATATCGTAAATAACTTTGTATCGGGCATTATTCTGCTGTTTGAACGCCCGATAAAAGTCGGAGATTGGGTCATTATTAACGGAGAGGAAGGCAAGGTTAAACAGATTAATATCCGCTCGACCGAGGTGGAAACATTCAAGCGTTCCAGCCTGATTATTCCGAATGCAAACCTGCTGTCGACCACGGTAACCAACCTGACACACAGCAATAACAATGCCCGCTTGTCATTAAGCGTCGGCGTTGCCTATGGTACGGATACGCGCAAAGTGGCCAATATTCTGCTTGAATGTGCGGAAAAACATAAACGCGTTTTGAAAAAGCCCGAGCCGTCGGTCATATTCAAAGACTTTGGCGAAAGCAGCCTTGATTTTGAATTGCGTTGTTATACCAATGACATTTGGAGCGGCTGGTCAATCCCCAGCGATTTGCGTTATGAAATTGACAGGCGCTTTCGCGAAGAAGGGATTGAAATTCCGTTCCCGCAGCGCAGCCTGCATATCGGCGATGAGATTACCCGCAAAACCTTAAACCATATGCTTCAGGATAAAACAGGGTTAAAGGTTGTCAAAAAGCATAAAAAGGTCAAGCTCAGTGAAGAAGATGAATAAATTTCGCTTTGTCTCGTATCATTTTGATACGAAAACATCCGAGGCAAGCCTTAATTATGCTTTTGATGATGCATATCATTTTTGCGAAAAGATAAAGTTTCATAAAGCGAAAACGGATTTAACGGCTGAAGAATTAAAGGCTGTTGAGAAAATTCTGTTCTTTCTGCATATAGCCTGCGGTATCAGCTATTATAAAGCTTTTGTGCCGAATGTTATGGAAATTGAAACCGGTTCTTTAAACAAAGAGCAGGCGGAATTTTTCAATGAATTTTATAAAAAAGGCTTGGGCGAATTTTCGTGGCGCAATAATCTTAATCTGAATAATGTCATCAATTTTCCTTGGGGTGAAAGTCCGTCGCATGTTGAAGCCGCGCTTTTGCTTTTGCCCGATTTGACGGCAGTGCCGATTGGCGGCGGCAAAGATTCGAATGTCGTTTTGGAAACCTTAAAATCTCATGGTGAAAAAGTTGTCTGCATAGCTCAGGGGCGCCCGCGTCCGATTCGCGAGTCGATAGAAGTTTCCGGCTGTCCCGATATTGAGTTTACGCGAACGATTGCTCCCGAGCTTATCGCTTTGAATACGGAAGAGGGCGTTTATAACGGCCACGTGCCGATAACCGGAGTTTATGCGTTTTGTCTGGCCTTATGTGCCGTTTTGTATGGTTATGATAAAGTTGCCATGGGGAACGAGCGTTCGGCCAATGTCGGCAATTTGGTGCGTGATGACAGTTTTGAGGTCAATCACCAATGGAGCAAATCTTTGGAATTTGAAAAAGCCTTTAATGGTTTTGCGCAAAAATATCTGCTTAAAAATTTCACTTATTTTTCAATGCTGCGGCCATTGTCTGAATTGGACATTGCCCGCCGTTTTGCCAAACTGACCCCGTATCATCAGGTTTTCACCAGTTGCAATAAGGCTTTTAAGCTGGATAAGGAAAAGCGTTTGGAGCGTTGGTGCGGCGAATGTGACAAATGCCGTTTTGTCTTTTTAGCCTTGGCGCCGTTTATGGATAAGGCGGATTTGGTAAAGGCCGTGGGCAGGAATATTTTGGCAGATGAAAAACAGCTCGGCGGTTTTGAAGAATTGCTCGGCTTGTCAAAACACAAGCCTTTTGAATGTGTCGGCGAGTTAGAAGAATGTGCCGTTGCCATTTATCTTTTGGCGCAAAAAGATGATTGGAAGGATGACTTTATGATAAAAAATTTATACCCGCGCCTGTTGGAAAAATATGGCTTATCGCAATTGCAGATTTGGGAAAAACAGGTTTTTACCAAGTCGGAAAAGCATTGTCTGCCGGAGAACTTTAGGGACTATCTCTGATGTTGATGAACGAGTTGAAAAATAAAAATATTTTAGTTTGGGGATTAGGCAAAGAAGGTTTGGCAGTTGTCCGTTTTTTGCAGCAAAAACGGTTTTATGATAATTTGTATCTCTATAATGATTCCCTGTTATCGGAAAAAGTGGAAGGCTTTAGCATCTATAGCGGGGATGATATTAAGATGTTGATGCCGAAAATTGACGTGATAATCCGCTCGCCCGGTGTCAGCATTTATAAAGACGAGATAATCAAAGCCAAAGCCGCCGGAATAAAAGTGACGTCATCATCAGATATTTTCCTCTCGGAAATGCGGAAAAATCACCCTGAAACAACCGTAATCGGCGTAACCGGATCAAAGGGCAAAAGTACCACGTCTTCTTTGTTGTTTCATGCGCTGAAAGAAATGGGAGAAAATGCGGCGCTTGGCGGCAATATCGGCCGTCCGCTGATTGAACTGCTTGAAGAAAATCACTGTTTTGTCATTTGTGAACTGTCTTCGTATCAGTGCAGCGATTTAAGCGTTTCTCCGCAGATTGTGCTGTTTACGAATTTGTTTCCCGAGCATGTTGATTGGCACCGCAATCACGATAATTATTATCGTGATAAAGTTCATTTGGTAGCGCATCAACAGAAAAATGATGTATGCTTTGTCAATGCCAAATGCGAAAAACTGCAAAAATACTGTTCTGAATATGATTTGCCTTATCGTTATTATAATCGCTCCGAAGGTTTTGCTGAATTGAACAATGTTTTGTGCCGTAATGGCGAGGAGTGGCTGGAGATTCATGACACCAAGTTGGAGGGCTATCATAATCTGGATAATATGGCCGGCGTTTTATCCGTGATTGAATATCTGGGCTTGGATACAAAACAAGCGGCGGAAAGTTTTAAAACCTTTACGGCTTTGCCGCACCGCCTGCAAAAAATCGGCGAAAAAGACGGTATTAGCTTTATTAATGACAGCATTTCCACTGCGCCGGAAACGGCAATGGCGGCTATTCAGTCTTTTGATGAACCAATGGGAGTCTTTTTGGGCGGATATGATCGCAAGCAGGATTATACGGATTTGGCGCGGTTTATCAACGATAATCCTAAAGTTAAGGTTGTTGCGGCGTTGTTTCAAACAGGGCCGAGAGTGGCCGAAGCACTCAGAAAAACGGTAACGCGCCCTGATTTTGTTCTGATTGAAGAAAAAGATTTTGAAACGTCGGTTAAAAAACTTTTCAAAGAGTTGAAAATGCAAAACGGAAAACTGGCGCTGTTTTCACCGGCTGCGCCAAGTTATGATTCGTTCAAAAGCTTTGAAATGCGCGGGGCTGAATTTATCCGGATATTCGAAAATCTTTAATATCTGTTTTTATATGATAAATAATGCTTGCATTTTATTTGGAATATCTCTAAATATATGAGCGATGCCGGTTTAGCTCAGTTGGTAGAGCAACGCATTCGTAATGCGTGGGTCGGGGGTTCGATTCCCTTAACCGGCACCATTAAAAAAAGCTCCTCTCGCAGGGGCTTTTTTTATGGTAACAATCAAGATCGGAATCGAACCCGAGAGGGCTCGGGGATAAAATCAACCGTTGCTCCGGTTGATTTTACCGCAAGAGGCGTAGCTTTGTCGGTAGATGAGTGCAATTTTGCACGAAAGATACCCTGCAAAGCAAGTGACCGACGCATGGTTAGTAAGTGCTTTGCACGAACTTACCAAGCTAGATGAGGCCAAAAATATCTCCGGTGGAGATATTTTTAACGACAGGTGCAGACTTGTCAGCAAGCGACAGAGCGGTAGCGAAGAGAGCGAGCGTTACAAGTCAAATTGACGAATTCCCTTAACCGGCATCATGAAAAACACTTGACAAAGTAGGAAATATATCCTAAACATAAAACATCACTTACCGAAAGTGTATCTAAAAACCGTTGGTTAATTCCAACGGTTTTTCTTTTTTTAACAATACAAAAGGAGAATTAAAATGCCGAATTTAATAAGATATATTATACAAGAAGATCCAACAAAAAAGACTTTATCAGATTTATTTGCGGATCGAGTTATTGACGATTATAAAAAATCTCATTCGGGAATTTATCGGACCAAAAAAGAAGATATCGCGAAAGAATGGGGAAAAAAGACAGAAGCGAATCTGAATAAATATCTAAAAAATAAATCTAATTATTCAAAGAAAAACGAAAGCAAATTTTTGGCACCGTTTAATGATTTTTTGAGAAATTATGAACAAATGAAAAAAGATAAAAATATAGGAAATGATAAGTTTTTCCATTGTAAAGCGAATTATGAAGCGGCTAAAAGAGGAAAATGGGGAGAATTCGTCGGTAAAACAATAAGTGCGGTTCGAGAATTTCCATATGGAACATTAAGGCATGGAATTCAAGACACATCTGATGATTGGGAAGCTAATCGCCGCGGTTGGCGTGGAGCTAAAACAGGTAAGAATCTTTTAGAAAGCTGCTCTCGAAATCCGAGAGACTATTATAAATAAACTTGCAAATATAAATAAAACTTTTAGACTTAAATTTCGGAGAAGTTAAATGAAAAAAAAGCTCAAAAATTTATTTATAAAAGTTTTGCTGGCAGCAATGAAGGGGATTTTCTTTTTGCCGTCCGTTTTCGTAATTCTCAATGATACTTTTGATACATATAGTTATGCTGCCGATGAAAAGTCTTACTCAATAATATTTTTCGTTATTATTGCGTTTTTACTTTTACTGGACATAGCCATTATAATTTTCACAAAATTTAAGCTATGGAAAATATTGGGACTTTTAATATTAAGCATCATATATATGTCAATGCATTTGTACAGTAAAGATGTGATTTATTCAGGACAAGTTCAGACGTGTATTGAAGGAAACTATAATGACTGCGTTTTGAAAGAGCAGTTTGAGGAGCCTTAAAACGATAATTGACGCTGATAAAAAAATATGAGAATATCTTTCTGTTTGGAAAGGTATTCTCATATGAAATCAAAATTAAAATCCTTGTTATTTTGGGCGTTATTCTTTTTTATGCTGATTTGTCTGCTGGCTGTTGGCGTATTTTTCTTTATTAATGATGACGTTTCTTATCAATTTTATAAAGGAGACTTAATTTATAAAGTTTTGTGTTTTACAGGCTACTTGTTCCTTCTGTTATACATTGTCATGTCAGTAATGATTATTGCCGGTAAATTGCCGGAAAAGGTAAAGAAAATTGAAAAAAGCAGATATCTGGGTTTTTTATTTGTTCTGCTTTTGGCCGAAGTTTTAACAATCAGCTCCTATACGTATGATTTTGAATAGAAGTATATCAATAATAGCGTCCGCTTATGAATAAATTAAACTTGTCACAACTGCTTTTAGAATGGTATGCCATCAACGGGCGTAAACTGCCGTGGCGGGTCAAGGGCGGGGCTCATCCGGACCCTTATGTGATTCTTGTGTCCGAATTTATGCTTCAACAGACGACGGTTAAAACCGTTATTCCTTATTTTCACCGTTTTATAGAGCGCTTTCCGACAATTGCCGATTTGGCGGCTGCATCAGAAGAGGAAGTTTATTTATATTGGCAGGGGCTGGGATATTATACCCGAGCGAAGTCTTTGCACCGGACTGCTCAGATGATTGTTGAAGATTTCGACGGTGTTTTTCCGCAAGACAAAGCAGATGTCTTAAAGCTGAAAGGCATCGGTCCCTATACGGTAGCCAGCTTTCTGGCCTTGGCATTTAATCAGCCGGAAACGGTTGTTGACGGAAATGTTATCCGCGTTATCTGCCGTCTGTATCATTTAACGGAGCCGGCTGCCGATATAACGGAGATTATAAAGGAAAAGGCGGCGGCTTTGACGGATAAAACAAATCCGGCGGACTATGCTTCGGCGATTATGGATTTGGGCGCAATGGTCTGCACGCCCAAAAATCCGCAATGTCTGCTTTGCCCGTGGCAAAAAGACTGCTTGTCAAAGGATGATGCCGCATTGGAAAAAATCCCAAACCGCCGTAAGCTTGAGAAAAAAGCCAAGCTGGGGAGCGTGTATCTTGTTTTTAATTCCAAAGGAGAAGTTTATATACGCAAAAGAACCGAAAAAGGGTTGCTTTCAGGCCTTTATGAATTTCCATGGCAAGAGAATGAAGATGAAAATGCCTGCGGCGGAACAGATACCGGAAAAGAAGTTTCGCATGTTTTTACCCATTTTAAATTAACCTTAAAAATATTCAGGGCAGAAGCTGAAAAATTTGAAGCGGACGGTTTTTTTACAGCTCCTGCGGAATTAGAAAATTATCCCTTTTCAACCTTCATGAAAAAAGTTTGGAAAACAAGCTTAAAGAAATAGTTATTTTGTCTAATATCGGGCTACTATTAGTTGACACGGGGTGTCTTTGCTTTTATTGTATGAGTATTATACATGAATGGGCAAAGCAATATGAAGATAGTCAAATTATCAGGCGGATTAGGCAATCAGATGTTTCAATATGCTTTCGGGCAGGCTCTTAAAAATGCCGGAGATGAAGTATTATATGATGCCGGTTGGTTCGAAGCTGTTAACAAAAGTAAAAATTCACGGGCAACAAAACGCAATTATGAACTTGGCGTATTTATGGCCGATATAAATCTGGCAACGCCAAAACAAATATCTCTATGCAGCAACAAAAAATTTTGCGGCATTTCTCTGCCTGCTTTTTTGAAACGTTTAGTCAGCCGCGTTGTCAAAGAAAAGTGTTCAAGCAGTTTTTATAAAGAGTTTTTTTCTATAAAGGGCGATGCGTATTTTGCCGGCGTTTTTGCCAATGACGCCTATTTTTATGATTTGCGTCCGGAACTGATTAAAGCTTTTATGCTTAAAGATAAAATGTCGGACGCAAATATGGCGCTGCTGGATGATATAAAAAAAACGCAATCCGTTTCAATTCACATTCGCCGCGGAGATTTTGTGAAATATGGGCTGGTTTGTAATTTGGATTATTATTATCGGGCGGTTTCTTATATTAATTCTAAGGTCAAAAATGCGCATTTTTATATCTTTTCCGATGATGTTAAATGGGCGAAAGAAAATCTTAAAATTGATAATCCGCATACCTTTGTCGATATAAACGACGGGTCGGCCGGCTATTGCGATTTGGAATTGATGAAAAATTGCCGCCATAATATTGCAGCTAACAGCACTTTTTCATGGTGGGCGGGGTATCTTAATCAAAATCCGGATAAAATAGTTTTGGCTCCAAAAGATAAAGCAGATGATTGCTTTCGCATATTGTTCAAAGGAGGCTATAACTAATGGCATCTCCGAAGATTAGTGTTATCATTCCGATTTATGATGTTGAAAAATATCTTCCTGCTTGTCTGAATAGTGTCCTTGCCCAGACTTTTACTGATTTTGAAGCAATTTGCATCAATGACGGCAGTCCTGATAATGCCGCGGCAATTTTAAAAGAATATGCCGCTCGGGATTCTCGTATCAAAGTTGTAACGCAGCCGAACGGAGGCTTGTCTGCTGCCAGAAACGCCGGTTTGGAACAGGCTCGGGGCGATTATGTTTATTTCCTTGATTCTGACGATTATATTCATCCGCAGATTCTGGAGATTCTTTATCGGGAAATCAGCGGCGGAGAGTTTGATTTTGCGGCTTGCCGCTTCCAAAATGTCAAAGATGCCGCGGTTTCGTTTCCTGAATATCAAAGCTATGGTACGATTCTCGTAAAAGAGCCTCTTGCCGAATTATTCCAAAAGAAAAAACGGCTTTCAATAAATGTCTGGAGTAAATTATATTTGCGAAAAACGCTCGGCGATTTACGTTTTATTCCGGGGCTTATTTATGAAGACCTGCCGTTTACTTGTGCTTATATGGAGCGCAGCCGCAGCGGAAAAATTGTGGACTTGCCGCTTTATTATTATTTGCAGCGGGAAGGTTCTTTGTCAGGAAAGCAAGAAATAAAACTTAAAAATTGCGAGAGTTATATATTTATTTTACGCAGCTTGCATAAAAAATTTCATGGAGGCCCTCTTGAAGCGGGTATGCGCCGCTGTTTCTTCCGCTCGATTTTAAAAACGCTGTTGAAACGGAAGAAATGCCGTCCTGCAAAAGATTATTTGCAAAAAGAACTGCGTAAGCTTCTGGCTGAAAACATAATTTCATGGAATGATTTGCCTTTGCGTTATAAAGTGAAATTGTGGCTGTTCTTGCACAATTTATAAATCCATAGTCTAAATTGAAAAATCCGAAATATTTCTTACCTCTGTCATATGGTCTTATTGTCGGGGAGAAACGCTATGCTGAAAAATATAGCCCTTTATATTTTGGTTTTAATCTTTTTGTTTGCCTGTGCAACGCCTGAAAAATATGATGCTGAATTAGCGTCAATGATTGGTGAAAAGTCATCTGTTCTGGTTGAAAAATGGGGCAAGCCGAGCGCTCGCAAAATATTGGCCGGCGGCGATGAGGTTTATACTTATACCAAAGCCGGAGATATTTATGTTCCGTCCGAATTTTATATGTATAACCAAGAATATGAACCCGGCGAAGATGTTGTCTATTATCCTTTTTTGAATGATTACGATTTTGGCCCATATGGCGCAACCTTCGGGTATCAGGTCGAAGAATTCTGCCAGACGTCTTTCCTGATAAAAAACGGTTTAATCAGCGGCTGGAAGTGGCGCGGCAATGACTGCCTGTCTTATTAAGTATTCTCCGGTCAGCTAACCAATTTTTAACTTAAATATGCTCTCATTCAAAGATGAGCATTAAAAATAAGCGATAGAGAGTCGCGCTAAAATAATAACGGGAATAAGCAATGGGTATATTTTTGGAGCTTCAGAACAAAATTAAGAATTCCGGCATTCTTATTTTCTGCACGCTTTTATCTTTGTATTTCTTATTCCATGGAATTAGCGGCGAGCGCGGCTTGTTAAAGCTTCTTTATCTGCGGAGTGAAATTTCTTCAGCACAGAAAATTGCCGACAGTTATCGTCAGCAAAAAGAAAAGCTGGAAGAAAAAGTCAAGCTTTTATCTTCTTCCAGCCTTGATTTGGACTTATTGGACGAGCGTGCCCGCATTGTATTAAATCTTGCAGGCACGGATGAGTTTATTATCCTTGATGCCGAAGAAACCAATCAGAAAAAATAAAATTTAATCCCCCATAAAACCAGCCCGCCGAAAACTCCGGCTAAAATATCGTCAAGCATAATTCCCAGCCCGCCGGGAACTTTGCGGTCCGCCCAGCCGATAATCAAAGGTTTTGTAATGTCAAACAGTCGGAAAAGGGCAAAGCCGACAGCATAAAGATACAAATTTGTCCCTGCTGCAATCAGAGTAATCGCCTGTCCGGCCGTCTCGTCAATAACAATTTGTCCGGGATCTTTTATTTTCAGAGCTTTTGCAAAGGTATCCGCCACGGGGATTCCGATAACAGATACGGCAATTGCAAAGGCAATTACGCCGTTTATTCCGTAAAAATAAGCAAAAACATATACAAAAGGCAGAGTGGCCAAAGATCCGCATGTTCCCGGCGCTTTTGGCGATTTTCCACTGTAAAACCATGTGCTCAAAAATTCTAAAATTCTGTATTTTATTGCTTTTTTTGAATTTTTCATTTAAAAATCCTTTTGTTTGTGTTATAGCTGTAAGCGTATTTATGACCTATTGCCGCCAAAAAACAAGGCATAAATTTTTGAAAGCTGGATAAGTTTATAAAAAAAGATGTCTTTTAAAAATTTTTTTGGTATATATACAGAACTGTCTTGCCTGTTAAAAGACAATTTTTTGCAATTTCATAGAGCTATTTATGGTAAAGAAAAACCGAAAAAATAAACAAGGGGCATATAATCCTCAGTTTCGCGAAAAGAAAACATTGTTTGCGGACAAAGAGATTATCTTCCGCTCTCAAAACCGGGCCAAGGTTTTGACAATATCTTCCAAAGCTCAGGTAATCTTTGTCGGTCTCCTGCTGCTCATTGGCATTTGGAGTTTTTATTCCTATCATATCTATAATAAGTCCGGTGCAATTATTTCAGTTAAAGACCGCGAGTTAGAGACTACCCGCGATGCATATGTCGATTTGATGGGCGATTTTATGTCTTTGCAAAAAAATATTACCGGCATGCTGACCAATATGGGTAATAAAAACCCCAAACAGGATATAGAACAATATAAGCGCCAGGCAACCGCCGTCGAAGATAAAATTAAACAGATTGCCGCGGAAAGCGAATGGGCGTCAGCCGAAAAATTAGAACAGAAAATGTCTTTGAATGAGGCTATTTTGCAGCGCGATATTGCTGCTTCCGAGCGCGATGCCTTAAAAAAACAAATGAACGCCATGGAAGACGTGATTGACGAACTGCGCGAAGCAGAAATGGAAGTTCTTGAAAAGGTTTCCAAAATTGCGGCGAAGGAAGTCGGCAAATTAAAAGGTGCGTTTAATGAAATTAATGTTCCTTTGAAAAAGAGCGGCTTGTATTTCAATCCTATGGCCAACCGCAAAAACGGCAAAGGCGGTTTGTTTGTGCCGGAACCGCGCCCGCAAATTAAAGACAAACAGATTAATGCCAAAATTGAAACGATTTTTAATGATGTTGAAGATCTTGAGTATTATAAGGAAATAGCCCGTTATGTGCCTTTTGGCAAGCCTGTGTGGAGCTACTGGCTGACATCTCCTTACGGCGGACGCGCAGATCCGTTTAACAAGAAAAAAGCCCGCCACAAAGGCGTTGATTTGGCCAGCCGTACCGGCAATAAAATTAAAACCATGGCTTATGGCAAAATTACCCGTGCCGAGTTCGTTAACGGCTATGGAAATATGGTTGTTGTCGATCATGGCAACGGGTTCGTTACAAAATATGCGCATATGCACAAAATTTATGTAAAAAAAGGCGAATATGTCGATGTCGGAAATGTTTTGGGCGAGGTTGGAAATACGGGGCGCTCGACAGGGCCGCATTTGCATTATGAAGTTTTGTTCCAGGGGAAAAATGTAGATCCGATGCCTTTTATCAAAGCCAAAATTTCTTAAGAAACAGAGGGAAACATGAAAAAATTAAAAAGATTAATTTACTTAAAATTTGCCAGATCTCTGAATAAAAATATGTCAGATGTTCCCGTTCCGACCATTATCAGTGAAAATACGCGCGTTAACGGCGATATTATCAGCAATGCGACGCTGCATGTTGACGGGCATGTCGAGGGCGACATTACCTGTGATGAATTGGTAATTGGCAATAAGGGCGTGGTTGAGGGTTCTGTTGTCGTAAAAAGCCTTCAGTTATATGGAACGCTGACTGGCAAAGCCGCTGCTGAAAAAATCTTTATTGCCAAAACGGCAAAATTAATCGGTGATGCCACCCATGTCTCTATAGCTATTGAACCCGGCGCTTATATTGACGGGCGGTGCATGCGCGTTGGCGATCCGATTCCGGCAGAAGCTGCAAAACCCGAGTTATTGATTACCGACGCTTCAAAAAATAAAAAACGTGCGTAATTTTTAGATTCTTATAACAAAGAATGGAGCAATTTTTAGTATTGTCTCCATTCTTTTTTTTGATTATAACTATGCTTATATAAAAATCAGGAGAATTCGAATAATGGCAGCAAAGAATAAAAAAAGCGATTTTATCACCACCGGCGTTGTGGCGCAAAACCGCCGTGCCAATTTTGATTATCTGATTGAGCAAAAATTTGTCGCCGGCCTGCAATTGGGCGGAACCGAGGTAAAATCTTTGAGGCTCGGGCATGCTAATATAAATGATGCTTACGGTATTGAAAAGGACGGCGAGCTGTACATTTCTAACATGTTTATCGCCGAATACGCCAATAAAGGCTATGAAAGCCATGTCGAAAAGCGCGATCGTAAACTTCTGCTCAAGAAAAAAGAAGTTATAGATATTATTAATGAATTGGCGCGCAAAGGGTCGACTTTGGTTGCAATCCGCCTGTTTTTTAACGATAAGGGACGCGCAAAATTAGAGGTCGGCTTGGGAAGAGGCAAAAAGAATTATGATAAGCGCGAAACAATAAAAGAACGCGATTGGAATCGGGATAAACAACGTATTTTGAATAATGCTAACCGTTAATTGATATGAGAATAAAAAATGAGGGAGATATTTGTGTCGAATATCTCCCTCTGTTGTTAATGCCTGTTTTATATAAGGCTTTAGTTCACACACATCAACACACAAGAAAATTTATATCATATGTTATGTAATGTGGCAAGAGAAAAATGTGCAGATAAATCTAAAAGCCTGTTTTTTATTAACTTTATAAATCATTCGATTTTAATATAAAGTATTGGATGAGGATTATTTCTTTTTGCGTTTTGCGGCAAAAAAACTTTTAAGAATCTGTGAGCATTCTTCTTGCAAAATCCCGCTTTCCACCGTCGGTTTGTGGTGGCAGGTCGGAGCATCATAAAAACGCACGCCGCTGATAACCGCGCCGCCTTTAGAATCTGTTGCGCCAAAATATAAATTCTTTATCCGCATAAACGAAATTGCGGCGGCACACATTGTGCAGGGTTCCAATGTTACGTATAGATCCATATCCCGCAAGCGGTTTTGGCCGAGTTTTTCGCAGGCTTTGCGCATTGCGATAATTTCCGCGTGTGCGGTGGCGTCAGCCGAATGCTCGGAAAGGTTATAGCCTTCGCCGATAATTTCTCCGGTAGAAGAATTGACAACAATGGCGCCGATAGGAACTTCATCTGCTTTTGCTGCTAAATGGGCCAGTTCTAATGCGCGTGTCATGTAAAAATTCTTATCCATGCCAAACCTGTTGTTGCGAAGTGTCATTTTCTATATTAATATAGCCTTAATTTGAAAAAGGAAAGTAAAAATAATGGCTGAAAGAATTGCAAAGTTTATGGCTCGTTCCGGAGTTTGTTCCCGCCGCGCCGCTGAAGAACTGATCAGACAAAAGCGCGTTACGGTAAACGGCGAGATTGTCGAAAGTCCGGCATTTAATGTTGAAGGAACGGAAAAAATCTTGCTCGACGGCGAAAAATTGCCGCAGATTGATGCAACCAGATTATGGATTTATTACAAACCGGAAGGTTTGGTAACCAGCCATAAAGACGAAAAGGATCGCCCGACGGTTTTTCAAAACCTGCCGGCAGGTATGCCCAGAGTTATTTCTGTCGGCCGTTTGGATTTAAATTCCGAAGGGTTGTTACTTTTAACCAACAACGGCGAGTTATCACGCAAACTTGAATTGCCGTCAAACGGCTGGGCGCGGCGTTATAAAGTCAGGGTTCATGGCTTTATTGATGAGAAGAAGTTAGCCGCTCTGGCTAACGGGATAGAGGTTGACGGGGTGAAGTATGGTTCAATAAAAGTTGAAATCGAAACCGTCAAAGGCACAAATGCATGGCTGTTGGTTACGTTGACCGAGGGTAAAAATCGCGAAATCCGCAAAGTTATGAAAGCGGTCGGTTTGGATGTAAACCGTTTGATTCGTTTGTCCTACGGCCCGTTCCAGCTTGGCAGCCTGAGGGAAGGCGAAGTTAAAGAGATTCCGCAGAAGGTCTTAAAAGAGCAGTTGGGAGCAAAGTTTGCCTTATGAGGATAATCGCCGGCATCTATCGCGGAAAAAAACTCCTGTCTCCGGCGTCAGAAAAGGTGCGTCCGACTTCTGACCGTGCGCGAGAAGCAATATTTAATATTTTATATTCCAAACTGCCTGTTTCTTTGTCTGAAATTAACCTGTTGGATATTTTTGCCGGAAGCGGGGCTTTTGCTTTGGAAGCCGTTTCGCGCGGTGTTAAAAAGGTTGGAATGATTGATCTCGACACGCGGGATCTTTTGAAAAATGTTGCCTTGTTTCCGAATGAAAAAGATAAAATTCAGGTCATGAAACTGAATGCGGCAAATCTGCCGCAGGCTTCCGTCCGATATGATGTGCTTTTTATGGATGCGCCTTATAACAAAGGATTAAGTGAAAAAGCTTTGCGACAACTGGCTGAGAAAGGCTGGCTGAAAGACGAGGCGTTTTGTATCGTAGAAGTTGAGCGTTCGGAAGATTTGCCTTTGCCGGAACAGTATGAACAAATTGACGAACGGGTTTATGGCTTGGCCAAAGTCTTCTTCTTGAAATACACGGCCTGATTTTACAGCTTTTTAACAACAATCTTTTCTATTAACAAAGCATCGTCCTGAATGCCTATAGGCGTTGTTATGGTAAGATAGCGGTCTGTTTCTCCTGCTTTGTAGGCTTTGTTGTTCAGCAGAATTTTGGTAACAAATATCCCTTTCGGGTCAAACCAATTTTTTTTCTCCAAATCGTCAATCAATTCCAGTAAGGCCTTTGAAGAAGTGTTGAGTTGCAAAACCGGCTGAAATTTTTCATTAAAAGAAAGCTCGCCTTTGCCGACCATTAACAGCGGTGCCCAATTAAGGTTAAAATCTTTTATGGCAACGTAACCGCCGTGAGATAACCATTCATGAACGCTTTGCCTGAAATCTGCCTGAGCCTTTATTTGCCCGATAACTTCGGCGCCGGCATAAATACGCCCGATAGTTTGCCCTAAAGGATAGTCAAGCAGTCCGTTAAGTTTGATATTGCGAATATCGAGATGCGCTTTAATAAACGGCGCCTGTTCGCTGATGCGCTGAGGGGCGATAAGTCTGGCAGCCAGATTGATTTCGCTGATCTTAGCCCAATCGCTGATAGAAATATTCTGTATTCTGAATGTAAGATTATTCGGCGCTTCGCCGTTTTTCAAATCAATTGCAATGTCGTTATATCTAAAATCAATATTATGGACAATCCCGTCAAAAACCAGCTTCACGGCGCCTTCTGAGCTGATTTGCAGCTGTTCGGGCGTAAAAAAGCTATTGGTAAGGTACAGTTTTTCTATAACGAACGCCCGATTTTGCGTATGGCTGTATAGTTTGATGTTTTCAAGAGTGATGAGTTTTGACGGGTAAATCGTACTGAAGCTGATATTATCATAAGCGATATCCCAGCCGAATTGGTTGAGCGATTTTATGGCATAGCTCATTTCATGTTTAAAATGATTGATAACTGCCCGCCGCTGTAAATAGTTATTGATAATGGCCAGACTGATAGTCAGAGCCGCCAAAAAAGAAAGGATAACCCACATATATTTTTTCCAATAACGGAGTCTTTCCGTATCGGTATCTGATATTTGCAGAGTATTTAGGCCATCCTCGGTCAGCATGGTTACAGCCCTTTCTTGTTTTTATCCAAAATGATTTGGACATGAGGATATTTCTTAGCGCTTTCGGCATTAAGTTCGGCGCATTTGGCCTCAATTCTTTTTTGCAGTTCGGTCATAAATTCTTTCTTTTCCATACCGGCAGGCATTGGCTCCAAAAATTCGATAACAATAGTTCCCGGATAACGCAGAAAAGAATTTTTAGCCCAAAATAAACCGGTGTTCAAAGCAACAGGGATAACAGGGACATTCATGTTTTGGTATAAGAAAACAAGCCCCGGCTTATATTCTGTCGTTAATCCCGGTTTTGTACGGGTACCTTCCGGAAAAATGATAATCGGCCGCCCTTTGCTCATGCGGTCTTTCGCTTCTTTAAGAAGTTTTTTCAATGTAGCGCCGCCGGCGGAACGGTTGACGGCAATCATGCCGTAAAAATGCTGGGCCCAGCCGAAAATCGGAATATAAGTCAATTCTTTTTTCAAAATAAAAGTTGCTTTGGTAATATAAGAGGACAAACAGTAAGTCTCTATGGCCGATTGGTGTTTGGCGGCATAAATAACGCCTTCTTGTTTAAGATTTTCTCTGCCGCGGATTTCAATTTTGATACCGCAAATTCTGAGATAAGAGCAGCAGAGAGGCATAAGAATATAGTTCCATAACGGAACGGTTGCTTTCCTAGAAAAAAGCCCGACGACGGAACCGATTACGCAGCTGAGAGCCAGTGTTGTATAGAACAAAATATTAAAGATAAGAGAGCGCAAAAAAATCATGTCGGATTCCTTAAAAGGTTAAACGGCGTACCAGCCATACATATAAAAATTTATTATATTCCGAAGCGATTAAACAGAAGCTTCGAATACTTTTCCACCATTCTTTTGCCACATAATCGGAATAAACCGGATGTATGACGATTTTCAAATCCGGATTCTGGTGCTGAAATTCCTGCTGGCTGCGGGGAATGTGATAATTTGATGTCACCAGCCGGATGGATTTGATATTGTTTTCTTTGAGCCACGCTTGGGTTTGTATGGCATTTTCAATCGTATTGGTTGATTGCCTTTCAAGCAGAACCACATTTTTTTCTGTCGGAAAAGTCACGGCCTGGCATTGGCTGATAGCTTCCAGAGAAGTTGTCTTCTCAACGCCGGAAATAAACAGTTTCTGAGACAAGCCTTTGTTATAAATTTTAATTGCTTCGGCAATACGGTTTCTGCCGCCGGTCAAAACGACGATAGCTTCCGTTTGGGTGTCATTGTCCGGCTGAAAATGGTTGATTTTGTGGGCAAATGCGACAAAACCCGCGCTCCACAAAAGAATAAGCGTAATCCCGCCGCCGATAATCAGTTTCTTTATCATTCTTTACATCATCTTCTGCAATGTTTGTTTAACCGTGTAATATGCCGTCAGCATGGCAATCAGCGAGGCAAACAGCGGCAGGCTTAAAATAACGCCCCAGGCTGCAATTGACAAATTGGCTTCGCTGATAATGCCGCCTTCTATCTGACGGGCTAATGAGCCGATTCCGAAGATTGTCGGAATGGCAATCGCCAATCCGATAAGGGCGCCTTCCAAACCGAGAATAGCTGTCCGTCTGGCGTATTGCTGAGCCACATAAGTGTCTTTGGCCCCCATCAGGTGCAGGATTTCAATGGTGTATTTATGCAATCCCAAACTGGTTTGGGTCGTATAGAAAATTGCGCCGGAAGTAATCATAATCACTAAAGCCAGAACGCTTAATGCCAGCATTTTCAGCCCGTCGGCAAACTTTATCAATTTGTTGAGCCAGAGTTTGTGGTTGTCCACAGAGGCCATCGGCGTTGCCTGTGATAATTTTGCGGCCAGATCGATAAAATCGATTTCAGCGCCTTTTTTGAGCTTAACGTCAATAATTCTGGGCATCGGCAAATCTGCAATATTAATGCCGTCGCCGAGCCAGGGCTGAATAAGCTTTTCGAGCTGATTATCCGTAAGCGGCGTAACTTTTTCAATTTCGGGAACGGTTTTTAAAAAAGCGACGGCTTTATCCTGATGCGCCAGCGTTTCGGCCATGGCTTTTTCCTGATTGAAATGCGTGGCCGGCATAATTTGTACGGTAAGCGATCCTAAAATGCTGTCGTTCCAATTTTGCAGCATGGTATTGATTGAAAGGACGCCGGATAAGGTTACCGCAAACAAAAAGACGGCAATTGAAATCATAATCTGCAAAAACAGGCTGGTGCTGTCGCCTTTAAGCGGCAACTCTTCTCTGCGGGCAATAAATTTTTTTTGGTTAGCCATGGCGTCCTCCCATGCCGGTAAAATCGTTTGGCGCAAATATTTTCAAGCTGCGGTTTTGCAAATGCAGGCGCGGATAGGCAAAATCAGTAATCAGCTTTTCGCTGTGTGTGGCAATAACTACAGTTGTGCCGAGTTTGTTAAGCTCGACAAACAATTTCATCAGTTTCGGGGCAATATCGTTGTCAACGTTGCCGGTAGGTTCGTCGGCGAGCAGCAGGTCAGGCCGGTTAATGACGGCTCGGGCTATGGCAACGCGCTGTTTTTCACCGCCGGAAAGTGTCGCCGGAGTGGCTTGGATCGAGCGGTCAAGCTCAACCCATTGCAGCAATTCCATAACTCTTTTTTTGACTTCGCGTTCTTCCATGCCGCAAACGCGCAGCGGCAGGGCAACGTTGTCAAAAGCCGACAAATGGTCAAGCAGGCGGAAATCCTGAAAAACAACGCCGATTTTGCGGCGCAGCATAGCCAGAGAGTCGCGGTTTGTGAAGTTAACGTTTTTGCCAAAAACGCTGACAATGCCGCGGCTGGGCTTTTGAGCCAAATACATCATGCTTAAAAGCGAAGTCTTTCCGGCGCCGCTTTTACCCGTTAAAAAATGGAAAGACCCTTTTTTTAAAGATAACTTGATGTCGCTCAGAATCTCCGGGCCTTGCCCGTAACGGATTCCCACGTTCTGCATGTCGATAATAGAACCTGAATTATTGTCGATATTCAGCAATGATAAAGCTCCTCATAAAAAAATCTGCCCTTATATTAATAGAAGTGTTGCCATAGGTCTACCAAATATTTCATTTAATAAAATGGTTTTTTTCTTTGCTTAAATCCAATTTGCGAATATATTGCTTAACAGAGGTAAAAATGCAGATTTATTGTCCAAAATGTAAGACCGGATATGAAATTGATGCGGCGGTGGTTCCCGAAAAAGGGCGCAAGCTGCGTTGTGCCGTTTGCGGCAGAGTTTTCCGCTGCCTGCCCGAAGATTTGACTGACGGTTCAAAGCTGCGGACGGCAGAGTTTACCGAAGAAGAAAAATTGCGTTTGGACGGGCAGGGGCATTTGTTGGAAGATGTTCCGGTTGAGCCGGAAGCAGCAGTAGCGGCCGAGGCTGCCGGGCAGCCACAGCCGGAGGCCGTAACGCAAGAGCCTGCTCTTGAAGCCGATGCCGAAGCGGTTGAACAGAAGACAGATGCCGTTACGGAAGCGGAAGAAGGCAGCGGCAAGACCTTGGAAGAGCTTGAAGCTGAAACGCCGGTTGTCGAAAACCAAGATGTGAAAGATATATTTGAGCGGTTGTCTCGCGAAACAGAGGCTCTTTTTAAGGCGGAAAGCGAAGAAAAATCCGTAAAAAAATATTGGTTCAATTTCAAAAAAGTGTTCGGGCTTCAAAATCCGCGCCATATAAAATATTATTTGGCGGCTGTTGCAACGTTGCTTTTGTTGTTTTTGTACTATGCCCGTTTTGAGGTTGTGCGAGCTTTCCCGCTTATGGATTCCGTATACAGGCTTGCCGGAATTAAAGCGTATGTGACAGGCGAGGGGTTGGAGTTTCAAAATGTGTCGCGTCGGGATTTTGAAGAAGATTTTGTTCGTAAATTTGAGGTTAAGGGGTTTATTGCCAACCAGACATCGAAAACGATTGATATTCCGACAATCAAAGCCGAGCTGTTAGATAATGACGCCCGGGCTATTCAGGCGAAAAAGGTTGCGCCGGTAATTCCTCTGGTAACAGCCAAGGGAAAGGTGTCGTTCAGTTTTGTTATTGAAAAGCCGTCCAGGTTAAGCAAGTATATATTTCTGACTTTTGTTGACGGCCCTGCTGATTAATTGATTGAATGGTAAAGCCCCGAGTTTTTCGGGGCTTTTTTTTGTGTTTACCCTAAAGTTTGTAATAAAAATATTAACGCTTTGTTAAAATTGGCACGCCATTTGCATATGTGAAAGCAAAAGATTTAATTATCCAAAACTATTGGGGAGAATATAATGGATAATACAAAATATATTGCCTTGTCGCGCCAAATGGCGTTGTGGAGACAAATGGATATGGTTTCCAATAACATGGCGAATATGAATACCAGCGGTTATAAACAGGATGAAGCTGTTTTCAGTTCCTATCTGGTAAAAACCGAAAACGGCAAAGGTTTGGCCGAAGTTCCGCTTGCTTTTACGCAGGAATTTGCAACTTATAAGAATTTTGCCGAAGGGATGATTGCCGAAACCGGAAATACTTTCGATTTGGCAATTAAGGGCGATGCGTTTTTTGCCGTCAAAACTGCGGAAGGCGAGCGTTATACCCGCAAGGGGCAGTTTACGCTTGATGCCGGCGGTATGCTGGTCACTTCAACCGGCGATCCTGTTTTGTCAGAAAACAATGAACCGTTTTTCTTTGCACCGGGCGAAACGGAAATCTCAATTGCCGAGAATGGCGAAATTACGACGGAAAACGGTACAATCGGCCGCTTAAAACTGGTATCTTTCAATGATAATCAGAAACTGCAAAAAACTGCCAATACCATGTTTGCCAACACAAACGGCAACGGTATGGCCTTTGAAAATGACAATGTCCGCGTTTTGCAGGGTGCGGTTGAGAAATCTAATGTCAACGCGATTGAAGAAATGACCAAACTGGTCAATTTGCAGCGTTCATACGAATATGTTCAGCAGATGATAGACGAAGAACACGACCGTCTGACGAACACCATTACCGCTTTTGCGACAATGGCATAATAATATAAGGGGAATATAAATGAGATCATTAAATATTGGCGCAACCGGAATGCTGGCTCAGCAAACCAATGTCGACGTCATTTCCAACAATATCGCCAACATGAACACCACGGCTTATACCAAACGCCGTGCCGAGTTTAACGATTTGGTTTATCAGAATTACATTCGTCCGGGCGCAACCTCGACTTCTTCGCAAACGATTGTTCCTTCCGGCATACAACTGGGTACCGGTGTCAGAACCGCAGCAGTTTACCGCATTACCGAAGGCGGCGGCGTTACCAAAACTGATAACACGCTTGACTTGGCAATCCAGGGCCGCGGCTATTTTCAAATTGAGCTGCCGGAAGGCAAGGGCATTGCCTATACGCGTGACGGCGCTTTCCAGCGTAACGGTGACGGCGTTATAGTGACCCATGACGGTTATATTGTCCAGCCGGAAATTACCATTCCCGAAGATGCCGTTGAAATTTATGTAAACAATTCCGGCGAAGTCTGGGTCAAGCAAGACGGCGAAACAGATGAAATAAATGTCGGCCAGCTTGAGCTTGCCACTTTTACCAATGAAGCAGGCTTGGAAGCAATCGGCAATAATATGTTCACCGAAACTCAGGCTTCCGGCGCTCCGATTTTGGACAATCCGGACACCGAAGGCTTTGGTTCTATTTTGCAGGGATACCTGACGGCTTCAAACGTCAACCCCGTTTCTGAAATTACCGAATTGGTATCCGCACAGCGCGCTTATGAAATGAACTCAAAAATTATCCAGACATCTGACCAGATGCTCAGCACGATTAACCAAATGAAATAAGGATAGCATTTAATGTCTGCCTTTTTGAAATCCATACTTGCTCTTTTCTGTATGACAGCCGCTCTCCCTGCTTTGGCAGGAACGCTGAACGTAACGGAAAGCGATGTTTCCCGCGCTGTGGCGGAAGAATTTGCCGAGCAGGGTCTGGATGAAGATTTGGAACTGGAATTTTTCGGCGGCAAAAGCAGTTTTGCAATTGAAAACGCTCAAAATGCCAAGATTATGACAAGTGGTTTGAAATATGACGAAACGCAAAACAAATTCAGCGTCAGGGTGGAAATTTTTGCCGATGGCCGTTCTGCCGCAATTTCCGATTTGCAGGGAAAATATTATGTGCTTGATGAGGCTTGGGTGCCCGTCCGCAATATCAATAAAGGCGAAACACTGGCAGAACAGGATTTGAAATCCGTCAAAATCCGCCGCAACCGTCTGAAACCGTCTGTCTTGTCTAAAAAAGAGCAATTGGTGGAAAAAGAGGCCAAACGTTCGTTGAAAGAAGGCAAACTGATTAATGAACGGGAAGTCGGCAGCCGGATTTTGGTTCGCAAAGGAGATATTGTCACTTTAGTCTATAAAAGCGGGCAAATGCAAATTACCGCCAAAGGAGAAGCCCTGAATGACGGTGCTAAAAATCAGAAGATTGAGGCCGAAAATACCAAAAGTAAGAAAAAAGTTTACGGTATCGTGAAGGATGCGGATACTGTTGAAGTAAATTTCCAATAGAGGGGAGCTTTGGAATGAAAATAAATTGTTGTCAACCGATAATCAGAGGCACCATGGCGCTGCTTGTTGCCACCTCGCTTTCCGGTTGTGCCGGAATGTGGGATCGCCTGACGCATGTCGGTGCCGAGCCTGCGTTGAGCAAAATTGAAAATCCGACAGAGGCTAAAGGCTATGAGCCGGTTTCTATGCCGATGCCGCCTGAAGTTGAACACCCGCAGAATGCCAATTCGTTATGGAAAAGAGGATCTACCGGCTTTTTCAAAGACCAGCGGGCTTCTAAGGTCGGCGATATTATTACGGTTAACATCGTTGCAAAAGACGCGGCCATTATGGAAAACGAAATGGAGCAAAACCGCGATAATAACAAAGATTCTATGGGCATCAATGCTATGGCCGGCTTTGAAGACAAAGTCAGTTCTTATTTGCCGAGCGGCAATAATATGAGCACTCTGGTTGATATCACGTCTAACCGTGAAATTGCCGGCGATGGCAAAATTGACCGTAAGGAAAAAATTGATGTGACCATGGCTGCGATTGTAACCCAAGTTTTGCCGAATGGAAATCTGGTTATTGAAGGAACGCAGGAAATCCGCGTTAGTTACGAGGTTCGTCAGTTAAGCGTAAAAGGCATTATCCGCCGAGCCGATATCAGCTCTAATAATACCATTCAGTCGGATAAAATTGCCGAGTTGAGAGTTTCTTACGGCGGCAAAGGCATCATCAGCGATGTTCAACAGCCGCGTTACGGGCGCCAGTTCTTAGATATCTTGTCGCCGTTCTAAAAGAGTTTTTGTACCTGCGGTTATTTTCCCTTATGCCGCTGTTGCAGAAAAAATTATTATGTTCTCAAAAAGCGAGAAAAAATCTCCCCATTTTTTCTCAAATCAGAGCAAAAAGCTCAGGAGACAAAACGGCAGTCTGCCCATTCCCTTGCAGATTTCCTGATTTTGTTTCCATTCTCCCTAAAAGGCCTGCTGAAAAGCAGAAGCGGACGGCAGGCCTGAGAGGGAAATTTTTTCTCCGTAAAAAGCTTTAAAAGGCCGGATTCGGAACTATATAAAAAGAAGAATAAATTTAATAATATCAATGTGAAGGAAGCTAAAAATGAACACAACCATAAATCAAATTGACGATGCGGAAAGAGAAGCTTCGCTGCTTATGGATTATGCCATGGCTTTATCAAAAGCCTCTGCCGGCACTAATGAGCACGAGAAGTTGATTGCCCTCGACAATAATTTGAAGCTGTGGGTTGAGATAGAAACATCGCTTAAAAGCGCAAAGAATTTGCTTCCCGAAGCTGTCAAAAATAATCTGTTGAAACTTTCAAAATATGTTGAACATTTGACTTTGTCTAAAGGAATTAACATGACAAAGTCGGATTTTAATACACTGGTAAATATCAATATGCAAATTTCCGGCGGCTTGCTGGAGGCGGTTAAAAATAATCTTGCGGCGGAAGAGGCGTTTTCTTTGCTGAAATGTGCGCTTGATTTGTCAACAGCCCGCGAAAATTCAAATCCCGAAGAGATTGCTTCGGCTTTGGATAACAATCTCAAACTTTGGGTTTATATTAAAACGCTGGCTAATTCAAAAGACAGTAAGTTGCCGCAAGAAACTAAGAACAATTTGGTTAAGCTCGCTGACTATGTTTCTAAAAAAACAATCGAGGTCGGTCGAAATATTGAAGAAATCAACAATAAGGCAATTGATTCGATGATTATGACCAATTTGCAGATTAGCGAAGGCCTGATGAGCAACCAGATGCAAAAAGCCTGCTAGAAAAATAAAGCAATAACAAAAGCCCCTTGAAATAAGGGGCTTTTGTTATTGTCAGGCATATTTTATATTAGATTGTTGCGAGCATCGCAAGCGGTTTATCAGCAAACTTTTGCCTTAAGACGCAGTCCAAAAATGTCCGATACGGTATTTACAAAACAATCTGCGAGCATCGCGAGCGGTTCGTCAGCAAACTTTTGCCTCAAGGCGCTGCCTTGAGCATGACTTCGGGAGCTTCAATGCCGAGCAGATAGAGAAGCTGAACCAGAATATCACGAACAAGTTTGGCCAGTTTGAGGCGGGATGAGGCAAGCTCTGCCGATTCGGCATTCATAATTGATGAGACGTTGTAGAAAGAACTGAAGCATTGCGCCAGCGTATAAACATAATCTGAGATAATACTCGGTTCGTGTTCGCTGTGAGCGCGCATGACTGTATTTCCGAATTGGGCGATTTTAAGCGCAAGGTCGCGTTCTTCTTTGTTGGAAATAATGACAGAGCCTTCTGAAATGCCTGCGGTTGCCGCTTTTCGAATAATCGAGTTGATTCGGGCTACGGCGTATTGGATATAGGGACCGGTCTTGCCTTCAAATTTGGCAAAATCTTCCAGCTCAAAGATATAACCGGAACCGATATTATTTTTAAGGTCTTGGAACTTGATGGCCGCCATAGCGATTTGCGAAACCATTTTTTCGATTTCAGCTTCGCCGTAACCTTCGACTTCACCCGCCTTCGGCAGGGATTCGCGAACCTTGTCTTTGGAAAGCTGAATTAAATCTTCCAGATTCATCACGCCGCCGTCACGAGTTTTGAACGGTTTGCCGTCAGCGCCGTTGACCGTGCCGAAACCGATATGCATGAACTTGACGTTCGGGGCAATGCCAAGCTTTTCGGAAACTTCAAAAACCTGTTCAAAGTGCAGAGACTGGCGTTTGTCGACAACATAGATGATTTCATCGGCTTTCAGGTCGTCATAGCGCATTTTGATAGTGGCGATGTCGGTAACCTGATAAGCAAAACCGCCGTCACTTTTAACCAGAATGACGGGTGGGCGCTGCTGGTTGTTTTTTTCTTCCAGACGAATAATGGTGGCACCGTCGTCAACTTCGGACATCCCT
Source organism: uncultured Alphaproteobacteria bacterium (assembly GCA_949493535.1). Lineage (GTDB taxonomy): Bacteria > Pseudomonadota > Alphaproteobacteria > RF32 > CAG-239 > CAJLXD01. The sequence goes on from CASZWJ010000005.1 coordinate 82,409, forward strand.
TTATCTTTGGCAATTTTAACGATTTCAAAGCTTGCGTCATGAGCGTCGCTTTCGCCGAGCCACAAGTCAAAATGGGCATCCAGTTCGTCATAGTTTTTCTTGACGGCGTCAATCGAAACTTTGCGCAAATGCTGCCAGGCTTGATAATATTCCGGAACTTTGTCCTGAATTTTGGTAGTCAGCAAACGGGCTTGCTCTTTGGCGCTTTCGTCTTCCTTGCAGCGGATATTGGCTTGTTTGTAGAAAGCGGAAATTTGGTTAATGTCATAGCTTTCGATTTTGGATAAATCGCCGTCTTGGCGGATAACTTCGGATAAAATCATGCCCATCGGCGTTCCCCAGTCGCCGAAGTGGACGTCGGAAATAACTTCATTGCCGATGAATTGTTCAATACGGCGGATAGATTCGCCGACAACGGCCGAACGCAGGTGTCCGACATGGAGAGCCTTGGCGACGTTCGGGCCGCCGAAATCCATAACCACTTTTTTGCGTGCGGATGTTTGGCCGCAGCCGAAACGCTCGTCAGCGGCGGCTTGGTCAATGATATTGCCGAGGAAGGCGTTGCTTAATGTCAAGTTGATAAAACCGGGGCCGTCGATTGAAACTTTGGCAAAGTCGGAATCTTTTTCCAGTTCGGCAGCAATCAGGGAAGCAATTTCCCGAGGGTTTTTACGCTCGGACTTTGCCAGAGCCAAGGCGCCGTTGCACTGAAAATCGCTCAAATCAGGACGGTCGGAAGCTTTTGCAAAAGCAAATTTCGTATCAAGGTTCAACGCCTTAAAAACAGCGTCCAGTTTTTGATTGATAATATTCTCAATAGACAGGTCCATGGTTTATTTTTCCCGAATTATATTTCTTTAAAGCCGAATTTATAGTATAATGTCTTTATCAGACAACAGAGCATACTTTATAAAAGAAAAATGAAAAACACAATAGCAAAATCGGCGCCTTTTTCTATTATTTCTGCCCCTGACATCAAGGATTTGGCGGATGTAAACTATTGGATTTTTGATATTGACGACACGTTGTACCCGAAATCGAGCGGGCTGGACAAGCTGATTCAGGATTCGATAACCAGGCATATCTGCCTGTACTTGGGAATAGGCGAGGACGAAGCCAGAGAATTGTGTGTTGACTATTATCATCAATATGGTTCAACGATTTGCGGATTGATGAAAACAACGGATATTAAGCCGCGCAAATTCGTGCGGGAAGTTCACCAAAATCTTGATTTAAGCTGTATAAAGCCCAATCCTCGGCTGGATAAAGCCTTATCAAAACTTCACGGCAGAAAATACGTGTTCACCAATGGCAGCTATTGCCATGGTTTGAGAATTTGCAAAAAGCTGGGAATTGAAAAAAACATCGACGGATTTTTCGGCGCGCAAAGCACAAATTTCATTCCCAAGCCGGACCCGCGCGCATTTAAGGAATTTTTTGTCCGCTATCAGATTAATCCCGAAGAAGCGATATTTTTTGACGACAGTTTCAAAAATCTGGCCGCCATTCATAAAATGGGAACCAAAACAGTCTGGATTGCGGAATCGCAGCAGGAACTGGACAATTATAAAATTCTGCCGCCTTATGTTGACTATGCGACGGCCGACATTACTTCGTGGTTGGAAGAACTGGTATGTTGACGGTTGCCTCTCTGCCGCTTTCTCCCGCGCAGTTGAAGTAAAAATGATTCGGAATCAACAGCCTGCATGTGAAAACCGTTTGCTTTACGGGCGTGGCGTAACTTCCGGTTTTGTGCTTGCGGCATTCTTCATCGGCAAGCTTTTTGATTTCGGCATAAGGGGTGCCGATAATATTATAGCAGATTGCCGGTTTGTCGGGTTTTGATTCTCCGATATAAAGCGTTTCCGGTGTCGGGGCGCCGGCATCTCTGCGCCGGTCGACGAAAGGAGCGGTCAAAGAGCAGGCCGAAATCAAAAAACATAAAGCCGCAAAAATAGCTAAATTTCTTCTGGACAATTCCAAAATCTCCACTACATTATTTTTTATATTCAATACTTATAAATGAAGAAGAACAAAATGAAAAGCGAAAATAAATATATTGGTGATGACGGAATGGCAAAAATGTTAGAGCACTATAACTGCCCGACGCCTCTTGATGTGGTAAAAATGCGCTTTGCCGGAGCAATCTGCACGCCCAACTTGGACTTGCGCCCGTCGGATGTTATTTCGTCTTTTTGGCCGCAGGGCGAAGAGCCTCGTTTGCAAACCAAAGAAGAAGCCGACCTGTTTTTCAAATTTTTTATGGGCTTATGGGATGAAATTTTTGAAACAATCCGCGAAAATAAAGTAAAACTGCCCAAGCTGAAGAAAGATGCCGCATTGTTGAAAGCTTTTTGTCGGTCGCGTTTTGATGAAATCGAATGGGGATATGTCGAAGGTTTTTGGGGCGGCAAACAAGATTTGAAAATTCCGGCATATCTGGCTGAGGTTATTGATTCCATGACCGATTTGGCCGGCGTCTACAAGAGCTTGGAGAAAAAACTTGACAATTCGGAAAATTCGGCTGAAATAATCCAAACTCTTGAACATACGGACAGAATGGTTGAAAAAGCCGTTTCGTTTATTGTTGAAAACTCGGTCTTACCGAGGATTGAATCGATTACAAGGGTTGTAAATTAAAACCTTTAGGAGGAAAAAACATGGAATTAATGGAAGGCTTATTGACCCGCCGTTCAATCCGCAAATATGATACCTCGAAAAAAATTTCCAAAGAAACAATCAAAGAAATTATCAAAGCCGCTCAGCATTCCCCGACGGCGCATAATAAGCAGCCTTGGGAATTTCTGGTTATTGATGACCGCGAGTTTTTGGCCAATCTGCGCCATATTCAGCGCTGGACTTCTTTTGCCAAAGACGCTGATTGCGTCATTATTGTCTGCGGCGATATCGAAAAATCGTTCAATCGCAATAAAGAAGACGAAAAATGGAGCTTTATTGATGTTGATTGCGCCATTGCCACCCAAAGCCTGATGCTGGCCGCCTGGAGCAAAGGCATAGGTACCTGCTATTGCGGCGCCGCGCCGATGCAGCGTGTGGTAGATTCTCTGCGCGAGCATTTGAATTTGCCGGAAAATGTCCGCCCGTTTGCCATTGTGACAATGGGCTATCCGGCCGAAATGCCCAAGCAGCCGGACGATCGCTATAAGGGAGAAAAAATCCACTGGGGCAAGTGGTAGGAGAGAAGCGGACGCGGCGAGCGTCCGTTTTTTTATACAAGGTTTAAGCTAAAAAGTAAAATTAACTTGAAAAAAACTCTGTTAGTGTTACATTAGCAACGATTAAATTTAATAACCGTGCGGAAGTTTTCGCACATAAACTCTAATAAGGAAGGATATTAATATGACAATTCGCGTCGGTATTAACGGCTTTGGTCGTATCGGTCGTTTGGTATTTCGTGCTGCTCAGGAAAGAAATGATATTGAAATCGTCGGTATCAATGACTTGATTGATGTTGAATATATGGCTTACATGCTGCGTTATGACACAATGCACGGCCAGTTCAAAGGTTCTATCGAAATCAAAGACGGCAAACTGGTTGTTAACGGCAAAGCTATCCGCGTTACTGCTGAAAAGAACCCGGCTGATTTGAAATGGGGCGAAATCGGAGCTGAATATGTTGTTGAATCTACCGGTTTGTTCCTGACTAAAGAAAAGGCTCAAGGCCACATTGACGCCGGTGCTAAATATGTTGTTATGTCTGCTCCGTCCAAAGACGATACGCCAATGTTCGTTTGCGGCGTTAACACCGATTCTTATGTTAAAGGCACACAGTTTGTTTCTAACGCTTCTTGCACCACAAACTGCTTGGCTCCGATTGCTAAAGTTTTGAACGACGCTTTCGGTATTGCCGATGGTTTGATGACAACTGTTCATGCTACTACCGCTACACAGAAAACCGTTGACGGCCCGTCTATGAAAGACTGGAGAGGCGGTCGTGCGGCAGCCGGCAACATTATTCCTTCTTCTACAGGTGCTGCCAAAGCTGTCGGCAAAGTAATTCCTGCTTTGAACGGCAAATTGACAGGTATGTCTTTCCGCGTTCCGACTTTGGACGTTTCTGTTGTTGACCTTACAGTTAACCTGAAAAACGGCACAACTTACGAAGACATCTGCAAAGCTATGAAAAAAGCTTCTGAAGGCGAACTCAAAGGCGTTTTGGGCTACACTGAAGATCAGGTTGTTTCTTCTGACTTCCTGGGTGATGCCCGCACCTCTATCTTTGATGCTAAAGCCGGTATTCAATTGACTCCGACTTTTGTTAAAGTTGTCAGCTGGTATGATAACGAATGGGGCTATTCTAACAAGGTTCTCGACCTCGTTGCCCACATGTCTAAAGTAAACGGCTAATCATTTAAGCAAACCCTCTTGGTTCGCCAAGGGGGTTTTGTTTTTTTTATCCCCGCCTTTCGGGTTTGCCGGAGAAAGGGATGAAACAGAAAATAAGGAAAATATAATGGAATATAAAACAATTAAAGATTTAGGCGATTTGAACGGCAAAGTTGTTATGCTGCGCGCAGACCTGAACGTTCCCGTTGATGAAAATCTGAAAGTAACCAACACCGCCCGTATTGACCGTACGGTTCCTACCATTAAAACTTTAATGGATAAAGGCGCTAAAGTTGTGGTTATTTCCCACTTCGGCCGTCCGGAAGGCAAAGGCGATATGCGCAACTCTTTGAGCCATATTGTTGCCGATTTAGAAAAAGCTTTGGGCAAGCATGTCGTATTTGTTGATGACTGCATTGGTTCTAAAGTTGAAGACGCAATCAAAAATATGAAAAATGACGAAGTTTTGCTGCTCGAAAATCTGCGCTTTTATAACGAAGAGAAAAAGGGTGACGAAAAATTCGCCGAAGAGCTGGTTAAACCGGCTGATGTTTATGTTTCAGACGCTTTCTCAACGGCTCACCGCGCCCATGCGTCTATGGTTGCCGCAGCTAAATTGCGTCCTGCAGCCATGGGCTTGCTTATGGAAGAAGAAGTCAATGCCTTGTCTAAAGGTTTGAATGATCCGAAACGCCCGTTGATGGCTGTTGTCGGCGGTTCAAAAGTTTCTACCAAATTAGATTTATTAAATAATCTGGTTAAAAAAGTCGACAAGCTGGTTATCTCCGGCGGTATGGCTCATACTTTCATGAAGGCCAGCGGCGTTGATACCGTTAATGAAGCTAACTCTTTGGTTCAAATGGATATGATTGAAACAGCCAAAGAGATTATGAAAACAGCCCAAGCAAACAACTGCGAAATCATTTTGCCGTTGGATGTCGTTGTTTCCAAAGAGTTCAAAGCCAATGCCGAACACAAAACCGTCGATTTGGAAAATATCCCTGCTGAAGGCTGGATTTTGATGGATGTAGGTGCAAAAACCATTGCTGCCATCAATGCTAAATTAGATGAGTGCAAAACTTTGGTTTGGAACGGTCCTTTGGGCGTGTTTGAATTAAAACCGTTTGATACGGCAACCAACGCCGTAGCAGGCCATGCTGCCGAATTGACTTTGTCCGGCAAGCTGATGACTGTTGCCGGCGGCGGCGATACCGTTTCCGCTTTGGAAAATGCCGGTGTCGCAAATAAATTCAGTTACATTTCAACAGCCGGCGGCGCTTTCCTTGAATGGATGGAAGGCAAAGAACTTCCCGGTGTGGTTGTTTTGAAAAAATAATTATTCATTGAATAAAAAAAACACCCCGATAATTTATCGGGGTGTTTTTTTGTTGTGTGCGGCTTAATTTACTTCATAGCCGGAGCATTGGCTGCAGCAATAGTAACCGTTTCCCAAATCTCTTATACAGTTGGCATAAGTATGCTGCAAATCCCAGCTGGTACAACTGTTTCTGGCAGCACAGTTGTAATTGGGAATATAACATTTTTTACCGGTAAAACCTGTCGCACAACAATCAGGGTGATATCCTTCCTTAACACAGGTACTTGTGCCTGAAGAACCCGAACCGGAAGAAGACGACTTGTTCTCACATTTATAGCATGTTTTGCCTAATGAACTTGTCGCAGTCCCTGTTTGGGTTTCATTTGGGGAACTACATTTATTGATTCTGTAACCTTCTGGGCAGGTTTCTGACGCAAAATTCGGACAAAGAGGTTTAACACACAAAGGTGAAACGGCAGAAGGCGTATCATCCGGCAAACATGTACAAGATGTCGGACTGTTGCAGCCAATGTATTGTGTGGAACCGCATTGAGTTGAAGTCCTAACGTAGTTATCTCCGCCAAAACTTAAGCCGCTTAATCCTAAAGTTTCTCTATTAGCCATTAAATATTTGGCAAAATCCATTTTCGGAGAGTTATAGTTATCGGCAAAACAATGTTCTTTAACACGTTTCCAATAAAGTCCGATCTGAGTTGCAAAAACGGCATAATTTGTCCCGTTATACGTTACTTTTGTTGCAAAATGGGATGTACCGTTAGCATTTTTGTACGTCAAAGAAGAGGCACAAGCGACACAGCTTCCGTCAACGAGCGTCTGCCCGTTTGGGCAACCCTTGATGCATGTATCGC
>CASZWJ010000006.1 GCA_949493535.1 uncultured Alphaproteobacteria bacterium
TGACATTTAGAACAATTGACGGCTATGCCAATACAGCTAAAAAAGTCACATATAATGGGGAGACTTATGCTGTCACAACTATTCCCTATCATAACGGTATGAGTTGTGCCTTAGCAAGACGCAGATGTGCTGAAGAAGAAGGATATATTTTACCCGATTATGACTTTGCTAAATTTTTAATCAAAAATAAAGTCTCTTTAGGTGTATCCTCAATTGTTATTGGAGGAGGAACGGCAGGCGTTTGTACTTCTACTCAATGTGGTTCAAACAGTTATTTGGGATGCTCAAACAGTACATCTTGTGCTTGTTTATATAATGATGAAGGCGCAACAGCAACAACAAGTGGCGCTGTTTGCGTCAAAAAAGTTTGTGCCGCTGCCGTTAAAGAAACATGCCCCAGCGGTTACCAATTAGAGAAATGTTCCGGCTACACAAATCCTGTTCAGACAGGAACTGCGACAAGCTCATTGGGCAACACCTGTTACAAATGCGAAGATAAATCATCCTCATCAGGTTCTTCCGGAACTAACACATGCATCCAGAACGGGTGGCATCCGGAGTGTTGTGCAACCGGTTTCACCGGAAAAAAATGCTATATTCCCAATTACAACTGTGCTGCCAAAAACAGTTGTACCAGCTGGGATTTGCAGCATACTTATGCCAACTGTATAAGAGATTTGGGAGGCGGTTACTATTGCTGCAGCCAATGCTCCGGCTATGAAGTAAATTAAAAACGAAAAACTCCCCGATAAATAATCGGGGAGTTTTTTTATTCTCAAATCTTATTGTCAATTCTTTTCATAATCATGTTTTTCTTTAAGAAAAACGATAATACCGACAGGAATGGACAGAGCATAGAGTACAGTCATAATTCCCAACGTCAACCAAGGCTGAGTGATGATAAAGCTGGCAAACAAAGCCACAATCAACATCATCGGAATAAACAAATAAGTCGGCACTTTAAGCTTTTTGGTTGAAAAAGTCGGTATGCGGCTAACCATTAAGAAAGCGACAACACACAAGACTGACGCACAAAAAGCATGCGAACGAACATAAGCTAATTCCGGCATTTCAAACGAAATCATAACCGGCATCATAACCAAAGCGGCAGCGGCCGGAGCCGGCACGCCGACAAAGAAATGAGACCAATATTCGGGCTGAGGCTCTTCTTCCAGCATGGTATTGAAACGAGCCAGACGCATAGCCATGCCGATAGACATCAACAGGCAGAAAAACCAGCCGAATTTCGGCAGGTCAAACAAAGACCATTGATACAACAGAATCGCCGGAGCGACGCCAAAGCTCACAAAATCAGACAAAGAATCCAATTCGGCGCCGAATTTGGTGGAGCCTTTTAACATACGGGCAACGCGACCGTCCAAACCGTCAAAAAAGGCTGCTACAAAAATGCACAAAACGGCTTTAACCCAGTCTTCCTGAATAGAATAGCGAATTGAGGTGACACCAGCGCACAAAGCCAGCATGGTGACAATATTAGGCGCAATTTTACGAAACGGCAAAGCTGTCAGCTTGCGTTTAGTCATAAGCACCGGGTGCATTTTTTCCATTAGCGGATTACTCCCTTAACTTGCGGAGCCTCATCTGTCAGATTGGCAATAACGCTTTCGCCGGCAACCATTGTCTGTCCTAAGCAGACTTTGGGTTCGACACCTTCCGGCAGATAAACATCCAAACGGGATCCGAAACGGATTAAGCCGAAACGTTCGCCGGCCTTATATTCCATACCTTCGCTGGCTTCGCAGAGGATGCGGCGGGCAATCAGACCTGCAATCTGAACGAAACAAATGGTTTTGCCGCTCTTGGTTTTCATAGCCAGAAGCTGACGCTCATTATCTTTGCTGGCCTTGTCCAAAGTTGCATTCAGAAACTTTCCGGGCACATAAACAGATTTGGTAATGGTTCCCTGAGCCGGAGCGCGATTAACATGCACGTTAAAAACACTCATAAAAACGCTGACACGGGTAAATTTGGCATCGCCAAGCCCTAATTCTTCCGGCGCCTTAACTTTGGCAATCATCTGGACAATACCGTCAGCAGGAGAAACGACCACATTGTCGATTTCGGGCGTGACGCGTTCCGGATCTCTGAAGAAATAGTAGCACCATACGGTCAGAACCAAACCAAACCAGCCGAGCGGCTGCCACATCATTGCCAGTAACGCTGTTACTGCCGCAAAGATTCCGACAAAACGCCAGCCTTCGTTATTGATGTTGGGCAAAACATATCTGCGCCAAGAAATATCAATAGTTTTCATATATTTAATCCTTTTGAAAAATCCGTATTGCGAACAGGCTGCCGGGACGCTGTCTCCTGCCGCAGCTTTTGCCGCAAGCGGATTGTTTATGTTTGTTAACATTGATACTCAAGCATATTTTGATAAAAGACTCAAGTTTTATGTTGCAATTATAAAATTTTCTTTGTATAACGACTTTCATGATGCGCTTGTGGCGGAACAGGTAGACGCTGCAGACTTAAAATCTGTTGGCCGCAAGGCCGTGCCGGTTCGATTCCGGCCTAGCGCACCATAAAAAAAACTCCCGTAACGGGAGTTTTTTTTATATTGTATAAGCAACGGGAATATGATATGTCTGAAGTTGTAAATATATATTTCTGCTTATTACTATGAACCGTGATGAATTCACAATCATACTGATAAGCTTAACCCTAAAAAATTTAATCTTATGAATCTTTTCACTCCGGTAAAAAAGTTTATCAAAATGAACCGTGAAAACAAAGCTTGGTCTCTGCTCTGCATCGGCTTCATCGGCAGCCTCTCGGCTGTCATCCTTGAGAGATTTAAGTTGCTCCCGCAGACTACCGCTACAGAACTCGCCGTCGGAACGTTCATCGCCATCTTCGGTATCGGCTGCCTGACGATGTGTACCTATTTCATCAAACACGAAGACAAAGCGGCAAAGTTTGCCGGCTGCGGCGCGTTTGGCTTTTTAGGGCTGGGATGCACCGAATGCATTATCGATTATATGGTTAAGCACCTGATTTCGGTCACACTGCCCCAAATTACAATATGGTATGCATATCCTTGCATCATCATGTTTGCCATAGGCATTTTAATACTGGCGGGACAGGCTATTTTTGAAACTTGGAAACGAGCTTAATTCACGCTAAAAAAGAAAATTTTTCTTCACCTCTTACCTTTCCGGTTTGAGGTGTTTTTTTAACGCCAATAAATTTAATATCTCATAAATGAAACAAGATATTTAACAATCACATATTATCCAGCAATTCTTTGTAATAATTAAGAACGGCGCGGACCTTTGGAATGTTTTTGCTGTTGGTATGCGTTACGAGGTAGAAAACAACACTGCTTTCACATTTGATATTATCAAGGCAAACCATACCTTCATCTTTGAAACGCAGCGGCATAAGCCCGACACCAATGCCATTACGCAAAACCTCGTACAAAGACAAGCTGGAATTTGACGAATAGCATTTATGTTTGGCTCGCTTCAAGCACTCTCCCCAGCCTTTAACATATTTTTCACTGCCCATTTTGTGAACAATACGGTGATTATTGAGCAAATCTTCCAAATCCATAGGATAACCGTAACGCGACAAATACTGCGGCGAGGCAAAGAAGCCTATTTCAATTTTTTTAGAATGTATCACGACTAAATCAGGGGAACACGGCGTTTGAAAGGTTAAAGCAACGTCAACATTTGAAATTCTGCTTTCGTTAATATCCGCATCCATTGCGACAATAGACGTCAGGCTGATATTCGGATACCGGACATAAAATTCGTCAATATCTTTGGGAAGCAGATTGGCGCTGATAATTAACGGCATGCCGACGCGCACCTCGCCGGAAATATCTTTCTTGTCAGAAAAATCTTCTTTCAGCGAAGCCAGAATTTGCTCTATTGCAGCAGCTTTTTCCACCAGATTTTCACCGCGGCTCGTCACGTAAGAACCTCGCCCGTTACTGGACAATACTTTGTAACCGACTTCGCTTTCCAGATTATCCAAGTATTTATTCAGCGTATCGACGGAAATGCCGAAATCTAAAGCCGCCTGCCTTTTGCCAAAACATTTGTTAATCACTTTTAAAGCGCAGATTGCTTCAATTAAATCCAGATCTTTTCTGTTCAATGCGGCCTCCCGAGGTAAAAAACGTATGGTACATTCTTAATTTAGATTACTTATAATTGCAAGAAATTTATAGACAGAAGATATAATCCTCCCAAAACCAAAACCAAGGTTATATAAAAAAAATTTTTATACTTACGCAAATGTGATTGCAGAATGTTTGAAACTGCGTTAGTGTGCTGTTATTAAAACTATTATGAAAAGGATTTTCCCATGAGCAAAATTACCTGGAAGCCGGGAACCATGCTGGCTCCCGTTCCTCCTGCCCTTATCTCCTGCGGCACAGTAGAAAAACCAAATATGATGACAGCGGCCTGGACCGGCATTATTGCTTCAGATCCGGCGCTCACTTATGTTTCTATCCGCCCGTCAAGATACTCGCATGAACTGATTTCAAAAAGCGGCGAATTTGTCATTAATCTGACAAACCTGCCTCTTGTTAAAGCTGCTGACTGGTGCGGCGTTAAATCAGGGCGAAATATTGATAAGTTCAAAGAGATGGGATTAACCGCCGAAGCCTGCTCTGAAATAAAAGCGCCGCAAATCAAAGAAGCGCCGGTTTCTTTGGAATGCAAAGTTATTGATGTGAAAAGCTACGGCACGCATGATATGTTTCTGGCTGAAATTGCCGCTGTCAATGTCGATGATAAATATATTGACGACAATGGCAAGCTCTGGCTCGAAAAAGCCGGACTGATCGCTTATGTCCACGGCTTTTATTACACACTCGGCAGAAATATCGGAAAGTTTGGTTTCTCCGTAGAAAAGAAGCCCAATAAAACAAAAAAACCGGAGTTTGAAAAAAAAGCAGAAAGCCCTGAAATAAAATTCAACCGGCAATCAAGCCGCAAATGCCATTCCGAACAAAATAATATTTTTGAAATGCGAAAACCCAAACGCCTCAGCGACGTACGCAAAAAACGCGGCGACACTCCCAAATTAAAAAAATTTGACGGAGAGATAAAATTTAAAAAAGCCCGTCGGGAAAATGAAGTTATGCTTTCTGCCGCGCCGAAAAAACATTATGGCAAGCTTAAAACAAAGCCTAAATAAAGAAAAATACGGCTTTTATAAAAAAATGCCGGTATGATAGACATAAATATTGACAAAATAGCCACAACAAGTTATATTGCTTCCAGTACAGATAATTATTGGGAGTTTGACGATTGTATAATTTCGATAACGACAAAACCAAAGAACTGGAAAAATTATTTAACAAAAAAGACATTATCGGCCTTGAAACTTTTATGGAAAAGAACAGCCTTTATAAAAAAGTTTATGCGCCATTCAAAGGCCGCTTCTATTTTAATGCAAAAGACCGTTTCTCTTTTAAAATTTCACCTGACCAAAAAACAGCCGTTTTAGCATGTATGCTCTACGAGAAGCATGCGTATTTTCAAGACGGCGGATATAATCTTGAAATTTTGGTTGCACAAGCCGATGCCTATGGCAATTTTCACAAATGCGAACATATCCGCTTTGACAATGCAGATAAAATAAATTTTGTCGGATTGGATAATAATGCCATTTTGTTACAAAATACAAATTCTTCACAACAATTATCAAAATACAATCTGCGCGGAAAACCTATTGTGCCATCAGGCATATCGGCATCAGGTATTCGTTCTGCCAATTCTCAAAAAGAAGCTTTATTAAAAGCGAGAGCAGAATACCGAAGCAACAAACAGAAATACCCGCCCAATGCTTTACAAGCAAAACTCTCGGTCTGGAATGAAATAAATTCAAAAATAAAACTTTAATCAGCTTTTTTCTTATCTCTCCCTCAGAACATTCTGCGGGAGAGATTTTTCTTTTAAATCCAACTTGTTACAAAAATATGATAAATTAGACCCTTTGCATTTTTCGGTTGCAAAAAAAAAAAAACATTTATCATTAACGTTATAGGCTTTAGTTCTGATTATTTTGAGAGGTGTGTCATGTTTAATCTCAAATCCGCCTGTTTGGGCTTACTTTCTGCTATCTTAATTTCTAATTTAACTTATGCAGAAGAGGTTAGACATGTTCCTGTCTCCTTCAATAATTTCACACTCACACACTCACACAATCACACACTCACACAATCACACACTCACACAATCACACACAACACAAGGGCTAAAGCCTATGCCAGATTCTTACAAACTGGCTAAACTACAATTTCTTCCTGATATGAAAGACAGCGAGAACGGTTGGGGCGGGCACAACCTGAATAACAAATTCAGCGGCACTTGTTCTTATCAACTTACTTTACCAATATGCAATGTACCCAACTGTATAACTTGTGTCACAGGCACTCCGACAAAATGCTCCGTTTGCAAGAGCGGCTGTCTGTTGGGTATGTTTGGCTCATGCGAATGCCCTTCACTTGAAGACGCAAGTAACAACTGTGTTTCCCAAATGTGCAACGGCATAGAATATTGCTGTCCTTCCGGTGCCAGCTGCGCAACAATGGCAAACGGCGGACCGATGTGCTACACAAAGGATAAAGTGCTGGCGCCATAAAAAATGTAATTAAAAAAAACACCCCGATGATTTATACGGGGTGTTTTTTTATTTGCGAATATCAAAAACGTCAAAGCAGGATTTCAAATAATCCAGCAGCTTTTTATCTTCAAAGAACTTGTCACATTCACTATCCGGCGTCTCATCTCCTTCAACCTGCCGATAACGCTGCAGATAATATTCTTTAACGCCTTTTCTTTTCAGCTCATCGGCAATGGCATAAATATCACTTATACTCAAAATACGCGGGTCACAAGTCGTGCGGCATTCAAAGCTTTTGCCGCTTTTAACTATCATATCAAGACTTTCCGTTACACGGGAAAAATGATTGGCTCCGCCAACCGCTTCCTGATAGCGGCCCTCAATTAATGGCGCTTTAATGTCAAAGCCAATCCAGTCGACCAAAGGAAGAACCTTTGCCAAAGCTTGCGGGCGATACCCCCCCGTATGTAAGCCTATTTTATAACCGAGCGCTTTTACTTCTTCAATATAAGCCCCCAAATCATCTTGAACCAATGGTTCGCCGCCGCTGAAAACAACTGCGTCTAAAATGCCTTTGCGGCTTTTTAAAAATTCAAAAAATTTTTCCCAAATAAAATCGCTTTCGGCACCGATTTTCTGCAAAGCCTTGTTATGGCAGAAAGGACAACTCCACGGACAGCCCTGCATAAAAACAACAGCAGCCATCTGATTTGGAAAATCGACGGTGCTGAAAGTTTCAACACCGCCGATTATAATGTGTTTCATCGTATTTGGCAGAATACGGAGAAATTATTCCGCTGCAACAGCCATGCTGTCTTCACGGCTTTCCATACCGGAAATAGCTTTGCTTTCAGAGAAGCATACTCTTGAATAAAATTCAGACTTTTTGCCTTTATTAAATTCTGATACCGGACGCAGATAGCCCATAACTCTGGTCCAAACTTCGCAAGGCTGTCTTTCTTCATCACTCAATTTAATATCTTCAAAATTAATTGTGGTCATTTATATTACTCCATTTTTTCTAAATTTATTCAATTAAGCAACTTCTTTGCCAGAGGCTGCGGCTCTTCTTTTTTCTGCCTTTTTCTCCTCATCGCAGATCGGGCAGTATTTATGTTCTCCTGAGATATATCCGTGTTTTGGGCACACAGAGAATGTCGGAGTTATGGTAATGTAGGGTAAACGGTAGTTGGTCAGAACCTTTTTAACCAGTTCGCGGCAAACTCTGGCCGAAGACAGTTTCTGTCCCATGTAAAGGTGCAGAACCGTACCGCCGGTATATTTGGTTTGCAAACGAGACTGCAAGTCCAAAGCTTCAAACGGATCATCGGTATAGCCGACGGGCAGTTGTGAAGAGTTGGTATAATAAGGGTTCTCTTTGGTTCCGGCCTGAATGATATTCGGGAAGCGTTTTTTGTCTTCGCGGGCAAAGCGGTAAGTAGCGCTTTCGGCCGGCGTTGCTTCCAAATTATACATATGTCCGGTTTCTTCCTGAATCTTAACCATGTTGGCGCGGATATAATCCAAGAATTTCTCGGCAAAATTCTGTCCCCAAGCGGTTGCAATATTTTCTTTGCCGTCAGTGAAGTTCAAAATCATTTCATTGATACCGTTGACGCCAATCGTAGAAAAGTGATTGCGCAAAGTGCCGAGGTAGCGTTTGGTGAACGGGAACAGACCGTTGTCAATCAGGCGTTGGATAACTTTGCGTTTGATTTCAAGAGACGTGCGGGCAATGTTCATTAACTCGTCAACTCTTGCAAACAAGCCGTTTTCATCATTTTTATAAACATATCCCAAGCGGGCGCAGTTGAAAGTAACAACACCGATTGAACCTGTCTGCTCGGCAGAACCGAACAAGCCGTTACCGCGAGCCAGCAATTCGCGCAAGTCAAGCTGCAGACGGCAGCACATAGAGCGAATCTGACCTGGTTTCAAAACAGAATTCAAAAAGTTCTGGAAATAAGGCAGACCATATTTAGCAGTCATTTCGAACAAGAGTTCGGTATTTTCGTCTTCCCAAGGGAAATCCGGCGTAATGTTATAAGTCGGAATCGGGAATGTAAACGGACGGCCTTTTGTATCGCCTTTCATCATAACATTGATGTAGGCTTTGTTAATCATGTGCATTTCTTCTTTTAAGTCGCCATAAGTGAAATCCTGCTCAACGCCGGCAATCAGCGGGTGCTTATCGCGCAGGTCATCAGGGCAGACCCAGTCAAAAGTAAAGTTGGTGAAAGGCGTTTGCGAACCCCAGCGAGACGGAACATTGAGGTTATAAACCAGTTCCTGAAACGCTTGTTCAACCTGTTCATAGTTCAATTTGTCAACGCGGACATAAGGCGCCAAATAAGTATCAACCGAAGAAAATGCCTGAGCGCCGGCCCATTCATTTTGCAAGGTTCCCATAAAGTTGACCATTTGGCCGACAGCCGCAGACAAATGTTTTGCCGGACCTGCTTCAGCTTTGCCCGGAACGCCGTTGAAACCTTCATGCAGAAGATTTTTCAATGACCAGCCGGCGCAATAAGCTGCCAACATATCCAAATCGTGGATATGAATATCGCCGTTGCGGTGGGCTTCGCCGACAACAGCCGGATAAACATGGCTTAACCAATAGTTCGCCGTAACCTTGCCGGAAACATTTAAAATCAAACCGCCGTTAGAATACCCCTGATTGGCATTAGCGTTAACGCGCCAGTCCAATCTTTCCAGATATTCATTAATAGAGCTCTCGACATCGACCATTACCTTTTTGTCGGTACGCATGCGGTTACGCTGGTCGCGGTACAAGATATAAGCCTTTGCGGTGGCAAAATAGTTGGCAGAAATCAATACTTGCTCGACAACATCCTGAATATGCTCAATAGACGGCAGAGACTCTGCAAATTTATGTTTTAAAACTTTCAAAACCTGAGCGGTTAACAACCAGCTTTCTTCTTCGCCAAACTCACCGGTGTTTTGACCGGCTTTTTTAATCGCATTAAAAATTTTGGAGCTATCAAACGGGGCTAGTGTACCATCTCTTTTAGTAACGTTCTCAACCGGAGAGTTTTCTGATTCGATTGGAGAAGTAGTGTATTCAGTCTCTGACATTTCGCTAAAACGACCCTTCATTTTTTAGTGTTATCTTTTATTGTTCCGTTTATATCCACCGGATATACTCATACCATATTTAGTATTAAAAAAATGTAAATATCCCATATGTGGTATATACACATCTTTTTATTTCAATACTAATTCAGGTAAAATTTAAGGATTTTGCTCACGCTGACCTTGCAATAATATTGCGTTATCGGGGAGACGATAACAAGCATTTTAAAGTTAATTTTTTCCCGTTCTGCCCCTATCCCATTATATTTATTGGATAAAAAAAATTTGGGCTTGTAGATAACCTTCTTAATAACTTTTTTTATCGGCAAATAAGGCAAAATTTATGTCAAAATACACAAAGGTTAACATCTAAATATTGTGTTAGAATTAGGCGTTTACCATAAAAGATTCGCTATATATAGTAGCAGATTCTTTTTTGCCCTACTATCAGACGAAAAAAGCCCCGAAAAGAATCCGAGGGCTTTTTTTACACATATTAAATCAAGCTATTTTTTAGGTTCGGTTACAACTTCCTCACCGATTACGCTTTCCTGAATATAGTCATCCGTGCATTGCGGACCTTTGCAACGTTTCAAAACCGTGGTTTTACGCCCTTCAGTCAAGCCCATAACCCGCATTGACGGAACGTAGACATCAACAATGTTGATTTTGAAAGTGACATATCCGACATTGCCGGCTTCATCGGAAATATAAACTTTAATTTTATATTCGCCAAGGTCTGACGGCATGGCAATACCGGTAAACAACTTGTTTTCCTCATCATATTTCAACCATTTCGGCAGCGGCGAATCGTCATGCATTCCTGCTTTGGTCGTAATTTTTCCGCTGAAATCGACTTTACTCAGAATCGCATCGGGAAGTTTAATATTAACCTGCTGACCGGTTTCCAAAGTCACATCCGGAAGCAGCGTGCCTGAGGACAAATTAACCGGCGGGCGTTTGGCCGGAATGTTCAGCAGATACGGACGATTGTCCGGCAGAAACTCGCCGTTTTTCCAACGGTCAAACACACCGCGCAGATAAACGGCAATACGCGACGGCTTCTCGTTTAAGATATAATAAGGAGCAGCATCAAGCCCCAAGGCTGCATACAAATTTCCGAGAGAATCCTGCAATTCGACATAAGCGCCGTAAGCCCGAACCTCGTCTTCAATAGCTTTGGCGGCTTCAAGCTTGCTTTTCTCAGCCCTGCTTCCGTCAGCAATGGTCACGTCTTCGGCAATGTTTTCAGAAACATCGGCAATTTCCTGATTAATCTGATAATCTTCATAAGCAGACATGTAACGCGCCCAAGACACATACACCTGGCTTAAAATCAAATTAGTCATTCTCTGGCGGCGCAGATTTTCCAAATCGCTTTCATTCGGCTCTTTCAAGTCTTCAAAAATATGAACGGCAACTTCTTTGCCTTTCTTTGCCCAGATGCGGTTATAATAAGCGGGATTGGTTTTATATCTTTCCGCAGTCGGCGCCTGATATTGTCTGACATAAACTTTTAATTCGTCCGGCGTCGTTACCAAATCGCGAATACGCAGTTCCGGACGGTTTGTCAAAGCAATCCATTCCATTTCCGACAAGCTGCTCTTAATTTCAGGCAGGGAAAAATTGCCATATTCGGGGCCAACCAGTTTATATTGGGAAGACGGATGCAGCCCCATTAACGCAGCCAAGCGGATTTCCGAAGTTTCAAACTCACGTTTTAAGGCTGACAGGCGTTTTACCGCTTCCATATATTGGCGCTTTTTCATCATCTCGTCCATAGACAGGCTCTTTCCGCTTTCGGCCAGCTCTTTACCGCGCGCGTTAATTTCGTCAACAGACAAAGTCATATATTCTATCATCTCGTTGACTGTCGGCAGCAATTTTTGCGCCGTCAGCGTTTTCCAATAAAGCAGGCGGGTTTCCTGCAAAACATTATGGATAACTTTGCGGCTTTGTTCAAAAGCGATATTATTGCGGTATTTTTCATCCATACTTTGATAATAAACCGTACTGACATCCAATATATTCCATGCCAGTTTCAAATCGGAACCGGCATCCGCAGAAGAAGTATCGTTAACATAGCCGGCGGCCGCAAAAATTTCAGGAAGCTTATTTACCGGAGATTTTCCTGCTTTGGCAACGCTTTCTTCATAACTGACGACGCGGCGCGTATAATTATATTTTAACGCCAAGGCCATAGCCATGTACATATCAATCGGCTTTTCAATTTTGCGCGGGGTTCCGGCATACATATTATGCATATCAACGTCAACCCTGATCGCACGATCCCAATCCGTATAAGCGACCGGCGTCGGCACGCTTACGGCCTGACGGTTTCCATTCGTGCAGGAAACCACGCTGATCAAACCGATTATCGAAAAAAGAAGCAACTTCTTCATAGCTATCCAATCCTTTGCAGAAACGTCTCTTGAGGCTAAAATATATCAAATTATTTGAGATTAACAGTATTTATTTGCTTTTATTCAACTTTCATATATAAAATATTAAAGTTTCTCGGCTAAAATAATTTTTAGCAAACAAAATTTCGAAATGAGAGCTGCCAAGAAATGTTTGACATCTTTAGGACGATATTCAAATACCGCGAGAAGAAAAGCCCTGACAAACTGGGGCTTTATCCCGAAAGCGTGCATGTTGATGCCATGCCGGAACGCCGCTATTTATGGACATCACGCATTTTGGTTGTTGTCTCAAGCATGAGCATCAGTATCAATATGATGCTGGCCGCAACAATTTATCTGCTTCTTCCCCAACGCTCCGCCTACCCGCGTTTGCTTTATATTAATGACTATTTTTCCCAGTTGGAGCAGATTGAACCGCAAGAACGCGTCGTTTCTGCTTCTGATTTGCTTGCAGAACAGCATATTTACCATTATATCCAGCTGCGCCATAAAATTACCAGAGACTATGATGAACTACAACGCCGCTGGGCTCCTTACGAAACGCTGTATTGGTATTCTTCCTCTTATGTTTACACCATGTTTGCCGGCAAAGAGGCCAAAGCAAGCATGGATCAGTTCCGCGTCAAATCGCTCAAGCGCGATGTTGAGATACAATGGATTAAAATTATGACAACCGGCTTATGGCAGGTTCAGTTTTTAACCCATGACTATCTGCCCGAAGACGAAACGCCGCATACCAGCATTTGGCGCGCAACCCTGCGCATCGTATATGGCACGCCGCCTTTCCGAACCCGTGACGATTTGGCAAAAAATCCGTTTGGTTTTATTGTTACCAACTATTCTCTGGGATATATGGGAACGCCGGAAACTTCAGCCCACTATCTGGAAACAGCCAAAGGATTCAGCGAAAAGGCATTTTAACGGCCTAAAGAAAAAGCCCCCTTCTTCAAGGGGGCTTACTTTTAAGAATCAGCCAAAGATTTTTTTATCCAAACGCTCCAATTCGTCAATATAACCGGAAATTAAGCTCAACCCCTTATTCCAGAAAGACGCATCAGACGGGTTCAGACCGAAAGGCTTTAACAATTCGTCATATTCGGTAACAGCCGTTTTGGAAAGCATTTCCAAATATTGTGCCGGAAAATCGTTAACTTTGTCTTCCGTTGAGACCTGATACAAAGAATTGACCAGACAATCGGCAAAAGAATAAGCATAAACATAAAACGGCAGGAAAAAGAAATGCCCGACCTGAGACCAGATGTATGCTGAATTTTCATCAACAATAACCGACGGCCCCAACACATCTTTCTGAACTTCTACCCAGATGTCGGCCAGACGCTGCTCGGAAAGTTCGCCGCCTTTGCGCTCGTCATGGGCTTTGCTCTCAAAAAAGTGGAAAGCAATCTGTCGGAAAGCGGTGTTAATCATATCATTGACTTTGGAAGCTATCAGGCAGAGTTTGGCCTTGTCATCGTCAATTGAGCGCAGCATGGATTGGAACGTTATCATCTCGCCGAAGACGGAAGCAACCTCTTCCGACGTCATTCGGCTGGTTTCATTCAAATCGCCGTTTTTCTGGCGCAGGCGCATATGGCAGCCATGCCCCAGCTCATGTGCCAAAGTCAGAACATCATTCTGCTTGCCGACAAAGTTCAAGAATAAATAAGGATGTTTTGTGCTGGTGGTTCCGGCTGCAAATGCGCCGCTGCGCTTGCCGTCACGAGGCGGCACGTCTATCCAGTTATTTTCAAAAAACGGCAAAGCGGTTTTATATAAATCTTCAGAAAACTCCCTATATGCGTTTAACACCAGTTTCACAGCTTCATCCCAGCTGTAATGCAAGTCCTCGGCGCAAGGCAGCGGTGCGTTTCTGTCCCAATACTGGATTTTATCCACGCCAAGCCATTTCGCTTTCAGTTTATAAAAACGGTGGCTGATATGTTGATAATTTTTCTTAACGGTTTCGGCCAGCGCATCAACAACTTCATCTTTGACATTCTCATGCAGATTACGTTCAGAAATCGGTTTTTCATAACCGCGCTTTTCATCCTCAATGGCTTTGTCTTTAATAACCATATTATAAATAAAAGCAAACAACGGACTATTTTCTTTGGAAACGCGGTTTAATTCTTTGCCGGCCTTTTCTCTGACAGCAGGGTCTTTATCCTGCAAGAGCTTGCTTATTTCGGCATCGTTATATTCTTTGCCGTCAACTATAAATTTGAGGCGGGAGGAATGTTCTTCGTACAGACGCACCCAAGCCGAAGAAGACGTAATTGATTTTTCAAGCAGGACTTCTTCAACTTCTTCGCTCAATTCATGTTTTTTGAAACGGCGGACACGTTCCAGCCAATGCTTGTAAAAAGCGACTTTTTCATCTTTCATCCAGCCGGCAAGCTTATCTTCCGGCAGCTGGTTGATCTCCAAGGTATAAAAAACTGTCGGCTTGGCATAATCCGTCAGCTTTTCGCTGATGTTCTGATAAAAAGCCATCGCTTCATTGTTCTTCATTTGCGTACACATATTCAGATAAGCAAATTCGCCGAGAATATCCCCGATTACGGAGATTTCTTCATATACCTTTAAGGAATCTGCAAATTCGGAAGCATTTAACGAAGCCAATTTTCCTTTGTAATCGGTGGCAAATTTCTCCGACATTTCTTTATAACGTTGTAAATCCCGATTGACAGCAGGATCATTAATTCCGTTATATAAATCTGATAAATCCCATGCGGGCAGCTTATTTTCCGTCATTTTTATTTTCCTCTTCTGCCGGTTGTTTTGCCTCCGGCTTTTCTGTTGTTTCAGCCTGCCGTTTTTCCAATTCGGCATTGTTTTCGTCAATAATATCGCTCAATTGCTTTAACTTAATCAAATCCAGTTCAGGATGGTTTCCGGGAGCATAAAATTCAGCGTCAAATTCATTCGGAACATTTTCACTATCTGAAAGTTCGGGTTTGAAAATATAATTAGACCAAGGCGCAGGCTGCTTGCCGTTCAACCATAATTTGAAACCGGAGCCGATAACTTTGGCATCACACCAGCTGTTTTTCATAATTTCCGTGAAAATACAGTTGTATTTGCCCTCTTGCGGGCAAGACTGCAAACCTTGCGCCAAAGCTTCGGTACAGGGAATAAACCCCCGCCTTTGCAAATCATAACGCGGCGACAGCAATATCAGCAAAAAAAACAGAAAGCCCGCCAGCAAAATAAAGCTGGTGAGCAATCCGAACCAATATTCTTTAACAAATAAGAAAAATTTTGTCATTTTCTAATTGCCGTTTCTCTTTTTCAAAAGCTCTTCAAGAAAAGCCAGTTCTTCTCTGGTGTTAGCTGCGGCGGCTTCGTTTACCGGGCATTCGACCGCGCTGCATTTCAAACCTTTTTTAAGGGCAATGGCCACCGCATCTGTTAAATAATACTCGCCGGCGGCATTTTCATTAGAAACAGCATCTAAAATTTCGAACATTTTTTCGCCGTCAAAACACATCATGCCCGAATTGCAAAATTTGACAGCCCGTTCTTCTTCATTGGCGTCTTTATATTCGACAATGCGCTCAAGTTCGCCGTTTTTCATAATCAGGCGGCCGTAACGGGCGGCATCTTCAGGCGTGAAGCCCAAGCAAACAACAGCATAGCCTTCGCGGCGTTTGTTCAACATTTTTTCAATAGTGCCGGTTGTATATAGCGGCTGGTCCCCGAAAATAACCAACACATCACCCTTAAACCCGTTCAATGCCTCTCTGGTACATTTAACGGCATGGCCTGTTCCGAGCTGTTTATCCTGCACACAGGTTTTATAGGGAGAAACTTCTTTTTTGACCAAGTCGCCGTCCGGAGCAATTACCGTTACAATTTCATCGGCCTTAACCGCTTCCAAAGTATCGATAATATGGCGAATCATCGGCTTTCCGCAAACGGGCATCATAACTTTCGGCAAATCCGATTTCATACGAGTCCCTTTTCCGGCACCAAGAATTACGGCAGCAACTTTATTAGTCATCAAAACTCTCCTTTATGTTTAATTTTTCTTAATGAATATCAGTCTATATTATCAGTTGTATAATTTTTGTTAACAGCAAAGAGTGTTTTTATGAGAAAACTTTTTCTTGCAATATGTTTCAGCCTTTTTTGCCTGATTCCCGACGTTTCCCATGCGGCCAGTCGGCCGGTTTCAAGTATGGAAAGCGCAAAAAAAGAGAATCCCAAATCGTTGCAATTGTCTAAAGAAATTCTTGCGGAAAAAGCGCGCTTTCAAAATATGAACAAGGAAGAAATGAGCAATTATCTTAAAGACCGCTTAACAAAAGTCGTTCAGACAAATCTGGATGACGGAGACGGCCTTGGCGGCGACGGCGCGATCAATGTTCAAAAAACGCCTGAGCAAATTGAAATTGAAAAGCAATCTCAAAAAAGCATTTTCGAGCGCATTTACGATAATGCGATGAGCAAACTGATTGACACGAGCAAACCGAGACCCGGCGCTAAAATTTATACGGATGACGAAAAGCGCTCTGCCGGCATGCAGCCGAATGCGGCCGATCAGGCGGAGCTTCGGCAAAGATGGCAGGAATATCAGAGGGCCGAATGGCAAAAAGCCAATATTGATATGATTGATGCCGAATTGCCGCCGAGTTATGAAAAAACTTTAGTTCCGGCTAAAGAACATATCCCCTATTTCTTTTCAAGAATCGACATATTGCCAGACGGCCTTGTCCAAGTGACTGACACGATTGTTGTCGTTGCCAACGGCGAAAAACTGAAAAAAGGCATCATCAGAGCCTTTCCCAAATTTGTTTATACACGCACCGGCGAGCGCCAAAAAGTCGATTACAGCCTTTTAAGCGTTACCGCCAATAATATTGAAATTCCATATAAAATTGTTGACCGCAATAATTATGTTTTTATGGAACCCTCACAAAAAGCCGACTTAGCGCCGGGGCTTTACGAATACACTTTCAACTATGTTCTTGATAACCAAATTTTTCAATATGACGAATTTGACGAGTTCTATTGGAACTTGACCGGCAGCGTTTGGAATATGGTGATTGCGCGTGCCGGCGCCGTTGTCATTATGCCGCCGTTAACGAAACCGCTCGGACAATCCGCCTTATCCGGATACCCGGGATTCTGGAGCGAAGACGCTGTTATCATTACTCAGGAAGAAGATAACATTCTGGGATTTATTTCGCAAATGCCATTGTTTATCGGACAAGGCATGCAGATGATTGTTTCCATTCCCAAAGACACAGTTTCCAACACTTCCTTAACCAAACGTTTTCTGAGGTTCATCAGCAGCTACGGAGATATTATTTTCTCGGCTCTGGGACTGGCGGCCATCGCTATTTCCTATTTCCTGTCATGGCAATATATCCGCCGTAATAAAAACAAAAAAATCAGCGGCCTGCACAAAGACTCTCCGCTCTTGCGCTACCTTACCCAAGGCGCGGCTGACAAGAAGTCTTTTGGCGCTTTTTTGCTGGATGCCTACCGCAAAAATATCATAGACATTGAAGAAAATGACAACAATGTTTTGCTTGTTAAGAAAACGGACGACGTTAAATCTTTAAGCAAAGACGAACGGCGCGCCATAAGCAACCTTTTCATCGGCAATGAAGCCATCCTGAACGTCAATTCTTATTCCAGCCTGAAAATCAAAAGGGCGATGGATATTATCGGCAAATCCGTACGCAAAAGACTGAGACTGCTCAGCCTGAAACTGAATACCGGCTATTTGCTTTTCAGCGTCGGCATGCTGATAATTTCCGAATTTTTCATTGCGGCACTCAGCCATGATATTTGGTATAATTTTATATTCTTGTCAGGGGGAACGATAATTTTTGCGCTGACAATCTGGTCTATCAAAATGAAATTTGTCTCAAAATGGAAAAGCCGGCTGCTCAAAACCCTGTGTATTCTGCTCCTGCTTTTGACGATGTTTATTATGCTTTCCGCTGTCAGCCCCTCAACCGTCATCATTCTGCTGGCAACTGTTTATACGATTTTTGAATACAGCAAGCTTTACGCCCAGCGCAACGGACTGCTCGGCGCCTCGGTCAAAGACGCGCAGGAATATCGTCAGCTGCTTATCCGCAAAGCTCCGGATATTAACCGAGGACGAGACTTTTTGAATAATCAGGCAGCAATATTGGCCCTTGATGTTGAAGAATATTATCCCGAAAATGACAGCAACAAAAATTTTTATAAATTAAAAATCATTTCAAATATGCTCGGCAAAATCTAAATAAAAACCCCGCTTATCCGGCGGGGTTTTTTATTTATTTATTTTCTTCTTTCTGCCATTTCTGATAAAAATAGATAAAATATTGATACAAATGTGCCAAATAAGAAGCTTTCAGCCCGACATCAACAAAAGAAATTGTCAAAGTTAAAGCCGCCAATAACATTTTGATTAAATATATATCCGTATTCAAACTACGGTAAATGAGCGCTAAAACCATTAAAGAAATCCACCCCGGCAGCATCATAACGACCAGCCCCCAGAAGATTTTATTGGTATTGCCTTTGGTAATGGCAAAAGATTTCTGAAAATCTATTTCCCGATTATCAACGGCCACCGCCGGAAAAGCCAGATAGAAACGAAACGCAATTATAACGCAGACAAGCGCGCTTAAAAACGACAAACCGGCATAAACTCTAGAATCTGCCTGAAAAATACCGCCTATAAAACCGGCAAAAAAACCTAAAAAAAGAGCAGGAATAACGGCTATTATAAAAAACAAAATTCCTTTGCCGATATAATTTAATTCCCGTTTGCCAAATTCTAACGTTCCATATCCGGCCGGAACTATATGCAAAACTACGCCGCGGATATAAGCGATAATTACGGCTATCGAAGATATGCCCAATATAACAAAAGACAAAATTTGTTTTTCAGACGAAGCGCAATTTTCTGAGCTTACACTGCACAAGGACGGAAAACCGGCTAAAACATCCGCACCCCATATCAATATAAACCATGCGGCAGAAACTTTAACAAACAGCTCAAGATGCCCGAAGAAATAACCGTAGCTGCGGCGGATTGTTTCTATAAACGGCAGGCTGACTGAAAAACTATTTTTGCTCATATTCACCCTCTGTTTCTGCAAACAAAATTTGCTTTTGTAAATAAAAATTATTAATGACAATCGTTAAAACCATTAATGAAATCAAATTATATATCATTTCGGAAGCAAAGTTGACATAAAAGCTGCTGCCGGCTGCCACGCTTTGAAAATTCTGATACAAATTACCAAAAATAAACACAGCGACGATAAAGACAAAAAACAAGCTCATTAAAATAACCAGCGTGTCTCCGACCGTTTTATACCAGATTTCTTTCAACGGCGGCACCTTTTCCCCGTTAATAATGAACGCCAGTACAGAATAAAAACGAAGGACAACAAACGGAATAACAAAACCGACAGACATGAGGCTGAAAAAAGCCATTTCTATCCGCCAATCGGGATTAGGTTCCCTGAGGTATAAAACCCAGCCTGACACCATAGGCAGAAAATTCAGAACGATAACCAATATCAATGCCAATGCAAGCTTAATGACGCGACGGTCTGCCTTTAATAATGACTTCCATTCAAAAGGCTGTCCCCGAAAACTTATTTCACACCATTTTACGGCAAAAACCGCCCATAAAAAAACTTTGGCTAAACCATAAAGAAGGTAAAAGAACCCAGAGTTGCTGCAATGAGCGGTAACCGGCGCAATTTGCGAATAAATGCACATATATCCGAAACCGCTCGGCATAGCAATAAGGCTGATAGCCAGCGCAACAGGCAAGGCCAGCAGAAAAAAGTTTTTGCCATTATCAAACAACAGGCTAAACGGCGAAAATATCAATTTTCCGACAGGAAGCTTAACCGGCTTGATTTTATCAGAATTGACTTCGGCGCATAAACAGCCGCCTTCCTTAAAGCAGGGGCATTCTGAAAAATGTTCGCGGAGTTTGGCTAGCAGTTTTTCTAACATGGCTCAGATTTCCTTTATTGTCGTTACACCCGAAACCGCGCGGATTTTACTGATTATGTCATTCATAAAAGCAAAACCGCCGGCAAGTTCAATACGAACATCCCATTCGGGGTGTTCGGGTTTTATATATATTTTATTTGTGCCGTTTCTATCTCTGCTCAAAATTTCTTTAAGCTGCGGCACGGCTGAAACGTTATTTATGTAAATAATTAATCCGTTGGCAACATTGGCAATTGCCTGATCCAGCGTTTCTACGCTGTTTATCATCACGCGGGGGCTGCTTTCTTCCGTTTCTTTCGTAATGACGATACTGACAAGCAGCGGCACGCCGGAATTGATGACATCTTCATATTTTGCCAAACCTTCGGAAAACAACAGCCCTTCAAAATTGCTGGTTCCGTCAGACAATTCAAGAAAAGCATATTTATTGCCGGACTTGCTCAGCCTTTTTTGGAATGAGGTTACACTGCCGGCCAGTTTGGCACGGATAGTATCTCCGGCCTTAATACCGTTGAAAACTTCAACCGCGCTTTTAACGCCCAAACGCTCCATACCTTCACGATAGCTATCCAACGGATGCGCGGACAGATAAAAGCCGATGACTTCCGCTTCAAGTTTCAAGCGCTCTAATTCCGGCCAATCAGGCTTATCTGCCAGCTTAACTTTTGTATGCAGTTCTTCGGTGCCAAACAGTGATGCCTGAGAGCTTGTTTTCAGTTCGGTTGCCGAATAAATATGCTGCATAATCGTTTCGATATTGGCAAAAATTTTGCCGCGGTTCGGTTCCAAGCTGTCAAAAGCGCCGGCCTTGGACAACTGTTCCAACTGGCGGCGGTTAATCTGTTTGAAGTCTGTACGGTGGATAAAATCAGACAAATCTTTATAAGGGCCGTTCTTTTTGCGTTCGTCAACAATTGCCTGCATATTAGCCGCACCGACGCCTTTAATGGCTCCCAGCGCATAACGGATATTGCCGTTTTCAACCGCAAAATCAGCCTCCGAATGGTTAATATCCGGCGGCAAAACCTTGAACCCGATTTTTTTGGCTTCTTCTTTATAAATCATCAACTTGTCGACGTTGGTCATATCGAGCGTCATTACCGCGCAAAGGAATTCGACGGGATAGTGCGCTTTTAAATAAGCCGTCTGATAAGAAACCAATGAATAAGCCGCCGCGTGAGATTTGTTAAAACCATAAGACGCAAATTTTTCCATTTGGTCAAAAATGGCTGTGGCAGTTGCTTCGGGAATCCCTTTTTTTAAGGCGCCTTCGGTAAACATCGCGCGCTGCTTGGGAATCTCGTCGCGCATTTTTTTACCCATAACCTTACGCAGCTTATCCGCGCCGCCAAGCGTATAGCCGCCCAGAACCTGCGCAATTTTCATAACCTGCTCTTGGTAGACCATAATACCATAGGTCTCGCCTAAAATCGGCGCCAAATCAGGATGCAGATAGGTGATTTCTTCTTCGCCGTGCTTGCGTTTGATATAGGTCGGAATATTATCCATCGGCCCCGGACGGTACAAAGACACAATAGCGATTAAATCTTCAAAACGGTCAGGCTTGATTTGTTTGTGAACGTCTTTCATACCGGGAGATTCAAACTGGAACACTGCTGAGGTATCGCCTCTGGAAAGCATCTGATATGTTTCTTTATCATCAAGGGGAACCGCATCGATATTTAAATCAATCCCATGGCTTTTCTTGACCCAGTCGACGGCTTTTTTAATAACGGTCAGCGTTTTCAAGCCCAAAAAGTCAAACTTAATCAAGCCGGTTTCTTCAACAAACTTCATATCATATTGCGTGACCGGCATGTCTGCCTTGGGATCTTTATAAAGAGGCACAAGCTGGTCTAACGGGCGGTCGCCAATAACCACGCCGGCAGCGTGCATACCGGACTGGCGGTACAAGCCCTCCAGTTTCATACCGATATCAAAAAGCTTGTTAATCTGCGGGTCGTTCTGCCGCATTTCTTCCAGTTCGGCCACTTGGTCAAGCGACTCTTGCAGCGTCGGGTTTTTACCCTGTACGCCGGGCGGAATCATTTTGGAGATTTTATCAGCCTGAGAATAAGGCATTTGCAGCACGCGGGCGACGTCACGGATAACGTTTTTGGCTTGCAGTTTGCCATAGGTAATAATCTGTGCCACATGGTCAAAACCATATTTTTTCTGCACATATTCAATGGTTTTATAACGGTTTTCCTGACAAAAGTCGACGTCAAAGTCAGGCATGTTGACACGTTCCGGATTCAGAAAACGCTCAAACAGCAAATCCAGTTTTAACGGATCCAAATCGGTAATTTTTAATGACCAGGCGACAATTGAACCTGCACCGGAACCACGCCCCGGCCCGACCGGCACGCCGTTGTTTTTTGACCAGCGGATAAAGTCCGACACGATGAGGAAGTAGCCGGGGAATCCCATTTTTTTAATAACGCTTAATTCATATTCCAAACGGGCATAGTAGCGTTCGTCAATTTCTTTTTTCTGCTCTTCGGTCATGCCTTCAAAATAGACATGCGCTTCCATGCGCTCGGCCAAACCTTTATAAGATTCCTCGGTAATGAATTCGTCTTGGGTTTTGCCGTCCGGACATTCGAAAATCGGCAACAGCGGATCAACTTTTTTAGACAGGTAATTGCAGCGCATGGCAATCCGCACCGTATTTTCAATTGCTTCCGGCAAATCTTTAAACAGTTCCAGCATTTCGGCTTCGCTGCGCAGGCGGTTGTTCGGCGAAAATTTGCGGCGGTTTTCATTTGCCACATATTCGCCGTCGGCAATGCAAATCAAAGCGTCATGCGCTTCATACATTTCGGCATTCATAAAATAGGCTTCATTGGTGGCTGCCAGAGGAATATTATATTTATAAGCCCAATCGACAAAAACATCTTCGGTTTTGTGTTCGCTTTCCAAACCGATACGCGAAATTTCCATATACAGCCGGTCGCCGAATATTTTATGCAGGCGTTTGATATGTTCTTCCGCTTCTTCCTGACGATTTTCCAGAATCAACCGTCCGGCTTGACCTTCCGGACCGCCGGTCAGGCAAATCAACCCGTCGCTCAGTTCTTCCAAATCTTCAATTTTAAGCTGGGCGCGCTCTCCTCTCTGCGGGTTATCCAGATAAGACCTTTTCATCAACTTCATGATGTTTTTATAGCCGTCTTCATTCATAACCAGAATGATAATCTTATCCGGTTCGACCGTGCGCCCTTTAGACTTCAAAACATCATCGGCATCAGGATTACGCAAAAAGAACTGACAACCGAGAATCGGCTTAACGCCTTCATCTGCTGCATATTTCGACAAAGCCTTGCCGCAGAACAAATTGCCGGTATCGGTTACGGCAACGGCCGGAATGCCGTTATCATGAAGATAATGGATTAATTTGGGCACCAAAATAGCGCCTTCCGACAAAGAATAGGCGGTATGGACGCGGAGATGTACAAACTTTGGCTCAGCCATTTAAAAACCTTTTAGACGTGCCCGTGAAAATTAAGTTGCCATGAGTATAGCATTTTTGCTTTGCGGCACAACTAAAAAAGAAAAGATGTTAAACCGCTAATAAAAAAACGGCGTTCCAAACGCCGTTTTTTTATTAATCCAATTCGGAGAGCTTCTGAGCCTGATCTTCGGTAATCAGTGCATCAATCACCTCGCCCAGCGCATCGCCCGAAACAACTTCATCCAACTTATACAAAGTCAGATTAATACGGTGGTCGGTCACGCGGCCTTGCGGATAATTATAAGTCCGGATACGCTCGGATCTGTCGCCGGAGCCTACTTGCAGCTTGCGGGTTTCGGAATAAGCGGCATCTTTGGCCTGACGCTGCGCGTCATACAAACGGGTACGCAGCTTGCGCATCGCATTGTCGCGGTTTTTAAACTGCGAACGCTCTTCCTGAGACTCGACGACGATACCGCTCGGAATATGGACAATACGCACCGCCGAGTTGGTCTTGTTGACCTTTTGTCCGCCGGCACCCGAAGAACGATAAGCCTCGAACTTCAAATCAGCCGGATTAATCTGAATATCAACTTCTTCAGCCTCGGGCAAAACGGCAACGGTTGCCGCAGAGGTATGCACGCGTCCCTGAGATTCCGTTACCGGCACGCGCTGCACGCGGTGGGCGCCGGATTCAAACTTCAATTTGGAGAAAACGTCTTTGCCGGTAATGCTGGCCGAAGCTTCTTTATAGCCGCCGAGTTCATTTTCGTTAGCGTCCATAATTTCAAACTTCCAGCCCTGCAATTGCGCATAACGCTGATACATTTCAAACAGCACCGCAGCAAATAAAGCTGCTTCATCGCCGCCGGTTCCGGCACGAACTTCCAATATGGCGTTTTTCTCGTCATCTTCTTCTTTCGGAAGAAGGAGAATCTTAACCTGTTTTTCCAAATCAGGCAGCTTTTCTTTCAGTTCGTAATACTCAGCTTCGGCCATTTCGCGCATTTCTTTATCTAGCGAGCCGTCTTCCATCATCGTTTTGTCATCGGACATATTCTGCTCCAAGCGGCGCAATTCGTTAATTGCTTCCACAACAGGAGACAGTGTTGACAACTCTTTGTTCAGCTTGACCAGCTCATCAGAAGTAATTTCCGGATTGGACAACAGCGCCTGTACTTCATCGTGGCGGTTGACAACATTACTTAATTTTTCAGCAAATGACATTTATTTTATTTCCTCGACAATTTTATTAATCGCGACATTCTTTTGCTCGCCGCTGTCTAAATCTTTTATCGTTACTTCATTATTAGCCAATTCGTCAGAACCGATTATCACCGCTTTATAAGCGTTTGCTTTGTTGGCCTTTATCATGCGTTTTTTCAAATTGCCGCCATAGCTTTGTTCAACGCGGTAACCGGCCTTGCGCAGCAGATAAGCAATTTCGATTGCTTTGCCGTTGGTATCTTCTCCAACCGGAATAACGGCAATCGGACGCGGCAAAGATACATCTTGTTCCAAAAGCATAGACAAACGTTCAACACCGCAAGCCCAGCCGATACCGGCAACGGCACCGCCGCCCATTTGTTCGACCAGCCCGTCATAACGCCCGCCGGCCAAAACCGTTCCCTGAGCACCGAGCTTGTCGGTTACCAGTTCAAAAACCGTGTGCGAATAATAATCCAAACCGCGAACCAAACGGTTGTTCACACGATATTTAATCCCT
The DNA here is from genome assembly GCA_949493535.1 of uncultured Alphaproteobacteria bacterium. Taxonomy (GTDB): domain Bacteria; phylum Pseudomonadota; class Alphaproteobacteria; order RF32; family CAG-239; genus CAJLXD01. The sequence continues at coordinate 25,289 of CASZWJ010000006.1, forward strand.
AAAGAATCCAAACCTTTCAAGACTTCATTGAAAAAGTTTTTGGAAGCTTCGTTCAGGCTGTCCCAATATAAGGGCGCATTGGCAACAACTTCTTTATCACATTCTTCTTTAGAATCAAGTACCCGCAGCGGATTTTTTTCCAAACGCTCTTTTGAATCGCCGGACAATTCGTCAATATGCCCCCGCAAATATTCTACGAGTTTTGTGCGGTAAGCATCACGGCTTTCCTGATCGCCCAGAGAATTGATTTCAACAACAACATTGCCCTCAAGGCCCAGCTTTTCAACAAATTCATAAGCCATAGAAATCACTTCAATATCAGCCTGCGGCGTTTCAACGCCCAGCAATTCGCAGCCAAACTGGGTAAACTGGCGCTGGCGCCCCTTCTGCGGACGCTCATAACGGAACATCGGACCGGCATAATACAATTTTACCGGCAGGTTCTGCTGCATTCCCTCGGAAACGAAAGAGCGGACAACGCCGGCCGTACCTTCCGGACGCAAGGTCAGGCTCTCGCCGCCCCGGTCCTGAAAACAATACATTTCTTTGGTGACAACATCGGAGGTTTCGCCCAGATTGCGCGAAAAGACTTCTGTAAATTCGAAAATCGGGGTTTCTATTTCTTCAAAACCATACTTTTCAACCACTTCCGCACCGGTGGAAACAACTTTTTTCATTTTGCGTTTGGTTTCGCCGTAAACATCATAAGTTCCGCGAACATTTTGAATTTTTGCCATAATCTTATCCTACTTTTTTAACTTTTTCTTCGACCAAGCGTACCAGCTCGTCAACAATATTATCATTTTTCACTTTGTGGTCGGCTTTGCCCGCCACAAAAATCATATTTTCATCACCTTTGCCGCCGCAAACGCCGAAATCGGTATGTCCGGCTTCACCGGGGCCGTTAACAACGCAGCCCATGACGGCCAAACTCAACGGCTGGTTGATGTGAGCCAGTCTCTTCTCCAGCTCTTCAATTGTTCTTTGGACATCATAACCACGGCGCGCGCAAGTGGGGCAAGAGACTATCCTTACGCCCCGATGTCGCAAATCCAAAGCTTTCAGAATTTCATAACCGGCTTTGACTTCTTCTTCGACATCAGCTGTCAGCGAAACGCGCAGAGTATCGCCGATGCCGGACATTAACAGCGAACCGATACCCATTGCCGATTTAATGGTTCCTGTTCTCAAGCCGCCGGCTTCGGTCACGCCCAAATGGAGCGGATAATCGCAGGCTGCCGCCAGCTTTTTATAAGCGTCAATCATCATCAGCGTGTTTGAAGATTTGACGCTGATTTTGAACTCGCGGAAGTCATTGTCTTCAAGCATTTTGGCTTGTTCCAATGCGCTTTCGACCAAAGCATCGGCACAAGGCTCGCCATATTTTTCCAACAATTTTTTATCCAATGAGCCGCCGTTGACGCCGATGCGAATCGAACAGCCGTAATCTTTGGCTGCCTGAACAACCGCTTTAGCCCTATCGGCGCCGCCGATGTTTCCGGGGTTAATCCGCAGGCAGGCCGCGCCGTTTTCGGCCGCCAGAATTCCTAATCGATAATCAAAATGGATATCGGCAACGACCGGAATTTTCACTTCTTTGGTTATAATTTTTAACGCGCGCGCCGACTCTTCATCAGGACAAGAACAGCGGGTTATATCGCAACCGACGGCCTCCTGACGCTGAATTTGCTCAATCGTCGCTTTGGCATCGCCGGTCGGCGTGTTCGTCATAGACTGAACGCTAATCGGCGCATCGCCACCGACGGCAACGTTTCCGACCATGATTTTGCGGCTGCTGCGGCGAATTATTTTTTCCATTTTGTTTTCCTCGTTTTATAAATACGACAAAAGGAAAATAGCAGTTTCCCTCTGCTATTTTCCTATGAACTCGTTTAAGCCTAATGGTTGGCTGCGGCTAAAATATCATCAACCGAAATGTTCATTTTCTTATTCGGAGAAACGGTATAAGCCGGCTTGCCGTTATACAAAATATCAACTCCTTCCGATTTTCCGACAGAAAGTTTCAAATTCGTATCGTTCGGCAGAATGTAGCTGTCACCGGGTTTCAGAACTTTGCTTATATATAATTTATTATCGTTTTTGACTTCTACCCAAGTTTCAGTCTTAACTTTTACGACCAATCCTTTTTCTGTTTTGGCAGGAGCCGTATCTGCTGCCGGAGCTTCTTCTTTTTTCGTTTCAGGTTCAACAAAATTTGTTTCTTTCACAACAACCTGCGGGTTATTATCCTCAGCATTCGTTGCATCGACCACCGGCAGATTTTCTTCCTCAGCAACCGTATTTTCCGAAACAGTCGAATAATTTTCGACCTTTAACGGAAAGTCAACATTTTCATCGGCAATGCTGTCAACTTCGGTGAGACTTTCATCAACAACCGGCGCTTCTTCCGGCTGGCTGTTCAAGCGATTATACGCGCTCCAAGCAAAATATACGCCTATCAAAGCCAAAAGGCTGATCATCAGATATTTTTTGCTCGGCACCGTTGCTTCTACCTGCGGCTCAATGACAAAATAAGAACTGTTTTTGCGAATGGCGGCCTCAGCTTCATCTTTATACATACGAACAATATTTACGCCGTCCAATCCCAGATAATCGGCATAAGAGCGGATGAAACCTATTCCGTAAGGATATTCGGGAATATTGTCATAATCGCTTTCTTCAATCGCCGTCAAATAAACTTTGCGGATGCAGAGTTCCTGAGAAATTTCGGGCAGCGTTTTACCCTGTTTGACACGAACTTCTTTAAGCAGCAGGCCGACTTTTCCTTCTTTTTCCGCCGGAGCTTCTTTGGCTGCTTTATCTGCCTTTTCGGCCGAAGCTTTTTTTGCAGGAGCTTCAGTTTTTGTTTCTACAACTGCCTCTTCGGCTTTTTTTTCTAATTTCTCTTTGTTTGCTTGAGAATTTTTAGCTTCATTTTTCACGGCTGGTTCCTTCTAAATTTTAATTGGCGCAATTGTTGCACATTTTTTAATAGATTTCAATACCATGGTCGTAGGCATAGGAAATTAATTGCGGGCGCAATGTTTTTTTCTGAGATTTCAATAAGGTATGAACATAATCCTCAACATCTTCCACATTCATTGTCCGCACCATGCTTTTTACTCTGCCGAAAGAAGAGCCCGACATTGACAAATTGCGAAAGCCCAAACCGATTAAAGCCATTGCTTCAATCGGGTTAGATGCCATTTCGCCGCAGACAGAACAATAAACGCCGGCTTTATTCGCTTTGCTGACAATTTCGTTCATCATGGTTAAAAACGGCGCTGACAAAACATCATAGCGTTCGGTAAGGCGGGGATTTCCCCTGTCGCAGGCAAAGACGAACTGAGCCAAATCATTAGTGCCGATTGAGATAAAATCAGCCTGCTGCAAAATGGCGTCCAATTGGAAAATGACCGACGGCACTTCTATCATCAGCCCTATATTAACTTTTTTCGGCACCTCGGAACTCCGGCGTTTTTCTTTTTCCAGCTCCAGCAGCAAGGTTTCTTTAGCTTCTTCAAACTCTGAAACATTGGCAATCATCGGAAACATAACATTCAGCTCTTTGCCTGCGGCGGCGCGCAGAAATGCCCTCATCTGTTTGCGCAGAATCGCACGGCGGTCAAGCGTAATGCGAATCGAACGCCAGCCGATAGCCGGATTTTCTTCGCCGACGTTTCCCCAATAAGGCAAAAGTTTGTCGGAGCCGACATCCAAACTGCGGAAAGTTACTTTTTTGTCGCCGGCTCTGTCCATAAGCTCTTTATAATAGGAAACCTGTTGGCTGACATCGGGCATAATATCTGATGCCATAAAAGGAATCTCGGTCCGGTATAAGCCGATACCGTCACAATTGGTCGTTTCAATATAATCTAAATCAAAAGCAAGCCCGACGTTCAAATACAAATTGATTTTAACACCGTCTTTGGTTTCGGCCGGAAGTTCTTTCAACTCAGCCAGCTTGGCCTGAAGCTTATCCCGTTCGGCCAATTTTGCTTTGAATTTTTCCTGAACAATGGCCGACGGATGCATATATACATATCCGTCCGTTCCGTCAACGCCTATCAATTCCCCTGTTTTGGCTTCTTCAAAAACGCCTTTGATTTTGGCAACGACAGGTATTCCCAAGGCTTTGGCAACTATCGCCACATGCATGGTCGGCGTTCCGTCCTCAATGATAAGGCCGCGGATTTTGGTATAGTCATAATCCATTAAATCGGCCGGTCCCATGGTTTGGGCAACAACGATTATATTATCGCCGTCAACGCCTTTAACCGAGCCGAAATCTCCGCTCAAATATGACTGCATGCGATCAGAAACGTCTCGCAAATCATGCAGACGCTCTTTAAGATAACTGTCATTTGTGCCGGACAGGCGGTTCCACATATCTTCATACGCCCGCTCGACGGAAGCTTCTGCCGTCAACCCGCTTTGAACATTATCCGAGAGCTTTTTATACCAGCCCTTGTCTCTGGCAAACATACGGTAAGCATCCAAAATATCGACATGCTCGCCGATACCGAGCTTGGCAGAAGCCAGTTTTTGATCCAAATCTTCATTCATGCGGGCGAATGCCGTTTCTAACCGGCTCAGTTCTTTATCTTTATCTTCGGCAAAGATTTTTGTCACGGCTTGTCTGCGGCGGTGAACAACTGCCACGCCCAGACCATATCCTTTGCTTAAGCTCAGGCCTTTTAACTTTTCGCGCTCATTTAAGTTGCTGCTTTTGTAAAACTTTTTCTTAAACTCATTCATCTCTTCAGACGAAACAATTTCGCTTAAGACCATGGCAACCGTTTCGAGAATCTCAATATCCAAAGCGGAATATTCGCGCATTTGTTTATTTTGCAAGGACAAAACTCCGATTGAACGGCTCCAGCGAATCAGCGGCACGCCGATAAACGATTTGTATTCTTCCTCGCCCAATTCCTGCTTATGAACAAATTTAGGATGACCCCAAGCATCTGCTACGCTGAGCGTCCGGCTGTTTTGGGCAACTTCGCCGGTAAGCCCTTCGCCAAACCGGAATGAAACATTGTGCAATGCCTCGGGATTAAAGCCGTAAGATGCGAAAAGCTCTAACCGGTTGCCGTCAACGGCAATATAACACGAAGCGGCATCGGCAGACATTTGCCCAGCAATAATTTTTACGATATCTGACAGTTTATCGGCAAGCGTGTCCTGACGTTCTGTGATTGTCCGCAACTTTTGTAAAATTTCCATCGCTTTGTTGATTGCCGAAGACTGCATATTTACAAACCCCAAAATTTTCTGTTGTGCTTTTCTTTATATCCATTATATTAGTCGACATCAAGTTAATTAATTTATAAATTATAAAAAAAGGACTAAAAATTATGGCTAATAATTACAAACGGGGCGACAAGGACAATCGCCCTTGGGGCACATGGGAAGTTTTAGATTCCGGCGACGGATTTTGCGTTAAAAGAATTTGCGTTACTCCGGGCAACATCCTCTCCTTGCAGTTGCACCATTTTCGCTCTGAGCATTGGATTATCGTGAAAGGCGAAGCCGTTGTTACATTGGGCGATGAAAAAATCGTCAAGAAAGCAAATGAGTCCGTTTATATCCCTGCTGAAACGAAGCACCGGATTCAGAACGACACGGCTGAAAACATGGAATTTATCGAAATCCAAACCGGCGACAATCTCGACGAGAACGACATTGTCCGCTTTGAAGACAGTTACGGCCGTTGCGCAAAATAACTTTTGGATAAGCAGAAAAAAAACAAAGCCCCTTGCCTGACAACAGGCTTGGGGCTTTTATTGTTGAAAAGATTATCCGTAAATTTCTTCATAAATCCTTTCAATTTGTTCGCTGTCAGAGGGATGCTTTTCTTTCAAAAAAAGCATCACACCATGCTCCCGTATAAATCCGCAAAAGAACTTGCTCTTAAGAATTTGCCTATAACTCGGATTATCTAAAGTCACGCTTCCTGCTTTGAGTTCCTCATACAAACATCTTGCTTTCCTCACAAAGAATTCGAAATCACGAAACTTTGAAAAAATCTTCTCGTCTAATAAGAAATAATTTTTCGCAGAAAATTCTTCACCGTAGAAATCTTTGAACAATTGGCAATCAAGTTCGAATTTTGCCCGAGGATTATCCTGAAGTTCTTTTAATACCGCGATTATTACCTTCAGAGAGGGAATAACCATTGCTTCATCTCTGGCATACTTAGCACGAAATCCGTAATAGTAAGACAAAAATTTAGGCAGGCTTTTCACAAATTCCTGATCTTCCCGTTGTTGACGCCGCTCACACATTTCTTTGATAATTATGCGGCTGGTTCGACAAGGGCAAGTTTCTATCAAAAGCTGTTCATTTTTGAACTTATACTTCAATTCGGCCCCACAACAGGTGCAGAGCATTCTTCCATCTTGGATTTTGATTAAATTTTTTTCCATGGTTTTGAAGTTTTTAATAATATTAGCTAAAACAGTAAAAGACTAAGCAAAAGCTTCAAGTAACGCATCGATTTCAGCGACTTTGTCCTGATAAGCTTTTGTCTTTTTCAGATAGGCGGCAAATTCGGCACGGTGACAATAATCTTTGCCGCATAAAAATTCCGAATTGAGCAAATCAGCAAGCACAAGATTATCCAAAGGAATGTTCTTTTCTCGCAAATCTCTATCCAGTAAGGCAGCATACAACAGGGTTTCATCAATGTCTTTGACTTGATTTTCTGCCATATGCTTTTTTAACTGCTCAGGATTTTGGCGCAGCTGATTACTGCAATCCATTAAAGTGCTATAAAGGTCAACATCGTAGACAAAGGTTATTGCCTCTTGTGTCTGACCGTGAAAAGCAATGTAATGCCGATATAATTCACACAAGCCGGCAACGGCTTCATCAGTAAAATCTTCACCAAAATAATTGTTCTTGGTTCCGAAGATGTAATTAAACAAAAAAATCTCAGAAAATTCGAATCTGAGTTTTGCGATAATTTTTAACTAAAAGCCGTTTTATATATAGCAATCTCTTTTTATGTTTATTTTTTCAAGCGCCTCACAAATAGACAAAATATTTCTTGAAATTTTGTACAAACTCATGTATAGTGTGATTCTAATTTCAAGGAAAAATTTATGAATAATATTGATTTACCAAGCACTGAGGAAATTCTTTTTGCAATGAGCGAACAACCTCTCGGCGAAGGTTGCGAAGCAAAAGTGTACAAAATTCATACAAACCCGAAATTTACGACACGGGTCAGTTTAGAGTGTCCGCCTCTTGGCGAATTGGCTAAAATCATTAAAGAAACACCTATTCACAAACAAAAAAACATATTCGACGACAGAAATTTTGCTCAAACCCTGGCATATTGGAAAGATCCGAAAAACCCCGCTCAGCCTTTGCTGACGGTAAATTTCTATTGCCCCGGCATTTCTATTGAAGTCCATAAGTCCGGACGTCCGAAACCGGACAGCGAAGAAGCATTAATCCGCACAAAAGTCTTAAGCGAAAGCATTTTGGCTTTGCCGGACAGCTCCTTTGACGACCTTTATGACGATTTGCTTTTCCTGTCTTCGCGCAAGCATTCGATAGACGTGGGCGGCGGATTGTTCAACAATACAGGCAATATTCTATACTCTGCCGTCGACAACCGGATGTTCATCATTGATTTGCAGCCGTTTTTACAAGATCATCCGGGTATTCCCAGAAACCAAAAAAAAGGGTTTAATATTCCGTTGTATTTAGCCAGAGGATTGCTGCCCGGCGCTTATTGTTATAAAGACGAACATTGTAAAGACCCTGATTTGATTGAATACCGAACAGCAATTATCGAAAAAGTTATTTCCGGCGCCAAACGCAATAACCTGAATGATGTCGGCGGCTATCTTAAGGGCAGTATGGACAATATGCTCAACTATTGGAAAGTCCAATTAAAACTGCTCAATATTCCTGAGAAATATCACGACAACATGCTGACCAGAATAGGCTCAGTCAAAGATAAAAACCGATACGATTCATCAACCGACTTTCAAACTTATATCCGTGTCTCAGGTATGGAAATGTAAAAAAAATCCCCCATTCAAGGGGGATTTTTTATAACTAGGTCCGTTTTGCCCATACTTCTTTAAATTCAGCCGAACGGGAATTTTCAAGCCATTCAAAAATTGTCATTTCTACCGTCACAACGTCCACATTATTTTGCAACAAACGCTGGATGCCTAAAGCGCTCTGCATTCCGTTGCGGGAAGAACATGCGTCCGCCACAACAAAAACTTCATATCCCGCTTTGTGCAAATCAAGCGCTGTCTGCAAAATGCAGAGATGCGTTTCAAGACCGGCAACAACAATCTGTTTTTTTCCCGATTGTTCGATCGCGGCGCGGATTTCCGGATTTTTGTAGCAGGAGAAAGTGTCTTTTTCATGATAATTAATGTCATCTCCCAGCACAATGCGCAAATCAATCATTGTCGGACCGAAACTTTTATGGTTTTGTTCGGCAACAACAAAAGGAATATTCAGTTTTTTGGCAATATCTAACAGAGAGGCACAACCGTTGATAACATCGCGCGGGCTTTCCTGAGCCGGAGCCAGGTGTTCCTGAACGTCAATTATCAACAATAAAGAATCATTGCGGTTCATTAACATTTCGGTAGTCCTTATAAATAGGTTATTGACTATCTTAACAAAATACATAATACTTCGCAATAAGTAATTTTAACAGTAAAAACAGAAGAAATACCATGAAATTTTCAGATTTAGGCTTAAGCGAAAAAACAATTCAGGCAATTGACGAATTCGGGATTATCGAGGCCACAACAGTCCAAGGCGACGTTATCCCCTCAATTCTGCAAGGCAAAGACGTGTTTACTATAGCGCCGTCCGGATGCGGCAAAACAATGTCTTATGTTTTTCCGCTGGTCGATATTATCAGCAATAAAGAAGGGCAGAATATTTTAATTATTACTCCTGATTCCGAGCAGTCTGTCATGGTTTCTGACCGTCTGGCCGTTTTCAATAAATATCATGAAATTAACGAAACAACCGTGAAAGACAAAGACGAAGACATTAATGACGAAGCAAATGTTGTTATCGGTTCTCCCGATTTACTGGTCGATTTGGTTGAAAACAGCCGTTTTGATTTTTCCAAAACCAACATTTTGGTTGTAGACGATATTAATTTAATCAAAAAGAACAAACAATTAGACAATCTGGAAAAGATTTTGGAAATCCTGCCGGCAGAAAAACAAAACATTGTTTATACCAACCGCCGTTCAAAAGAAACGCAGTCTGTTTTGGAAAAGATTTTGAAAGCGCCGGAAGAAATAAAGGTCGACAAGGCAAAAGAACAAGAAGCGGCCAAAGCCATTCAGCAACCGGCAGCTCCGGCAGAAAAACCAGCCAAACAGAATAATAAAAATCAAAAAAATCGCAACAAACCGGCGCGCAGCAGCGTTAACCCGCAACAAGACCCCGAAGCTATGGAGCTGGCAAAAAAATACAATTCATTTAACGGGCGCGTTCCCGAATTTATCCTTAACAAAGGGATTTTGGCTGATGATAACGGCAGCAATGCCTGCAACATTGAGCAAAATAAAATATCAACTCCTTATTAATGAAAACCAGTATAAAAAAATCCCCGACTTTCGGGGATTTTTTTTGAAACCGGCGGTTACCAAGGAACTCCGTTAATACATTTATCCGGTTCCCGATCGCAAATATCATTGCCTATTTTATATAGCCTTTCGCGTTCAGGCTTGAGCTTGCCGACTTCGCATCCGGCCAAAGCCACGAGGAATATTATCAACATTATTTTTTTCATTTTTATTCTCCGGCTTAAAAAATTGAAACAACATTAACGGCAAGAAAGGCAAACATAATCAAACGCATTAACTGCTTTAACAAAGCGCTGCGGTCGAACTGCGCGGTAGTCCGCCATGTCCCTAACCAAACGGCAATGCAATAATAGAAAAAGAAACCGGTTATAAATAAATAGCATAATGTCCATAATATGGCTAAAACATCCGGTTTAACAGGATTAAAAAAATGAAAATAATAATCGACAATCCGGCGGTTCATAATCCGTTTATCCAGCAGTTTCTCAAAAACATAAGAAACAGCCCGAAAAAATGAAACACCCAAAATGCCGAATTTCCAGAAAGTTTCCCCTAAACTAAATTCGCCACTCAGAAGCTTCTTTAACATCATTCATCCTTTTACTGTTGCAACAACTGCTATTGATAGTGGTCTATTTTCCGGCATAACGCAAGTTAAAAGTGTCAGTTTTAAGACATTCGCATAAAACCCCGATATACAACCGGGGTTTTATTTTAACAGTTCGCCACATTTACAGCCAAGCCGCCTAATGAGGTTTCCTTATATTTATTATTCATATCGCGTCCGGTATCAAACATGGTTTTGATAACACTATCCAGCGAAACGATATGTTCGCCGTTTCCTTTCATGGCAATACGGGCAGAATTGACGGCTTTGACCGCACCCATGGCATTGCGCTCGATACACGGCACCTGCACCAAACCGGACAACGGATCGCACGTTAACCCCAGATTATGCTCCATTGCAATTTCCGCCGCATTTTCAATCTGTTTGGCATTGGCTCCCATAGCTGCAGCCAAACCGGCCGCAGCCATTGAACAGGCAACGCCGACTTCTCCCTGGCATCCGACTTCGGCGCCTGAAATCGAGGCATTTGTCCGATACAGACTGCAAATGGCAGAAGCTGTAAGCAGAAAGATGCCTATGCCTTCTTCAACACTATGGTTCGACTTGTGGACGGCAAAGCGTTCAAAATAACGCAAAACAGCTGGAATCACGCCGGCTGATCCCATTGTCGGCGCAGTGACAATCTGCCCGCCCGAAGCATTTTCTTCGGCAACGGCAAACCCCCAAAGGTTAATCCAGTCAATCATTAAAAGCGGATCATAATCATTATTGCGGAATTTTTCTTCCAAACGCAGGTATATTTCATTAGCGCGGCGCGGAATATTCAAACCTCCCGGCAAAACGCCTTTGGCATTCATGCCGCGGTCAATTGAATTCTGCATAATCCGGTGGATTTTTATCATGCCGCTCATCACGTCTTCTTTGGAACGCAAAGCACATTCGTTGGCCATAACCAAGGCGGCAATGCTTTTATTTTCCTTTTCGCAAAGAGCCATCAGCTCATCGCAGGTGTCAAAATTGTACGGCACATTATAAGGCTCGCGCTCAATCCTTTTGGAAATTTCATCCCGACGGGCAATCGTGCCGCCGCCGACTGAGAAATACGTTTCTTCAAAAAGCAATTCGCCTTCCGCATCAAAAGCCTTGAATGTCATGGCATTGGAATGTTCCGGCAAGAAGACGTCTTTTTTGAACACGATATCTTTATCCAAAACAAAAGCTATAGCCTTTTCGTGGTCAGCCTGAAGAATCTTGTCTCGCTCAATTGCCAGCAGATAAGCTTTTTCGGGATCAATTTCTTCCGCTTCCAATCCCATTAAGCCATAAGCAATTGCCTTTACCGTTCCGTGACCGATACCTGTCAAAGCCAAAGAGCCGAAAAGCGTTGTTTCCACTCTGGCCAGCCGGTCAAAAAAGCCGGCACTTTTCAGGTTCTTAATATATCTCTTGGCAGCCCGCATCGGACCGACTGTATGCGAACTCGACGGCCCGACGCCAATCGAAAAAATCTCAAAAAAGCTGTAATACATCTTAGAAGTAAGCCTTTATCTCAATATATGGTTTGATGCCGATTTTAACCAATGTATCGGCAATATATCGGTGAATATCGCTCCAAGCGGAATATTTATCAATAAAAGATTTTGCTTTATCAGGAGATTTTGACAACTGGACTTCAATTGTTTCTTCCAATATCTTGTTCATGACTTTCGGCAGCTTCTCAAAATCTATTTCAAGCTTATTATCGGCATTGAACGAAATAGCGCCATGTTCAAGCAGGTAGTTGAAATGTATCAGGTCTCCGACACGATGCGGCTGAATCAACTGCGGACGCGATTTTAGGAACATGCGGATAATCCATGTCGTGTAAACTTCTTTTAACGTGCGTTCGTCAATAATTCCGGCTTTGACATATTCGGGCATCATGGCGATAGAAACGACATCGGCTTTGTTTTCTTCAATTGTATGTTTATAAAGGCCGAGCGAGTTTTTGAAACTGCTGTCAGGCCCCAAGGAATGTCCGTTTTCATGGCCGATGACGAAAATATGGTCGGCTTCAGGGTTGTAATATTGGTGCAAAGACGGAGAGACCAAAGCTTCCAGCTTCTTTTTTACAGCATCTTTATCTTGGCTCATCCTTACCTGACGATGATAAACATTGCGCCGGCCGCCGCCGGTTTTTATTGCCAGTTTATCATCATTCGGCAAATTCTGCGCCGTGGTAATCGCGCCGCGGCACTGGGCATAATCGCCGGTCAGCGCCATTAAATCAACATCGACCATGGTTTGTTTGAGTTCGCCGCCGCCGACAACATTCTGCGCATATTTATCGGAATGAGGCATTAATTTTGCCAGATGTTTCATTTGTTCTTTGAACGTAAGCAGCAAATCCGTGCCTTTTTTATTAACAACACCAACGCGGATTCCGAGCATATCCTTGGAATTGACCTCTATTCCCAAATCATCCAGCATTGCTTTTAATTCCGGATTTTCGCAGATTGTCGGCGTCATCTCGTCATCATAATTTTCACGGCCGATTGTAAATTCAAGCGGAGAATCCTGCAAAACGGCCCAATGCTTGTCGGCAAGCATATCCATATCTTCATTATTCTGTATCAGTGCCTGAGCCTGCCAGCCCAAGAAATCTTTAAAGGCGGCATCTTGCGTGTAATGAGCGGCCACTTCCAATTCATTGGCTATTGCCGAGAACTCTTTGGCAAAATATTCGGTATAATCTACAGCTTTTAATTCATCTCCGGAACGGCGCACCATTGTCCGCCCGCTCAGAATCTTTTTAACTTCTACCTTCTTGCCTTTTTCCAGCATTTTTTTGATAATCTTGTGAAATTCGCCAACACTTAAATCCGACGGATAAAAATTGCGGCCGGGAAAAATTTTAACGCCTTTGAAAATTTCAATCGGTTCCGCATCCAAGCCGTTTAATCCGGCAACTCCGTTAAACGTATTGAAAATGCGCAAGGCCTTAGCCGCATGGCTGCTGGTTTTGGCGGCATCTTCCAAACCGGCTTTCAGCATTCTGTTTAACGGATGATCCTGTTCCAAAGATACATCATTCATAATATTTGCCGCAGCAACCAAATGAGCCAGTGCTTTTTTCTCGTTTTCCGGCAGATTTTTATAACCATCAAATTCAGGCGTGATTAATTCAATATTCCGCAATTGGCGGCTGATCATATCATCAAGTTTTTCCTCTGTGAGGTTTAATTCATATCCGTTAATTTTCATCTTTGCTAATCTCCACTACTCTGAAACGATAAACTTTTATGCGGTTTGACCAATAAGACGGGCTCATACCTGCTTTAATTTTTAAATTGTTTAGAAAGGCCTGCGGATCGGGAAGCTGTTTCCAGACTGCCGGCAAAAACACTCCCTGACGGTTGCCGTCCCGCAAAATGACTCCGTCAACGCCTTTAACCAACTGCGACACCAAGTCTTCTTCACTTTTGTAGTTTACAGCCTCAAAACCGGTCAGCAGCGAAATTGATATTTTTATTTTGCCCAGTTCTTCAGGTTTGACCGGAGAAAAACGGCTGTCTTCCATTGCCGCGGCATAGGCATTTTGCGCAACATTGTCAGCAACGGCCTGCGCCGGCAGCAATGAACCTATGCAGCCGCGCAACTCTCCATCTTTTTCCAAAGTAACAAATGTGGCGCCTTTGTTAAACAGAATATCAGGATAATCATCCCTTGACGGTTTGAAACGGCGTTTATGCAAAACGGCTTCATCTAATGAAATTTGAGCAATTTTAAATAAATCTTTGCCGTATTTTTCAGCAAAAGCATTTATATTTTCAACTTCCTGCTCCAAAACCGTTTTGCTGTCGGCATCTTTCTTATTTTCATCTTCGCCAAACAACCATGACGCATAACCGACAACCGAAGATTTGTCTCCGGTTACATCACCGGAATTAACCATATCCAGCAATTTCGGCAACATGCGGTTTTGTTGCGCCAGAATGATTGCCGTATTTATTCCCGCTGCGCCGCAAGACATATGGTTTTCTACCACGGGAAGCTTGCTTCCGACCAAAGCGCCGGTCTGTCCGTCAAGATTTTGGGCATCTTCGTAAGCATAGTAATGCGACAAATCGGCAGAAACGACGAGAAGCGTATTTTCAGATTTCAAATAAGGTTCCAAAGCCCGAGCTATTTCAGCCGGATCGGCATTGCCATAAACAATCGGCACAATTGCGAAATCTTTTAATACCTTTTGCAAAAACGGCAGTTGCACTTCCAAAGAATGTTCTTTGGCATGAGCGGCGTTGTTATAGCCAAATCCGGGCAACGCTGCCAATTTGGCACTTATTTCCTTGTTAACAGGAACTTGCCCTAACGGCGTTTCAAAGGAATCGTCTTTGCTTAAGGCGGCTCCTTTAATACCGACATAATGCGACGGCCCTAAAAGAATGACATTGTGAATTTTATTTTTCCAGAGTTGTAATTCGGCATAAGCCTTGGCCGCCGTCTGCGCGGAATATTTATAACCGGCATGCGGCACGATTAATATTTTCGGCTGAACACCGGAAGATGCGGAAACCGCATTCAGATATTTGCCGACAGCAGAATCCAGTTCACCGGAAGAGGCCGGATAAAACACTCCGGCAACCGCATGCGGCCGAAATTTGTCCATACCGTCATCCTTTACCGTATAGTTGTTAATGCGTTCCGGATTGGAAGATATATGTTTGCTGAAATGGCAGTAATTTATTACCAGCAAAGCCCCCAACAGTAAAACGGTCAGAACAATCTTCACTATCCGGCTATGTTCACCAGCGTTGTCTTCTTCTTTTTTCATCAGCCGACTTCCTCAAAAAATATTATGCCTGCAATTTTACAACAGACAACTTAAATTTTCACTAAATTAAGCAATTGTTTTTAAATAATTCAGGAAATCGGTAAAATCGGCAAAATACACTATTTTTTCATTTAAACTGAGCTCGTCATTCCAAATAGGCTTGCCGATGCGTATCGGTCTGGCACAAGCGCTTATTGCGCAATTGCTGTCCATATCGCTATCGCCGATGACCCAGACTTTTTCAGGGCTGAAATCTTCTTTATCCAGCAAACCAGACAGTGCATACCAAGCCTGCTCCGGATACGGCTTGTCGCGCGGCGCTTCGTGTCCGGCAATGATGCGGGTGAAAATCCGCGGGTCAAACAACAGAGGCATCTCAAATTCCAAAAGCCGGCGGTCTTTATTGGTCATGACAATTATGGGAATCGCTCTGTCGGAAAAAAAAGACAACGTCTCTTTTACATTGGGAAAAGTCGAGAGCATGGATGCAACTTTTTCTTTGTATAGGACGGCATATCGTTCATAAGCTTCTTCGGCAGCAGCGGCGCCAAAAATATTCGGAAAATTATCCCTGAAAGACAGATCTTTATCATAATTGCGGCATTCGCTCATCGGCGGGCGGTTATATTCGGCCAAAACCTGTTCCACTACCGCTACCAATGCGGTGCGGGTTTCAGCCAATGTATTGTCCCAATCAAACAGGACATACTGCAATTTTGACAAATCAAGCTTCATTTTTATCTCCACTTAAAAGATAGTCCGTTTTTTGCAAAAAGCAAGCAAGCCCTATATAAAAAGCCCCGATTAACAGGGCTTTTTATTCTTAAGCGTTTTTGCCGATTTTGGCAACGCCCCCCATATAAGGGCGGAGCTTTTCGGGAATATTGACCGTTCCGTCGGCATTCTGGTGGTTTTCAATGAACGGAACCAGCGCACGCGGGGTGGCAATACCGGTATTGTTCAGCGTATGGACGTATTTGACCTTGCCGTCGGCATTGTCGCGATAACGCAGATTTGTACGGCGTGCCTGCCATTCCGTGATATTGGAGCAAGAGTGGGTCTCGCGGTAGCAGTTTTGAGACGGCACCCAGGCTTCCAAATCATACTGGCGGTATTTTGGGGCGCCCATGTCGCCGGTACAGACTTCCAAAACCTGATACGGCAATTCTAAATCCTGCAAGACTTCTTCCGAAATCTGCAAGAGTTTTTGGTGCCATTTCTCACTTTCGGCAATGTCATTTTTGCAAATGACAAACTGTTCCGTTTTCATAAACTGGTGGACACGGACCAAACCTCTGGTATCTTTGCCGGCAGCTCCTGCTTCGCGGCGGAAGCACGGAGAAAAACCCGCATATAAAATCGGCAGTTCGGCTTCATTCAAAATTTCATCGGCGCGCAGAGAGTTTAAAATCAGCTCCGCGGTGCCCGACAAATAAATGTCATCTGCCGGCATATAATAAATTTCATCTCTGGAGAAAGGCAGATAACCTTGGCCGTACAACGGTTTTTCCTTGGAAATCGACGGTACGGTAATGACTGTAAAACCATGGCTGCGCAACTTGTCCAAAACCAGCATGTGCATTGCCAGTTCAAGCTTTGCCAAATCATTTTTGATTGCATAGGTGCGCGAGCCGGAAACTTTGGCAATGCGTTCCATTTCTGACCAATCGTTAATTTCCATTAACTCAATATGGTCTTTGGGCTCAAAGTCAAATTTTGCCGGTTCACCGACTTTGCGGCGGACAATATTTTCGGAATCATCTTTGCCGACCGGACTTTCGGGGCTCGGCATGTTCGGCATGCGCAGCATGATATTGTCAAACTTTTCCTGCTCTGCCGCCAATTTTTCCTGTTCGGCCTTTAACTCTTCACCCAGAGCCTTGCTTTTGGCTATGATTGACGGGCGCTCTTCTGCCGAAGCGGATTTGATCGAATTGCTGAGTTTGTTTTTTTCTTCGGACAAAGACTGGGATGATGTTTTTAACTTGTTAATATCCTTATGCAATGCTATTAAAGCATCAATATCTATCACATCTGCGGTATAGCCTTTTTTAGCCAGGCCTTCTTTAATTATGTCGGGATTTTCGACAATATATTTTATATCCAACATCTTTATTTGTCCTAAATTGTAAATTAATTACTGTTTTCAACTCATGCAGAATACCAATTTTTTAAATAAAAACAACAGAAAATTAAGATTTATAATCTTTTGACATTTATTTTCCGGCTTTGGTTTTTTATTGATTTTCAACCGGCATTGTATTAGCTTTGGAAAAAACGATTTAAATAAGGATAAAAATAAATGTTTGAAGGAAAAACAATCTTAACCGGCGTTAAACCGACCGGCAAGCCCCATTTGGGCAATTACCTCGGTGCAATCAAACCCGCAATCAAACTCGGGCATGATGCTTTGGCCCAAGGCGGCAAGCATTATATGTTTATTGCCGATTACCATGCAATCAACGCCGAAAAAGACCCCGCCGTTTTGAACCAGATGATGAAAGAGATTGCCTGCATTTATCTGGCCTGCGGCCTTGATGCGTCAAAATCTTATTTTTACCGCCAGTCCGACATTCCCGAGATTCCGGAAATCACCACGATTTTATATGCCTACACCCCCAAAGGCTTCATGAACAAGGCGCATGCTTACAAAGCCGCCGTTGACCGTAACCGCGAAGCAGGCAAACCCGATGATGACGGCATTAATATGGGATTATACACCTACCCGACTTTAATGGCCGCAGATATCCTGACTTATGATTCCGATATTGTTCCGGTTGGCAAAGACCAGGTTCAGCATGTGGAAATCGCCCGCGATATTGCCGGCGCCATTAATGCCCATTACGGCAAAGAACTTTTGAAGCAGCCGACTTACCGTTTTGATGAAAATGTGGCCGTTGTTGCCGGTATTGACGGGCGCAAAATGAGCAAGTCTTACGGCAATGTTATCCCCTTGTTTGAAGATGACAAGACAATCAAAAAAGCCATTTTTTCAATCAAAACGGACTCCCGCCCAATGGAAGAGCCCAAAAACCCTGATGAAATTCTGGTTTATGAAATTTATAAATCAATTGCCACTCCGGAACAACTTAAAGAAATGGGCGACGGCCTGCGCGAAGGCAAGCTCGGTTACGGACATATTAAAAATATGCTTTTAGATGCCGTCGTTAATGAAATAAAAGAAGCCAGAGAAAAATATAACTATTATATGTCTCATTTTGATGAAGTGGAAAATATGCTCCAGGAAGGTGCCGCCAAAGCGCGTCCGGCAGCTCAAGCCACATTAAAACGTTTGAAAGACGCTGTCTTCGGGAAATAAAAAAAACAGCCCCAATAAAGGGGCTGTTTTTTATTATCTGGCAGCTCCGACATAACGGAAATCAAAAATGCGGTTATCTATTGTAACCAGCTGCAAACCGTCTGTTGTGGCAACAAAACCTTTCACCCTGACCAGAGCATTCAAAAAATCATTTTCAATACCGGCAAACTGGATATCCGGCGTGAGCTTGGTATTTTCAGTAACCGTCATTGTCAACTTCTCGCCATCAATATTATAAACGCCTTTGATATCATTAATACTCTTGATGTAAAATGTGTCATTATTTTTGAAGCCGAGATAGATAGGATAAAATTGTTCGCTGCCGTGAATCATAGCATATTCTTTGCCGGACAGCTCATTGGAAGCCAAACATCCGGTTAAACACAAAAGCGCCAAAAAAACTGCCATAATTTTTCTCATAATAAATCTCCCCAACAAAAAATTTGCCTTTTTGTATATATACGGGCAATAAAAAAATGTAACATAAGTTTAATATACCATACTTAAGCGCTTCTGAATATATAACTAAAGGCATAATGAGAAGCAATAAATATACAAAAGAGAAAAAATCAACAAAAATGTAAAATTGTGCTTGATTTTTATTTTAAGAATATGTATGTTCACTTTCAGTTGTCGCCGCTGTAGCTCAGTGGTAGAGCACGTCATTGGTAATGACGGGGTCGCAAGTCCGATTCTTGCCAGCGGCACCATTTGTTAAAAAGCACCTTTCGAGGTGCTTTTTTTGTTATGTAAATCAAGGCTTTCAGCTAGTCCGATTTTGTTTGTTTTTTTAATAGCATTTTTAAATTATCGGACTTTTGGGAAAAATCATAGTAAATTAATTAGGATAATAAAAAATTATATTTTATCCTCCGAACTATTATTTGACATTAAATTCGTTGCTTTATAATATATAATATTGGGAATTGATATTATGAGGAATTCTATATGAGCAGAAAGATGAAATCTAAAGATATAGAAGCACTAATTTATTTAGCAATTATTGCCTCCCCGATATATGGCATATATTTACTATTTCACAACTATGGTGATATGATTGGATATAGTATTGTATTTCTACTTATTTGTGTTTCTTTAGTTTATATCTTAATCTTTATCTTTGAGTATTTCTATTATAAAAGTGAGAAGTTTTTAGCAATTAAAAGTAGCATCAAAGAAAATATCCTGAAATGTAATGAACTTAATGCCCATATAGAGGAATTAAAACAAGTTTCGTTAGCCCCAAACACTGTAGATTATGGTATTGCGAATTATAATGATAATAGCAAATATAAATACCAAAGAAAAGAATTAGAAAAAATCAAATCAAATCCTAATGTATATAATTGCTCGCTTTCTATCTGTAAAGGAGCTCAAGAACAACCGTTTAAGTACTTATGTAAATATTTTAATATAAAAGCTGATGAAGATACATTATCTGATGTAGAAAATATATTTAATGATTTTTCCGCAGCTGAACAAGGTAAAATTTTATTAAAAAAAGAAAGAACTGATATTTTAGATAGTATACAAAATAAACTGCCTAGTTTTCTTTTGGAATTCCGTCAAAAAAAATTAATTAAAAAACTAGGGTTTGATGATGTAGATTTTAATGACTATTACTTTCCTAAATATACATTTAATTATGTTAGTGCTGGTGGAAATAGTTCAATGTCTTGTGATGTATTATTAGACCTCGAAAATTTAGAAAAACTTATATTATATTTATCTAATATTATTAAATTCAAAAAAAGTATTGCCGGTCAAAGAATGTTAATGACATCATCTTTACGAGAAAAAATAAAAAAAAGAGATAAATATAAATGTAAGCATTGTAGTATTTCAATAGAACAAGAACCAAATCTACTCTTAGAAATAGATCATATCGTTCCCCTATCAAAAGGAGGAATTACATCCGAAGATAATTTACAAACACTTTGTTGGAGATGTAATAGAAAAAAGGGAAATAAAATTTTAAGTAATGAAAACTAATTTTTGTTTTCCTTCATGTTAATTTTACAACAAAGTTCCTTAAAATCCTCATGCAGTCCGATACAAATGCAACCTCAAGACATTAATGACAAGAAGTTACTTTTTATTCTTGTTGTCTGTTGTCAGCTTCTTCTGTTTTTTAGTTGGGGGGAGATAATTTTCGTCAGTGACGACTTTTTGTCCCGTACGTTTTTCAAAATCTTCTTTTGCGCGTTTGGAAATGTTACCACCGACTTTTGCGGCTTCTTTATTTTGCTTCATTCCGGTTGCGTTGGTATTTTCCGCTACCTGACGGGTTGACAATTCTGCTAAAGCGGTAAAGATTAACTCAGCTTCGCTCATATGGTCGCGTAAATTTTGAGATTTTAACCCCTTTAACTGTTTATGTTCCTTAACAGACAATCCAGACCATTCCTGATGAATAATATTTGTCAGAATAGCATATTCTTCATCTTTGGTAATTTCATGCTCCTTCCAATAATCAGTTAATTTATTGCGGGTTTCCTGCCCCATCATACGTTGCTGAATCCATTTTTCGGAATGACCGAGTTTTTGCCAATTTTCTCTGGCTCTATCAATACTTAATGCAGGGTCTGCCGTTTCTTTCATTCGTTCATAACCGACACGAGCCAACCATTGTTTTATAGGCTCAGCCTTAGGACTGGGAACAGATTGAACAATACGGAGCATGGTTTCTGCTGTGGCTACGGCAGTCAAATACTTTTTTCCGTCTGCGGCTTTCAATTTCAGTTGGTGACAATTTGTCACCGTCTCATCAGCACCTTCATTTCTCAAGCGTTCCGAGAGTTTGTTCCAATATTTGCGGGCGGTTTGATAATCTTTTTCAATTAAAATTGAAACAACATCAACAACTGAAAAATACCAAATGTCTTTTTCTTCGTCATAAACAGAGCGGATTTTCTTCTGCTCAAAAAGTTTAATATCATTTTGCATATATACTAAAGCTCCAGAGAATCTTATTTATTATCAGTTTAGTATGAATTTGCTAAAAATTACATAACAAAATCAGATTGCTAACAATTCTTCACCATTAGTTTTGACACCATCTCCCAAAAGTTCAATCTTTCTTGATAATTCCTTAAAATCCCCATAGTTATTAGTCCGCACCTTCATAGCCAGCCGCACTATTTATAAGATTTCCGCAGTTATTGCTGATTGTTTGTTTTCAAACAATCACTTATCTAGTTCGATTTTTACCATTTGAAAAAGACAAATTTTAAATAAATTATCGGACTTTTTATATTCAGTGCTACACAGGTGCTACTTTTTATTGCTTTTTATTTTTATACATGTTTCAATTTGTAAAACAAAAATATTTTGCAGAGAGCTAGTGATGTTTGAATTTTCTAAAGCAACCATTGAGAACATAGGGTACTATGTATATTGCCTAATAGATTCCAGAGATAAAACAATTTTTTATATTGGAAAAGGTTGTGGCAATCGAGTTTTTGCTCATGAACAAGAGATTGCTGAAAAAGAAAAGAATAAACGAATTTATGATATACAATCAGCAGGAGCAGAGATTGAAAAATATATTATCCGACATGGATTAACTGAAATTGAGGCTTTTCACTTGGAAGCAGCGTTAATTGATATTTTCTCCTCTGGAACATGGAGTAATAGGCAATTACTAAATATAATGGGCGGATATCATAGCCTTGATAATGGAATGAAATCTGTATCAGAAATTGAGGCTTTTTATTGTGCAGAAGATATAACTAAAGATGAGATTACTCACAATGTGCTTATTGTTAATATCAATAATACATATCAAAAATCACAAGATGTCTATGAAGCAACGCGTAAAAGTTGGTTGTTAAACACTAATAAGGTTAACGATATAGAGTTAGTTATAAGCGAATATAAAGGTATATTCAGAGCAATTTACAAGCCAGAAACTTGGAAAACGGAAATTGATGAAAAGGGGCGAACTCGTTGGTTATTTGAGGGAATAGATGTTTCAAAAAATTATCCGCAATATTTAAACAAAAATAACTCTTTCAAAAAAAGAGGTATGGCTAATCCTGTATGTTATGTCTTTGGCAATAAAAAGGACATAACCAACTAACTGACATCAACATCACGAAGTGCTTCAATCTTCCTACTTAATCCCTTAAAATCCTCATAGTAATTAGTCCGATAATCGCACAGCAGGCTGCACCATTTGTTAAAAAGCACCTTTCGAGGTGCTTTTTTGCTTTGATAGAGATGAATCCCGCGAAGTCCGATACTTTGGTTCCCGAAGATACCATTTTTACAAAGATTATCGAACTATTTAATTTATTACAAAGAAACTCGACGAAATAAGCAACCTAAGGTAGAATAAAACGCAACAAAGGAAAGATAATGTCTGATGCAATTGAAATGACAAATATTTCCGAGCAGGAAATGGCTGCCTATATCTCACGTGCCTTTTCGGCAAATTCGGTTAAAAGAATGATAACAGAGGAAGATACTCTTTACCATAGTGAAGAGTTATTTCAAAAATTTGGTAATATTCTGCAGGCATATGCGTCCGCAACCGGTGATTTATCAAATGAAACCATCGATTCTTTAGCAAAAGATTTACATGAGCACAAAGATATTTTGCGACAACCATACGACCGAAATACAAGATTAGAGGCTGAACAAATTTACTTCGGTAAGTATGTAATGCCGAAAATAATCGAAAATTATGCAAAAAAGATGAAAATAGAACAACCTCTGTCTTTGTCTGATTCATGTAAAATTTTAGCTGCTGTTGAAACAAGCAGCAAAAATAATCGCTTTAGAACACATTCATTCAATGGTGCTTTATTACCTGAAATTAAAAAGAATGGTCTAGATATCAATAAAGAAATGTTTACTGAAGAATTTAACATTTTGAGTTCAGCTAAAATGATGTAGCCATATCAAAAAGGTAATTTGTTGTTTTGCGAACTGAGTAAGGCAAGTTTCGGATATGCCTTGCGAGCACAGGAAAGACTGGTTATGAGTCTTAGCAGATATGGTTTCGAACAAAAAAAAGATCAATCAACTAATGAATTTCTGATTCAAGAAATACGAGATAATTTATCTGAAAATCAAAATCTTTCCGCCACCGACAAACAGAAAGTTTTTGCTGCCGGTAAAAAAATTATAGACTTTTATTTTGGGGAGCACAATAAATCGGCAATCGCTTTTGTCAAAGATAAAATATCTTATACGCCCGTAACCTCTGAAAAATATGACCAGATGCTTGGTTCTCAACTTTCTTCTTTAACTTCTTCTATGCGTTTAACTCTATTTTTGGATAAAAATAATGATTTATCTATGAAAAATGAATACGAAAAAGCCACTGAGGCCTTTAAGGCCAATAAGGATGTTTCAAAATTATATGATTTTGTTGGTAAGTTTAACGTAAAATATCCAGAAAATGACATTCTTAAAAGAGCAACAGAAATGTTTATGGTTA
Organism: uncultured Alphaproteobacteria bacterium; assembly: GCA_949493535.1. GTDB lineage: Bacteria > Pseudomonadota > Alphaproteobacteria > RF32 > CAG-239 > CAJLXD01. Next base: position 49,022 of record CASZWJ010000006.1, read on the forward strand.
AAAGCATGACAGAATTCGGATTAAATAATTTTACTTATAGCGGTAATGCCGACGGCTACAAAATAGATGGTGGGAAAATGTCAAAAGACCAATTTGCTTTGGCTGAATTTGAAAATCCAATTGATGTTTATGTGCAGTATAATAAGCAACAAAAATTAATAAATAACAAATTGGCAAAACTTCGTAACAGGATAGCTAAAGTTGCTGATAAAATTACCGAGGCAACGGGAACAGAAAAATTTGTTCAAAAATTTACAGATGGCAAAAAAATCGCAGATGTTGAGATAAGCACAAAAAAGAAGATATTTGAAAAGAAAATATCTGATAAATTATTCGGCAGAGTTAAGGAGTAGATTATCAATCTCCTCTCTCAACGCTTTGCAAGCTTGCGCCTTTTCAGCCCGATAACAGCACAGTATCGCGCACCATTAAAAAAGGCCTCCTTTACGGAGGCTTTTTTTAATGGTTGTCAGGGGAATGCGATTTCATACACTTCAACAAATGCCCGAATCTCATATACAAAGAGTATCCCCTATAGGGCGCAAAATATTGTGAACTTAAAGCACCAACAGTTAAACCGCTAAAGCGGTGAGAAGCCGGCTATTCCTAATTATACAGGAAATACATTGCCGGATACTCCGCGGCATGTTCTTCATCTTGCTTCTCATCAATAAGGAAATCATGTTCAGCAACCAACGCGGCTATTCTTTTTCCGCTAAGTTCGGAAACGAATCTTTCGCCGGCAAGCTTAAACTGGATTTTTTTCCAAACAGCCAGCCGTTCATTGGTATCTTCAATGCGTATTGAAAACTGACGTTCCTTTTTTACATTGCCTGACCGAGACAACAACAATTTACCGTTTCCGGCCGATACCGTTTCAGCATCCAGACATCCTCGGGGGATTAAATAAATTTCCCCTGAGAACGGAACATATATTCCGTCAAAACCGAAACTGCCGGTCGTTCTCAAATGGCATAGAGCCAGAATAGTGTGTTCCCTGAAAAAACCGGTAGAATATCCCAGCTTTTTGCATGCTGAAAAATATTTCTCGGATACTCGGGCTTTAAGCAGTTCGACATTTTCAACCTCAAACGGCGTGAAAATTAAGGCTGCAGCCACTACTTCTTTGATTTCGTTTGCGCCGAATTTTTTGGACGCTTTGAGAATATTGTCATCGCAAGACAATTTTGCAATAATAATATTATCGACTTTCATATTTAATTATTTATATTTAATAAAATTTCGGAAAGTCTTGTAAACAATTAAAGTATTTTTGTCAATGCATTTTTATTAAAAAAATCATAATAACTTTACATTATCATATCCATAATCGTTACAACGTATTCGGAGCTGCCATTATGAAGAGATGCGCTTGGGTGAACATCAATAATCCGCTTTATATCAATTATCATGACAAAGAATGGGGCGTTCCCCTGCATTCGGATAAAGAATTATTTGAATTATTGATTTTAGAAGGTTTTCAAGCCGGCCTCTCTTGGGAATGCATTTTAAACAAAAGGGAAAATTTTCGCCGAGCATTTGATGATTTTGATATTGAGAAGATAAGCCTTTATGATGAAAAAAAATGTGCAGAACTGCTTGCCGATACTTCAATCATTCGCAATAAATTAAAAATTAATGCCTGTGTCAGAAACAGCATCGTTTTTAAACAAATCCGGCAGGAATACGGTTCATTCGACGCTTATATCTGGAGTTTTACAAACGGAGAAACAATCATTGAGGATTATTCTCTGAGAACAACCTCCCCTTTATCCGACAAAATATCAAAAGATTTAAAAACTCGCGGAATGAAATTTGTCGGTTCAACAATAATTTATTCTTATCTTCAGGCCATAGGCATTATCAATGCCCATGGCAAAGAATGCGACTGCAATGTTTTCGCCGACAAAAACGCCATGGCAGTTAAATAGAAGAGAATCTGTTATTATCAATTTGAATCTTATATCTTTATTAAGAATAAGCGGATATACTGCCGTTATTCTAAATAATTTAGGAGAACCTTATGACCGAGAATCCTAAAAAAACTCATAAAAAGCGCTCTGAAGTGCGTTTTGAAAGGGAAGCGAAAGCCCTGCAGAAAAATCTGGAAAAACGCAAAAAACAGCAGCAAGCTCGCGAAGAGCTCAAAAAGTCTGACGGCAAATAGCCTCAGGCTTTTATTGTTAACGGGCCTACAAACAAGGAGATTAAAGATGGATAAGATTAAAATCACCGGCGGAAATCGTTTAGAAGGCAAAATTTTCATCAGCGGCGCAAAAAATGCAGCCCTTCCGCTCATTTGCGCCAGCCTGCTGACAAAAGATACCGTCACTTTAACAAACATGCCTTTGTTGTCTGATATAAAATCAATGAATGATTTGCTCGAACAGCTCGGAACCCAAATTGACTGTTTTGACGATTTTGTTGACGGACATTCTACCAAAACTTATTCTTATCGCACTCAGGAAGCTACTTCGTTAACCGCCCCTTATGATTATGTGCGCAAGATGCGCGCATCATATTATGTTTTGGGCCCGTTGCTTGCCCGTTACGGCGAAGTACAGGTCTCTTTGCCCGGCGGCTGCGCTATCGGCGCCCGCCCGATGGACATTCACTTGTCCGCTTTGGAGCAAATGGGAGCAAAAGTTGAAATCATTAACGGTTATATCAATGCAAAAGTCAAAGGCAAGCTTAAAGGCTGCCACATTACTTTTCACACTGCTTCTGTCGGCGCAACCTGTAATATCATGATGGCAGCAACTCTTGCACAAGGAACAACAACAATCGAAAACGCCGCCAAAGAACCGGAAATTTCCGATTTGGCCGAACTTTTGACTGCCATGGGCGCAAAAGTTTCAGGACAAGGTACCTCAACCATTACCATTGAAGGCGTTAAAGAATTGCACGGCGTTGCCCATAAAGTTATTCCCGACCGGATTGAAGCCGGTTCATATGCCGCAGCGGCAGCCATTACCCGAGGCAAAATCGAACTGATTAATGCCCAGACACAAACGCTGCAATGCCCGCTGCAACTGCTGCGGGATACCGGCGTCAAAGTTTCTGAAACGGCAAACGGCATTTTAATTGACGCAACCAATGCCAAACTTTCCGGCCAAGATATCATGACAGATTATTATCCCGGCTTTCCGACAGATTTGCAGGCTCAGTTTTTGGCGCTTATGCTGACAGCTGACGGCGCTTCAATGGTTACGGAAACAATTTGGGAAAACCGCTTTATGCATGTGCCTGAACTGTTGCGCATGGGGGCAAACATCAACGTTCACGGGCATGCCTCAGCCATTGTCCGCGGCGTAAAAAAACTTTCCGGCGCGCAGGTTATGGCAACAGATTTGCGAGCTTCTTTTGCTTTGGTTCTGGCCGGTTTGGTCGCCGAAGGAGAAACAACAGTCAACCGCGTTTATCATCTTGACCGCGGATATGAGCGTTTGGAAGAAAAACTCAAAGGCGTCGGTGCCAAGATCGAGCGAATCAGCGAATCCGACGAACTGGCCGCCGAATAAAAAAAGTTTCAGGATAAAACGAAACAGGGTTTGCGCCGTTTTGAACGCAAACCCTGTTTTGTTTATTTTTAAATCTCTTATTTTTTCCGGCAAAGCCACAATATGCCGCCGCAAACAAGCATTAAGCCCATTGCCCAAAAACCGAACTTGCTGTCTTCCAAAGTTTTAACAATCAGAAACATCATACCAGCCGTTCCCAGAAAAATAGCGCTAAGAACCATTATCGACTTAAGGGACCATAAATTATCTTTTTTCTTTCCCATAATTAATAAAATTATAAACTACTTAATAAATGAAGCATTGACAGTTTAACTTTATTTGCGTTTTAAAACAAGAATTTATTTGCAAACCCGAGCCACAGTCAAAGCATCAACTGATTTTGCACCGGCAGACAACATTGCCAGCGCGCATTCTTTTAAGGTTGAACCTGTTGTCATAACGTCGTCTATCAGGACAATTCTTTTTCCTTTAATCTTTTCAGGATGCTTGACACTGAAAACGCCTTTCACGTTTTTAATACGTTCGTGTCCTGAAAATTCAACTTGCGGCCGGGTTTTCTTGTGTCTGGCAACAGCGGTGTAATCAACCGGCAGTCCTGTCATTTTACCCAGTTCCGCAGCAAGAAGCCCCGACTGGTTATAGCGCCTTTTCATCAGACGCGTATAATGCAGAGGTATCGGAACAATCAAATCGACACCTTCTTTCCAAATATCCTGTCCGGCCAGATTAAGCCATTTGGCAAGCGTTTTGGCATTATCCGTCCGATCATGGAATTTAAAAGACAACAGCAATGGTTTTGACGAATCATCATAATGAACTGCCGACCGGCTCAGGCGAAACGGCGTTTTAACTTTTTGCAGGCAGGAAACACACAGCATTTTTGAAGAAGACGGTGCTGCCTCAAACGGCTGCCCGCATTTTTGACAATAAGGCGCGGAAATAAAATTTATTTCATTAAAACAATCAGGACATAAACCGTCGTCTTGCGACAAAATCGTTCCGCATTTTATACAGCGGGGCGGCAAAAATACGCTGATAATGTCTGCCCACAAAGACATCTTTTACAATTTGCAACTGGTTTCGCAGCAATTAAAAAGCTTTTCCAGTTCCCGATGAATATGGTTGATGTTATTAACCACGATTATTCCGGCATCTGCCATGGCATCTTTTTTATCTTGAGCAGAAATCCGGCCACGGGTAATAATGTCGCCGGCATAGCCCATTTTATGTCCGAAAGGCACGGCGTCTCCGGCCACAAAACCGATAATCGGCTTTTTAACCGGCAGATTTTTATAATAACGGGCTGCATCCTCTTCAAAAGTTCCGCCCAAACGCCCCAGCATGATTATCGCCGAAGTGTCAACATCACGTTGAAAACGCTCGATTGCCTCAATAAAATCCATGCCGATTATCATATCGTCACCCAAACCGATGACGGTGGACTGTCCCAGATTGACGCGGTTGGTTTCAATAACTGCCTCATATGTCATAGTTGACGAGCGGGAAATAATGCCGATTTTTCCGGGGCAATGGATATTCTCGGGAAAAATTCCCAAACGCGCCTCTCCCGGCGTAATGATTCCCGGCGTATTCGGACCGATAAGCTTGGTCTTGCTGCCGTTCAACATGGCTTTAATTTCCAGCATATCCTGAATCGGCACGCCGTCAGCAATACAAACAACCAAATCCAGTTCAGCTTCTACAGCCTCCTTCATTGCGCCTTTCACATATGGCGCCGGCACGAACATAACGCTGGCATTGGCTTTGGTCGCGTCAACAGCTTCCCGCACCGTATTAAAAACCGGCAGCCCCAAGTGCATTTCTCCGCCTTTTCCCGGCGTTATGCCGCCGACAACCTTTGTGCCGTAATCAAGCGAACGTTTAATATGAAATGTTGCCTGATTACCGGTAATACCCTGACAAATAACTTTGGTATTTTTTCCGACAAGAATAGACATCAGTCACTCTCCTCCACGGCTTTTATTAAGGCATCTGCTGCTTCTTCCATTTCATCGGCAATAATAATCGGCAGTTTGGAATGCTTTAGAATCTCTTTGGCCTCATCTTTGTTGGTTCCTTCAAAACGGACGACCAACGGCACATTCAAACCGACCTCGGAAGCCGCGGCAATAATTCCGTCGGCAATCAGGTTACAGCGCAGGAAACCGCCGAGAATGTTAATCAAAATTCCCTCGACTTTAGGGTTGGTCATAATGATTTTGATACCCGAGGCAATTTTATCCTTGTCAACGCCGCCTTTTACATTAAGGCTGCAAGCAACGCCGAATCCTTTGGCGTGCAATATATCCATTACGGCCATGGCCAAGCCGTCGCCGTTGACGATACAACCGATATTGCCTTCAAATTCAGAATATGAAAAACGATATTTGGCTGCCTGAAGCTCCCGTTCGTTTTCCTCATAATCATCCTGAAGCATCTTAATGTCTTTATGACGGTAAAGGGCATTGTCGTCAAAAGATATTTTGGCATCAAGCGCAATCAGGCTCCCGTTTGACAAAACGCCGACCGGATTAATCTCAATCATTGTCGCATCATTTTCAATAAAAGCCTGATGCAGCCCATTGACAAAAGTTTCCAAGCTTTTGGCACTCCGCGGAGATAACTTCAAAAACTCTAAAATCTGTTGGATTTGTTTCGGCGCCACATTCTCATGAAGAGATAATTTTATTTTCAAAATTTTTTCAGGTTCGTTAATCGCAATATCGCTGATATCTTTATCTACCGTTTCGGCAACAAGAAGCGTCAACGCAGGAAGCATGCGGTCAATAACCAATCCGGCGTAAAAAACTTTTTTGACCTTGTTAAAAGCTTCAACATAAATGCGGCCGACTTGTTTTCCCTTAGGGCCGGTCTGCATGGTAACCAATGTCGAACCCAGCATTTGCTCGGCATTTTTGATAATATCGCGGCGGCTTTTTATCATGCGGACACCGCCTTTGCGTCCGGCTTTGGCTTCCAAGAAATAACCGCTTTTGCGTGCGCCGGACTGTATCTGGGCTTTCAAGACCCAAGGCCCGCGGAAAGAAACGGCAGATGCCACGCGCTTAGCTTCATTCGGAGTATAGGCAATACCGCCTTTCGGGATTGTAATCCCGTATTTATGCAAAATCTTTTTCGCCTGATACTCATGAATATTCATCGGGTTTGTTCCTTAAAAGGCATCCGCATAATGCAGGATTTTTTCTGTCATAGCTGTCAAACCGTTGCGTCGGCTCGGGCTTAAATGCTCATGCAAACCAAGGCGGCTGAAGATGTCAGAGATGTCAACTTTTTTGATTTCATCCGGCGTTTTTCCCGAAAAAGCCGTCAAGACAATAAACATAATCCCTTTGACAATTGCGGCATCGCTGTCTCCGCGGAAGCTCAGAATTTCACCTTTCTTTTCGGGAACAAGCCAAACCTGTGACTGGCAACCGCGGACTTTCCATTCATCCTGATAAAAATTATCTTCCAGCGGCTCAAGCTTGGTGCCTAAGTCGATAATATAACGGTATTTGTCTTCCCAATCGTCCAACAGTTCAAAATTATCAATTAATTCGCCGATTTCCATTTCCTGCGCCCCGATAAATGAAATATGTCAAAATATGTAACACTTTAATCGCCTCTCGTAAAGGCTTTTTTCCCAGTAATTATATGCAAAAAAGTAAGCATTTTGATTTGACATCCGAAATTAAAATGTTATGGTATAGCTATTTCCCAAACATAAGAGATAAAAAGATGAAGATTACGATTACGCTCCTGAAAAAAGACGAGCAGATTATGAGCCGGCTGGCCAATGCTTACCGCAATTCATACAATACCTTGTCTGCCGGATACAAATCCAGAGAAGAAATGGCTTTGTATACTTATGATTATTTTTATCAGAAAGTCAGAAGATTTGCCGCAGAAAACGAGCAAAGCAACCTTTCGCGCACATTTACCGTCAATCTGGAGGGCCAACCGGTCGGATTTGTCCGTTACAGCAAGATTCCCGAGTATTACAAACAAAACCAAAACGGGGAAACAAAAGACTTTGAACACGGCATGATGGACGGCTATGAATATGCATGGTACCGTAAAGTTAAATTTGTCGATGATGTAAAACTTGACGATTCGACTATGATTTTGAACCAAATTTATCTTGATCCGTCTGTTCAGCACAAAGGTTTGGGTACATACATTCTGGCTCAAACTCTGCCTAAAATGAAAGAAAAAGGCGTTCGCAACCTGATTTTGGAATATAATCGCGATAACCTTAACGGTGAAAAATTTTATCAATCTTTCGGTTTTCAGCCCTTGGCAGATACCGAAGACTTGGATCATATTCTGCCTGATCGCGAGGGAAAGACAAAATTCTGCATCAGCAAAGTAAAAATGGTACATGTCGATGTGGCAACAGCTTTAGAAAAAGCCAATGCTAAAATTGCCGCCAAGCAAAAAGCCATGACTGCCGGACAAGTTGTAATCGGAATGCTGAACCATGGTTCAAAACAGTATTAAAAAAATCGAAAGCATTTCCAGCCCGCAGGGCCGCGAAATTGCCTTTTACGAATTAAAAAACAGCAACGCGCCTGCCAATATCTTTTTTTTAGGCACTTTTCACGGTGACGAAAACGAAGGCGAATACGCGATTTTGCAGTTTATGGAAGAATTAAAAAAAGAAATTCCTCAAGGCTGTTTATACAATCTCTATTTTCTGCCCTGCCTGAATCCGGACGGAAAAGCCTTGCAGACACGCTTTAACGCCAATAAAGTTGATTTAAACCGCAATTATCCGACCGCCAATTTCAAAAACGAAACACAGACGCTGGATTATGAAAAAGTCAAATGCGGTGCGCCGGCTTCAGAAGTTGAAACAAAATTTATGATGAAACTGGTTGAGCAATACCGGCCGGCTGTTATCATTTCCATTCACTCAGATTTGCATCTGATTGATTATGACGGCCCCGCTAAAGATTTGGCTCTTATGTATAGCGATAAAACCGGATACAGGTTCGTGGAAAACGTCGGCTATGAAACGCCCGGCTCTTTCGGCACATGGGCCGGCATTGAAAAACAGATTCCGCTGATTACGCTGGAAACCTGGCGCGGCAAAACAGATGAAGAAAAAGAAAAAATCTGGCAGGAAATCAGGCCGGCTTTTTATGAAACATTAAAATTCCGATTGAAAAACAGCTAGAACAATTCAATCATCATCTTGGCTTCTTCGGTCATTCGCTCCGGCGTCCATGCCGGTTCCCAGACGATTTTAACCTCGACTTCGCCGGTACCTTCAACCAAAGCGACGGCATCCGCCGCCTGCTGCGGCAAAACGCCGGCAACCGGGCAAGTCGGCGCCGTGACCGTCATATCAATTGCGACATTGCCGTTTTCTTTAATATCAATATGATAGATTAATCCCATGTCATAGACGTTAATCATGATTTCAGGGTCTGATACGGTCTTTAACGCCTCAATAACATCTTCTTTTGAAGCGATTTTTTCTCCTTCTGCCAACGGTTTTCCGGCATGGGCAACATAATTTTGCAATTCATCCGTTGCCGAAACCTCTTCGGCAAGCCCCATTGCCCCCAGCAATTGGCGTTCATTGGCATCTAAAATATCAGGATTATTTTCCGTCATCATCCATTCCTAAAATTTGCACTCAACAAAATATAAAACATTGCGGCCGATTGTCAAGACAGGCTCGGGCGGCCGAACAGAATCAAGCCGATAACCGAGACTAACAAAAACAACAAAAGTTTAGAGCTTACACGCTCATAACAACAATCGGAACGACAACGCTGATAGATGTTGTTCATTATTTTTAACCAAACGGGATACAAGAAAATCAATGCAGAAATATAAGCGGGGTTCGGCGTGTAAGCCATCCCGAAATTTTTAACGGCAACGGCTATGCCTACCATAACAGCCGCAATCATTCCCAGCAGCAGGCTGCGACGCTCAAACAACATTTGCTGCCAATTTTTGTTATCGCGTATAAAAACGGCAAAGTTTCCCAATCCGGCAAAAAAACTTGTAATCATAATATAGTAAAAACTGGCGGCATAAACATCATTCAACCCAAAATCCATAATCACTTTTTGCAAATTATCAATAACGGCTGCCAAACACAAACTCGGCAGCAAATATTTCAGCGCCTTGTAATGATTAGAATTGTGGCTAATCATCAGAATTGTCCAGGTAAAACCGCCCAAACACAGCAGAACGATTGCAAAACGCAGCGGCATATGCCAATATTCCATTATTTGCATCGGTTTAAAAGCGAACCACATAAAAAAAGTGATTCCGACAGAAAGAGGCTGCAAGGCAGAGCCGACCTCAGCACCGCAGCTGGAAACAACGTTAAAGAAACGGTTATCGCTATAAGCTATGACTAAGCCGGTTATAACACATAAAAGCCAAAAGCCCATTCCGGGATTAAACGGAAAGAAGAAGGAAAACGGCAGCATCACAAGAGCCAAACCGACACCGCGATAGACCATAAACAATGCCGGTTTCATTTTAATTTGCTGATTATACAGAATATAAACCGCCGTTACTAAACCGGCCAAGAGGCCAAAAAACCACCATAAATTTTCCATTTTAGCTGTCCTAAATTAAAACATTTATGGTTATATACATTTTAAACGAAAAGTCAAAAGAAAGTCTTGGCTTTTTTCAGAGCGGCCGCCAAGCAGTCAATATCTTCTTTGGTCGTGTAAAGTCCAAAGCTGGCTCGGGCGACGGACTCATAACCCATGCGGTGAACCAAAGGCTCGGCGCAATGATGCCCGACACGGACCGATACGCCTTCTTTGTTCAGAATAAAGGCCAAATCCTGCGGGTGGATATCATCCATAACAAAAGAAAAGACACCGCCTTTGCCTTCTGCGGTTCCGACCAATTTCAAACCTTCAATTCCGCTTAATTTTTCAAAAGCATAATCAACCAGCTCTTTTTCATGGGCAACAATATTATCAAGCCCGACACACATCATATAATTCAAAGCCTCACCCAGACCGATAGCTTCAACGATTGCCGGCGTTCCGGCTTCAAAACGGGCGGGAGGTTCTTCAAAAGTGGTTTTCTCATAAGTCACATGGTCGACCATATCTCCGCCGGTCTGATAAGGCGGCATCGAATCGAGAATGTCATATTTGCCGTATAAAACGCCGATACCGGTCGGCCCGTAAGTTTTATGCCCCGAAAAGGCCAGAAAATCGCAATCCATATCCTGAACATCTATCGGATGATGAACGGCATACTGGCAGGCGTCAGCCAAAATCAGCGCGCCGGCGTTATGCGCCGCTTTTGCCATTTCTTTTATCGGAAAAATCGTTCCCAAAACATTGGACATTGCCGTTACGGCAACCAGTTTGGTTTTCGGGTTCAGCTGTTTTTCAAATTCTTCCCAGATAAAGCTGCCGTCATCGCCGATTTTAAAAATTTTGAGCGTGCAGCCCAACTCATCGCGCAGCATTTGCCATGGCACCAAATTGGCATGATGCTCGGCTTCGGAGATTAAGACTTCGTCTCCGGGTTTTAAATTTTTGCGTCCCCAGGTTGCCGCAACCAAATTAATCGCTTCTGTCGCATTGCGGGTAAAAACAATTTCTTTGTGACTGGCAGCATTAAGAAATTTTTGCACGGTTTTGCGGGCTTCTTCATAATCCCAGGTAATTTGCTCCGAGAGCATGTATGAACCGCGGTGGACGTTGGAATATTCTTTGGTATAGATGTCGTATATGCGGTTTATGACGCATTGCGGCTTTTGCGCAGAAGCGCCCGAATCCAAAAAAGTATTCGGCTTTCCGTTGACTTTTTGCTGCAAAACCGGAAAATCTTTCCTTATTTCATATACGTCATACATTGTTTAATCCTCTTTCCCCCTACTCTATAAATTTAAGATGTTTACGGAGTTATTCAAGTTTTTTCAACCAATTATCAATTGCATTATATAAATCTTTTTGATTAGCTTCGCTGTCAAAAGTATGCGGGCAATTTTCAACAATTATCAATTCTTTCGGCGCTTCAATCTTTTCAAACAAGCGCTCATTATTATAAACCGTTGACGACAAATCATTCTCTCCGGCTATCAATAAGGTCGGCGCCTTAATTCTGCCGGCGTTAAAAACCATATCATAATTCTGCAAATCCAGCACGAAATCAAACGGCACATATCCGTAAATGCTTTTATCCGAACTTTTGCGGCAAAAGCGTTCGTTAGTTTCACGCCACTTTTCAAAAAACTCTTGGTTATGTAGCATATAAGAACGCAGATAATATTTACCGCCGACCATAGCTCCTAACCCGACCAACCGGCTGACTTTCTCAGGATAATCTTCAGCATATTTCAAAACGCTGCCGCCGCCGAGAGAATGTCCGCAGAGAGCAAAAGGCTCTGCATAAAAATCCTGCGCCTTAGCCCAATCAATCACCGTTTGCAAATCAGCCAAAGAATTGGTCTGATTGGCAAACTTAATATCGCCGTCGCTTTCGCCGAAAGAAAAGCGCGTATCAAAAGAGACGACAACATAGCCGTTATTCAAAAAGGCCTCAGCCGTCCGGCGAATCACATGATATTCTTTAAAACTGGACAATCCGTGTTCAATAAAAACCAATCTGCGATTGCCTTTGCTTTCCAGCCCTTCAATTAAAACCGCCAGCCTTTCGCCTTCGGCATTTTTAATAAAAAAGCTCATTTGACAGGTTCCGTCTGCGCCGCGGATTTTATCCAGTTCCGAACAGCTTCGTTTTGAATTTTGGAAATAACATCTTCCAAATAAGCATCTATCAGAATCTGTTTGGCTTCTTCCCTGCCTATACCGCGCGACTGCATATAAAACAACTGCCGCTCGTCAAGTTCGCCGCTGGCAGCCCCATGCGAACATTTTACGTCATCGGCAAAAATTTCCAATTCGGGCTTAACGTCAATTTCTGCCGTATCCGACAACAGCAAAGCTTTATGAAGCTGATGCCCCGCCGTTTGAACCGCATCGGGCGCGATATGGATTTTTCCCTGAAAAACGCCGCGCGCATCGCCATTGACAACGCCTTTAACCAACTGCTCAGAAAAAGTCTGCGGCGCAAGGTGCTCAATATTTGTCGTCGTATCAAGCGTTGCCCAGCCGGACATAATATAAGCGGCATTGACTTCGGCAGAAGCTTTTTCATCCGTCAGCCTGACCTTAATTTCATTGCGGCCGATATTTGCCCCTTTTTGCAGGCAGAAACTGCGGTATTCGGCTTCGGCCTTTTGTTTGACAAAGCTCAGAGAAACATGGTTTGCCTTATAGGCTTCATCTTGCAGCTTATAATGGTTAAACCGGCTGTTTTTACCCAAAACAATTTCATTGACAATATTGGTAAAATAACGGGATTTCTGCGCGCCGGCATATTTATACCATTCAACCAATTCCGCCTCGGCTCCGTTTTCCAAAACAATAAGGTTGCGCAGATTGCAAAAAAGGTTTTTGCTGCCTGCTTCCGTATGGTTAATCAGCATAATCGGCTTATCAAGCTTCACATCTTTGTTGATGCGGATATAAATCCCTTCTTCCATATAAGCCGTATTCAGCGCGGCGAAAGGATAACCGTCCAGTTCGGCGATTTTTCCCAGATGTTCTTTGGCTTCGTCAATCAAAACGGCTTCCATTAGCGTGATAATCTCCACGCCGCGCGGCAAAGCCGGAAAAATCGGAATAAACTTGCCGTTCACAAAATGGATTTGATAAGCATCAAAAGGAATGCCGTAATTCAGGTTCAATTCATGATTGTGACAATGGCATTCTCCGCCGCAGCCGCACTCGTGGGAATCGTCATGATGATGCCCGCAGCCGCAGTCTTCATGCCGGCAATCGCCACTACAATCGCAATTTTCATGATGGCAGCAGCAAGCTTCCGTTGTTTCCGCCCGCAGCTCATCCAAAAAATTTGACGGCAGAAAAACAAAATCATCCGCATTCAAATCACGCGGCTTGGTATATTTCCAAGCTTCTGTTTTGGCTGTCGGCACGCCTTGTTCTTCAAAGGAATCGCGGCCTTTGTTGCGCAGGGCCTGAAGCCACGGAATATATTCGCCAAAGAGTTTAATATCTTGCAGAAGACCGGTCATTCTATTTCTCTTTCACAAATTCGGCGTAGCCTTTTTCTTCCAGCTCCAGCGCTAAATTCTTATCGCCGGATTTAACAATACGCCCGTCCGCGTATACATGCACAAAATCAGGAACCACATAGTTCAGAAGCCGCTGATAGTGGGTAATGACCAACATGGAACGCTGTCCGTCCCGCAGGGCATTCACCCCCTCGGAAACAACTTTCAAAGCGTCAATATCCAATCCGGAATCTGCTTCGTCCAAAATTGAAAAACATGGTTTGAGCACCGTCATTTGCAAGGTTTCCAGACGTTTCTTTTCCCCACCTGAAAAACCGACATTTACCGGACGCTTGATCATATCGGCATCGATGCCGAGCTTTTTGCCCTCTTCCCTGACCATTTTGACAAATTCCATGGTATCCAGCTCGGGCTGATTGCGATGTTTGCGAACGGCATTGACCGCGTGCTTCAAAAAAGTGGTCGTCGGCACGCCGGGAATTTCAACCGGATATTGCATGCAAAGGAATATTCCCTCTCGGGCACGCTCTTCTACAGACATTTTGGTTAAATCTTTTCCTTTAAAACGAATCGAACCTGAGGTGATTTCATACCCGGGTTTGCCGCAGATAACATTGGACAAAGTAGATTTTCCGGCGCCGTTCGGCCCCATTACGGCATGGACTTCGCCTTCATTAATCGTCAGGTTAAAGCCTTTTATAATTTCTTTATCGCCGACTTTGGCATGCAAATTTTCAATTTCTAACAACGGTGTTTTGCTCATAATTTTTTCTCTCTTACTTTGTCATTCACTTTATCCGACGCTGCCTTCCAGCGAAATATTAATCAGCTTTGCGGCCTCAATGGCAAATTCCATCGGCAGATGCTGCATAACCTCTTTGCAAAAGCCGTTGACAATCAAGCTGACGGCTTCTTCTTCGCCGATACCGCGCTGCTGGCAGTAAAACAACTGCTCGTCGCTGATTTTGGAAGTGGTCGCCTCATGCTCAATCACCGCCGATTTATTGCGGTTTTCAATATAAGGCACGGTATGCGAACCGCAGTTTCTGCCAATCAGCAGGCTGTCGCATTGCGAATAGTTGCGCGCATTGGCGGCATTCGGGCTGACACGTACCAAACCGCGATAGGTTTGGTTGGAGAATCCGGCCGAAATGCCTTTGGAAATAATCTTAGAGGTTGTGTTTTTGCCGATATGAATCATCTTTGTTCCGGTATCTGCCTGCTGCCGGTTATTGGTTATGGCAACCGAATAAAACTCGCCGACGGAATTGTCTCCCTGCAAAATACATGACGGATATTTCCACGTGACGGCGGAACCGGTTTCGACCTGCGTCCAAGAAACTTTGGAATTTTCTCCGCGGCAGGCCGCGCGTTTGGTCACAAAGTTATAAACGCCGCCCTTGCCGTCTTTGTCTCCCGGATACCAGTTCTGCACGGTGGAATATTTGACCTCGGCGTTTTTATTGATCACAATCTCGACAATTGCCGCGTGCAGCTGGTTTTCATCGCGCTGCGGCGCCGTGCAGCCTTCCAGATAGCTGACGTAACTTTCGTCATCGGCCACGATTAACGTGCGCTCGAACTGTCCGGTATTTTTGGCATTGATACGGAAATAAGTTGACAACTCCATAGGGCAGCGCACACCTTTGGGAATGTAGACAAAAGAACCGTCGGTAAACACCGCCGAATTAAGGCAGGCAAAAAAATTGTCGGTATAAGGGACAACGCTGCCAAGATATTGTTTGACCAAATCCGGATATTCCTTAACCGCTTCGGAAATCGAACAGAAAATAATTCCCTGTTCGGCCAGTTTTGCCCGATAAGTCGTGGCAACGGACACACTGTCAAACACGGCGTCAACCGCGACAACGCCGGCCAAAACTTCTTGCTCTTTTAACGGAATTCCCAGTTTTTCATAAGTTTCCAGCAACTCCGGATCCACTTCGTCCAAAGATTTCGGCGCAACCTTTTGCTTAGGCGCGGAATAATAGTACAAATCCTGATAATCAATCTTGTCATAAACCAATTTAGCCCAGCGCGGCTCTTTCATCGTCTGCCAAAATTCAAAAGCTTTCAAACGGTAGTCCAACAGCCAGTCCGGCTCGCCTTTTTTTCTGGAGATAAGGCGGATAATATCGGCATTCAGCCCCTTGGGAATCGTTTCCGCTTCAATATCGGTCACAAAGCCGTATTTATATTTATCGCCGCTTTCATCAATGATTTCAGGTTTATTATTTGACATATTATTTTAAGTTTCCCGTATTTTCAATCTTTCCTCAAATTAGGGGTTTTATTTGCAAATTGCAACCTCTTATTTAAGGAAAAATTCAGTTTTTGCCGATAAAATAGGCAAAACAAATCAAAGTTTCAGAGGTAGTTTCATGATCTATTTAATCATCTTATGCGCCGTTTTCATTTCAACCCTGCTCGGCACAACCTTATGGCAATATAAAAAGCTCAAGGCCATGCAGCTGCAAATCAAAGAATTGATTAAAGAAAACGACACGCAAAAAGCCGTCAACGAGAACACCAATGAAGACATTTGTTTCAAAACGGACAAAAACCTGAACATAACTTTTGTAAATGACGCTTTGCTCAGGGAGTTGGGGTTTGCCAAAGAATCGCTTATCGGCAAATCTATCTTCGGCACTTTGCTTGAAGACAATGAAAATATTATCAGCAATGTGCAGGCTTACACCGGCAAAATCATAAAAAAAGCGCGAATCGTCAATAACGAACTGGTCATTAAAAACGCCGAGGGAAAAAGTGAATTAATGCTCTGTCACCAGCGCCCGATTTTAAATGAAATTTTGGAATGCGAAGGCATTGCCTTTACCTGCAAAAACATTACCGAAGCAAAAGAACTCAAAGAAAAACTGCAACAGCTCAGCGACCAAGACATTTTGACGGAAACTCTCAATCAGGAAGCATTTTTGAAACGCCTTGAACAGGATTTTAACCGCGCCACGCGTTACAATGAAGATTTTGCGCTGCTGGTTGTCGAACTGCATGATTTGTGCGATTTTATCAACAAAGGAATCAGCTTTGAGCGAGGCGACAAAATGCTTAAAGCCATGGCAAAGCTTTGCACGGACAAACTGAAAGGCAAAGGTTCCGTCGGCCGGTTTGAAAAAACCAAGCTCGGCTTAATCCTTAACGGATTTTCCAGAGAAAAAGCCGCCGTTCTGGCCAAAGATATTTTTTCATCGTCAAAAGCTAAAATCAAAAAGCTCGGCGTTGACGACTACAATGCCCAAATGCTGATTATCAGCTATACCGAACGCAAAGGGTTTACCGACACGTTTGACAACATGCTGGAACGTACCATACGCCACATTAAAAATGCCGGCAGGCGGCATGAATACGGCGTTACCACCTCAGATAACGACAAAAAAATATATGATATGCCGACCCAGTATCAAGAATAGTTTTGATTGTAACCAAATCTTAAAGAAATTAATGTTAATCTGCCGGATATAACGTTATATTATCCGGCATGGGGTTATGACCAGAAAGCTAGTTCTTATACTTCTGCCCTTATGGCTTTTATTAAGCGGCTGCACGAGCAATTCGGGCATTCCGCTGTTTGGCTATAATTGGTGGGGAAGCTCGCCCGACACGGTTACCGTCAGGCGCGGAGACACGCTTTACAGCATTTCGCGACGCTACAATGTTCCTCTGCGCGAGGTTATTGAAGCAAACCGCATGGCACCGCCTTACCGGCTTTATACCGGACAAATCCTGCGCCTGCCGACAGCCAAATATCACACCGTCGCCAAAGGCGATACCCTATACAATATTTCCAAACGCTACAATGTCGACATGAGTTCGCTCAGCCGCACCAATAACCTTTATGAACCATATTCTCTCCACATCGGCCAGCGCCTGCTCCTGCCCGGCAGCGTCGTCGACAAAACCACGGCGCCGGCAACCGCTGCGGCGGCTCCGAAAAAAGCCCCTCAGAAAACAAGCTGGTGGAGCAAGAGTACTACCAAAAAAACTATTCCGCCCAAAGCAACATATTCCAAACCGACCCCCGTCAAAAAACGCAGCAGCAAATTTGCCTGGCCGGTCAGAGGAACGATTATTTCCAATTTCGGCACGCTCGGCAAAGGGCGGACAAATGACGGCATTAACATTAAAGCGCCGCTCGGAACCACAGTCAAAGCAGCCGATGCCGGTACGGTAGCTTATGCCGGAAACGAATTAAAAGGTTTCGGAAACCTGATTTTAATCAAGCACAATGACGGCTGGATTACAGCCTATGCGCACAATGATAAGATTTTGGTCAGAAAAGGGCAAAAAGTCAGGAAAGGCGAAAAAATTTCAACAGTCGGAAGCACCGGCGGCGTAAACACGCCCCAATTGCACTTTGAAATCCGCGCCGGCAAAAAGGCCGTCAATCCGCGCACATATTTACAGTAAACCGCAAGCTTGCAGGCTTAATGCATTCTCTTCCAACAAAATACTTGTGAAATAATTGTTTTTCTCCTATATATAGAAAAAATTTTGTTTTATACTTTGCGAAGTTAATTTATCAGGAGAAAAATATGTTTATCAGCGATGCTTTTGCCCAATCTGCCGGAGCGCTTCCCGCTCAGGGGTCTATGGCCGGCACTTTGATTCAGTTAGGTTTAATCTTCTTGATTTTCTATATTCTGCTCATTCGTCCGCAGCAGAAGAAAATCAGACAGCACGAAGCAATGCTCAGCGCAATCAAAAAAGGTGACGAAGTTGTTACCGGCGGCGGCATTTACGGCAAGGTAACCGACGCTTCCGACCCGTTTGATCTGGTTGTTGAAATTGCCGACGGCGTCAAAATCAAAGTCGTGAGAGCAACCGTCAGAGAGCTGTTGACCGAAGATGTCAAGCTTCCGCTCGCAGAAAAAAACAAAAAAGCAGATAAAAGCGAAGCTGCGAATTCTAATAAAAAAGAGAAAAAATAAAAGGCATAAACTATGTATAAACTTTCAAAATCACTGATTATGGTTATCATCGGGATTTGCCTGCTCGGCATTTTCTTTTCCGTCCCGAATCTGATGCCTAACAAAGAGAATCTGCCCCAATGGTGGCAGCCCGTCAATCTCGGCCTTGACTTGCAAGGCGGCTCCAACCTTTTATTGGAAGTCAAAGTCGATGACGTTATCAAAGAAAGAATGGGATCTATTGAAGATTCTGTCCGTCAGGTTCTGCGCGAAAACAAAATCCGTTATCAGAATCTGCGTGCCGGAGACAAAGAAGTTACCGTTAAAATAGATAACTTAAATTCCCGCAACAAAGCCATGTCGGCTTTCCGCAAAATTGACAATGAACTTAACGTCGAAGAAGCTGATGACGGTTTGATTAAAATCAGCTATACGGATGTGGCTTTGAATAAACTTAAAATCAAAATCGTTGAACAGTCAATTGAGATTGTCCGCCGCCGTATCGACGAGCTTGGCACCAAAGAGCCCGTCATCCAGCGCCAGGGCAATGACCGAATCGTTGTTCAGCTGCCCGGCTTGCAAAACCCCGAATATGTTAAAACCCTGCTCGGCAAAACAGCGAAAATGGCTTTTCACCTTGTAGACTCCAACAGCACGGCCGCAGACGCCCGCAGAGGCAAACTCTCCAATACTTCGCGTTTGGTTCCCGGAAGCGACGGCGGTTCGTATGTCATTAACCGCAAACCGGTTGTCGGCGGCGAAAACTTAGTCGATGCACAGCCTGTTTTCCAAGAGGGCGAACCTGTCGTCAGTTTCAAATTCAACTCTATCGGCGGCAAAAAATTCGGCGAAGCCACCAAAAATAATGTCGGCGAAAGACTGGCCATTGTTTTGGATAACGAAGTCATTTCAGCTCCGACCATTCAGGGCGCCATTCTCGGCGGCAGCGGCGTCATTACCGGCAGCTTTACCGTAAAATCGGCCAATGATTTGGCTTTGCTGCTGCGTTCCGGCGCACTTCCCGCTCCGTTGGAAGTTTTGGAAGAAAGAACCGTCGGCGCAGGTTTGGGAACTGACTCTATCAAAGCCGGCGCAATTGCCTGCACAATCGGTTTGGTTGCCGTTATTATCTTCATGATTGCAGCCTACGGCCTGTTCGGCATATTTACGACGATTGCCGTATTCATGAACCTGTTTTTGCTGCTCGGCATTTTGAGCATCATGGGCGCAACGCTGACGCTGCCCGGTATTGCCGGCGTTATTCTGACTGTCGGCATGGCGGTTGATGCAAACGTGTTGATTTTTGAACGCATGCGCGAAGAAGTCAAACTCGGACGCACCACCAAAGATGCTGCCGAAGCAGGTTTCCGCGAAGCATGGTCAACCATTCTGGATTCAAACCTCACAACCTTAGTTGCCGCTTTTGTCCTGTTTTATTTCGGAACGGGGCCGGTCAGAGGTTTTGCCGTAACACTGACGATTGGTATTCTGACCTCCATGTTCACGTCAGTCACCGTTACCAGAGTTATCATCGCGACTTGGATTGAGCGCTGCAAGCCCACCAAATTGCCAATCTAAGCGAAAGGAAAAATAGAATGAAAATTTTCAGTTGGATTACTAAAGATACGAATATTAATTTCATGGGCGCCAGAAAATGGACTTATGCCATTTCAGGCTTGAGCATGATTTTGGCCGTCTTCTTTATTTTAACCAAAAGCTTTAACTACGGCATTGATTTCTCCGGCGGTATTCTTATGGAAGTCAAAGACGAACAGGTTATTGATTTGGACAAGCTCAGAGCAGAGCTTTCTCATTTGAATATCGGCGAAATCAATATCCAGACGATTGGCGAAACCGGTCAGGAAGTGATGATCAGAGCACAGGCGCAGATGCTTGACGAAAGAGAGCAGATGAAAGCCGTTAATGAAATTAAAAGGATTTTGGGGAACGATGTCGAAATCCGTAAAGTCGAACTGGTCGGCCCGCAAGTCGGCGACGAACTCAAACGCGACGGCATTTTGGCTTCCGTCATTGCCGTTATCGGCATCAGCCTTTATATCTGGTTCCGTTTTGAGTGGCAATTTGCTCTGGGCGCAATGATCGGTTTGGTTCACGATATTTTAGTAACCGTCGGCTTGTTATCATTGTTCCAGATTGATTTCAGCCTGACAACCGTTGCCGCAATTCTGACCCTTGCAGGCTATTCGGTCAACGACACGGTGGTTACATATGACCGCATCAGAGAAAATCTGCGCAAGTATAAAACAATGCCGCAAGTCCAGTTGCTGAACAAAAGCATTAATGACATTTTCTCAAGAACCTTATTGACCGGTTTTACAACCCTGCTTGCCTCTATCGCTTTGCTCATTTGGGGCGGCGACGCATTACGCAGCTTTTCGTTTACGTTGGTTTGGGGTATCTTAATCGGTACATATTCTTCAATTTATGTTTCGACAGTTATTTTAGACTGGTTTGATTTGCGAAAATCAATCGAAAACAGGGAAAAAGAGATAAGCCCGTTCGGAAATGTCGGCTAGAAAGCGCAAAAAGCTCCCCTCACGGGGAGCTTTTTTTGTCGGCTTGTGCAAACGCAATACTTAAGTTTTATTAAGTCTCCATTAACTTATTTCAGCTAAGATTTTTATAGTTAAAAATTGCGCCTTAGATATTGCAAAATCAATTTTTGTATGTTACATAAATGTTACGGAATAAAGTTGAGGTGTTATATCGATGATAATTGATAGTAACAATAAAAAGCAGAAAAGCATTTTGACCAACAAATGCTTTTATCAGACGACAGCACAAATCATGCGTGACTTTGAAGACAAAGGTTACGCTAATTCTGCTGATGAAACCGCAAAAGTTATTTCCGCCTATCATCAAATTGTCAAAAGAAAAGTCAAAAATAATTTTAATCCAGATTATAATGCGGCATTCCGCCGGATTGACAGCGCTATTGATTCCCTTGCCAATAAAGTTTTTTACGACTGCGATAAAAAAAGCCATGATTATGCTTATCGTTCTTTTGAAGAATTTGACCATATCAATGCGATTGTTACCCGCCAAAGAGTAAAAAAAGGCATTTCATAAGATTTGGCTTAAAGCATTTTTTATCTCCGCCTATTCGGCGGTATTTTTTTTGCCAAAGCGCCTCATTTTACAGAGACATCATTTTTTATGCCGGTACCGGCTGTTAATCGTTACAATTAAGATTGCACTTCCTGTCCTTTTGAGTTATTGGTAAATTATTACTGAGTTAAACTTTTCAAGGATTATATTTATGAAGAATATTTCATTAATCGGCTGCGGCCGCTGGGGCACTTTTTTAGGCTGGTATGCAGCCAATTATTGCAAGGAAAACATCAGCGGCGTTGACATGTATGATATTCCGACTTCTCCGAATTTTATTGAATTGCGCGATACGAGAAAGAATCCTTATCTTGCGTTGTCTGACAATATGTATCTGCATGATAAAATTGCAGACGTTTTGAAAAATGACACCATAATCATTTCTATCGGCTGCCAATATTTCAGAGGGCTGTGCCAAGAGCTGAATGCCTATGATTTAAAAGGCAAAACATTTCTTTTGGCAATGAAAGGCTTGGAAGAGCCCAGCGCTAAAATCATGCACGATATCATGAAAGAAGAAATCAATCAGGATATTCATATTGCCGTTCTGGCCGGCCCCGGACATGTTCAAGACTACATGAAAGGCGTTCCGTCTTGCGCGGTTATTGACAGTTATGACGAAGCTACAAAAGATTATCTGATTAAATTGCTGCAAAGCGAGCTGATACGCTTCTATTACGGCTCAGACCTTATCGGCAACCAAATCGGCGCCGCATTAAAAAATGTTATCGGTTTGGCGGCAGGGATTCTCGACGGTTTGGAATGGTATGGGCTTAAGGGCGCATTAATGGCGCGCGCCCCGATTGAAGTCGGACGTTTTATCAAATTTTTCAACGGCAATCCGCAAACAGCATATGGCTTGGCTCACCTCGGCGATTATGAAGCTACTTTGTTCTCAAAGCACAGCCATAACCGCACTTTCGGCGAAAAATTTGCCCGCGGCGAAGATTTCGGCAAACTGGCGGAAGGCGTTCCTACTCTTAAAGCCGTTAAAATTATTGCTGACAAAGAAGGTATTGATATGCCTATCTGTCAGGCTTTATACAAAGCGGTTTATGAAAAAGCCGATATTAAATCGACAATCAGAGATATGTTCAACCGTGATTTAAAACAAGAATTTGATTCATCCAAAATCTGTTAAAATTGTTTATAAGCCCCTTAATGAGGGGCTTTTTTTTGAAAGGCCCGCAATGTCTGTTGATGCTGTTCGCTCCCTTTTCAAACAGTTTGAGTTGGAAAACGAAATAATGGAATTTTCAGTTTCTTCCGCAACGGTAGAACTGGCAGCGCAGGCATTAAACTGCGAACCGGCCCGTATTGCCAAAACATTGGCCTTGAAGACGGATAGCGATTATATTCTGATTGTATGCGCCGGCGATGTCAAAATTGATAACCATGCCTATAAAAACTTTTTTGGCTGTAAAGCCAAAATGCTGTCTCCGGAAGAAGCTTTAGAGCACACAGGGCATGCCGTCGGAGGAATCTGCCCTTTCGGGTTAAAAAACCCTGAGATCAAAGTGTATCTTGATTTGTCTCTACAGAGATTTCAAAGCGTTTTTCCGGCATGCGGCAGCGCAAATTCGGCAATAGAACTCTCTCCCGACAACCTGTACAGATATTCCGGCGCGGTTAAATGGATTAATGTTTGTAAAGGCTATTCACAGGCAACAAACCAATCGCCATCTTCATAAACCAGATGAAACAAGGCGGTATTTGGCATCCGCCCGAGGCTGAAACCGAATTTCAATAAAAAATAGCGGATAGAACTGCCGTGTGACGCCACCCCGATGACATCTTCCGCAGTATTAAGCAGTTTCTCAAAAATGTTATACATTCTCTCCTGCATTTCATGTTTGGTCTCGCCGCCGGGGAAAGCCACATCCATATAATCCGTCTCATCGTCATACCACAGCTCAAACACTTCCGGATATTTCTCCGCAACTTCTACCTTGCGCATTCCTTCGGCGTCACCGAAGCAACCTTCTCTCAGGTCTTCTATTTTTTTAACGGCTACGCCCGACGCTTTTGCCACAATTGCGGCTGTTTCAACCGCCCGTTTCAGGCAACTGCTGTAGACAATTTGCAAATTTTTAGGCGCAAGGACTTCTGCCAGCTCATGCGCCTGCCTAATTCCGTTTTCATTAAGGTCGGTATCAATCCCGCAGCCTTGCCAGCGTTTTTCTTTATTATAGTCTGTTTCCCCGTGGCGGAAAATATAAAAATCTTTACGCATTCTATTTCCTCAAAACATTTTTTCCAGCTTATCCTGTTTCTGATAAAAAATACTTAATGCTTTTACATACAATGTTATCCACTTAAGTTTTTTGGCTATGGCATGTCTATGCAATTTAGATTATAAAAGAAACAGCATTATTAATTTAAGGAATTTTTTCATGAAAAAAACATTTCTCTCTCCTTTTTTTACCCCTTTGTTTTTTTTGATAACTTGGGGAGCTGTTTTAGCCGTTGTCCTCATCTTTTTCCCTGAAAAGAAATTTGAAATTACCGAAGACGGGCAGATTATTGATATTATCACCTATTGCGGTTATGCATTGCTTATTTTTTCTTTATTTTTCTTTTATCGCGATTATAAAGGCAGAAGCGCTAAAACAGACTGGTTAATTTATTTGCTGTTGTCGATTTGCGCTTTGTTGCGCGAAGCCGGAATCCAGCATCATTTGACAACCAGCGATTCAACTCCGTTTAAATCCAGATTCTTCTTGAATCCGAATAACCCGTTATCTGAAAAAATCATTTTCGGTACAGTGTTGTTAGTTTTTTTCGGAATGGTTGCTTATCTGGGCATAAAATATACCAAGCATTTGATTACATCTTTTTTCAAAATGAATACTATCACTTGGTCTACCGCCGTTTTGTGCTGTGATGGCATTTTTGCCAAATTTGCCGACCGTTTTCCCGGAAACTGGCGCAAAGCACATGACGGTGTTTCCTTACCGCGAGAACAAATTGAAATCTGGTCCCTGTTGGAAGAAAGCAGCGAAGTCTTCCTGCCGGTTGTGGCTTTCATTATCTTGTGGCAATACCATTTAATTTTGAAAGAAAAGAACAACTAAAATAAAAGCCCCTCACAACAAGGGGCTTTTGTTTCACCGAATCAACAGTTGAAGAATTCAGTTTAAAGTTGAAAAAAAAAAAAAACGTTTACCATTGATATCTGGGCGTTAATAAAGTGATGAAATGTCTGTTTTTTTATGCACACTCAAATACAAACTGATCAAATTCTTTTTAACGCCCAATACTTCTCAAGGTTAATTTACTCCTTGAATAATATCTGTCCAAAAAAACAACCAGCTTTGTACTGGTTGTTTTTTATTGGCGGAGATGGCTGCGGTTGGATATTCCCAACTCTCCGGCGGGTCTACTTTCGCGTCGTAAGCCTTGACGGCGCTGCCGCCGGGCGCCTGCTCCGCTCGGCAACTATCCGCTCCTAACTTGTTTCACAAGTCCGCTCCTTGGATTATTTTCATCAATAAAAAAAACAGCCAGCACCAGGCTGGCTGTTTTTTATTGGTGGGTATGACAAGGATCGAACTTGTGACCCCTACGATGTCAACGTAGTGCTCTCCCGCTGAGCTACACACCCGTTACAAATTAACATCAGGTCGAGCATGCCTTGAGTACCTAAGCCTCGCCGCTGTCGCTTTCGCTCCCAAGCTTGGCAAGGTAGTCAAGACGTTTCAGACAAAAACAACAAACAATTGTTGTTTTTACTTAGCCGTCCCGCTGAGCTACACACCCATAACGTTAACGTCTAAATTATTTAACCGATGATTATGTTTTTGGCAAGATATTTTTTTCATATTCCGCAAATTTATTTTAAACTTGCATTTTTTACGCTCATAAAGTAGATTTTTTTTCAAAATTTATTAAATAGCGTAATTATGAAAAAGGTTATTATTTCTATCGGACGCTTCCTGCGTTTGTTTTCAATTCTGCTCCTGCTTGCTATCGGCCTTGTCCAAGGATCAATGTTTCTCGGCGAGATCTCCGGCAACATGATTCCTCTTCTTAAAAATGGCGAAATATGGCGGTTCATTTTTATGGGTGAGCTTTTCATACTGGTGCTGGCGGCTGTCGTGTTGACCTCAGTTCTCTATTTATCCTTCATTGCGGCTTTAATATTCGCAAAAAACGGAAGCATATCGCGGGATTTATGGAGCAGCCTGTTCTGGTCTTTTGACCTTTTCAAGAAATAGCATAAAGTGCATTCTTGTCCAAATCCTCCTTTCGGAGGATTTTTTTTATTATCAAAAAGTTAAGCATTTCACATTTATAATAGTTGCGAAAGGATGCGGGAATCGTGACGGAAAAGCATATTGATTTCAAAGTAAATTATAAAAATCTCAACATTTTCGAGGAATTTAACACCAAGGAAATGAATTATCCCATTGTGCTTTCCTCCCCTCACAGCGGAAAAAATTTTCCACCGGAATTTTTAGCCAACAGCGCCCTTTCCGAAAATGACCTGCGCTCTTCGGAAGACAGTTTTGTTGATGAAATTGTCCGCAATGCCAGTGACGCCGGCATTCCTTTAATAGCAATGAATATTCCGAGAACTTTTGTTGATGTCAACCGCGATAAAATCGAAATTGACGAAACAATGTATTTTGACAGCAAAAAACCGCAGGATTTAATCGGCAGCCGCAGATGTCGGGTCGGATTAGGCGTTATTCACCGTATTGTTTCCCAAAACAGGCCGATTTATGACGGGCTGATTTCATATAAAGAAGCCATGGAGCGCATAAAATATGTTTATGAACCATATCATAAACGCCTGAAACAGCTTATTGACAAATGCCATAAGAAATTCGGCTACTGCCTGTTAGTTGACTGCCATTCCATGCCGTCAAAAATCTGCAATATCATGAACGAAGCCAAACCAGTCGAATTTTGTGTCTGCACGCTGTTTGACGAAAGCTGTCCGCCGGCCATGTCCGAATTTTTCGGCAAAGAGCTCGCAGCAAAAGACTATCGGGTCGAATTTAACCGCCCTTATGCCGGAGCCTTCATTACCTTTAATTACTGTCAGCCCCGCAAAAACATATTCACTCTTCAGCTGGAAATTAACAGAAGCATCTATATGGATGAAAATGTGTATAAAAAGAACGATAATTTTCAAAAGGTTAGCCAACACATTTGCGATTCAATCATTGCTTTGGGCAAATTTTTACTGGATTTAAAAAAATAACTATGTTATAATCCCCCCTTGTTTTTGGCACTAAGGTATATATTTTATTTTAGAACCTGTGCTGTTTTAATTTAATTTTTTACAACATTGTTAGTGGTTTTAACAATATTGGAGTATTTTTTTAATTAACCAACCTCAAAAATTTTAAACCTGATTTTAATCCGCCGTTAAGCAAACTGAAATTGGCATATTAGTTGCATAAGGGATGTTTGTGGCACTTTGAGGGAACAGAGGAATGCGTTTTAGCGTATTTACAAATTTTATGTTTTTTTTAGTATTGCTGATGTTAGTTCAGCCCGTACAGGCGAAGTCATATAACGAATATGCCGATGATATGACAGCTTGTATGAATGCCACCCAAAAAATGGAAAAAGTATATCAAATCAAACAGCATATGCTCACAACGATTTCTAACGTTGAAACCGGCAGATGGAATGCCGAAAAAAAACAAAAATATGCTTGGCCGTGGACCGTGAATGCTCAGGGCAAGGGTACTTTTTTTAAGAGCAAAGCCGAAGCCGTACGCGAAGTTAAACGTTTGCAGGCTCAAGGGGTGAAAAGTATTGATGTCGGCTGCATGCAGATAAATCTGGCTTATCATCCGGATGCGTTTGCCAGCGTCGAAGACGCGTTTGATCCGCAAAAAAATGCGGAATACGGCGCAAAATTTTTGAAAAGCCTGTATGAGAATAACAGCAAAGACTGGATCAAGGCCGCGATGGCTTATCACTCCAGCATTCCGACCAAGGCGCTGAAATATAAAAAGAAAATTGTTTCAACGTATGAACTTGTTAAACAAGCTCAAAATAACCTTGATAAATCTTTATTTGGAGAGCAGAATAAGGTTCAGTCCGCTAAGACAGCGGAAGCTGCGCCCAAAACAGCCCAAAAAGATGTTATTCGGAAATCAGATATTAAAGAAGCCCGTCATAACGCTAACCAATGGAGAGAGGCAAAACTCGCTGAGTGGCGCATGCAAAATAACTAGTTTTAATGCACTGGCCATTTTGAGAGAATATGTCTGAGTATTGGGAAAATACCGGTTTTTACTGGCAGCCGCTGGGCGGCAACAACATTGACCAAATAAGCGGTCACAGTTACCAATATACAAATATCGTCTTAAACAGCAGAAAAAAACTGCAACAGACAACGATTATTGTTGATATAGGAAAATTTGATAATCATCAGGCTTTGGGAGTTGCGAATTCCAGTGCCGCAGTGCCGGACATAAGGCATTTGCTGGGACGGGAATTTGTAACTGCCGAAGCTGTTTTTTTAACCCACTCGCATCCCGATCATTTAAATGGCATTCCCCATTATCTGAAAGCCGGATATAAACTGCCGCCTTTGTATGGCGGGAAATACACGCAAATGATTTTGACTGATTTATATGAGCAATTCGGAATCAGCAAATTTCAGCAGCCGCCTTTTCATATTATCAATGACGGAGACATTCTGAAAATCGACTCTTTGGAAGTCGAAGTTTTAGCCTCGTCACATACTTGCTTTGACAGTTTTGGTTTTATTATAAAATCAGACTTCGGCACAGTTTATCACACCGGAGACATGAAAATTGACTCCAGTACATATTTTAGAAAACCGACCAATATCAAGCGGATCAAAGAACGAGCAAATGAGATTGACTGCGTCGTTGCCGACTTTTACGGCATTTACGATGACGGTTTTGCCATTAAAGAAGTTGATACTTTCAAAAAACTGGTCAGCCTGATTCAAAAATCAAAAAAAGATAAAATATTCATTCCGGTTTATCCGACGCATCCCGAGATGTATATTATTGCTTTTCTTGCGGCACTTAAAGTCAAAAAAAATGTGGTGTTTTTCGGGAATCCGGATTTTTACAGCTATTTGAAAAGAATAATTGATTACGGCGTTTCTTTTACCGATTTAGCCCGTAACCGGATTAAAGTCATTTATACGCATGACAGAGACGAAATAGCCGCTTTGGATAATAATTATGCCGTAATCGGCACATATAACCATGTGTCGCTGGCTTTTGACGCAAACAGCTTTGACAGTTTCGGCATTGTAACGGCTAAAACGTTTTTTAATCCGCTCAAAGGGCAGTTCAACTCTCATAACATTAAATTTATTACGGTTGACGAAGAACCTGTTTTGCAAGGCTTCGGCCATGGATTTCTCGGAGACTATGAATATTTAAATTCGCTGCTTGAGCATCCGGTCTTTATTCCGACCCATTGCCCGTTATTTATGATTGACAACTTCAGCGAGCTGGCAGAATGCATCGGAATAAATTTATGCCCTTTTACGCCTGTAAATAACGAAATATACAGAATCGAGCACAAACAAGTCACTCCGATACAGAAAAATCCGTCCGTGTGGCTGGCCGTCTGCTATAATGCCGGATATGCCTATTTCACGGAAGTTCGGCAGAAACCGACATCAGGAGAAGGTTTTTTGAAAAGAACGGTTAGTGCCAGACGATGCAAAAGCAAGTTTAAAATTTTTCTGCACCTGCGCCAAAAACAGAAAGGAAAAACCAATGAAGCTGACCAAAGCGAAAAAAAATTATGAAATCAGAAGCTATGAATGCGACAAATACGGAAATCTGCGCCTTTTGACGTTAATGAATATTTTTCAAGATATCGCTGACAGCAATGCCACTGAAATCGGTGTCGGATTTGACTTTTGCAAAGAAAACGGTTTGGCATGGATAGGCGCAAATTATCATATCATCATAAACAAATTTCCGCGCCTTCATCAAAAGATTACCGTTCTCTCCTGGCCTTCTGCCGAAAAAAAGCTCGGTGCCTATCGTGACTTTTTAATTGAGGACGAAAGCGGCAATGTCATGGTTAAGGCATCCAGCCAATGGATTTTAATAAACTTTGCCAAAAGGCGTCCGGTCAGCCTTCGCGAACATTTGCCGGAGTATTCAGCCATTTCCGAACGCGCTGTTGAAACAGAATTCCCCAAAATAGAATTCTCAGAAAATATTAACCGCACCCAAGAGTTCAAAATCCGTTTTGACGATATTGACTTTAACGGACATGTTAATAACGCCGTTTACCCTTTATGGGCAACCGAAGCTGCCGGCGACGGCTTCCGTGAAAAAAACGAGCCTCAAGAAATAGAAATTGCATTCAAAAAAGAAGCTTTTTTGGGGGAGAACATCGTGGTTGAAAGTTCTGTCAAACCACCGTTATCGTCACATATAATAAAATCAGCAACAGATAATCGCGAACTGGCCCGAGTCAAAATCTCTTGGCGCCCTTTAGCGCAATTATAATATATTATGATGTTTAAACATAATCCATTATAACTTTTTGTATTCATGGAGAAAATCATACAAATTGTGGTTGCAAAGCATGCTAATTTAGTTTATTAGATTTAGTTGGGACAGGACTTCAACTAATATGGATATGGGTATGACCAAATTAATCAATAAAATAATTTCTTTGAATAACCGTCGAACCAGTATGCGGCTTGCAGATTCCGAATGGGATGCCTTGCATGAAATCTGCGAACATGAAAATATGTCTCGCAATAAACTGATTGAATGCATTGAAAGGACTAAAGAAGAAAACTTGAGATTGTCTTGCTGCACAAGATTGTTTATTTTAGCATATTATAGAAACAATGCTACCTTGAAGAAAACATCAAGCCAAAATCTTATTCAGGCTTTAAAAGTAATATCTAATTCGCAAGATGCTCAAATAGAACTTTAGCCCCAAGCAGGATAAGAATCACCCCTGAAGCGATCTCAATATATCGGGTCGGTACTTTATGCAGCCTGCAACAAGAATAAAAACCCGCTATGGAGTTGATAAAACTGACAAGCCCGATAATTGATGCCGCAAACAAAATCGGCGCATTTACAAAATAAAGCATCACTCCGGCCGCGCAGGCATCAATGCTGGTTGCCACCCCAATCATAAATGCAATTTTTAAATTTAATTTTTTCTCTGCATTATCTTCTTTTTCGCTATCGTTCACAGCGCCGTAAATTATATTTAATCCAAGCAGCAAAAAAACTAAAAAAGATATCCAATGGTCAAAATGCGAAATATAACTGCTAACAGAGTTCGTTCCTACCCATCCGACTATCGGCATGACAAATTGCCCCATTCCGGTAGAAACTGCCAACAGTATTGCATTTTTAAGACGTTTTTGCTTTATAATAAGCCCATAGGAAAAAGAAACTACGGCAGAATCAACCGATAATGCCAGAGCAAGCAAAAACAAATCGAAAAAAGACATATATTTATTCCACCGGCAAATTTATCAAAGGTACAATTAATCGGCAATATTTTCTAATGCATCAGCAGAATTTTCATTAGCCGGATAATTTAACTGTTCTTGCGCCTCAACAGCTTCTTCCTTTGTTTGAAGAGCGGAAAATCCGACATATACAAACACAATTCCGATCAACATGCTTAAAAGCAAAACGAGTTTCTTTTTCATAACAATATCTCCCAAAAACTTTTTGCAATTAATTACAAAATAAGCAAAAAGCTTTTTAAAGTCGAGTATATTTTCCCTTTAAATCCAACTTATTACAAAAATATGATAAATTAAATCCTTTGCATTTTTTGGTTGCAAAAAAAAAAAACGCCTATCATTGATATTATTAGCAAATACAGGCAACAACTGTAGCGGATATGAATTAACTTCTTGTCCGTCTCACGGAAGTTGTTCTTCCTGTCCATTTAATCGCAAATATAAAAGACTCATCAGCTGCACCAGCGGTTATACCAAAAACGGAAACTCCTGTTCTGCTTCTTCATGTTCTGCTATCGGCTATGATACAAGCATTCCGGCCAATAAAACCTGCACAAAAGTGACAGAAGGCAGTTTAACCTGTTATAAGGACTGCAAGCCAGTCTCCTGCTCGGGTTATACTCTGAGTTGCGACAGCTTTAATGTTGCCAATTCTGCCGCTAAAGCAACTTGTCCGGACTGCGACAGCGCCAATGCCAACTGCTCGCCGAAACTTTGCAAAGTCAGCTCTTGTCTGGACGGCTTTAAGATTGCCGACAACGGCACGGCCTGTGTCGCTCTGGATGATAATTGTCCGGATGGTTATTTCAAAGAATGCGAAACAGGCACACAGGGCGACCCCAAATATACCGAAAAAGGAACCGCTTGTTATTTATGTAAAGCGAAATCTTTTCCTTCCAGTGTCGGAGATATTCTCTATTCGGATTTGACAACGTCTCCTGATGTTATCCCCGGTAAAACTCCGATTGGTATTATCAGCTATAAAAACGGCAACAATTATCAGGCTCTCAATCTTGATCAATATAACGGTCACTGGACAAATTCACGAACGGATAATTCCTGCATTCCTAATACAGAATCTCCTGCTTCGGATTTCAACGGACAAGACTATACAAATTGTGTTCGCGATGACAAGTCATCTTATCCTATTTTCAAATACTGCATTGACTATTCCACAGCCGGAACACAGGCGGGACAATGGTATCTTCCTGCCGCGGGAGAAATGCAAAGAGTGTTCAATAATATTTCTTCGATTAACTCTGTTTTAGCCCTTCTCAACAAGAAACAAATTGCAAATGAACAAGCAGGAACTATTTATGGCGGAAAATATGACTATTGGTCTTCTTCCGAACACAATTCTGCCCATGGCTGGCGGTACAGCATAACCGATAAAACATGGTATGAAAGCGGTAAGGATACTGGCAACCATGGAACCAGATGCGTTATTAATTTGGTAAAATGCGGCTCCTCTGACAATCAATTATGCTTTGAAAACGAGAACAAAGGCCTGCCGATTTTGTATTCAGATATGAGTGTTTCTACAGAAGTCGATTTCAGCAAAACGCCCATAGGTATTGTTATTGAGCCAACAAAACGTATCGCTATGGCTTTGGAAACAACGCGGCGGTCTTCTTGGTCTAAAATTGCCCATGGCTCAATCGACGGCGTTTTCAGTACTAATGATGCTGCCGAAGCTCTTTCTGATATGGACGGACAAACAAATACCTATAGTTTGGCAGCCTACTGTCTCTCGGGACTTACATCCAAACAATGCAGTTCTCTGCAAGATGTTTTAGATTATTCGACCGAAGGAACAGAGCCAGCAGATTGGTACTTCTCATCTCTTGGCGAACTTAATCTGATTTATCAGCTTAAAGATTCCATTAATGCAACTCTGGCTCTGATCGGTCGCGCTCCGCTGGAAAATACATGGTACTGGTCTTCAACCAGAGACAACGCTGGATATCCAAACGATGGTTCTTGGTATATTCACTTCGGACAAAATGACGGTATGCCGCAGCGAACCAACTTTGCGACTGTTATGTCTAAAATCCCGCTCATCAAATACCCCAGCAATATGGATTTGATGTGTATCGATCTGGCACGTAATAATAGAGCCAGATTCTGCGGCGGTATTGACCCATATCAGGGTAATGTCGGCAACTATCCTTATTGTATTCCAACGATGGCCGTTGGCGGTTCGACTTCTTACGCCGGAGCATTAAATAACGGACACACCTGTTGGACTTGCGAACCGGGATATCGATTTCATTGCAATACCAATTCGCCGAGCGTTGAATATTGTGACGCCTACGAGAATGGCAAATGTATTACCTGTTATAAAGGTACTCTTACAGACGGGAAATGTATATAAACGATATTAAATAAAAAAAACACCCTGCCGAATTCACGCAGGGTGTTTTTTTACTAACCGGATTACATTTTCCGGAAACAAACGGTTTGACAACTGGTTGGCGAGGATCTGTGTTGTTCCAACAGCTTCG
>CASZWJ010000007.1 GCA_949493535.1 uncultured Alphaproteobacteria bacterium
AGGAGTGTACAATGAAGTACATGACTGAGTAATTTATTCGCTGTTTCTGTATTAGCTGCCTAATCCATAAATTCTTTTATATGAGGTAAATAATAAGAAACAAGAAAAATTACGAAGGAGTGTACAATGAAGTACATGACTGAGTAATTTATTCGCTGTTTCTGTATTAGTTACCCATAGAAAAGAATTTATATTTGCATGTTAAGAATAGACTGATAAGCCTTTACCGCCGTGTCACGGAATGCAACGACCGTATCCAACGCCATTTCGGCATTTGATACAGCCAAAACAACGTCTTGAACATCTGCTTTTCCTTGGATTCCGGCAATCGTTACGGCTTCGCTCTTTTTTGAAAGCTCAACCGCTTTGTCAAAACTGCTTTTAACCATTTCGCCAAAATTTGAAGATGGAGCTGCTTTCGGCTGTTCGGCCGGAATTTTGGCCCCGATACGGCTTAAAGCTGTCTGATACGCATCCAATGCACTGGAAATATTGTTAATCACGATTGTCTCTCCCTAACTTACTTCAAAATATCCAAAACTTTAGTATTCATTTCTCTGGCGGTCTGCACCATTGTCAAATTGGCTTCATAAGCCCTCTGAGCTTCCTTCATATCCATCATTTCGACCAAAGGGTTTACATTCGGCATGGCCACATAACCCTCGGCATTGGCTGCCGGATGATTTGGCGCATATTTCATCACAAAGGGCGATTTGTCTTCAATAACTTTGCTGACCTTAACCATTTCCGCGCCGGTTTCTTTGTCAACATAGTTCTTAAAAGTCACGACCTGACGGCGATACGGATCCTCTCCCGGACGGATACCGACAGATTCGGCATTGGCCATGTTTTCGGATATTACCCGCAAACGGTCGCTCTGGGCTTTCATCCCTGAAACCGCTATATCTGCCGTAACTGATAAATTGCTCATTTTTCAATCCCCGCCGCTAAATATTAATTTTAGTATTAGCCGCTCTTAACATGGTGCGGTATTTGTTATAAATGGTAATCATGCGATTGTATTCGCCGCTGGCTTTGCTGGCTTCGTTAAGCTGGTCTTCAACAATAACGCCGTTCCCGTCGATTGTCAGCGGAGTTGTCGGCCTTGGCGTATAAACCTTATTGGTAAAAGAAGCAGAACCCGTGCCGCTCATATGCATCGGATTTGTCGTTTTCAGAGCCAGAGTCTGAGACAGCTCGCCGCTGAAAGTAGGCTTCTGCACATCTTTTGGAAGGTAGCCGGGCGTGTTGGCATTAGCCAGATTCGTGGCTATAACCCTTTCCTTTTCAGTCAAATAACGCATATTCTGATGCGCCAGACTAATAACCGACAGATTAGTTAAATCCATAACATTCCCTTTCCATGACATGCTTTTGCATATTTACATGCAAATATCATGCCGCCGAAAAGCTCTTGCCAACTTTTCCCCAAAAGTTTATATTAAGGCAGGAAACAATTTCGGAACATAAACATGTCTGAACAAAATAGTAGCAAAAAGAACAAGAATAACAATGCAGAAATCGGCTTGTCCACAGATTATGCTGTTGCGCTCGGCTATGACATGGAAAAACAAAATGCCCCGAAAGTTCTTGCCAAAGGGCAAGGGCATGTTGCCGAGAAAATTATTCAAATTGCCATTGATCAGGGAATTGAAATCCGTCAAGACGCCGATTTGGTTCAAATATTGAAAGCAGTAGACATTGACAGTGAAATTCCGATTGAAGCTTTTTCAGCCGTAGCTGAAATCATTTCTTACATTTATCGCGAAAACGGCAAAATAATCGAAAAATAATCTAAAAACGCCCGACTAAACCGCTTGAGAAAACCTCTGAAACGGATAATAAAAAAAACTCGGATAGAGGAATTTATAAAGTGATTTAAAAGGCGAGGAAAATTTTAGTGTACATAGAAGTACATAAATTTTACGAGACCGCATTTAATCATTTTAGAAAACACCTGAACAGATAATGAAAAACTCGGATAGAGGAATTTATAAAGCGATTTAAAAGGCGAGGAAAATTTTAGTGTACATAGAAGTACATGAATTTTACGAGACCGCATTTAATCGCTTTAGAA
This sequence comes from uncultured Alphaproteobacteria bacterium, assembly GCA_949493535.1. Lineage (GTDB taxonomy): Bacteria > Pseudomonadota > Alphaproteobacteria > RF32 > CAG-239 > CAJLXD01. The sequence continues at coordinate 2,078 of CASZWJ010000007.1, forward strand.
AACCTCTAGACGAGTTTTTCCAGAATGGCGATGAAAAAGCCGTCAGTCCCTGTCGTTAAAGGGGATAAACGCAAATACTTTTCAGAATGGTAGGGATACGGCGCCTCTAATTTTTGCTCCCAAAGCTCTTTTATATTTATCAAACGGACATTTGGATTGCTCTGCAAAAAAGCTCCTATGATTTCTTCGTTTTCTTCATTCAAAATCGAACAGGTAATATAAACGATACGCCCGCCGATTTTCGTTTTTTCATAGGCTTTGCCCAACAGCTCGAACTGAATCTTATTAAGTTTGTCAACCATATTTTGATTCAGGCGGAATTTGGCATCAGGAGAGCGGCGCCAGGTTCCGGTTCCCGAACAAGGGGCGTCAACGACAAAGCGGTCAAAATCCTTATCAGAAGTTGCAACAAAATCAAGGAGTTCAATATTTTTGATACCCAAACGCTCCAAACGCGGTTTAATTGCCATTAAGCGTTTTTTTTCAATGTCATGAGCATAAATATGGCCTTTGTTTTGCAACAAATACCCCATTGCCAGACTTTTGCCGCCGGCTCCGCAACAATAATCTATAATCTTATGCTCCGGCTTGACGTCTGCCAAAACGGCCGCCAGTTGGGAGGCCTCGTCCTGAACCTCAATCTCTCCTTCTTTATAGGCAATGCAGTTGCCCAAAGGGATACGCTCATCACAGCGGATGCCAAGCGGCGAATAAGGCGTCGGATAAACGCTGAAACCTTCGGCTTTGAGCTTGTCAATAACCGCTTCCCTGCTCTTGACATTAATGCGAAAATCCGCACTAGCCGGCACATTCAAAGATTTAAGCAAACGAACGTCCTGAATCTTTTTATACAGCCATTCCGGCGTTTCGGCTTCGACATGCGGCGGATAAACGTCTTCATTATCAATTTTAAGCCATTCTTTTTCTTCAACGCTTAAAGCCGCCGGAGAGTATTGGCCTCCGTCAAAAACGGCATCAATATCTTCCCCTTTGCTTTTCAGATAAGCCAACAAGATTTTTCGATACTCTTTGGATTGCGCATCAAACTCAAGTTTCATCCGGTTGCGGATAATATGCCAAACCGTCTCGCTGATAAAACGCCGGTCTTTTGAACCGATATATTTGCGGGATTTGAGATAATCGTCAATAATTCCGTCCGCAGGCTTACTGTCTTTGAAAATTTCGCTGATAAGTTCTAAAACCGCCTGATAACGCGCACCGTTTTGCATATGTTTCTCCTTTTTTTCAGCAGTATAAAACAAAAGCCTGTAAAAGCAACATGCTTTTACAGGCTTGGCTGACTTTTCGTCAGGAAGAACCGTCAGGAACGTTCACCCCAGACCTGAGTGAAACCACGTTTTGAGCTGTGGCTGTTAGGATCCACCATTTCGGTCAGGAAATTATCCCCTTCGCGGAAAAAATACATTCCGCAAACCGGCGTTCCTCTGTAGCTGACCGAAAAGATATAACCTTTTCTGCCGTCAGCGAGCGTCATATCACCGAAAGACACGACTGAACAGTACATGCCTCGGTCGACAACCTGCTCTCCTCTGTCTTGCACGGTAATTGGCTTGGTAAGCAGAATTGCCAGATTTTTACCTAGCTCGTCTTGTGTTGCTCCGGTCAGAACCTCTGCCAAAACAACCTTTTTCTTCGAGAGAAAAACTGATTCTTTCATATCGAAAAATTTTTAGGTTACACAAAAAATACAAAATTACTTCATTAGATTAAGCATTATTAGCCGAATTTTTGACAAAAGTAAAGAATTATTTATGCTGCAAACCCAATACCTCTTTTTTTTATTTAAAATTATCTATAGGAATTTCGCAGATAAGTCTAAAAATGTTTGAAAGCACGCCCGTTTTGCACCGGCCCAAACACCTACCGGTCTTCCCAAAGTTCAAAACGAGGTTTTCCGCCGGAAACAGTATCTTCAAACAAGGCCAAAGGACGCGCCCAAATCTGAGACTTGTTCTTTACATTGCAATAAATAACCAGCTTTTCTTCTGTTTCCGTATGGGTTGCAACTTCCAACACCAAATATAAATTGCCTTTATAATGTTGGTAAATTTGTCCGCGATGTACCATATCTCTTTACTCCCGATTATCTTTTTTAAAACCAATTGCAACCAGATATTCTTCGGGAGAGCCTTGGCGGCTGGCATCAGGTTTCGCATGAGAAACTTTGGCGAAATTCTTTTTAACGTCAGCCAGCAAAGCCCCTTCCGCCCCGCCTTTAAAAACCTTGGCGATAAAAATGCCGTTCGGCGCCAAGACTTCTTTGGCAAATTCATAGGCAATTTCAACAAGACCGATTGTCCGCAAATGGTCTGTCTGCTGGTGGCCGGTCGTATTGGCGGCCATATCGCTCATCACAATATCCGCCTCGCCGTTCAAAAGCTCTTTCAGTTTATCGGCAGCTTCCGGTTCGGTAAAATCCTGCTGAATCAGCGTTGCGCCTTTAATTGGTTCTGTTTCCAAAATATCAATGCCGACAACCTGCCCCGTTCCCTTATTGCGCTCAACCGCAACCTGTGTCCAACCGCCCGGCGCGCAGCCCAAATCGACGATTGTTTTGCCTTTGCCCAAAAAATGAAACTTTTCATCTAACTGTATCAGCTTAAACGCAGCTCGGGAACGATAGCCCAAACGTTTTGACTCCGCAACATACGGATCGTTCAGCTGCCGTTCAAGCCAGCGATTGGAAGACTTGTCGCGGTATTTTGAGGTTTTGACACGCACCGTCAACTGGTGGCGGCCGCGAATTTCCTTTGCTGATTTAGTCAACTTTGCCATTTTTGCTCACATACTTGTTAATTAACTGTCTGGTATCTTTTTTATTATAATTTTCAATCAACTCGTCAAGAATGCCATCTTTGGCACTTTTTAATGAAGCGGTCAGCTCATCTGCTCCCAAGCGGTCATAAATCGTTTTAAAAATAACGCTGGCGGCAGTAAAAATAAAAGAGCGTTTTTTGCCGATATAATCATCTTCCAACAATTGCTGCCGATTCAGCGTATAAATACGCGCAATCTGCTTATCAATATCCGTGCATTTTATACAATGCCCGTCAGCCATATCCCTGTCATATCTTCCAAACTTTTTAATCATCGAAACAAACCGCAGCGGCGTACTGGAGGTTGATACAAAACAAACCTGCCCGCGCTTTTCATCAAGCTCGGCATCTTTAACAAACCGGTCGACATAACCGGCAATTTCCTGTTCAAGCTTTTGAGCCTTCTCAGAATCATACTCAACCAGATCAAAAGCTTCCGAAGCGTTGCGCGCACCCCACGGAATGGACACGGTATGCAGAATTTTCGGATTTTTGGTATTCTCGGCCAAGGTAATTTCGGTTGAACCGCCGCCCAAATCATACAAAACGACATAAGGAGTTTTGCCGCAGACATGTTCTAAGGCGCCTTTAAGATTCAGGCGCGCCTCTTCATAACCGTCAATCACTTCTATTTTTATTAAGGATTCGTCATAAACCCTCTTGATAAATTCATCGGCATTCTTGGCCATACGGCACGATGCCGTCGCAATAGCCCGACAATCAACAATATTATATTGGTTCATAACCTGCTTGAGCTTATAAAAGCACTGCACGCCGCGTTCTACCGCTTCCGGCGTAAATTTCATTTGAGGATACATCCCTTCGCCCAATCGCGGAGACAAAGCATCGGAAAAGACATAATTTTTTTGGGCATCGGCAATAGCCAAACGGCAAGAGTTTGTTCCCAAATCAATCGCCGCAAAATAAAAGTCATTCACTGTGTTCATTGTTTTTCTTTCCCCTTTTGTTAAAAGGATAGCGTCTGCGACGCTTTTTATGGCCGTTATTTTGAGAATGCATCAAATCAAGCAAAATTCCTTCTCTTATGCCCCGATCTGCAACCGTAATTTCGGAAATCGGCCAAAAAGAACACAAAGCTTCTATAATCGCGCATCCGGCCATGGTCAAATCGGCCTTTTGCGCCCCGATGCAGGGATGTTTCTTGCGCCCTTCATCACCCAGACGTTTAATTTTGGCAATAGCTCGGTCAATATCCTGTTTGGTAATCGAAAGGCCGTCTACTGCCGAGCGGTTATAACGAGGCAAATTCAAATGGACGGCACCTAAAACCGTCACGGTGCCGGAAGTTCCGATAATCTGGATTTCCTGATTGCGAACGGCTTCCATAATGTTATATTTTTCTTCAAACTCGCTAAGAATTTTATGCGTCCGTTCAATAATCGTATTATAAGCCAAATTAGTCATATCCTGAGACGGAAATGCCTCGGAAATCGTCACAACGCCATAAGGAAGCGAAACGAAACCCTCAATAAAACTTTTGCCGCTGTTCGTCACTCTTGCCAGAGAAATCTCCGTTGAACCGCCACCGATATCAAAGACCAAAGCTCGTTTAATGCTGCGGTTCAAAAGCGGGATACAGCCGACTACGGCCAAACGGGATTCCTCTTTTGATGAAATAATTTCAATATTTAATCCGGTCTCGCGTTTGACGCCTTCAATAAAATCCGCACAATTAAGCGCGCGGCGGCAGGCGGCCGTTGCAACATAACGATAACGGTAAATCGGGGCATATTCAGCCAAAACGCCGGCACAAACTTTCAATGCGCCGACTGTCCGTTTGATTGCAGGACGGGACAATTCATTGTCTTTGATTATCCCTTCGCCCAAACGGGTTATCTTCGAAAAAGTTTCAACTATCCTAAAAGAACTCGGCGTCGGCGTTGCAATTACCAAACGGCAGGAATTCGTACCCAAATCAATCGCCGCATAATTCCGCTGCTCCTGCGAAAGCGGCTGCTTGTGCTTTTTACCTTCATATGGCTTTGTATTATTTGTTTTTTTGCGCCATTTTTGCATTAATTTTCAATTCGATATAAAAAAAGGTTATAATTTGCTAAATTTATAACCCATTATTGAAAGAGACACAATATTTTTTTGATTCTTTATGAAAGAATAAAAAATATTAATCCAAATTTTATTATATGAGGCTAATAATAAGATTTCAGAGTGAAAGTACTGCAGTGTACATAAAAGTACATGAGGAAACTTTCAACTCGCAAAATCTGTATTAGTAGTCCATAGAATAAAATTTTTTAAGCGCCGTAGATTTCTTGGCGTACAACCGTCCTCAACTCATCAATACTGACCAGCTCTTTCTTTTCGTTCTCAAAATGCCAGTAAACCCAGCCGTTGCAAGCCGGCGCATTCTGGGCAGCCGCACCGACCTGGTGGATTGACCCTTCAAGCTGTTCCGATTTCAAAGTACCGTCCGAGCGGACAACCGCACAATGTTTGCGTCCGGCATCATATAACCAGTCGCCGGGATTAAGCAACCCGCGCTCGACAACAGCGCCGAACGGAATTCTCGGCTGGCGTTTTTTGGAAGAAAATTCAAGGCAAGCCGCATTATCGACCGATTCAACAGCATTAATGCGCGCCTGTGCACCTTTGACATACGCAGCATCACGCTCAATGCCAATAAAATTGCGTCCCAATTTTTTGGCGACGGCGCCGGTCGTACCTGTTCCGAAGAAAGGATCCAAAACCACATCGCCAACATTGGTCGAAGCCATAATCACGCGATACAGCAAACCTTCGGGTTTTTGTGTCGGATGAAGTTTGTTGCCGTCATCGTCTTTCAGGCGTTCTTTGCCCGTACACAAAGGAATTTGCCAATCGCTGCGCATTTGCGTATCTTCATTCAGCGCTTTCATTGCTTCATAATTAAACGTATATTTGGAATTCGGACTCTTTGACGCCCAAATCAAAGTTTCATGGGCATTGGTAAAACGCGTTCCCTTAAAATTCGGCATCGGATTAGTCTTGTTCCAGATAATGTCATTCAAAATCCAGAAACCTAAATCCTGCAAGATATAACCGACACGGAAAATATTATGGTATGAACCGATAACCCAGATTGCGCCGTCATCTTTCAAAACGCGGCGGGCAGCGGTCATCCATTCGCGCGTATAAGCATCATAAGCGGCCAAGCTCTCAAAACTGTCCCATTCTTCGTACACGCCGCTGACATTGGTATTATCCGGACGCGTCAAAGCGTCGCCAAGCTGCAAATTATACGGAGGATCGGCAAAAATCAAATCGACCGAATTCGGCTCCATGCGATTCATTGCTGCAATACAATCATCATTGATAATGGTATTAAGAATAGTTTTTTGCTGCTTACTGCTCATTGTCACCAACCATATAGAGGATTACTCCGATGTGTCAAGTATCATAGAATTTAGTTATAAATTTATTAACATTGAACAAAAATTATTACTGCAGTCCAACAAAAAAAATAATTCGTATTTTACAGAAAGATAAACGCCTTTTTTTTGTGAGTAATTTAATATGGAAACAAAAATTCAAACAGCTTTGTTAATAATCGCCTGAATCGGTTTATAAGAACACCGATGTTCGGGGCAAATGCCATGTTCCCGCAAACCGGCAATATGAGCTGCCGTTCCGTAACCGGCATTTTTTTCAAAAGCATACCAAGGATATTTCTCGGCCAATTCTTTCATCAGCCTGTCCCTATAAACTTTGGCTACAATTGACGCCGCGGAAATGGAATATGATAAAGCATCGCCTTTAATAACGGTTTGCACGGTACAAGGAAAATTCTTCGGTTTTTGATTTCCGTCGACCAAAGCCTTCTCCGTCGTCACGCCCAAAGCTTCATAAGCCCGCCGCATGGCAAGGAAAGTTGCCTGCAGAATATTCATTTCGTCTATTTCTTTGCTGCTGGCTTTGCCGATTCCGATTGCCAGTTTCCCCTTTTTCTGTTCTTCAAACAACAATTCATAAAGCGCCTCGCGCTTTTTGGCCGATAATTTCTTTGAATCGTCCAAGCCGTCCAACAAAGCCTTATCCACGTTTCTGTCAAGAAAAACTACGGCACCGGCCGCAACCGGCCCCGCCCACGGACCGCGTCCGGCCTCATCTATTCCGGCAACAGGCGTTCCCGAATTATCTTCATATTTAAAATCAGGCATAAATTTTCCTCACTTTGTACAAGGCGTTGTCGGACTAAGGCAGCGCCCGTAGCAATCATAAAGCAGTTGATTGGGCGGGCAGACGCATTTTTGATTCACGCAAACCTTGCCGCCGCGGCAGGGCGGATTGCAGCGCGAAGCTTCCGGACAGCCCCAGCAGGCAACTCCTTTATAGCTGACACGCGTCGGATTTTTACAAACCGAAGGATAACTTGCCGTCCGCCCTATCTCCCAACACAAACGGTTCATTTTGCCTATGCGGCCTTTCAAAGTGCTGCTGTTAACCAGCGCGGCAGCTGTTCCCGCATAAAACAACAAGGCAGTCAGCACAAAAAGCTTCAAAACAATTTTCATTTTGCCCGCCGCCCTTTCCGTCCGGCAGCCAAACCCTGACATTGAAAGCTTTTGACACACATGCCGTTACAATCAATTAAACCACTGTTCGGCGGACACACACATTTGCTTCCGGCACAAATTTTTCCACCGCTGCAAGCCGGATTACACTTGTTATTTCCGCGGCATTTATAGCAGGTCTTGCCCTTATAATTCACCATATCAAGCAAACAGCCGGACGGCGCATTCGGCTTCATCCCTATTTCAACGCACACATTGTCAGAACTGTGCAATATAGGAAGATATTGTCCGGCTTGTGCATTTAAAGCCGCCAAAAGCAGAACCGCAAAAGCAATTGCCGGACACCCCAAACGCATTTGCTATTCCTTAACGGCTCCGGTTTCGTCAAAAATATATTCCTTGCCGTCTGCAAACTTCAGGATAAGTTTTTTTCCTTCCAGAGAAAAAGTCTTAATCTGCGGCAAGCTTGACAAATAAGCCTGTTCGGCTTCCATTAAAGGCTGAGGCCCCATCATCATGGTTGAACCGGCCGGAGACAATTCAATATTGTTGCCGTCGATTTTATAGGTTCCGAAATAACGATTGACGACACCCCCGAAAAAACGGTTGCTTTTTGCAGAAAAGCCGAGAGAGATTTCAGCATCATTCATCGCATTCTGCATTTTATAATCTTTGCCTTGAATGGTATCGCCCTGAGCCGAACAAGCCGCCATAAGCATCGCCATTCCGATAACGCCCAAAAATTTCTTCATCATCTTATCTCCTTAAACTAACAATTATATCCGCTATATATAGCACAAAAAAACATATAGTCCACATCTTAACGGAAAATATCAAAACAAAAAAACTATTGACTTAGAGGCAACTCGAAATGTTAGACTATAAGTATTATAATACTTTTTTGGGAGTAACGACAATGGAAGCAAAAACTTTTTATTACAGATTCCATAAATTCGATACGTTGCTGGTTTTAAATATTCTGCTTGCCGTTTTGTTAGCCCAATGTCTCGCCTGTTTCCCGAGTATGATATATTGGCCTCAGGTCAGGATTCTTATCGTGCTGGCCACCACATCGTCTTTTGTTTGGTGCTGGCTGCATCTTGTCAAACACAAAATGGCTGTTATTGACGACAGAGGCATCACAATAGACCATTGTCAACTTCTGGCTTGTCAGGATATAAAAAATGCCGAAGAAAAAATCGTTCGTTGTTGCTTCAAGAAACGCCGCGTTCTCATTTTAAATCCCAAAGAAGGTATTGAATACCGATATAATTTTCTGCAAAAACATAACGGTGAATTTACAGCCTTTTCCATTCCGCTATATGGTATCATCAGCCAGAAAGATGCCGAAGAAATAACGGCAATTATCGCAAGTAAAGTTAAACTGACAAAACTGAAAGAAAATCCTTAAGCCGGACGGTTCTCTGCAATCATTGACATCATTTCCGAAAACGCTTTTCCCGCTTTTATTTCCTCAATGCTCTTTGCCAATTTAAACCGCCAGTTTGGATATTCGGCAATTGTTCCCGGCGCATTATCCAAAATCTTTTGTCTGTAAATATCGCACAACCGTACCAAGAATAGCGCACTGTTGGTTTTTGCACCGTATTTGTTCACATCAAAATGCAAACATTCGGGAATACTGCGGTCATCCAATTCTTTTGCCTTGATAGCATCTACTTCGCTCTGGCTCAGAATATCCTGCTGCAACAAAGCAGTTATCATATTTTCACAATCTTTCCGGCGGCCGGACAAATTATCACGATATTGCGCTTCATTGACATACAAACCGCAGGTGTTAAACACCTCAATATCTTCATCGGCCCAAAAGCCGCAGGCAGTTGCCTGATCATGCGTTGAAATCTGCGCCAAAGACAAATACTGGTATTTTTCCGGAGCAATAAACTCGCCGTTTTTTTCTTTCTGACGACAAAAAACCTTATAAGAAAGCAAACCGTGTTCAGCCATATACTCCCTAAAACCTTCCGGAACGGTGCCTAAATCTTCACCGATAACCAAACACTTCCGGCGGTTGCTCTCAAGACACAAAATCGCTGTCAAATCTTTTATATCATAATAAACATACGCCCCCTGCACCACCGGATTGTTTTCTTTGAAAAATCCCCAAAATAAACGTCTGAGCCCCATAGCATGGTCAATTCGCAATGCACCTGAAATTTGCATATTTTCCCGAATTAATCTAATAAAAGGCGCATAATGTTGTTCTTTTAACACTTGTGGATGATAAGGCGTAAAACCCCAGCTCTGTCCGCGCGGGCGCATCGGATCCGCCGGCGCTCCGATTGTGCAGTCAAGAACATACGCCTCGGGATTTTCCCAAACTTCGCAGCCATTGGATGCCGCTCCGATCGGCATATCAGTATAAAGTCCTATTTTCATATTCAAGGATTGAGCCAATTTCTGCACTTTTCTCAATTGATTATCCGCCAGCCAATGGCAATAGGCAAAGAAATTTATCCTTTCGGCATTATCTCTTATAAAATTTTGAACATAAGGGGAATTAATGTCTGCTTGCTTCCAATAGCGCCAAAAATCTGTCGGCGCTTGTTTTTCCAAAACCGCTTCAAAAACGCATAAATTATGTAAAGATTCGCCTTTTTCCTGTTTATAAGCCTCAAACATTCTCCGCCGTTCATCAGACGCATGGCTCTCAAAATAAGCAAACATCAATTCGGCAATCCGCAGTTTCAGTCGTAAAACTTCTTTGTATAACACCTTTTCGGACGCATTAAGTTTCTCAATACATTTCTGCGTTTCACTCTGTCTCATAAATTCCCGAACAGAAAGAGAATTAACAAAATCTTCTTCCGAACGCAAATCCAAATAAATATAATTAATAAACAACCGGCTCAAGGTTCGATATGGTGAAACATCTGCCGTTTCTGACTGCTGCATCGTACAAGGCGACATCATTCCCAGAGGATTAAGGCCAACCACATCGCCGCCGTTTTGAGCCGTCAGACGGACAATCTCTGCCAAGTCGCCAAAATCGCCAATACCGATGCTGTTCTTTGAATGCAGAGAATAAAGCATGAGTGACACGCCGAAAATATGCTCTGCATTTTTCAAAAACGGCGGCTGATAACAAAGACGCGGCGCATAAATAAGTAAGGATTTTTGGCAGATTTCATCATCTTTTTTGACAAGAACGTCATAATAGCCTGTTGATATTCCATTTATTATAACATCCGTCAAACCGGAGACTTGTTTTTGAAAGACAACTGCCCCTTCCTCATTTATAAGGACTAAACCGAACTCACCGCCGGCATCTGGCCGCAAAACGATATCTTCATTATCATAAAAAGAAATAACATCAGGCAAAATCCGCTTCATTGAGAGTTTTTCAATCATCTTGTCAACAGATTCCGACGATTCGACATCATATCCCATTGATTTAAGAAAAAATTGACGAATTTCATCCGTCGTATAATGAACAGCTCCGGTTTTGTCTACATATGACGATGAGATTCCTGCCAAATCAGCCAATTCTTTAATTTTTTCCATATCAATCTCCATTTTTTCGGATAATAGCACCCCAAATAAAACTTTACAATTCATATTATTCTTATACAATACAAGCATTATTTCCACAATAAAAGGTTCAGCTGTTCGCAAAAAGTAAAGCTGTAGGCAAAAGTCCGGCAATTTTTATTCATATGCAGATAAAACTGAATAAAAACAAAAGGTTTTGAAATGAACACACATAAAAATACCATGAAATATTTGTACCAGCAGCGTTGGTGCAATTTCAAATCAGAGATCGTAAACGGAAACGTCCGTAATGTTGCTTTTGATACAATCCCTTTGGGAGAAAATAAATTAATTGCAATCGGCAGAGCCGAAATAGAAGGAGAAGCAGACCGTTACTTTATGATGCCCCTGCAAAAAGTGACGGAAGAAACAAATGCCGACACAATTACGCTTAACGGCAAAAACTATAAAGATGCCGTTGAAGAGCAAGACTTTTGGTCAACGCTGACAAAACATCTTCGAGCCAATAGCAATAAATTGGAAATCCCCGGCGGCTGGATCTTAGAATATAACAGCATGGGCAAAACCGACGAGGCGGAAAGAAATCAAGAAGCCGTATCTCATCCGCTGAATGTCGAGCAAAGCAACTCAACCGTAATTGTCGAAGGAAAAAACACGCCGATTGCTTTCAAACTTGAACGCATGCTGGCATTTTCCAAAGATGAAAATCCTGAATTTGATATGAATAATAAATTAATGAGGGAGGAAAGCTCCGTCATGCCGCAGACATACGGCTATCTGGTTTTGTATAATGACAAAGGCGAAAAAGCCTCCTCCGGAATTGTTCAGGAATTTATCAAAAATAAAGGCGACATGTGGAACTATTCCATTAATTATATCAAACAAAAATTGCATCAGGGCTTCTTAACACAAACAGAATTGAACGAAGAAAACTGCTCGGAATTTATGGAACTGGCAGCAACACTCGGTCAACGCACTCAGGAAATGACCGATTGCTTTTCCAAAGAAGATGACAATCCTGATTTTACTCCGGAACCGGTCAATGACAGATTTTTACATATTTATCAAAAACAATTACAAGCACTGCTCCGCAAAACCCAAAAAAACATTGCCGACAACTTGTCTTTCTTATCGGGAACAACCCAAACTCAGGCTCAAAACCTTTTGAACAACTGGGATAAGCTGACTTCTGATTTTATTAAAAGACAAATTGAAAAAATTAACAACAGCGAAAATAAGGGAACCGTTTGCCGCGTCCATGGCGATTTTCACCTCGGACAAGTTTTGGTAACCGAAAACAACGACCTCAAATTTATCGATTTCGCCGGCGAACCGGCTTTACCGATTGACCAACGCAAACAAAAACATATTTCGGTTCGTGATTATGCGGGAATGTACCGATCTCTAAACGGCTATCTGGGAGCCGTTGCCGCCGAAGAATTTGCCGCAGAAGCCAACACGCCGGAACTGGCTCAACGCCACAAAGAATATGCTCAAAAAGCAATCAAACCGTTAATGCGTCAGGCTACCAAAGTATTTTTAGGCAGACAAAGCCTGCAAAATCCATGGATGAGCATGGAGATATTCCGCAAAAACCTTTACGAAGTCAATTATGAAGTCTGCCACCGTCCGCAAATGGCTTATGTTCCGATTGAAGGTTTAAGCAAGTTGCTTGAGAAAAGAGATACGATAAATACCAGAAACAATGGCATAGAGAAATAACAGCCTCTATCCCTTTTTTCTATAATAATGCCATTATCCCTTTTATAATAATGAAATCGCCCAAAGCAGGTTTTGGGCGATTTCATGCATTTCTTTTCCCCCGCCATGAAAAAGATAATCAAAAGTAAATATAGAGATTCACTTTACTCAAAGATTTAAAAATAAGGCTTGACTAAGAAATTGTAATATTCTATTTTTCCAAAAGCTAAAGCGGATTTGAAATTGAAAAAATTAACAAAATCCAAATTCCATTTCTCACTAACCCATAGCTCAGTTGGTTAGCTTGAGGCAAAAAACATCAAGGTCTTGATGTTTTTAACGAAAGGTGCCGCGGAGTTAGTTTGCAAGCGAACAATGCGAAGCGAGGCAAACGTTACGAGCAAACGACAGGAGCGCAGTTAACGAGGTTGGAACCGAGTTTTACGAAGCGACTCAGGCCCTGCTCTTTTATTATTGTAACGGGATTGAAAAATCCAAATTCCGTTTCTTACGGGCCCATAGCTCAGTTGGTTAGAGCAGGCCGCTCATAACGGTCTGGTCGTTGGTTCGAGTCCATCTGGGCCCACCATAATAAAAACCCTCCCTTGCGGAGGGTTTTTATTATGATAAGTTATGGCAGCTCCTATTACCGGAGCTGTTTTGCATCGCTGCGGAAATCTTTGCTTTTCTACTTATGCAAACAATTAACCTTTGCTTTGGCCATTTATCTCTCGCAAAGCCAAGAGAAGTTTATTCAAAGAAATCAAATATTTAACAGAGTTTAAATCTTGCAAATGTCAAAATCGTATTTTGAGAGAATCCCCCAAACTCGTTTGCAAATATTCCTTTATTTTTCAAGAAGTTAACACAATTGAAGACCTGTAGGGCCTTGAGATAAAAATATTGACTTCTTTGCATTGTATGATACTTCTTAACTACTTAAATTTATTTTGTATTAATTATTAATTTTTGTATGGTATGAAAAAAGATAAAAAATTTGAACATCCTGCCGAGCAAAAACAGGCGAAGTGTATTTATAGCCGTATTATTAAAGGGCTTGTTATCGCCGGTGTTTCCTTGTTCTTTGTCCATTGGGGATATTCTCTTTATGTAGCTTGTTTTATTCTTTGGTCTGCTCATTTCTACAAGCAAGGATGTATGGAATGGGTATGTGATGAATACGAGCAAGACGGTTATCCAACGCAAGGACTGCATAGGATGTATAGAAGTTGGGTGTTTTTTGCTATTTTGTCAGCGATAATTTTGATTATAATTTACTATAAAATCAGTTCGTAAATTGCCTGACAAACCCCTCCATAAAAAAGCTCCCTCTTGCGGGGAGTTTTTTTATGGTAAGTTATAACTGCTCGAACCGGTCGAACCGCAACAAATAAAAAAGAAACAGCCATATTCAACTTAATAACCATAAGGACAGGATGTTTAAATCCTGTTCAAAAAACTTGTAAGTGAATAATAATGGTACCTTAATATTTCTTAGATTAATTATGTTATAAGGAATTAAAACATGGCGATAAAATTTTGTGTTTTTGATGTCGGGCAGGTTTGTTATCCTTATAGCTTGGATCCTCTTAATCACCTTATGCGGAAAATGTCACTTAAAAAAGGTAATTTTGATACCAAAGGCGGAGTAAAATCATTTAATTATAATCCGTTTATGAAAGGGGAAATTGATTTTTCACAATTTTGCAAAGATTTATGTTCTCATTGCGAAGCTGATTACGCGAAAGATTTTGATGCTTTAATTAACGAAGCAATGCATAAAGGTGTTGGAGATTTCTATCCCGAAACATTAGCCATTATATCCGAGCTTCAATTAAAAGGAATTGAGGTTTGCCTGCTATCCAACGCGCTGCCAAATTTGTTTGATACAGCCCAAGGCTTGGTGACAGATGATAAAATTTTTGTGTCATATAAGTTGAGTTTATTGAAACCTGATGTCGAGATCTATAGAAAGGTATTGAAGTCATTAAAGGCTAAACCGGAAGAAGTTATTTTTATTGATGATAAACTGAAGAATGTTGAAGCAGCAAAATCAATCGGTATAAATGGAATTGTCTTTGATAAAGATAAAATTGCAGACGATGTGAGAATGTTCGTGAATTGCTAGCCGCCCACCATAAAAAAAGCCTGCGTGTTTTCCACACACAGGCTTTTTATCAAAAATCAGAAAGTTATACTTCCCGAATACATCCATTTTCATAGATATAGGATCTTCCGTCATCCATGGTAAAGCGCTCACCATCTTTGATTTCCAGAAATGCTCCGTCCTTTTTAAAACACATTTTAGTCATGTTCGGATTTCTTGAGGCAAAAGCCTTAACATAAACAAAAGCCTTAGTATTGCTTTCATGAGCAATAGCCCCCATAAACCTGCAAACGAAGCAAGGACATCCAACCTTAATTCCGTTTCGGTAAAACCAACACAGTCTGACAACATACTCAAGATTTTCATCTTTCGCAGACGCTCCTGATTTAATCTCTAAATCATTGTCAAGCATATCCGCCTGCAACAAAGCACACATTAACTTAACTGCATCTCTCGCGGTTGCAACTTTAAGATTTCCCATGATAATAATAATTTTAATAAAACAACAAATTATAAGTCACTAGCCTTGTAAAATACGGGCAAAAAAGAATGATGTCAATAAAAAAAGGTTTATAACAAATTACAACGAGCCTTCCCCACAAACAAAGATAATAAAAATTTTTATAGAAATGCTATTGCATTTTGTCCAAAATCATAATAAAAAATTATCATAAAAATATTTTTTATGTATAATATTTAAAATTATTACTGTATGGAACGAATTGCTATTATTAAAAACTTCTTCGACTTGGTCGGATTAACTAAAGCCGAACGTCTAACATTGATAAAAGCGCTTATGAAAGAATGGAGCTTAACGACTGCTGACCTATCAACGCCAGCAGACCTTCCGGTTGTAACTTCCGATGATTTCGGTATTGATTCCGAACACCCTTCCAAACAGGAAACCGCCGAACCTGCGGTTGTTGACGCCTCTGAAGAAAATTCTTTAAAGACAGACACACTGCAAGAACAAATTTCTTTAGAAACGCCGCCAGAACCGGCATCGCCGGTTAAACGACGCGGACGCCCTAAAAAAAACGAAAACGGCATACATTTGACACCTATGGAAGAGAAAAAACAATCCCTGAGAGGGCACAGAAAGAAAACCGATATCGTTAGCCAAACGCCGGATTCTGCAATTGAACCGCCCATCAAACGCCGCGGGCGCAGAAAGAAAAGCGAAAGCCTTTCCTGCGAAGCAATCCCAGACGTTTCCAGGCTCGAAACCCAAGAAGCATCCAAAGTGCCGCCGGAAAAGTTTTCTGCAAAAGATGAAGAATTAATTGCAGAAACCGCCGGAATCACAGATCTCAGAATGTTACTTGAAGATGAACCGCCTGTCCGTTCTAAAACGACCAAAAGGCGTAACCCGGCATTCCGCTATCTGGCAGATTATCCGTCCTTAAAAAAGCAGATAGTCGGACGAGACTACCCGTTTGAATTTTTATATCAATGGGAAGGCTGCAATCTCTTGTCGCCCTATGTTTTGTCAGACTTAATGCCGATAGGAATTTACATTCCTTACAAAAGTATGGTATTCGGCAAATATCGCGGTTTCATCATATCTATTTATGATGAACAAATCTTTGAAAATAGCATTGAAGCCCTTGAAGAAGCAAGGAAAATGCAGCCGATTGACGAGGAAGGATGGTCTGTCATGAATGCGATACAATTCGGTGTCGCAAAAACATCATCCGAAATACTAAATCGAATGCTGGCCAAAATCGGCGGAGACAGGTTAAAACAGACTTACCGCCTCCTCAGCCCAAAATCAAACCACGTTACAGGCATAGGAAAGTTCCGCTATACAATCGACGTAAAATGATTTTCTGATAATACGGTTCCAAAACAAACAATCCCCATAAACTTTTTAGTTTACGGGGATTGTTTTTAACTCCTGATATAATCAGGCGGGAATAATGTCTCCTCCACGGAAGATGAAATCCTCATCTTCATACCGGCCTTGCTCATCATGCATTGTAAAGCGTTCGCCTTCTTCGATATTGTCAAAACCATAATCCATATAGTTCTGAACAAAATAAATCTGCGTCATCTCTGAGACTTGGGCGGCAAATGCCTTAACATAAACGATGCCTCGAACAGCCTTGCCCGTTTTACGGTCTTTGCCGGTAAAATCACAAACATAACAGGGGCAGCCGATCCATTCGTTTGTTTCCGGATCGCGAGATAACCGCATGAGAAAAACACGGCGATGCGGATGGTTGGTGGTTGTTTCATCCGCAAATTCAAGTACTGCATCAGTAACTTTTTCTGCCAGTTTCTGTTTCATCAGCTCAATGGCTTTTTGTTCATTAGAAACAAGGAGAGCTCTTTTATCCATACAATATAATTTATTAGATTTATAAAAACAGACAAAATATATCCCAAAAAATATATTTTGTCAAACACTACTCAGCTAAAGCGTCAACAATGTTATGATTATGAGCAAAAGACTTTACCAAAAAAGTCGTAACGGCCGCCTTTGAATGCTTTTCAAACAGCAGTCCGTGCCCTAAACAAAGCCCGACATTAATATTAAAATCCGTCTGTTTTTCATTCAACCACCGCGCTTGATAAACAGGGTCGCAGCAAGCCCCTTTGATTTCTTCGCTTATATCGCAGCCCTTTAAGCCGCTCTCTTTACAATTAACGGCATAAACTTCAAAGCCTTCGGCTTGTAACCGAGCTGTTAAACGATCTGCATATTCCTGAACACTTTTACAATTTGCAATGCCGAGTTTTTGAAAACCGGAAACCTTTGCAAAATCAATCAACTCCTGCAATCGCGATTTGCTTCTTGCTTTGGCTGTTTGTATCATAATCTGGCAATCATCGTCATTATAACCATGAGACATATTAGTCATCCTTTAAATAGACAAATCCCTCTTTCGAGGGATTTGTGTTTTTTTTTCATTAATCAATTACTGATCCAAAAAGCTTCTCAACTTTCTTGAACGGCTCGGATGCTTCAGTTTGCGCAGAGCCTTGGCTTCAATTTGGCGAATACGCTCGCGCGTAACGTTAAACTGCTGTCCAACCTCTTCCAAAGTATGATCCGTATTCATACCGATACCGAAACGCATGCGCAGCACACGCTCTTCCCTCGGCGTCAGAGATGACAAAATACGGGTACATGTTTCTTTCAAATTAGAATGAATAGCAGAATCCAGCGGCTGCAAAGCGCTGTCATCAGCAATAAAATCACCGAGAGACGAGTCTTCTTCATCACCGACCGGAGCTTCCAAAGAAACCGGCTCTTTGGCAATTTTCATAACTTTGCGAACTTTTTCCAAAGGCATGGACAAACGTTTTGCCAATTCCTCGGGAACCGGCTCACGCCCCATTTCCGCTAGCATCTGGCGGGAAGTGCGAACCAGCTTGTTAATCGTTTCAATCATATGTACCGGAATACGGATTGTGCGAGCCTGATCGGCAATGGAACGGGTAATCGCCTGACGAATCCACCAAGTTGCATAAGTTGAAAATTTATAACCGCGGCGATATTCAAATTTATCAACGGCTTTCATCAAACCGATATTGCCTTCCTGAATCAAATCAAGGAACTGCAAACCGCGGTTGGTATATTTTTTGGCAATGGAGATAACCAAACGCAAGTTGGCTTCAATCATTTCTTTCTTAGCACGTTCTGCCTCGCGTTCGCCCTTTTTAATGGTGTCGACCATACGGCGATATTCGGTAATCGGCAACCCGCATTCCGTTGCCATTTGCGCAACATTATCACGCAGTTCGGCAATCTCTTTGCCGTATTTTTCAACAAAAGCTTTCCAGTGCTTATCATTTTTCTTTGAAATATTTTCAATCCAGTTCGGATCCAATTCAGACTTCTGATAAACTTCGAGGAAATCTTCGCGCTTGATTTTGCAAGACAATGCATAACGCAACAATTTGCCTTCCAGCCCCATCAAACGTTTGTTCAGTTCATTCAACTGCTCAACCAACTGTTCAATACGCACGGCATTCAAATGAATGGAACTCATTAACTCAACGAGTTCTTTCTTAACTTGCAGATATTTTTTCTCAACGGCAGGAGAAATACATTTGCCGGCAATGATTGCCGCCACGCGCTGGCTTTGGATTTTCTTCAAATCATCATAGTAGCTTGAAATTTTGGTCAAAATTTCCAAAACAGGCTCAAGCAAAGCTTCTTCCATGGCCGAAACGGAAGCTGAAATCCGGCCGGCGGCGGCATCGGAATCATCATCTTCGTCAGCGGCTTCGGAATGGCCGGCATCTTCGACATCATCTTCCGGTTCTTCGTCTTCAACATCTCCCTCGACATCATCGTCAAGTTCAATATCATCATCCAAATCGTCGTCTATATCGTCAAGATTATCTTTCTCGGCAATTTCTTCCGCCACTTTTTCAAAATCGTCATCGGCAGAATCATCATCTTCAAAAGCTATTGCATCGGCATCATCGCCATACATCATTTCCAAATCGACAATATCGCGAAGCTGCATGCGCCCTTCGACCAAATCATCGCGCCAGCCGGCAATGGCTTTCAAAGTCATCGGGCTTTCGCATAAACCGTCAATCATCACGGTCTTGCCTGCTTCGATACGTTTGGCAATGGCAATTTCGCCCTCACGGGACAAAAGTTCAACGGTTCCCATTTCTTTAAGATACATGCGAACAGGGTCATCGCTGCGTCCTAATTCTTTCTCGTCGAAGTTTCCGCTTTCGTCATCATCATAATCTTCAACAACGTCTTCGGCTTCCTGTTCAAAGCTGTCTACATCCGATTCGGCAATAATGCTGATACCCATGTCCGAAATTCCGGTCATGATGTCTTCAATGTTTTCAGAGGACTCTTTTTCAGGGGGAAGAGCGCGATTGAGTTCTTCTACCGTAATATAGCCGCGGATTTTTCCTTTGTCTATAAGGCGTTTGACGGCGCTTCCGAGATTATCAATCAAAGGGGTGTCGCTGACCGTACCGTCGTACAGGTCTGGATTATCTATATCTGACATGAATATTCCTTTAAAATCGATTTTATAATATTTGCTAGCTTAGAGCTGTTTTAATGATTAATATCTCATTTGTCAACACTTGCTTTCCGTAAAACGGCACAATTATCAATAAACTTCTGAATAGTGAGGAAAAACTATTCAAAATCTTGAGAATTAATAAGGCTCTCTCGGGCTTTTTTCAACGATTCGTACCTTTTATAAGCCTCTTCGGAAAACGATTCGGAATTTTGCAGTTGGCGGAGACAGTCTTTTATTTCGGAATCAAGCTGGCACAACTGGGATTCAACGATACGCAAATCAATATTTTCGCGCATGCGTACGTCATTAGGGTTCTGCTGGCGCAGCATCTTAAACTCAAGCAGTTTGTCCGCTGTTTTTTCAAGCCCGCGTTTTTTCAAAGCCTCAAGCATTTCTTCAAATGTTGCCGCCTCGCCTTCCATGGCTATATCAAAAACACTATCCAGCAAATGGCGCAGTTCTTCATTATTAATGCTGAAATTCATCAGCTTTTCTTCATATTCTTCAATCAGGTTCGGATAACAAACCAAAGCCGATACCACATATTTGGCAACCAGTTCGTCAAGAGCGACCTTGGGCGTTGCTAACGCGGCCTGATGATAATCCGGCTCATTGCGGCGCTTATAAGGCTGACGCCGCCCATATGCCGATGCAGACGCCTGTTCGCCGCTTTTTTGCTGATTTTGCCTGCGCGCCCGCCACGAAGCGCCTTTGCCGATTTCATCATATATCTTGTCTTGCATGTCTTGGGCATAATAATTGCGCACGGTCTCATCAGCAATTTTGGCAACTTCTTCTTTAATGTTTTTTTCCACCAAAGCCTTTTGCTCGGGCGTTGAAGTTTTCATTCCCTCGATGTTTTTCTTCCACAACAGTTCTTTCAACGGAACGGTTTCGGAAATTGCCGCATCAAAAGCTTCGCGCCCCAGAGTTTTCAGAAACTCGTCGGGATCTTTAGCACCGCTCAAAAAAACATATTTCAGGGAATATCCGGCTTTCAAAATCGGCAAGGCCCTGTCAACGGAACGGATAGCAGCCCTTTTGCCGGCCATATCGCCGTCAAAACAGCAGGTCGGCTCGTTAACCACGCGCCAAGCTTCTTGAATCTGCTCTTCGGTCAAAGCGGTTCCGAGCGGTGCCACGGCATGATGAATTCCGTAATTGTCCATACCGATAACATCCATATAACCTTCGCAGATAATGAGTTTCTTTTCCTGAAAACCGGCATCTCGGGCATTGTTAAGATTATATAATATACGGCGTTTGTTAAAAATCGGCGTTTCCGGAGAATTCAGATATTTCGGCTGCCCGTCACCCATAATGCGCCCGCCGAAAGCAATCACCCGCCCCCGCTTGTCCATAATCGGAATCATCACGCGATCTCGGAAAAAGTCATGCGGCCGGCGGTTCTTATCTTCCGGAACAGTCAAAAGCCCCAGCTCGTTCATTTCTTTGTCGGCAACGCCTTTACCGGAAAGATAAGTTTTCAGGCCGTTATTGTTCGGAGAATAGCCGAGGCGGAATTTGGCTATAATATCATCGCCGAAGCCGCGGCGCGAAAGATATTCCAGCGCCCGCATGCCTTCCGGCATCCGCAGGTTCTTTTCAAAAAACTTGCAGGCAAGATCCATAATGTCATAAAGAGAATTTTTCTTCTCGACTTCTTCGGGGCGGATATAGCTGTCACGCGGCACCTGAAGCCCCGCTTTGTTGGCAAGCTTTTCAACGGCTTCCATAAACGGCAGATTATTGGCTTCCATTTCAAATTTGATAATATCGCCATGCGCGCCGCAACCGAAACAATGGTAAAAGCCTTTGGCTTCATTGACGGTAAAAGACGGCGTTTTTTCATTATGAAACGGACAACAGGCATGATATTCCCGCCCTTTGCGGATAAGCTTGACCTTGGCGCCGACTACATCAACAATCGACACCTTAGCCCGAAGCTCTTCCAAAAACCTTTGCAAATCCGCCATTTATTTTTCTATCAAGAGATTTTAGCCGAGTAGGCTTTTGATAATTCCGTTAGCCTTGCCGAAATCCATTTGTCCGACATATTTGGCTTTCAGCTCGCCCATAACTTTTCCCATATCTTTCATGGAAGCAGCGCCTGTTGCCGCAATCGCAGCCTTAATGGCTGTTTCAATATCGGCATCGCTCATCTGCTTGGGCAAGAACTTTTCGATAACATTGATTTCATTTTGTTCTTTATCAGCCAAATCCTGACGGTTGCCGTCCAAATACATCTTAATTGAATCTTTGCGCTGTTTGACCATATTCTGCATCATGGCCAGCAAATCGCTGTCAGAAGCTTTTTCTTGGCCTTTGCCGCGGGCATCAACATCTTTTTCTTTCATGCCGGCAATAATCAGACGGACAGCGCCGACTGTTGTCATATCTTTGTTTTTCATAGATTCTTTAAGCGCATTTTGCAAATCATCTCTCAACATGTTAAACATCTCCCTAATTTTTCAACGATTGTTCCGAGAATAATCTCTCAAAGCAAAAATTGCAAGGAGATTATCGCCCTGCCCTCTGTTTCGTTTTCAGAATTTAAGGCTAAATAAATTGACCGTCTTTTTTTCTTGTGGTTTAATGCCTACATTATAAAAAAACATTTATCGGAAATGCCATGAAAAAACTCATTTTTATTTATTTTATACTCCTCTCTCCCGCTGCCTGGTCTATTGAGGACGCGGGGCTTGACGAAGAATTGCAGCAGCGTCAAATTGAAGAAAACATCAATAAGATAGGACAAGAAATTAACAAAAACATTGAAGATGCCGGCAAAAATCTGCGCATGGCCATTCCGGCAATGACAAACAATCTCAGCAATATTATAAATACGTTCACATCGCAAATGATTCCGATTATGCGGGCTCTGGAAGAAAACAGCAAACTCATACAGGCTTCGGATTCCATGGCCGATGCGCTGAAACAATCCCTGCCGGCACAATACCGCCAGGAAATAAAATACAATATTGATTCTAAAAACAACGAATTAAAAATAAACGGCAAAATCTCGGAAAAAGGCACGACCACCCGCTTCGGCATCACCCGCAATCTGGCGGCCGCGACCGTTGCCCAATCGCTGATTACCGAAGCCGATAAAACGGAAGACGCCAATTTTCATAATCCCGATTCGGCCAAACTCCCAAACAAAAACATCTTGGATTTAGACAACAACAAAATTCCGTTTAATCAATTCAAGCTTGAACTGATTAACGATAATGTGTTTTTGATTACTGAAGATAAGGCACAGCAAAAAAGTTTTATTTTCGGCAACTTAAATCCGGTCTTGACCATTCAGGCCGAAAGCAAAGGACCGGAACATGCCGAAAAAATCCGTGATTTTATCAAAAATCTGAACTTGCCGAAAATAAACCAAGCCGTCAGCTATCAGCCGGAAAACGATGAGCCGGATTTAAACTTATTGCTGCCTTCGCCCGAAAACTAAAAATAACGGCGCAGGCTGAACAACATTTCTTCCAAATTCTTGCCGCGATTCTGTTCATATGAATATTTTGCAGCCAATGCATGGTTGCGATTAAGCGTATAAACCGCCTCGGCATTATATTTTATCCTGTCGGCAAATTTTGAAGTCCCCCAGATTTTTTCTGCTTCCGCCAACAAGCGCCAATCGCCGAAATCGGCAAAAACGCCGGCTGCGGCTCCAAGCCCTGCCCAACCGTTATGCGGCAGAAAACCGCCGTAAGAAGCATAAGAATTGCCCAAGGCATACAGCCAAATCTCATCCGTAACGGCATAGCTGGAACCCCCGCCGACTTTCAGGTTAAAAGCATATCCCTCTTTTTCCGTTTTCGGGTTAAATTCTCTGGCAATATTGGCATCAATCACATAAGAAACGGGCTTAAACATGGCATCGGCCGGAGAAACAGACTTAATGCCGACAATATCCAGTTTTTGCAAAACGGTTTTATTTTTATCATCATAATGGCGCAACGCCGCATTTAAGAAGTTAATTTCCGCTCCGCGCAAAAATCCGTAATTATTATCCGTTAAAGAATGATATGCCGGACGGTAGGAAATTTCCTGAAAAGCCTCGCCGTTTCTGAACCCCGCGCCAACAGTCAATCGCATGGCATCATGAGTTTCTATCGGATTCTCCCCTTCTGCCAAGTCGTTGATCGAGCCGATTTCTGAAATTTTATTACGGGCAACAAGCAATTTAAAACTGCGCTTGCGATAATCGTACAATTCCAAATTATGCGCCACATATTGATATTGCACATATTGATAAGCCGTTTCCAAAACATCGGCTTTTTCGGCTTCCGTCAACGCCGGCAGGGTATAGTCTTCTTCTTTAATCGCTTTCAGATACAACTCTTTCTGCCGAGGCGTCATCAGCTTATAACGGTGCCGGATTTTAGCTTGGCGCGACGGGCGATAACGATAATCTTTAACCAGATTTTTGCGCTTCATCACCGCTTTGACCGTATCCAGAGGAATTGTCTGAACCGGAAATTCATCTGCCAGCTTTAATGACGGGCGCACGGCGTCAAGCGTTTCCATAAGCATATAGGAGCAATTTTGCGTAAAGAAATAATAACGGGTCTGAGAATGTCCGGCTTCCCACAAATGCGCCACAAAATAATCAAGTTCCTCGGGCGTAAAATTGAGGTTAAATTCCCAAATATCGCGATTTTCGATATTATTATACATATTAATCACATCATAATACGGCTTGACCGTAAAACCGCCGTAATAACCGCCGGTCAATCCCCAAACAGCAAACAGAACCGAATTTTCTTTGCCGTCCGTAAACGCGCCGTAATTCGCGCCATGCGCCAAAAGCTGCGTTCCTTTGCGAGCCGTGTCAATCCTGAGCAGCGTGTGCCCGAACAATGATGACGGATTATTCATATAAGCATCCGTAAACAGCAAGGTAACGCCTGCCGGCTGCAAATCCTTATAAAATTGTTCCAGCTCTTCACATTTCGGAAAAGAGGCCGAAACCAGGCCGTTTTTTTTCAAAAGTTTGTAACGTGCCGGAAACAGGCATTTTTTCTCAACGTCATTCGAATTTACAAACAAATCGATTGTCGCAGCCAACTCAGCCTGAGGAGATGTTTTCCCTTCCGGGCTTAAAAAGAAAGGATCTGAATCAATCGTGCTTTTATAACCGTTCCCGTCCGGACGGTAATGGACAACAGCCAGCCATTCGGGCGAATATTCAAATCCGGCTTGGACAGGCAAAATCCGACAAACAGAAAAGAAAAATATAAGGAAAAATTTTTTCATAAGATAAAACCGGCATCAGGCTGATAAATAAAGGCGCGGCCGGAACACAGGAAGCACCGGGCCACGCCTTAGATAATGAAGCTCTAATTAGGCTTGTGTTACTTCAAGCAGCTTCAAAGTAACGCTCAATGCATCGGCATTTTGGTCATTGAACATATAAGCAAAGTTTTGTTTGGAAATTTCACCGAGCTTCTCGCTATCCATATTCAAAATACCGGCAAGAGTTTCAATGGTTTCGCCGCGGCCGGCAGCTGCATCCATAGCATATTGCTCCATGTTGTTTTCCATGAAAGCCAAAGCCATTCTGCCGGTACCGCCGGTAATGCGTCCGTTCGGGTCGCAACCGGATGTGCCGAATGTAATGCCGAATGTCTGTGTGCCGAACAATCCGTTGGTGGTTGCCGCCAAAACCTGCGGAGCAATACCGCTCTGTCCGCGCCAAGCCATAGAACCGAGGCCGCAGCCCGTGCTGTCAACGGCCTGAGCGTTTGAAGCCAGAACCAAAGCGCCGGCAACTGCTAAAGAGAACACGATTTTTTTCATCTCAAAAATCTCCAATAGTTAAAATTTTACAAAAAACAATTTAACACAGTCTGCATTTTTGTATAGAGAATATTACCGGCTTTACCCAGAAAATATTAATTTTTCCGAAAGAGCTTGCATTCGCGGAATTATATGCTATATTGCAAAAATAAACATAAGGAAATGGGCTGTGACGGATTCTTTGACGTCACAGTTTAATTTTTATAACAACTTTGATTTTTTTATAAAATCAGCAATCATTAACATTGAGGTAAATAAAATGGAAAAATTCCCTTTGACCAAACAAGGGTTCATTGAACTTGAAGCTGAATTAAAACACCTGAAAGCAGTCGAGCGTCCGAATATTATTGCCGCCATTGCAGAAGCGCGTTCACACGGCGACTTGTCCGAAAACGCAGAATATTCCGCAGCCAAAGAGAAACAAAGCTTTATTGAAGGCCGTATTCAAGACTTGGAAGCCGTTATCAGCCGCGCCCAAGTGATTGACCCGGCCGCAAGCAAATGCGGCGTTATCCGTTTTGGCGCCACGGTTTTGGTTGCCGATGAAGATACGGATAAAGAACAAAAATACCAAATCGTCGGCGATTATGAAGCTGATATCGACCGCAATAAAATTTCGCTTTCTTCTCCCCTTGCCAAAGCTTTAATCGGCAAAGAAGTCGGCGATGTTGCTGAATTTTCGGCCCCCGGCGGAAAAAAATCTTTTGAAATTATTGAGATTGACTACATATAGAAATCTCCTTTTTAATAAATATATATAAGCCATCGGAATACCGATGGCTTTTTTATTTTATACTAAAGGAGAAAAGAAATGACAGAAGCAACTTCCGCACCGCAGAACAACAATGCCAAATATACTTATAACTATGCTGACAAATGCGATTGCAGCGAAGATGACAACTGCGGCTGCTCTTATCCGAACAACATGCCTCACGATTTTGGCACCCACTGCCCGAAAGATCAGGAAAACAGCTGTTCAAACAAGGGGGGGAATAAATTGAAACCTGAAGAATACGATTATTCTTATAATCACGAAAAAACCGAAATTAAAACCGAAAACGTCCACCTCAAAGAGGAAAGCATTTGCATTTGCTCGCCCAAAGAATGCGAATGCAGCATAACCCGCAACGAAAAAAGCAAATAGTTATCATCAGCCGGATTTTTATAACACAATAATCCTTGCCAAAGCGGCGTTTCATGGCTAATTTATAAAAAAATGAAATAAAGGAGTTATAATTATATGGCTGAATACAAAACAAAAGTACTAATTATCGGTTCCGGTCCGGCCGGCTATACGGCAGGCATTTACGCTGCACGTGCCGGCTTAAACCCGATTCTGGTTTCCGGCAGCCAAGTCGGCGGACAATTAACTATCACAACCGAAATTGAAAATTTTCCGGGTTTTCCCGAACCGATCGGCGGCCTTGATTTAATGCAGCGTATGCGCGAACAGGCACAAAACGTCGGCGTAACCATCGTTGACGATTTAATTACCGAAGTTGATTTTTCAAAAGCGCCTTATCATTGCAACTCCGCAGGCAGCAATCTGTTCTGCGGCGACACTGTTATTATCGCAACCGGCGCTTCGGCTCGCTGGCTGGGACTAGACAGCGAAAAGAAATTTTTAGGATTCGGCGTTTCCGGCTGCGCAACCTGCGACGGTTTTTTCTATCGCAACAGGGATGTTGCTGTTGTCGGCGGCGGCAACACGGCTGCTGACGAGGCTTTATACCTCACCAACTTTGCAAAATCCGTCACCCTGATTCACCGGAGAGATTCTCTTCGCGCCGATAAAGTGATGCAGCAGCGTTTGGCTGATAATCAGAAAATTAAAATTGAATGGGACAGCGTTGTTGACGAAGTTGTCGGCACAGAAAATCCGCTGGGCGTTACGGGCGTTGTTCTGAAAAACGTTAAAACAGACAGCAAAAAAGAACTGAAAGTCGACGGATTGTTTATAGCCATAGGCCACCACCCGAACACAGATTTGTTCAAAGGAATTTTAGAATTGGACAACGACGGCTATATCAAAACCAAAGACAACGGCTGCGAAACAAACATTCAGGGCATTTTTGCCGCCGGAGACGTTCAAAATCCGAACTACAGGCAGGCTGTGGTTGCAGCCGGTTCAGGCTGCATTGCTGCTCTGGAAGCCGAAAAATATTTAAGCCGCCAGAATTAAAAGATAATAAGGTCTAAGGAAAATTGCGAGGGAGTGTACAAAGAAGTACATAACCGAACAATTTATCCGCAAAATCTGTATTAGTTTTCCATGCATCTCAATAAAGGGGGTTATATGAGAAAAATAATAAGATTTAAGGAAAATTGCGAGGGAGTGTACAAAGAAGTACATAACCGAACAATTTATCCGCAAAATCTGTATTAGTTTTCCATAGAACACCCTTTATTCTTCTACGGTTTTGATAGATACCTTTGCTGCGACGGAATTTTTGAACGACATGTACAACCAGTTACATGAGTGAAAAAATCCCGAGCATGAAAGGTGTATAGCAAAACCCCTATTCATAGCGGAGGGCGTTTATGGGATTTAACAGCGAAGCTTTATATGCCGGATAAAAACCGAAAAAGAGTCCGACAAAACCGGCAAAAGAAAACGGCAGCAAAATATACATCAGGGTTGCCTGCGGCGTGAGCGAACTGAACATCGCAACCAGATAAATCCCGCTCAATCCGAAAAAGATGCCGAGCAACCCGCCGATTAAAGACAAAACCAGCGCTTCCATTAAAAACTGCAAACGAATATCCCAGGTTTTGGCGCCGATTGCCATGCGAATACCGATTTCGCGCGTCCGTTCGGTCACGGAAACCAACATAATATTCATAATGCCGATACCACCGACCAGCAAAGAAATTCCGGCAATGGAACCTAACAGAATAGTCATGATTTTGGTTGAATTTTCCATCATTTCCATCATCTGCGTCAGGTTCATGATTACAAAGTCGTCTTCTTTGTTCGTACCGAGATTATGCCGCTGCCGGAGCAGTTCTTTAATCTCGGGTTGAGAACTATAAGTACTTTGAGAATCAACAGCTTGCAGAATAATCATTCGAACTTGGTCCGGAAACTGGATTCCCATAACTTTTTTCTGCGCCGTAGTAATAGGAATAAACACGCTGTCATCCTGATCCTGCCCCATACCGCTCTGCCCGCGCGATATTAAAACGCCGATAACCTGAAACGGCAACCCTTTAATGCGGATAGTCTTGCCGATAGGGTCAACATCGCCAAAGAGTTCATTAACAACCGTCTGCCCCAAAATGGCAACTTTATTGGCATTTTTAATATCAGATTCGCTGAAAAAGCGCCCATAAGCAAGCTCCCATTCCTTAATTTCAAAATTGCGGTTATCGGTTCCGGTAATGCCGGTCGACCAGTTTGCATTGCCGTAAACAATTTGCGCCGTCTCTTCCAAAACGGGAGCAGCCAGACGGATTTTGCTTATTTTTTCCTGAATGGCATTGCCGTCAGCCATTTTCATTGTCGGCTGCGACCCGTGCCCGCCGCGCGCTCCGCTGGATGTGGCCACGCCGGAACGGACAATAATCAGATTGGAGCCCATGGTTTTCATTTCGTTTTGAATTGAAATCTGCGCACCGTTACCAATAGCCAGCATCACAATCACCGCAGCCACGCCGATAATAATGCCGAGACTGGTTAAAATAGAACGCATTTTATTGGCTTTGATTGCCCGAACCGCAATGCTGAAAATGGTCTTTAATTCAATCATGCTTCTTCTCCGGCCTTGTAGATTTGCTGACCACCTCATCGCTGCTGATTTCCCCGTCCACAATGCGAATAATTCTGTTTGCATATTTGGCAATGTCTTCTTCATGGGTCACCAAAATAATCGTTCGTTTCATCTCCTGATTAAGTTTGGTAAACAATTCCATAATTTCAACGCTCATTTTCGTATCAAGGTTACCGGTCGGCTCGTCGGCAAAAATAATCGGCGCTTCGTTAACAATCGCACGGGCAATTGCCACGCGCTGCTGCTGTCCGCCGGAAAGCTGGTTCGGCTGGTGATGCATACGTTCTTTCAGCCCCACGCTTTTCAAAGCTTGCTCCGCCCGTTTTCTGCGCTCGTCATCCGGCACGCCGGCATAAACCATCGGCAGTTCGACATTTTCAATAGCAGAAGTTCTGGACAACAGGTTAAATCCCTGAAAAACAAAACCGATTTTCTGATTGCGGATTTCCGCCAATTCGTCAGAAGAAAGCCGCTCGACATTAATAGCGTCAAGCAGATAATGCCCCGAAGTCGGTTTGTCCAGACAACCGAGAATATTCATCAAAGTAGATTTTCCTGAACCGGACGGCCCCATAATGGCAACAAACTCGCCATTATCAATCTGCAGAGAAATCCCTTTGAGAATTTTCAGATTAAAACCGTCAAGAGGATAACTCTTGGTAATGTTTTTCAGTTCAATCAAAGCCATTAGCGCGGCATCCTCATTCTCATTTGCCGGCTTTTGACTTCAGTGCCTTTTTTTTCCAAAATCACATTATCCCCTTCTTGCAGCTCGGCTGAACTAATTTCTGTATGGTTATCATCGCTGACGCCGGTTTTAACGGCAACGCGCAGCGACTTTCCGTATTTCATAATCCATAAGCCTTTGTCTTTATACCTTTTGCTGCTGCCGCCGTTTTCATCTTCCATATAAAAACGCAAGGCCTGATTCGGAACCAGCAAAACATCTCCTTTTTCTGAAGTTATAATTTCAACATTGGCAGTCATCCCCGGTTTAAGTTTTAACTCCCGATTATCAATTTCAATAATAACTTCATAAGTCACGACATTGGATGTATTAATGGCTTCATTGCGAACCTGAGTTACAAGGCCGTAAAAAATTTCATCGGGATAACTGTCCACACTGAACTCAACCGTCTGCCCTTCTTTCACTTTGGCAATATCGGCCTCGACAACAGAAGCCTCAATCTGCATCTTGGTCAAATCTTCCGCCACATTAAACAAAGTCGGCGTTTGGAAACTGGCGGCAACAGTTTGCCCCACCTCCACTTCTTTGGATACGACAATCCCTTCTACCGGAGAAACAATTTTTGTATAGTTCAAATCAATCTTTGCAGAATTGAGCGAAGCCTCAGCCTGTTTAACCTGAGCTTCTTTTAAAACCAGCTGGGCAACCGCATTGTCATAATCGCGTTGCGCGGATTCAAGTTCTTTATCGGCCGAATATCTGGAAACATTAAGCTTTTTAACTCGATCCAAATGCTTTTTATAATATGTAATATCATTTTTAACAACCTGCACTTCGGCTTTTGCAATATCAAGCGCAGCCTGCCTTTGAGCAACCGTTGCCTCGAACAGTGCAGGATCTATCTGCGCCAAAACCTGATCTTTCTGCACGGGAGAATTATAATCGACATATATTTCAGAAATTGTTCCCGACACCTGCGTGCCGATATTAATTGTCGAAATCGGATTAATAATGCCCGAAGCGGTTACTTTTTCGGTAATAGCCCCTTTGGAAAGTGTATTAACAACATATTCATCGGCATTTTTCTGACTGCGTTGGAAATAAAAAACGAATCCCGCGGCAACTATCAGCAATAATCCATATTTTATATATCTCTTCATCTCCGTTTCTACCTTAACGATAAATTTGGCGCCAATTTTTTTATAAAGTAAGCCAAATTGCTTAAAATTTAATAAAGGTCTTGCAAAGCCCCATATTTTTGTCTATATTATTAAACAATATTTATACAATTATGACTACGCATTATATATAACGCCAATCCGAGCAATTTTGTTCACTTGGCGAGTACTAACAATAAAACTTTTTAAATATGAGTGAATCAAACACTGTGACCGCCGCGTTAAAAAATGCGCGCCGGTTCAATGCCAACGGCAATCAGAAAATCAGTAGGAAACAAGCCAAAGCCATCGAAAACAACAAGTTTTTGAGAAGCGTCATCACTGAGCTTGATCATCAGAAAACGACTTCGGCCGAGAACATCACCCGCTTAAGAAACATTTTCTCCTCGCTCAAAAACTACAAAGGGCTGGAAAAATATCTTTATGAGGTCACAATCTCGCTGGGTTTAAGCCGCAAACCTGATTTCATCGCTCTGGCAAAAGAGTTTAACACTATTCTCACCGAACAAAAACTCTGAGAAAAATTATTAAAAAAAAACAAAAAAAAATGGATTTAAAAAAGTTTTTTAACAGCATTGCCCATCTTCCGCTGGAAGATAAGATTGCAAAGGTTTTTGAAACATTTGTCTCAAAAAATGAGTTGAAATTGGCCAACCAAACGGTTCTCAAACTCATCGGCAGGGATAAAACAATTTCGCTGCAAGAAAAAGAAAGGCTTATCCTGAAATATTTTCCGGAGAACGCATCAAATCTTTTCCTCGAAATTATCGAGGCATCGCGAAAGAAACCCCACAATCTCACCAACCAGCTTCATTTGCTTGACTACATCAAGCTGAACATGAACCAAGGAGGATTGCTGCACACCGCGCATCTGGACACAATCTACGGCCTGAAAGAGGAAAATGTCAAAGAAAAAAACAAACGTTTTCTCAAGACAATTGCCGCTTTTCTGACCCAGAAACGCGAATTGAACGAATACGTGGACAAGCATGATTGTCAAATCATCAAAAACTTCCTGAAAGTGGAACTTTACACCCAATATCAGGATCAGATAAATGACATCATCCATGTCGCATTCCGTTTCAAAAAACAGAGAATTAAACAGTATGCATCGGCATTTTACGATGAGGTCATCAGCCACACCGGAAATATCGACAAAGTTCTGTTCTTACTCCTGTTGCGCGGAGCATACCTGAGCGAAGAGGTCTACAACCTTCTTATAAAGCATGCAGATCTCATCACCGATGACGAATCTCTCGGCAATGATGTGATTGAAGCTGTCCAAAAGCTCCAAACTGAAGATTTGAATGCTTCAAAAGAAGAAAGGCAAATGATTGACCATGCGTTAGAAATTCTAAACGCCAAAATGGTCATGAAAGCAGCGACCAGATAACTTTTTCATTTTTACCTGAAAGGCGCCTTCGTGAGAAGGTGTCTTTTTTTTAGCTTTTTTACTGCATAAAAAAACAAGGTGCCTGACTTTTGTCAGACACCTTACATGTTTGTTTAACAAATAATAAAAGCAACCTCAGAATAAGCTTCAATCCTTATCTCTTTTGAGCTGCAATCATAAACGACAAGATAATCTCCGGCTCCCGATATTTCCGAGATAAACGAGATATTGCCGTATCTGCCTTTCTGGTAAAACTTAACCCGAGAAGGCAGTCTGTCCGGCAGCAGCAAATGGCCGCTTCCGCCGGTTTCATCATATCTCCGGCGCAAATTTCTCAGTTTGGCAGAAGTGTCTTCAAGATTTTCAAAGACATATTTTTCGATCAAAGCGCCGACTTCTGCACGCATTTTCAACAGCACTTCTTCTGCAATGCTCTCAAATGTGATTCTTCTAGACATCGTAATTTTGTTTAAATTGGAAACAAAGTTGTTTTTGATACATTATTATTTTTCCACGGATATGCGAACCATAAGGTAACATCAATACAAAATCGGTTCCAATCGCATGCGGTTTCAAAGCCTTATAGGTTAAAGAACCGTACCACAACCCCATACTATTGGTTTCCGGAATGTAATACAGATAATCTTTGTGAGATCTATCGCTCCGACACGTCAGTTCCATAATAACTATCGGGCACATACACTTATTCCGAAGGGAAATATCATGGCATTCGGCAATTACAGCTTCTCCCATATTATAGTCTTCTTCCAACCCGACAATTTCCGTCGTCATAAAATACTTCAAATACTCAGAAGTCCAAATCACTGTCTGGCTTTCTTTAAAAAAGTCTTCTAACACCATAATTTACATTTTTATATTTAACTGCACTTAAATTAAAGAAAATTTAGACAAAAGTCAAGTTTTATTCCCTCTCCACTTTAAATAAAGAGAAAGCTTTATATATATGAGGTCTGCAAACTAACCTTATAAGGATAATATCATGAAATCCTCCCGAATTCTGTTCTCCGCCGCAATAATAAGCAGCATCTGCCTTACCGGCTTTGAAACCGCAGCACAGTCCTATTTTGAAAACTATGCGGACAAAAACCTGCCTCAGGCCAAAAGCGCGAAAGAGCGCGTCCAAGCCGGACAAATCAGGCGCAATCACACATTTTCCGATTTCGGCAAAGATTACAGCGCCTTTAAAAATCGTTTAAGCAAAGAATACGGCCTCAATTTTGGTGCCGATATTTCTTTTATGGGGCAAAGAGGCGCGCCAAGCGGACATAAAACATCATTTCAAACAATTATATATCCCTATTTGACCTGGCAGAATTTCCAAAATGAATACGGTACAGGAACTTTAAATATGGCCTATAATATTGTCCGTTACGGGGGTTCAATCAGCGGAAATAATCTTGGCGGCAATTTGGGCGTTGTTACCGGCATTAACGATTATGGCAGCAGCCAGACCTCTTTTGACGAATTATATTATACCTGGCAGCTGGGCGGTTCTTGGAACTGGCTGACAATTGCCTTGGGTCAGTTTCCCGTATACAATTTCGACGGCAGCAGCTATAACTCAAACCAGCAGGAAAACTTTATTAATGATGCCCTGTCTCAAAACGCATCCTCAACCTACTCGACCGCAGGCGTCGGAACCTACGTTCAAATCAGCCCTAATTCGGAATGGACTTTTGCATTGGGTGCACAAGACGCAACAGATGTCAGCGGAACATCCGTCCGGTTAAACAATTTCGGAGATAACCATTACGCCACATTCGGTTATGCTTCATATTCCCCCACCATAAAAGGCTGGGGAGCCGGCCAATATTCCGTCTTGGTGTATAATATGCCGGCTGTATCTCAACAACCGGAAACAACTAACGGCTGGTCTTTTAACCTTTCGCAAAACTTCGGCAAAAAATGGAATGTATTTGCCCGTGTCAACGGCGTTAACGGACATGTAGCCGAAATTAACCGTTCATATGTACTGGGAGCCGTCTACCTCAATCCGCTGGACAGAAATCCGCTGGATCAAATCGGTCTGGCTGCTGCCTATAATAAAATTGATGAAACGGCCGTCGGCGAACCGACGGAACATAAAGCCGAAAAAGTTTTTGAAGCTTATTGGGCTTGGGGAATTTCAAAATGGATGACGATAACTCCCGATATCCAATTTTATATTGATCCGGCCTTAAACCCGAAATCAGATTATGATACGGTCTTCTCTTTAAGAACCACATTTTTCTTCTGATAACAAAGCCCCTGCGGCAGGGGCTTCTTTTTGTTTGCGCTTCAATAAGATTTATCAAGAGCTTATATAAATTTAACTTTACTTTTACATGAATTTGCATGTAAATATCTATAATTTACTAATAACTTAAATTAAACGTTGAAAATGATGAAAAACTTAAGCCGTATCTTTCTTTCCTGCCTTTTAGCCTTAGCGTCCGCCTCTTGCGAAACTTCCCCTCGGCCGAGTATTGTTCCCGCCGTCGAACGCCCCAAAGCCGATGCCCACCGCCAGAATATCATCGGCGAGGTCGAACCTGTTTACCTGCCGCCGGCAACATCTCCTTTTCTGGCCCGCATTGATACCGGCGCCCAATATTCTGCCATCGACGCCCGCAATATTAAATTTTTTGAACGCGACGGCGAAAAATGGGTTGCCTTTACGGTCACTAACCGCCAAACGGGAGAAAGCCGCCGTTTTGAAAAAGAGCTTGTTCGCCAGGTTACCATTAAACGTATTGAAGAAAGCGAAAAACGGCCGATGGTTGAAATGGACGTCAAGTTCGGCACAGAAACATTCAGAGCCCTTTTCTCTTTGGCAGACCGCTCAAAATTCGATTACCAGGCGCTCATCGGCCGCAATATATTAAACGGCCGCGCTATCGTCGATACTTCTCTGACCCAAACGCTTCATTAAAATTTCAAGAGAACGCCAATGCTGAAAAAAGTTACGTCTGTCCGCTTTGTTTTGTCTGTTTTACTGCTTCTTTCCGCCATATTTGCCGGCTACAGCATCTATTACAAAACCCGTTATTGGGGCTTTAGCCTGACCCCGAAAAAACTGACGGATGTCTGGACTATTGAAGCCCATATTTCTTTTAACCCGACGGGAGACCCTATTAAAGTTTCTCTTGCCACGCCGACAGAAGATAACAATTTCAAAATCTTAGAACAGGATGTCGTTGCAGAAGGCTACAAAACAAAACGGATAAAAGCCGATACCAACCGTATCGTTCTGACCTCTCCGGCAAAAGAATCAATGCAAGATATCTATTACCGCGTTATGCTGTTTGACAATGAAAAAGCCAGCGGCAAAACCAAAGCGCCGGTTCCGCCGGCTCCGCAAAAGCCTTATTTAGACGAGCAAATGAGCGCCACCGCGCAAAAATTGCTCAAATCAGCAAAAAAAATGTCCGGAAATGAAGTCCAGCAAATCATCAACTTGCTAAACCAGACAACGCCTGACGCCAATGTGCTGGCATTTTTGCCGATAAAAAAGAGTGCAAAAGATATTGCTCAGGCCGCTCAGAACCTGCTGGCTCTGAAAAATATTCCGACCCGCCTTTCCCGAGGTATAAAATTGGTTGAAAACCGCAAATCTTTCTCAGCCGATTTGATGCTTGAAGCCTATACCGACGGCAAATGGAAAACCTATAACATCTCTGATGCGGCAATAGGCCTGCCGGACAACTTTATTTTATTCCAGCGCGGCGGAGAGTCGCTGATTGATGTTGAAGGCGGCGAAGATTCCGTTGTCAAATTCTCTGTTATCAAATCCGTCAGCTCTTCAATCAATCTGGCCGGACAAAGAGCCAAACTGGCACATCAGAAAGCCTTATTTGACTATTCAATCTACAATCTGCCGATTATGCAGCAGAACACTTTGAAATGGCTGATGATTTTCCCTTTGGGTATTCTGATTATTGTTTTGATGAGAAATGTTATCGGCATCCAGACAATGGGAACATTCACGCCGATGCTGCTCTCCATGTCTTTGGTTAAAACCGGTTTTGTTCCGGGACTGGTCTGTTTCGGATTAATTGTCAGCATCGGGCTTCTGCTGAGAGCGTTGCTTTCCAAATTAAACCTGCTCTTGGTTCCGAGAATTTCTTCTGTAGTCATTTTTGTTATACTGATTATGCAGGCCTTTACGATTTTAGGCTACAAGCTTCATTTTGACATTGCTTCTTCGGCAGCTTTTTTTCCGATCATCATTATGGCATGGATTATTGAACGCGCGTCAATCACTTGGGAAGAAGACGGCCCGGCCAACGCCGGCAAAGAGGTATTCAACAGCCTGCTTGTCGCCATAATCACCTATTTTATAATCAGCAGCGAAACAATCCGCCACATTATGTTTGCGTTTAATGAGCTTAACTTGGTTATTCTCTTTATGGTTATGCTGCTCGGAACCTATACGGGCTACCGCCTGACAGAATTGAAAAGATTTTCACCGATAGCCGCAGGAAAATAAATATGATAAAAGATTTTTTCTCGTCTTTTACCTCTCCGTCAAAACTGCATGCCGCCGGCGTATTGGGCATGAACAGCCGCAACTATAACTTCATATCCCGCTTGAACAGCCGCCGGCTTTATCCGCTTGTTGACGATAAGGTTCAAACCAAAACGCTGGCACAGAAACACGGCATTACCACACCGGGGCTGATTGGCGTTATAGAATATCAGCATCAGGTCAAAGACCTGCTCAAAATCATTGGCAATGCCAAAGACTTTGTAATCAAACCGGCTCACGGCTCCGGCGGCAAAGGCGTTTTGGTTATAACAGGTTTTACGGAAGACTGCTTTACCAAAGCCTCCGGAGAGAAACTGACTTTTAATGAAGTTTACCAGCATATCTCCAATATCTTGAGCGGCCTGTATAGCTTAGGCGGCCAATATGATGTCGCCGTTCTTGAAGAGCTGGTTCATTTCAGCAATATTTTTAAAGACTACAGCTATCAGGGGATTCCTGATGTCAGAATTATTGTTTATAAAGGCTATCCGGCCATGTCAATGATGCGGCTGGCAACAAAAGCCTCCGGCGGACGTGCCAATCTGCACCAAGGCGCTGTCGGCGTCGGTTTAGACATCAGCTCAGGCTCAGCCCTGAAAGCTGTCATGAATAACCTGCCGATAACCAAACATCCCGATACCGGAGCCGAGTTAAGCCAAATCAGTGTCCCGTACTGGCGCGAACATTTGATTATCGGCGCCAAAGCCTATGAAATGACCGGATTGGGCTATCTTGGCGCAGACATTGTCTTAGATGCGCAAAAAGGCCCGATGATGCTGGAACTTAACGCCCGCCCCGGTCTGGCAATCCAAATAGCCAACGGCAAAGGCATAGAAAGCGTTTTGAAGAATATTGAAAAAAATTATCCGACAAACCTCACGCCGGAAGAACGCGTGGATTATGTTCTAAACCTTGGAAAAAAATAGTGGCAATTACATTTTTAAATTCCTATATAATTTTCAGAACAATTTAAGACAAAGGAATAAACGCATGGCAAAAGAAACAAAACTGCTCAAAGACAAAGAAACCAAAAAACTCGGAGGCACCAAAACCAAAAGTCTGCCGAAAGACGAAACAAAAAAATTAAGCGTCAGCCCGACAAGAGCAAAAAAAATCAAACATTCTTATAATGTAAAAGACGCTGAAAACGCTCTCGTACTGAAATTAAAAGACGGTGACGTTGTAATCGAAATGTATCCTGACGTTGCACCCAACCATGTTGACCGAATCAAAGAGCTGGTTCGCGCCGGATTTTACAACGGCTTAAAATTCCACCGCGTTATTGACGGCTTCATGGCTCAAACCGGCTGTCCTTACGGAACGGGAACTGGCGGCTCCGGCAAAAAACTGAAAGCCGAATTTAATAAAATGCCCCACAAGCGCGGCACTGTCTCCATGGCCCGTTCAATGATGCCCGATTCGGCCGACAGCCAGTTTTTCATCTGTTTTGCCGATTGCGATTGGCTTAACGGCCAATACACCGTTTGGGGAGAAGTCACTTCCGGCATGGAATTTGTCGATATGATTAAGAAAGGCGACGGCGCTAACGGCGCTGTCAACAATCCGGATGAAATCATCAGCATAGATGTAATTGCAGATTTATAAAAAAAAATAAAACGTCTAAATCCCCGAAATTCGGGGATTTTTTTTATATTTAGCCCTTTAAAACAAAACCGTCATAAAAAAAGTGTTTTTTTTGTCGAAATAATATGTTATATTATAAATACAAAAATAGATTTCTGGCAATTATTATAGACAAACTAAAGCGGTTCAAGGACCTCTTCAGCTGTGATAATTGCTCATAATAAACCATAAAACATCCTGATTATGTGCAAACTGAAAAAAGCACTGGCGAAAGCCGACTTTGAAGCTATCGCTTCCCTGTCATTCACAGTTAATGACGTTGAATCTATCATTACTGATGCTGAAAACGCTCTCGAAGATGACAAGAATCTCATCGAAATGACAATTCCTCAAAACAAGATGCTCCAAAACCGCATCGAACGCGCTCAAAAACGCGTTGAGGAAAATCAGATAATCATCGATAACGGACAATTGCTCCTTGAGATGATTGAGAAGAACGAAGAACTCTTCGGCTCTGACTTCGATGACTGACCCCGGCTAACCGCACAAAAACAAAAATCCTTTACTCCTTAACGGAGTAAAGGATTTCTTTTTGAGCAGACAGCACTTGACAAAATTTCCCGAAAGAGTTAGTTTCGGCTAATCATTGGACATTTTAGATATGCAGATAGCAAATTTTAGAGAATATATTTCTGTTTTAAGGGAAATTTATACCGGTGAAGCCATGGCTGAAACCGGAAGCTATTACTATGCCCTAATGTCTTCCGGCAAAGATTTGGCTGAGAAAAAAGCCGAATTAAAAAAGAAAATCAGCCGTTTAAATGAAAGAATACGCAAACAGGCCGTCAAAATAAAAGAAATGCAAGATAAAAAAACGGCCGGTTTGCAAATGGCACAACTGAAAAAAGCAAAACAAAATCTGGTTACCTTGTTAAAAGAGCAGCAAAACGGCGACCATTTTAATGTTTTAAGCGAAGAAGCCAAAATCTGCGTTTGCAGCGGTTTTCTTCTGCAAAAATATCTGACGACAGAATTAATAAAAAACAACCCCCTGCACTTTCCCGTCAATGAAAACGGCAACTTGGCCGTCGACACATCCTTATTGCGCCAATCGGATATTTTCCATGAAGCCGGACACATAAAAGACTTCGTAGCATCTTATATTGCCCATTATCCGGAAAAAGTAAAAACCCCCGGACACTTCAAAACCATGCTCAACGGCGTCAACAGCTGGCAGGAACTTTTAAACTATGTCGAAGATTTTTTTGAACAACTAAACGACAATGAATTTTTGAAAGACGGACCAAACAAAGCCAGCCGTCTCGGTTGCGAAGTCATAATAAAATTTCCCGAAGAAAAACTTCAACTTGTCCGCCTGCATACGGAAAAAGCGCTTGATTATGAAACAGACAAAATGAAACATTGTGTCGGAAAAGGCGGCTATGATAAAAGCGTAAAAAACGGAACAAAGCATATTTACTCTCTTCGTGATATGAATAAAGACGGAGAATGGCTGCCGCACGCAACCATAGAGTACTGCGAAGGGAAAATAAAACAAGTCAAAGGCTATGAAAATAAAGACATTCCCGAGCAATACATTCCCGTTGTCCGCAAAGCGGTTTTTCACATTCTCGGCAGTCAGGATATTTCCCAACTTTATAAAGAAAACAAACTGTCCGACCTTGAAAAATGGGGCTACATTTTAGATATTAATAATCAGCCCCACGATTTGTACAATATCTGCCAACCGATACACCTTCGGCATTTAAATTCAGACAGTTCTAAATTAAAATTAATCCCCAAGCATCTGCTTCATTTAGACACCCTGACGATGAATAGCAATATAGATGAAAATACAATAAAACTATTGCAGCAATTTCACAAAATTGACCGCATTGATATATACAACACCATTCCTGTTGTTTCTAATCCCATGGCAGCAAGAAACATACTATGGAAATACATTGGCGACACATCTATGGAAAATATTGCGAAGAGGATTGGTAAAAACCTTCTCCGCAAAATCGGTTTTATTTTTGATGTAAACACCAATCTTCACGACCTTTTAAATCTGCGCGAAGAAATACAAATACATTCAATAGAACAAAATTCCGAATTTATCAAATTCATCCCTGACAATATGGTAAGTGCAAAAACATTTACCGTCACTTCCGACATTGATGAAAAACTGGCCGACACATTAAAAAAATTCAAAAATATAGACAAGCTGAACGCCGAATATAATATAACCATATCAAACCCTTTGAACGCAAGAAACATCCTTTCTGATTACATCCCTTTATTGGATGACACACTCACCAAAAAACTCGGATACATCCCCAGGTGGAATCCTGATGCCTCTTACTCTCCGGCCAAAATCGAAAGATTAATCGAAAAAACACAGGAACAGAATATCTCTCACCCCGAAATATTAATAGACGTAATCAATCTCCAAAATGAAGAGAAAATAGAATGCATCAATACTAAAGATTCGTTATTTCCTTTAATTAACCATAAAAAAATAACCGTCAAAAAAGTTCACATAGAAGAAAAAATCGCACCGGAAACAATTGACAAAATAAATAATCTGGCCGGCATACATTACCTTATTATCAAAAATGCTGATTTTGCAGATGTAAAGTCTTTAGATTTCAGCCGGATCAATTTTCTTCAGACACCGGATACCCATAAGAAGGATATAGGCTTCTTTTTAAATGATGAAATGTTTTTAGAAGGAGAAAGCATACCTTATTTTATTACGGACAGAGCCGTCACATTTAATGCCTGCACAAATCTGCCGCCATTGACAAGCATTAAATTTCCACATAATGTAAAGCATATAATGATTTCTCCGCAAGAAAAAAAAGCCTATACTCTGCCTGATTTCAGAAAATATCCTGAGTTGGAAAGCCTGCAACTTAATAACATGGACTTGTCGGAAAACACAAACATATACCTGCCCAAAGGCCTTAAATATTTGGCTTTTTACAACTGCAAGTTCGGACAAGAAATAAACATGGATTTGAGCGCATTTACGCAATTGGAAATATTACGGCTGAATGAATGTGACTTAAGCGGAGTTGATAATGTCGCTGTTCCCCAAAGTTTGGAACTGCTGTCCAAGGAAAACATAAAACTAAAAAAAGGCGTCGAATTACCGAAAATCAAATCTAAAACATCAAACATAAAATATTTTCTTAACAGCATTCAGACTGTTAACGCCAGATAGATTTCAAAATAATTATTGTGTAACTTCAAAAAAGTAAATTATGAACGAATTATCAAGCAAAACGAACATCATTTTCAAAATGATAACGATGTTCCTGTCAAAACAAGAGTGTGAAAACCTGATACAGTTTCTGAGCAGGCATTACGGCATATCCTTGAATGATGATGCCAAACCATCAAAAGAAATGGCGAAAACCGCCGAGCCTAAACAACCGGCTTCCGAAGAACCGGCCCCAAAAACCGAAAAGCAGGATTTTCCGCTTGAGGTTGTTTACTTCAACGGCAACAGGTCTTTCAAAAGGATACACGGCGCAAAGGCTATCGGTATCATAATTCCCGAAACAAGCAAAGTGCTTTATTTTGATGGCAGCGAAAACAGCGGAACCAGACATCAGGCGCTATCATACATCAAAAACCTGCCCTACAAATTCAACTGGCATCTAATGTCGAAAAAAGAGGCCGTAAAAATCCAAAAGCACCTTGAGCAAGTCAACGCAACCCTCAAACTGATCAACGGCCTGCCAATCAGCGACAAAAACTATATGCTGGCCGATGACAATCAGCG
This sequence comes from uncultured Alphaproteobacteria bacterium, assembly GCA_949493535.1. Classification (GTDB taxonomy): domain Bacteria; phylum Pseudomonadota; class Alphaproteobacteria; order RF32; family CAG-239; genus CAJLXD01. The sequence goes on from CASZWJ010000007.1 coordinate 44,513, forward strand.
CGCGGGGTATGTCCGTTACACGGCTTCTCTCTGACAGACATCTTCAAAACAAAAAAAACAGCAGGATTAAACCCCTGCTGTTTTTTTGTATCTAGCGATAATTATCACTAAGTTTGGCAGTTCCTCGTTTAATCGCCCTCTTATTGATTTTGCGGCGCAAAATATTCTCTTCGTCAAAAATCTCACCGATAACGGCAAACATCATCGGCACAAACAAGGTCGCCACAAAAGTTGATAAAATCATGCCGCCGATCATGCCGGTACCGATTGCGTGGCGGCTTCCGGCGCCGGCACCGGTCGAAACAGCCAGAGGCAAAACACCGAAAGTAAAGGCCAATGAGGTCATCACAATCGGGCGAAAACGCAGTTTGGCGGCTTCTGTCGCCGCCTGGGCATAAGTCAAGCCTTCCTGAACTTTCATTACGGCAAATTCAACAATCAAAATCGCATTTTTAGCCGCCAGACCGATTAAGGTCACCAAGCCGACTTGGAAATACAAATCATTTTGAATCCCGCGGATATACGTTGCCAGCAAAGCGCCCAAAACCGCAAACGGCACGGAAAGGATAACCACAAAAGGCAATGACCATTTTTCATATTGCGCCGACAAAATCAGGAAAATCATAATCAAACCGAAAACAAAAGCCTGAGTTGAAGCGCCTCCGGTTAATTTTTCCTGATAAGCCGAGCCGACCCAAGACAAAGCATAATCATCGCCCAAGACCTGTTCTGCCACTTCTTCCATGGCTTTAATTGCCTGGCCGGAAGAATATCCGGCCGCCGGATCGCCCATAATCTTAGCTGCCGGAAAGATATTGAAACGGTTAACCAATTCAGGCCCCGTCACTCTCTCTACTTTAATCAGCGTTGACAGCGGCACCAATTGCCCGTTATTTGATTTAACATAGACATAGCGCAAGTCATCCGGCGTACGGCGAAACTTAGACTCAGATTGCAGTGTCACGCGGAAATTACGCCCCATATAAGTAAAATCATTAACGTAAAGGCTGCCGAAAGTCGACTGCATAACCGCATAAATTGCATTAATCGGCACATTCAGCATCCTTGCTTTTTCCCTGTCCAAATCAATACGATACTGCGGCGTACTGACGGAAAAAGTTGTTTTAACATTAGCCAGCTCGGGCCTTTTATTGGCGGCATCAATAAATTCCTGAGTTTTCGTCATCAGTTCTTTAGGCGTCCGCCCCGCTTTATTTTGGATATAGCCTTCAAAACCCCCGGTCGTGCTCATTCCCATAATCGGCGGCATACTGAATGCATAACCGATTCCTTCCGGCTGGCTCATGCCCATTCCGGTAAACACGCCGGCCAAAGCTTCCGCAGATTGTCCGGCTGTTTTACGCTGTTTCCAATCCTTAAGGGTCACAAAGCTGATACCGGAATAGGTATTCTGGCTGGAAGAAAGCATGTTAAAACCGTTAATCGTCAACACGTCTTCCACATTCGGATTATTTTTAACCATATCCGAAACCTTACCGGTAAACTTACTGGTGCGAGACAATGAAGAAGCCTCAGGCATGCTGTAAGCAACCATAAGATTTCCTTGATCCTCATTCGGAACCAAACCGCTCGGAATAATCTTAAACAAACCGAGAATTACCAAAATCACCGCGGCAAAACTCAAAACAGCCGTTTTTCGGTGCTTAAGAAAAAATTCGACACCGACAATATACCACTCGGTCACTTTATCAAAAAATCGGTTAAACCATTTGAAAAAGCCTTTCGGTTCCTTATGCCCGTGGTTAGGCTTAATAATCAAGGCGCACAAAGCCGGCGTCAGCGTCAATGCCACAAGAGCCGAAATCAACACCGAAACGGCAATTGTAACGGAGAATTGCTTATACATAACGCCGGTCATACCTCCGAGAAAGGCAATCGGCAAAAAGACCGAAGACAAAACCAGCGCCACGGCAACAACCGGTCCGGAAACTTCTTCCATGGCTTTAATGGCAGCCTCTTTCGGCGATAAATGTTCTTCGCTCATCAGCCTTTCGACATTCTCCAACACAATAATCGCGTCATCAACCACGATACCGATCGCCAAAATCAAACCGAACAATGTCAACAGATTAATCGAAAAGCCCAAAACATACATTCCGGCAAAAGCGCCGATAATGGAAACCGGAACCGCCAAAATCGGTATCAGCGTCGCCCGCATATTCTGCAAAAACAAATACACAACGGCAATTACCAATAAAACCGCTTCAAAAAACGTATGTATAACCTCATTAATCGAAACATTCACAAACAATGTCGTATCATACGGAATCTCATAGGTTATTCCCTCGGGAAAACTCTTTGACAATTGCGCCATCTTTTCTTTTACCAAATCTGCCGTTTCCAGTGCATTGGCTCCCGGCTGCAAATAAACGGCAAAAGCAACGGAAGGCTTGCCGTTAAACGTTGAATTAACACTATATTCCTGAGCGCCGAGTTCAATGCGGGCAACATCTTTAAGACGCAGCATGCCGCCTTTTTCATCACTTTTCAGAATAATGTTGCCAAATTCTTTTTCATTAACCAAACGCCCCTTGGTATTCACAGAATAAGTAAAGGCTACGCTCTCGTCCATAGGCTCTTGCCCGAACTGTCCGGCAGCAAATTGCGAGTTTTGTTCCTGAATGGCGGAAATCACGTCTTGCGGCGTCAGATTATAATCCGCCAGCTTATCGGGAGACAGCCAAATCCGCATGGAATAATCCTGATTGGCAAACAAAGAAGCGCTGCCCACACCTTTGATACGTTTAATTTCATCAAGAACATTCAATAATGCATAGTTAGATACAAAAACCGTATTATATTGCGCCGATTCGGAACGCATGGTGATAACCTGCAGAATGGAATTTGACTTCTGTTCAACCGTCACGCCCTGTTTTGTCACCTCGGGAGGCAGTTTTGAGGCCGCAGCCTGAACTTTGTTATTCACATCAATCGTCGCCTGATCGGGATTCGTACCGATATCAAAAACCACGCCGATTGTCAGATAACCCGATGACGTTGCGTTTGAATACATATAAATCATATTTTTGACGCCGTTTATCGCCTGCTCAATCGGAGCTGCCACCGTATCCGCCAAAACTTCTGCCGTTGCGCCCGGATAAACGGCCGAAACTTGAATTTCCGTCGGAACGATATTCGGATATTGTTCAATCGGCAAAGCTTTCATAGCCACCAAACCGGCCAAAACAATAATCAGCGACAGCACCGTCGCAAAAATCGGGCGTTCAATAAAAAACTTCGAAAACATGGTTTATTCCTTCTGTTATTCAGCCGTTGTCTGTATTGCTTCTTGAGGGTTGACTGTCATTCCCGGGCGGATTTTCATCAAACCGCTGATAATAATTTTATCGCCGGGCTGCAAACCGCTATCAATAATCCACCCGCCGGTTTGAGTTCTCAAACCGGTCTGGACATTGACGCTTTCAACAATATTTTTATCATTAACTTTATACAGATATGCCCCGTTGGCACCCTGCATGACAGCCTCTTGCGGAACGACTAAAGCATCAATGCGGGTTAAGCCTTCCATAACCAGACGCAGGAACTGTCCGGGACGCAAACGTTTTTCAGGATTGGGGAAGACCGCCCGGAGTTTAATGGTGCCGGTTTTTTCATCAACATTCGGCGTCACAAAGTTAATCTCGCCTTCCAAAGGATACAGCTTATCATTGCCGAATTTGACACGCGCCTTAACCTCACTCTTGTTTTCGGGATTTTTGACTTTGCCGCTGTCAATCATATTGGCCAAAGACATCATTTCATTTTCAGAAGCAGAAAAAATAACATAAATCGGGTCTAGTTGCGTAATTGAAGTAAGTAAACTGGATTCTCCGGTTGCTGAAATCAAACTCCCTTCGGATTGGGCTTCCATACTTGTAATGCCGCTGATCGGCGCCCGAACGGTCGTATAATCCAGATTCAACTGGGCAGCATCAACTTCAGCTTGGGCTAATTGTACGGAAGCAGCCAAAGAATCAAGGTTTGCCTTAGCTTCGTCTCTTGCCTTTTCGCTGGCATACTTTTGTTTATAAAGTTCTTCCGTACGTTTCCACTGCGTTTCGGCATTTTTAAATTCGGCCCTGACCTGCGCCAATCTGGCTTTGGTCTGATTAAGCGTTACTTCAAAAGGCTTGGGGTCAATCTGAAACAAAACGCTGCCTTCTTCAACTTCAGAGCCTTCAACATAATTCCTTTTAAGCAAAATTCCGCCAACTCTCGCCCGAACCTCCGTTTCTTTGGAACCTTGGGCTCTGGCGGCAAATTCAAAACTAAGCGGTACGTTTTGCGGCTCAACGGCAACAACCTCTGCCGTAGGAACCATTGCAGCCGGCTGAGCTTTCTGCTTGTCTTCATCTTTGCAGCCGGCAACGGATAAAAACATTAAAGCAACAGCCAATACCTTATTACGCAATAACATCGATAAAACCTCTTTAGTAAAATTTTGTAAAAACTACCATTAAATGTACAATATAATAATGAAATTACTATCTCTTTTTCAAACTATCGGCATTTGTGGATATCTTAGAATGTATCTAATACTTAAGATTTAGTTATCATGCCCTCTCATTGAAAAAACTCGCCGAACAATTAGTTCTATCATGCAAGATAATCGCAAATAAAAAAATATAAACATCTCAAACAAGGAGAAATAATATGACAACTCAAGGCGTACGCTACCCTACCTTTGCATTTATCACCGGCGGTGCCGGACAGGCCGATGACGGTATCCCCCCGCAGCCGTTTGAAACATTCTGCTATGACTCTGCATTGCTTCAGGCTCGAATTGAAAACTTTAACGTCGTTCCTTACACCTCTGTTTTGCCGAAAGAATTATATGGCAAAATCCTGCCGATTAACGACAAGATTGTCAGCCAGTTCAAACATGGCGCCGTATTGGAAGTCATCATGGCCGGCCACGGTGCCAGCCGCGATGAGCACAAGGCCATTGCAACCGGTTTGGGCGTTTGCTGGGGCAAAGACAAAAACGGCGAACTGATTGGCGGCTGGGCTGCCGAATATGTTGAATTTTTCGACACTCAGATTGACGATGAAATCGCCAAAGGCCATGCGGAAATGTGGCTCAATAAATCTTTGAACCATGAACTCTCAATCCGCGGCGTTGAAAAACATTCAGAATTCCAAATGTGGCATAACTATGTCAACATCACGCAGCAGTTCGGCTACAGCCTGACTGCCATGGGCTTCCTGAACTTTGAACACGCAGATCCGGCTCAGGCTTAGTTTCTGTCAATCGCAACAAACTGCCGTATCTGTTATCAAAACTGGCAAAGTTCAATAAACAATACGGCAGTTTTATCATAATAGGATAAGAAAAATGGCACAAAAACATATTATAACGGCTACCCCTGCTCCGGCTCCGGTAAAAACCGGCTTGGGCGTTTTTGCGCTTGCGGCAATCGTTGTCAGCTCCATGCTCGGCGGCGGCATTTACAGCCTGCCGCAAAACATGGCGGCCGGCGCCTCTGCCGGAGCCGTGCTCTTGGCATGGCTGATTACAGGCATCGGCATTTATTTCATCGCTAACACTTTTCGTATTTTGTCTGTTGCCAAACCTGATTTGACAACAGGTATTTACATGTACAGCCGCGAAGGCTTCGGCCCTTATGCAGGCTTTACGATCGGTTGGTCTTATTGGCTCTGCCAAGTTTGCGGCAATGTCGGCTATGCCGTCATCACCATGGATGCGCTCAATTATTTCTTCCCGCCTTATTTTGCGGGAGGAAACAATTTAGCGTCAATCATCGGCGGTTCAATCATTATTTGGGGCTTTAACTATCTGGTCTTAAAAGGCATACGCCAAGCCAGCATTGTCAACACCATCGGCACGGTTGTAAAAATCGTTCCGCTGATTTTGTTTATCATAATCATGGCCTTTGTTTTCAGCCCTGCAAAATTTGATTTTGACTTCTGGGGCGAATCAATTGCCGCGCAAACCAGCCTCGGCGGGTTAAGCACTCAAATTAAAAGCACGATGCTTGTCACGCTTTGGGCTTTCATCGGCATTGAAGGCGCCGTCGTCATGTCAAAACGCGCAAAATCTCCGGATGCCGTCGGCAAAGCCACTTTCTTGGGCTTCGTCAGTTGTCTGGCAATTTATGTTCTTTTGTCACTGCTGCCCTTCGGCTATATGACACAGAAACAGTTGGCTGCCGTACCCAACCCGTCAACAGCCGGCATTCTTGAGCCTGTAGTCGGACGCTGGGGCGCTTGGATGATGAACATCGGCCTCTTGGTTTCCGTTTTGACCAGCTGGCTGGCTTGGACAATGGTAACGGCTGAAATTCCGCAGGCCGCAGCACAAAACGGCACATTTCCTCAAGAATTTGCCAAAGAAAACAAATACGGTTCGCCGGCAGTTTCTTTGTGGATTACCAGTGCCATGATGCAGTTGTTTATTCTGTTGGTTTATTTTTCAAATAATGCTTGGAACACAATGCTCAGCATTACCGGCGTCATGGTATTGCCCGCCTACTTTGCTTCCTGCGCATATTTATGGAAAATCTGCGCAGACGGCGAATATCCGGCAAATCTGCCCGTCAAACGTTCAGAAGCTTTGATAACCGGTGTCCTCGGCGCAATTTACGGTTTGTGGCTGATTTATGCCGCAGGACTGAAATATTTGCTTTTGGCAGATGTGATCGTTGCTTTGGGAATTCCCGTTTTCATCTGGGCTCGCAGACAATCTGCTCCGAATGAAAAAGCCTTTACCGGCAAAGAAAAAGTTATGGCCTGTATTTTAGGTTTGATCGCCCTCTGGGCTGTCTATGCCTTCTCTCGCGGCTTAATAACTTTGAACTAAATATTATTTATAAAAGAAAAGCCCCTTTCGAGGGGCTTTTTCTTTTATGGCAACTTCTTACCACATATTGTTATGAATTTTATGCTGTTTAAAACGGTCCTTAGGCTGCTTCGGCTCATCGGCGGCATAACCGATAACAACCAAAGAAAACGGCTGGATATGTTCCGGCATTTGAAAAAGCTTATGAAAAGCATTCATCCTTTCTTCTACTGGATAAATCCCGCACCAGCAGCTGCCTAATCCCTTGGCATGGGCTCCAAGCAGCAAATTCTCGGTTGCTGCCGCACAATCGCCAATCCAATACCCGTCATCATGTTGTTCCTGCAAATTTCCGCAAACGATAACGGCTAAACTTGCATCTTTCAAAAAAGAACAATACGGATGAATAGAAATAATCTTATTAAAAAGATTCTGATCATCAACAACCACAAACTCCCATGGCTGGGAATTTCTGGCTGACGGGGCATGCATTGCCATATTCAGCAAGTCATCAACGTCCTTTTTGGAAATACGGTTATTTTTTTGAAAACTCCGCACGGAACGGCGGGTTAAAATTCCATCTTCTAAATTCATTTTACTTCTCCTTGTTTGATGCTCTTAATATTTAAGAGCAACTGACACTGTTTGCAACAAAAAAGGCTGCATTTTATTCATGCAACCTTTTTCGTACTATAGGCAGAATTAATCAAATTCTTCTCTCAATCTTTTTTTGACTTGCTTTATGGCCATTCTCACCTCGCTCTTTATCCAAGGCTTAAAGAATAGCACTGTAGACAAAGCATAAACATATTGCCAAATACCGGTAAAATTCAACGCATTGATTTTCAGCGGATATTTTCGGGCCAGACGCTGAGATGCTTCAACAACCTTGTCTGAAACTTCAAAATCCAGCGGAGCCTGAATCTTCCCCGAATACCTGACAATACGGTCATATATCGAGGCAACCTCAGCCAAAAACATAACGCCTTTTGCCAAGCCTTTGCAGTTATATGCCTGCATCATATCAGACAAGCTCTCATGCGGAACATACCAATGGACACCGGCAGCTTTTAATGCCTCAAACTGGTTTAACCTGACTTCCGTCGGATATTGCCGAGACAAAAACGCAAAGGTTCTCTCCAATCGCAAGGATAAGCGGGTCGTCACGCAAAAGATAACCTTTCCGCAAGATTTGACAACATGCTTATAAACATCAAGACAGTTAAGTCCCGTATTCGTTCCGTGATCCAGAACAGTGATGTCTTTTGCTCTGGCTCCAAGCTCCAAACAAACCATGCGTTGTTTCATACCTTCCGAAACGCCTTCCTCATTAAGATGCTTGGATAAAGGCCCTGTGCCGCCTACGCATAAAAGAAACGGATAATATCCGTAAGTCTTATGAATTAAACGATAAAGGTACATTGCATAAAACGCAGAAGTGATATCATCGTCAATACAGACGAGATAACGGGCACGAACAACAGTTCCGTCGGGATTAAAACAATCTGACTTTACTTTCAATTCAGACAATATCAACGCTGCGTCGACATAGTCTCTCATACAAAAAAATTGTTTCATACTGATAATTGTTTATGATTCAATATTGCCTAAAAATCCCTGTTGAAAGCTTCTTCATCAAATGATTAAATCTGCTGTAAAATGATACAAACAAAGAATAATTAGGAAATTGAAAACAGGCTAACACATTTTTAGACAAAAAGCAACATAAAAGCGGAAAAATAAATATTTCCCGCTTTTTTTTATCGTAAATATTGAGTTTTTACTTGAATCTAGCCGAGCAAACTGCCGCCAATGCTTAAATCTGCCGCAGGCATGTCAATAAAGTTGATATTAATATGACGTTTATCCAAATCAAGCCTTGAGCTTAAAAAATCAGTCAATTTCTCAGCCAAAACGGCCTTATTGCCAAAACCGATTGATTTCATTTCAACCAAAGCGCTTTTAACATTTTCATCACCGCCGAAAAGCATATTCTGATTATCGTTTAACGTTACAATCACATAATTAATCGGCTTATGAAGCTCTGCGGCAACAAAATTCGCCGCTTCTGCTAAAAATGCTTTGTTTTCCTGCACAGGGCTGTTGGTATGAATTGTCAAAAACGGCATAAAATTTCTCCTTAAAAGATAAAACTTTTCTAAACATAGCCGATTAAACAGATTTTTCAATCAAAAAAATAAATAAAGCGCTTGTTTATAGACAAAAAATGTGTTACATTTTGTCATACGACAATTCATACGGAGACAGTTATGAGCAGCAAAGAAGCAATATTAATTCACAAAACAATAGAAACGCTGAAAAAACAACTCGAAAATCCGGAACTGACCGATTTGGAAAAACAAGCCAAAGAATTTTATATTCGCGAACTCAGTGAAATGACGCCCTGCCCAGACGAAGAAATCTTTAAAAAACCATGTGCCAATATTCGAGGCAGGACAACTCCGGCCGAAGTAACCGACCGCGAAGTTTTTCAAAAATTTATCCGCCTGACCCCCAAAGGGCAGCCGATGACAAATGCAAACGGAGAAGTCCGCTCCCAGCTCTGCTATTTTAAAAATTTTGAATCTTACTTAAAATATATAGAAGGCAGGCTCAAAGTCTCTCCGCAGCGATACTCTTTGTACGAAGGGATGACGCAAGGCGAATATTTGGAATTTCACACCCCTCAAAAAATGTATTCGCCTTATCGAGATTATTAAATTTTTACCTCACACATACACAAAAAAAAGAAAGGCCGCTTTAATATAAGCAGCCTTTCTTTTTTACGCATTTTTCAAACACTGAGATTAACAACGCGTGAGCACAAGATAAAATCATGCTCATAAGTCAGCCGGACATTTTTGAGAACTTGATTTCCGGTTAAAGTTAAATGGGCAATCGCTTTTTGCGGCTCAAGCCATTCTCCGGTCTCAATATTAAATATCCGCAAGACAATGCCGTTAACATAAAACACCCAGGCAAAAAAATTCTCATCACCGGTACTCACATGTTCAAACTTTCCGGAAATCAAATCATATTTTGCCGAAAAACAGGCATTTTGTTTGACTTTTAACAAATCAAGACGCCAACAGGGAATTATTTGGCATATACCGGAAAAATTGTAAATAACGGAATACAAACTGCCATCGGTATGCATAAACCCTAATGGTTCCTTTTTAATTTTAAACGCTTCTTCCACAACTTCCTCAACTGCCCCGTCAATTTTACAGGTAAAAAATTTCCTGACACCTTTGACAAGCAAGCTTCCGAACCACAGAGTATAAGTATCATCTTCAACAAATGAACCACATTCCTTAAGGCAAACAAGCGTTAAAACTTTTGCGGAAAAACCGCAATCATTGTTCTCAATGCCGAACTTCTCAGCCACAGCATCAAAAAGCCTTTTTTCATTCAAAATCATAATAATTGTGTTTTTAAGTCAGACCACTATTTAAACTCACATCTTTCGATACATTTATTCTCGTGATAAAACTCTTCCTCTCCCAGAAAAAGAATCTTGCTCAATTCAAATTTCCAACTTGAAATTTCTGACGGTTCCATCCATCGGCTGTCTTCAATATTAAAGAAACTGCAAATACAGGCATCGTCATAATATATCCAAGCCAGAAACTTTTTCCCTTGGCTTTCGGCACGAACCAAATCGCCTTTTGACGGAATAGAACTGCCGCCATAATAGCGTTGCCGGCGCACATTATCCCAACTCAGGTTGTTTTTCGGTATAATCCGTTGCCGGCCGTCTGTTCCGACAATAAGGTAAAAATACTGATTATCCATAAACAAACCGAGACAATTTAACGTCTTGTTGTAATTAAACACGCCTTCGGGCAAAACAAAGAATTCAGCGCCTTTAGCCGTACAGGCAAAGTAACGGACCTGCTGCCCTTGTTCAACTTTTCCGAACCACAGCGAATAATACTGCTGGCCAACAAACACCTGATATGAAACATCAGCCCAAACAAACCCGAATTTTGCCGTAAACAAATACGCTTCTTCCCGATTAATTGATAACTGACTGCACACCAATTGTTCTAATTTTTCTTCAGATAAAGTCATATGCGAAAATTGTGTTAGAAGAGTAGTCCTCTCCGATTTTAATAATAAAATTAATTATATTGCTTGAACCTATAGTATAATATTTTTGTCAAAATTTGCAATAAAAAAATCCCGTTTCCAAAAAAGAAACGGGAATTGCACCTTACAAAAAGAAAGTTAACAGAATTCAACAGTAATAACATCGGGATAGACAAATTTTATCTGCATATTCCCAACCTCTGCCGGAACAGGAGATAATACGATTTTAAATTTATCATACGAAGCGGCACACTCTTCGGAACTGACAAATTTTTGAGTATCTATTCTAAAAAAAGCCATCCAATTACGCCGCTTTTGCGGATATGAACTATCCTTAAAATATTGATAAAAAGCCCACCCAAAATACCAATTGTCTTTTTCAACAACTAATTCCGGCCGCCAATAAGCATACTCGCCCTTAACAGACGGAACCACCTCATCAATTAAAAAACACCAATTCGGCACTAAAATTTTCTGTCCCTGAGCATTTTTTATCATTCTATATTTTCTGGAACCCAATTGAGCTTCAAAGCTATCAGGAGCATTAAGAAACTCTCTGCTTTGTTTCATTTTAACAACCATTCCTTCTGACAACTCCGGTACAAATACCGCCAAAGGATGCCCTTCCGCTTTCAAAAACCACAAGTCGCACTTTTTTCCGACTTTTGACCGAAGCTTTGGCATAGCTGAAAAATCCCAACCTGATTGAATTTTTACTTTTTTGAAATAAACCCGAGGAATAGCATTTGTGTTAAAACTTGTCTGAAACCAGTCTTTAACTTCTTTTTCTGACAAACATTTCATAATTTAAAATTTCAATTAATAATACTTAATATAAAATAATCCCGTAAAGCCTTACTGTTATCACTTTCAGACTTTTTTGCAACAAAAAAGAGTATAAAATATTCTTGAAAACAAGAAATTTTATACTCTTTCCCAATTCTTTTGCACGCCGGGCATATCGCTCGAAATAAAAAATAAAAAAAATGCCCGTAAAAAAATTTTCTTTTGTGCAAAAAAATTGTTTTACCCTGTTTTGTGTTAACTACTGTTTGGCTTCTGTTTACATCGGCCTCAAAGGCCCGCATGTCTCACATCTTATTTTGTATAAAGACATACATTTGATAATTGCCGTTCATTAAACTTAACAGGTTCCCATATGTCAAAGAACGCTTTGATTATTACGCAAGTAACGCGTTCAACAAGCATAATAATCGAGAATCTAATAGAAAAGTGTTTTCACTATATCCCTTTTTTATCCTATTGCAACAAAAAAATCCCCGCCTTTTCAGACGGGGATTTTTCACTTTACATCAAGCGAATTACTCATCATCGCTTTCGCTGCCGACCTCAGGCTCGGTCACTTCGCCGTTGTCTTCTTCAACATCGGCAACGCTCTCGCCCAAGACTTCGCTTCCGGTTTCTTCCTCAAGCTCATCTTCGTCATCCTCATCGGCATCAAGCCAGGTAACGGAAACAACCTTTTCGTCATCTGCCGTGCGGAACAAGATAACACCCTGTGTCTTGCGTCCGGCAATACGGATGTCGGAAACAGGCATACGGATAAGCTTGCCGCCGTCGGTAACCATCATAATCTGGTTATCGTCTTCAATCGGGAACGAGCTGGCAATTTCTTTGTTGCGGGCAGACATTTCCATATTGGCAATACCTTGGCCGCCGCGACCCGTCACGCGATATTCATAAGATGACGTGCGCTTGCCGTATCCGGTGGTTGTAACAGACAAAATGAACTGTTCCTGTTCTTTCATGAAATTATATTTTTCCGGAGTCAGAACAGTCATTTCAACGCCGCTTTCTTCAGGAGCAACCTCGCACTCGCCGCCTCTTTCGGCCTGAATGCGCTTGACTGCTGCGCGAATGCGCGCATACTCGTCGCGTTCTTCAGTTGTGGCTTCGCTGTGGTTCAGAATAGACATTGAAATCACTTCATCGCCGGCAGCAAGCTTGATGCCGCGGACACCGGTCGAATTGCGTCCGACAAAGACGCGGACGTCGGTAACGGGGAAGCGGATGCACTTACCGCTGCGGGCTGCCAACATAATATCGTTATTTTCATGGCAGATACGAACGTTAATCAGTTTGTCGCCCTCATCAAGCTTCATCGCAATCTTACCGTTTGACTGAACGTTTACAAAATCCATCAGAGAGTTGCGGCGGACATTACCCTGAGATGTCGCAAACATAATGGACATATCCTGACACTCTGCCTCGTTTTCCGGCAATTTCATAATCGTGGTAATCGTCTCGCCAGCGTCAAGCGGCAGCAGATTGATAAACGGCTTGCCTTTTGAAGTCGGAGAACCCAGAGGCAGTTTATAAACCTTCATCTTATAAACCAAACCTTTGGAAGAGAAGAACAGAACCGGCGTGTGGGTCGAAGCCACAAACAAACGCGATACAAAATCTTCTTCTTTGGTTGCCATGCCGGATTTGCCTTTGCCGCCGCGTTTCTGGGCTTTATAAGCATTCAGCGGCACGCGTTTGATATAACCTGCATCGGTAACGGTCACAACCATTTCTTCACGCTGGATTAACGATTCGATATCCGTATCATATTCAATATCTTCAATCTTGGTGCGGCGCGGCGTTGCATATTCGTCTTTAATGGCAACAAATTCATCGCGCATAATGCCGTAAAGTTTCTCGCGGCTGGCCAAGATTGACAGATATTCTTTGATATCTTCGCCGATACCGGTCAGTTCTTCGTGAATCTTATCCCTTTCCAAACCGGTCAGGCGTTGCAATTTCAAATCCAAAATCGCGCGGGCCTGAGCCTCGGACAAACGGTATGTGCCGTTTTCAACCTTGCGGTCCGGTTCGTCAATCAAAACAATCAGAGGTTCGACTTCTTTGGCCGGCCAAGCTCTGGACAACAAAGCGTCTTTAGCTTCCTGCGGGTTCGGAGAAGTACGGATTAAATCAATAACCGGATCAATATTTTCAACGGCAATCGCCAAACCGACCAAAACATGAGCGCGGTCGCGGGCTTTGTTTAACAGATAAATCGTGCGACGGCGGATAACTTCCTCGCGGAAAGCAACAAAGGCCGAGATGATTTCTTTCAGATTCATCATCATCGGGCGGCCGCCGTTAATTGCCAGCATATTCATACCGAAGCTGGTTTGCAGCTGCGTAAATTTATAAAGCTGGTTCAAAACCACATCAGCCTGAAAATCGCGTTTGACTTCAATCACGACGCGAACGCCTTGGCGGTCGGACTCATCGCGGATTTCAGAAATGCCTTCGATGCGTTTTTCTTTAACCATTTCGGCAATCTTGGAAATCAGCACGGCTTTATTGACCTGATAAGGAACTTCATGAACAATGATTGCTTCCTTGTCTTTGTGCAGTTCTTCAATCGTGCATTTGGCGCGCATCATCACCGAACCGCGGCCGGTCAGATAAGCAGATTTTGCGCCGCTGTAGCCCAAAATCAAACCGCCGGTCGGAAAATCAGGACCCGGAACGATATTAACCAAATCATCAATAGAAATCAGCGGATTGTCAACATAAGCGCAGCAGGCATCCATCACTTCGCCGAGGTTATGCGGCGGAATATTGGTCGCCATACCGACGGCAATACCGTTTGCGCCGTTAATCAGCAGGTTCGGGAAACGCGCCGGCAAAACGGTCGGTTCCTGAACGCTCTCGTCATAGTTCGGCATAAAGTCGACCGTATCTTTGTCAATATCATCAAGCAAAGACATCGCCACTTTTTCAAGACGGGCTTCGGTATAACGCATGGCAGCGGCGCTGTCGCCATCCATAGAACCGAAGTTGCCCTGCCCGTCAATCAGCGGCAGGCGCATGGAGAAAGGCTGAGCCATACGCACCATGGCTTCATAAATTGAGCTGTCGCCGTGCGGGTGATATTTACCCATAACGTCACCGACGATACGGGCAGACTTACGATAAGGCTTGTTATAATCATAGCCGTTTTCGTGCATTGCATACAAAATACGGCGGTGAACAGGCTTCAAACCATCACGCACATCAGGCAGCGCGCGGGAAACGATAACGCTCATCGCATAATCAAGGTAAGAACGGCGCATCTCGTCGCAAATGCCGATCGGGCTGATATCCTGTCCGGCAGTAGCGCTGACAACGCTCAAATCTTCATTTTCTTCAGTCACTTTATTTTCCTTTACATATACTAAAACTGCCGAAAATATAGCAAAAACTCGCTTCCGCCTCCAGCCAATTCTTCAACTTATGCCCATTTAAAAATGCCAAAATCGTTTCTACGGGCAAAAAAAGTGTCTTAAAATCGATTTTGCCGATAAAAAAGTTAACAATAATTTTAAAGAAAAACGCTCTGCGGCGAAATTTTCGCCTTTAACGGCGACGAACGCCTCCCACTCAGCCGAACAAAAGCTTCAAATCGAAAATAAAGGCGCAAATAACAAAAAATAATTTCAACCGGCAAACCGTCATTTTCAACTTGATTTATCCGCCAATCTGCTTTAACCTTGCTTTCAAGCCATATTCCTTAGAAAAGAGTATGGTTCAGGGCTTAGAAAACCCTTCAACACAATCAGTCGTTAGCATAACGACTTAAAATACTTATGCCGACTATCTGTCTTTGGACGGATGTCGGTGAATAAGGCTTTGGCCGAATAAGCCGAGCCGTCTGATTGTGTACGGTTTTCTAACATCCGCCCGCCTTGAAACTTTCAGCGCGGGTTTTGTTTTAGCTTAATAAAAAAGGATGTTAATCGTATGAAAAAAACAATCATTGCAAGCATAATGGCCATTTGCCTTTCTGCCTGCACAACTTTAACTCATCAGGAAAAAAACACTCTCTACAGCTTAAAAGCTCAGGGGATTACCATTGAAAAACCGGCCGGAAATTGGGAAACGCCGGCCAACCCTGCCGGAGCCGGAGCACTCAACCTGCTGCCCGGATTTGGCAATTTTTACCTTGCTTCCGGCAACGGCGGCGACAGCAGCCAATATCTTTACGGATTTCTTAACCTGCTGACTTGGCCTATTTCGGTCATCTGGGGAATCCCTGAGGCTGCAATTGATGCCAACCGCATCAACGAAAGAGAGCTGATTTACTTCTACACGTTCAACGAAAGCGGCAAAGAAGCTCTTGCCCGACAAGGATTTGAAATCACTTCCACCGGAAAACTGGAAAAAATCAAATAACTTTTTCTGATAAAACGGAGCGCGCTCGGGGAGTTTGCCTTAAGCTCGCTGAGCGCACTGCTCCGGAACAATCATTTCCACTTCGAGAACCGCATTTGTTTTAGCCTGCTTGTTTCTCTGCTTCTGAAAACTCTCCGGCTCCCTAAAATTCCGATGGCTGATTGTCACGCCGCCGGAAGAACAATAAAAACGGGCGTCCGGTTCTGCCCCGAATGAAGCCGTCGAACCACTTTCTTTGGCATGCTCCTGCAAATGCTTGGTCAGTTTTTCGCCGGTCGGCGTTTCAAATTCAACAAACATCAGATAATTGGAAACATCATTGATATCAGCCGGACGGTCAAGCATTTTCGCCATTTTAACCGGCATTTTATGGTGGATATTAATTTCATGCGGACGCTTGATGCCTTCAAATCTTGGGAAATAATCCCCTTTTTGGCTCATTGCTTCAACCCATTTTTCATAATATTCGCCATATCCGTTTTTAAAAAAATCGTTACTGATTTTCTTATAAACATTAGCGCACTCAGCAACAAAATCGCCATATTTTGGAAACTGGTCTTGGAATTTTTCTTTCCAAATTTTGTTAAAAGAATAGTGAGGCGGCTGCGGCATTTTTACCATTTTCAAATCTAAACCTTTTACAACAGCATCTGTTTTTAAATTATTGCCTAAATCGGCCTTAAGCGTTTTCTCCAACATCGCCGCTTCTTTGCCGACAGACAGCATAAAGCCCAGACGGCGCGCCTGTTCCTGATAAGGCGTTTCCACATTCCCGCAAATATCGGAAATCCGAGCCGGAACAGTATTATGAGCAATCGCATTGTTCTTTTTCTGAACTATCTTGGCAAGGTCATAACTGTTCAGCTTATCCCAACTGCTCTCGCTGATTCCATTTGCCCGCAGACTTCTTTTCATCTCATCGGCAGCCACTTTGCCGTAAGTATCGGCAATCACCTCAAGCATTTTATCAATATTCAAACTGCCCGAATCTTTTTTGGCTTTTGATTTTGCTTTTATGTTTAAATAGAATTTTTCACCATAGTTTTTAACAAAATGATCGCTGTACGGCACATTTATATCATCGCCTTCGGGAATATAAAAATTGCCGGATGCCATACAACGGAAGAAATGGTTATCGGGTCCGAAAGTATTGGCGCGCTCAACCAAAACATTTTCCATATAGTTTTCTAAAACGCTATCCAAATCAATTTTTGGATTTTTGCGCTTGCGTTCTTCCAATTTTTCCAGCAGCAACGATTGCGCTGACTTATACTCCGGCTTGCGCTTCAAATCTTGGTTTATTTTCTCTATTCTGGGTTTGATATAAGCGTCAAATGCCGTATTTTTTGCCCCCTCGCCGGAACACATATAATCGGCCAAAGCATCCAGATATCTGCCTGACCAGCCGCCGAGTTTTCCGTTTTCGCCCCACAAATTGCTGGCAAA
This sequence comes from uncultured Alphaproteobacteria bacterium, assembly GCA_949493535.1. Classification (GTDB taxonomy): domain Bacteria; phylum Pseudomonadota; class Alphaproteobacteria; order RF32; family CAG-239; genus CAJLXD01. The sequence continues at coordinate 62,043 of CASZWJ010000007.1, forward strand.
CATATCAGCCCAGCGCTGCATTTTTTCCGTTAAGCCCAATTCTTCAGTTGAAGTTTTCTTTTTCTTGCTTTTTCCTTTGCTGCCGCTCAGCATATCTTCCAGTTTTTCAGGAAGCTGATCCGCCGTCAGGCCAAAAAAGCTGCTCATATCGTCTTGCCAAACTTTTGCTTCTTCTGCCAACGCCTTCTTTTTATCTTGTGCTGACAAATAGGCTTCAACAAAAGATTCTTCCTGCTCAAACAAGCTGCCGTCTTCTTCCATTTTGGCACCTTTGGCACACAATTCTTCAATCTTGCTGAATTCGTCTTTCCAGCAGCGCAAATCGGCTAACATACTGAGTGTATAAAGCTTTTGAACATTTGGGGTCTTAATTTCGAATACTTTGCTCATCAGAAAACTCCATAATTAATTATTGTATATAATATAATAATATATTCGCCCGCGCAATATATTTTTGTACAAAAACATATAATGTTGACAAAAAAAGATAAATGAGGTATATTGGTTATTGGAATTAATACTATTTTGTATGAAAAATAACGAAAAAAAGAAATTGCCCGTGCTGTTTAGTAAAAAATTTATAGCACATGTCTTCAACATCCCTGAAAATAAAATCAGCTCTTGGGGACTTATTAAAGACAACGGCCATTACTCCCCTTGTTTATTACTTAAAGGAAGCCGGAACGTTGTCGATTTAATCGGGGCAGAATTTAAATCCTGTTTGAAACTAAGTTGGACAAATGTCCAATCCTTCCCCGTTAAAAACGTCTCGCAGAAAAAAGGAAAAATTATCTTTACTGCGATAGATAACGGCGAGGAGATTTCAGTGGAATTTTCCCATGAGGATTTAAAAAACATCTATTTCAAAAGATGTTACATTCCCGGAATGACAGACAAACATACTTTTCTGTAGCCTGGCATTCCTCTACTCACAAAAAAAAGGAGCTTCCGCCTCACCGGCCGAAACTCCTTTTTTCGTTTTAAGCTTCATGTTTCATTAAAACGGAATATCATCATCCAAATCAGCTGCGGGAGCTGCACCGCCGGCAGGAGCTGAATCCCAGCCGCCGGAAGAAGAACCGGAGAAAACATCATTGCCGCCGGCAGGAACACCGTCACCGCGACCGTCTAACAGAACCAAAGTGCCTGAGAAGTTTTGCAAAACAATCTCTGTCGTATATCTTTCCTGACCATTGGCATCTTCCCAACGACGGGTCTGCAACTGGCCTTCCAGATACACTTTTGAACCTTTACGCAAATATCTTTCCGCAATATCGGCCAGCTGGGCATTAAAAATAACCACCCGATGCCACTCGGTTCTTTCTTTTCTTTCGCCGGAAAGCTTGTCTTTCCAAACATCGGAAGTGGCAATATTAAGGTTGACGATTTTAGAGCCGTTTGCCGTGTTGCTAACTTTCGGATCCGCACCCAGATTGCCAACCAATATAACTTTGTTAATGCTGCTAACCATTTTATTATTCACCTTATTAAAATATATAAAAACTGCGGTTTTCCGCCTTCAAAATTCAACCGGATTATAGCTTGAATCAAACAAGAAAAGCAAACAGAAAATCAATAGACCTGTGTATATTCGCCGTTATTAAAACGATAAATGCTGTAATTCAACGGATTTTTTGCATTTCCGTTGGCAAAAGAAACATCCCCCCAGGCCGTTTCAAAAACCGTTTCGGGAATCAGCATTTTCATCTTATCAAAATTATAAGAATTCGCCATAGCAACTAAATCAGCCCAAAGCTTGACGGCCGAATAGCTGTAAACGCTCAACCCGCGCGGCTCAACGCCGAGCAAGCGCATTTTGACCAGCGTTTCGGTAAATTCGGTATTCTCTTTTAGCGTCGGCAAAGATAACAAATAAACACCCTCGGCATATTTGCCCATATCTTCAAGAAAACGCCCCTGAACCTGATATCGGTTTAAAAATACCGGCAGGTTCTTATCTTCGCGGCGCAAAGCTTTTGCCAATTTGACAGATTCCTTGCCGCTGCCGAGAACAACGACAACCCCGCTTTTGTCTTCAATAATATCCTCAGCCATCTGTTCATAATCTTTTTTGTAATTGGCAAAATTAAAACTTTTAAAATCAGCGGCTTTGCCTGCTTTATTAAACTCTTCCTGCAATTCGGCCGCCACTCCGACAGCCTCTTTGCTGCCGCTGTTATAAGCCAGCGCCAAACGCTGGTTGTCAAAATTTTTAAGATAGTATTTGAACAAATCCAAACTCTGCTGCTCTGAATAACCGACAAGCTTAATCAGGCTGTCATAACTGACACTCGCTTCGCTTTTGCTTACCGAAGTGGGAATAATCTGCAAAATCTTTGCTTTGGCATAAGTTTTGGCAACTTCGCCCAATGCATTCGGGCAAAAAGGCCCAATGACCAGATTCATCTTATTTTTTTTCGAAGAATTAACCGCAATCATCTGGGCGGAAGACACGGCCAGATAATCATTGCATTGGTCGTCAATAACCACCAGATTGACTTTTTCGCCTTTTAATCCGCCATGGCTGTTAATCTCATCAACGGCAATCCGCGCGCCGCTCACCAGTTCTCGCCCGAGAATCTCATAGTCTCCGGCCAAAGGCGCAACAACAGCTATATTTATGTCAGCCGAAACCTCTGCCGGCCAAAACATGAACGCCGACAAAAAAAATGTGGTTAAAAATCTTCGCATAAAATTCTGTATTACTGTTAAAATTCAATCCCGCATATTATAAGCATTTTCAAATTTTGCAAGTTTTTTATTAACAGATTTCCCGCAAATCATCCGTTGGAACGATTTCGGCCAAAACATCGCCTTCCCACACAATATGGCTGGCGGAAACAGTTAAAACCACACCGTCACAAGGCGCCTTGACTTCAACAACTTCTGCCAAATCAGCCGAATCATACACATATCCGATTGTTTCGCCGGCAGAAACTCTGCTTTGGGGCATTGATTCCGGTTTAAATAAACCGCCGGCAGCAGAAAAGGCTTTTTGCCTTTTTTCAAAAGCATATACTTTCCCTGCCCTCTCAGGCACAACCTCTGCCATACCTAAAATGCCGAGCAACGACTGAAGCGCCTTCTCGACAACTTCCGCATTTTCCGCCTCATAGCTGTCATGACTGCCGCATTCCAAAGTTATATTGGCAACGCCGGCACGGTCGAGAGCCGCGTTAAAAGTGCCGTGAAGCGCAGCAATGGCCGCATCGTCAGAATACTGGTTGTAGGGTAGCCCGCAGGCTTTCACCACCGGTTCATACGCTTTTTGGGTATAAATGGCAAAGGGTTTGCTGCGTTTGGAAGTGTGCAAATCGACAACAAAATCGGCAGAAGCAGACAATTCCATAAGCTTTGCGCATAATCTCGCCGTTACGTCTCCTGTCGCGCTCCCCGAAAAACAGCGGTTAAAATCTTTGCCGTCAAGCAAGCTGAACTTGCCGGAAGTTGAACCGTAAACACGCTGCATCCAAGCCAAAGGATTGGCATAAGGCACAATATGAACTTCGCCGCAACGCAGATTCTCAAGCAAAAAACGATGCAACCGATACAAAACCCATTGCGATGTTTCGCCGCCGTGCAATCCTGATTGGATGTAAATGGCTTTTCCGGTCTTTTCAGCCTTATAAACGAACTCCCGCAGCACAACATTCAAACCGCCGCCGGCTGTCAAAACCGCATGTTCTTTTTTAGAGTATTCCGCCATTTTGGTTGTCCTTTGTCATCACAAACTGTTTGTTGTAATCCTTGCCAAATAAAGAACTATACAAACTATTGATAATTGGCAACCATTTTTTGTTCAAAACAACCTTGCCGTTACTGATGTTGAAAGGAGAAGAACCGTTTTTTGCCTTCCCTACAATTCTCAAAACCTGCGCGCCGGAAGGAACTTTTTGGCCTTTTTTCAAGCTGATTCCGGCCAAGCCGGCATAAATCCGGTTCCGAGACAAATCAATATTGGCAGCGCTTTCATAATTTTTGGAGAAATCCCATTGCCAACTGCCGTCCGCCTGCTTGTCCAGAGCATAAATTCCGGGCTTCAAATCAATAACAGAAACCGCATTGCCGCTCTGTTTGCCCATCATCTTGATATAAAAGCTGCCGTCGCTTTGCAAAGACTGACGATACAATGCATCAGAATGCTCTTTCACCTGTTGAAACAGATTTTGCACTTCCGGACGGCTGCAATCGGCATAGCTGGCAATAAAAGCCAAACGGTGAATACCGACCAGTCCTGAATTTTCGGCATCGAGGCTCAATTGCTCGGTCGGCCCCTGCTGACGGTCATTCACTTCATTAATCCAGATATGATTGTCTTTATCTATAATCAAATCAGCCCCGCACAAACCGACTTTGCCGCATTTTGCCATAAGCCCGCCGAGTTTCTGCGCAATTTCGCCGACCTTGTCATTAATTTCGGACGGAAACTCATATCCCAAAGAATTGCCGACACCGTTGGATTTGCTTCTGGTCAAATGCGGATCGCCAATGGCTTTTAAAGAAGCCCTCGCGGCTAAAACAACGGTTTTGCTTTCATCTATGCCGAGCTTTCGGCCTTTTTCAAGCAAAGAATAAATCGTATTAGGATCAAAAGCGTCATCCCGACCTGACAACATGCCTTTAACCATACCCGTTTTGCCTTTTTCGGCAATCGTATTGCCCACAAACATAGACATATTGCTGCAAAAACCGTCAATAAACCTGGCAACTTTAACACTGCCTTTCTGATTGACCAGATTTTGGGCAAATTCATCAAAAGACGTTGCCACGCAGGTACCTTTGCCGCCGCCGCTTTCAAAATTTTCCGCGCCGCAGGACTGAATAACCACCTTGCCCGTCTGCCCCTGATATTTGGCATAAAGCTTGTCCATGTCTTCCATGCTGAGGTTTTTCACTTCTACGACTTCAGAAGGAATAAAACAGTCTTGCAAACCGGCCTCGGCCAAAATCTTTTGCAAATTGGTTTTCTCCTCAAAAAACAAACGCAGATTTTGCTCATTGGAAGCGGCGATTTGCGCGCCTTTCAGTTTCATATTGTTTGACCAATATTTTCCGACCGGAGCTTCTACAAACAACGCAACCTTTTTCCCACGGACCAATTCCGACGGCAAGGCCATGACAATTTTGTGGATTTCTTCAGGCGTTTCGCTGATTCCGGTCGTATCAAAACCGGGGCTGTATTGAGTAATCCCGTCAAAAAGCTGCTGTCCGGGAGCACCGCCGGCTATAACTGCTTTGCCGCCTTTGGCGACAATTTCCTCTAATATGCCGCCACGCTGAGGATAAAACGCCGGCATCACAAACAAAACATCATCATCAACCGATTTTGCAACCACTTGCTCAAAAATATCCTGAGCTTCAGAATTTAACTTGGAAAACATTTTTTAATGCTCTTTCTCGAAAAAAAATCAAACAAATTCCCGCCCAAAGGCGAAAAAAAAACAAATTAGAAAAATTTAAAAAGAAAATACCAGCCCCTTAGGAGCGTCGAAAAGAACGTCTGATTAAATCAGAATATGTAAAACTTTTTTTCATCATGCCGAACTAAATAACATGCAACATTTACCCTGTCAACCGTTTTGTCTAAAAAAAGACAAATTATTTTCAGCCAAAAAAAAATTCTTTTTTGTTGCTTTCCGCATTTTTAATGATTATATTACGACAGAACAAAACCAAAACAAAAGAGCAAAGCGGCATGGCAAACGAATACATTGAAATCAAAGGCGGACGGGAGCATAACCTCAAAAATATAGATGTTGAAATTCCCAAAAATAAACTGACCGTAATTACCGGCCTGTCCGGTTCGGGCAAATCCTCTCTGGCCTTTGACACCATATATGCCGAAGGGCAGCGCCGCTATGTTGAAAGCCTGTCTTCCTATGCCCGCCAGTTTCTGGACTTAATGAAAAAGCCCGATGTCGATTCAATCGAAGGGCTGTCTCCGGCTATTTCAATCGAACAGAAAACAACCTCGCACAACCCGCGCTCAACCGTCGGAACCGTTACCGAAATTTATGACTATATGCGCCTGCTGTGGGCGCGTGCCGGAACCCCTTACTCACCGGTAACCGGACTGCCGATTGAATCGCAGACCGTTTCGCAAATGGTTGATAAAATCCTCGAGTTTCCTCTGTCTTCAAAATTATTGCTGCTCGCTCCTCTTGCCCGCGGCAAAAAAGGCGAATTCAAAAAAGAAATTGAAACCCTGCAAAAACAGGGGTACCAGCGCCTTAAAATCGACGGGCAGATTTACGATATTGAAGAAGTTCCGGCTTTGAACAAAAACCAAAAACACGATATTGAAGTTGTGGTTGACCGTCTGGTTGTCAAACCGGAAATTTCCGAACGCTTGGCGCAATCAATCGAAACAGCCTTAAAAATAAGCGACGGCTTGGTGTACGTTGAAAACACGGCGGATAATACCAAAACCGTTTTCTCTTCTAAATTCGCCTGCCCCGTTTCCGGCTTCACGATTGAAGAAATCGAACCGCGCCTGTTCTCGTTCAACAACCCATATGGCGCCTGCCCGCATTGTGACGGTATCGGAGCCAAACTCTATATGGATCCGGATTTGATTGTTCCAAATCCTCATCTGTCACTTTCACAAGGGGCTATAGCGCCTTGGAACAGCTCAAAGTCAGCCTTTTATACGCAAACGCTTAATTCTCTGGCAGAGTTTCTGAATATATCCGCCCATACTCCGTGGAAAGACTTGCCCGAACACGCGAAAAATATCATTTTATACGGCTCCGGAAATGTCTGTGTGCCGATGGTTTATTCCCGTTTCATGAGCGATAAGCCTTTTGAAGGCGTTATCCCGAATATGGAACGCCGTTTCTTGGAAACGGATTCAAGCTGGGTTCGCGAAGAATTTTCCAAATACCAATCCGCGGCGCCTTGTGAATTTTGCGGCGGCAAACGGTTAAAACCCGAAGCATTGGCTGTTAAAATCGGCGGACTGGACATTATGGACGCTTCCGAAATGTCTATCAAAAAAGCGTTAACATGGTTTGGCGGCATTGAAGCGACATTAACGCCGAAAAAACAGGAAATCGCCCATAAAATTTTAAAAGAAATCGTCGAACGCTTAAGCTTCTTAAATAACGTCGGACTTGATTATTTGTCCTTGAGCCGCCAGTCGGGAACCCTTTCCGGCGGCGAAGCCCAGCGTATCCGCCTCGCCTCGCAAATAGGCTCGGGCTTAACCGGCGTTTTATATGTTTTGGACGAACCGTCAATCGGCCTGCACCAGCGCGACAACGACCGCCTGCTTGCCACGCTCACCCGCCTGCGCGACATCGGCAATACCGTTATTGTCGTCGAGCATGATGAAGACGCCATCCGAGCCGCCGATTATTTGATAGACATGGGTCCCGGTGCCGGACAATGCGGCGGCGAAATCACCGCTGAAGGAACCGTCAAAGAAGTTTTGAAAAATCCCAAAAGCCTGACGGCTCAATATCTGAACGGGCAAAAAGAAATTTCCGTGCCGCTCAAACGCCGCAAAGGAAACGGCAAATTCATCGGCCTGAAAGGCGCCAAAACCAATAACCTGAAAAATGTAGATCTGAAAATTCCTTTGGGAACGCTGACCTGCATCACCGGTGTTTCGGGCGGCGGCAAATCTTCGCTCATTCTGGAAACTCTGTGCAAGGCGCTGAATAAAGAGCTTTACGACAGCAGAGAACCCGCCGGCAAATACGAAAAGCTTATCGGCGTTGAAAATATTGATAAGATTATAGACATTGACCAATCGCCGATCGGACGCACTCCAAGGTCAAATCCGGCAACCTATACCGGACTTTTTACCAATATCCGCGATTGGTTTGCCAATCTGCCGGAATCAAAGGCCCGCGGCTATACGGCCGGACGTTTCTCTTTTAACGTTGCCGGCGGCCGCTGCGAAGCCTGCAAGGGTGACGGCGTTACCAAAATTGAAATGCACTTTCTGCCCGACGTTTATGTTGAATGCGACGTCTGCAAAGGCAAACGTTTTAACAGGGAAACGCTTGAAGTCTGCTATAAAGGCAAATCAATCGCAGATGTTTTGAATATGACCGTTGACGAAGCTTATTGCTTCTTTGAAAATATCCCCTCAATCAAAAACCGGCTTGAATTACTCAGAAAAGTCGGCTTGGGCTACATTCATCTCGGGCAGCAGGCAACCACCCTCTCCGGCGGCGAAGCCCAGCGTATCAAACTTTCCAAAGAACTGTCAAAAAGAGCTACCGGCAAAACGCTGTATATTTTGGACGAACCGACGACCGGACTGCATTTTGAAGACATCAACCGCTTATTAAAAGTTCTGCATACTCTGGTAGACCAAGGAAATTCCGTTATCGTAATTGAACATAATCTGGATGTGATAAAAACTGCCGACTACATTGTCGATATGGGCCCCGAAGGCGGCGACGGCGGCGGACAAATCGTTGCCCAAGGCACGCCGGAAGAAGTTGCAAAATCTGAAAAAAGTTACACGGCTAAGTATCTGAGAGACAAATTAAAATAAAATCGGCATCTATCCCAAAAACAATCCGACAGAAATTTTGTTTCGGCGGCATAATGCAATGTAACTGCCTAACAAAAGCTTTATGACATCTTTTTAAGCAAAAGATCTGACTGCTTCTGCCTAATTCAAATACTAAAGAAAGAACAAAGTACTGGAAGATTTTAAATTTTTAAGCAAAGAGAAGCCTCAAACCAACCCGTTTCCACTCAAATAGCCATACATCTCCCGAACCATAATTTTATGACCTGCAGCATTCGGATGTGTCGCGTCTTTATAAAGTTTTTCCAAACACAAAAAACACCCTCTTTGAAGGCGTCTAAACAGAATCGGCAATACATTTGTCTGGGATAATTCCAGCTAAACATTGTCTTGCCGTTAGAATTTGTTTTTTTATGAGCGGAGAAACGGCTGTGTCATAGTTTTGTCAGCTGAGGCAAGATCAATGATCCCAATAGTAATCCATAGCCGTTTTATACAAATCAGCCGCTTTGGGTTTTCTTCTATACCCCGGATGCAGATGATTATATTTGCGTTGAGCCTCCAACCCCATTTGATACAATCGTTCACGCTGCCCGCTGAAAAAATTACCCCGTCCCAAATCTTTGCGCAGCCCCCTGATATCAGCCAAACTATAATCATATTCTTCCACAATATAACGCAACATGGCTGTCATCGTATTATGCAAATTCGCATCAAATTTTCCTTTTTGCTCTGCCTGAAGGCTATATTCGGCATATTTTTTCAACACATTTCTGACCGCTTTCCGGTCAATCTGGGGTTTATGCTCTTTCTCAACCTCATCTCCAAACAAGCTTTTAACTTCAGCTTGCTTCCGGCGCTGCTCAGCCAGACGCTCCATCAGCTCTTTCAAAGGCATCAGCGAAACCAGCTGATTGGGAAACTTTCCCGACATTTTGAATAAAATATCGGCATAATCATCAATCAGTTTATAGCTTATTCGCGGACAATTTTGGGCATAACGGCATAAAAAAGGATAAAGTCTTTTAGCGGCAAGCTGATAGTTATCATCTTTTTTATAATTCTTGGCAAGCAAAGCCTTAACCCGATGAAAAACTCTGCAACTTTGCTCTGCCGCAGCGGGCGTATCGGGGTGATAATTTGACAATTGATAAAAAAACTGCGGCGAAAAGCGGGCATAATTTTTCATTGTCAGAATATAATTCAGATAATTAAGCTTGTCTTTGTCAGTCAAATCCAAAATATTGGCATTAAAATTCTGCAAAGTAATGGCTTCTTGCTGAAACGGCGTTGAATAATAATTTTTCAACAGCCATAAAAGATTGCCGTGCGCTTTTTGCTTTTCTTCACGGAACGAAAAGGGCTGCCGCAAATAAGCATCAACTTTTTCGCGCAGACGAAACACCTCTTTTCCGGTATATAACCGAAAATCAGGATATCTTGAAAAGAAATCAAGTTTAGCCTTAATTTCCGCCAAGCTTATTGGTTTTTGATTTGCCAAATCGCCGCTCCGCATTTCGTCTATTTTTTTGTCATTATATCTGATTTTATATATTTTGCAATAAAAAAAGCATTCTCTTATCGCTGATTGGGAGAATGCTTTTCACAAAATAATTTGAATTTCCAGACGATGATAAAAGTTTGATATGCGAGGCAGATAATAAGAAATAAGGAAGTCGGTGAACGGAGTGTACAAAAAGGTACATGACCGAACCGACTATCCGCAATTTCTGTATTAGATGTCCGCAGAGCAAACTTTTAAAAGCTATAGTTCATGGATAGCCCCAACATATGTATATCATTCTTATACAAAGCTTTCAACGGGCCGCGCATATTATCTCCGGTATGGTCACCGCGAAGGGTTACCCTGCCGTCTTTCGCTCTGATGTAAGTATAACCGAGATTCCATGTCAGATTTTCATTCTGAGTATATTGGACACCGCCGGAATACCACTGGCGACCGGCATCGGGAATGCGCGGCGTACGATATTCTTCGCTGACGGCACCTTCGTCATAAGCCACACCGGCACGGAACTTCCACTGGTCATTATATTTATAACTGATACCGGCAGCCCAGAAAGACGTATCTTTCCAACGTTCTTCCGTCACATTATTCAGTCCGTTGCTGCCGATAATACGCAATTCATCAAATGAAGACCAGAAAGTCCGGCCGTATTCGCCCATAATTGACCATTGGTCATTCAAATCGTGATAGATACCCATGGAGAAATTGGCCGGTGTCGTCAATCTGGCACCGATATCCTGATTTAACAGCGGATTTAAGGCAAATTCAATATCGCCTTTGAGTTTGTGTTTAACCTCGCTGCGATAACCGACACCGATGCGGGTAGCGTCTGTAAATTCATACATACCGCCGACCTGATAGCCGATATCAAAAGTGTCGCCCTCTAAAATAGCCCGATCATCAACACTGGATACTCCCGTCACAGCCGAATTGCGCAAACGGGCTTTTATATATTGCATTTGGAAACCGGCGCCGAGCGATAATTTATCCGTTGCTTTATAAGCAGCCATCGGCGTCAGGGTAACGGTTGTCACTTTTGACAAAGTGCCATGATAACGGCCGGCCCAATCATCATCATACTTGGTAATCATGCCGAAAGGCACGTTCAGAGATGCGCCAACCGTCCATTTATCGTCAATTTGGTGAGAAACATACATATGCGGTGCAACAGCGGCGTGAACGATATTGTCATTATAACGGTCATTGTCCGGACCGGCAGGCGTTACGGCTGTAGACTCCTTGGCTTTCGAACGCGGAGCAATATAAGTTCCGCCCAATATAAATTTTGTTCCTTTATGGCGGGTTAAACCTGCGGCATTAAAATAAGAATAAGAAATATCTTCTGCTCCTGCCGTTGCCCCGGCAAAAGAGTTGCCTTGAGCTGAAACAGATTGTTCTTTCAAGTTAAAACCTGCAGCATTGGCCTGAGAAACCATCATAATGGTTCCGAGAGCCGTCAAAGTTAAAAGTTTTTTCATATAAATTACTTCTGATTGTTAATCCAAAATGACAATCCGCAAATGCAAAATACCCAACACAGGCAGAAAAAATGTCATAAAATTAGTAGTATAACAATAGCGGATAAAAGCAAACATTTATTTATCCACCTCTGGAAATCTCAACGAATCTCAAGTAAAAACAATAAGATATTTGTTTACCAAACCAGCTTCGCCATCTACACAACATTTTATTCTTTACTTTTTGTTAAGATTTTGGGAGACTTAACATTATTTGAACAATCCGGAGACTTTATTTTGAGAGACTTCATAAGATTTTGCCTTAGAAATTTTTTCAGATTTATGAAGGTCAAATGCAACATAGCCTTTGATGAAAAGGATATGCCCGGCAAAGCCGTCTATATTTCTAACCATGTATCCTATCTTGACCCGATAATTTTGTTTGCTTTTCTGCCCGGCAATCCCGTTTTTGCATTAAACGGCCACCTTTACCGCCGCAAATGGATCAGATTTTTTATGAAAACAGCTGACATTATGCTTTTTAACCCGATTGAACCGGGAGACTTGAAAGAGCTTATTGCAAAAGTTGACAGTGGTCGCAGTTGTGTTATTTTTGCCGAAGGGCGTATGACCGAAAACGGCGGGCTGATGAAAATTTACGAAGCTCCCGGTCTGGTTGCCGATAAGTCCAAAGCGCCGGTTATCCCTGTTTGGATCAGCGGCCCGCAATACGGCTATTTTTCCAAAACCAAAGGCCGATTGCCGCACCGTCCGCTGCCGCGCATTACAATCAAGGTTGAAAAACCGCGCAGTTTCAAATTAAAAGACGAACTGCGCCGCCAACGTGACCACATCAGCAACGAAGTTTATATGATTATGCGTGAAATGTGCTTTGAGGCGTCATACCGCCCCAATGTTTCATTATTCGCTCAATTAATGCGAACCGCCAAGGTAAACTCCAAAAAAGGTTTGTTGCACCGTCCGAATTTTGTCGAAGATATTAATCGGGTTCCGAATTCTTACAAAGACATTATCATAAAATCTTTTGTTTTAGGAAAATATTTCAAACGCCGCACCGGCCATGGCGAACATGTCGCCCTGCTGCTGCCGAACTCCATTGCCACCGTTTGCACATTCTTCGGGCTGTCCGCATATGAACGTGTTCCGGTTATGCTGAACTTTTCGGTTGGCGCCCAGAATATGATTTCCATGTGCCAAACAGCGCAAGTCAAAAAAGTAATCACTTCGCGCTTATTTATTCGCAATGCCAAAATGGAAAACGTAACCGAAGCCATGACTAAAAACGGCTATGAAGTCGTTTACCTTGAAGACTTGCGCAATAAAATCGGACTTTGGGAAAAAATCAATGCTTTCCTGCGTTATAAAATCAGACGCATTCCCCACCGCAGCGGCGGCAACAAAAAAGCAGCCATTTTGTTCACCTCCGGTTCGGAAGGGGCTCCCAAGGCCGTTGTATTGAGCCATGCCAATATCTTGTCAAATATTAAACAGATGTCTTCCATTGAAACAATTAATATGACAGATACCGTATTCAATGCACTGCCGATGTTCCACAGCTTTGGTTTGACGGTCGGCACCATATTTCCGCTGCTTGAAGGAGCTAAGCTGTTCCTATACCCCTCCCCGCTGCATTACCGCGTTGTAGCCGAAATAGTTTATGAAATCGGCGCAACCGTCATGCTCGGAACCGACACTTTCTTCCGCGGTTACGGCAAAATCGCCCATCCGTTTGACTTCCATAACGTCCGCTTTATGTATGGCGGTGCGGAAGCCATCAAGCCGGACACGCGCAATTTATGGATGGAACGTTTGGGTATCCGCACAATGGAAGCCTACGGCGCAACCGAATGTTCTCCGGTTATCACCGCCAACAACCGGATATTTAACCGTTTTGGTTCAATCGGCAAACTTCTGCCGGCAATTGAACACAAAATTGTTCCGGTTGACGGTATTGAAAAAGGCGGCGAACTCTGGGTTAAAGGCCCCAATATTATGCTCGGCTACATAAAATCAGAACAACCGGGCGTTTTGCAGTCTCTGGAAGACGGGTGGTACCACACCGGAGACGTGGTTGAAATCGATGAAATCGGCTTTGTATATATTAAAGACCGGATCAAACGCTTTGCCAAAATCGGCGGGGAAATGGTTTCGCTGAATGCCGTGGACAATATGGTTCGCAAAGCCTGCGAAAGCTTCGGCGAAATGTATGATTACGGCATTGTCGCCGTACCGCACGAAAGCAAAGGCGAACAGATTGTTCTGGCAACCAATAACAAAGAAGTGACCTTAGATTTGCTGCACAGCTATATTAAAGCTAATGGCATGTCCGAACTTTATCTGCCGCGCGTTATCTTATTCAAAGAAAAACTGCCTGTCTTTGCGACCGGCAAAGCCGATAACGTCACCTTGAAAAAAGAAGTTATGGATGAACTGGGATTAAACCAACCTTTAGCCAAAGCCTGCTAACAAAATTTTACACTAAAATAAAGCTCCGAATAATATCGGAGCTTTATTGGTTACAATCAGTTATTCCTAAAACACTTTTCCTGAAAATCAATAAGAAACTCAGCTATACGCCCATAAAACCTCGGAGAGTTTCTTAGCAGCCGTCTCACATATCAACCACCAAAAGAAGCCGCCTCGCCAAGATTTTTGAGCGAAAAAAAGAGGCCGCCGAAGTAGCCTCTTTAAGGGGTGATTAGATGCTTTGCTACGCTGTTAGTTTTCGACGAAGTGTACAAAAGAAGTACATGAGGAGAAAACTAACAAGTATGAAAGCATCTATGCAAGCCCGCCCTATTTTGCAGCGTCGATTTCAGACTGAATAACACTTTCATCCAAAGTCTGAACCATCTTGCCATTGATAACCAAAGCAGGAACACCGTTTACCTGAATTTTTGCAGCCAATTCAGAAGTGTCTTTCATAATCTGGTCAATTTTGGCAGAATTCATATCAGCTTTCATCTGTTCCAAATCAACACCGGCTTTAACGGCCAATTCATCAACTTTAGCTTCAGTCAAAGCGCCGTTGCTTGTCATCAACGCATCCAAAACTTCGGCATATTTACCCTGATTATTGGCAGCCAAAGCGGCTTTTGCGGCATAAGCAGAAGTCGGGCTGACAAAAGACAGTTCTTTCAAAACAACTTTGACATTCGGATTTTTAGCAATAATGTTTTTCAAAGTCGGATATAATCTGTGGCAGTAACCGCAAGAGAAATCAAAGAACTCAACAACAGTTACAGTACCTTCTTTATTACCGACAACCGGAGAGTCTGGATTGTTGTTGATTGCTTCGATATTGTCATCAATAAGCTGTTGAGCCTGAGCCAAAGCATTTTCACGCATTTTCTGCTCATAGTTTTGCATTGCATTAATGATGATTTCAGGATTATTGTTGAGTGTTTCGGCAACATCAACAGATTTTTTATTGCAGTTCAAAAGGCTCATTACCAAAGCGGCAACGGCAACAATCAAAGCTACAACAGAAACGGCAACTGAATTAAGTTTACTCATTTTATAGCATTCCTTAAGGTTTAATTACAAATTACAAATATTAATCTAGCTAATATAGAAAATTATTACAAGAGCAATTTATAATTTAAAAGATTAAAAGAGCTTTAATTATAAATCATTTTTTTATAATTTGAGGAATATACTGACTAATAAAATTATAGCCATTTTAGGGAGAACCTGATGTTCCATATAAAATTTTCCATGTTTTCAAGAACCAAATCATTGGAAAACAAAATAGACTTATTCCATGACAAAATTATTGACGCCGCAATGACATTTAAAAAAGCTATCCGCGTTTTTTTGGCAGAACAGCGCAGTGACGAATATAAAAAACTCAGCAAACAGATTAAACAAATAGAACATGATGCCGACAGCCTGCGCCGCGACATTGAAAATAATCTCTACGCTCAGAATTTAATTCCCGATTTGCGTGCAGATGTTCTGGAATTGGTCGAAAACATTGATAAAATAATCAACCGCTTTGATGAGGTTGCGTACAAATTTTATATTGAACGCCCTGATTTTCCGGCTGAATACCATATGCGGATGATAGAGCTCTGCGAACAGGTAAGCGACTGCGCCGAAAACATGGCCATTGCTTCCCGCGCCTTTTTCAGAGATTTCAGCACTGTGCGCGATTTTTCACAAAAGGTTTACTTTATTGAGCATGAAAGCGACCTGACTTCAGGACGCATGAAAGAAGCGATTTTTGACTCTGACATGCCTTTGGCCAACAAATTGCAGTTGAGCAGCCTTATCAGCGAAGTAGCAGACATTGCCGACATTGCCGAAGACTGCGTCGACGAATTGCTGATTTTCACGATTAAAAGGGATATTTAATGGACATCAGTTATTTCATATTTTTAAGCAGCGGCTTATTTTTAGGCTGGTCTCTCGGCGCAAATGATGCTGCTAATGTCTTCGGAACCGCTGTCGGCACAAAAATGGTACGCTTCAAGACAGCTGCGGCAATTGCTTCGTTATTTGTTATCATCGGCGCCGTCTTTGCAGGAGCCGGAGCCAGCCGGACTTTGGACGAACTCGGCAGCATCAATACCCTTCCCGGCGCGTTCATGGTTGCCCTCTCGGCCGCCCTTGCCGTTTATATGATGGTTAACAGCTCTATCCCCGTTTCTACCACTCAAGCCATTGTCGGCAGCATTGTCGGCTGGAACTTTTACAGCGGACATAAAACCGATATGGGAATTTTAACCCAGATTATCAGCACATGGATTATCTGCCCCATTTTAGCCGGCTGTATCGCTATCTCGCTTTATTTGCTGATAAAATGTTTTATTAAACGCTCAAAAATCCACCTGATTCGCCAAGATTTATATACAAGGCTGGGACTGATTGCGGCTTGTGCTTTCGGCGCTTTTGCCTTAGGCGCAAACAACATTGCCAATGTTATGGGTGTATTTGTCGAGTCAGCCCCGTTTCATCCGATAACAATCAGCCGAATTACTTTTAACAGCACTCAGATTCTGTTCTTCATCGGCGGACTGGCAATCAGCAGCGGTATCTTTACTTATTCCCGCAAAATCATAAAAACAATCGGCAAAGGCGTAATGTCAATGTCGCCGATGATTGCCTGGATTGTCGTGATTTCACAATCAATCGTCTTGTTTATTTTTGCTTCACAGGGCTTAAAAACACTGCTGACGCAATATAATCTCCCGAGCCTGCCATTGGTTCCGGTCTCAAGCTCTCAAGCCGTTATCGGCGCAATTATCGGCATAGGCATAGCTAAAGGCGGACGAGGCATTCACTGGGAAATTTTAGGCAAAATCGCCCTCGGCTGGATAACAACGCCACTTATCTCTGCCCTCATTTGTTTTATTTCATTATTCTTTTTGGAAAACGTATTTAACTTGGTCGTCTACCATTAAAAAATAAAAGCTCCTGTAAACGGAGCTTTTATTGGGCTTAAAACCCAAGGTTCAAATTATTCCAGCCTTTTTGCGCAGGCTTAGGCTCTTCTTCTTTAGGCTTGTCTTCTGCCCATTTGCGGATCGGCTTCAAGCGCTTGCTGACCAATTCCTTTTGCTCGGGCGTCTGCGGCACGCCGACAGGCAAAAGCTGGTCGAGCAAAGCCGGAGAAACAAAATCAACGCGATTTTTATTTAACGTATTAATAATCGTATCGATGATTTTTGCGGCCGGCTTGGCATTAAAGACTTTAACCATTCCCGGATAATAAACCGTGAAAGAATAGCAAGGAGAAGAAAGCAAAACGTCGGTCGCATCAATTCCTTTCACAAAACGCAAAACAATACGCGGCCGGATAACGCATTCTTCACGGACATTAAACAGCACATTTTTGCTATCCATAAACAAATCCGAAAGGACAATGTTTTTAACTTCATCTTTAATGACGCCGCAAAATCCGGTCAATGCCATAGAGTCAATGCTGTAACCGTCATATTCTTCGGGACGTACGGCAACTTCGTAACAAAAAATTTTTTCGGCATTGGCAATATTATCCCAAGCCACCGGCCCTATTGAGGTAAGAATATCCGGCAGAACTTCTTTGGCCTTAGACTCTTTCGGAACATTGACCGTTTGCCCGTCATTCCGGCGCCAGGCATTTTCATCTTGCTGAAAAGATGTAACGCCTTCATTGGCAAAAATATCATCATCAGCTCGAACCGGCTGCGAAAATGAGCCAAACAAAAGGGCAATCAACAAAATTTTTCTAATTATCATAGCCTTTTCTCCCAATTTTCTGACTATAATATAATTGATTATTTTACATTACCAACAAAAAATTCAATTATACTGATATTCTTCGGATAAAAAGGTATGTTAAAACAATTCAGAAAAAAAATTCCCCCTCATTAAGAGGGGGATTGGAGTATTACCAGATGACATCCTTATAGTTGAGTGTCGGATCATTAAGGCGTTCAGTATAAGTATCATCCGGTTTTTCTTTATTACGAATAGCGCTGATGCTTCCTGCGTTATGCGGTAAGTATTGATCAACATATTTATCACCAAAGGTCTTCCTGTCAAAATAACAATAGACAGTAGCAATTGCCGAGAGTTCTTCTTTATAAACCGGAAAGAGGTTCCAGATAATTTCTTTATCGGAAATAGTATCGGTATCGTTCTTTGCGTTAATAGCCCTGAGATAATCGGCATAATCTGCAGCCGGGTAAATGAAGCCCATGATACCGTGCCACCCTTTAAATGTCTCATCTTTAGTTTTATCTGTTTTATAAGCCTTCAAAGTTGTGTTCAGCCAAGTACTGACTTGGAAAGTGTAAGGATGATTATAAACATCAGCCCAATACTGAGGGGCGTCCGGTTTAGAGACTTCATCGCCGTCCACCTTAATGTTATATCCGGCATCGTTATCATAGACGTGAACCAGAGTCTCTCCCGTGGAGCGATAATTGCTGCCGTTACCGACGGAAATCTTATCTCCGCGCGGGTCTTTTCGCGTTCCCAAAACGCGATAATTATCGAGATATGTTCCGTCTTTCTTAACACCTTCAATACCTCCTGTCCATGTTTTTCCATCACCTGCTGTTTGATTGTCAACTTGGATTGGCACGCCGGCCTGAGCCATAGCAAAGCGGATAGGCGTGATGGTGGCTACTTTCATATATCCCGGCGGGCAGTTAGGTGTCGGGATAAAGCCCATCCAAGCTGACGTATCGCACTTGGTCTTTGTGCATTCTTCTAAGCCTTTCAAAACAAAATTGTTTTCGACAGCAGCACTTTCCCAGTTGGCACTGCCTTTATAGGTGTTATCCATAACGTAAATGCCTTTGTTAATAAAGTCAGGCAGAATATCGCTCAAACGGGCACCGCCGCGGGTCGCCAGTTTGATATCATGCATCATTGATGTAAATGCCGGATTCACTTGGTAGTTATATGCTTTTTGAGTTCCGTCCATGCCTGTTCCATCCCTAATATTCGTTACCAATCTGTCTGCCCGAATCATACTTGATGGCTGGCTTTTATCTTCGGTTGGATCGCTATTACGTTCTAAATGCAGATGACCTTTACGCATATACATTGTAGTTCTTTCATCCCCATCCCCCCAAGTACTTGAAGTAGGCGTAATAATTACATCATTATAATCACCATGGACACCCATTTGAATACTTTTTGAATACTGAGTAGTCTTGTCAAAATAATCATTAACTAATATCGCTGCTCCGCCTAAATGTCCTAGCATAGCTTGATTGGTTGTGACTTCAAGCATATATTTATTACCATACTTACCTGTTTTACTTTTAGGAGCGTCAGGATTATATCCTGTTAAAAAAATTGGATCATGCACCCCATCACCATAGCGTCCAAGTTTCGTATTGTAAGAACCGTTAGCTAATTTCTGTAAAAATGCATCTCCTTCCAAAGACATCTCTGTTCCGGTAACCTTCAAATTATAATTGTTCCAGTTTT
>CASZWJ010000008.1 GCA_949493535.1 uncultured Alphaproteobacteria bacterium
AAGATCTAATTTATCATATTTTTGTAATCATTTGGATTTAAAGGAAAAAATGGCGGAGGGGTGAAGGTTCGTTGGAGCATGCGGCGGCTTTTATTGCCGGATTTAGAGAGAAAATTTGAGTAAGTGAGAGAGGTCCGCTTCTTGATTGGGCTGAAAGCAGGCATAAAAAAAGCCCCTCTTTTGAGGGGCGGAAGTTATTTTGAGTGGTACTTATCTTTTTCTGCATAAGGATTCCCTGTTTTGCGAACCGTTATGCGAATTGGGATACCGCCCATATCAAAAGTTTCGCGCAAATTATTAACCAGATAGCGTAAATAAGCGTCCGGCAAACCTTCGGGATTGCTCGAAAAAATGAAAAATGCCGGAGGGCGGGTTTTTGCCTGCGTAATATAGCGCAATTTGATACGGCGTTTGTTTTTGCCGAGCGGTGGCGGATAATTGTCTATCATATCGGCAAACCATTTATTGAGCGGTGCTGTCGGAATACGGATATTCCAACGGTCATAAACCTTAAAGACCGCCCGCATGAGTTTATCCAGCCCTTCGCCTTTTAGTGCGGAAATTGTAACGGTCGGCACTCCCTCAGCCTGTGTGAGAGATGTTTTCAGTTTGTAATTCAACTGCTCTAAAGATTCTTTGCGGTTGGCAACATCCCATTTGTTGACGGCAATTACCAAAGCGCGCCCTTCGTCGAGAACCTGACGGGCAATTGTCAAATCCTGCTTGTCGAGGACGGCGTCGGCATCTAAGACCAAGACGACAACCTGCGCTAAAAACGCTGCGCGTTTAGTGCTGGCTGCGGACATCTTTTCCAAAGAGTCTGAAATACGGGCTTGCTTGCGCAATCCTGCCGTATCAACTAAATTGATTTTGCGCCCCTGATATTCCCATGCCGTTGAAATTGCGTCACGCGTCACGCCGGCTTCCGGTCCGGTCAGCATTCTTTCGTCATTTAGCAAGGCATTGACTAAGGTCGACTTTCCGACATTCGGGCGGCCCACGATTGCTAATTGAATTGTGCGTTTTCTCCACGCTTCTTCAGATATTTCTTCTTCGCCGTTGTCTTCATTGACAGATATTTCCGCTGCTTTTACTTCTTTCGGAAGCTTGACATAATGTTCATGCAAAGCTTCATACAAGTCCTGAAGCCCCAGTCCGTGTTCGGCAGAAAATGGAATCGGCGTGCCGAAACCGAGTTTATAAGCTTCTCCGATACCGTCTTCTTGCGCCTTGCCTTCGCATTTATTTGCCAGCAGAATAACCGGTTTGTGCATTTGTCTCAACAATTGGGCAAAATGCTCGTCATAGGGTTGCAATCCGTCGCGCGCATCAAATAAAAACAGGCTGACATCAGCGTCTTCAATGGCTCGCTTGGTTTGCTCCCACATTCTCTTTTCAATATTGTCTTCTTTTGAATATTCATAACCGGCCGTATCAATAATCTGCAAATTCATGTCGCGCAATTTTGCTGCTGTTTCTCTGCGGTCGCGGGTTACGCCCGGCTGATCATGCACAATTGCGACTTTGCGTCCGGCCAACCGGTTAAACAAAGTGGATTTTCCGACATTCGGACGTCCGATAATTGCAACTTTTAAACTCATTTTTTTATTCCGTTACTTATAAGCGACAATATCGGCATCATTTGTTGTAAATACTGTTATGCCGTCAGCAACAACGGGAGAAACTTCAACGCCATCAGACAAGCTGATGTAGCCGATAATTTTTCCGTTATAAGGGGAGACGGCAAAAACATAGCCGTTTGAACTGCCTACCAGCAGGCGGTTTCCTGCCAAAATAGGCCCTTTGGCAAACAGGCCCGAGCGGTCATCTTCATCTTTTGTAACGGGAATACTGGTATTCCAAACAATTTTGCCGCTGGATTTTTCTAATGCAATCAGGTTAAAATCATTATCCAAAACATACATAAATTTTCCGGCAATCCACGGCTGGTTAATGCCGCCGATTTCTTTTTCCCAGATTCTGTTGCCTGTGCGCAAATCAATGGCAGTCAGAATATTGCTGTGCCCCAAAGCATAAACGACATCTCCGTCAATCACCGGATTTGCCTTGATTCCGTTAATGCTGGCCAAAGAATTGGTACGGCGTCTGGAAATCAGCAGGTCGCCCCACAAGCTGGAACCGGTACTGGCTTTAATTGCCCGCAGTTCGCCGCTTGAAAAGGCTGCAATTACCACATCTTGTTCCGGAGAATATGCAGGGCTTGCGCCGCCGACTAAAGTTGTATTTTCTGTAGCTGTTTTGTAGCGCCACAATTCGCTGCCGTTATAAGCGTCAAGACAAATCAGCGTGTTATCGATAGTCTGGACAAAGATTTTTCCGTTGGCAGCGGTCGGCGCAAT
This sequence comes from uncultured Alphaproteobacteria bacterium, assembly GCA_949493535.1. GTDB lineage: Bacteria > Pseudomonadota > Alphaproteobacteria > RF32 > CAG-239 > CAJLXD01. Next base: position 2,361 of record CASZWJ010000008.1, read on the forward strand.
TCTGATAGGAGCCGAGTTGTCAAAACGCCATATGGGGCGGCCGGTTTTCATGTCTAAAGCAAAAACGCTTCCAAAACCGGTCGTCGCATAAATTTTCTTGTCAAAATAAGCTAAGCCGGCACCTTTCATTGAAACGGAACGTTCGTCTTTATTCAACGGTTTGACCCTCTTAGACCAGATTTCGTCTCCGTCATCCAAACGAAAAGCTCTGACTTTTGCATCTGCATCAATCGTGAAAACAACCTGATGCGCAATAACCGGAGCGGCTAAAAGGTAATCTCTTTTGGAGTTGCCTTCGCCAAAGCCGCTGTCCCACATTTTTTTCAGTTTGCTGTCTGCGGTCAAATGCCCCATAACATGGCGGGAATTGCCGCCTTCCTGAGACCATTGTTTATTGGTATAAGGTTTGGGAAGGGTAATTTTTATTTGATTCGGTTCAAAATCGGGAGCCAGCATTTTCGATTCTTTCAAAACAGCTACTCTTTCTCCGTCAAGCTGAACTTTATCTTTGCCAAACATTCCGCAGGCGCCAAGCATTGCAATAACTGCCAGCAAAACGCCTCTTTGATAATTTTTGCGTATCATTCCCAGTTCCTTAATTGATAGTCTTAGTCTTCTTGTTTATTATTGTTTTTTCTGAGCTTCGTCAATAACATTCAGCATGTCTTGGGCTCTGGCTTTGAGTGTTTCCGGCGTATTTGCCGCAACGCTGATTTCCTGATACAGGGTTTTTGCTCTGTCAAAATCATTGTCTCTGACGGCAAGCATAGCCAGAAGCTCTTTTGCAATATTTGTCCAGACGCCGTTTTCTTTTACCAGAGGCTCAAGCATTTCCTGAATCTCCTGAGAGGGAGCGTAATCAAGCTTATAAGAAGCCAGTTTGATAATGGCAATTTGTTGCATCTGCGGATTAAAGTTTTCAGCCTTGGAAACTTTTTCCAAAACGGCAATAGCTTCTTCAATTTTGTTTTGTTCAACTAAAACATTGGCTTTTTGAATCTCGGCAATATTTGCATAAACTTCTTTGCCCGATTTTTCGAGCTTGTCCAAAACTTCCATTGCTTCGGCATAGCGCCCCTGATTTTGCAGGTTCAGGGCATAGGCGTAAGTATTGGAGAATTCCTGATTGCGCTTATCCTGCCATGCTTTAAATGTTTCAAAGCTGACGGCGGCAGTCACGGCGGCGGCAACGAACAAAATGATAAACAATCCGTATTTATCCCAGATTCTTTTCAGTTTTTCATTTTTAAGTTCTTCATCAATTTCGCGGATGAAAGCATCTTCAAAATCATTATGCTGTTCCGGCGCTTTTTTCTTTTTCATGGTTATTCCTTTCTGAGCTCAGTCATACATTATTCCCATATATAATGCAAAACGCATATATCGCCAACAAAATTCTTCCTTTTTGCAAAAATATTTTGCCTATGGGAGTTGTTAATCCTTTATAATCTCGTTAATTAAAAACTTTTTAACCCATTTCAAGTCGCTCATCGGCAGTTTTTTGCCGAAGATAATGGTTTTGTCGTCGGAGATAATTGTCAAAAAACTGCGTTCTGTTGCCGGATTGACCGTAACGATAACCGCTTTGATGTCTTTTTTCATAATCTCGTCATGCTTGGTCTGGAAAAGCATGTATTTATGGGTGTTGACAATCTTGTCTTTCTTTATCACCAGTTTGTCTTTTCTGAACAATATGAAAATGGCGGCAACGGAGCACAAACTGCCGATACCGTAGAAAAGCCATAAAAATGTTGTTGAAAAGCCTGATATGTTAAAGCTGACGATAAATCCGACCAAAGCAAATATAAAGATGAAAAGCCAAGCCAGAATATTATAAGCGTCCCAAACGATTTTGCGCGATTTGACAACCGTTTTAAGCGGGCCTTTGTTAAGGCCTATGCGCGAAGAGTGTTTGCTGTTTTCGTTGAACTTGTTTTTTAAATCCAAAATCTCGGACATTTCGCGAAGCGTTTTGCCCAAATCTTCGGCCTCGCGTTTAACCATGCCTTCGTCTGTGTACGTCAATGTCGGCAGATTCAGCTTTTTGGCATAGTCTTCCCAGATTTTTCTGATGTTCTTGCCTGACGTCGAAATATATAACGGAACAATCTTTTCGGGTTTTTTGTGATGAAGCTCAATGATGTATCTGTTTTTGGTCATGAAGCCCCATTGGTAGAACTCTATTCTCAGCATGACGCCGGCATAGTTTTTGAGGTCTTCGCGAATACTGGCTTTTTTGCCGAAAGCCGGACGGTTTACCATGGTAATGTTCTGCCCGTCAAAAAAGATTTTTTTGTAACGGATATGCGAAAACAAAAGGGATAAGACTATTCCCAGTCCCAAAACCATAATCGTAACGTCAAAAAACGTTGCGCTCATGAAAGGCGTAAACGTCATGGACGTATTGTCTTTAGCCAGTTTGTCAAAAATGCTGTCGTGATTTTTCAGCCCGTTCAGCAGTTCAAACAGACCCAGAGCAAAAAGCGCGGCACCGAGAATAATTCCCGGCAGCAGAATTTTAAGGTTCATCCGGTCGGATTCTTTTGCCGGCAGCCTGTCGATATTCAGTTTAAAGTTTTGGCTGAAATGCTTGGGAATTTTTCTGTTCATATTAATAATCCTTCTGTATATTTGCAGCGGAAAAGATATTGCCTGAAGAAATACTATAATATTTTTTTCAAATAATCATCAATTTTTTATAAAATTAATTCATGCTTTAATTTATTTTAACAATATAGATATAATCTGTGCGGAGAATTAATTAAATATGAAGGATCATATATAATGGGAACCATCAGTATTTTTAACCAGACTTCAAACGTGGTCTTTACCCTTTTGTCATTGTTTTTGCTGTTTTGCGCCAGCATATATGCTTCTAAGGGAACCAAGCTCGGAAAAGGTATTTGGCTGCTGTATTGGGGATTGGTGTTGGAGTTTGTCACAATATATATCGGCAAACATTCAAGTGATATTTTCAGCCATGGCGGCGGTATCGAGGGCTGGGTTTTCGTTGAGTTGCTGCTGAACCTGATTTCCATGATTCTTTTGGCAATGGCAGCCTCGCAAATTCTGGTAAACGGTGTTCCTGATTTGCCTGTTATCGGCGGTTTTGGCGCTTTGGGCCTGGTTGCCATAATTTATTTTCTGTTCATATCTCCTGATGGCGAAATGGTTTCAAACATGCGCCAGATATTCCCTCTGACGGGGTTTGCCTATATCTCCGTAAGCTTTTTGTCTCAATGGCGCAACAAACATCACGGCGGCTTTGTTTTTGCGGGTATTGTTTCGCTCTCGGTTGCTTTCGTCATGGTCTTAAAATTGTTCGGCAATGAATATTTTCTGATGTCTGCGTGGTATGTTCCTGCTTGCACATATGTCTTGCTCAGCATAGCCTTAATTATGATGAAAGGCGATTTTTATGCCAAAAAGCTTGACGAAAGCCAATTGGAAATAGAAAGATATAACAAGCGTATAGAAGAAATTATCAAATCGTCGCCTTTCCCGATTATCATTTCCCGTTTGAGCGATGACCGTATCATTTTGGCGAATAACAATGCCATTAAGCTCTTTGGCATTCGTCAGGAAGAATTGGAACGTTACCGCTTAAAAGATTTCTTCGCCGATTCTGAAAACCGCCGTTTGTTAAATGAGCGGTTGGAACAGGAACGCGAAGTTCAGGATTTTGAAGTTTTGGTCACAACCCCGAGCAGCAATACGCCTTTCTGGCTTCTGACTTCGGCCAATGTTATCGATTATAACTATGATGTTGCGCTTTATGCCGCTTTTCAGGATATTACATCGCGCAAAAACCGCGAAGTTTTGTTGAAAAATCAGGCAATCCGCGATCCTCTGACTTCATTGTTTAACCGCCGTTATTTTGAAGATGAGGTATATAAGCGCATTTTGGAATCTAAAACGGCAAACGAACCGTTCAGCGTGTTGATGATTGATGCCGACCATTTCAAAAACGTTAACGATACTTACGGACACAAAACCGGTGATAAAGTGTTGATTGAGTTGGCTTCGACCTGTGAACGCGCGTTGCGTGACGTTGATATTGTCGCCCGTTACGGCGGTGAAGAATTTGTTATCTTTTTAGCCGGCGTCAATGCTCAAAAAGGCAAAACCGTTGCTGACCGCCTGCGCGAGACAATCTCAGAAATTGTTGTTCACTCCGATGAAGGGGATGAGGTTCGTTTTACGGTCAGTATCGGCGTTTCTTCCAATGAGATTTCCGATAATATAGACACTCTGATTAAAGCTGCGGACGAAGCTTTGTATAAAGCCAAGGAAACCGGACGCAACCGTGTTGTCGTCTTTAATAAAGAAGATATGGAAGCCTTTGACAACAGGGAAACTCAGGAACGGATAAAAAATGAGGCCAATAACCGGCATCCGATTTTTGATAAAGAAGAAAATGAAGAAATTTCGCTGCTGGACGGTATCGAAGCGCAGCATATCCAGAGCGATACGCCGAAAATAGAAGACGGCGGTTCGGATGAATCCGGCTTGCTGCTTGGCGTTGACGAAGAAGACTTGAAATAGGAAAAGCCATGGGCTGCAATTATACGGATGAATGTGGCGGTTGCCGGTATCGGCAACTGGGGCAGGAGGAATATCGGACGAAAAAATGTCGGGATGTTCAGGCTGTTTTGGACGGGCTTAAAGATAAAGATTATCGTTTTGCCGAGCCGGTTTTTGTTGGAGACAATCAGCGCCGTCGGGCAACATTGGCCTTTTCCTGCCGGAAGGGAAAGCTTGTTCTCGGATTTAACCGCAGCCGGAGCGCGGAAATCGTCGATTTGGCATCTTGCTACCTGCTGACTCCGAAAATCAATGCGGCTTTGCCTGAACTGCGGCGCCTTCTGGCTGAACTTTGCGCCGTTAAAATTCCGCAAATGAAGAAAAACAAGCAAGTCGGCGTGACTTGTTTGCAGGGCGGAGATTTGCAGATTACGGAAGCGGATAACGGTTTGGATATCGTTTTGCAATTTGACGGCGAACTTAATCTTGATTACCGCATGATTATTTTTGAATTTGCCCAAAACAGCAACGATGTTGCCCGCATATCTCACAGGCGTTCGGAAAACGGGCAGCCGGAAACGATAGTTGAAAAGTCAAAGCCTTATATTAATATTGCCGGGTATGAAGTTTTTATTCCGGCGGGAACTTTTTTACAAGCCTCTAAAGCTTCGGAACAGGCTCTGATCGAAATAGTTTTGCGCTATGCGGGCGAAAGCGGCGGAAAAATTGCCGATTTGTTTTGCGGTGTAGGTACTTTTTCTTATCCGTTATCTAAAAATATCAAAAATAAAATTGTTGCGGCCGATTCTTCAAGATCATTGTTGGAAGGTTTTCGGCAATCAGTTAATAAAAACATGATTCCCAATATTGAGATTGTTGAGAAAAACCTGTTTAAATATCCGCTGGATGAAAAAGAACTGAACGGATTTGACCTTGTGGTTTTTGATCCGCCGCGTGCCGGCGCCGAGGCTCAGGCAAAAAAAATTGCGGCTATGGGAACTTCCGCGCCGCAAAAAGTCATTGCCGTTTCGTGTAATCCGCACAGTTTTGTAAAAGATGCCAATATTTTGATTGGCGCAGGCTTCAAATTGGAAGAAATCACGCTGGTAGACCAGTTTGCCTATTCTAATCACAGTGAGCTTGTTGCCTTATTTACAAAAAAAGATTGAGCTTATATAGTAGTCCTCAGAAAATAACCGCGGAAAGGCGAGGGCATAAATGATAAAAAAAATATATATCGGTATTTTGGCAGGGCTGCTGAGCGCTTGCGTTTTGCGCGAGCCTTACCGTTATTGCCCTCTGGTCACAATCGACCGTTATGACGCGCGCCTTATCCAAAAAGTTAATTACCAAGACGATTTTGAAGTTGAGTTCAAAGGCGTTGAAGGCTTTTGCTGGTATGATGAGCGCGTTAAACAGGAAAAAGCGCGGATTACGCCTGTTTTTGTCGTACGCAAACTGCGTAATACTGATGAAAGCGACGTTCATTTCCGTTGGTTTACCAATACAATCAAAGGCCCGCCGGCTTATCTTGGCAAAAAGTCATATTTTGCTGAGGTTTCCATGGCTAAAGGCGAACGCAGCAAAGAATTTCGCGGCGAAGCGGTAGATGTAAAAATCCCGCGCGATATGATGTATGAATTTGAAATTTTTGCAGGGTTGGTCATCTCGCCGCAGGAACAGAAATATAACCGCCGGATTTTTGATGTCGATTTTGACTATTACGAAGATACAGAGACATCAGAACCTTCTGTCGCCAAGTTAAAAGTTTATCCCGAGCTTTATTATGAAGACGGCAGCGTTGCCGAACCTGAATATATTACGCCCGGCCGGCCGCAAAAGAAGCAAGGTTGCTCAAGCTGCGGCGTATAATTTTTTATTTTTTTAACCTCAAGGAGAAGTATCTATGAGTTTATCCCAGCAAAATTCCCTCGCACAAATGGCAAATGCCATTCGTTTTTTGAGTGCGGATGCTATTGAAAAATCAAATTCGGGTCATCCGGGCATGCCTTTGGGTATGGCGGATGTGGCAACGGTATTGTTTACGAAATTTATGAAACTTGATGCTTCTCAGCCGCATTGGTTTGACCGCGACCGCTTTGTCTTGTCTGCCGGACACGGTTCTATGCTGATGTATTCCCTGCTTTATTTGCTGGGGTATAAAGATATTGGCATTGAAGACATTAAGAATTTCCGCCAGTTGGGCGCCAAGACCGCCGGACACCCTGAATACGGGCATCTGGCCGGCATAGATATGACAACCGGGCCTTTGGGGCAGGGTATTTCTTCCGCAGTCGGCATGGCTTTGGCCGAACGCGTCATCGCCGCCAAATACGGAGAAGATGTCTGCAATCACTATACTTATGTCATTAACGGTGACGGCTGCTTAATGGAAGGCATTTCCGAAGAAGCGATTTCCCTTGCCGGACATTGGGGCTTAAATAAGCTGATTGTTCTTTGGGATAATAATAATATCACGATTGACGGAACGGTAGACAAGGCCAATTCGACTGACCAGATAGCCCGTTTCAAGGCTGTCGGCTGGAATACGATTGAAATTGACGGCCACGATTACGGAATGATTGAAAGCGCAATCAAAAAAGCCCAAACGTCAGATAAGCCGACCCTGATTGCCTGCAAAACCAAAATCGGTTTCGGCGCGCCGAACAAATGCGGCACCAGCAAATGCCACGGTTCTCCGCTCGGTGCCGAAGAAGTTGCGGCAATGCGTCAGGTTCTGGATTGGAAGTCTGAACCCTTTGATATTCCGTCAGATGTTTTGAAAAACTGGCGTGAAGCCGGTTCCGCCCGTGCCGAAGGCTATAAGGCTTGGTCTGAACGCGCCAAAGCCAAGGGACAAGAATTTTTAGATTTGATTGAAGGAAAATTGCCCAAAGGCTGGAGTAAAGATTTACAGGCTTTGGCCGAAAAAGCCATTGCCGAAAAAACGAAAGTTGCAACCCGCAAAGCCAGCCAGATGTGTTTGGAAGCCATTGTGCCGAATGTGCCGGAAATCATCGGCGGCTCTGCTGACTTGGCAGCCTCAAACTTAACTTTTGTCAACGGTATGAAAAACATCACAAAAGAAGATTATGCCGGAAATAACGTGATGTATGGTATTCGCGAGCATGCGATGGGCGCAATTATGAACGGTATGGCTCTGCATGGCGGCGTTATTCCTTATGGCGGCACGTTCTTTGTCTTTTCTGATTATATGCGTCCGTCTATGCGCTTGGCCGCTTTAATGGGCATTCGCGTTATTTATGTTTTGACGCATGATTCGATAGGTGTCGGCGAAGACGGCCCGACCCACCAGCCGGTTGAACATTTGGCATCTTATCGCGCCATGCCGAATATTTATACGTTCCGCCCCTGCGATGTGGTTGAAACGGCCGAGGCTTGGAAGCTGGCGGTCGAAAGCGAAAAAACGCCGAGCATTTTGGCTCTGACCCGTCAGGGATTGCCTTTGCTGCGTGCTTCTGCAAAAGAAAACTTAACCGCTAAGGGAGGCTATGTTATTTCGGATGTTGCCGAGGGCAAAAAGCGGCAGGCAACAATTATCGCCACCGGTTCGGAAGTATCTCTGGCTGTGGAAGCCCAGAAACAATTGCGGGAAGAAGGAATTGACGTCGCGGTTGTTTCCATGCCCTGCACGGAACTTTTTGACAAGCAGGATATTTCTTATCAGGAAGAAGTTTTAGGCTCTGCGCCGCGTATTGCTGTTGAAGCTGCTTCGAAATTCGGCTGGGAAAAATATGTCGGCTTAAAAGGCGATATTATCGGCATGGACGGCTTTGGTGCGTCCGGTCCGGCTGAGGAATTGTATAAATACTTCGGCATCACTAAAGAAGAAGTTGTTGACGCTGTTAAAAACTGCATGAAATAATTGCCGAATATGCAAAAAAGAGCTGGCCTGAACGGCCAGCTCTTTTTTGCGCAGATAAATTATCAAATCAGCCCTTTTTCTTTCAGCAACTCGGCCATCTCTTGTTGGAGCTTGGCTGCTGCAGCTTTGGCCGCTTCGGCAAAGTCATCGCCTGAGCTGGCATGGATAATGCCGCGGGAGGAGTTGACAAGCAAGCCGCAATCTTCGGTCATGCCGTATTTGGCAACTTCCTGCAAGGAACCGCCCTGAGCGCCGACGCCGGGAACCAAAAGGAAATGAGACGGAACATATTGTCTGATGTTTTCCAGTTCTTCCGCTTTGGTTGCGCCAACGACATACATCATATTGCCGGAGCATCCCCAGTCCAAAGATGCGGCCAGCACTTCTTCATAAAGCTTGTAGCCGCTTTGGTTTTGAATGAATTGGAAATCCGAAGCCCCTTTGTTTGAAGTCAGTGTGAGCAGCACGACCCATTTGCCTTCATATTCAAGGAACGGTGCAACGCTGTCTTCTCCCATATATGGAGCAACAGTCAGGGCGTCAACATCATAGAACTCGAAAAATGCCTGAGCATACTTTTTTGACGTGTTGCCGATGTCGCCGCGTTTGGCATCTGCGATAATCAGCTTGTTAGGGTAGTTCTTGCGCAGATATTTGACTGTGCAACGGAAAGCTTCCAATCCGGGGATTCCGAAGCATTCGTAGAATGCAAGGTTCGGCTTGAACGCAACGGCATAGGGTGCTGTGGCGTCAATGATTTTCCGATTAAATTCAAATAATGCCGCGCCGCTGTTTTCTTTTTTCATGCTTTCGGGCATTTTCTTCCAGTCAGGGTCAAGACCTACACAGAGAAAAGACTGTGTTTTGATAATCTCATTTTTTAATTCATTAAAGTTCATAAGCTTTAAAAATTAAAGTGTTTAACATCATGATAACTAAAAAAATAAATAAGTAGCCCCCAATTTAGAACAAAAAACTGAAAAGGCAAGCTTTTTATTGTAACCAAAACTTAACCAAACGAAAGTATATTTTGAGAATGTATAAAAATCTGATAGGAGAAAATTATGGATTACCTTTTTGAAGGCATTGGCTATTTGGGCGGTTTGGCATTATCTGTGTCGTTTATCCCTCAGGCATGGAAAACTTTTAAGACCAAAGATGTTTCAGGTTTGTCGCTCGGGATGTATTCAATTTATAATTTGGGCGTTTTGTGCTGGATTATCTACGGCTTTTATCTCAATTCGGTGCAAATGGTCTTGTTTAACTCAATTTGCATCTGCTTTTCGTTTCCGGTTCTGCTGATGGTCTTAAAATATGGAAAAAAACGCTGAATTTTTCAGCGTTTTTCATTTTTTGTTTATTAATTGCTAATCTTTCATTGACATTTGGAACAGCAGTAAATATGTTCAAGCCATAATGAAAATTATAGACGTTTGAATTATTCTCTTAAGAAAATTATAGTTGTAACATTTAATTATTATCAAGTATGAAACCAATGGAAAAGATGCAATCGGCAGAACTGCTGATGCCTGATTACGGGATTGCCGTTAAACAAGCCGCAGCCCGAGGTATTGACCGAAATGAACAAGATATTTATTTCGGAAAAGTGAAACGCTGTTTCTCCGAAGGGGAGGAAAAGGCAGAGTTTTGCTGGTGTGCTGATATCTATGAAAGCGAAAAAATGTCTGCGGATATTTCGCCGCATGAATACCGCAAGAAAATTATCTGTGTTTCAGCCGCTTCCGGCAGCACGGATATCTATGCTGCTCAAGATGTTGAGGTTGAGGAAATTAAAACGGGAAACGCCTTTGAATACAACGGTGTCCCCCGAATGCTCCCTCGGCGTAAAGCGCAGGAAAATCCTTATGTTTTGTCTTTGGCGGACGCGCTTGAGATGTTTCATAAGTTCGGATTCATCAAGGCTGAAATCGGCGATATTTTTATCGGAACTTTCAGTTTCAAAAACTTCAATGAGGAAGATTCTCTGTGTCCGGAGTGGCGAAGGCATTTCGGCATAGGCCTGTGTTATATGATAGAGGTTGTCGTTGACGGTGCCCTTTCTGTCGCCGTTATATGTGCATTTAACGAAACAAGGCCCAAAACAGTTATCTGTAATCCGCTGGAGCTGTCCGTCATTCGCCCCTACCAATTGGGCGATACATTTCGGACTGTCTGCGGGCGGATGACTCTGGTCAACGGAGTAATGACGCCCCAGCGGTAAGTTGCGGCTGTCATACGAGAATCTAAAAGCCGTTTGTGTTTTTCACAAACGGCTTTTTTTTAAGATAAAGTGCTGAGCATAGAAAAAATACCTGTCAGAATAACTGTCTGGATAAGATAGTTTCTGAACCATTCGTTATAAAGTCCGCGTCTGACAGTGGTATTTCTGCGCAAATCCGTTAATTGGTTTTGCTTAAGTCCGGCGAAATCTGAGCCGGATTCCAAATCGGCAACGGTTATTTTATCGGGGTTATGTTTTTTTCTTTTATGCAGAAGAAAAACATACGCCGCAAAAATTGCGCCAATGCCGTAACCAAAGGCAAACAAAAGAGTGTCGCCGTTTTTTAAGCTCAGGCTGAAGCCCCATATGAGGGCAAACGATACAAAATTGTATAAAAACATAGAAAGCAGGGAAATCCGGTTTCGGACAACCGAGCGAGCCAGCCGCAGCGAGAAGAAAATCAAAGCGGCGGCCGTAAAAAACCTTAATAATACTAAATCCATTTTTGTTTGATTTGAAATTAAAAATATTTGTTCATGGCTAAAATAGGGCTGAAAATAAAAAAAGGCAAGGATTTTGTCATAAAAAGGGTGTGAGGCGGGCATTGCTGTCGGAAACCGTTTTAACATTGTTGACTGCACCCATATTAAAACGGATTTGCGAATACAATGCCCAAAATAAAAGGCAATTTTTTATTATTAAATTAATTATATCATAAAAAAGGCGTGCGTTGCATGACAGTTTTATTAAACCATACGGTACAAAACCGATAAATTGCTTGCAAAAAAGCATTATGGTTATATAGTGGGCGGCAGTAAAATATGTATAAACTTGAAAAAGGAGTTAATTAATATGCCTTTAGTTACAATGCGTCAAATCCTTGACCATGCCGCTGAAAATAACTACGGTGTTCCTGCTTTTAACATTAATGATATGGAACAGGTTCTGGCTGTTTTGAATGCTGCAAAAAAAGTTAATGCCCCGGTTATTTTGCAGACATCTACCGGCGCTCGCAAATTTGCCGGCGACCCGATGATTCGCCACATGATTCAAGCCGGTATCGAAATGTTCCCCGAACTGCCGATTTGTATCCACCAAGATCATGGTTCTTCCGTAAATATCTGCCAGTCTGCAATTGTTAACGGCTATTCTTCCGTTATGATGGACGGTTCTTTGGAAGCTGACGGCAAAACACCTTCTTCTTTTGAATATAATGTTAATGTGACTAAAGAAGTTGTTGCCCGTGCTCATGCCGTTGGTGCGTCTGTTGAAGGCGAACTCGGCGTTATCGGTTCCTTGGAAACAGGCAAAGGCGATAAAGAAGACGGACACGGCGCTGAAGGCGTGATTGATAAAAAACGTCTGGTAACGGATCCTGAAGAAGCCAAACGCTTTGTAGAAGCAACTAATGTTGATGCTTTGGCCGTAGCTGTCGGAACTTCTCACGGCGCATATAAATTTACCCGCAAACCGGATGGCGAAATTCTGGCAATTGACGTTATTGAAAAAATTCACAAAGTTCTGCCGAATACACATATGGTTATGCATGGTTCTTCTTCCGTTCCCCAAGAACTGCAAGATTTGATCAATGCTTATGGCGGCGCTATTCCCCAGACTTACGGTGTTCCGGTTGAAGAAATTGTCCGCGGCATTAAATCAGGCGTTCGCAAAGTCAATGTCGATACCGACTGCCGTATGGCCATTACCGGTGCTATCCGCAAGATTTTTGCCGAAAATCCGAAAGAATTTGATCCGCGCAAATATCTCAAACCGGCAATTGAAGAAATGCAGAAAGTCTGCGAAGCCCGTTATATCTCTTTCGGTGCTGCCGGACATGCAGACGGCATTAAAGCTATTCCGTTGTCAGTTATGGCAAAACGTTACGCTGACGGCGAAATCTAGTTTTAATAAAAAACAACTAAAGAAAGGCTCTCTTTTTGAGAGCCTTTTTTGTAACAAAAATGTCATACATTTTGTCTGGAACGGCGGTGTGATTTGTGATATGTTAAAACAATTCCAAAAATTATTAGCTCTCTATATTTATAAAATTAATCTTAGAGAGTTTTTCATTTCTGCAAATAATAACTAAAAAAAATATAAAAATGAAAACTTATCAAAAATTGCTTCTCTTCGCCGTTTTCGTGTTAATCCTCATCATTTGGATTGTTGCAACGACAGAGAAAAAAGAAACCGCTTCCGAACCACCTGCAAAAGTTGAACGGAAAGAACCGGCCGAACCGCAGCTGCCCAAAGATCCTAAAGGCGAAAAAATCCTGATGATGTCTTTGCCGGCACAAGACACAACCGTCGTCTTTAAGCTCGATTCAGGCGATGTTGTCAAAATCTCAGAAATCAGAAACGAGAGCAATGCTGTTCTTATCTGGACATCTGAGAGCAGGAACTATTATCAGATTATCCTGCGTGACAAATATCCCGATTGGTCGCCGAATGTCGAAGGCGGCGTTTTCAAACTCAAAAACGGCAGAAAACTGACCGTTAAGTTTGAAAATTAATCTGCCGAATTTATCTCTTTTGACCTGCCGCAAAATGCGGCAGGTTGTTTTTTTTGTTGCATTTATCTCAAAAGGCAGTTAGAACCACAACCTTGCAAATAATTATTAGCTTTTAAGCATATGTTTGCTTTTTTAGCAGGACAATTAACTAATTTAATCATAAAGATATCATGAAGAAAATAGTAATTTTCATATCTGTAATGGTATGTTTGAGCCTTGCGGCCGGAGTAAAAATTTATGTTGATGAGGTAAATGGCAAGAATAACCCTCAAGAGGAAATAAAACCGCTTGAGCGTGTTCGTAAAAGGCCTTCTTTGCCTTTATCGCAACCGGAAACAAAGCAACCGGATAAACCGTTGCCGCCGGCAGATTCTGTTAAAAGGTTTTGAAAAAACGTCCGCTTCAGAGCATTTCTTGAAGCGGACGCTTGTTTTTATATCAGAAATTTTATTTTTTCGACATGTGTTCCATACTGGTTTTAATATCTTCCAGATAATCTTCCAAATCCTGTTCATGGTCAAGTTCGTCGCTTAAGATATGGCGGGCAACATGGAATGTTTCAATATCTTTGGCACTCATGCACAGGTTGCAGATTTGCTGGTAACGGCCGATAGCACAGCGTTCTGCTTCCAAATTTTGTTCAAGCAGGGTGACGATAAATTCATCAACGGGGGCATCGTAACGGCAGATAGCATGTTTTTTCCATTCTTCCGGATCAAGAACCGGCGTGCCGCCCAGTTGGATGATACGGTCGCAGACTTTTTTAGCGTGGTCGAATTCTTCTTTTGCATGTTCTAAAAACTCGTCGGCAATGGTCTTACGCATCGGGCCTTTGGCAACCTGAGCGCCGATCCAATATTGGTAATAAGCGAGCCATTCTTCGGAATAAGCCGTATTTAAAAGTTTCAAAATTTCGTCTTTGTTTTCTTTAATAATTTTTTGAGCCATTTGTCCCATAGTTTTTCTCCGTATAAAAGTTCTGGTTAAATCATTGTTTACGGTTGAGATAATCATCAAAAGCATTAAATCAAGTCAAAAGTTCTAATAATTTTCTGGCTTTTAAAAAATGCCTGTTTTATGATGAAAATATAATTTTTTAAGGAGTTTTCTTATGGTTAAAATCGCCCCGAGCATTCTTTCGGCAGACAGTGCCTCGCTTGGAAAAGAAGTTTCTGCGCTGGCATCCGCCGGAGCAGATATGATTCATATTGACGTTATGGACGGCAATTATGTGCCGAACCTGACTTTTGGGCCGGGCGTAGTCAAAGCCTTGCGCCCGTATTGCAAATTGCCGTTTGATGTTCACCTTATGGTGCAAAATCCCGATGTGATGATTCGCTGGTTTGCTGATGCCGGAGCCGATATTATAACGGTTCATGCTGAAACCTGCCCGCATTTGGACAAGACGCTTGAGACGATTCGCCAATATGGCATAAAAGCGGGCGTTTCGTTGAATCCTGCCACGCCGGAAAACTGCATTGAATATGTTTTGGATAAAGTAGATCAGATTTTGGTGATGACGGTCAATCCGGGCTTTGGCGGCCAGAGTTTTATTGAGAACCAGCTTGAGAAAATTTCAAAAATCAAAAATATGATTGGAGACCGGCCGATAGAAATTGAAGTCGACGGTGGCATCAATCCGATGACCGCTTCTGAATGCATTGCCGCGGGAGCTGATATTCTCGTTGCCGGAACATCTGTGTTTGCCGGCGGCGATTATCGAAAAAATATCAATGCTTTAAGGTAATTTTAAGAGAGTGGGCTTAAGATAATCCATTATCACTCTTTAAGGAGATGCAAGATGAAACATGTGGTTATGCTGGTCGAAGACGAAGAGGCTTTGGCGCTGCTTCTTAAATATAACCTTGAAAAAGAAGGCTATGATGTCATTTGGGAAGCCAGAGGGAACAAAGCTTTGGCAGAGGTTGAAAAAGCCCGTCCGTCTGTCGTTATTTTAGACTGGATGCTGCCGGAGATTTCAGGTGTCGAAATCTGCAAGCTGATTCGCAGCAAGCCCGATATTAAAACAACCCCGATAATAATGCTGACGGCAAAAGGAGAGGAAGAAGACAAAATCAAAGGTTTGTCTGCCGGCGCGGACGATTATGTAACCAAACCGTTTTCCATTCCCGAATTAATGGCGCGCGTCAAAACCCAGTTGCGCCGTGCTCCGGAACCGCAAGATGAAAAAGAATTTGTTTTTGAAGATATCCGTATGGATTTAGGAACCAAAAAAGTCTATCGGGGCGAAAATTATATCCACCTCGGTCCGACGGAATTTCGCTTGCTGCGGATGCTTATGGAAACGCCGGGCAAAGTATATTCCCGCGAATTTCTTTTGAAAAACGTTTGGGGTGATAATATTTACGTTGAATCCCGCACGGTTGACGTTCATATCCGCCGTCTGCGCAAATCCTTAAACCAGTTTGGTCCTGATTACATTCGTACGGTTCGGGCGACAGGTTATTCCATAGATCGCGGAGATGGCAGCGAAACGGAAGAATAATTTTGAAAAGGCATCTGTTGAGATGCCTTTTTTATTGGGCAAGATGTATAATGCGCTTGCTAAAAAGAAGAATTCGGGGCATGATAAGCAAATTAAAATGATAAAATAAAAAGAGTAATACATAAATGGCATTAAAATTTGAAATTTTGAAACGTTCGGGCAAATCCCGTCTCGGAAAACTTCACACAAAACATGGCGTGGTTGATACGCCGGCTTTCATGCCTGTCGGAACCTGCGGAACTGTCAAGGCAATGATGCCGGAGTCAGTTGCTGCAACCGGCGCCCAGATTTTACTCGGCAATACTTATCACCTTATGCTGCGTCCGGGGGCTGATTTGGTCGAGAAAATGGGCGGTCTCCATAAGTTTATGAATTGGGATAAGCCGATTTTGACAGATTCCGGCGGTTTTCAGGTAATGAGCCTGACCGGCTTGCGCAAACTGACAGAAGAAGGCGTTGCGTTCAAATCCCATGTTGACGGTAAAAAGTTTTTCTTAAGCCCTGAAGAATCAATTAAAATTCAACATAAATTAGATTCTAACATCACCATGTGCATGGATGAATGCGTCAAGCTTCCGGCCGAACATTCCGTTGTAAAAAAATCTATGGAAATGTCTATGCGCTGGGCCAAACGGAGCAAAGAAGCCTTTGTCGACCGTGACGGTTATGGCATTTTCGGTATTCAGCAGGGCGGCGATTATGAAGATTTGCGCGCTTTTTCAGCCGAACGTTTGAAAGAAATCGGTTTTGACGGCTATGCTATCGGCGGTTTGGCCGTCGGCGAAGGGCAGGAAACCATGTTTAAGGTTTTGGATTATGCGCCGGGCATGTTGCCGGACGATAAGCCGCGTTACCTTATGGGCGTTGGGCGTCCTGATGATATTGTCGGCGCGGTTTTGCGCGGGGTTGATATGTTTGACTGCGTGATGCCGACCCGCTCCGGACGTACGTCTCAGGCCTTCACCAGGTTCGGGACATTGAATATCCGCAATGCCCGCCACCGCGAAGACCCGCGTCCGCTGGAAGCAGGCTGCGATTGTCCGCTTTGCACCAACTATAGCCGGGCTTATATACACCATTTGCAAAAGTGCAATGAAGTTTTGGCCGTCATGTTGCTGACCTGGCATAATATCCGTTATTATCAGCGTTTGATGCAGGGAATCCGTCAGGCTCTGGCTGAAGACAGGCTGGATGAATTTGCGAAAGAATTTTATGAAAATCAGGCTAAAGGCGATATTGAACCGTTAAGTTGAGGTGAAGCATGGAAATTTGCGAAAATAAATCAATCAAAGAAGTTGTCGGTTCTTTTGCCGAAGAAAATTCTCAGGAAGGCTTGCGCGTTTTTGTTGCCGGCGGTTCTCGTGCCGGTATGGACGATGTTTATGTTGATGAAGCTTATAATCTGGGGCGCCAAATTGCCAGAATGGATTTCAAACTTGATTTCGGCTTGTCCAGTTCCGGCATTATGGGGGCTGTTGCCCGTGGTGTGCTTGACGGCTGGAATAAGAAAAAATGCAAAACAACGCCGATTCAGGGAATCACGACCAAAGAGTATTACAGTCTGTATCAAACCGATGAAATTTTAGGACAGATAGAAGATGTGATTGTTGCCCAAACTTTGGAAGAACGCAAAAAGAAGTTGCTGAATGCGGATTTTGTGGTCTTTGCGCCGGGCGGTGTTGGTACTCTGGATGAATTAGCCTATGACTGTGTTGCTATGCAGGACGGTTTGCTGCCGATAAAACCGTTTATTCTCTATAATGTCGATTCGTTCTTTCATCATATGGTTGAATATTTGAAAGAGATTTCGGCAAAAGGCTTTGCTGATCCTGTGCCTTTTATTATCGTTGATAACAGCGATGAATTAAGCATTGTGTTTCGTTTGCTCAAATTGCGTTATAAAAAAGGCAAAACAACGGCGGAAGTTTATGCCGCAACTCGTCAGCTGATTTATGAATTGCCGTATTTCATTAAAAAGAAACCTGATTCGTCTGTGCATGTCGAAGATATTATTGCCGATATGCAAAACACCAGCTTGTATGGAACGGCGGAAGAGCGTCAGGAATTGGCAAATGAGATAGAACTGGCTTATCTGGAAAAAGAAATTGAACGGATGTATGATCGCTTATCAAAAACCGGTCGCGATACGTCTATCGTCAGCGATAAATTGGCGAATTTGAAAAAACGCAAAAAAGAAAATGCCAAGAATAAAAGAGAAAAATAAAGAAAGCCGCAAATCAGCGGCTTTCTTTATTGAATCAATTTAAGAATCTTATTTTTTTGTCTATAGTCTTGCGTTTGAAAATATTGGAATGCGTTGGAAATATGAGGTTTTGATGCAATCTAAACCAATGATTTTTCGATAAAATTCAAAAAAATGACAAAATATCGAAATTTTTTGTTGACGGGGTTAAAAACGTATGATATACATACTGGCATAAACGAATTAAAATGACTAAGCATTATGAATAAATCACCTCCTGTTATTGTTTCGACTTCGACACGCAACCAGTAGATTTCCCGACATTTAAGACGAAGAAACCCCATGCATCGAATTAGAGACGAAACCAGTTCATAAAAAAGCAGAAAAATCGAATGTCAGACTTCTGAATTAAGCCGCGATGGCACCTGAACACGTATGAACCGGATAAGAGACGAAACTGATACAGTTTGAGAGAGTTACTAACCTAAAATGTTAAACCGCGTGAACCGTATCAGAGATGAGACTCAGCCTGCAGTTTTTTGTAAATATTAAAACCGCAAGCAATGATAAGAGCCTCCCCGAAACAATAAAATAAGGAAGTCAAAAAAATTCCAGGTAGAAGCACCGCCCACGGTTTCGGCACTGCCCCTGCAAAATTTTTTATCCCTCGACTTTTCGAGGGATTTTTTATTTTAAATTAAAAACCCGTGCGCTGGTTGAGTTTGAGTTGTTCAATAATTGCCATAACCGAAAGGAACTGTTCAAAGGTTTCGTCAATCAATTTGCGGTCGGTTGTTTTTCGGAACAAAGACGTACTTTCAAACATGTTTTTTTTGCAGTCAATGGCAATTAAAAGCTTATTGTCAAAAAAACTGAACTGAATTTTATTGCTCCTATAAGCTTTGCGCACTTTAAGCATGCGTTCCATAAAAGCCGTTGTTAAAAGAAAGCGCGCTTCCAACTGATCGTTTGAAAAAACTTCAAATTCTTTTTCAAATAAGCTGTCTTCCAATGCCACTTTTTGTAAACCTTTAATTTTGTTAAAAGCGTTAAAAATGCCTTTATCTTTTAAAACAACGGTTTTTCCGGCAAAGTTTTTGTTCATTTCCAGAAGGATTAAAATGCCGTTGAAAACCTTTTGAATAGAGACGCCTTTTTCATGCTGCTCGGCAAATTGCAGTTTTTCTTCTGAAATAACCATTCCCACTTCTTGAAAACAGCCGCAGAAATAATCATCTCCCAGATGAGTGTTGTATTCGTCAAACAATAAAGATTTTCTAATTGTATCATCATCAATGCAATTCATGAAAGCATATTCGAAATCGCCGAAATATTTTATAAATTCGGGCATAACCCGATTTTTGGCTTTGCGTTTATAAAAAAACACCGGCGAGGAAACAATGGCAATCAGCACCAGTAGCGCGAAAAAAATTGTTCCGAGCGGCAAGTCGCCGTGATAATGGTATTCTCCATTGTTTTGTTGAAGGAAAAGCCAAAACAGTCCGGCACAAATTGCCGGTAAAATCACAAAGATAATCAGCAGCCCGATGATAAAAAAACGCAGATATTTTTTACGGCTGGCTTCAATGCCTGAAAATTCAGGCTCCAAAACTGTTTGGTAAAAATTTTCAAATCCGGCTCTGAGCTGGTCTGTATTGCGTTTTTCTGCCATTTATTTGAAAAAATCTCCGGCTTTAATTTCTTTTTTTGCGCTTTCTTCTGCTTCAAAGAACGGCATTTCATCTTTAATGCCGATAATTTTTGCGACTAATGAACTCGGGAAAATTTCAACGGCATTTTTGAGAGCTGTAACGTTTGAATTATAGAAGCGTCGGGCGGCGGCAATATGCTCTTCAACTTCATTCAGGCTCTGCATGGCCGTAACCATTGCTTCGTTTGATTTCATGTCCGGATAATTTTCGGCACTGAGTTTAAAATCATTCATCCGGCTGGAGAGCAGGTTTTCAAGTTCAATCTTCTTGGCCGGATCGGCATTAAATTTGACGCTCATGGCTTCGCTGCGCAGTCTGGCGATTTCTTCCATCATGCTTTTTTCATGTTCCATATATTTGGCGGCCATGGTCATCAGGTTCGGGATTAAATCATAGCGTTTTTTGAGCTGAACATCAATTCCGGAAGCAGATTCTTTCAGCATATTTTTCTTTTTGATAAGAGAAACATAAATGCCGTAAAAAAGAATAACAATGGCACCTAGGATAATCCAAAAGATATAACTGTCAAAAATCTCCATTTTTCTGCTCCTTAAATGTTTTTCTTTAATGATAGGGATGATTCATTAATATTTATTAAAAGTATCTTCATTATTGCTTCGTAAAATGGTTGCAAAGGAGAAAAGCATGCTGAACATAATCTGGGTTTTATTTTTTATAGCCGCCTTTGTTGCTGCGATTTTTAAAAGCTTTTTTATGGGAGAAAGCGGTGTTTGGACAGAGCTCGTTGCGGCAACCTTTTCTTCATCAAAAAACGCGTTTACGATTTCTCTAAATCTGACCGGAATTTTGTGTTTGTGGCTGGGGCTTTTGAAAATTGCCGAACAATCGGGAATAACCAATCTGCTTTCAAAAGCTTTGGCGCCGCTGTTTCGCAAAATAATGCCGGAAGTGCCGCAAGGGCATCCGGCAATGGGATCAATCATTATGAATATGGCTGCAAATGTGCTGGGGCTGGATAACGCGGCCACGCCTATGGGATTGAAAGCTATGGAGCAATTGCAGGAACTGAACCCTAAAAAAGATACGGCGTCAAACGCCCAGATTTTGTTTATGGTCTTAAATGCGTCGGCCATAACTTTGATTCCGATAACGATTTTGATGTACCGCGCAGAATTAGGATCCGCAAATCCGGCTGCGGTTTTTATGCCGATTCTTTTTGCCACGTCAGTTTCAACGTTGGTTGGTTTTTTGTCCGTTGCCTGGGTGCAAAAACTAAATATTTTCAATCGTGTCATTTTGGCATATCTGGCTGCATTTGCCGCCTTTATTTTCCTGACCGGCTGGTATTTTAATTCTCTGCCGGCAGAAACAAGGTTAGCCGTTTCGGCAGAATGGGGCAACGGAATTTTGTTTTCGGTCATCGTAACGTTTATTGCCGCCGGATTAATTAAAAAGCTAAATGTGTATGATGTTTTTATTCAAGGAGCTAAAGAAGGTTTTGAGATTGCCGTGCGGATTATTCCTTATCTGGTTGCCATGCTGGTTGCCATTGCTGTCTTGCGCAGTTCGGGCGTGCTTGACTTGATCGTCTTGGGCTTTGGCAAAATTTTTGCTCTGATCGGGATTGATACGGCTTTTGTGGCGGCTCTTCCGACTGCTTTGTTGAAACCTTTATCCGGCAGCGGCGCAAGGGCGATGATGATTGAAACCATGCAGACTTACGGGGCAGACAGTTTTCCTGCTTTCGTTTCCTGTATCGTCCAAGGTTCGACCGAAACAACATTTTATGTTTTGGCGGTTTATTTCGGTGCGGTAAAAATAACCAAAGTCCGTTCGGCGTTGCCTTGTGCACTTCTCGCTGATTTTGCAGGAATTGTCGCGGCTGTCTTTTTTGCTTATCGTTTTTATAATTAAAGCAATTTTAATCAAGATAAGGCAAAATGGCAAAGAGAGGAAAATAAATGAAAGCATTGGTACAAAGGGTTAAAAGAGCCGGTGTAGAAATCGGCGGAGAAGTTTATTCCGAAATCGGGCAGGGGCTGTTAATCCTGCTGGGCGTGGAAAAGGAAGATTCGCAAAAACAGGCGCAGGAGCTGGCCAAAAAAACGGTAAATTTGCGGATTTTTGAAGATGAACAGCAGAAAATGAATTTATCGCTATTAGATATAAAAGGCGAAGCTCTGGCCGTTTCGCAGTTTACCTTGGCCGGAGATACCAGTCGCGGCAACCGTCCGGGGTTTGAAACCGCAGCGCGTCCGGAATTGGCAAAACCGCTGTATGAATATTTTGTGGATTGTCTGAAAAGCTATGGTATAATTGTCAAAACCGGCGTTTTTCAGGCTGATATGCAGGTCTCGCTGATTAACGACGGTCCGGTGACCTTTATGCTCGAAAAGAAATAGCTTTAGGGGATTGAATATGGCTGAAAATACAAACAATACGCCGAAATTTGTTGAAGAAGAGCCCGTTAATTATAATACGGCTGTTTCTGCCGGCATACTGCACAGCGCCGATAAGAATGATGATCAGGTTTTGTTTTTATACAGCCGGTTGATGAATCTGCCTTTTTCTAAAATTGAGACAATTTCTCTAATTGAAAAATCTTTATATGCGGAATTATCAAAAAATCCTGATGATACTTTGGCTCTGATTGCGTTAATGCAGACTCAGACCGCTCTGGGCAATCATGAAAAAGCCAAAGCGCTGGCTTATAAAATTTGGGAAGTGGGCAACAAGCTCTTAAAAGAAGAAGATTATGTTTATGTAAATAATCTGTTGAACATCGGCTTGCTTGAAATGGCTTCTGCTTTGCTCAAACCCCGTTTCGAAAATCTTTCTTCGCAAATTGAATTTTACTATCCGATGCTCTTAAAGCTTTCGACCATGACCGGAAGTTCCCAACTGATAGAACGTTTGGCAACGCATCCGAATGCACCGGAAAAAGACGATTTATTTTTGAAAATCATCTCACGCTATAAGAGTTATAACTATACCGACCATTTCAAAAATGTGCAAAAGATAATATTGGAAACGGTTAAAGGCCGTTTGTGCGTTTATGACTATGACATTCTCGGGCCGGTTATGGAAGAGATTGAGGTTACATTGTATTTGACCGGAGATACGATTGAACTCCAAAATACGCGTGAAGAATTGGAAGAAAAACTGGCTGATTATTATAAATCTGCAAATATAGAAAAACTTTCAAGCTTCAGCTGGCGGATAAAATCGGTTTCGTCGCATCCGGCAATGGGGTTTGACTGATTATTTGGGCGTAATGATTGTTTCTGTGCCGGCGCCTTTGGAAGAGCGGCGGATGTCGGCTTCAACTTTGTTTAAAATCTGCTCGCCGGCTTTGTTTAACAATTTGCGCATCAGTTTGGCAGCAACTTCCTGCTCGTTGTCTTCGCTTGAAAATAAAATAAATCGGTTTTGATGTTCGACGGTTGAAGCGCCGCCTTCTGTAAATTCGACCCCGACGGATAATACCATTTGCAGGCGGTTTGTGTTGCTGTTAATCGGGTCAACCTTGGCGCGCATGACTTTGGCAGAAATAATGTAATCTGCCGCATCTTTATTGTCTGTTATATAAAAAGCTTCATTTTTATCAAAAATCTCTGTCAAAATCTGTTTATGGCTCTCCGAGACAGTATTGTTATAAAAAGCAACCGGAGCGATATAAAGCAATTTTTTTGGAGAAGGAGGCTCTGCTGCTGTGTGCTCCTGAATAGCTGTTTGTTGCTCGGAAGGCGTTTGCTGAGAGGAAGTCTCTGCCGTTTGGGGTAATTTTTGTTGCGGATTATCTTCCGGCTGCGTATCTTCCTCTTGGAAAAGTTCATCGTTGTTGAGTTCATGAACGGTTGTCTCATCCGCCCGAGGGGCGCCATTTTGCGCGGCAGCGGCGGCTAAATCGGTTTTTTTGACATATCCGGTTACTTCAACGCAAATTTCCGTGTCATTTTGTTTGGTCGTGCGCACGGCTAAATCTTCGACATAATTGTCAACAATATCATAAACCAAAACATTGAAATCGTGTTCATTCGTTTTGCTTTTATATTCGCTTAATTCAGAAAGGTTTTTGACTGCTTCGAAAGAAGCTTTGTCCGTTGCTCTCAGCCTGACGGAAGACTTGGCTTCTTGTGGTTTTATTTTTTCGCAGGCTGCCCCGTATAGAGCGGCGGCATCATCGTCAAGCGAGGATGAATCAACAGCCAATGCCATATCGGCAGTCTCCTCGGCCGCGGATATTTCGGCCGAAAGGCATAAAAGGCTTGCAATTATGGCGAACAGCTTGCTTTTCATTACCACCAGCTTTGATCATCATTTTGAAGCTGTTTAATGCTTTCTGACCAAGATCCTGTTTCTTTGCCGGCTTTGTCAGACATCAGCATCTGATATTCTATAATCGGCGTTTGGCTGCCGGAATTGGGCAGGGCATTAACCAAAATCTCCAGAATATATTCGGCATCATCCGGCGTGTTGACAATCGTATAATCTCTTGAACCTTCGATAATGTCGTTTGTTACCTTGTGGGCATAATGAAAACCTTCCGGAAGCTGGTCGTTGAGCCTTTGCGGCGCAGCAATGTATAAAGTTGGTTTCGCTGCTTTTTTCAAGTATAAATCTCTGGTAGCATCAAGCATTTTATTGGTGACGCGGGATGCGGCAATGGCATAAACCTGCGGCGTAATGTTATGATCGGCAAAGCTTTCTCGGACAGTAATCTGATTCAATTCTTCGGGAGAAACATATTCTTCGCCTTGTCCGTAAGTTTTTCCGTTCCAAAGTCGGCAGCCGAAAACGCAAAACGCCAGACTTATGCAAATTATTGTTCTTTTCATTTGTGTCATCCTGTTTATTTGTCTTTGTTTCAAATATAAAAGGCTTTTAAAAAATTCTCATTAAGTTTTTCGACTTATTCACTTATAATCATGCTAAAAAAACGAGAAAGTCATTTGCTTTTTTGAAAAAATTACGCTAGGTTAAAAACAAATTTTGCTTTGGATGAGGAGAAAGTTAAAGTGAAAAAACTGGTTATTGCTGTCATCATGATGTTTACTGCCGGCTGCGCCAACAACTTTAAAAATGATTTTAATAATAGTCCCGAACTGTTGAACCGCTGGACCAGTAAAGCCAGTTTTCAACAGTTATGTGACGGCCTGTTTGAATATCAGGAAGACAGCTATGTTTTGAACCGGATTTTAATAGAGTTTAACCGCCGCAACGTTTCTTATATGAACTGCCGCCAATATGGCGGAGCCCGCTGAGCGGTATTCTGATAGATAAAAAGGCATATTATGGTTATAACGTTTTCTGCAATTTTAATCGGGCTGTTGGCATTGGTCAGGCCGCTGCAAAAAAACAGTTTTTATATTTTGCATGCGGCTACAGTGATTTTGGCGGCTTATTATGTTGAAACGCACTATTTTCGCGCCTCGGCTTTTGGAAGTAAAACCATGTTGCTGTTTTTGGTTTTTCATGCCGTTTCCATAAATATTACGACTTTTGTCGCTTATTTTGCTGATAAGCGCGCAGCTGTTCGCCATGCTTGGCGTGTTCCCGAAAACACGCTGCATATGCTCGAATTTTTGGGCGGTTGGCTCGGAGCCTTGCTTGCCCAGAAGATTTTTCATCATAAAACGGCAAAAAAAAGTTTCAGAAATATGTTTTGGTTAATGATATTTTTGGAGTTTTTGGCCATTATGATCATATTGAAATATTTGAAGCTGATTTAACTTAAACCATAGGAAATTTAATGAGTATTAGTCTGAAAGCAGTCGGTAATGTTCCTGTTATGGAATTTTCCGCCCACTACAAAAAAATGTGGCCTTATGTCAAACCCTATTGGGTTCGGGCAATAATCGCCGTTGCTTTAAGTATTCCGATTGGTGCTTTGGATGCGGTTATTGCGCTGTCGCTCAAACCCTATATGGATATTGTTTTGGTCGACAAATCCGCGCAGTCTCCGGCTTTCATTCCGCTGGTGATTGTTCTTTTTACGATTTTTCAAGGCGGCTTAAATTATATGGCGACCTATATGAATGCCTGGGTCGGCATGAAAATCACGCAAGATGTCAAACGCGAATTGTATAAAAAGCTTTTGGCTTTTGAACCGGGCTTCTTTGATAAAAACGATTCCGGCATTATTATTCAGCGTTTTTCCGGCGATGTTGATGCGGCCTGTACAGGGTTGCTGGATAACGTGCGTACTTTTGCTTCGCGCATTTTCTCGTCAATTTCCTTAATCGGTGTGCTGATTTACAACTCCTGGCAGCTGTCAATCATAGCGATAATCGTCTTGGCTTTGGCGCTTCTGCCTTTGGCTTATGTCCGGCGGCTGATTAAAAATGTGGTTACCGAACAGGTTAAAGAAGGCGGAACGATATTAACCAAATATAACGAAACTTATTCCGGCAACAAGACCGTTGCGTCGTATAACTTGCAAAAGCGCATGTATGACAAATATGATTCTACGTTAAAACGTTTGTTCAAACTGGGAATTAAAATGGTGCAAAAAACTGCATGGCTGACGCCGATGATGCACATTATGGTTTCTATCGGCGTGGGTGCGGTTATCGGCTTTGGCAGTTATCTGATTGTCAACGGCACAATCACCAGCGGCAGTTTTGTGTCTTTTATCACCGCTTTGATTATGTTGTATAATCCTGTTAAGAATATCGGCAAAAGCTTTAATGCCGTGCAGGTTTCTTTCCTTGCAATTGAGCGTATCAGCGAAGTTTTGGATTTGGAGCCGGAAATAAAGTCTTTGCCAAATGCCGTTGAACTAAAAAAAATCAAAAAGAATATCAAATTTGAAAATGTTGATTTTGAGTATGATGCCGGAGCTCCGGTGTTAAAAAATATCAGTTTGGACGTTAAGGCCGGAACGACAATGGCATTTGTCGGAAACTCCGGCGGCGGAAAAAGTACAATAGTCAGCCTGCTTCCGCGGTTTTATGATGTCTGCGGCGGTCGTATCCTGATTGACGGAACTGACATTCGAGAATTTGATATAAATAGCCTGCGTGATAAAATTGCCGTTGTTTTTCAAGATAATTTCCTCTTTGGCGGCACATTGCGCGACAATATTCTGCTGGGTAAGCCGGATGCAACCGAAAAAGAGATTGAAACGGCTGTCAAAATGGCCTGCCTTGACGATTTTGTGGCTGATTTGGAAAAAGGGCTGGATACCGAAATCGGAGAACGGGGTGCTTTGCTCTCCGGCGGTCAGCGCCAGCGATTGTCAATAGCCCGCGCTTTTGTAAAAAATGCGCCGATAGTCATTTTGGATGAAGCGACTTCTGCTTTGGATAACAAATCGGAGGCTGTTGTTCAAAAAGCAATTGAAAACCTGATGAAAGACCGAACTGTCTTTGTCATCGCCCACCGTCTGTCGACCGTTCAAAATGCAGACCGGATTGTCGTTATCAATGACGGGCAGATTGTTGAGAGCGGAACCCATAAAGAACTTCTTGAGTTGGAAAACGGTGCTTATCGGACATTGTATAACGCCCAGTTCAAATAAAAAAATTCCCTCTGATGAGGGGATTTTTTAATCTTTGCTCCAATCAACCACAGGCAAATCTTTTCCTTGCGGCAAGTTATAATGCCACCATTCATGGGCAATAGGTTCCAGTCCAATGCTTTCCATCAGCTGCCGCAAATCATTTCTGTTCTTAATTTCTTCGTCCATATCAGGATTAACATAATCTTGTCTTGCTTTTTGTAAATGTTGCTGAAAAGCGTTAGTTTCGCCTTGGCAGACTTGTTTGGCATATTCTGGTGTATAAGCGTCAACTTTGGTCGGATACTCAAGTTCTTGCCCTTTTTCATCGCAGAGGCAGCAATCTATGGCTGCTGCATGGCAATGTAAAGAACATTCGCAGGTAGCTGCGAAAAATTCGGACAGGGGTATAATTTTGCGCATTATCTGATGAGCTGCCGGCGGGCGGTATGCGTCAAAAATTTTTAATTTTTGACGTCGTTTCTGCAAAACGGGAGCCAATTTTTGCAATTTTCCAAAAAGTTCTCGACAGACAAAAGCCCTGTTTCCAAAGCCTATATTGTCATAAACGGCTGTTTGCAACATATTTTCTTTGGTTGCATACATCATTTCAACAATAAAAGGGTCACTTTTTATTTCTGCCAGATCTTCACTAAGCATCATTTTTTTTATTTGTACAAGTCAGGCAAAAGTTTTTCGTTTTGTTTGGTTCTGACATGTTTTTTTTCAACATTTTCAAACGCGGCAATAAATGCTTTGGCATCCCAGTTCCCTTTGTTGTCAGAATAAAGCTCTGCGGTCAGTTTATCAAGTTCTGCGGCAAATTCTTTATCTTTAACCAGTTTGTTAATGTCATTAAAGCCGTTAACTTTCATCACGCCGTATTTTTCTGCGCACCACTCGGGCAGGGCGTCTCTTATTGCGCGCAAATCTTTTTCTTTGGCCTTTTTGACAATATATTTGAGATAATCGTTAATCTGCTCTTTTGCGCATGCCGGATGTTTTTTTCTAAAGAGCAGATAACTCAAAGCGATGCCTAGTCCGAAAGCGCCGAGAAGCAATAAAATTATTTCGGTATTGCCGAAGCGGCTGAGTTTTTCTGTTATTTGCGTTGTTGAAGCAGATGTTTGTTTGTCGGCAGCAGGTTGGGTTGGCGAGGGCGCCAAGGCCTGTTCTGCATTGGAAATTCTGGGTGTTTCTTGTTCTTCGGCAACCAGCGGATTTGCCGCAACGTCTATTTCTTTTGACGGGATAACCGCTGTTTCTGCTTTTTCTGAAACCGTGTCAAACCAATGGACTTTTATTTCGGGAATAGTTATTTTTCCTGATTTGCTCGGGATATAAACGTTTGAAATTTTGACAATGGAAACGACAGAGCCCCGCTCAATGCTCATTTCCGTTGCCGGTTTCTCCGGATATTGCTTCAAGCCGTCGGTCTCGCCGAATTTAATTTCTGGCAGTTGGCTGTCAAGGACGCCGTTGGCTTTGAGATAAATTGTACGGTGAACAGCCTCTCCAACCTTAAACTCGGGGGTTTCCGGCTCCCACTTGTCGACCAGCAGCAGATTATTTGCCGGCAGCCACCAATAACCGTTATTGGCAGCAGGAACGGGCTTGACCTCAATTTCAACCGGCTGGCTACGGAGAATAACCGGTTCCCTTTCGGCAAAAGTAAAACCGAGCGTGGCTCCCAAATCATCGCCGAATATGTCTTTAAACGGGTCAATGTGTTTTTGCGGCCTGCCTAAGACGTAACCTTCAAAACGGGCGGAAGGGATTGTCAGTCTGCCGCTGCGCTGCGGAAAAAAAGCATAGCGGAAAACAATTTCTCTCATGTTTTTGCCGTTGACGGCCAGCGGATTGATTTCCGGCGTGCCGAGCGAACGGATAATCCAGTCTTTTGTATTGACAGCTTCAAACGTCGGCTCATGCCCTTGCAGGCCGCCGCTGTCAATGAGGCTCAGCGTATAAATGATTTCCTGTTGCACATAGGGGTTGTTATTGCTGGTGCGCCCTTTAAGAGAAAAGCGGTCGTCAGTTTTGCCCGCAGTTTGTTGCTGAGCAGAGGCGGAACCGGTGGGAAGAACATTTATCGTGATGGGCAGGGTTGCGATATTGTCTTGAATTGTAAAAGCCGGTATAACAATTTTTCCGGTTTTTTTAGGGCGCAGTTTATAAAAATCCGTGACCGTTTTTTTATAATCATTGTTAATCATTTGTATTTGAGAGTAATTTCCGGCCTGCAAAATATCAAAATCTTCGCGCAGCGGCTCAATATCGAGCTTTGCCGGTTCAATATTTTCATAAACAATCTTCAGCTCAAGATTGTTTCCCTCCGAAACGGTCGTTTTGTCAACGCTGGCGGTAACCGACGGTTCGGCAGCATTGGCGCTGAAGGCAAGAATGGTTAAAAACAGAAAAAATGCAAATTTTTTCATTTTACTCATCTCCATATCGGTTTAATCTGTATTCTCTGGCAATAAAAGCTTTCAGCAAACCGCCCGGATCTTCGGGAATTTGTCTGAATTGCTGGGCGCGAGCCTGTCGTTCTTCATCATATTTATTATCGTCATCGCCCTTTTGCAACTCTCCGCCGGCGGGTTTAGGCTCTTCATTCTCTTCTTTTTCATCAGACTTGTCGCCTTGCTGATCTTGCTCTTCTCCGTTCTGATTATCCTGATTTTCGCCGCTGTCCTGCTGATTCTGCTGTCCTTGCTGCTGATTATCTCCGTTATCGCCTTGCTGGTTTTGCTGTTGATTTTGATTATCCTGCTGTTCGTCCTGATTCTCGTCTTGGCCGGACGGCTGATTTTTATTCTCGTCATTTTCGCCGGAATTATTCTGTGACCGGTCTTGTTGGCTTTGGCTGTTATCCTGATTTTGATCCTGATTCTGGTTTTGATTCTGATTTTGCTGCTGTTGGTTTTGCTGTTGTTGCTTTTTCAGATATTCAAGATTAAATTTGGCGTCTTCGTGTTCGGGAGCTTCTTTCAAAACTTCTTCATACTTTTTGATTGCATCTTCAATTTTGCCGCTTTTAGCCAAAGCATTGCCCAGATTATACTGTGAAGTAATGTCTTTTTTGCCGGCATAATTTTGCGCTGCCGCCTTATAATCGCCCAAACGGTATTGCGCCGCCGCTTTCCAGTCTTTATCTTCAAATTTTTGTTCGGCCTGTTTAAAATCTCCGCCATTAAAAGCCTGCAAGCCTTCTTGGTTGTTATTAAGGAACCAGCCGGCCTGAGCGTTACCGGCAAATCCGAGCAGGAGCAGAATGGCAAAAATGCCGCGGCGGAAAAAATATAAGCAGCAAAGCAGCGGAATAATTGAAAGGTAATAGCCCGAATCTATCCACATCGACTGCATGTTTTCGCTTTGCTTCAACTCGCTGATATTTTGGTTGATGAAATTGTCCAAAGCCATAATGTCTTGGTCGCCGGGGCTGAGCATTTCATAAATGCCGTTGCCGTAACGGCTTATCAGTTTCAGTTTTTCGTTTTTATCCTGATTCGCTTCAATAACGCTGACACGGTATTTTTGCGCGGCGGCATTTTTCGCCGCTTCCAAGGCCAAATCCAACCGTTCGCCGACATCGCTGGTAAAAATGACGATATTGCCGTTTAAATATCCGCCGTTTTGCAGCTTTTCTGCCGCAAAAGCAATCGCACGGTCAAGGCGGTCGCCGTTACTAGGCATAATGTCAAAATTAACGGCCGGCAGCAGGTTTTTGATAATATCCGGATCATCAGTAATCGGCGTGATTAAGAAAGGTTCGTTTGTATAGACAATCAAACCGGTCTGCGCGGTTTTTAAACCGCTGAGCATATCTTTTATCTTAAATTTTGCCCTTTCCAGACGGCTTGGAGCCGGCGGCGTTTTTTTCATCTCGCTGGAGAGGTTGAGCAGAATCATCACCGGATTTTCCGGACTCATCATCGGTGCTTCAAGTTTTTTCCATGTCGGCCCTGCAATGGCGATAATCGTGCTGCAAAACGCAATCAGGCTGAGCCGGCCCAACATGCGTCGCTGGCCGCTCGAACCTTTAATCAAGAGAAAGTTCAAAAGTTTTTTATCGCAAACGTTTTCCCATGAAGATTTGCTGCGGATGCTGCGAAAATAACGCCAGTAAAAAAACAGCGGAAAAGCCAGAAGCAACAGCCACCACGGGCGCAGAAAATGAAAATTTGTAAAAAACTGTTCCATTATTTTCTCCTGCTTATCGCGGCCAAAACAGAGGCCAGTACCAAAGCCGCAATCAACGGAATATAGAAAAGCTCTTTGGTTTCGACAATGTATTGTTCGTCATTTTCCGTCGGTTCAAGTTTGTCTATGTTGTTGTAGATTTTTTCCAAAGAGGCGGTGTCCGTCGCCCGAAAATAGTTTCCTTTGGTTTCTTCGGCCAGTTTTTTCAGGCTGGCTTCGTCAAGATCCTGATTGGGGGCGTTAAGGCGCAATCCGAAAAAAGATTGAACCAAAGAAGTGTCTGACCCGACGCCGATTGTATAGATTTTAACGTTTTCGTTTTTTGCCAGATTAATTGCTTCGGGCATGCTGAGCGACCCGTCATTATTTTCGCCGTCCGTCAGCAGGATAACGATTTTATTGTCTTTGTTCGGCGTATCTTTCAGAGTTTTCAGCGCCAAACCGACGGCATCGCCGATAGCGGTGGAATCTCCGGCCATGCCGGCATCCATATTCCATAAAATCTCCTGAATGGAACGTTTGTCATAAGTAATTGGCGCCTGCAAATAAGCGCGTGTTCCGAACAAAATCAGCCCCATACGGTCTTCATAGCGTTTTCTGATAAATTCTCCCGCCACTTTTTTTACCGCGTTCAGGCGGTTGCTCTGCCGGTTGCCGATTGTAAAATCAGGTTGCAGCATAGAATTGGAAATATCCATCACCAATAAAATATCGCGGCTTTGGCTGCGGGAGCGTATCGGTTCGCCGACCCATTGCGGACGTGCGGCGGCAGCTACTAACAAGGCATAAATGAGATAGAGCAAAAATAAGCCTTTGCCGGAACCCTTGGCGGTATTGAGTGTTCCCCATACGCCTCCTGATTTAACCGAAATCTTTTGCAAATCCTGAACAAAGGGTACACGCAGCGCGTCTCCGTGCAAACCTTTAACGGCCGGAAGGAGATAACGGAGAATAACGGGAACTATAAGTAGGAAAATTGCGGCAGGATAGGCAAAATGGTTCATAAATTGTCTCCAATCCATTTTTGACAATATTCCTGCAAAACTTTAGCGTCCTCAGGCGTATAAGTCTGGCTGTCTTGCTGGATATAAGGCGCGTTAATTAAAAGTTCTGCCGGCCGGCCGTCGAGTGCCTGTTTGCTGTGGGCATTAAGAAAATCAAGCCAGTCTTTGCCGAGCAAAGTGGTTGCGCCTTTATATTTGAAAACACAAATTCTCCGCAGAATTTCAGACATTTGTTCGGCAGCATAAACGGCATTCGCCGTAGAAATATTGCGTAAGAGTTTCAACGCATAGCGGCTTTTGCTGTAGCGCCGCAAATATAAGGCAAACTGAATCATTAAAAGGATTAAAATAATGCCGGCCAGTACCAGCCACCAGCCATAGGCTACTGGAAACAGGGAAACGCCCTGCGGCAGATGAATATCGCGTAATTCCGGCAAATTGTCATTCATTTGAAATACCTCTGGTTTCATCCTTTGTCTTTTCTCATAAATTTAAGCGTTTGCGGCAAAAATATCAAGCGCTTTATCCATAAAAAAATCCTTCCTTGATTTCAAAGAAGGATTTGTAAGAGAGTTTATTCTCTGTAACGCACAATATCCGCAACTCGGACTTCTTCGCCGATAATATTGGGAACTTTCAGCACGCGCAAATAAAAAAGCTTGGCTCGGATAGAAGCTTCGTTTTCGGGATTAATCCCCTGACGGCAGTCTTCAAACAGAGCATTCGTTAAACTTAACACACTAAGCCCGATGTTTTTGTCGAGCTTTTGGAAATCAGGATAAATCTCGGTAAGAATAGCAGCGTTTAACATATTATACTTTCCCCATAAACTTTCATTTTTGGCGGAAAAGAAAATATTTTGCGCAATCTCACAGGCTTTCAACTCTCGCCTCCAATCTTTCAACTGCATAAAACTTTTGTCATTCGCCTGAAGGATGTTAATCCTTATTTTGAAAATAGGGATGAGTTTAGCCAGTTTTTTATTCGATTCCAGATTGATTGCCATTCTTCGTTCATCTTCAGCTTCAACTGTCAGCTCTTTCTCCAAAATTTCAATTTCGGGAATAAGTTGTTCTTTGCTTTTACTGAAGATAACCTTGCCGTTAATACTAAGCCTCTTGACCAGACTTTTGCATAATTCCGCTTCAATTGCCATTCCGGAAGTTATTCCGTCAGAAAGATCTGTTGAAACCAAAATTTCAAATCCGTTCGGCAATAGCAAAGCGACAGCGTTTTCTCTGATTTCTACATCACTAATAATGTCATTAATTATCATATTAAAAGTTTTTTATTACAGCTATAATAGCACGTTTTATCTAAAAAACAATGGCATTTATAAAAAAATACCGCTTGGTAAAAGCGGTATTTTTTTGCTTAAGCTTTTTTCAAAAGCCCGTGTTTTTTCTTTCCTTGAGAAAGTTTAACGGAACCGTCTTTGAAATCATTGTCGCTTATGATATAATTTTCATCGCTGACGGTAACATCATTTAGTTTCAGGCCGCCTTGTTTTATCAGTCTGCGGGCTTCGCCTTTGCTGGCAACAAAGCCGATTTGCAAAAAGGCGTCCAATACGCCGATGCCGGCATTTCCCTGAATGCTGGGCAGTTCGCCGCCGGCAAACCCTTGTTCGAAAACTTTGACGGCTGTTTCTTGCGCGGCTGCGGCTTCTGCTTCGCCGCGGCAGATTTTGGTTGCCTCAAATGCCAGAATTTTCTTGGCTTCGTTAATTTCCTGATCTTTCAAAGCTTCCAAACGGCGGATTTCGTCAATCGGCAAATCCGTATAAATGCGCAGGCATTTTCCGACTTCCGCATCGCCGATGTTGCGGAAGTATTGGTAATAGTCATAAGCTGAAAGCTTCTCATCGTTAATCCAAACGGCGTTGCCCTCGGATTTGCCCATTTTCTTGCCGTTAGAATCTGTAATAATCGGACTTGTGAAACCGAAAAGCTCAACGTCATATTTGCGGCGTCCGAGTTCGGTTCCGGAGGTAATATTACCCCATTGGTCTGAACCGGCAATTTGCGCGCGGCAGCCATACTGCTGATAAAGTTCGCAGAAGTCATATCCCTGCAACAGCATATAGTTAAACTCCAGAAAAGACATCGGTTGCTCGCGTTCCAGACGAGATTTGACACTGTCCATCGTCAGCATGCGGTTCACCGAATAATAAGTGCCGATGTCGCGCAGGAAAGAAAGATAATTAATATCTTTAAACCAATCCCAGTTATCAACCATAACGGCATCATTTTTACCGTTGCCGAATTTCAAAAACTTGCTGAAAGATTTTTTCAAGCCTTCAATATTGTGAACCAGAGTTTCTTCGCTCAGGAACGGGCGGAGTTTGTCTTTGCCTGAAGGGTCGCCGATGCGTGCCGTTGCGCCGCCGACGAGTGTCAGCGGTTTATGTCCGCATTTTTGAAACCAACGCATCATCATTAATGGCACAATATGCCCGACATGCAGGCTGTCGCCGGTCGGATCCGAACCCAGATAACCAACGGCCGGCGTACCGGTTCTTTCACATTCGGCCAAATAGTCGTCAAAGCCGCTTTCGTTTGTGCATTGATTGTAAAAGCCGCGTTCAGCCATCAGGTTCATAAATTGCGATTTAAATTGTGTCATTTTCCCTTTCCTTATAATAAATTCTTAACGCATAGTAGCATATATTTAAGATAGTGCAACAGATTCGGTAAACTTATGGATATAATAAAAAAGATAAAGGCATTGGGATTGATGAGCGGCTCGTCTCTGGATGGGATATCCGCCGCGGTTATTACAACCGACGGGGTCGATGTTTATGACGTCGGCCGGACGATAAACGTGCCTTATGACGACGATATCCGTGAACGGCTGCATGCTTTAATCGGCAAGAAGCCCGAAACGCCGGAACTGGAAGACAAGCTTAAAGCCCTTGAGGCTGATTTGACCAAAGCGCATGCCGAAGTTGCGCTTGACGTTATCGACTATACCGGAGAAAAAGTCGATGTAATCGGTTTTCATGGGCATACGATGCTTCATGATCCGAAAAATCATTATTCTTATCAGCTCGGCGACGGGCAAATGCTGGCAAACATAACGCAGACAAAGGTCGTCAATCGTTTTTGCAATGCCGACATTTTAGCCGGCGGGCAGGGCGCACCTTTGGTTTCGTCTTATTATGCGGCTTTGGTTGATACTTTTGAAAAGCCTGTGGCTGTTGTCAATATCGGCGGTATCTCCGATTTGACCTGGATTGGCGATAATGGCGAGTTGGTTGCTTTTGATGTCGGTCCCGGAAATGCGCCGGTGAATGACTGGGTGCGCCGCCATGCTGCCATGCAAATGGATTATGACGGTAAATTGGCCGTAACGGGAAATGTAAACGGTAAGGTATTGGCAAACTTGATGCGCCACAAGTTTTTTGCCCAAGTGCCGCCGAAATCAATCGACCGCGATATTTTCAAAGACAAGCTTGAGCATCTTGAAGGCTTGAGCTTAGAAGACGGTGCGGCGACTGCGACTGCGTTTATTGCCGAAGCGGTGGCTTATTCCGTGGCTTTGTATGTGCCTAAGCGTCCCAAACAGATAATTGTCTGCGGCGGCGGTGCCAAAAATCCGACTTTAGTGCGCTTTCTGCGCCAAAAATTGGAAGGGATAGAAGTTCTGACGTCCGGCCAGCTGGGCTGGCGGCCGGATACTCTGGAAGCGGAGGCTTTTGCTTTTCTGGCGGCAAGAAGATTATACGGCTTGCCTATTTCCTTTCCGTCGACGACCGGTGTCAGGGAGCCGATTATCGGCGGCGAAATTAATATTCCGCAAGATTTCTAAAAAAATATTGACAAAAATAATAAAAGTGCTATTTAAGAACGCGTTTTAATATTTTTTTGGTTTAAGCCTTTGTTTAATGGTTAATGAAAATCCATTTTTTTTATATATCAAAAAAGGGGAGAGATGTGGTTCGCGTTCGTTCTTTTCCATTCCATAGCTGAAATTGTAATACATAATTGAATGTGTGCTCTTTTCTGCCCTTTTTTATTTGCTTGGAAATTATATGGTTTAGAAATGCCATTTTTTTATAATAAAAGTGTTTTATTAACCCTGTAATCCGACCGGCAGAGTTACGCTTGACGCCTCTGTTTTTCAGACTGCGTTAATGCACTGCCGGTTACATCCGTATTTAGCTTAGTGGTTAGAGCGTCTGAGTGATCGTCAGAAGGCATCGGTTCGAATCCGGTAATACAGACAAAATCGAATTTTTCTTACTAGCCAAAAAGAGGTTCTCTGTGAAGAGCGCCTCTTTTTTTTGTGGATTTATAATTGACTCCGCGGTTTTCCTGTATTAAAGTGAGCGCAGTTTTAATCAATTTTGCTTAAAAGAATAAGAAAAAAGATGCGCAATTTTTACATATATTCCGTTCTCATCAATATTATCCCTTAGGGGATTGCATCTTTTCTATACATAAATTTTCCAATTCAATATCAAAAACAATAAACTAGGGTATTTGTACATGACAAAATACTATGCTGACGTTAAGGCTAAGCCTGACTTTGTCGAAGTCGAAAAAGAGATTCTCAAATTTTGGGAAGACAACAATACTTTTGAAAAATCCGTTCATAACCGCGACGGTGCGGCCGAATTTG
This sequence comes from uncultured Alphaproteobacteria bacterium, assembly GCA_949493535.1. Classification (GTDB taxonomy): domain Bacteria; phylum Pseudomonadota; class Alphaproteobacteria; order RF32; family CAG-239; genus CAJLXD01. The sequence goes on from CASZWJ010000008.1 coordinate 39,218, forward strand.
TTTTTTATGACGGACCTCCGTTTGCCAACGGCACGCCGCACTACGGACATATTATGGTTTCTTATGTCAAAGACGTGGTTGCCCGCTATCAGACGATGAACGGCAAAAAGGTCGAGCGCCGTTTGGGATGGGACTGCCACGGTCTGCCGGCCGAAATGTCTGCCGAAAAGCAATTGGGCGTTTCCGGACGCAAGCAGATTGAAGAATTCGGCGTTGAAAAATTTAATGATTTCTGCCGTTCGGACGTTTTGAAATATTCGGGAATTTGGGTCGATATGTTCAAACGCATCGGCCGCTGGGTGGATTTCAACCATGATTACAAAACAATGGATTTGTCTTTCATGGAAAGCATTATCAATAACTTCAAACAGCTTTATGAAAAAGGGCTGGTTTATGAAGATTACCGCGTATTGCCTTATTCTTGGGCTGCTGAAACGCCGTTGTCCAACTTTGAGGTTAACCAGGGCTATCAGGACAAGACGGATAATGCCATAACGGTAATGTTCAAGCTCGAAAACGGCATGAATGTTTTGGTTTGGACGACAACTCCGTGGACTTTGCCGTCAAACCTGATGCTGGCCGTCGGCAATGAAATCGATTATGCCGTAATGGAAGAAAACGGCGAGAAATATTTGCTGGCTCAGGCTCTGCTCGGACGATACAAAAAACAGCTGGAACACGCAACGCAGGTCGGCACAATCAAAGGTAAAGATTTGGTCGGCATGAGCTATGAACCGATGTTCCCTTATTTCAAAGAGTTGAAAGAAAAAGGCGCATTCAGAGTATTAAGCGGCGAGTTCGTTTCAACCGAAGACGGTACCGGCGTTGTTCATATCGCCCCGGGTTTCGGTCAGGACGACTTTGATGCCTGCCGTGCGTATGATGAAAACTTTCCTGTTGTTTGTCCGGTTGACGAAGCCGGCAAGTTTACGGCGGAAGTTCCTGATTATCAGGGCAAACAGGTTTTTGAAGTTAATGATTCCGTCATGCAATGGCTGAAAGAGAATGGTCTGCTGGTAAAAAAAGAGCAATATACCCACTCTTATCCTTTCTGCTGGAGAACGGATACGCCGTTGATTTACAAGGCAATGTCTTCTTGGTTTGTCAAAGTAACCGATTTCCGCGATGAAATGGTGAAGAATAACCAGCAGATTAATTGGGTTCCTGATCATATTAAAGACGGACGCTTCGGCAAATGGCTGGAAGGCGCGCGCGATTGGTCTATTTCCCGCAACCGTTTCTGGGGAACGCCGATTCCGGTTTGGAAATCGGATAATCCGAAATTCCCGCGTGTGGATGTTTTCGGTTCCGTTGCCGAGATTAAGGAAAAAACCGGTATTGAGGTTACCAACCTGCATAAGCCTTATATTGACAATGTGGTTTATCCGAACCCCGACGATCCGTCAGGACAAACAATGATGCGCCGTGTCAGCGATGTTTTTGACTGTTGGTTTGAATCAGGTTCAATGCCTTATGCCCAAGTGCATTATCCGTTTGACAACAAAGAATGGTTTGAAAACCATTTTCCGGCAGACTTTATCGTTGAGGCAATGGATCAGACCCGCGGGTGGTTCTATACCTTGACGGTTTTGTCAACGGCATTGCATAACCGTCCGGCTTTCAAAAACTGCATCTGCACCGGTCTGCTGATGGCCGAGGGCGGGCAGAAACTCTCCAAACGTTTGAAAAACTATCCGGACCCGAATGAAGTTTTGGATACAATCGGTTCCGATGTTTTGCGCTGGTTCTTGGTTTCTTCTCCGGTTTTAAAAGGCGGGAATCTGGCTGTTGATAAAGAGGGTAAGGAAATCTCCAAAGCCGCCCGCGTGGCATTGATTCCGTTGTGGAATGCTTTTTATTTCTTCACGCTTTATGCCAATGCCGAAGGTTACAAAGCTAAAGAAATATCTTCTTCATCGGAAGCGATTGACAATTACATTTTGTCAAAGCTCAAACGCTTGAGCCAAATTGTAAAACAGGGAATGGATACCTATGATGTCGCCATGGCAACCAATGAAACGGCTGCTTTTATGGAAGTTCTCAACAACTGGTATATCCGCCGTACCCGCGACCGTTTCTGGGAAGGTGACAAACAGGCCTTTGACGTGCTCTACACGGTTTTGGTCAACTTGAGCAAAATTTTGGCACCCTTAATGCCGTTTGTTTCAGAATATGTTTTCAAAACGCTGACCGGTGAAGAATCCGTCCATTTGACAGATTATCCGATGCTGGAGCAAATTAAGCTGGATGAAAAACTGGTTTCTGAAATGGACTTTTTGCAGGATTTATGTTCTGCCGGCAAGTTTATCCGCGAAGAAAAGAATCTGCGCAACCGCCTGCCGTTGCAAAGCCTGACCGTAGTCGGAGATAATCTCGGCTTTATCGGCACGCAGTATCAGGAAATTATCAAAGACGAACTGAATGTCAAAGAAGTCAAACTTGATAATAATCTGGCGGCCTATGCAGATAAGACGGTTTATCTTTATACTCCGCTGCTGGGCAAAGCTTTGGGTAAAGATATGGGGCCGGTTATGGGCGCTTACAAACAAGGCAAATGGGAACTCAATGCCGACGGTACTTTGAGTATTGCCGGTCAGAATTTGACAAAAGATCTGTTTGAAGTTCGTCTGAATATGAAAGACGGTGTTGCCGGTCAGGCCTTTGCCGATAATAAAGCCGTTGTGACGCTTGATACCAATGTGACCGATGATTTGCGCCGCGAAGGCATGGCGCGCGATTTTGTCCGCTTGGTTCAGCAGCTGCGCAAAGATAAAGACTTTAATATTTCTGACCGTATTGAGCTTTGCTACTCAACAAACAATGCCGAATTGGCTCAGGCTCTGTCCGACAACAAAGCCTATGTTGCCGAGCAGGTGCTGGCTGTTAAGGTAAACAACAGCTGTGCTGAGGGAACATCCGCCGATATAGACGGTGCCGAAATTATGTTCAATGCCAAAGTCAGCGACATAAAAGTAGCTTAAACTCAGGCTGATAAGTGAAAAAATACCGCAAAAAATTTGCGGTATTTTTTTATGCCGTTTCTTCTTTAGGTTGTGAAAAACGAAGACTCATTATTTATTAACTAATCCGCTTTAAGATAACCCGCGAATATATCCGAACTGTAACAGAAATATGACAACTAGCCGTATTGGACAAAAACAGTTGTTTTTCTCTCTAAAATAGGCTATGATTAAACAAATATAAAATTTTTTGCGGAGTAAAAAGCCATGGCTGAAAACAAAATGACCGTTCAAGAAGCTGTTGATTTAATCACTAATAACAAATTAGAGTTTTCAGATGAACAGCTGGCGCAAATGAATGAAGCCTTTTTTGATGACTTTACAAATAATCCCGGCAACGATGTTAAAGATGCGAGAGATATTGCCCTTGGCTTGGCAGAAGAAAGAATTACGGCTCTGGCTGCGCAAGATTCATATGATGCCGCCGATTTAGACAGCATTATGGCTTTGGCTGGCTCCATCAGCGCCTTTTCAAGAGAGGCCGATATTGCGAAAGAAGTATTGGCAAAAGCCCAAAAACAAAAAGACGAACTTGCGGCCTCCGCTCCGGAAAATGGAGGAAAAGAAAGCGAGCAGGAATATGAAGTCGGGGAAACAGCCGCTGGTGATACTCAAGCAAATGAAGAACAAGTAGAAGATGTTTCTGTAAATGAGGGAGCCGAAGTGCCGGCTCCGGAAAATCAGCACGATACAGCCGAACCTGAAGCTTCTATCGGAGCGGAAGATGTAGAAGAACAGATGGAAGAAGCAGAGAATGTTCCCGAAGACCAAGCAGAATTAGAAGCTTTTGACAAAGAATACGGCATTGATACGATGACGGCAGAACAGCTGGAAAAAAATGCCGAGGTTATGGATGCTTCAGAATTTCATCCTTTTGAACTTAATGAGGAGGGGAAGCTTGTTCATCCTGAATTTCAGGATGAATATGATGCCATTCAGAATTTAGAAATTACTGATGAAAATGGTGAGCCGTTATCGGAAGAAGAGCAGAAAAAAGCCAAAGAGAATCTGATAGAAACAGCTGTCTATGAAGCAGACATGCTCACCCGCGGAACAGCCAAAGGTGATGAAGAGGCTGTAAAGGCTCAATATGTTTCAAATCTTAAATCTTCTTTACAGAAGGCTGTTGTCAGCACGGCTTTTGCCTCGGAGATTGAAGGTAAACCTCAAAACAGGGAAACTTATGGTGCGGCTTTTGCCAAAGCGGCATCTCAAGAAGGCGGATTAAAAACCAGCCTGAAAAATATTATGGCCTATGCCGGCGTTGTCAATGGTGAAATGACCAAATTAAGAGTCCGCCTGCAGAATAAGTTTAAGGAAATCCCGGCTGTTCAAAAGATGAGCGCTAAAATAGCCGCTTTTGATAAAAGTATGGGCGAAAAACATCCCAAGATGTGGAAAACGGCAAAACGAGTCGGCGGTATTTTAGCCAAAAGAGCTAAAGGAATAGCCGTTTATACGGCTGTCGGAGCAACGGCCGGCCCGATAGGCTTGGCAGCTTTAGCTGTTAAAAGCGGTTATGATTCCTATAAAGGATTAAGTGAAAAAGCTAAAAAAGAGGGTATGACATTAGGTCAGTATGCAAAAACGCATAAAATGGAAGTCGGTCTGGCTTTTACAACGTCTGCTTTGTCACTGGCCGGCTCAGCTCTCGGCTTGGGAGCCGGTGGTTCAGAGATGGCGCAAACCGTTTCTCCTTATTTGAAAACGGCAACCAGAGCTTTGGCAATTGGTCCTAAAGCAGCCAAAGCAGCTTTCCACGGTCTGAAAGCCGCTGCGATTAAGATGGGATGGAAAAAAGGTAATGTTCAAGAAGAATTGGCAGCAGCCAAAGCAGCTCTTAACCAAACTGTCGATGCAACAATCGGTATGGTGGCCGGTAGTTATTTAAATGAAGGAATTCAAGGTTTGCAGTCACAAGATGACAATCAGGTAGACGGCATCACTGGTGAATCTGTTTCTATTAATAATGATGCGGCAATGGGGCCTGAAACACCGGAAGCATTTGACGCAAGAATGACCGCGGAAGCCGCAGCCTTTGATAAGGATGGTGACGGTATTGCCGATGTGTTGGACATTGATCATGGCGAAGGCTGGGCAACGGCCAATGAAACGCAGCTTGACCGCTTGATGGATGCGGATCCGCGCGGAGTAAATGCAATTTTGAATGACGGAAAGTGGCATTCTTCTGCCGAGCTTCATGATATGATGGACAGCGGCCAATTCACAGAAGAACAGTTAAAAGCCATTCATGCTTTGGCTTCCAGAGAATTTGACGAAAACGGTCATATTATAGATAAAGATTTGAATAAGCTTTATGAAGATTTAGCCAAACAAGCAGCTAAATCAGCAGAACCTCAGGAAGAAGTCAAAGATGAAAAGCCGGTCATTGAAAACGAACCGCAGGAAAGGACACCGGCAGAACAGAAAATGTATGACTCTATTTTGGCTACCATTTCCAAGGGCGAAGATATGAATGACCCTGCAGTTAAAGCCTCTGTCGAAGCTTTGGCCGAAGGATATTTTAATGATGTCAAAGGCGCTTTGGCTGCCGGAAACGAGCAGGCTGCGGTTGATCTTCTCCATGGTATTCACAAGCAAGGCGAAGCTGTAGAGGTTCAGGAAGCAACGCAGAGAGAAGATGACGACAGCCGCGGTGTCAGACATGCCAAAGAAGATTTGGCTAAAGTCAGCGGCAAGCTTGATGAGGCAAAAGCCGCTTTGGCTGCGGATCCAAATAATGAAAAGTTGCAGAGAGAAGTTGAAAAGCTTGAAAAAGAATTTGATAAGAAGAGCCTGAATCTTGATAACAAAGAAATCAAGCAGGAACGTTCTGAATTAAAAGATCAGATTAACAGGGATAACACTTCCGTTAAAAATCTGGATTGGACTCGTGAACAGATAGAGAAAAATTTGGGAATTTCTCAAGAAGCTGCCGATAAGCAATTAGCCGCCGCCGGATTTGATTTGAACAATCTTCCGAAAGATACTGCGGAATTGCCGAAAAATATTCAAGATTTGATTAATGCGCATAATCAATATGCTCAGGTTGATCAAACCGAGGAAGCGCTTCGCGGCCGTGTTGCTGAAAATGAGCAGGCAAGAGAAGATTTAAAGGATCAGGAACGAGAAAACAAAGAGGCAATGAAAGACGTCAAAAAAGGCCGAGGTTTCAGCACGGATGATGAAAAACGGGCTGGTATTGAAGACAGATTGCCCGGTCAAAGCGACTTTCGTGACAGCGAGCTGGCCAGTTCTTTGGTAGGCATGGCCAGAGGCGAAAATGAAGCCGCCACTCAGGAACCGGAAAAGGTCGAGAGCAATGAAGAAGCTGTTGATAAATTCCTGAGGGATCAAGTTGCTCAAGGCAAAATGACAGAAGATGAGGCCAGCGAACATCGCGAGGCTCTGATAAAAGCCGCTGATGAAAGAAAAGCAAATATGGAATATGCCCAACAATTGGGTAATCCGGATAATTGGCAAGAATATCAGGCAAAGATTGAGCCGAGTCCGATAATGGATAAGCCGAAAGAAGCACCGGTTTATCAGCCGGAAAAAGAAGGTGCGACATCGAATAAAGAGCAAGAAGAGAAACAGGAAACTTCCGAAGTTGTCGTAGAGCCTCTGGTTGCAGAATCCAAAGCCGGAAATATCTCTTATAGTATGGATGATAATGGCCAGTATAAGACCGGCGGAACAATATCTGTCATAAATGATTATGAAAAATATAAGGATATTGAAAAAGAAATTTCCGCAGGTATGGGGAATACACCGGGCAAAAGTATGATAGTCGGACATAAAACCCAAATTGCATATATGGCCGATGCAATCAATAAAGATATTGAAGCCCGCATGGCTCGCGGTGAAGATGTGCCGCATGCTAAAGAAATGATGGACTTGAACAACAAGCAACTGAAAGCTATGGGGCTTGAATATGATAAAGAAGGCCATCTGCATTCAAGCAAAGCCAACGGCGGTAATATCCAGACCCGCGGAAAGGACCGTGACTAACTGAAAGGCTATAATTGAGGCTCCTTGAAAATTTCGGAGCCTCAATTATTTGCAATAAATAGAGCCGTACTTCCGTTTGTTACAGAATTATTACAATTTTATAAAATAAGAAAAAATTGCCTAATTTGACAAAAACAGTATTGCCTTTAGGTTGTTTTTGTGATAAAGTACTTGAAAATTTAGGTTATAAAGGAAATTTTAGGGGGAAACAATGGCACGTAATTTCCAAAATATGACAAAAGAAGAACTTTCACTCATCATTACCGAAGCTGATTTTGCTGAACTTACTTCGGCAGATTTGAGTGCCTTGGAGAAAGCGGCAAAAGAAGCAGGCATTTTGACCGAACAGTATGCTAATATCATAGGTCTGGCAAGTAACAACAAAGTCTATGAAGAAATCAAAAATGATAAAAACAGTTCGGAAGAAGATAAAGCTGTCGCTTTGGCTGCCCGCAATGAATATAACCGCAATTTGCGTCAACGGATGACGAATAAATATTACAATGCCGAAGAAATTTTGAGTATGGCAGTTGTGCAAAACGGCAAATATTTTTTCCCAGATAAAATTACCAAAGGCGAAATGGATTTCTTGGTAGAATCCGGCGCTTTGCGCTGGTCTGATTTTGGTGCCAGCAAAGATTATAAAGTCGGTCAGGAAAAAGAATCCAACCTGGAATCAATTAAAAAAACAATTGCCCAAGATGCAGAAAAACGTGCTTTGTTAGCTCAGCTGCTGCCGCCTTTGGCAGAAAATGCCGCCAAACGCGAAGCTGTTGCCGCTCAAGCTAAAAAGGCTGAAACTTCGTCATTGCCGGCTGATTTGCAGAAATCATACGATTTTTGGAATAAATTCAATGAGAAAAGCGAAGAAACCGGTGTTAAATTTGACATTGAAAATGTTTCTAACCGCAGCTTGATTGTTGAGGCCAAAAAAGACGGCAAAACAATGTTCAAAGGTATTGATCACGGAACCAAAGGCTTTGATATCGTCAAACGCGATAAATCAGCCGAACCGTATGAAATTTTTGATTTGCTGGTTAAAAAAGCTAAAGCTTCTAATCCGAAAACCAAAATTCGTATTAAAGATAATGTTAAAGATGAAGTTTTGCGCAACAAAATTTTAATTGCCTGCGCTAAAAACAATATGATGCCGGTTGGCAATCTGCCAGAAGGTTTTGATTTCGAAGAATTAAAGGCCTTGGTCAAAGATGCCAAAACGACAGAAGATATTAACGATTTGGCTGTCAATCTTTATCAACCGCAGGAATTCGGCATCGGAGCCGAAAGAGCTGAAGAAAATGCAAGAGACACAATTGTTCCTGTTGTGTTGCCGACATATAAAATAAAAGAACAAGAAGAAAAACAAACGGTAGTTGTTCCTGTTCAGAATAAAACAGGAAAAGAAGACGGCAAACGCGGCGGCGCAGCCGTTGCTCCGATTGTTGCTTCAAACGGCAATGGCGGCAGCAATGTTCCTCCTGCCAATAAAGATAAAAAGAAGAAAAAATCAGGCGGTGCTCTGAGCCGTTTCTGGAACAAAGCCAAAGTATGGGTTATGGCCGGTGTCGTTGCCGCTGCCGGTTTGTTCGGAGTTAAAAGCTGCCAAAACAATCAGGATAAAATGGCTGATAAAATTGAACAAATCAGCAAGAAAAGCCTATCGGATTGCGATGCTGTACAAGCTCTGATTGATGAAAAATATGATGACGGATACGATGCAGGTTATGAAGCCGGCAAGAAAGATTGTGAAAGCAGCAAACCGAAACCGGTTGTTAAGAAAAAAACTGTGCCGGTTAAGAAAAAAGTTACACCGGTTAAGCCTGCTCCGGTCTTTTTGCCGGGAGATACAATCAAAGGCGACCCGATTATCGTTCCGGGAGATACAATTAAAGGTAAACCGGTATATGTTCCCGGTGATACAATCAAAGGTGAGCCTGTTATTCTCGCTGCGGACACCATTCCGGCTAAGCCGGTACCGGCCAAACAGCCGAAAGCTAACCCCTCCAGCGTTCCTTTGACAGAAATTGACGGCAGCATCAAACATGAAAAAGACTATGATTTGAATGACGCCAGAGATTTGGAGGCAAACGGTAAGACGGCGGCTTCTAAGAAAAAAGAACCGGAAAAATCAAAAGATACCGTGTTAAACTTTATGGATTTGTATAGCTTGACTCAAAATCAAAAGCAACACTAAGAAAAAAACCGCAGCAGAACAGCTGCGGTTTTTTTTGTGTTTATAAAAATTTAAAAGACAGATGCTATAAAGGCAGAAAATAATAAGGAGAAAAATGATGCCTGCTCAAAAGAAATTCAAATTGGGAAATTTAAAGAATTATGCAATAGTTGCCGTAGCCGCATTTTCTGTTATGGGAACGCCGTCCAAGCTTCAGGCGCAGAATAATGTTAAGCCTGAAATTGAACATTTTAATTTGAAAAAGGCTTCTGAGCGGGATAAAGCCCTTTATAATGCAATAACGAATGTCTTGGAAATCAAATATTCGGAAGAAGAGGCTGCGACAAAAGCCGGTCAGATTATGTCTCAAACCTCTGAATTCAGTCAGGAACAGGCAAATAATTACATCCGCTTTACGGTCGAGAAGCTTATGGGCGATGAATATCGCGAAGCCATGGAAAAAGCCAAAAGAGAAGTCGACGGAAATATTGAAACCCGAGAGCCTGAAAAAGCAAAGGAAGGTCAGGGCGGTCAGAAAACAGTTACTCGGAATAAGTTTGGCAAAGAAGAAAAAACGGTTGTTGAAGGCGGCAATAAAGTGACCACAACTATTGTTGAAGAAAAAGTGTTCAGAATTGGAGATTTAACGCCGGCAGAACGGGCGGATTTTAATAAAATGCTGAATAAAATCAAAGTTGCTTATGAACTGCGCGGTAAGATCAATAAGAATCTGATAAATATGCAGGCTCAGCATAATGCGCAAGCCGCTTTCATGAGTTCTTCCCGCGAAAAGCTTTTCGAAGCGGCTGTTCGCGGCATAAAGTTCCGCGATATAGATGATAAATCTTTTGCCGCCTTTAATCCTAAAACCGGAGAAGGCAGAATTTTTGCTCCGCGAGACGAAATGTCCCGAGTTCAAAAACAGGTTGAAAAAGCCGGCGGAATTGAATCTTTTGTAATGGAAGTTCAAAAGAAAAAAGCCAATACCGGCGAAACAAAAGGAAATATACCGTTGATTTCTTTAGACGGAAACATCCGTTAAAATAAAAACCCCGAAAATTTTCGGGGTTTTTGTTTAAGCTTCAATGTATTTTCTTAAATAACGCGTATTTTTGCCGATACGGGATAAAATTTCATAAGAAATTGTTCCGGCATCGCGCCCCATATCGTCAAGCGTATAAAAATCATCAATCAAATAAGCTAAATCGCCGACTTTGAGTGCGTCAACATTGGTTACGTCGCAAATGATGTTATCCATTGACACGCGTCCGATAATCCTTGCTTCGCTGAGTTTGCCGAGCGTTTTAAAAAATACTTTTCCCACATTGGAGAGAGAACGGGGAATACCGTCGCCGTAGCCGATTGAAATAATGGCAATCTTGCGCGGGGAATTAGCCCGATAGGTTGCGGAATAGCCGACAAATTCGCCGACAGATAAATCTTCAACCTGCAAAACCGGCGCTTTGAGATAAACCACGTTCTTCATTTGGTTTTCGCGGTACGGTGCGGTATTGATGCCATACATTGCGGCACCGAGACGTACAATATCCTGTTGAAAGGCGATGCCGAGAAAAACGCCGTCGGAAGCAGACAAAGACCCCGGAATTTTGGGAAAGAACTCTTCTTTCAGACGGCAAAAATTATCCAGTTGGTGCTTATTCATAAAATGGTCTTTTTCATCGCCGCAGGCCAGATGAGACATAACCAGCCCAAACTCTTTTCGCTCGCTTTCGCTCAGGTTTTTCAGCTCTTTTTCTCGAAATCCCAAACGATTCAGCCCCGTTTCAATATGAATGACCGGTTTAATGCCGTCAATGCGGTTTTCTTTCCAGTATTCAAGCATTTCGGGCGAACTGATTACCGGAATCAATTTTAATCTTTGGAAAATTTCCAAACTGTCTTGCCCGATTCCCTGTAAAACATAAATAGACGCGTCCGGAACGAATTTTTTAATTTTTTCCCCCTCAACGGCATGGGCAACAAAAAAATTGCGGCACTGCGCCTTTTCATATAAAGTTCTGGCAACGATTTCGGCATTCAAACCGTAAGCGTCATCCTTGACAACGGCGGCGGCGGTCGATTTGTTTGCCAGTTGTTGCAATTGTTTATAATTGTCTACCAAATGGTTTAGATTGATTTCTAAAATTGGTCTTGTCAAAATACTCATAATTAACTAAAATCCTTTCCAATTTAACGTATTTTTCGTTCAGGAAAAATTTAAGTGAAGTTTATCGACACTCACATTCATTTGCAAGACTATAAACAAAAATGTGCAACGGATATTATTGCTTCGGCAAAGGCTTCCGGCGCAGAGAAATTAGTCTGCGCGGCAATTGTCGAAAAAGACTGGGAACGGATTGCCTCTTTGGCAGAAAGTAATCCCGATTTTGTTATTCCGGCATTTGGGCTGCATCCGTGGTATTTGGAAGAGGCAAATAAAGGTTGGGAACAGCGTTTGGAAAGCTTTTTAAGCCGTTTTCCGTCGGCATTGGTAGGTGAAACCGGACTTGACCGTATCCGTTTTCGGGAAAAAGAACCTCAGTTCCAAATTTTTCAAACCCATGTTGCTTTGGCAAAAAAACATTGCCGCCCGTTATTGATACATGCCGTAAAAGCCGCGGAATGGCTGGAGGAATGTTGGAATAATCTGCCGCAAAAATTTGTGATGCACTCTTTCAACGGGCGTTTTGAGTTAATGCAAAAAGCCTTGGCTGCCGGCAGTTTTATTTCTTTTTCCGCGTCAATTTTTGCCAATGCGGATAAAGAGCGGATTATCTCGTCTGTTCCGGCGGACAAGCTTTTGGTCGAGACCGACGGTCCGTATCAGGCAGCGGAAAAGGGGGCTGAAAGCGAACCATCTTCCATTCCCGAACAAATAGAAAAGATAGCCAGTATCCGCGGAGAAGAGCCGGAGAAGCAGGCAGAACAAATCTTAAAAAATTCTTTGGAGTTTATAAAGCCATGGTAGATGAGAGGTTTTTAAGAACCAAACTTTTGCTCGGAGAAGAAGGGCTTGAAAAGCTGAAAAATTCGACGGTTATGGTGATAGGGCTCGGAGCCGTCGGCGGCTATGCGCTGGAAGCTTTGGCGCGTTCAGGGGTCGGACACCTGGTTTTGGTTGATTTTGACAGTTTTGATTTAACCAATATTAACCGGCAGATATTGGCTCTGAGTTCAACTGTCGGTCGCAAAAAAATTGATGTGGCGAAAGAACGCGCGCTTGATATTAATCCTGAGTGCCATGTCGAAACCAAAGATTTGTTTGTCAATGCCGAAACTTTGCCGGAACTGTTGTCTGAGAAAGTAGATTTTGTTGTTGACGCGATAGATGCGCTTAACCCCAAATGCTGTTTGATTGAAGCTTTGCACAAAGCGCAAATTCCTTTCATCTCTTCCATGGGTGCCGCTCTGAAATCAGACCCGTCCTGTATTCACTATGGTAAATTAAGCGCGACCAAAAACTGCGGCTTATCCAAATTTATTCGCAAAAGGCTGAAAAAACGCGGCGTTGATATCAGCAAAATTTATTGCGTCTCATCAGACGAACAGGTCGATTTGCCCGAAACCGCCATTATCTGTAATGAAGAGGGCGAAAATCCGAACGGGCGCAAGCGAAACACTTTAGGTTCGCTGCCGACCATAACTGCAATTTTCGGCTTAACGATTGCCAATCAGGCTGTTAAAGAATTGATAAAGGACAAATAATATGGAAAAAACGCCAAAATCTCTCCGGCTGCATATTGCGCTTATGGGGCGCGTCAATTCGGGAAAATCAAGCTTTCTGAACTTAATAACCGGACAAGATATCTCAATAACTTCCGAACAGGAAGGCACCACTACCGATGTGGTTGAAAAAAATCAGGAACTTTTGCCGCTCGGTCCCGTCACATGGTTAGATACGGCCGGTTTGGGCGACGCAACGGAATTAGGGGAAAAGCGTCTGGCAAAAACTGCTGCCGCTTTTGACCGCAGCGATATTGTCATTTTGGTATGCGAAGGCAACAAAATCGGAGAATATGAAGAAAAGATTATCGCCGAAGCCGCAGAACGCAAACTGCCGTTAATCAAAATTTTTAACAAAGCGGATATGTATCCGTCGGAGGGCGGGGGTATCAGCGTTGTTTCAACGGACAAAGGCAGTCGCGATAAAATTTTAAATCAGCTAAAGGCCGAGTTGATAAAAGTTTGTCCGGAAGATTTTATCAATACGCCGGCCGTTTTAGGAGATTTGGCGCCGGAACACAGCCAGATTGTCATGATTGTTCCGATAGATTTTGAAGCGCCGAAAGGCCGTTTGATTATGCCGCAGGTTCAGGCTGTCCGCGACGGGCTGGATCATAACCAGATTGTAACTGTTGTCAAAGAAAATGATTATGTTCGGGCGTTGGAAAATATGAAAACGCAGCCGGCCTTGGTTGTTTGTGATTCGCAGGTTGTTGACTTTATGGTTGAAAAGACGCCGAAAAACATTCCCTGCACCACTTTTTCGATTTTATTTGCCCGCTTGAAAGGGGATATTATTAAACTGGTGGAAGGTGCGGCCGCAATCAGCCGTTTGCAGGACGGAGATAAAGTTTTAATAGCGGAATCCTGTACGCATCACGCCGTGGAAGATGACATCGGCCGTGTTAAAATTCCGCGCTGGCTGACGGCTAAAACCGGCAAAAAATTAGAAATTAACCATGTGGCCGGACATGATTTTCCGGCAGATTTGGCAGATTATAAATTGGTCGTTCAATGCGGCGGCTGCATGCATAACCGCCGGGAGATTCTTTCTCGCATCAATAAATGCGAAAGCCTGAATGTGCCGATTACCAATTACGGCGTTTGCATTTCTGAGCTGAAAGGCGTTTTGGAACGCGTTTTGCAGCCTTTTCCTCAAGCATTAAAAAAATATCAAACTATGAAGAAAGCGGCTTAAAAGTCCTTTTATTTTCTTGATATTAGGGCCTGAATAGAATAATTATTAAATAAATTTAAGCCTAAAGTTTGTTGGAATGGAATAAAAGAATGAAAATGATAAAACCTATTGTCAATATTTCTAAGGTGATTGACAATTATGATGCTGTTGTTGTCGGATTTTCCGGCGTCTTGAGCGAAGGCGGCGATATTAAGTCAGAAGCTCTGAGCGCTTTGATTAATATAAAAAAGGCCGGCAAACAGATAATATTGCTTTCCAACAGTCCGTTGCGGGTTGCCTCTTTGGCAAAAATCCTTCATCAAAATAAAGTGCCTTTGGCGTTGTTTGATGCCGTGATTACCGCCGGAGAAATTCTGCATTATCATCTCAAAGCCGGCAGCGGAGATTACGGCGCTATCGGAACAACTTATTACACAATCGGCAGCCAAGAAGAATTAGGCGTCTTTTCTCAGTTGGATTTTGCGGCGGCAGATGAGCTCTCCAAGGCAGATTTTTTATATATGGGCGGCGTTAATGCCGTTGAAGATACGATAGATACTTATCGTCCGCTTTTGGAGCATGCGGCCAGTCTGGCAATGCCGTTAGTCTGCGCCGGCAACGACACTTCAACTTACAAAAACGGCAAAGTTTGTTTGGCCTCGGGGGCAATTGCCGAACAATATGCCATTCTCGGCGGAAAAATCATAACTGTCGGCAAGCCGGATATAAAGGTTATGGAATATGCGCTCGACGGTATTGAAGACTTGAACAAAGCCCGTGTTTTGCTAATCGGCGACAATTTGACGACAGATATCAAAGGGGCAAATTTGGCGGGGATTCATTCTGCTTTGGTTTCTAAAGGCGTTCATGTTAATTTTTTGGGCGAGGGATATATTCCGGATGTGGCCAAAACCCGTGAACTCTCGACTAATTTTGATACCAGCCCCGACTATGTCATTTCTAATCTGAGGTGGTAATTTGATGAAGCTGTCTCGGGCGCAAATTGCAGCTGTTCTTGTTTCTGCAATTATAATTTTTGCAATTTCGTGGAAATGCTGCCATTATACGGAGACAGGCTATGCTCCGTCTTATCCCGATAATATTGTGTCCGTTTCTAAAGAAATTTCGGCAGATGAGTTAAATGCTTTTCTGAAAACATTGCGCCGTTACCGGCAAGAAAAAATAGATGAACTGGGTTTTGCCGATATCTCAATGGTCGGCGGCGCGTCTTTGGCTGAGGCCAACCCTGTTGTGGCACGCTGGCTGCGGCGCAAAGGGTGGAATGCCGAACGTTTTTTCTATATTGAAAACCGTGTTCGTACAATTGTTGCGACAATCTCAAGAGATGAAGAAATTGCCGGAAATCGCCGGTTAATGCTGGAACAGGCGCAGATGCTGGAGAATAAGGAGCTGGCAGAGGCTTTGCTGAGAAATGCCGAAGAGCAGAATAAAAAATTCAATATTGAGCGCATTTCTAACTCTGAATATAAGCTTGTTAAGCCGAGAATAGAAGAAATTAACATTTTGCTTGATGGGCAAAAAGCTAATTAGCCGCGTCTAATTCTTCTTTTAATGCTTGGATTTCCAGCCATTGGTTTTCTGCCGCTTCGCAGTCTTTTTGCAGTTTGACAAGTTCGGCGCTCAGCTTTTCAAATTTTTCACGATTTGTATTGTATAAATCGCCGTCGCAAAGCTGTTGCTCCGTTTCATGGATTTTTTGTTCATAATCGCTGACCTGCTGCGGCAGAACTTCAAGAAGGCGCTGCTGGTTATAGCTGAGTTTACTGGCTTTTTTCTGCGTTTGCGGCTGTGGGGCGGGTTTGGCTTGGATGCTTTTTTTCACATTTTTTGCCGGTGCCGGCTTTTCTGCCAGTTTTTGTAACAGCTCGCTGTAACTGCCTGCATGTTCATAGATGCTGCCGTCGCCTTTCATATAAATAACCGAACTGGCAACACGGTCAAGGAAATCTCGGTCATGGCTGACAATCAGCATGGTGCCTTCATAATCGCTGAGAACCTCTTGCAAAAGGTCAAGCGTATCCATATCCAAATCGTTGGTTGGCTCGTCCAGAACCAAAAAATTTGACGGTTGTGCCAGAGAAACGGCTAACATCAGTCGGTTTTTCTCGCCTCCGGACAATGCCGAAACCGGACAATGAGCCTGATCGGGGCGGAACAGAAAGTCTTTCAGATAAGCGACAACATGGCGATATTGTCCGCGGACAAGGATATGGTCGCCTTTGTCGCACAAAGTCTGCCAAAGCGTTTTCTTCGGGTCGAGGCTTAGCCTGTTTTGGTCAAAATAAGCTTCTTCAAGGTTCTTGCCCAAACGCACAAAGCCGGAATCCGGCGCCAGACGTTTGGTAAGAAGTTTGATGAGCGTTGTTTTTCCGGCACCGTTCGGCCCGACAATGCCGATTTTGTTGCCCTTTATAATTCGGGTGGAAAAATCTTTGACAATTTCCCTCTCGCCGAAAGCTTTGCAGATATGTTTAGCTTCAATCACCAGTTTGGAACGAAAATCGCCTTCTTCGACATTCAAATCAATATTGCAGATTTGCTTGATTTGTTCTTTGCGCTCGGCACGAAGCTGATATAAACGGCGCAGGCGCCCTTGGTTGCGCCGCCGTCTGGCTGTCACGCCTTTATGCAGCCATTCGGTTTCTTCTTCAATTTTTTTATTAAGGTTTTTTTGCTCGATGATTTCTTGGTCAATAACCTGTTCCTGCCATTCTTCAAAATGGCTGAATCCTTTGTTGTTGCGCCGCATGATACCGCGGTCGAGCCAGAAAGTCGTTTGCGAAATATTGTTTAAAAACATGCGGTCGTGCGAAATAACGACGACGGCTCCTTGAAAGCGGGCAATTATTTTTTCTAAAGTTTCAATCGTGGCAATATCTAAGTGGTTGGTCGGTTCGTCAAGCAGCAAAATATCAGGGCTGTCAACTAATGTCTTTGCCAAAGCGGCTTTGCGGCGTTCGCCGCCGGAAGCGGTGGCGGGGTCGGCTTCGGCAGCAATATCAAATTGCTGAATAAGCATGTCTGCCTTATATTCCTGCCCTTCGCCGTTAAGGGGCAATCCGGATAAAACGACGTCGCGCAAGGTTTTATACCCGCTGAAATCGGGTTCTTGCGGCATATAAGCCGTTTTAACGCCGGGCTGGATAAAAATTTCGCCTGCATCAGGTTCGATAATGCCGGAAATCACTTTAAGAAGGGTCGACTTTCCCGAACCGTTGCGGCCGACTAAAGAAATTTTGTCGCCGGCATTTATATATAAGTCAACATTGCTGAAAAGCTGATTTGTGCCGAAACTGAGTTCGGCCCCTTTAATCGCATAAATCGGCGGAGCTGCTTCCATAATTACAAGTCTTCTTCAACCAGTTTGACGCTTTCAATTTGCCACTCGACGCCTTTAGCTGCCCAAAGGAAAAAGTCGTCTATTTTATCAACGGAAATTCCCGTTTTGGTGCCGATATCGTAAATTGTGTCGACTTCGGTATCCGAAAGTTCATGGTCGGCAATAGCCAGCATAATCATCTCGCGCAGAATATAACGTCTGATGCGGACATCTTTAATGCTGTTCAGCCGATTGATTATGTCAACGGCTTTAAGGGCGCTTTTGGTTTTCAGGCGCCGCATGTCGTAGCCCATTTCAAAAGCCTGAAGTTTCAAATAATTTATCTTGATGTCGTTAGGCTTTTTATCAATGTTGAGAATATATCCCAAAGCATCAAGGAGAATATTTTTTTGCTGGTCGCTGAATTCTTTTTTTTGAATAGCCATGAAAATTCTTTCGATTGTACACAATTAAACCGCTTTGTTTATATAATAGAAAATAAAGATTTGCAAAAAAAAATAAAACAATTATATAATAGCCACAGTTTTGTTAATAAAATATTAAGATATGGAGTAGGCCATGCCCTTGAAAATTGAACTGAAACCGCACGAAAGCATTATTATCGGGGAATCTCTGATTACCAATGACGGCGAGCGCACCCGTTTTTATATTGAGGGCAATGTTCCTATCTTGCGCGAGAAGTTTATTCTGCGTGAAAAAGAGGCTGATACGCCGAGCAAAAGGGTTTATTTTGTCGTTCAACAGATGTATTTGTCAAAAAATGCCGAGAAGCTGCGCCCGATTTATCTTGAATATGTCCGCGATTTGCAAAATGCGGCGCCGAGTTTGATACCTTATATTTCTGTTGTTAATGACAATATTATCAATGAGGACTATTACAGCGCGATTAAAAATGCCGATAAGCTGGTGAAAAAAGAAGACGAATTGTTCGGCAAGGCGCTGCGCGGAGATCTTTAGTCTATAAAATTGTGGATAATTGCGTAAATTGTCTAACAATTATCAAAAAAAATTAATACTTTGTTAATAACGGGTGCGGCGCCTGCTAAAGGGTGGCCGTATTGAGAGTAACAGAAGCTGCCCTGAGCAGGGCATATATTTCGCAGTATTGGGAACAAAGAACATGGCAGACATCTCATTAACAGCAAGCATGCGTTCTAATTTATTGTCTTTACAAAATACTCAAAAATTGATGGATATGACGCAAGAGCGTTTGTCTACGGGGAAAAAGGTCAATTCCGCAATTGATAATCCTTCTTCGTATTATACGGCGCAGTCATTAAATAACAGGGCTAATGATTTGAGCTCTTTGCTTGACAGTATGGGACAGGGAATTCAGACGTTGAAAGCGGCTGATGAAGCAATTAAGACGATTACGTCTTTTGCCGAGCAAGCGAAAGCTATTGCCAGTTCCGCTCGTGATGTTCCCAGTTTTTATGATAAATATGCTATTACATCGGAAGAGGTGTCTGAGCCTGTAAGCGGAAGCTTTATTGTTGATGCGCGTGATAATCTGAGTAAATTTACTCTTGATGTGAAGCTTGCCGATCAGCAGGCCGGTGCTAAATTTACGATTTATAATTCTGATGGCGGAACTTCTCTGGTTGATCTCTCGGAGCTTACGGGAACACCTGATCAGGATAGCGTAACGGCTTTCGTCGTGAATAAACTTCAGGGGCTGGGTTTGAATGCTAAAGCTGAAACCGCTGCTGACGGTTCTTTTACCGGAAAAATTGAGGTGTCCAGTACTGACGGTACGGCAATTTCTTGGGTGAATGATGCGACGACGGGAATTGCTGATGATTCAAGTGCGGCACGTTTGGTTACATTGGATAAAGACAGTACCGGTGCAAACTCTGCGACAATAGCAGCTGAAATTTCTCGTGTTGCAAAAGATCCTGCGGATAATGGTTTAATTGCAGAACCTTATGCCAAGACGTTTTCTATTACGGCAACGGGCAAAGAATTCAGGGTTTTTGCTGTTCCCGGAGATTTGGAAAGCGAAAAAGTTCTTGAAACATTGGGAATAGAGGGTAGCCGTAAGGCTGGCGATGCTAAGGAAATTAGCGCGGAAAGAGTTAGTTATGCTAAACAGTTTAATGATATTCTTGAGCAGATTGACGCTTTGGCTAACGATGCGGGTTATAAAGGCGTTAATTTGTTGCAGGAAAATAACCTGAAAGTTATTTTTAACGAAAGCCGTTCGTCTTTGATTGAAATTCAGGGCGTTGATGCGTCCTCTAAGGGTTTGGGTATCTCTCAGGCTCAGGATAACTGGCAAAAAGACAGTAATATTGAGTACTCGATAGGTAATATTGAAAAGGCTATTTCAAAATTGCGCACCATTGCTTCCGAGTTTGGTAACAACTATTCCGTAGTGCAGAGCCGTGAAAACTTTACGGATAATGTTATTAACGTCTTAACGGAAGGCGCCGATAAGTTGATTCTGGCGGATATGAACGAAGAATCGGCAAATATGCTGGCTTTGCAGACCAGACAACAATTGGCGGTCAATTCTTTGAGCATGGCTTCTCAGGCGGCTCAGGCAGTGTTGAAATTGTTCTGATTCTTTTTGTCGGATTTAGAGAGACTCGCTGGTTTTATATTATTTTTGCTTTTTTTATTATCAAAAAATTAACTTTTTATATCTACTATAAACAATAGATATAAGGGAAAACAGGTTTTTGTAAGACTTTGGATTGAGAAAGGCTGTAAATTCAATGCGTAAGGCTTAAATAACTTGTGAAAGGATTTCGTCCTTAAAAAAGGCATTGCTTTGATGCTGATTTTGTGTTAATATAAAACTTGTAATGTTAGTAGAACATTCACAAGTAATGTGTTCCAAAGTATTGGAGAAAGAAAATGGCAGATATATCACTTACAGCGAGCATGCGCTCAAACCTGTTGTCATTACAGAATACCCAGAGTTTGATGGATATGACACAAGAGCGTCTCTCCACCGGAAAAAAGGTTAACTCGGCAATAGATAACCCTTCTTCCTACTATACAGCTCAATCATTAAATAACCGCGCAAACGACCTTAGTGCATTGCTTGACAGCATGGGGCAAGGTATTCAGACTATTAAAGCGGCTGATGAAGCTTTAACAACAATTACTTCTTTTGCAGAACAAGCAAAGGCTATCGCAAACTCCGCTCGTGACGTTTCAGGTAACTTTGATAAATATGCAATTACTTCAAACGAGGTTACCGAAGGAATTACCGGCGATTTCGTTTTGGATGCCCGCGCAGATTTAAGTACCTTTAACTTAAAATTGTCTACGGCAGATAAATCGGCCGGTGCTAAATTTACCGTATATTACGGTAACAATCAGTCAAAAGAAATCACAATTGATGCAGCAACCGTCACGGCTGGCGATACGTTGGGCGATATCACATCCTACGTTGTTAACCAATTGCAAGGATTGGGATTGAATGCAGAAGCAGATGCTTCCGGCAATGTCAAAGTTTCCAGCACGGATGGCACAGCTATTTCTTGGGTAAATGGCAGCGGTGCTACCAAATTGGCTGATGACGCAAGTGCTGCTAAAAAAGTATCCCTGACCGCCGATGGCAATGGTGCAAACTCAGCAACAATTGCCGGCGCAATTAAAGATGCCGGCGTAACCGGTTTAACTGCTGCTGCAGATGGTAAACACTTCTCTGTAATGGCGAAAGATTTGCAGTTCCGCATTTTTGCAGCTGACGACAGCCTTGCCAATAAAGAAGCTTTGGATAAATTGGGCATTGAAGGCAGCCGCAAAGCCGGCGATGCTTCTGCTATTACAGCAGAACGTACCAGCTATGCCAAACAGTTTAACCAGATTCTTGAGCAGATTGATGCTTTGGCAAATGATGCAGGGTACAAAGGTATTAACCTGTTGCAGGAAAATAACCTGAAAGTTATTTTCAACGAAGACCGTTCGTCAATGATTGAAATTAAAGGTGTTGACGCATCATCTAAAGGTTTGGGTATTTCTCAGGCTCAGAATGATTGGCAAAAAGACAGCAACATCGAAGCAGCAATCAGCAGCATTGAAGGTGCTATTTCAAAATTGCGTACAATCGCATCTGACTTTGGTAACAACTACTCTGTAGTTCAAAGCCGTGAAGAATTCACTGACAATCTGATTAACGTATTGACTGAAGGTGCAGACAAATTGACTTTGGCTGACATGAACGAAGAGTCCGCAAATATGTTGGCTCTGCAGACCAGACAGCAGCTTGCTATTAACTCTTTGAGTTTGGCTTCTCAGGCTGCCCAGTCAGTTCTGAAATTGTTCTAAGTCTAATCTTAAGAATAAGACTCCCGGTTATTAAACCGGGAGTTTTTTTATATGTGATATTGCAAATGCATGCTTATGGCTTGGGGGTTCTTAAGGATAAAATCGACATAAATTTTGACAAAATATTTTTAATGTGCTTGTATTTATATTATTTTCATGTATACTAGTGAGTTGAAATGGACAAAATGCAAGAGTGAAATATGATGGAATATGAAGCATTAATGGCTGAAGTCAAAAAAGCTTTGGCTGAAGATAAAGATATAAAAATCAAAGCGGCGGATATTGATCATTTGTCTCCTGAGCAGATTGATAATATTCAGAATATATTTAATGAATTCAGTCTTAAATATATTGAACAGGCGCGTCAAAATAAACAAATAGATGATGAGGCCGCAGAGTACCTTTCCGGAATTTATGGCGATGCAATGGAAACCTATCGCGTGCTTTACCGTAATATAACGGCTTCACTGCTGAATGAATACCGTCCGGATAAAATCAGGCGTTTGAAAGAGTTGGGCGAAGAACTTGCCCCGGATGAGATTAACGCAATTGATCTGGATACCGGTATTGTTGAAGAAAACGTAGCTGTTGACGGCCTTCATAATAATATGTCCAAATATAAAGAATATCAAACCAAGCATATTACGCCCTTTACGAATATGCGGCTGACTTTTTATGATTTCCGTGACAATCCGGTATATGTTATTTTGCCGGGATTGAAGAATGTGCGTCGGGCAATTGATAAAATAAAAATGCCGGTTTATGACGAGCAGGGCAAACTTATATCTGCCGGCGGCAAGTATTATATGCACTATCGTGAAGATGTTTCTAAAATCCGGCTGAAATATATAAAAGAATTGAGCAGTAAATACGGTGCCGATACGATCGCTTACCGTAAAGCATTACGCAAACTGGAACCTCAAATCCGGCGCGAAATAAGCATGCTTCCCAAACCACATCAACATTTGAAAGATGTTGTCCGCATGACAATAACGCGCAAATATTATACGGATACGACTGAGACATTAGATATGTTTATTAATGCGCCGCAATACAATGTGAGCGTTTCTGAAATAAAAGATAGCTTCCATGATAACAGCAATGACTTTTCAAAATACGGAACAAAAAACTATCGTGAGAAAAGAGCTTATTTGAATATGGAAAACAATGGGAATCTCTTTCAGGTTGAAACGCAAATTAAAATAACCAAGCTTTATGAAGGCGATATTCACACGCATTTGATTTATGCGGGAGAAGAAAATGCCGAAAGCCGCGATAACAGCCTTTTATTGATAACGTCAAAGAATACAGGACAAAAAGGTTTGCGCTTTTGGGAAGAGAATATCGGGCGTTTTAAGGGAACGGCTGATCGTCTGATTGCGAAAATGAACATTTTTAAGCACCAGCTGGCAATTCAAAAGATTAATAAGGATTCTATAAGGGCTTATAACCTTCAGGTTCTGGATAAAGCTTTCCGTATTGAAGATGCCAAGTTGGCGAACGGCCGGCCGTTTGATGCCGAAGTTTATAGTCCGCAGAGACGCGCTAATGAACAAATCTTTAGCAGCGTTGCCGAATTTATTTCCAGAAATTTTATTTACCGCCCTTTTAAGGCTTATGATATGGAACAGGCTTTTAATGTAAAGGATGATGAATTGAAATCCTTGGGGTTATTGGTAAGGTCAGAACAAATTCAGGATTTTGCAGACCGTTACAGTTCGTTCATTATGGAAAAATACAACGGGCGGATTAGCGGTCATGAAACGTCATATATAAGCGATTCTTATTATGACGCCGATTATCCTGAACAAGTTCTCAAAGATGAAAGTTTTCCGGATTCAGATGAACTCGAGGTCTTGGAGGCATTGGAAGGGGAAGGCCAATCGGAATATATTTATAAAAGACTTGATAATAAACGCAGAAATTATCATAATAAACGGCATCAAGCCATGAAACATAATTTAAGAAAGGCTTTTTATAAAAATCTTATGACCCGCTAGGAGGCAAAATGCGCCGCATATCATTGTTTTTGTTCGGTCTTTTGGCAACGACTTCGTTGGCTCAGGCTCAAGCTGTATTATCTTTGGATGGAGACAGTGTCGTTTCATCGCCGGCTCAGCAAGAGCAGGCTAAAGCACCTGACGTAAAAACAAATACGGAAAATAAGGAAAAAGATAAAGGTATTTTTTCTTTTTTGAATTTTTGGGATAAAAAGAAGAAACCGGATGTTCAGATTGAAGCCGGTTCGACAGAAACGGTTTTGGAAAAATTAACCCGTATGGCCGGAGAAGGAGATGTCAACGCGCAGCTGACTTTAGGCTATATGTATCTTTACGGCGAAGACGGCGTTGAGGTTAATCACAAGAAGGCTTTTGAATATTATAAAATGGCTGCCGAGCAAAATGATGATGTAGCTGTTAATAATCTTGGTAGCTTGTATTACAGCGGCATAGGAACAAAGCGAAATTCTTTGGCTGCGGCTCAAATGTTTGCCAAGGCGGCTAATTTGGGCAATGTGGAAGCTACGGTCAATTTGGCTTTTATCTATCTTTCCGGTTATGGCGTCTCTCAAAATCCGGAAGAAGCGATGAAGCTGTTTGAAGTCGCTTCGAAAGAAAATAATCCGACGGCTAATTTTATGATGGGCTATGCCCATTTCAAAGGGTACGTTGTTAATAAGGATTTGCGCCTTGCTTTCGATTTGATTAGAAAATCAGCCAATGCCGGATATGATGATGCCCTTTATATTCTGTCTTTAATGTATATGAACGGCTGGGGAACGCCCCAAAACTATGGTAATGCCGTGCGGGCGCTGAATAAAGCCGTAGATCAGGGCAATGTTGCGGCAATGATGGAACTTGGCAATATTTTGGCTGTAGGGCAGAAATATCCGCGCGATATCTATAAAGCCCATATTTTGTTTAATATTGCATCAGTTCGCGGAGCAGAGGATGCCGACAATCGACGTAATATTCTTGAACAAAATTTAGAAATTGAAAAATTGCTTCAAGCGCAGGCAGAGGCAGAAGCTTATGTTGAAAAGCCCAGCGAGTTAACGGTTTATATTCATCGCACTTTTGGCGATAATATAAAGAAATATATTAATGACGGGATTGAAGCGCGTAATAAACATAAAAAATAAAGGCAAAAATCCTTCTTGGCTTGTTGTAATTTGAGGCTATGCAGAAAGATTATTGGTTATAGGAACTCTTTTTATCGGACGCAGTTTATTAGGTAGCTCTGAGCGGATTAAGCCATAAAAAAACGCAGATAACTTATCTGCGTTTTTTTTGAATGTTAGTTGCTTTTATTTTCCGGCCGGTTTAACCGGAGCATTAACTTTCTTTTGCAAATCTGCAATCAAAGCATCAATATTGCCGCCGTTATTTTTTATAAATGCGGTATATTCGTTGCGAGCCGTAATAGCCAGACTGACATTTTCAATAATGATATCTACAATTTTGAAATTGCTGCCGGTTTGTTTTACGCGCCAAACAACCTTAGCCGGTTCGCCCTGATCCATAGCTACCGTAGAATTAATAAAAATCTGATTTTTTGAAGTTGACGGTGTAGAACCGTTAAATACGAAAGATTTTCCTTTGAATTCGTCAAATCTTGCAGACCAGGTTTTAATATTTAATTCGCGATAAACTTTGATAAATGCTTTGCGCTGTTCAGGCGTAGCTGTCTTCCAATAGCGTCCGAGAACAAACTGGCCGATAAAATCCAGATCCAAAGCTTCATTAAACAATTTTTCAAAACGTTGTTGTTTAACGCTTTGTGAAACATTCGCATTAATGATTTCTTCAATGCCCTCATTAGCAACTTTACGGACAAAAGCATCTGCCTGCGCTGCATTAATATCAGCCTTGGCATGAGCCGTAAAAAGAAAAACTGAACCTAAAATTGCAGCAAAAATACCTTTTTTCATTGTTGTTGTTCTCCTTAATATTATGTTATTCCGCTTCCATTTCGTCAAATGTCTGCTCTTCGTCTTCAATTCCGAAATCAAAGTCATAGGCAGCATTTGTCTGAGTATCGTTAAAGCAGTTCGGCATATCGGTTTTATTTTGCAGATAAGCGGATTTCATTGTTGTATAGAAATCAACAGAATTGCGTTCCAAATCATCGCCCAGTTCCAAGGAAGCTTCTCGGATGATAATAGATTTGGCGGCGATATAAGCGCCATAAGCATAAATGCCGTCATCATGATCATTTGTGAGCCAGTAGACCGGAGAAGCGAATGAGTCAACCATCAGGCCGGCAAAGGCGCGGGGCGTAGAAGGTCCGATAAACGGCAAAACGATATAAGGGCCGTCGGGAACACACCATTTTGCAAGAGTGGTTTCAAAATCGTCTTTTTTCTGCTCCAGCCCCCATGCGGTTGCTACGTCAAATGTGCCGGCCAAACCAAGAGTGCTGTTTATGACAAATCGGCTGAGCGAAATGCCGGATTGTTTGAACTCGCCCTGCAAAAGCTGATTGGCGGCAAACATCGGCTCTTTAATATTTAAATAAGCGCTGTAAACTCTGGTGCGGACATCCGGCGTTGTAATCGCGCGGTAGCCTTTGGCGACAGGTTTCAAAACATATTTGTCAACATTGTAGTTGAAAGTAAACATTGCCCGATTGAAACTTTCCAGCGTGTCTTCATGTTCATGCTGATCCGTTTGACTCTGCGAGGTTGCGCAAGATGTCGTGAATAAAAGGGTTAAAGAAAAGATAGAAAACAAAAATGCTTTTTTTATCACTGTCACACCTGCTGTATGTTGAAAAAATTACTTTCAGTCAATATAACATTAAAAAATTTGAAATCAATAATTAAATTGACTCAAAAGTGTGGGTTAAGTATGTATATTAAAGTCCGAAATACAAGGAGTTGACCAGATGAATATATTTCAAATTTCAGATTTGCATTATCCTTATCAAGGCGAAAGGGGGATAGAAAATATTGAGAAAATCATTAATCATATGAAAACTCAGGATATAAAACCTGATATTTTGCTGGTCAGCGGCGATTTGATAAACAACGATTTTGAAGATTATTATCCGGTTTTAAAAATCCTTGATAATTTGGATACGCCTTATTTCTGCATAACCGGCAACCACGACAATTCAAAAAAATTGATGGCTGCGTTGAAAAAATATGTTCCGGCTCATCCGCTGAGCGAACATGCCGATAAATTGGATTATTGCATAGATTCTTATCCGCTGCGGATAATTGCTCTGGACAGTTATAAAGAAAATACGCCGGGCGGAGAGTTGTCTGCCGGACAGTTAGATTGGTTGGAACAAAAACTCGCGGATAATCCTTTGCAAAAACCGGTTGTGGTCATGGTTCACCAGTTTACGGTTGATGCCGGCCTTAATTTTTTTGATGTGAAAACAAGACAGCCTTGGTGCGATAAATTTAATGAGATAATTGTTGCCCGGAATGATACGGTAAAATTAGTCGCTTGCGGGCATTTGCATAACTCGCTGGTTTCTAATATTGCCGGAGTGCCCGTTATTTCGTGTTTCAGCGCCAATTGGCAGGCACATCTTGATTTTGAACCGGTACGGAATATGCAGGAACTTGAGCGTCCGGTCGGATATTATATCCACCGCTGGAACGGGCGCAACATGGTCTCCTATGCCGTTGCTTTGTCATAAATAATTTTAAATCCTGTTTTTTGTTACAGTGCTGAAACCTTTTGTGTTTTGCAATCTTGGGCAAATTAACATACTATTCTCCTCAGTTAAGAACAAAACTATAATAGAGGATAATTAATATGACAAACAAGCCTTCAAAACCGATTATGCTTTTCGATTGCAAAACTTCTCAGAACGTTATCGGTCAGGAAAAATTCTTAGATTCTTTCAAAACCATTTTGAATCACGGCGGCTATGCCCAAGGTCCTGAAACTCGCGAATTAGATGACAAATTGGCCGCTTTTGCCGGTTCAAAATATTGCTCAACCTGCGGTTCCGGTACAGATGCTTTGACTTTGGCTTTGATGGCATGGGATGTAAAACCGGGTGATGCCGTTTTCGTTTCTTCTTTCACTTTTGTCGCTTCGGCAGAAGCTCCGGTTCTGCTCGGCGCTACCCCGATTTTTGTAGATTCTGATCCGAACACTTACAATATGGACCCCAAAGATTTGCAGCGTGCAATTGATGAAGTTAAAAAAGAAGGCAAATTGAATCTCAAAGCCGTTATTCCGGTTGATATTTTCGGTTCTCCCTGCAACTATGACGAAATCATCAAAATTGCCCACGCCAACGGCATGAAAGTTTTGGCAGATGCCTGCCAGTCATTTGGTTCTGTTTACCATGGTACCAGAGCCGGTAATGTTGCCGATATGACCGCAACCTCTTTCTATCCGACCAAACCGTTGGGATGCTATGGCGACGGCGGTGCTGTTTTCACAAATTCCAATGAAGAAAATGAACTGGTTAAATCTTGCCGCGTTCACGGTATGAGCCCTGAAGACCATTATGATAACGTCCGCTTGGGTATGACCGGTCGTCTCAACACGTTCCAAGGTGCCGTTTTGCTCCTGAAAATGACCGTTTTTGAACAGGAACTGAAAGACCGTTACAGAGTTGCCAGCCGTTATGATAACGAGCTGAATAATTACTTCAAAAAACAGCAGATTTTAGATAACTGCCAGTCTGCTTATGCTCTTTATACCATTAATTGTGAAGACCGTGATGAATTGATGGCTTATCTGAAAGAAAACGGCATTCCTTGCGGTGCTTACTACCCGCGTCCTGTTCATACACAGACAGCTTATGCAAAATGGAATAGCCGTCCGTTGCCTGTTTGCGAAAAACTTTCCAAGACAGTCTTGTCTCTGCCGATGACGCCTTATCTCGATAATGAAGATTTGGATTATGTTATCAATACAATGAATGCTTTTGCAGAGAAAAAATTAAACAAAGCAGCTTAATCCCCTGCTTGTTTGCTGAAGAATCCTCCGGCTTGTCCGGAGGATTTTTTTTATGTGTGAAGGCGAAAGATTTTTATTTAAAAAAGCACAAGCCCTTTCTTCACAGAAAAGGCTTGGCAGAATACATAAAATGGCAACTTACTTATTCATTGTTGGCAGCCGTTGCGTGTTTTTTACGCAAGGTGAGAATTTGGTCAACAAAGACAAATAGATCCGCCTCATAAGATGTTGTCGTAACATATCTGCCGTTTATGCGTTCTTCGTTAGTGAAGGCATAAATTTTAATTTTGATGCTGTCATTTCTTTCGAGATAAGCCACGGAAGGCGTATATTCCTCATAAAAGGCAACAGTTAGTTTTTCCGGCAGGTTTCCGTCTGCTCTGTTGCTGTTCCGATGAAGAAGCACTTTATAAACACTTTCTGTTCCGCTAATGTCATCTACATAGTAAGTCGGACGAGAACAAAGGTATTCAATTTCTTCAATTTGTGCCGCCTCCTCCTTTTCTTCGGGAGAGGGTGAGCACTGGGTAACAATGGTAGCACAAAGTACAGTACCAACTAGACCCGCTAGAACGAAAGGAGCAATTCTTTTCATTTTATTTGAATTTTTAGAGGTGAGAAAATGAGTGAATTTTATACATTAGCGCTTATTTCTTACCGAAAAAAATAGAATGAATTTTTTTAAAGGAAATTATAAGCATAAATAATTTGATTAAGTATTTTGCTTATATCATAAGATGTGGACAAAATAAAGATTTTTTTGCAAAAAAAAAGCTCCCTTTTGCGGGAGCTTTTCTAAAGATGTCCGAACAAGCCTATTTATTCTTGTCCATAAAGCCTTCCAGCCAATGGATGTTGAATTGCCCGTCAATATATTCTGCTTGGGAAATAATATCCTGATGCAGCGGAATAGTCGTCTTAACGCCTTCAATGACAAATTCTTCCAACGCGCGGCGCAGACGCATCAATGCCGCGTTGCGGGTCTTGCCGTGAACAATCAATTTGGCAATCATGCTGTCATAATACGGCGGAATTGAATATCCGGAATAAATTTCGGAATCAACGCGAACGCCCAAACCGCCCGGCGCATGCCATTCGGTAATTTTTCCGGGGCAGGGAATAAATGTTGCCGGATCTTCGGCATTAATGCGGCATTCAATTGCATGGCCGCTGAATTGAACGTCGTCTTGCGTATATCCTAAAGCAGCGCCGCTGGCAACGCGGATTTGTTCTTTAACCAAATCAATGCCGGTAACTGCTTCGGTAACCGGATGTTCGACTTGCAGGCGCGTATTCATTTCCATAAAATAAAACTTGCCGTCTTCGTATAAAAATTCCAGCGTTCCCGCATTTGTGTAGCCGATTTTTTCAATAGCATTGCGGACAATGTCACCGATTTCTTTTCTCTGCTGCTGATTAAGCGCCGGAGACGGAGATTCTTCAATAACTTTTTGGTTATTTCTCTGGATAGAACAGTCGCGTTCGCCCAAATGAACAACATTGCCGTATTTGTCTGCCAGAATTTGCATTTCGATATGGCGCGGCTTTTGCAGATATTTTTCCATGTAAACGACATCACTGGTAAAAGCGGCTTTTGCTTCGGCTTTGGCCATCGTAAAAGCTTCTTTCATCTCAGTATCGTTAAAAGCAATTTTCATGCCTTTGCCGCCGCCGCCTGCCGTTGCTTTAACAATGACCGGATAGCCGATTTTGTTAGCCCATTCAATAGCATGCTCAACGCTTTCTAGAGCCGGAGAACCGGGGGTAATCGGCAAGCCGGCTTTAATAGCGGCTTCTCGCGCAGTGATTTTATCGCCCATTAAGCGCATTTGCTCGGCGGTTGGTCCGATAAAGGTAATGCCGTGCTCTTCAACCATTTCCGCAAAATCGGCATTCTCGGAAAGAAAACCGAACCCGGGATGAATAGCGTCAGCGCCGGTAATATGTGCAGCCGAAATAATAGCTGATTTATTGAGATAAGATTCTGTTGAACGGGCAGGACCGATGCAGACTGCTTCATCAGCCAAACGGACATGCATTGCATCGGCATCTGCTTCTGAATGGACGGCAACGGTACGAATACCCATTTCGCGGCAGGCGCGGTGGATTCTTAAAGCCACTTCGCCGCGATTGGCGATTAATACTTTTTCAAACATATTAAAATCCTAGAAGTTAAGCCTGTTATTCAATAATGACCAGCGGTTCGCCGTATTCGACCGGATCGCCGGTAGAAACCAGAATATGAGTAACTTTTCCGCCTTTGTGGGCTTTGACCGGATTAAAAGTTTTCATAGCTTCAATCAGGCATACGGTGTCGCCTTCGGAAACAGTATCGCCGACTTTAACATAATCCGGAGAATTCGGATCGGCAGCCATATAAACAACGCCAACCATCGGCGATTTAACGGCACCGGGATTTTGAGAATAGTCTTCTTCGCTGGCAGCAGCTGGAACCGGAGCAGCAGCCGGCGCAGCAATTTGAGCCGGTGCGGCAGGCATCGGCATCGGAGCAGGCATCGGAGCAAAGGCTGGTGCGGCATGAACTTCGCGGGTTAAGCAGATTCTGCAGGTTTCGTCTTCATATTCAAGCTCTGTTAAATTGCTTTTATCAAGAATTTCAGCCAATTTGCTGATAACTTTAGTATCCAATGGATTTGCCATATTATTTTTCTCGCTTTTTGTTAATATAAATTCAAACAGATTCATACCCCTGATTTTTACAAAATACAACAAAAAATATCGATTTTTGCGTAAATATACTCTGTTTTTTATCAAAAAAGGCCATTTTTGATTGTTTTTGCACTTATTTAAATAAATCCTGAAAATTGTTGTTAATATCATAAAAAAATAAGCTTAAAAACAATTTGCATTTCGGCATGGTTTTTGCATGAGTAATAAAAAATAGAAATCAAGGAGGTATTTTATGGTTTTGAGTAGTTTTATGCCAGCCGTAACGGGTATGGATGCTCAGGCTCATGCATTGGGAACAGTCGGCAGCAATATAGCCAATATCAATACCGTCGGTTATAAAGCCAACGAAACGATGTTTCGTACAATGCTCGGCGCAACGCCGGTTGTTAAGGGAAACCAAGACGGTTTATCCGGTTCCAGAGTTGATATTCATGGCGTCGGCTATTATGACCGGACGAATGTAACGCATCAGGGATTGGTACGTGCGTCAAACAACAGTTATGACGTTGCAATAAATGGCACGGGCAATGCCTTCTTTACCTTAAAAGACCGTTATTCCGGCGACGTATATTATACGCGTGCCGGCGATTTTCGTACCGTAACGACCAACGGTCAGCTTTATCTGGTAAACAACAGCGGCTTGCGTGTTCAGGGTTTTCCGGCTTTGGAAGGCGGCGGTTTTGGCTCAACTCCGGATGATATTGTTATTTCTTATCCGGACAAAATGCCGTCAACTCCCACAACCAAAGTTTCCATAACTGCAAATGTTCCGGCATCCGGCGTCGAAAACAGCAATTATGGCATTACCGTATACGGGCCGAACAATGACGGCGAAACAATGAATATGCTGTTCACCAAAGTAGAGGGCAAGATTAATACTTGGAATGTTACTTTCAACGTGAACGGCGGTACGGCAGGCACGGCAGAGCCGATAGAAGCCGTTTTCAGCCAAGACGGAAAATTATTGTCTCCCAAAAATTTTAATGTGACGGTCAATTGGGAGGACGGCAGCAGCAATAATATCGCCATGAATATTGAAAATATGACACAGTATGACGGCAGCAGCGGTATAAGCAATATTACGCAGGACGGTAAGGAAAGCGGCAATTTTATGTTTAGTGCTATCGGTGAGGAAGGTGTGGTTTATGCCCAGTATTCTAACGGCAAAACCGTTAATATTGCAAAGTTGGCGCTGACAGGTTTTCCTGCACCGGATAATTTAACGGCTGTGTCAGGAACATTATTCGAAGCTAATAATACGACCGGAAACGCTTATCTTTTGGATGAAGGTGCAAATAAAGAGTTTGTCAAAAGTCAGGCTTTGGAAAATTCGACGGCAACAATGGAAAGTGAGTTTAGCAAAATGGTTGTTGTCCAAAGGGCTTATGGTTTAAATACCAGATCATTTACAGCCGTAGACGAAATGTTGCAACTGATTGTTAATCTTAAAACTTAACGCGGCCAAATAGTATTGCTGAATTAGGAAAAGCCTTTCTGAAATTTAGAAAGGCTTTTTTGTTAAATTGACACATTTAATAAAGTAAACAACGTGAGCCGTTAGTCAGTATTATTATTGGGATTAAACGCCCTGCGTTTACCCGAAAGTCCCGCATAATACTTTAGAGAACATCGCGGTTTCGGGGCTGTGTCGGAGCGGCTGTCAAACTGGGCGCCGCCGGCCGTGGCCTTTAGACTTTAATATAAAAAAGCCCCGAAAGTTCCGCATAATACTCAGAGAGCATCGCGGTTTCGGGGCA
>CASZWJ010000009.1 GCA_949493535.1 uncultured Alphaproteobacteria bacterium
TGCAAAAGATCTAATTTATCATATTTTTGTAATCATTTGGATTTAAAGGAAAAAATGGCGAATGAGAGAGAGCTCCTCTTGATTGCAGCTGAAAGCAGGCATAAAAAAAGCCCCTCTTTTGAGGGGCGGGAGTTATTTCTGAAAAGTATTTGTCCTATACATCGATATCAGCTTCATAGGCATAGGCTATTTCGGTATCTTCTTCTTTTTCGCCGATTTTTAATTCGCAGACCATTAACGCATCGGCATCCTGCAAACTGTCAATAATATCTTCAGGAATGCCTTCCAGCAAAATCTCATCTGTTTCGTTACGGATAAGAACCGCAGATTTTTCATTGACATCAATTTCAATTCGGGGATTTTTCGGTTCAGTTTCCTGCGCATGCAGCAAGAGCATGACTTCGTCTTCTTCGTTGGTTACAAAGTCAAATGTGCTTAATTCGTTTTCATCCATAGCGTCAAATCCTTATAATTTGCGAAATCTTGCTTTGGAACTGTTTGTTTTATGCAAAACGGCCAATGCGCAAAGTCGCGGGATAATAAAAAACCGCCTCTGTTTTTTTCTGGGGGAAGCAAGAGACGGCGGGGTGCCTGAACATCCCTTTCGTTTTACCATAAAGCATATTGATTGAAGAAATGTTAATATTTTTATGAAAGGTGGTGAAAAGCGATTAAAATTGTTATATGCTGGCTGACGTATTAATGAAGGTGAGCTGATGCAAAGTTTATTGAATAAAATTATTGAACTGTTTAAATGGCCGGTTGCGTTGTATATGCTTGTTTCTTTGCCTGCATATATTCAGTCTTTTTCTTATTTCAGCCTGACGAATTTGCCGTCAGCCGCGATGATTGGCGGTTTTTTTCTGTTTTTTATTTCTCGCGGATTTATGGATTCAGAAATGAAGACAAGCATGGAAATTGCAGCTCATGAAATGACGCATGCCTTTTTTGCTTTTTTGACACTCCATAAAATAAAAAGCATCAGGGTAAATCCGGATAATGACGGTGGCGCGATGTCTTTTGAAGGCCCGTCTAATTGGCTGATTGTGATTGCGCCTTACTTTTTTCCGCTGTTCGGCATGATGGTTATGATTGCTATTTCTGTTTATACGCGATATGCGCCGTCTAATTTCATTATTTATATGGTTATGGGCTTTTTTATCGGGTATCATGTCGATACTGTCGCATCACAAATCCATGAAAAGCAAACAGACTTGCCGAAAGTCGGCTATAAATTTTGCATTATGTTTTTGCCGGGGGCGAATTTGTGGGCAATTTTATCAATGATGGCGTTTAACAGCCGCGGCTGGAATGGTTTTTGGGTTTATCAAAATCTTATTTCGCAGTTGAACAGCCGTAATTTTGATTTCGCTTCAAAATATTTATCACAAATATTCTAAGAGGCATTTGTCCGCGTTTATTCTGACGTTTGTTCCGACAGGCAGAACGTAACGTCCGGGGATATGCCCGTAAAGAAAATTTTTAATAACCGGAATATCTTGCGGAAGTTCTGACACAAAGTTATTTAGAATGTCGTCTACGCTTCCGTCGCCGTCGTCAGCTTCTTCACAGCCGGCAAAAATGCCGAAGATGATGCCTTTAATTTTGCCAAATCCCGATTGTTGGCGGAGCTGGGTCAGCATTAAATCGAGTTTGTAAGTTTTTTCTCCTACGTCTTCCAGTAATAAAATTTTATCTTTCAGGTCAGGAAAATAAGGCGTGCCGCACAAGCTTCGGACCAGACTCAGGCAGCCGCCGATGAGGGTGCCTTCCGCTGTTCCCCGAGTCAGGGTTTCGCCACTGGTTATAGTTTGTTTTTCGCCATTGATAACCGCTTTGAGAGATTGTTCGAGCAGCTCGTTTATATGGCCGGTTTTAAAATCGTATTTAAGTGAAAAGCCGGTGACGGACGGTATGCCGCTTTGGGTATATATGCCTGTTTGCAAAGCGGTGTTGTCACTTAAACCGAAAACCGGTTTGGGATTATTTTTTATCAAATCATAATCCAGCAACGGTAGCAAGCGTTGTGAACCGCAGCCGCCGGCGGTTGTAAAAATTGCTTTGATTTCAGGATTTTTGAAAAAATCATGCAAATCTGCGGCACGGTTTTTGTCTGTGCCGGCCATGTAATAGTTTTGGTCAAAGACATGTTTTCCCAGAATGCACTCAAAGCCGAGAGCTTCCAAATAATCCAAAGGCAACTTAATCTCTTCGGGACTGTTTAAGAGTCCGGCCGGCGATGCGATGCCGACTTTGTCTCCGGCTTTGAGCGTGAACATGGTTTATATTTCCTTTAACAATTGGCGGCTGAAATCCGGCAGCGTATTATCTCGCGCGCCCATGATAATGACGCGGTCGCCGGATGCGGCATTTGCTAAAATAAATTTCTCAACGTCTTTGCGTTCGGGAATATAATGCGCATTGACGCCGAGTTCCAAAGCCTGATTAATCAAATCTTTTGAAGAAATGGTTTTATCAGCCGTTCCGCCGACGAAATAAATGTCGGGCAGAATCAAAATATCTTCTTTGTCCAAATGAGCGGCAAATGCTTTGACAATATCTTTGCCGGTCAGTTTCATCGGCGCAAAGCCGTGCGGCTGGAACATGACGATCAGGCGTCCTTTGTAATCTTTCAGAGCCGAAACGGATGCGGCTACTTTATCCGGGTTGTGGGCAAAGTCGTCAATCAGGGTGATGCCGTTTTTCGTACCGACAACTTCCAGTCGGCGCTGGGTGCCCAAAAATCCTTCAAGAGTTTCGGCTGCTTCGAATTTGTCTATGCCGAGCAACGAACAAACGGCAATAGCTGCCAAGGCGTTAGATACGTTGAATTTGCCGATGAGATTGAGTTTGAACGTTTTGCCGTCCAGATTGTATTGAGTGCCATCGGGAATCGGCTTAATGTTATCAGCATAGAAATCGGCATTGCTGTCTTTCAGTGAGAAGGTGACTGTTTTGCCGTTGGGGTTAGTGATGTTTTTGCAGTTGTCGCAGTCGATATTGACAATCAAGCCCTCTTTGCAGCGTCCGGCAAAATCTTTGAAAAGGCCTATTAATTCATCAAGAGATTTATGGTCAACGCCGATGTTATTGATTAAGCCGATATAGGGGTGATATTTTTCAATCGTGCCGTTGCTTTCGTCGGCCTCGATAACGCAGATGTCGCCCTCATTGTAAATGATATTGGCAACGCCTTTCTGGTTTTCATAATTGCGCAGGTAGCCGCCGTTAATCATGCAAGGCTTTTTGCCTAAAGTATCAAGGATATAGCCGATCATTGCGGTGGTTGTCGTTTTGCCTGATGTGCCGCTGATTGCAATGTTGTGTTTGTATTGGTGGAACAGTTCCGCCAAAAGGTCAGGACGTGTTTTTATGGCAATGTTTTTTTCCTTGGCAACCCGAACGTCGGCAATGCTGTCTTCAATGGCTGTAGAAACATAAAGCGTATCCAAATCATCAGTAATGCCGGAACCGTCCTGCGGGAAAATCCGAATGCCGATTTCTTCAAGCGCCTTTTTGCGGCTTTGGTCTCCGCCCAAATCAAAAGTACGGTCCGAACCGCGGACTTCAAAACCTTTTTTTACCATAATTTGTGCCAACGCACTGACACCGTTTCCGGAAATTCCGCAGAAACTGATTTTAGTCATTTGTTATCGTCCTTTTATTTATAAAATATCGAGAGTTTCTTCTTCTCTTTCTTTGAGTATTTTTATGTTTGTATAGTTGATGATTATGTAGCTTTTTCCGTCGCCGTCAACATTAATTGCGAGTGCTGCACCGATATTGTCGCCTTCAAAAGTGCTGTACAGGTCAGCCTCTCCGCTTTGCAATTGTTTTAAAAAGTTCGGGTTGCCCATCGGTTCCGGAATCTGCTCGGTTTTGACAACATCCTGACCGTTTTCCCTGACGGTTTTTTGAACGGTTTTGGTGGCGGGAGTAAAAAATTCCTTGGCATTGCCGTATTTGCGGCTCAATAGCCTGCTGTACATCCGGTATTCTTTAAGAACTTTGGCGGCATCCGGCGTGTCATTTATGAATTCGCCGTAAGCAATCATTCTCCAGAGTTCATTTTCTTCGCCAAAAGTCAGGTATATTTCGCGAAAGCCTTTGGGATCTTTGGGCAGGTGGGTGGCGGCAAAAGAATTGACATAGTCTTTTTGTTCAATCGGCGTTAAAATGACGCCGAGGTTCTTGGTGGCTTCAATGCTTGCTTTCCAGAGCAGGCCGAAAGGGGCGGAAGCCAGATTTTGGGTTGCTGCGGCTACATCTTTGTCACTTTGAACCGGCGTTTCCGTTTTGCGGCGCTCAACTTTCGGAACGTCTATCTTAAGGTTTTTGGTTTTGGTGGTTAAAATGCCGCGGGCCGAATTTTTGGCTTGTTCCAATTGCTGCCGGTGTTGCGCTTCGGCTTTTTCTTTGGCTTCCTTGGCTTTCAGTTCGTCACTGATTAGCAGGTCCTGATAAAAATTTGCTTTATTTTCCTGTGCGGAAAGCGGTGCGGCGGCAAGAGCGAAAGCGGTAAGCAAAGCGAATCTCATTAACATAATTTTATCCCTCGGCGGCGTAAAAAAAATTGAACAGTGTTCATTAATGATTTATAGTTATTTTCATAACAAAAACATATAACAGCATTTTATTAAATAATATATAACAATGACAGAAACAAAAGACAAGATTCATGAGACGCTTATCATAAAAGGCAGAGATTTAGTCCGCCGGAAAGGGGCGGAGTTTTTGACGGCACGCAAGCTTTCGGAAGCAACAGGCTATTCGGTGGGTACGATTTATAACCAGTTTGCCAATATGGACAAGTTTATCATGGAGCAGAATATGCTGACGCTTGACGAGCTTTATCTGGTTTTAAAAAAGCTGCTGCCGGATACGAATGCTTATAAAAACCTGAACCGTTATATTGACGCTTTTGTCGCTTTTGTTTTGAGCCAGCCGAATTTATGGTTTTTGCTGTATAATTTTCATATTTGTTCAAAATATGAAAACTTTCCGCCGATATATTTGCGCAAGCTGCTGCGCCTTACGAATTTGTGGCGTAAAGAATTTAATGCGGTTTTTGCCGAATTAAGTCCGGCGGAGCGTAAGGTTTCTTTGCAGGTTCTGTGGTTGTCTATGTTCTCGCTGAGTTCTTTTTTAACCCTCAACGGGCTGGATAAGATGAGCAAAGTGAACAAAAAAAATATCTGCAAATTGCTGCTTAACACTTATCTTGCCGGTTTGAGCGTGTTGAATAAACGTTAAGGGAGAGCGGAAATGGTTTATGAAGTTTATTATCGCCTGATGCAAATCGTTAACTCTCCGGCATTTTTGCAAAGCGTTTTTGACAACCGCTTTTATCTGATTTTGCTGGTGATTGTGTTAACGCGTTTCAAATATGCCACTTATGACAGTATGTGGATGTGCGCTTTTGTGAATGTGCCGGGGACGGTGCTGCACGAGACAATGCATTTTATTGTCGGATATGTATTGAATGCCCAGCCGTGCAATTTTACGATTTTTCCGCGGCGCAGCATGGACGGCGGATATGTTATGGGGGCGGTCGGTTTTCGCAATATTACGTTTTATAATGCGGTACCGGCGGCAATGGCGCCGTTGCTGCTTTTGCCGATCGGTTACTATGTGAATGAGATTATTCTGCCGATGATGCCGGCAACTCTGCCGAATTATATTCTTTATGTTTTGCTGCAAACCATTATTATCGAAAATGCCGTTCCGTCTTCGCAAGACGTGCGCGTGGCAACGTCTTCTTTTTCCGGATTGCTTTTATATACGGTCTTTTTCGGCGCTTTGTTTTTGGTTTGGCTGGGCTTATAATCAGCGCTGGCGTTGCAGGGTTTTAAGCGCGGCGATGTCTAAGCCGGCAGTTTCGTCTTTGATTTCGCAGCCGTTGACCGAGAGTTCTTCCAGCAACGGGGCATTAATTCCCTGCAAAGACGTTATATTCGTGAAATTAGCTTTCAGGGATTTTAACTTGAGTGGCAGATTTTGCAAAAAATTGTCGGCAATATTGTCGTTGTTGCTGATGTTCAATTCTTCAAGTTGAGAATCGGCAGAAAGACCTAAGCCGTTGAAATTGGAGAAACGGGCATTCAGGCTGATAACGCTTTCAGGAATTGTTCTGCCGCAGTCTGCTTCCAGTTTATCGCAATGGCTGATATCCAATATTTGACATTGGGGGCAGTTTTCAAAATCGGCAATCGGCAGAAAAGACAAGTTGAGTTCTTTAACATCCATTTCTCTGAAAAACTCAGGCAGGCGGTCAAATCCGGATTTTGCCAAGTTAAGCTTTTCAAGCGCAATCTTGCCGTTTTCCGCTTTTTGATAATCTAAATTTTGATATTGGCAAAATTCTTCGGCATTGGAAAAATTAAACAATTGCTCAGGTGCGCGGTCCGGCAGAATATGTGGGTTAATTTTATAAATTCCTTTTTCCGGAGAACTGATTTTTTGTGCCAATTGCTCAACGGCTTGTCTGAATGCCAGATTATATTCGCCGTAAGTTCGGTTGGCAAAATAAACAATATCCCCTTTTTCATTAGCATAAGGCGTCAGCAGGATGCGGCTGATTTTCTTTTGCGGCTGATTGGAATTGACGCCGTAGACAATAATTGTTCCTTCGGCAATGCCGTCTATTACTTTATGATGATTAAAATCATCTGCCGAAGTGCAGTTCCGCCAGTTTTTATATTCGGATTGTGTGGCAATCTGCTGCGGGCTGATTGAAACGATTAACGTATCTATTGACACAGTGTCTTTTTCAATGCCGCCTTTCTGCTGGGTGAAATTGATGATATGGGCGGAACGTGTATAAGATTCTTGCAGGCTGCGCAGCGAATGGATGATTTTTGCGCCCATGTCGGAAGAATGCTGCCTGATAATCAGGTCTGAAAGTTGGTGAAACAAAACCTTATCGCTTAAAAAGCGGATAAAATCGCGATTATCGCCGTTTTTGTTCAAGGCGCGGTTTTTACGCAATTCAATCAAACCGTTGTAATCTGCCTTGCCGATTATATCCATTAATCCGGTATCTTGAAAGTTTATGCTTTTTTCTTGCAGGATTTTGCTTATTTCCGTTTTTCTCCGTGAGAAGAATGCGCCGACGGAGTATTCCTGTTTGCCGGTTTCCAGTTTTTTTGTTTCAGGATTATAACGCAGCCGGCCGGCAGTCGGCAGAGCTTCATTAATTTGACTTATCTGCTGTTCTATCAACTGATAGGCAGAGAGAGAATTTTCGATTGAAAAATAAACGGTCGGGCTTTTTCTCAGAAAATCAGGATAATGCGGTTTTGTTTCTTTACGGCGTTTGATGCCTTGGTCAACCGTATATGCCAACTGCTGTTTGAATTTGTCGGCATGATTGTAGAGCCGTTTGGTATAGGTTTTCAATTCGGAAACTTTTGCGCCGCTGTCCAACAGGTTTTTAATGTCTTCAATGACAGGGGCGGTATCAACGTTATAAGTTGCCGTGATGTTTATGGCGCGCATAATCAAAACGGTTGCGAGCTTTTTTTCCTGCGGCAAATAGCCGGGCGCGTGAGAGACAATGATTTCTTCGGCTTGTTTTTTCTGCTGCTTGAGCAGATTTTGCATTATCTGCTTTTGCTGTTCTTTGCTTAACTGTTTCATTTGTCTGCCGTTTTGTTGTTGTTTGTTTTAAGTATAGCAGAAAATGAAATTTTGTCCATAAAAGATAATGCGGCTCGGTTTTGCTATTTCTTTTCCAACGCGGCGACGATTTGTTCCGTTACTTTTTTGGCATCGCCATAAAGCATAATCGTGTTATCTGCATAGAACAGCGGGTTTTCTACGCCGGAATAGCCTGTAGCCAATGAACGTTTGACAAAGAAAACGGTTTTG
Source organism: uncultured Alphaproteobacteria bacterium (assembly GCA_949493535.1). Lineage (GTDB taxonomy): Bacteria > Pseudomonadota > Alphaproteobacteria > RF32 > CAG-239 > CAJLXD01. The sequence goes on from CASZWJ010000009.1 coordinate 7,870, forward strand.
GCCTTTTCAACGTCCAGAACCGGCATGCCGTAAATCGGCGATGACGGATCCGTTTTGGCCAGCGGGTTGGTCACGTCGTTGGCACCGATTACATAAGCAACGTCAGCGGTTGCAAATTCGCGGTTAATGTCTTCCAGTTCAAAAACATCTTCGTAAGGCACATTGGCTTCCGCCAGCAAAACATTCATATGTCCGGGCATGCGTCCGGCAACCGGATGTATGGCATATTTGACATCAACGCCGAATTTTTCATGCAGATCTTTTGCCATTTCTGCCAAAATATGCTGGGCTTGGGCAACGGCCATGCCGTATCCCGGAACGATAATGACTTTGTTGGCATTTTCCATGATGAAAGCGGCGTCTTCGGGGCTGCCCGATTTGGCGACTTTGTTTTCAGTTTCCCCGGAAGTCCGGGTTTTGGAATTATTTACGCCGAAGCCTCCGAGCATAACGCCGGTTAACGAACGGTTCATGGCTTTGACCATGATATATGAGAGAATGGCTCCGCTGGCGCCGACGATTGCGCCGATAATAATCAGCAGCGTGTTGTTTAATGAAAAACCGATGCCGACGGCAGCCCAGCCGGAATAAGCGTTAAGAATTGAAATAACGACCGGCATATCGGCGCCGCCAATCGGCAAAACCAGCAACAAGCCGAGCAAAACGGCCAGACCGGCCAGAATGTAAAACAGGCTATGACTGCCGTTCAGGCAAAAGACTATACAGACGGAAACAACGGCAACCGCCAAAGCCAGATTTAAAAGCTGTTGCCCCGGAAAGACGATTGCTTTGGCGGAGATCAGCCCCTGCAATTTGGCAAAAGCTACCATTGAGCCGGCAAAAGCAACGGCACCGATTAAAAGGCCGAGCGAGGTTTCCAAATAAGTTTGGGAGCCGGCAATTATTTCGGCTATCGCAATGAAAACGGCAGAAAGCCCGCCCAGTCCGTTAAAGGCGGCAACCATTTGCGGCAGAGAAGTCATCTTTACTTTCCAAGCGCTCAAGGTGCCGATGATACCGCCGGTTAAAATAGCAAGAAAAGTCCAGCCGTATTCGGTGACCATCGGGGAATACATCGTTACCAGAATGGCAATTGCCATGCCGATCATGCCTAAGATGTTGCCGCGTCTGGCGGTTTCCGGCGAAGCAAGCCCGCGGATTGACAAAATGAGCAGGACAGCCGAAAGAAGATATGAAAAAGACAGAAAACCGCAGCTCATTATTTTGTCTCCCTGTTTTTATTTTCCGCTTGTTTTTTCTTTTTGAACATTAAAAGCATGCGATGTGACACGGCGAAGCCTCCGAAAATGTTGATTGCCGCCAAAACTACGGCAACCAGTCCCAATGCTTTCGGAAGATTCATAACATCTGTTCCGGCGGTAATCAGAGCGCCGAGAATAACAATTCCCGATATGGCGTTGGAAACGCTCATTAACGGCGAATGCAGCGCCGGAGTAACGCCCCAAACGACATAGTAGCCGATGAAGCAGGCCAGCGTAAATATAGTCAAAAGAGTCCAGATATCTGTCATTTTGCGGCTCCTGTCAGTTTTCCGTCTTGGCAGACGCAAGTTGCGCTTATTAATTCATCATGGAAGTTAAATACGAGTTCGCGGGATTCCGGATTATACATCGGTGCAATAAAATTAAAAATATTTTTGGCAAAAAGCATACTGGCAGAATTGGGGACGGATGCTGCCAGATTGGAATTTCCGATAATCTTGATGCCGTTGATTTCAACCGTTTTTCCGTTTTCAGCCCCTTCGACATTGCCGCCGGCTGCTGCGGCCATATCTATAATGACGGAACCGTACGGCATTGTTTTAAGCATTTCTTTGCTGATAAGGCGCGGTGCCGGACGGCCGGGGATAAGGGCGGTCGTAATCGCAATATCGGTTGCTTTCAACTGTTCGGCAACGGCTTCATTCTGTTTTTTCTGATACTCTGCCGATGTTTCTTTGGCATAGCCGCCGTCTGTTTCAAAATTTTCTGCCGTTTTAACATTAAGAAAACGTCCGCCCAGAGATTCAACCTGTTCTTTTACCTGAGGACGTACGTCAGAAGCATAAACCTGCGCGCCCAAGCGTTTGGCCGTGGCAATAGCCTGAAGCCCGGCAACGCCTGCGCCGAGAACCAAAACCTTAGCAGGAGCTATTGTGCCGCCGGCCGTCATCATCATCGGAACTGCTTTGTCTAAGGCGGCTACCGCGTCAATAACCGCTTTATAGCCGGCAAGGTTGCTTTGCGAAGATAAAATATCCATTGACTGGGCGCGCGAAATGCGGGGAATTAAATCAAGCGCGAAGCATCTCAACCCGAGTTTTGCATAATCAGTGAGGCGCTCTTTGTATGCCAATGCCTGAAAATTGGCAATGATTGTCTGGCCTTTATGAAAAAGCTTGTCTTCTTCCGGCAACGGTGCCCAGATTTTGAAAATTATGTCGGCATTTTGGCAGGCCTCTTGTGCGGAAGATGTTATTGTTGCGCCTGCCGTTTCAAAATCGGCATTGCCGAATCCCGCCTGAAGTCCTGCATCTTGTTCTATCAGAACTTCGAAATCCCATTTTTTCAGGCGGCTGACAATATCGGGGCTTATGGCAATGCGCTTTTCTTCCGGCAGAGTTTCTTTAATGACGGCAATTTTCATTTGAGCCTCTTTTATTAAACGTTTTTTTAAGATTATTCATAATTTATATTAATATAAGTTTTAGTCCGGCTGAAACAACGGGAGGCAGAAAAAAATGAAAGATTTATGGGCGCTGTTCAACGTTTTTTTCAAAATCGGCTTGTTTACGTTCGGCGGCGGTTATGCCATGTTGCCGCTGCTTCAGGACGAATTGGTCAAGCGCCGCAAATGGACGACTGATGCCGAGCTTTTGGATTATTATTCAATCGGCCAATGCACGCCCGGAATTATTGCCATAAATGTTGCGACTTTTATCGGTTATAAGCAAAAAGGGAAGCTGGGCGGCTGCGTGTCAACTTTCGGCATGGTGGCTCCGTCATTGATTATTATCAGCCTCATTGCCGGACTGCTGGGAAAATATATGGAGAATCCTTGGCTCGGCCATGCTTTTGCCGGTATTCGCGTTGCCGTGACGGCTTTGATTGCCGATACGCTGATCGGTTTATGGAAAAAGGGAATCGAGAATAAAAAAGGTTTTGCCATATTTTTGGCAAGCGTTGCACTTTTGTTTTGGTTTAAGCTTTCGGCTGTATGGATTGTTGTGCTGGCGGCTTTCGGCGGTTTGTTTCTTGACCGCTGCCGGATTGATTCAAAGGAGAGCAAAAAATGATTTATTGGCTGTTGTTTTTTGAATTTTTCAAAATCGGTTTGTTTGCGATTGGCGGCGGATTGGTTACCGTGCCGTTTCTCTTTGATTTGGCGGAGCATTATCCGTGGTTTAACGCCTCGGATTTGGCGGATATGATTGCAATTTCCGAATCTACGCCGGGGCCGCTCGGAGTTAATATGGCGACTTTTGCCGGTTTTAAAGCCGCCGGCGTGTCAGGGGCTGTTACGGCAACTTTCGGTTTGGTTTTGCCTTCGGTTTTGATTATTATTGCGTTGTCGCGTTTATTAAAAAAGTTTCGCGATAATCCGCTTGTTTGCAGTATTCTTTCCGGAATCCGCCCGGCAGTCATCGCTTTGATTTTGTTTGCAGGGGTTGAGATAGCAAAGCTGGCGGTGGTTGATTGGAAAACGGCCGGAATATTTGTTTGTTTTTGGGCGGCAATCTATTTTTATAAAAAAAGCCCGATATTTTATATTGTCATTTCCGCGGTTATCGGCATGGCGCTGAAATTATAATGAGAAAAAAGAAAGCCTCTCAAACGAGAGGCTTTCTTGTTAAGGGCAAGCTTCGGCTAAATATCCAGAGCTTTTTTGTAGGTTTCCAACAGATATTCCTGTTCGTCGCGGTCTGCGGCGTTCATTTTGCGCAGTTTGATAATGGTGCGCATGATTTTAACGTCAAAACCGGCTGATTTTGCTTCGGCATAAACATCGCGGATGTCTGAACCCAAAGCGGCTTTTTCTTCTTCCAAACGCTCAATACGTTCGATTAATGAACGCAATCTGTCTGCGGCAATGCCGCCAACTTCATTTTTGTTTTCCTCGTCGGACATTATTTTTCTCCAATTAGGGTTTATGATTTATTGCGCTGAGAATAGCAAGCCCGAAAATTTTTGACAAGCAAAATATTTTCTGCGCAAATCTTTCGGAAATAAGATGTTTTTAACTTTTTTAGAGTTATATTGCTGACAATGAATAATTTAAATGATGAGAGGTATAAATATGCCGCAGAAAACTAAAACTAAAATTCTAGCCACAATCGGGCCTTCTTCTTCAACCAAAGAGCAAATTGAAAAGCTGATTGATGCCGGCGCGGATGCTTTTCGCGTTAATTTCAGCCACGGAACGCATGAAGAACACAAAGAGCGCGTTGCTTATATCCGCAAATTGGAAAAAGAAAAAGGACGCTATATTTCGATTTTGGCCGATATGCAGGGCCCCAAACTTCGGGTCGGCGATTTTATCGGCTCCGGAGTCGATTTGAAAGAAGGGCAGAGATTCCGTTTGGATTTGAATCCGGCTCCCGGCAATGACCAAAGGGTTAATTTGCCGCACAAGGAAATTTTTGCCGCGCTCAAACCGGGAGACCGCCTGCTTTTAAATGACGGAAACATTGTTTTGAATGTTGACGAGTGCGGTACAGATTATGCTGATACGACAGTTGTCGTTCCGGGATTTTTATCTGCGCATAAGGGCGTTAATCTGCCTAATACCCAGCTGCCGATTTCGGCAATCACCGAAAAAGACCGCGAGGATTTGAAGTTTGCGTTGAAACTCGGTGTTGATTGGATCGGTTTGTCTTTTGTTCAGACGGCCGAAGATGTCCGTGAGGCCCGCCGCCTGATCGGAGACAAAGCCTGGCTGATTACCAAGCTTGAAAAACCGAGCGCGATTGACGAGCTTGACGAGATTATCAAACTGTCTGATGCCGTTATGGTTGCCCGCGGCGATTTGGGTGTCGAATGTCCGGTTTATACGGTTCCGGTTTTGCAAAAACGCATTGTTTCCTGCTGCCGCAAATATGCCCGTCCGGTCATTGTTGCGACTCAAATGTTAGAATCGATGATTAATAATCCGACACCGACCCGTGCCGAAGTTTCCGATGTGGCGACTGCTGTTTATGATGGAGCTGATACTGTTATGCTTTCTGCCGAAACGGCTGCCGGAAAATATCCGGTCGAAGCGGTTAAGATGATGAATAACATTATTCAGAATGTGGAAGCCGATCCGTTGTTTTATACTTTAATGCAAAAATCCCGTTTGCATCCCTGCTGCGGCAGCGAGGCAGATTCCATTACTTTTGCTGCCAGCGAAGTTGCTTGCGTATTAGACAGCGTTTCGGCAATCGTGACTTATTCGTCTTCCGGATTTACAACATTGTTAACCGCTCGCGAACGTCCGAATCTGCCGATTATCGCCATTACGCCGGAAGTTGAAGTCGCCCGCCGCATGGCTTTGGTCTGGGGGGTCAAAAGCTATTTAAATAAAGAGAGTTTCAAAAGCTTTGACAAAGCGGAAGAAGTTGCTGTTCAGGTTGCGAAGAAAAACGGTTTTGCCGAATCGGGAGACCATATTATCATAACGGCCGGCTTCCCCTTGAATACGAAGGGGCGGACGAATATGCTGCATACCGTCTACATTCCCTAAAATCCGCATAATGGCCGATTAGTGCGTTATCTGCGGTTTTGCGGCTCGTCATGTACTTTTTTGTACACTCGTTCGCCGCAAAACTTTGATGCCTGCTACTCGGTTCATTCTTCAGATTTTATATAATTTTGCAATATGTCTTTCATGTTAGGAATTTTTCCACTCGTGTAACAGGTTGTACATGTTGTTCAAAAATCCCGTCGCAGCAAAGGCTTTTGCCCAAAACATTGATGAATTAAAAAAAAGCACCATTTTCAATAAAGGGTGCTTTTTTTATACGGCGGAAACAGGGGTAATAAAAAAACCCGCCTGAAAACAGCGGGTTTTAATCTTTTTCTAAAATGGTATTCAATAAATTATCCCTGACGAGCTTTGAGTTTCGGGTTCTTTTTATTGATTACATAGACGCGGCCTTTACGACGAACGATTTTGCAGTCCTTATCGCGTACTTTTTTAGTTTTTAAAGAGCTGTAAACTTTCATTTTTCTTCCTTTTCATAAACAGTTGACCGCAACTTATGCTAAAACGCCGCCTTTGTCAACCATAATTTATATAATCGTGGTAAAAAAGTAAGATAGCTTTTGCTTTTTTCAGCTTTTTTTTATAACGTTGAAGCAATATTTTATAATCAAAGAGGTTTCTTATGTCCGCAAAACGGTTGGTTATGGTTATACTCTTGTCGCTTGCAGCTTTTCCGGCAGCAGCGCAAATGTCTTATATTGAAGAAATGCGCGCCTTGGGGAGCGTTTCCGGACAGGGTTTGGCGTGCAATGCCTCAAAATATGACAAATATGAAATGCTAGCGCGCGCTATTATGTTGACCAAAGCGCCCAGCCCCAAGATGCTGCAGGACGGCGTTTACGCTTATAATACAGCCAAAGCCGACAGTTATCTGGCCAAGCAACGGGACGGCGGCTATCTTTGCGGCGAGATAACTGGATTATTTGACAATCAGGATATTTTCCGCATTACTTTATATGAAGACGGAACGCTTAAAATGCCAGACGGCAAAATCATTACCCCGAAGACACCTTATGATGCCAAGCAGATTTATAAAAGCGACAGTAAGCTTAAAGAGGATTTGAAAGAAGTTTATGCCGGCAGCGTTCAGAAAGCTCAAGGCAAAATGCGGGCGGCTCAGGCCAGTGCTCCGGTTTCAAACGCTGCGACCAATCGTCCGCTTCAGCTTCAGGCGGAACCGGCGGAGAGGCGCGCTGTGCGGCAGGCTCCGGTTGAAACGTATTCTGAGCCGTCAATCGGGCATATTTCCCGCCGTTCTTCCCGCTGACAAAGCTTAAAATTTCCCGGCTTGCATAATTGAGATTTGTCTGTATACTCTCTGCTAAGTTAATATATTCAGATGGAGATAAGAATGGCCTCGTACCAATATGTGTTTGTTATGCAAAATTTAACCAAGGTTTTCCCCGGCGGCAAAGAGCTGTTTAAGGGAATTACCCTTTCTTTTCTGCCCGGCGCAAAAATCGGCGTTCTCGGCGTGAACGGTGCCGGTAAGTCAACTTTGTTAAAGATTATGGCTGGCGTTGATAAGGATTTTAACGGCGAAGCCTGGGCGGCAGAAGGCGTGAAAGTCGGTTATTTGGAACAGGAGCCAAAGCTTGATCCGTCTAAAAACGTTATGGAAAATATTATGGACGGTCTGGGCGAAACCCGCGATTTGCTCAAGCGTTTTGAAGAAGTATCCATGAAATTCGGCGAAGAAATGACCGATGACGAGATGAATGCGCTGATTGAAGAACAGGCCGAATTACAGGAAAAAATTGACGCCTGCAACGGTTGGGATTTGGAGCGTACGATTGAAATTGCCATGGACGCGCTGCGCTGTCCGCCGGCCGATGCCGATGTGACCAAGCTTTCCGGCGGCGAAAAACGCCGTGTCGCTTTGTGCCGTCTGCTGTTGCAAAAACCTGACATGCTGCTGCTTGACGAACCGACCAACCATTTGGATGCCGAATCGGTTGCTTGGCTGGAAAAACATTTGCAGGATTATAAAGGCACCGTGGTTATGGTTACCCACGACCGTTACTTCCTTGATAACGTAACCGGTTGGATTTTGGAACTTGACCGCGGACAGGGCATTCCTTACGAGGGCAATTATTCTTCATGGCTGGAGCAGAAGCAAAAACGCTTGGAACAGGAAGCCCGCGAAGAAAATGCCCGCCAGAAGACTTTGGCAAATGAGTTGGAGTGGATTCAAAAGAATCCGAAAGCCCGTCAGGCAAAATCAAAAGCGCGTATCAATGCTTATGACGAATTGTTGAATGCGGCGACCAAAGATAAGATAACTCAGGCTTATATTAATATTCCGATGAACGAGCGTTTGGGCGATTTGGTGATTGAAGCCAATAATATTTCCAAAGCCTATGGCGACAAGGTTTTGATTGATGATTTGTCGTTTAAGATTCCGAAGGGCGCCATTGTCGGCATTATCGGTCCGAACGGTGCCGGCAAGACGACGTTATTCCGTATGATTACCGGTCAGGAGCAGCCGGATTCCGGTTCAATCCGTCTGGGCGATACGGTCGATTTGGGATATGTTGACCAATCCAGAGACAGTTTGGATCCCAATAAGAATGTGTGGGAAGAAATTTCTGACGGTTTGGATATGTTGGAGCTTGGCAAAAAAACTATTCCGTCACGCGCTTATGTCGGCCAATTTAACTTCAAGGGCGGGGACCAGCAAAAGAAAGTCGGACAGCTTTCTGGAGGCGAGCGCAACCGCGTTCATATGGCAAAAATGCTGAAAAAAGGCGGTAATGTGATTTTGCTTGACGAGCCGACCAATGATTTGGACGTTGATACGCTGCGTTCATTGGAAGAAGGCATTATGGCTTATCCGGGCTGCGTTTTGGTCACTTCACACGACCGTTGGTTCTTAGACCGTTTGGCAACGCATATTCTGGCCTATGAAGGAGATGGGCATGTCGAGTGGTTTGAAGGAAACTTTGAAGAATATGAAAAAGACAAACGCCGCCGTTTGGGTGACGAAGCCTGCAATCCGCACCGCATGCGTTATAAAAAACTGGAACGCTAAACTTAACGGGAAGCCTGAAACGGCTTCCTTTTTTGTTGGGAATAAAAATGAAAAGCCCGATACTTTAAATCGTTTTGCCAAAGCTTATATTAATGATTGTCGTTTTTATAAGGAGAAACATATGGTGCGGCAATCAGAAGCTGATAAATTTACTCAACAGGCTTTTCCCTGTTTGCAGCACTGCCTTATTTCAAACGGTATTCCTGCGTCTTCGCAAATCATTTTTGAAATGAATTTTTTGCCGAGCAGAGTTAATCAGCGTTGTGCCGATAAGTGCGGCGGTCTGAAAAATGCCCGCTATTTAAATACGGAACAGTCAGTTGATTGGTCGTGGCAGCGAAAGGCGGGTATATTATCAGAAGAAAACAACAAATATAAGGGATTTAACAGATGTTAAAAGGTACAGTTAAGTGGTTTAATACTAAAAAAGGTTATGGTTTCATTCAGCCGGAATGCGGCGAAAAAGATATTTTTGTCCATGTGACCCAGTTGGAAAAAACCGGTATTCGCCGTTTGTTTGACGGCCAGGCTGTCAGCTATGAATTGTATAGTGACAGGGACGGGAAGCCTGCCGCAACGGGAATAAAACTCGTCTAGTGGTTTTCTGGAGTGATTTAGTGCGGTTTCGGAAAATTCATGTGCCTCTTTGTATACTAAAATTTTCCTCGCCTTCTAAATCACTCTATAAATTCCGCTATCCGAGTTTTGAAAAGTAGCTCTGTGGACGCCTAATGCCGGTTAAGTCATGTACTTGTTTGTACAATTCTGTCGCCAGCTTCCTAAAATCTTATTATTCCCCTCGTCAGATAAATTCATTCATATTAATTTAGTATAAAAAAACGGCCGCCTTTGCAGGCGGCTTGAGTGTGTTTGAGAATTGTTTTTATTTTAAGTCTTTAACCATTTTGGCAAAGGTTATGCCGCCTTCTTCAAAGATTTCACCTTCTTGCGTATAGCCCATTTTTTCATAGAAATTGACGACAGAAAGCATGGCGTGCATGATAATTTTGCTAAAGCCGGCTTCTTTGGCGCGTTTTTCGGCATATTTAACCAATTCGCGGCCGATGCCTTCCCCTTGGTATCGGGTTTCAACGGCAACCTGCATCAAACGGATTGTTTCATTATCAATAGGCGCTAAAATCAGGCCGCCGATCAATTTGTCATCCAGTTGTTCAATACAGCCGATATGGAGATAATTGGCTTCTTTGTTCCGGTGCATGTCCAGAAATTTCAGCCCCAGAGGTTCCAGCAGAATTTTATAGCGCAGCTGGACAAGTTCATCGTATCTTGTCGAGCCAAAATCAATATCCAACATCTTTCTCATGACATTTCTCCTGCAACAAGCCAATCTTTAGATGATTATATATATTAGCACAGTTAATAATATATTGCGAATAATTTTTTTTTCATATATTTTGAAGCTGAATTTTGCAAAATTTTTTAGAAGAAAGAATGTATAATGGCTTCAAATCTGGATTTGATTAGAAACTTTGCGATTATTGCCCATATCGACCATGGCAAATCAACATTGGCCGACCGCCTGATTGAATATTGTGGCGGGTTGCAGCAGCGCGAGATGACCGAGCAGGTTTTGGATTCAATGGATATTGAGCGCGAGCGCGGCATTACGATTAAAGCTCAGACCGTGCGGTTGAATTATACGGCTAAAGACGGCAAAACCTATCAGCTCAACCTTATGGATACGCCGGGGCATGTGGACTTTTCTTATGAGGTTTCACGTTCATTGGCCTCTTGTGAAGGTTCCGTTCTGGTGGTTGACGCCACTCAGGGCGTTGAGGCTCAGACTTTGGCAAATGTGTATCTGGCTTTAGACAATAACCATGAGATTATTCCGGTTTTGAACAAAGTTGACTTGCCTTCTGCCGATGTTGACAAAGTCAAACGCCAGATTGAAGACGTGATCGGGCTGGATACTTCCGAGGCGGTTGAAACATCGGGCAAGACCGGTATCGGCGTTCCTGATTTGTTGGAAGCAGTTGTAACCCGCCTGCCGGCTCCCGAAGGCGATGCCGATGCGCCATTGAAGGCTTTGCTGATTGACAGTTGGTATGACCCGTATCTCGGCGTGGTGATTTTGGTGCGGGTAAAAGACGGCGTGATGCGCAAGAAAACGCAAATCCGCATGATGAGCAACAATGCGACTTATCTGGTTGACCGTGTCGGCATTTTTTCTCCGAAAATGCAGGAAGCCGAGGCCTTGTATCCAGGAGAGGTCGGCTATATAACGGCCAGCATCAAGAGTGTCAGCGATTGTAAAATCGGCGATACGATTACAGATAACAAACGTCCCTGCGAGCAGGCGCTGCAAGGCTTCAAGCCGTCTATTCCCGTTGTGTTCTGTTCGATTTTTCCGGTTGATTCCAGCCAATATGAGGCGCTGAAAGACGCTTTGGCAAAACTGAAACTCAATGATGCCAGCATTGATTATGTCAATGAAAACTCGACTGCTTTGGGGCTGGGTTTCCGCTGCGGTTTTTTAGGCTTGCTGCATATGGAGATTATTCAGGAACGTTTGAGTCGGGAATTTGATTTGGATTTGATTACGACGGCACCGTCGGTTGCATATAAAATCCATTTGACGGACGGCAGCGATATGACACTCCATAATCCGGCAGATATGCCTGATGTGACGAAAATCCGCTCCATTGAAGAACCTTGGGTTAAAGCTACGATTTTAGTGCCGGACGAATATCTCGGTTCTGTTTTGAAACTTTGCACCGAGCGCCGCGGCGAGCAGGTTGAGCTGACTTATGCCGGAACGCGCGCAATGGTGGTTTATAAAATTCCTTTGAATGAAATCGTTTTTGATTTTTATGACCGTTTGAAATCAATTACTAGCGGCTATGCGAGTTTTGACTATGAACTTATCGGCTATCACGAATCAGATTTGGTTAAGGTCCAAATTTTGATTAACGAGGAACCGGTTGACGCTTTGGCATTTTTATGCTTCCGCGGCGAAGCCGAGGCGCGCGGCCGCCAAATTTGTGAGCGTTTGAAAGATTTGATTCCCAGACATTTGTTTAAAATCCCGATTCAGGCTGCTATCGGCGGACGCGTTGTTGCTCGTGAGACAATCTCAGCCCTGCGCAAAGATGTGACGGCAAAATGTTATGGCGGTGACGTCACCCGTAAGCGTAAACTTTTGGATAAACAGAAAAAAGGCAAACTCAGAATGCGCCAGTTCGGCAAGGTAGAGGTTCCGCAGTCGGCGTTTATTGAAGCTTTGCGTATCGGTGATAACTAAAAAATTCGTTCTATGGTCTGCTAATACAGATTTTGCGGTATGAAAGTATCCTTATGTACTTCAATGTACACTGCGGTACTTTCAACCTGAAATCTTATTATCAGCCTCATATAACGAATTTTTTATATGCCCATAGAAATTGTCGTTTGCAGGATTTTTTCACTCCGAAAATTACTCTGTTTTCCTCATTCTCCAAATAATTTATTTTATTTCTTCCTTTAAATTATTAGGAATAAAATCCTTGACTTTTTAGAAAAAATTTTTTATATATAAAAAGTCACTAGGCAGAAGTGTCTTTAAAATCCGCTGGATAAATCCGGCGGATTTTTTTTATTTTAAATCATTTTAAGGAGAAAAAAGATGTCAGATTTATTTAAATTGCAAAGAGAAGTGTCTGAAACAACGGCAAATATTAATCCCGATGATGTTTTTAACGTGAAAAAATATCTTAAAAATTTGGGATATTATCAAGAACCGGAATGGGGAATGACAAAATTTACCGATAATCAAATGTTTGACGGTATCAGAAAGTTTCAAAAGGACAATCATTTGAAAGTTGACGGAGTAATGAAACCGGAAGGTGAAACGGAAAATGCTTTTAACAAGCTTTTGAGAAAGGGCGGGTATTTGTCTTCATCGGCTCTGCAGGGTGTTTCTTTGGGGTGGGCTGATGAAATTAAAGGGGCTGCCGGGGCTGTCGGCTATGGTTTAGGAAGTTTGAATCCCAAGTGGAATCAGAACGGAGAGCGTTTTTCAGAGGCAATGAAGAGAGGGTATCGGCATTACAGGGATACTGAAAGGCGCAATCTTGAAGACGGACGACGGGAAATGCCCGTATCAACCCGAACCATGGAAGCCGCAGGAGCGTTTGTCAGCCCGAATAAATTGTTTAAAGCGGCTAAAGGAACACCTTTGCGTTTTATGCGAAGAAAAAACTTGTTGGATATGACGGGGAGTAGTATTGTATATGGGACAGGTGTTTCAGAGAATAAGCCGGGTGACTATGCAAAGAATATTGCTGCTGCCGGAGTTGGTAATGTTTTGGGATTGGTAGTTGGAAAATTTTTATATGGCAGAGGAAATAACCGGCAGATTGAAAGGGCAGCAACGAGTGCGTTCTTAAATGAAAGTGTACAAAAAACCTTTGATATGATATTTGATAAGAAGAGGAAGTAAGATGAAGAAAGTTAAAGAAATATTGAATAAGATTGAAGTTATTTTTTATTTTATTTGTGCGGCATTTACCGTTCCTCTGCATTCTTCAATCCCCTATAATATTTGGCTTTTTCTTTTTGATTTTTCTATTGTTTTGCTTATGGTATTAGGATGTTTCTTGCCGGGAGAAGTTGGAGATGAGTTTGATACAAAATATGAATTGTTTTGTATGAGGGTGTGGGGAATATTAGGTATAATTATCTTGGCAAAATATACTGATTTTTTTGAAGCTCTTTATTCAAGGGTGTTTGAATAGAAGGAAGTGGAATGGAAAAATACAAAAATATATTGAATAAAATTGAAGCTATTATCTATTTGATCGTTTTAGTAAAGGTTGTTCCTTTGCGTTTTTCGATATCTTATAATATTTGTTTTTTTCTTTTTGATTTTACGTTTGTTTTGTTTCTTGTTATCGAATGGTTTTCATATGAAATATTTAAAAAAAATTATGACATAACTTTAGAAAAATGTGAATTGTTTTTTATGAGGATAGTGGGGATATTATGTATAATTATTTTAGCAAAATATACTGATTTTTTTGAAGCTCTTTATTCGATGATATTCAAGTAAAATATTTTGTTAAAAAAAATCCCCTCAAGCAAATTGAGGGGATTTTCTGTTGAGTGGGTTTACGGCAAAAGCGGTGACCAGGCGGGGTCAGAAGCATCTGCCGGAGTTACAATCATCCGCTCGTTATAACCGGTCAGGTCGATAGAATAGAGCTTAACCGGCGCATTAGAACGAGAAGTTCCTCTGTCCTGGCGGAAGTAGATAACAACACGTCCGTTCGGCGACCACGTCGGGCCTTCTACCAGATAACCGCTGGCCAGCAGGCGTTCACCCGAACCGTCCGGATACATCACGCCGATATAGAATTGGCCGTTTGCCATTTTGGTAAAGGCGATATAGTCACCGCGCGGCGACCAAACCGGTGTTGCGTAGCGTCCGGCGCCAAAGCTGATGCGGTGAACATCCGAACCGTCGGCATTCATTACATAAAGCTGCTGGTTGCCGCCGCGGTCAGAGTTGAAGACGATTTGCGAACCGTCCGGCGAATAGCTTGGCGAAGTGTTAATGCCGGCATTCTTGGTTAACTGAGTCGAGGTGCGGTTTTTCAAATCCATTTCATAAATATCGGTGCGGCCGTTGGCGGCAAAGCTAAGCAAGAGTTTGCTGCTGTCCGGAGAGAAACGCGGCGCAAACGTCATGCCGGGGAAATTACCGATAAGCTGTTGTCTGCCGGTTTCAATATCCAAGATATAAACTTTCGGCGTGCCGCCTGCATAAGACATATAAGTCACTTTTTGCAGGTTTGGCGAGAAACGCGGCGTTAAGGCCATAGCGGCGCCAGAGGTCAGAAACTTATGGTTTTCGCCGTCCTGATCCATAATCGCCAAGCGTTTAACACGTTTGGTGGCGGGACCGCTTTCAGATACATAAACAATGCGGGTGTCAAAATAGCCTTTTTCACCGGTCAGCCGTTCATAAATTGCGTCGGCAATTACGTGAGCAACACGACGCCAGTTGTCTTTGGTTGTGGTGAAAGACTGGGCTTTCAACTGGCTTTCGGCGTAAACATCCCACAGGCGGAATTCGATTTTCAAATGGTTGGCGTCAACTTCGCGAATGGCGCTTTGTACCAATGCCTGAGCATTAATAGCGCGCCAGTCGATAAAGGCCGGCTCTTGTTCCATGGAAGAAAATTCCTGAATGTAGCTGTTGTCGTCAATGACTTTGAACAAGCCGGAGCGTTCCAAATCGGCAATGATGACTTTGCGAATCTTGCCGGCATATTGTCCGACCCAGAAACCGTCATGAATCATTTCGGGAATGGCAATCGGCATCGGGTCGCGCATGGCGCCGTTGACGTCAATTTCCAGTTCTGCCTTTGCCGGAAAAGCGGCGAACAGACCAAGTAAAAGAGTGAGGATATATTTGAATTTCATTATTTTGCCCTATTAAAAAAAGAATCTCAGTATTGCCGAAAGTGTAGCCGAAGTTTATTAAAAATCAATTAGCATTTGACAGATTATTTGTTTGCATTACAGTATTTTGCAGGAGAAAAATATGGAAATAAAAGACTTTAAAACCAATCTTGAAAAATACAAAGCCGTTTTGGGGTTTGATTATGGCGACAAGCGTCTCGGCGTTGCCGTTTCTGACTTAATGCTGTTGACTGCAAACGCTTATAAGACAATTTATCGCCAAGATTTTAAAACCGATGTTGCCGAGATTAAAAAGATTATTGAAGAAAAAGAAATCGGCGGCATTGTTTACGGCCTGCCTTTGCAAATGAACGGCGAGGAGGGGGAAACCGCCGCCAAAGTTCGTACATTTGCCGAGAAAGTTTATAATCAGACGCATTTGCCTTATGCCTTTTGGGATGAGCGCCTTTCTTCCTCTGCCATGGAAAATTTTTTGATTAAAGAAGTTGATATGAACCGCAAACGCCGCAAAAAAGTGCTCGACTCATCGGCAGCTTCTTATATATTGCAAGGTTTCCTCGACGCCTTAAAACTCGCTTAAAAGTTTGCTCTGCGGGCGCCTAATACAGAATTAGCGGATAAATTGCTCGGTCATGTACTTCTATGTACACTCCCTCTCAATTTTCCTAAATTCTTATTATCCGCCTCACATATCAAACTTTTGTTTTTGTGCGGATAAACCTCTTTAATAGAGTTTTATCAAATTGGTTATAAATTTTGGTAACTATAGGCGACGGCTTTTAAGGTTTTTAAGAATTTTTCGCCTTCCAGCAGTTTTTTTTCTCCGAGCGGGTAGATATTGTCGACCAAATGATGCACGTCTTCATCAACAGCCACTTCTTCCGGCAGAAAGTGGCGGCGGAAAGCATAAGCCGCTGCAATCGTTTCTTCTTGCGAATCTGTTTTATAGCCGATGATATTCAGTAATTTTGCCACACTATTTTCTTGCATTTTTTCGGCATTGCGCGGCTGATACCACAAGCCGATGCCTTCTTTTGCCAAACGTTTCCACGGAAAGGCAATGCCGGGGTCTGCTTTTCTGGTCGGTGCCAAATCCGAATGGGCAATAACATTTTGCGGTTTGATTTTATATTTGCGCATCAGCTTTTGGCAAAAAGGAATCAGTTTGTTAATTTGCGCTTCCGTATACGGCGTTTGCCCTAAACTCAGACTGCTGAGTTCAATGCCGATTGAGCCGGAGTTTAAATCTTCCTGAAATTCCCGCCAGCTTCCCAAGCCTGCGTGCCAGGCGCGTTTGCTCTCGTCAACGCATTTTATCAGGCTGCCGTCCAAGTCTAAAATATAATGGGCGCTTACTTCCGCCTTATTCAGGCAGGCAGCCATTTCTTTGCCGGTATGGGCAGAACAATGCAGAACCAACAGGCTGACCGGTGCTTTGCGCTCGTTAAAATGGGGGAGTAAGATTTCTTCCATAATTTTCCTTTAAGCCGCTTTCCGGCTTTTCATAATATTTTGATAGGCGTTATTGATTTCAGCCATTTTTAAGGTGGTGCGCTCGACTTCTTCAATGCTGGCGCCGTTGGCCTGAGCGCGGTCAGGGTGGTAGATGTTTATCAACTCTTTCCAGCGGGCTTTTATCTCTTTATCGCTGGCATTACAGAAAATGCCCAAAACTTCATAAAAATCAGCAACATTGGAGTTAGTTGCCGTTTTGGGTTCAAATGATTGCCTTATAACTTCAAAATTTCCTTCGGGCAAATTTATGGCTTTGGCAATATTATGCAACAGTTCCAATTCGTCTTTGCCGCACGGGCCGTCGGCCAAGGCAATTTTGAACAGGCTTTCAAGCACGCTTTCTTTCAAATCCAAGTCATCTTTGGTCAGCCGGCAGATTTGTCTGGCGTAGTTTTCCCAACCGCTGACAGCGGTTTTGGCCTTGTTAAATATTTTGGAAACTTTGTGGTTTTCATTGGCCGGAATATCGAAGATTTTTTTGAAAACCCTGATTTCGTTTTCGCTGACCTGCCCGTCGGATTTTGCTACCTTGGCTGCCAGTCCTGCCATAGATTGTACCATGGAATTGCTGCGGGCGGTCAGGGAATGAACCATAATTTTGAACGGGTTGGTTTTAAACCATAAATTTTTGAGAAATGAAAGCTGCGGACGGAATTGCTTTTCCGAGCGATAATAGTCAATAAAGAAACCGATGATAATTCCGCTGAAAAGCAAAATCCGGCTGTGCAGGGAAAAACCTGTAACAGCTCCTAATATTTTGCAGATATTCTGATTGAAGAAAATGTCAAGCCGGCGGCGAAACGCTTTGGCATGGCGGCTGTCTGGCGTGTCAAAAGTAAAGTGCCCGATAATGAAAAAGGTAAGGAAACCGTGAAAGCCGTAAAGCAGGGAGCCGAAAACCGTTCCCCAGATTTTGCCCCAGAAGTTGCCGTCAATGCGGTTATACCAACGGTAATATTTATACGGCAGCATCAGCCGAATATTATCATCAATGATATTCAGCTGTTTTTCCAGAAGTTTGATGAGTTTGGTCCGGTCAATTAAAACATGGCCGAAAAACAGTCCCCAGAAAAGACCTGCGGCACCAAAGAAGCGAAGCCCCAAAAGCGCCAGCGTAAATTTACCTAACGGTGACATAAAATCCACCAAGTTGTTAAAACAATAATGAAACTATATTCCAATTTGAATAAAAAATAAAGCTTTATTATAAAGTGACGGTCGATAAATGTACCGGAAAGTCTTTCGGCACTTTAACCAACCCTTGATGTGTATTGCGGCGGAAGCTGAAATAGTCTTCTTCCTTTGCGTAGGTGTCAATGCCGGAAGCGGTGATGTTTTTTATTCCGCAGGCTTTTAATTTGGCGATAACAAAGCCTTCCATATCAAATTGAAAATGGTCTTTATCTTTGCCGGAAGCAAACCATTGTTCATTATCGGGGGCGGCTTTAACAAACTCTTCATACATGTCTGTTCCCGCTTCAAAGGACGGCTGTTGTAAGCAGGGACCCGTTGCGGCGTGAATTGCATCAATTTCGGCGCCGTGTTTCAGCATAACTTCCAGCGTGTTTTCGGCAATGCCGCGCAAAGCGCCGCGCCAGCCGGCATGCGCCGCGCCGATGATTTGGTTCTTTTCGTCATAAAACAAAACCGGCGTGCAATCGGCAGTGCCGATACATAAGATTATGCCTTTTCGGTCGGTGACAATTCCGTCTGCGGTGACTTGGTGGTGAGACGCCGTTTTCGTAAATTCGGCATGGCCGCTGATACCTTGGTTTATCAACATCAGGTTTTCGGGTTTTAGCTGATAATGCGCGGCAACCAAACCAAGATTTTTTTTGACATTTTCAGTATTGTCATTACTTTTCAGGCTGCAGTTAAGAGAAGCATACAGCCCTTCGGAACAACCGTTTCGGCGTCCGAAAAAACAATGCTTGTCAGAAGGGAGGTTGGGCGCAAAATAACTCATAGGAACGACTTTCCGTATTCAAATGGTTCTAAGCCGAAATAACGGGCAAGCGTTTGGGCAATGTCCGCAAAGGTTTTGCTTTCTCCGGCGTCTCTCGATTGGATTTTTTTGCCGAAAAGCAGCATCGGAACCTGCTCGCGGGTGTGATCGGTGCCTTTATAGGTCGGGTCGTTGCCGTGATCGGCGGTGATGATGACAATATCATTATCTTTTAAAAAGGGTAAAAGTTCAGGCAGGCGGGAATCGAAATATTCCAGTCCGTCCGCATAGCCTTTGACATTGCGGCGGTGTCCCCAAAGCATGTCAAAATCAACAAAATTGGTGAAGATAATGCTGTTTTCCGGCGCATTCATCACTTCGTCCAGCGTTACATCCCAGAGTTCTTCCAAACCGCTGGCATGCAACGCTTTGGTGATGCCTTGTCCTGCATATATGTCGCTGATTTTGCCTATGGCGATGACATTGCCGCCGGCGGTTTTCATCTTATCCAGCACGGTTGGGGCAAAAGGTTTGACCGAATAGTCGTGGCGGTTTGGCGTGCGGGTAAATTCTCCTGCTTTTTCTCCGGCGAACGGACGGGCGATGATGCGGGCAATGTTGTATGGTTTGACTTTTTCAAAGGCGATTTCGCAGAGTTTGTAAAGTTTATCAAGCCCGAAATGCTTTTCATGCGCGGCAATTTGCAGACAGCTGTCGGCAGAGGTATAAAAAATCGGTTTGCCGGTTTTGATGTGTTCTTCTCCCAATTCTTGGATTATCTCCGTTCCCGAGGCCGCTTTGTTGCCCAAAATGCCGCTGATGCCGGCTTCTTGGCAGATATCCTTAACCAGCGAATCCGGAAAAGACGGATAATCCGGCTTGAAATATCCCCAGCTTTGCAAGACGGGCACGCCTGCCATTTCCCAATGTCCGGAGGTGGTGTCTTTGGCGACGCTGGTCTCGCTCATGTGGGCTTTGATGCAGCCGATGTCCATCGGGCTTTTAACCTGCAAGCCGATGTTCGGCGCTTTGCCGGAAGCTGCTTCGGCAACCTGTGTCAGTCCGAGGCGGTGCAGGTTCGGAATTTTTAAACCGCCGTTAGCTTCGGCAATATGCCCGAAAGTGTTGGCTCCCGTATTGTCGAATTTTTCGGCATCATGCGCGCCGCCTATTCCAAAAGAATCCATCATTAAGATAATTGCTCTGCTCATTTTTTTATCCTTACGGTTATGCAATTTTTTCAATAATTGTCGGGGCTTGCGCCGGAACCGTTTCCGAAATTTTGATATTGGCTTTTATTTCTGCTGCAGTCCGGTTCCAATCTTCTTCCGTTTGCGCGTGAATGAAACACAATGGTTTTTGATTGTCAACATAATCGCCGATTTGGCAAAATTCGGAGAAACCGGTTGCGTAGTCAAGCTGCTGGTCGGAACGGATGCGCCCACCTTTCAAACCTATTATTGCCAAGCCGAGATTGCGCGTCTGCATGGCATTGACATAGCCGGCATGTTCGGCATAAAGCGGCTTTATGACAGCGGCTTCGGCCAGATATTTTTCCGGCTTTTCGGCAAAATCTGCCGGCCCGCCGAGGGTTGAAACCATTTTGGCAAAAATTTCAAGCGCTTTGCCCGATGACAAAGAATTTTCCAACTTTTTCATTGCATCATCCCGCTCTTTTGCCAGCCCTGCGGAAACAAGAATTTCGGCGCAGAGTTCCATTGTTACCGCATGCAGGCGGGCATCAACCTTTTCACCTTTCAGATATTCTACCGCCTCAAGCATTTCAAGGGCGTTGCCGACATGGCGCCCCAAAACCTGATTCATGTCGGTTAAGACCGCGCTGGTTTTAGTGCCCGTACCGTTGGCGACATTCACGATTGAGTGAGCCAGTTCCCGTGCAGAATCGAGGTTATCCATAAAAGCGCCGTTGCCGCATTTTAAGTCCATAACCAGACAATCTAATCCGGCAGCCAGTTTTTTTGAAAGGATTGACGCCGTAATCAAATGGACGGATTCAACCGTGCCGCACACATCGCGAATGGCATAGATTTTTTTGTCGGCAGGGGCGAGGTTTCCGGTTTGTCCGATAATGGCGCAGCCGGCTTCTTTGACAGTTTTTTTGAATAATTTATTGTCCGGCATGGTCTGATATCCGGGGATTGAATCGAACTTGTCAAGCGTGCCGCCGGTATGTCCCAGCCCGCGACCGGAAATCATCGGCACAAAACCGCCGCAGGCGGCAACCATCGGCGCGAGCATCAGGCTGACTTTATCGCCGACACCTCCGGAGGAATGTTTGTCAACGACAGGCCCGTTAACATCAGACCAGTTTAAGACGTTTCCCGAATCTCTCATAGCCAAGGTTAAGGCAACGGTTTCCTCAGTATCCATTCCGTTTAAGAAAACGGCCATTGTCAGCGCGGCTGTCTGCGAATCCATTATGCTGCCGTCTGTTACGCCTTTGATGAAAAAATCAATTTCTTCTTTGCTCAAATTTTGTTTAGAGCGTTTTTTACGGATAATTTCTTGAGGCAGCATATTAATACCCCCTTTTTATTGTTGCGATAAGGTTGTTGAGCAGCGAGCTGGCGCCAATACGCATGTTGGACGGTGTTATCCATTTTTGCCCCATGATTTTCGCAGCCAAAACCAAATATTTTTTTGCATCGTCGATTGTCCGGATGCCGCCGCTGGCTTTGAAGCCGACATTGTTTTTGTTTGAGGCTATCGTTTCCAAAATGGCGTTTGCCGCTTCGGGGGTGACCGAAACTTTAGTCTTGCCGGTTGACGTTTTAATAAAGTCGGCTCCTGCGTCTATGCAGATTTGCGATGCTTGGGCTATTTTCAGGGAGTTTTGAATTTCTCCGGTCTCAAGGATTATTTTGAGCGTTTTGCCTTCGCAGAGTTCGCGGGCGGCGGTTACAAAATTTTCGCAGGTTGCATAGTTTTTATTCAAAAATTCATGATAGGGAAAAACAGCGTCAATTTCGTTGGCGCCGGCGTCAAGCGACTGGTATATCTCTTTTTTTAAGTTGTTTAGGTTATTTTCTCCTTTGGGAAAATTAACAACGGTTGCAACTTTGATGTCGCTTTTGCGCAGAAGGTTTTGGGCAAGATTTACAAATTTCGGCCAGACGCAAACGGCGGCAACATTGCCGTAAGGCGTGCGGGCTTTTTCGCACAAATCTTCAATGGTATATTCGCTGTCGTCGTCATTTAAGGCGGTCAAATCAAGCAGATGTATTAATGTGTGGGCGGCAATGATGTCATCCATGTTAATTCTCCTTTATAAAGCAGCGTACCAGTTTGGTGAGGTTTGCCGCGGCCAAATCCGCCTGCCGCAGGGTTTCCGCATGGTCATGGGTTTGTTCAATCATGCCGGTGCCGTAGTTTGTGATAACCGAAAAGCCGAGAACGTTAATTCCGCAATGTACGGCACAAAGAACTTCCGGCACGGTGGACATGCCGACGGCATCGGCTCCGAGAATCTGAAAAGCCCTGATTTCAGCTGCCGTTTCAAAGTTCGGTCCCAATACCATGAGATAGACGCCTTCATGAAGCGTGATGTTCTGCTGTTTGGCAATGGATTTGGCTTTTTCTCTAAAAGAAGCATTATAGGCATTGTTCATCACCGGAAAGCGCGGGCCGTAATTTTCGTCATTCGGTCCGACAAGCGGGTTGCGCCCGCTGAAATTGATGTGATCTTTAATCAGCATAATCGAACCGGGCGGCATGTCGAGTTTGAGCGAACCGGCGGCATTGGTGACAATCAGATTTTTGATGCCAAGAGATTTGAAAACCTCAATAATCAGTTTGATTGAGGCCGGGTCATGCCCTTCGTAAAGATGAACTCGACCCTGCATGCACAAAACGCTTTTGCCTTCAAGGCGCCCGACAATCAGGCGTCCTTTGTGTCCGCTGACGGTGCTGTGTGGGAATCCGGGAATGTCTTTATAATCTATATAAACCGGATTTTCGATTTCTTCGCCGAGGCCGCCGAGGCCGCTGCCTAGAATAATGGCGGTTTCTGGAATTTCATTATGGATTTTTGAGCGGATAAAATCTGCAATTTTTTCAATCATGTTTAAGCTCCGAATTGTTAAAACCGAAAGGAAGCATTTGGGCAAGAGAGAATTTTTTTTCTATGCCGCGGGGGGTTGCCAGAAGAATTTCGGTTTCATCGGTTGAGAATTCTTTAATGCGCTGGAGGCAGGCGCCGCAAGGCGCAATTAATTCCTTGCCGCCGGCAATGATTAATATTTTTTTGATTTTGAGTTCTCCGCAGGCTACCATTGCGGCAATTGCTCCGGCTTCGGCGCAGGTGCCTATCGGATAAGAAACGTTTTCAACGTTGCAGCCGGCGTAATAATTGCCGGAAACGGTTTCAATAGCCGCGCCGACCGGAAAGCCGGAATAAGGAACATAGGCTTTGCCGCGGGCGGAAGCGGCCAACTCAAAAAGTTTTGATTCAGTAGCGGAATTGTTCATCTCTTGCATTTTGACCTTAAAAGTTTTATTAATGAATTCATGTTATTATAAGACCTGAAAATAGTAAAGAATCTTTGAATATTTATTAAATCCCGGCAGGAGAAGACAGGTGAAACAGTTTTGGCTCGGAATGACATCTAAAATTGCGTCAATGCGTGAGAACGTCAAAGGCAAGCGACAAGAAAATACGCCTGAAAATGATGAAATTGCAGAAATTTCTCAAGAAGATGCTTTGCCTGAAGGGTATCTTTCCCCCGAACCGGAAGCCGTTTCAGCAAAAGAGAATAAATTTAAACGCCCGTTTCGTCAGCCCCCCGCGGAAGAAATGCCTTTGGGCGGAGAGCAATTTGCCGTGCCGCGCAAGCCTGCCAGCCTGTTTAAAATTCTGATTATTACTTTTTTATTGCTTTTAACCGGCGCCGGTGCCGGCGGTTATTACTATATTTCCAATATTGACTGGAATCAGCACAAAGACAAGATTGCCGCCGAGTTTTCGGATATTACCGGCAAAAGGATTATATTTGACGGTCCGGCTCATTTGACGTTACTGCCTTCTCCGAATCTGAGGGCGGAAGATATAAAAATTTATAATCCCGGAGAGGATCTGGACGAGCCTTTAGCCCAAATCAAGTCGTTGACGGCCGATTTGGCATTAGGCGCGCTGATTAACGGCGATTTTGATGTTAAGATGATGACATTGGAAGAGCCGGATATTCGTTTGGAAGTTATGGAAGACGGCCGTTTGAACTGGGAAGGAACGCTGACCGACGATCAGCGCGCCAACCTTGAAACCATGCAAATAACGCTGGACAGCGTTATGATTGAAAAAGCCAAGCTTAATCTGATTGATGTTGCCAGAGATATTAACCTTAAGCTTGAGAATTTGAACGCAGAGGTGATTGCCCAAAGTATTTTCGGCCCTTACCGTATTGAGGGAACTTATATCAAGGATAATAATCCCGAAGGTTTTGCTTTTTCTATCGGCAAACTGGCAAGCGGTTTTGCCACAACGGTTAATCTGGTTATCAACCAGCCGGCAACAGAGACATTTATCCGCTTTGACGGATCTGTTTTAGTGCAGAATAATGCCGTGAACGGCAATTTGATTTTCGAATCAAAAAAACTGATGGAATTTGTCAATTCTAACTTCAAAGACGTTAATTTTGCGCCGGAATATGATTATCCTCTGGCTGTTGCTTTGGAAGTTAAGAGCAATAAAACCAAAGTCGAGCTGACCAATTTTGTGATGAAATACGGCACAACGGCAGGTGCCGGCAACGTGCTTATTCCGCTGCTTGACGAAAAAGAAGTTTTGGCAAATGAAGATGATGCCAAAAAGCCGCATTCAAAAGTCGAGCTTGTTTTTAATTTTACCGATTTGGATTTAGATCCGGCGGTTAAAGGCGTTATGCAGCTTTTGAAAAAATATAATCAGGGCGAGGCCAATTATAATCCTGATATTAAATTTGATTTGCTTGGCGATATTAAATCCGTCAGAACATCTTACCACGGGCAGAATATAAAGGAATTCAAATTCAGTTTTGATTTGATTGACAATAAAATTAAAATCCGCGATTTGAATGCCGTTTTGCCGGGGGATGCAGTAACTTCCGTTAAGGGCGATATTTATTCCGATTTGGGTTATTTTACTTTTAATTTGGCGGCGAATTTTAAGACAGACGAGTTTTTGCAGACGCTCAAATGGCTGGAGATACAGCCGGAAACGAATCTGGATACTGTTTTGCGCCGTGTTTCCGCAACAGCCGATATTGCCGGAAATTATAATAAAATCAGTATCAGTCCGTTTGAACTCACTATTGACAAGAGCACAATCAAAGGTATGGCGGGAATTATTAACGATGAGAAATTTAACCTGTATCTTGATGCTTCTTCCGATATGGTTAATTTTGACAATTATGTTAAGCCGCTGCCTAAAGAATTGGCAGATAAAGGTTTTTCGGAGCGGATGAATTACCGCTTCGGCAAGCTCGGCTTTTTGAATGATGCTTATGCCGAACTGCGCTTACGCCTTGATTTGGGCATTTATGAGGGCATTCCGTTTGAAAATATCGTTTTAGACGGCAGCCTGCAAAAAGGCGAATTGCAAATTAATGATTTAAATATTGCGAGCGTTGCGAATGCGGCGGTTAATCTGAAAGGAAAGATCAAAGGTTTCGGTACGGCAGCGGCTTTTGAAAACCTGAAATATGATGTTGCGACTAAGGATTTTTCTTCATTTTTGAACAAGCTTGACATTAAGGCGCCGGATATTGATTTGAAAACCTTAAAAACATTCAGCAGCAAAGGCATTGTTACCGGTTCGCTGGAGCGTATGGCAATGAAAACGGTGTCTAAGCTGGATTATATTAATGTCAATTATGGCGGTCAGGCCAGCCGGACGGAAGAGGGAATGGTTTTTAACGGCGATTTGGAAGTTAAAAGCCGTGACTTTGTCAAAACGCTTAATGACCTCAATATTAAATATGAACCGAAAGCTTTTGCTTTGGGATTGTTTGCACTGAAAGGAAAATTTGTCGGCAAGCCGGATTATTTTGCACTGAATCCTGTAGATTTCAATATCGGCGCCAATACGTTCAAAGGCGATGTTCGGTATGATAATACCAATGAACGCAAGATTATTGCCGCTAATTTGGATATTAATAAATTTGAATTGGATAAGTTCTTTTATAATAAGGCTGTCATCAAAGAGAACAATACCTCTTCGTTCAGGGAAACTGCCACCGGAAAAGCAGATTTTCTGGCTAAGCCGGTTTATGACATGACAAAGCTTAATTATGCGTTTTACAGTACGTTTGATTTTGACGGAACATTTAAAATCTCGCGCCTGAGCTATCAGGATACTACATTTGATTTTGCCGATTTTAAACTTTCGCTTAAAGATATGGCCGCAAAATTAGAACATTTTAAGGCGGATTATCACGGCGGAAAAATCAATGCCGATTTGGAATTGGGAATCTCTCCTGACCGGCCGTCTTTAAAAGGCGATGTCCAGCTCAGCCAGTATAAAATTTCTGAGAATTCCTTTAACGGCGGAAAATATGGTTTAAAAGGCGGTACGCTTGATGCCGACATCAAGTTTAATACAGCGGCAGACTCTTTTGACAGTATGTTTAATATGCTGAATGCCGATATTTCTTTTGCAATTGCCGATACGCGGTTTTTAGGGTGGAATCTGCAGGGAATCTATCAGGATCTTTTGACGCGCGAGACTTCGGACGGATTGACGATGTTTGTTAAAAACAACCTGCAAAAAGGGGAAGAGGTATTGCAGTCTGTTCAGGGAAAACTGCGGATTGCAAACGGTGAGTATAATTTGGATAACGTGGCGATTGCGGCAGACCAATTTGATATGACGCTGACAGATAACGGTTCCATGGCTAACTGGGAAACGAATGCCCGTTTCAGCCTGAAATATCATAAGCCGGATTATTTGCCGGGCTTTGCCTTTTCTTACAGCGGTTCTTTGATGACGCCGGCATTAGATACCGATACCAACGATTTGGCCGTTATGTATAATAAGCGCCAAGCTGATTTGGAAGCGCAAAACGAAGCGCTTCGCCAAGCCGAGCGCGATCGTCTGGCCAAAGAGCTGAAAGACCGTTTATTAGTGGTTAAAGCTGCGGAAAGCGAAGTTCAAAATGTTTTGCGCCCTGATTTGCAGAGCAAAACGGAGCGGGCAAAGTTTCAGGATGCTCTACAGGGATATCAGGCTGTTGAGGAGCGGATTAAAAAACTGGAAGCTTCATTGTCCGAGTTGCAGTTAATGGCTAAAACGCCGGAGGTTGATGAACAGCTGTTGCAGGATATGAGCCGTAAAAACGAGGAAAATGCCAAAGAATTGCAGGCAATCAGAAACGCGGTTGAAGAGAATAGCATTAAGAATTTGAAATTTGTGATTAATGACAGCTACAATCAAATTACGGAGCAGAATAATCAGGCCAAAAAACTGGCGGCAGATTACCGTGCCGCTTATGCCGATTTGGGCAAGCGTTTATCCGCTATCGTAACAGGGTATGAGCTTAATCGCGATGCAAATGTCAAGCGTCTGAAAGAGCGGTTGGAAGGAAATATTCTGGCGATTGATAATATTGCCGGCAGCGTTCAGGCTGATTATGTTAACATTCAGGCCAGCAAAAATAATGCCGAGCTTGAAAAATATGCCAATGATATCAATACGCTGCTGTTTGACGCTTCAAAATATGTGCCGTCAATTACCCAGACCAGCCAAGAGCTTCTGAATTATGCCGGCGAACGGGTAAAGATTGAAGAAGACGCTTATAAGAAAAAGAAAGAAGAAGAAGAGAAAAAGCGCAAACTGGAAGAAAACACCGGCAGTATTTCCGTAAAAGGAACCGGTGTCAGCAAGACGGTTGTCCGTGATCTGGAGGATATTGAGAAGTCTGAAACAGCTGTTGAGAAAAAGAATGTCAAAGTTTTGGATTTCGGGGGTAAGAACGAGCAACAGGCCGTTAAGCCGGCAGCTGAAAAAGCAAAAGACGTCCGGCCTGAAGCGCCTAAAGACAATACCGGCGGACTGGTTGTGAAAACGCAAGGCAAAATTTCGAAAGCATCGGGTGTGATTATCAAGAAATAGCTCTTGTTTAATTGGTTTTATGTGTTATATTTTCGCCATAAAGTAATTTTAATTATTTTGGAGTATACCATGAATAGAAAACCCGAAGTTTGTATTTTGCCGGTTGCCGGCTTGTCTACCCGCAACCTTCCTGCAACCAAAGTTCTTCACAAAGGATTTTTAACCCTCCATAACAAACCGATTATCCAATATGCCGTTGATGCCTGTGCCGAAATCGGAATCAAAGAAATCGTCTTTATTTACAGCGACCAGTCATGCAAACACCTTTTTGAAAAATATTATGCGCCTTATCCTTGGCTGGAAAACCATTTGAAAGAAAAAAACAAGCTGGATTTGTTGAAAGCCGTTCGGGAGATTATTCCCGAAGGGATGAAGTTTTCTTTTGCCGAACAAAAAGAGCCGTTGGGTAACGGCCATGCCGTTTTGATGGCAAAAGATATTGTCGGCGACAGGGATTTTGTCGTTATGTGGCCGGATGACGTTTATATTAACGTTCACGGTCAAGGCGTTCTTAAACAGCTGCTTGATGTTTATGAAAAAGAAGGCGGCATGGTTGAGAATATTATGGAATTTCCGCGGGAGCAAATGGTTCGTTACGGCGCTTTAATCGGCGCGGTTCGCGACGGGCGTGTCGTTCATGCCAAAGGCAAAATCGAAAAGCCTGCCTTGGAAGATGTTCCGTCTAATTATGCCAGTATGGGGCCATATATTCTGCCGAATGAGATTATGGATATTTTGCCGGAAGTCCGCAAGGGCAATAACGGCGAGATTAACTTGGCTGATGCCATGGGGCTGGCAGCCGAACGCGGCATGAAATTAACCGGCGTGCTCTGCGATGCCATGCGTTTGGACTGCGGAACCAACAAAGACTTGGAAAAGTCCAACCTCAAGCTTACTTTAATGGAAGATGCAGAGATGAGGGCTTATTGTCAGGATTTGTTGAATACCATGCTCGTTTGATAAAATTCATTTAGCGGTTTTCTAAAGCAATTTTACGGTGCTGATAAAAATTCATGTACTTCTATGTACCCTAGAATTTTTATCACATCTAGAAATCACTTTATAAATTCCACTATCTGAATTTTATATGTTCTTATGTTTTACATATCAAACTTTTATAAATGTAAAAAACACGCTCTTGGCGGAGCGTGTTTTTTATGCACATTACGAGATGACCGGTTGCATAATCGGCAGAATTTCCTTATAACTTAAAGTAAATTCGAGGAGTGTTTCTTTATGTTTTTTGCAAAATTCGAACGTCTGGTCGCAGGCCGCTATTTGAAAGCCAAACGCCGAGAAGGCTTTATTTCGGTGATTACCGGTTTTGCCTTTACCGGTATTGCTTTGGGCGTGGCGACTTTAATAATCGTTATGTCGGTCATGAACGGTTTTCGCCAGGAGCTTTTATCCCGTATTCTCGGCATTAACGGGCATATTGGCATTATGTCGCCGTCCGGTTTTCCGTTTAACAATTATCAGCAGGCAGTTAAGGATATTTCCGAATTTTCCCATATTAAGCTTGTGGTTCCGATGATTGAAAACCAGTTGCTGGTTTCTGCCGGAAAGGCTGCCGAAGGCGCTATGGTCAGAGGTATCGGCCGCGATGACCTTTTGAAAAAGGATGTGTTGCGCGAAGCTGTTGCCGGCGTGGATATGAGCGGTTTTCGTGATGACAATGTCATTATCGGCTATCGTCTGGCGCAAAAAATGGGGGTTGTTCCCGGAGACGAGATTACGCTGATTTCGCCAAACGGCAAGGTTACGGCTTTCGGCACGGTTCCGAGAATGAAAGCTTATCGGGTTATCGGCACGTTTAATGCAGGCATGTTTGAATATGATTCAAATTTTATTTTGATGCCGCTTGAGGCTGCTCAGAAATATTTTGGCATGAAAGAAGGCGTTTCGCATATCGATGTGACTTTGAGCGATGCCAAGTGGCTGAAAGCGGTTCGCAAAGCCATTGAAGAAAGTATCGGCGGCGCCGGTTACGTTTATGACTGGCAGCAGTCAAATGCGGCGTTTTTTAATGCGATTGCCGTTGAACGAAATGTAATGTTTTTAATTTTGACAATGATTATTCTGGTTGCCGCCTTTAATATTATTACCGGTTTGATTATGCTGGTGAAAGACAAGGGGCGGGATATTGCCGTTTTGCGGACAATGGGCGCCAGCAAAGGCATGATTATGCGGATTTTCTTTTTGGACGGCGCGTTTATCGGCGTGGTCGGAACGGCTTTGGGGCTGGCTTTGGGCTTGTTGTTCTGTGACAATATTGAAAACATCCGCCAGTTTTTACAGAGCATGACCGGCAAAGAATTGTTTTCTGCCGAGATTTACTTCTTGTCAAAACTGCCGGCCAAGGTTGATTATCTTGAAGTTTCGGTAGTGGTCGGCATTTCTCTGCTCCTTTCTTTTTTGGCAACGATTTATCCGGCGTACCGCGCCGCGAAATTTGATCCGGTGGAGGCTTTGCGTTATGAATAATAAAAAACCGACTTTGGAATTAAAAAAGGTTGTAAAAAGCTTTAAACAGGGCGGCCAGACGTTAGAGGTTTTGCGCGGTATTGATTTGGATATTATGCCGGGTGAAGTGATTGCTTTGGTCGGTCCGTCCGGTTCGGGTAAATCAACGATGTTGCAGATTGCCGGATTGTTGGACAGGCCGAGCGGCGGCGATATTTATTTGGACGGGCAGAATTGCAGCAAGCTTGGCGATGCGATGCGGACGTCTTTGCGCCGCGATTATCTGGGGTTCGTTTATCAATATCATAATCTGCTCGGAGATTTTGACGCGACGGAAAATGTGGTTTTGCCGCAGTTGATTGCCGGAGTATCCATGAAAGAAGCGCGGGAAAAAGCGCAATGGCTGTTAAGCCGCCTTGGCTTGGAAAAGCGTTTGAAACATCGTCCGGCAGAGCTTTCCGGCGGTGAGCAACAGCGTGTGGCAATAGCCAGAGCTTTGGCTAATACGCCTAAATTGCTTTTGGCGGATGAGCCGACCGGAAATTTGGATCCCAGAACTTCGGAAACGGTATTTTCTGAGCTTATTTCCATTGTCAAAGAAACGCATTTATCAGCGTTAATTGCGACCCATAATTTTGATTTGGCGGGCAAAATGGACAGGTGTGTCCGTTTGGAAAACGGCAAGCTTGTGGATTTGCGCGCCGCGGCTTTTGTCAGCGAAAATAATTTTTATCAGTAAAGGAAAATCCCTCGTCCGAGTGGGCGGGGGATTTTTTGAATGTTTGCGGCGGAATTTCAACGAATGTCTGGAATACTATCCGGAACTTCGGCCAAAGTGTCATAAAACCATAGCATTTCCTGCTGTTTTTTGATGGTTTTTTCCTGTTCTCTGCATTTTTTTAACAAGCAGATGTTGCTGAGAAGGCTTGCGCAGGCAACTAAAGCCAAAACAAGCACAGCAATTTGCTGTTTTTCATTTAAAACCATAGCGTATAATTGTTATAATAAGTTTTTATATGGATGATATTATGTTATCTTTTTTTTTATTACAAGTTTTTTTTATAAAAATTGCTTGCCAAAGCGGTTGTTTGAGTGTATAAACTCGTTGTTTGAAGAGTCATTCGGGCGAAAAGGCATGCCTGACGGCTCATGAAATCCGATAATAATTAGATTTTGAAAGGGATTAAAATGCCAAAAATGAAAACTAAGAGTGCCGTTAAAAAACGCTTCAGCGTTACCGGTACCGGCAAATTGAAAAGAAATTTTGCCAATAAGAGACACCTGCTCTTCAATAAAGGTACTAAAATGAAAAGACAGGCTCGCGGAACTACTTTGGTTAACGAAGCTGATGTTAAAATTGTTAAGCAATTTTTGCCGTATTTGTAGGAGTAAAAGAAGATGTCTCGTATTAAAAGAGGTGTAACTGCCCATGCTCGCCATAAGAAAATTTTCTCTATGGCCAAAGGTTACAGAGGCCGTTCCAAGAACGTTTTCAGAGTAGCAGTTGAAAAAGTTGAAAAAGCATTACAATATGCATATCGTGACCGCCGCGCCAAAAAGAGAAGTTTCCGCGCTTTGTGGATTCAACGTATTAACGCTGCAACACGTTTGAACGATATGACTTATTCTCGATTTATGTGCGGGCTCAACAAAGCCGGCATCGAACTCGACCGAAAAGTGCTTGCTGATATT
Source organism: uncultured Alphaproteobacteria bacterium (assembly GCA_949493535.1). Taxonomy (GTDB): domain Bacteria; phylum Pseudomonadota; class Alphaproteobacteria; order RF32; family CAG-239; genus CAJLXD01. The sequence continues at coordinate 39,787 of CASZWJ010000009.1, forward strand.
GCTTTGAAAGAGCCTGCTAACTTCGCCAAATTGGTTGAAGTTGCAAAAAGCGCTTTGAATAAATAATTTTATAGGGTGTCTAGAGCAAAAATCCGACCGAACGTCGGTGGTGCGTACTCAAATCCTCATATATTAATTTGTATATTTTGGTTTTCCGTTTCGTGCTTTCGCTCTGTTCATCTTTCTAAAATCATTTATACATTCAGTAATAAGCAAAAATAAATTTATACAAAGGAGTTGACTGGAGGTTTCGGTTGACTCCTTTGCATTTTAAAATCATTAAAAACAGGTGGAAAAATGGAAAATATGGAAAGTCTGAAGATTGAACTGCTGGCAGAAATTAATGCCGCTCAAGACTTGAAAAGTTTAGAAGAAGCCAGAGTTGCCATTACCGGCAAAAAAGGCAGATTAACCGCAATGATGAAAGACTTGGGCTCTCTTTCTGTTGAAGAAAAGAAAGAAATGGGCAAAAATCTCAACTTGTTGAAAGCAGAGGTCGAAAAGGCCTTGGATGCTCAGAAAAACAAATTGGAAGAAAAAGAACTGAATGCCAAGTTGGCAGCGGAAACAGTCGATATTACCCTGCCGGTCAGACCGGAAACACAGGGGCGTATTCATCCGGTTTCAAAAATTTATGAAGAAGTTGTCGCCATTTTCGGACAAATGGGTTTTTCGGTTGCCGAAGGACCGGATATTGAAGACCAGTTCCATAATTTTAATGCGCTGAATATGCCGGCGAATCATCCGGCACGCCAAATGCAGGATACTTTCTACATTCCGAATCCTGAAAGCGAAGATTTCGACGACAGCTATGTTGTCCGTACGCATACCTCTCCGGTACAAATCCGTACCATGGAAAAGCAGCAGCCCCCCATTCGCATTATTGCGCCGGGGCGGACTTATCGTTCTGATTATGATGCTACCCACACGCCGATGTTCCACCAGGTTGAGGGGTTGGTCATTGATAAAAATATTACCATGGCGCATTTGAAAGGCTGTCTGTATGACTTTGTTAAAGCCTTTTTTGAGGTTGATGACTTGAATGTGCGTTATCGCCCTTCTTATTTTCCGTTTACCGAGCCTTCTGCCGAAATGGATATCGGCTGTTTGAAAACCAAAACCGAACTTAAAATCGGCGCCGGTGACGATTGGCTCGAAATTCTCGGCTGCGGTATGGTTCATCCGAATGTTTTGCGAGCAGGCGGCATTGATCCCGATATTTATCAGGGTTTTGCTTTTGGTGTCGGTATAGACCGTTTGGCTATGCTTAAATACGGTATTCCCGATTTGCGGACTTTCTTTGAATCTGATGTCCGCTGGTTGAAGCACTATGGATTTACGCCGCTTGACGAATCTTCCATGACCGGAGGATTGAGCAATAACGGCGGGGCAGGCAGATAGGGAGACAAAAAATGAAATTTACATTATCATGGTTAAAAGAACATTTGGATACAACCGCTTCCGTTGAAGAAATCAGCGAAATGCTGACTAAAATCGGTTTGGAAGTTGAGGAAGTTGTTAATCCCGCGGCGGCCTTAAAAGGTTTTGTAACGGCTGAAATCAGCGAATGCACAATGCATCCGGATTCAGACCATTTGCATTTGCTGACGGTTAATGACGGCAGTAAAGATTATCAGGTCGTCTGCGGTGCGCCGAATGCCAAGAAGGGCCTTAAAGGCATTTTTTCTCCGGTCGGCGTGGTTATTCCCTGTTATGGCGAAGTTTTGAAAGTTGGCAAAATCCGCGGTGTTGAAAGTTTCGGTATGATGTGTTCCGAAAAAGAGCTTTGCATCGGCGAAGACCATTCCGGAATTATTGAACTGCCGGCAGATGCCAAAATCGGCGTTCCTGCTGCCGAAGTTTTGAATATTGATCCGGTTTTTGATATTTCTATTACGCCAAACCGTGCCGAGTGTCTCGGTGTGCGCGGCGTGGCCAGAGATTTGGCTGCTGCCGGCCTCGGCAAGCTGAAACCGCTCAATATTAAAAAAATTGCCGGCACTTATAAAAGTCCTGTCAAAGTCAATAATCAGGCAACGGATGCTTGTCCGGTTTATGTCGGCCGTTATATTAAAAATGTCAATAACAAGGCTGAGACGCCGAAGTGGATGAAAGACCGCCTGACAGCTATCGGCCTGCGTTCTATTTCGCCTTTGGTTGATATTACCAATTATATCAATTTTGATATGGCGCGCCCGCTGCATGTTTTTGATGCGGACAAACTTAATGGCAACATTACGGTTCGCATGGCAAATGACGGTGAAAAGTTTATGTCATTAGAAGACAAAGAATATGCTTTGGATTGCAAGTCTTTAGGTATTTGCGATGATGCCGGCGTGCAATGTTTGGGCGGAATTATGGGGGGCGCCGAGAAAGGCTGCTCGGAAGAAACGAAGAACGTGTTTGTCGAATGCGCTTTGTTCTGTCCTGACTGCATTTCCCGTACCGGACGCAAGTTCCAGATTGATTCAGACTCCCGTTATCGTTATGAGCGCTGGGTAGATCCGAAATCTAATATCTTGGGTTCTGATTATGCAACGCAATTGATTTTGGAAATCTGCGGCGGCGAAGCTTCCGATATTGAAATCGCCGGAGCGGAACCGGAAGAAAAGCGTGTGGCTTATCTGCGCCCGAGCCGGATTAAAGATTTTATCGGCATTGATATTGAAAAGGCTAAGATTATTGAAATTCTAAATAATCTCGGTTTTGAAACCAGCGAAGAAAACGGCAAGATCAAAGCTGTTTCTCCGACTTGGCGCGGTGATATCGAAGGCGAGCATGATTTGGTTGAAGAGGTTGTGCGTATGGTCGGTTTGGATAATATTCCGGCAGAATCTTTGCCGCATGACAAATTCCCGAAACAGACTTTAACGCCTGTTCAGCGTCGCACGGTTACCGTGAAACATGAATTGGCCAGCCGTGGAATGCTTGAAACGGTTACTTGGAGCTTTACAGATTCAAACTTGGCGGAAATGTTCCGTAGACCTGAAGCGGAACCTGTCTTGCTGTTTAATCCGATTGCTGCCGATTTGAATGAAATGCGCCCGTCGATATTGCCGAATTTGCTGCTCGGGGCAAAAAACAACATTGCCCGAGGTTATGCAAACGTGGCTTTATTTGAAGTCGGCCCGCAGTTTTACAGTCGCAAACCAGGGAACCAAATTTTAGCAGCCGCCGGAATTCGTACCGGCATGACAAGTAAAAAACATTGGGCGGAAGAGCCGAGAGCTTATGACGTTTTTGACGCCAAAGCCGATGCAATAGCTGCAATTGCCGCAGCGAACGGCCCTTGGGAAAATGCTCAGGCTTTTGCCGATGTGCCGTCTTATTATCATCCGGGACGCAGCGGCAGTTTGCGTTTGGGCAAAAATGTTTTGGCTTATTTTGGCGAGTTGCATCCGTCTGTTTTGAAAAAAATGGGTATCAAACAGCGAGTTGTTGCGTTTGAGGTGCTGTTGGACAATATTCCTGCACCGCGTGAAAGTGCCGGCAAAGGCCGCAAGAAACTTGAATTGTCGCAATTGCAACCTCTGGATAAGGATTTGGCTTTTGTGGTTGATAAAACGGTCAAAGCGGCGGATATTATTGCTGCGGCCAAAAATGCCGATCGCGATTATATTACGGATGTCCGGCTTTTTGACATTTACGAGGGCGAAAATCTGCCGGCCGGCAAAAAGTCCGTTGCCATTGCATTTACGATGCAGCCCAAAGACAAAACCTTTACCGATCAGGAAATTGAAAATATGATGAATAAAGTCATTGTTGATGTTTCCAAGAAAACCGGAGGCGAACTCCGCAAGTAAAACTTAGCGAAAAAGAAGAGCTGTCGTTTCCGGCAGCTCTTCTTTTTTTTGTATTATATTTTCTTACATAATCGTCTTCGTGCATTGAATTCTGTTGCGGAGCAGAGTGTTCTTCTCTTTTGTTTTTTGCCGCTTAAGCTGTTCTATTCTGATTAAGTTTTTCCAAACATGTGTTTCTTCTTCTTTAATGGCGCGATCCAGCCGGACATCCATTTTCAGAAGCTCAAAAGATGTTAAGTTATATTCCATACCCCATACCTCCATAATTGAAGACCCTTATATTATAACATATAAATCTATAAACTGCCAGATGAATCGAAAAAATATTTATAAACAATATATTATACGTTTTATGTAATGGTAGAATCCGTTTTTTAAAGAGGGAAATTCCGACTGGGCAAATTCATTTTTTTGTGTTATGCTTAAGCTAATTCGTTAATTATTTGTCTAAACCTTTAATTCATTGTTGTATGAAAAGGAATTATTTTAAATTTATTGCAGTTTTTTGCGGTATAATTTGTATCAGTGTTTTAAGCGGCTGTTGTTCGTTGCTGGATTATTATAGTCCGGCTCCGTCTTATTATTACTATGCCCCGCGGCCGCCGCATCGGCATCATTATGCTCCCAGACACAGGCATTGTCATCATCATTGTCTGACGGAGGTTCCTGTTTCTGATAATTATGATATGGCTGCTCTTTAAGCTTTATAGCGTTTCTTCTTATAACAAAACCCTCCTTTGGGAGGGTTTTGTTATGTGTTTTTACTTTTTTAACAGATTGCTTATTTCTATCGGAAGCAGGGCAATCGTTTGTGACGGAGATGTGGAAATATCTTTGATTGTTTGCAATGTTTTTAGCTGCATGGTTACCGGACTCTTTTCCAGCGTTTCGGCAGCTTCCAGCATTTTTTGCGCGGATTCTACTTCGCCTTGGGCTGCAATAATCATAGCACGGCGATTTCTTTCCGCTTCGGCCTGTTTTGCCATGGCGCGTTTCATATCTTCCGGAAGTTCAATTTCCTGAACATTAATTGCTTCAATATCTATTCCCCATTTTTCTGTGGCTAAATCAACAATGTTTTTTATTTCTTCGCCAATTCTTTTTCTTTCGGACAAAACCGTATCCAAGTCGTTAGTGCCGATAACGTCTTTGAGCGCTGACTGGCTTTGCTGAATGACGGCTATAATGTAGTCCGAAATTTGAATGACTGCATTTTCGGGATTTTTGACTTTGAAATATACGACGGCATTTATGTTGACGGGAATATTGTCTTTGGTCATGACCTCTTGTTTGGGAACATCTACAGTCATAATGCGCATATCTATTTTCTGCATACTTTGGATGACAGGCACAAACCATCTTAAGCCCGGTTCTTTGGTACTGGTATAACGGCCGAAAGTAAAGATAATGCCTTTTTCGTATTGCATGACAATTCTTAAACCGGGAATGATGATGAAAGATATAATGAAGATTATAAGAGGGATTATGATTTCTAACATGATTGTATCCTTGATTGTTTAATAATATTTATATTGGCAAAACAATTCTTAATGTTTGGTAAGCAAATTTGCTTTGAAATGTTTTTTATCAGATTTACCGGAAAGATGAAGTGTCTACAAAGAACCTTGTAGGTTCGCTGCGGTTGCTGTCGCTTTCCTTGCTCGCAACAATCCCTATTCACCATAATAAAAAAAGACCCGTTGGGGTCTGTTTTTATTATGGTGCCCTGGAGAAGACTCGAACTTCCACTGGCTGAGCCAACATGCACCTGAAGCATGCGCGTCTACCAATTCCGCCACCAGGGCATAATCCTTATTTGCTTATTGCGTTATATGTATATACCCGTAAGAATCTAAAAGCAAGAGGCTTCCTAAAAAAATTCTGTAAATTACGAAAGGCATAAAGGTTGATTTTTTCAACCACCACATAATAACGTAAATTGCAACAATGGAGAATATAAACGAATATGTGATTCCGTCAATAGCTAAAATGATTTCTTTTAAATTATTTTGTTGATAAAGCTGTAATCCGACTAATAATCCTGCGCCGATAATTGTGGGAATCGCCAGCAGCATGGAAAATTTTGCAGCTTCGCGGCGTTCCATTCCCAAGAATCTGCCCATTGTGACGGTAATTCCGGAACGGCTGGTACCGGGGATCAATGCCAAACATTGAGCTAAACCGATGAGAAGCGCGTCTAAAACGCTTAAATGGTTTATTTTGCGAATCGTCATGCCGATACTGTCTGCAATAAACAGCAACAAACCATAGCCGAGAATAGTCCAGCCGATGAGTTTAGAGCTGCGCATCCACTCCATGCCTTGTGCATTCAGCAGCAGGCCGGCAATAACGGCCGGAATGCTGGCAATGGCAATCAGCCAGAATAATTTGTTGCCGGCAATGCTGAAATCCGGCAAAAAATATCTCTTCCACAATCCTTTGGCCATTTCCCAGATGTCTTCGGAAAAATAAATCATAACCGCGAGAATTGATCCGACATGCATGGCAACGTCGAGAGCCATTCCTTGGTCAGGGAATGTCGTGAATTTGGAGAAAAGAATCAGATGTCCGGATGAGCTCACAGGCAAAAATTCCGTAAATCCTTGTAGGATTGATAACAGAATGATGTTTTCGTTAGTCAAGGTTATACTCTTTCTTGTTTAAGTCCGATTGCACTGCAAATGCGCTTTTTTAAGGCAAGCGGAGAAATAGGCTTAACCAAATATTCCTGAATTCCCAGATTTTTGGCGGTTAATACAGTTTGTTCTTTGGTATCAATCGTAATCATAATGATTGGAACATTTTGGGTGCCGTGCATGCCTGATTTTAGTTCGCGTGCAAACTCAAGACCGCTTTTTTCGGGCATTTGCTGGTCCAGCAAAATAACATCAATTTTAAAATCGTTCAGAAGTTCCAAAGCTTCTTGAGAATTATTGGCTTCTTTGGTGTTTTTAACGCCAATCTGATAGAGGGCGGTTTTGATAAAAGTCCGTGAAAATTTGTCATCGTCTACAATCAGACAGGTTACTGCTTCCAAGTTTATGTTTTGATGTATGTTTTCACTCATGTTGTTCCTCTTGCAAAGCTTTAAATTTTAATCTTATTTTATCCCAAACGTTTATAAATTAAAACAAGAATCGTTGTTTTTGTTCAATTTTAATAAAGAATAGGGGTTAAAACGGGTGTTGCGCAATGAGGCTCCCCAATGCAGGTGCGGGCCGGTTACTCGACCGGTTTTGCCAACTTCGCCGATAATCTCTCCTTGTTTGACGGATTGCCCCTGTTTGACATAGATTTTGTTCATATGTGCATAAATTGTCTGCAAACCGTGTCCATGGTCTATTATAACGACATTGCCGGAATAAAAAGTATTTGGAGCAGTCAGCGTTACAATACCATCTCCGGAAGCTTTAATCGGCGTGCCGATCGGCGCGGCAATATCTGTTCCGGAATGGGGATTCATTTTTTTGCCGTTCATAATTCTTTGTCCGCCGAAATAGCCGCTGATGCGCCCTTTGACCGGTTCGATAAAGCCTTTTTGCCAATAAGTTTCCAGCCTGTCGCCTTTTAAGGCGCCGCGAACAAGCGTGCGCTCGGATAAAATGGCCGCTTCATCTTCTTTGGACGGAGTTACTTTGCGTTGCGGCACGCCTTTAAGATTTTGGATATCCCATTGGCTCGGGGCTATATGCAATATGTGGGAAGCCGCTTCGCCGTCTTCCTTTGTTAAAAGCAGTTCAGCTTCAGCCTTTTGGTCTCTGGGAAAAGCAAAAATAAAATTTCCGTCAGGAGCCACCTGATGATTGGCGCCGTTAATTCTTGCGGTTTTAATGCCGGTTGCTTTCCCTTTGATGATTTCTCCCTGCGCCAGTTTTCCGCAAAGCGTTATTTGCTGCTGCTCTTGTGCCATGAGCGGAAAAGTTATAAGCGTCGTGCTAAAAATCAAAGAGGCTAATTTGAATTTCATCATTTTTTTGAACGGCCTTTTTTGTTTTTTGGGGAGCAGTCAGATGTTTTTTTTCTGATTGCTGTTCTTGTTTGTTTTCATCTGTCCGGGTGACTATTGTGCCGTCATGAAATCTGATTTCCAAGGCGGTTGCCTGCTTTGCCTGTTGCAGATTATAAATTGTATGCTCTTTATCATCGCGAACCCAGGCAAAACCGCGTTTCAAAACCGAATCAATTGAAACTGACTCAAGTCTAAGCGCTAAATTCTTTAAAATTTCTTGATTTTTATCAAAAATATTTTTGATGTAATAAGGTTTTAGGGCAATGCGTTCAACGGCGCTCCGTTTGTTGGCGAGCAGATTTTGAAAAGCCAGATTTAAACGTTCAATCCTATCATCAAAGCGCTGGGTGATTTCCGATAAAATCTGGCTGAGGTTCGGAATGCCGCGGCGTAAAGCTTCCAGTTGGTTTTGTCTTTCGGAAAAATATCGGCAGGTACCGTTTGACAGGCGGCTTTTTAAAGTGGCAATTTGCGCGGAGAGTTCCGCTTTGACCGGAACGGCAAATTCGGCAGCGCCGGTCGGGGTCGGAGCGCGCTTGTCGGATACATAGTCTATCAGCATGGTATCGGTTTCGTGTCCGACGGCGGAAATGACCGGAATCTGCGAATCATATACGGCTCTGATAACGACTTCTTCATTGAAAGGCCATAAGTCTTCCAGACTGCCGCCGCCGCGGGCAACAATAATGACATCGGGGCGGGGAATGCCGTTTTCCGGCAAGGAGTTAAATCCGGCTACGGCCGAAGCTATTTTTTCGGCGGCGCCTTCGCCCTGAACCGGCGTCGGCCAAACCAAAATCCGGCTGGGACAGCGGTCGCGTATGCGGTGAATTATGTCTCTGATGACAGCGCCGCTGGCTGAGGTAACAACGCCGATAACCTGCGGCAGATAAGGAATGGCTTTTTTATGTGCGGGGTCAAACAGCCCTTCTTCGGCAAATTTTTTCTTGCGTTCTTCCAGAAGTTTCAGCAAAGCCCCCGTGCCGGCCACTTCCATTTGTTCAATGACTAACTGGTAAGAAGATTTTCCGGCAAAAGTCGTGATTTTTCCGGTGGCGATAACTTCCAAGCCGTCTTCTGGTTTGAATGTCAGGCGAGAGGCTGTTCCTTTCCAGATGACGGCGGAAAGCACGGCATTTTCATCTTTGAGCGATAAATACCAGTGTCCGGAATCGGCTCTTTTACCGCCGAAAATTTCGCCGCGGATACGTACGTGCGCAAAGTTGGTTTCAACAAAACGCTTGATTTCAAAAGAAATTTCGCTGACGGTAAATTCCGGCAGTTTCGGAGCGGTGTTTTCCATTAAGTTTATTAAATCTTCCATCGGTTTTTCTTCAATCAGGTTATAATGATCTAACTTAGCTTGTATTTTGTTTTTTGTTAAGGCTAAATAAAGGTTATGCAAAGTTTGACAGGGGAAAAATATGAATTTGGAAAATAAAGTTTTGTGCGGCTGCGGTGTGGTCTTGTTTAATGAACGCGGGCAATTTTTATTTCTCAAACGTAAATCAAAGCATGCAACAGGAACTTATTGCCTGCCGGGCGGCTGGATTGAAAAAGGCGAAGATTTGCTTTCTGCCGGTGCCAGAGAAGTCAGCGAAGAGGTTGGGGTTGATGTGGAAAATCTGCAGATTATCGGCGTGACGAATAATATTTTTCCTCAAGAGAATTTACATACCGTTTCGGTGATTATGGCCGCAACGGTTAAAAGCGGTGAACCTAAAATTATGGAACCGGATAAATGCGCGGCGCTGGTTTGGTGTGATGATTGGGATAATGTGCCGCAACCGGTTTTGACCGAGTATAACCGCTATATTTCAAAACAGCAGATTGACGCTTACCGCAATAAAATAATCTTTTGAATTGGTGATATTTGTCCGGTATACGGATTATAGAAAATTTATTTATTAATTTAATATGATTTTGTATGAGCAGAGAAGAAAAATTTGCAAAAATGCGTTTGCTGAAAAGCTTTTCTTCCTTATTTTCCGGGGATGTATATTGAGGCGTCTGAGAATAACGAAGTCTTGAGACGGCCGGTTTGCGATGCGGAGTGATGTTTTTATTTTAACGGGAGATATTTATTCTTCATAGGTTTGACATAGTTTTGATTCCTGCATTTTTTTCTCAAGGGTATTGTCTGCCGCTTGTGTTGCGTCATTGGATGTTGCTGATTGGAAAGAGTAGGAACCATTGTCATTTTTTGTTGTTTTTTCTCTGTTTTGTTCCAGAAGTTCCTGATACGGCTGCAATAAAGAAGTTATGTCTTCCGGTTGCAGAATGCATGTTCGGCTGTAATCCTTTTCAGTATTGTTAATTGTCAGTTTATTGCTAAAGATAACGGTGCAGTTGCCGTCTTTATATTCTGTCTTCAAATTTTGATAAATCTGAATAAACTCGTTGCGTTGTGTCAGTGTCATGCCTTGATAGGTCATCGGCGATTGGCTACGGATGCATTTGTCGAGCATGAACAGTAGGTCGTTATTGATATATTTGGGAATATAGCGGCTGTAGGATGTATCTGCCGCGAGCATTTTGATTTGTTCGAGCGATGTGATTTCCTTTAATTTTACATCGGGAATCCGCAGTTCAAAAGGAGAATAGCTGATTTTGCAGAATTTGTCTTCTTTTCCTTCAACCGTTACGGTTTCTGACATGAAAAGCATTGATTTTGTTTCTTCAGCCGGATGGCAGTTTTGTATGTCGGTTATAAAAGAATCCGAAAATTTGTTATAATTGTCGAGAAAGTTCTTTTGGCTTTTTTCATCCGGTTCTTGACGTTTGATTGTGCAAGCTGCGTCTCTGATTTTTGCCCAAGTGATATTGAACAGGCTGTCGGTCATTGTCATTTCTATCGGGCTTTTTTGAAAATTTCCGTTGCCGTCGGATATTTCCGCATAAGTTGTAAAAGTTTCGGTAACAGGTTGGGATGAGCGATCAAGCATGGCTTTATGAAGCTCTGCCATTTGTTCTGCCGAGGCCAGACAGTCATATTCGGAAAACGTGATTTCTCCCGCGTTTTGGCTGACGGTGAAATGACAGAGTTTATCCTGATTAAAACCTTTGATATCAATTAATATTTTCCATTCGTTTCCGCCGAAAAGTTCGGCAAGTGAAGCCATTTGCGGATTTTTTTCAGCAAAATCTTCGGTATAAGGTGAGCAGCCTTTTGTCGCTTGCAGTAAAGAATCACTGAAATTGTAAGGAGTTATCTCTTTATTGACAGTGGAAAATCTTTCTAAATCTCCGGAGATTTCCATATTCAAAGCAAAAGCCTGAAATGAAAGTGTTGAAAAAAGTATTGTCGCGGAGATAATTTTTTTCATACAGGCTTCCTTTTGTTTATTTATGCAGGTCCATCAGGCTTTGGGCAAAATCGCGGGCATTAAATTCATCTAAATCGTCAATGCTTTCGCCGATCCCGACATAGTGAATCGGAGTAGGCGTTTCTTCGGCAATGGCTACCAGTATTCCGCCTTTGGACGAACCGTCGAGTTTGGTTATGACCAAGCCGGTCACATCAACCATTTCTTTGAAAACCTGAACTTGTGACAATGCGTTTTGTCCGGTGGTGGCGTCAATTGTCAGCAAGGTGGCATGCGGCGCGTCGGGAATCTGTTTTTTGATGACACGGACGACTTTTTTGAGTTCTTCCATTAAATTTGCTTTGTTTTGCAGGCGGCCGGCAGTGTCGATGAAAACAATGTCATCGTTCTGCTTTTGGGCTTCTTTCAAACCGTCAAAGCACAATCCGGCGGCATCGCAGCCCGGTTTGCCGGCAAAAACGCGAATCTTGTTGCGTTCGCCCCAGATTTGCAATTGCTCAACAGCCGCGGCGCGGAAAGTATCGCCGGCAATGGCCGAAACTTTTTTGCCTTCTTTCAAAAATTTTGCAGCCAGTTTGCCGATTGTGGTGGTTTTGCCGGCACCGTTAACGCCGACCATTAAAATCACAAACGGTTTTTGGTTTGCATCTATTTTCAGCGCTTGCTGGCAAGGAGCTAAAATCTGCTCCATATCCGCAGCGAGTTCCTGTTTGATTTCTTCATCGCTGATGTCTTTGTCCAATCGGCGCTTTCCGAAAGCGTTGATAATTTTGGAAGCGGCTTTGACGCCGATATCGGAGGTTATGAGCAACTCTTCCAGTTCGTCAAGCGTTTGGCTGTCGACTTTTTTCTTGGTGAAGATATCGCTGATGCCGGTTGAGATTTTGTTTGAGGTTTTTTTTAAGCCAAAGCCCAATTTTTGAAAAAAACTACTCATCTGAATTTTCTCCTTTTTCACGCAGGCGGCGCGCCCTGTCTCTGCGAATGTTTACCGGAATCTGCGGCATGGCGGCAGCCGGCGTGCCGGAACGTTCGGAATATGGAAAAACATGCAGGCGGCTGATGCCGGCATCTTCAACCAGTTTGACCGTGTTTTGAAATTGCTCTTCCGTTTCGGTTGGAAAACCGCAGATAAAGTCGGAGCCGAATGTTGCTTCCGTTCTTATTTTTCTGATGTTGCGGCATAAGTTGATTACATCTTCCCTTGTGTGGCGGCGGCGCATTTTTTTCAAAACTTCATTGTCACCGGATTGAATTGACAAATGAAAATGCGGATAGATATTTTGATATTTGCCAATGAGAGCAATAAATTCGTCATCAACGGCAGCAGGATCAAGAGAGCCGAATTGCAATGAGGGCAAATCGGGTATTTCTTCTAAAATTGTTTGAACCAGTCTGCTGAAAGACGGTTTGTAAGAACAAATATCAACGCCGGTCAGGCAAATTTCTTTGAAACCCTGTTTTAAAAGTTCGCGAATCTGGGCTAAAATATCAGCGGTCGGAACAGAGCGGTTTTTGCCGCGGGCGTAAGGGATAATGCAATAAGAACAGCGGTGGTTGCAGCCTTGTTGGATTTGTACAAAAGCGCGGTGGCGCCCTTCAAAACCGGTTATGAGGAAAGGATCATAATTTTCATAGGCCATAATGTCGCTGACGATTGTTTTGTCTTCGGAATCCAGATGTTTTTCAATTTCGGTTTTTTCTTTGTTTCCGAGAATTAAATCTACTTCGGGCATGGCGGCAAATTTTTTGGAGGCGATTTGGGCAGCGCAGCCGGTGACGACAATTTTTGCGTCAGGATTTTGTTTGCGCAATTTACGAATTGTTTGTCGGCATTGGCGTTCGGCTTCTCCGGTGACGGCGCAGGTATTGATGATGATAACATTATCCAATGAGCCGAGTTTTTCTTTCAAAACTTCGGACTCATAAGAATTGATGCGGCAGCCTAGCGTTATTACTTTTACCATAAAAAATTCCTCTTCTTGCGCAATATAGGGCATAAGAAGAGGAATTGCAAATATTTGTTGCCGGTTTAAGGATTATTTTGCGTCTTGGCTGATCATTTCCAAGGCTTTGTCAGAATATTCCTTTATTTTTTCGGCGCTGAATTTCAAATCGCGGTGTTCGCTTTCAGACAGTCTGGGGAAAATGACTTGGTGGACGCCGCGTTTGCCGATAACGGTCGGCAATGAGACACATACGTTTTCAATGCCTTCTACATCATCATGATGAGAAGATACGGTTAAAATTGCGTATTCATTATTGGTAATTGCCTGGCAAATCCGGCACAAAGATCCGGCGATGCCATAAAAGGTTGCGCCTTTGCCGTCAATGATCTTATAAGCGGAGTTGCGGACACAATCGTCGATTTCAGCTTTGACTTCAGCTGTTAACGGTTTGTCAACCATGCGGGCGAGTTCTTCAATTTGTACGGATCCCGCATCGCCGTTTGACCAGACCAATACTTCGCTGTCGCCGTGTTCGCCCAAAACGTAAGCGTGAATTGACTGAGGCGAAACGCCCAGATGATAGCCGAGCAGGGTTCTGAAACGGGCGGTATCCAGAACAGTACCCGAACCGATGACTCTTTCTTTAGGAAAGCCGGAAAGTTTGATAGCTACTTCGGTCATGATATCGGCGGGGTTGGCTGTGATAATCATTGTTGTATCGGGCGCATGTTTGGCAATTTCAGGAATAATGCTTTCAAAAATTTTAACATTGCGTCCCAGCAAATCAATGCGGGTTTCTCCCGGTTTTTGGTTCGCTCCGGCTGTGACGATAACCACTTCGGCGCCTTTCAAGTCTTCATAAGTGCCGGCTTTAATTTTATTGGCATAAGCAAACGGGGTCGCATGGGCAATGTCCATAGCTTCTGCCATGGCTCTTTTTTCATTGGCATCAATTAATACAACTTTGCGGGCTACGCCTCTCATAATGAGGGCAAATGCGGTTGCGCTGCCGACGGATCCGGCTCCTACTATACCTACTTTCATTTTTCTTTCCTTTCTTTTCGGCTGCGTATAACGGGCTATCCGTGCGTTATCTGCAAGATTTCGGCTCAGTTATGTACGTTTGGTGTACACGCCTTCGCCAAAACTTTTGCTGCCTACGGCTAACCTCGTTCTCCGCAGCCTCACTTTTTTAGTCTTTTTAGCTGCGTATAACGGGCTATCCGTGCGTTATCTGCAAGATTTCGGCTCGGTTATGTACGTTTGGTGTACACGCCTTCGCCAAAACTTTTGCCGCCTACGGCTAACCTCGTTCTCCGCAGCCTTACTTTTTAGTCTTTGGGTCTCTAATTTTTTTTTCCTTGCATATATATAGTGTTTTTTTTGTGAAAAACAATAAAAAAGGCAGTTGTGATAACTGCCTTTTTGTAACTTTTTTTTACCGAATATTACTCTTTGACGATTGTTTCTTCTTCATCAAGAGTTTCGTCAGGATTAGTTTCTTCTACGTCTACGGCATCATCTTCTTCGGGAGCTTCTTCGTCAATGATGATATCTTCAACATTTTCCTGAATATCAACAACATCATGGTCTTCAGCCGGGGTATTTTCGGCAATTGCCGGAGTTGTTTCATTATCAGTTGCATTTTCCGTAATGACAACAGTCGTTTCATTTGTCGTTTCGGGCTGCTTAAAGCCTCTTTGTTTAACAAAATGGCTGATAACAACCAAAATAGCGATAACCAAGATGATGTATGCTAGTTTTTTCATTAATTTTCCCCAAAAAAGTATATTTTTTATCTGTTAATAACGTATGGTTATATTAGGTATTTGTCAATATGCACAATTATTAAATTTGAAATTTTTTTGTTGAAATAAAAAACGTTTATTGTCCATAATATCCGCGTGTTGTTGTGTTTTTGAGGTGTGTTATGGCGCAGAATGGTTCTGATTGGGGAAATTTATCAGAAGAGGAAAAGCGTTTGGTTGCTTTTTTTCGTTCCCAGCCCCCGCGGGTGAAGGAAATTCTGATGAATATTACGTTTTATGAAAAAGGGCTTTCGCCGGACGAATCTGCAAAGCAGCCGCCGGAAAGCGAGAATGTTTGACAAATCTTTGACGGGGATTAATGTTTTTTACTTTTAGCAATGCGGCGGCAGGGATAAAGAGGCAAAACTTAATATATTTATCCACTTGCGTGAAAGTCTCCGAATTACAGGGTTTTAGCTGATAATAGCCGTTATTTTGACGATACGGCAGACCGGCTTTTAAAATAATGCTTGTCAAATTATATAAATTTATGCTATTTACCATGTCACAGGTTGTTATGGCCTGAAATTTTGTTTTAATATTTTTTGAGGTTTATCATATGACTGATGTAGCAAACCGCGTTAAGAAAATCGTTGCAGAACACCTTGGCGTTGAAGAATCAAAAGTAACAGATACCGCCAGCTTTATTGACGATTTGGGCGCAGATAGCTTGGATACAGTAGAATTGGTTATGGCTTTCGAAGAAGAATTCGGTTGCGAAATTCCTGACGAAGCTGCTGAAAAGATTCTGACAGTTAAAGATGCTATCGACTATCTTTCTAAGAATGCTTAAGTCTTATCGGCTTTTGAAAATGATGAAACTCGCTTGACTAAGCGAGTTTTTTCATATAAACATTTTTAGAAAACGTTAAACGCCGTTAGCGTTTGGCAAGAAATTTTTTTAAGAGGTAAATTATATGAGAAGAGTTGTAGTTACCGGTCTTGGCATTGTTTCTCCTTTTGGCCGCGGTGTAGATTTTAACTGGAAAAATGTTTTGGAAGGAAAATCTGGAATCCGCCAAATTGAGGGTTTTGATTTGAAAGATATTCCGGTGCATATTGCCGGCCAGGTTCCTTTCGGAAAAGAAGAAAATCAGTTTGACCCTGATACGGTAATGGCTCCCAAAGACCAGAAAAAAGTTGATAAATTTATCCTTTACGGTTTGGCTGCCGGCAGCGATGCTATTGAAGATTCCGGCTGGAAACCCGAGAATGACGAAGATCAGTTCCGTTCCGGCGTTATGATGGGATCAGGTATCGGCGGCCTTCAGGTTATTTATGATAACTCTATTGCGTTTAATGAAAACGGCATGAAAAGAATCTCCCCGTTTTTCATTCCTTCCTGTCTGATTAATATGGTTTCAGGCAACTTATCTATTAAATACGGTTTCAAAGGCCCTAACCATGCTTGCGTGACGGCTTGTTCTACAGGTACGCATGCTATTGGCGATGCTGCGAATATCATTGCCCGCGGCGATGCCGATGTTATGGTTGCCGGCGGCGCCGAATCTGCCGTTAATGCGATTGCATTGGCCGGTTTTGCCCGTATGAAAGCCGTTACTTCCGATTTTAACGACCGTCCGACAGAAGCATCGCGCCCTTGGGATAAAGACCGCAGCGGTTTTGTTATGGGCGAAGGTTCCGGCGCTTTGGTTCTTGAAGAGCTTGAGCATGCAAAAGCCCGCGGCGCGAAAATTTATGCCGAAGTTGTCGGTTATGGCATGAGCGGCGACGCTTATCATATTACGGCTCCTTCCGGAGACGGCGCATATCGTGCGATGAAAATGGCCGCAGACCATGCTAAAGAACATGGCGTTGAATTGTCGGACATCAATTATATTAATGCTCACGGCACATCTACTCCGGCCGGAGATGTCGGCGAGGCGCAGGCTGTCAGACGTTTGTTCGGCGATGAAGTTAAAAATCTGTCTATGTCTTCAACAAAGTCTGCTATCGGCCATTTGCTCGGTGCCGCCGGCGCAGTTGAAGCCGTACTCAGCATTATGGCTCTTAGAGATCAGGTTTGTCCGCCGACTTTGAATTTAAATAATGTTGAAGAAGAAATTGCCGATTTTGATTTGGTTCCCCTGAAAGCTAAAAAACGCCAAATTAAAGCCGCAATGTCAAATTCTTTTGGCTTTGGCGGAACGAATTCGTCGCTCGTTTTCAAAAAATTCGAAGAATAAATTGTCTTTATAGGAAAAATGCCTAAAGAGGTTCGGTGCTCAGATGCTCATGTACTCAGGTGTACACTTCGCTTTTGTGCTCCGAGCCTCTTTGTTATTTTTCTCTCTAAAAAACAATTTCTTTTATTTTATCGGTCCACCTAAAATGATTTTATTGTCTGGGATACTCTTAAAATGAAAAAATTTTTGTTCATCGTTGCCGTTCTGGCTGCCTTGGCGGCATATCAACTGCGTAAATGGGCTGTGGCCGAAGGGCCGTTGCCTTCCGCTGCAAATGTAGTGATTGCCAAAGGCGCCACGTTAACTTCTGTGGCAAAAACATTGGGCGAAGCAGACGTTATTGACAAGCCGTGGCTGTTTAAGATTTTTGCGCGTTTTGAAGGATTGGACAAGAAATTGCGTGCCGGAGAGTATCGTTTCGAAGCCGGTTCTTCGATTAAGCAGGTTATGGATAAAATAGCAAAAGGTGAGGTTTTTTATCGGCGGATGACATTAGCCGAAGGTTTGACGACCGGACAAATCCTTTATCAAATAGCAACGAATCCGGCATTGAGCGGCGAGGTGAGTTTTGATGTCAGCGAAGGGGCTTTGCTGCCGGAGACATATACGTTTGAGCTGGGAACACATCAAGATAACATTGTTCTTGAGGCGAAAAAAGCCATGGATAAGGTTTTGGATGACGCATGGAACGGACGAGACGCCGACTTGCCTTATAAAGACAAGAAGCAGATGTTGACCATGGCTTCAATTATTGAAAAAGAAACGGGGGTTGCCGGCGAGCGGCCATTGGTTGCTTCTGTCTTTGTTAACCGTTTGCGCAAAGGGATGAAGCTGCAAACAGACCCGACGGTTATTTATGCTTTGACTGAAGGGCAAATGGAATTCGGCCGGAGTTTGAAAAAGAAAGATTTGTCGATTGACAGCCCTTATAATACTTATAAATATTATGGTTTGCCTCCTGCGCCGATTTGTAATCCGGGGCGTGACGCGATTATGGCGGCAGCGCATCCGGCTCAGAGCGATTATTTGTATTTTGTGGCAACCGGCGATGGAGGACATAAATTTTCTAAAAGCCTTAATGAACATAATCGCAATGTTAAAGCGTGGCTAAAAAAAATTCTTTCCCGCAATTAAATTTATTATTTACAGCTTTGACAAAACTTGATACTCTTAGCCTATTGTTTAATTACTATGGCTAAGAATGTGTTTATTTAAGCATATTTATCATAAAGAAATGCGCAGCATTTTGTTTTGATTTTTTTATGTAACTCTCAAAATAAAAAGCATTATGAAATCATTTAAGAATTGGCTTTGTGCCAGGTTGGCTTTTATTGTCGACTGTTTGGGCTTGGGGTTAGGATCATGCCGCATTTTCAGCGACAATCGTTTTGCCGGACGCAAATCTGTTAAGCCGCAATCTGCTAAACAGTGCTATGTGCCGCAGACAAGTAAACTGAGTGAAAGAAAAAATCGCGATAACCGGAAAAATATCAAAAGAACCGGGAAACGTGGTAAATAGTGTAATTATTAATAAAAAAAATGGAAAAGAACCTAAAAGTGACTGGAAGTGAAATCAAGGATTTCATTCAGAACTTCTTGGGCTATGCCCAAGTAGAAGAGTGTGACATTTTTCGTTCAGACCTGCGTCTGGACGATGCAAGTATCGAAGGGCTGGTAGCTGCCTGCAACGCAAAATTTGAAGCGAATGCCGATGTTGAGCGTTTACAGACGGTTAAACAGCTGATAAAGAGAGTTAAGAATACGGCAAAGGCGAATTTGATATAAGCCGTTGCCGCATGTTCAACTGAAAGAGAAATCGCTCCCTGTTTCAGGGAAGCGGTTTTTTATTTTATTATTATTTATTAAAGATTATGAAAACGAAAGAAGATGTTTTGTCGATTGTTCGGAAGAATATAAGACAAGTCAAGCGACAGTTGTTTGACAGAGATGTTTTTGAAGATTTTGAATTTGCAGAAGATTATGGCTTTGATCTCTTAGACATGATTGAATTGAGCGAGTATTGTGCAAGAGATATGATGATTGACGTATCTTTTTATGATATACAAATCTCTAAAACCGTCGGCGCGTTTGTAATGCTTCTTTGTGAGCGTTGCCGAGCAGCGTCTAAACCGGTACTTGTTTAGAGATACTCTTCCAAAGAATATAAAGGGGTTGGCTTAATAGGCCGCCTCTTTTTTTTATGCTTGTCCCATGGTTTCCATAAGCATCGGGTAGAGAGCTTGTTTTGGGGGCATGCCTTTGGTTAAAACGACTTTGAATGCCGGATACATCCGTTCACATTCTTTTATGGCGATATCTATTATTTGGGATATTTTGCCGAACAGGACGCTTTCTTCTTCGTCGTTCAGCAGGATTGAATGTTTGAAGACAGGCATGTTTTGTTCCGTCCAATAAGAGAAATGCCCGACCCATAAGTCTTCATTAGCCAAAGCCAGCAGTTCAAAAATTTTGCTGCGGTCTTCAATTGTGCTTTGAATATCCATCAAACAGGACATGTGAAGGCAATGCATGTTTTCTTCCCAGGCAAAGAACAGGAGCATGTTATTCCATTTGCCTTGAACTTCAACGACAACTTCGTTGAGCGAGCGGCGTTCAAATTCGAAAGATTTGTTGGAGAAGATATTCTCAACTAAGTCTATGGGATTATATTCAGGGGCATAATTCTGTGCCAGATTCATCTATCTTCTCCGGTTAAATTTTTAAAACCGGCGTTTTTTTAGACCGGTTTTTTGCGTCTGAATACAGATTGCATTGGCGAGTCGTTAAATACAAGCCCCGAGTCGCAGTTTTCCACCTAATTTGAATAAATAAAAATTATTAATATTATTTTGCTTTGAAAATCAAAGAGATATTTATTCGCGACTCCGACGAGCTTTTTTAGGTGTGGATATATTTTTTTTTATTAATATAATTTTAGCAATTTGAAACTCTCTGAAGGTTATTTGATTATGAATGGTTTGGATTTTCCTGATATTTCTCCTGTTATTTTTTCTGCCGGCCCGATTTCCGTGCGGTGGTATTCTATGGCTTATTTGCTCGGGATTATTATCGGTTGGGTGCTTATCAACCGTAATGTCAGAAAAAATAATTTGGGTATCAGCAAAGAACAAATCGAAGATTTTGTTTTTTATCTGACGCTTGGCATTGTTGCGGGCGGGCGCATCGGTTATGTTTTGTTTTATGGAGGAAGTTCTTTTTGGCATAATCCGTTGCAGATTTTTGAGGTTTGGAAAGGCGGGATGTCTTTTCACGGCGGCGTTTTGGGCGTGATTGCCGCCACATGGTATTTTTCCAGAAAAATAAATTATAAATTTTTAGCGCTGACTGATTTGATTGTGCTGTATGCGCCTATCGGCATTTGTTTCGGCAGAATTGCAAATTTTATCAACGATGAGCTGTGGGGGAGGGTGACGACAGTTCCTTGGGCGGTGAAATTTCCGAGCGGCGGTTATTTGCCCAGACATCCGTCACAATTGTATGAAGCTTTTTTTGAAGGGCTTATCATGTTTTTAGTCCTGAATATTTTGTGGCGCTATCAGTGGGTGCGCAAGCGTGAAGGTTTTGTCTCGGCGCTGTTTGTTATTTTCTACGGCATATTCAGAATATCCATGGAGCAGTTTCGCGAGCCGGATGCGCAAATGGGATTTTATTTCGGCGGTATTACAATGGGGCAGATTTTGTCTGTGCCGCTGATTGTGTTGGGTGCCGGAGTAATTTTTTATCTCAGCAGGAAGAAAGTTTAAGCTTTTGATGAAACATTGTAGCTGAATTCATTGGCTTTTTGAAGCGTTTTGCGAATACGGTATAAAACTTCCATAGAATTGGCGTCGCTGCGCTTTTTTTCCGAGACGCAGGTTGAAACGGTTATTTTGATGCTTTTGCGCCTATGGCTGAGGATAAATTCGGCAGAAGCGATTGCCCTGCGGACTTTTTCAAGATGTTCAAAACTTTCGTTTTTGTTTTCGTTTTTGAATATTAAAATAAATTCATCTTCATTATAGCGGTATAAATTTTCGTCGCTTTCTTCATCGGTGATTTTTGATGCAATCATCCGAACCAGCATATCGCGGTCTCTGCGGCCAAACATGTTCTGCATTTGGGCATAATTATCGATACTTATTACGCCGATACTGTATTTTAGAGGAAAAGAGGCTGAGTTAATCATATATGAATATCTTCCCGGCAGGCCGGTAAGAACATCTTTACGGATGTTGTAGCGCAGATTAAGGATGATTCCTGACAGCAGGGTTAAGGCTGCGCTGCCAAAAAAGAAAGCCAGTGCCGTCGGGTTGGCGGAATAGAGTATTCCGAAGAACAGGTTTAGCGTATAAAAAAATGAAGCATAATCTAAAATTGTTCCCGATTGTGAGGCTTTTATGAAGAAGACGCTTAAGGTTACAATAAATAAAACGGCTCCGAGCATGCTGATATATTCAAAATAGCCTTCAAAGCTGCCGAGGCTTATTTTTATGCCTGCTTGCCCTGAAAATTCTCCGATCGAAAACTGGATGAATATTCCCAATAGCAAAAAAATGTTCATTTTTATCAATAGGCGATTATCGGGAATGAAATAAAACGCGAGCAGGTTTGCCGGCAAAAAAAAGCATAAATTGATATAATAAGCTGTCGTGTTATAATCAGAGCCAAAGACGGTTTTGAGGCGGTTGATTATTATGTAGCTTAAAATCATCAGCAAAACATAGAATGCCGGACGCCGACGGTTGAAATACAGCAGAATCATGAAGCTGGCAAAACCGGCGAGATAAAAGGCATAATGCAGCGCTTTTAGTGTTGCCGCAGAGGCTGAATCCCAGCCATAAAAGGCAATCAGCGCGGTTCCGAATAATCCGGCCGGAACAAAAATATTTTTAATCAGCGGAAGTATCCGTTCAATTTTTGCGCTTAATCGGTTCAATTTGGGCTGTTCCTCAGAATGTTGTTTGTTTTACAGCCTAGCGGCAATAAGTTTAAATTTTGTTTACGCACTTCAAAATAGAACTGTCGCCGTAAGAATAAAAATGATATTTTTTATCCATGGCGTGTTGATAGGCTTCTTTCATCCTCTCTGTTCCGGCAAGGGCGCAAACCAGCATGAACAGCGTGGATTTCGGCAAATGAAAATTAGTTATCAGCATGTCGAGGATTTTGAATTTGTAGCCCGGCGTAATAAAAATGCTGGTGTCATCGGCAAAAGGATGAAGAATGCCTTGGTTATCTGCCGCGCTTTCCAACAGGCGGAGAGATGTTGTGCCTACGGCAATAATTCTGTGTCCGGTTTTTTTTGCCTCATTGATTGTGTCGCAGGCATCTTGGGTAATGACGCCGTATTCGGCGTGCATTTTGTGGTCTTTCGTATCATCGACTTTGACCGGAAGAAAGGTTCCCGCGCCGACATGAAGCGTTAAGAAAACGCGTTTAACGCCTTTCTTGTCCAGCTCGTCTAACACTCTTTGCGTGAAATGAAGGCCGGCTGTAGGGGCTGCAACAGCTCCTTCGTGCTTGGCATAAATTGTTTGATAATTTTCTTTGTCGTTGTATTTATCCCAAGTGCCGTCTTCGCCATTGCCCAGCGGTTTTTCGCGTTTGATGTATGGCGGCAGAGGCATGGAGCCGTATTGCTCCAGCAGTTTTCCCAATTCGGATGCTTCGCAGGTAAATTGCAGCAAGATGCCGTCTTCGCCGTTTTTCTCAAGGACGATTGCCTGAAATTTTGATTTTTCTATCGGAGTTTCGGCAGAGTAGAAAGTGATGATGTCATCGGGTTTCAGGCGTTTGGAATTTTTGACAAAGGCATGCCATTTGATGCCGTCTTCGGGGCGGTAAAGCGTTACCTGAACTTCGGCTTCGCCATGGCGTCCGTATAATTTTGCAGGGATAACTTTGGTGTCATTAAAGACAAGGCAGTCACCTTCTTTCAGCAAATCCGGCAATTCTGTAAAAATGCGGTCGTTGATGCCGTTGTCATCCGAAAGGTCAAGCAAACGGCAGCTGTCGCGAGGTTCTGCAGGTTGTGTTGCAATCAGATTTTTGTCTAATTCGAAGTCAAAAATATCCACTTTCATCATTTTTCCCCTTTACATTTGGACATTTATAGTATATACCGTTTGATGTTTCAAGTTTAATTTCATAAGGAATATGTTATGCCAAGAGTAGTTACCTTGATACCTACGCGCATGGCTTCTTCGCGCTTACCTAATAAGCCGTTGATTAATATTAACGGCAAGACAATGATTCAACGCGTTTATGAAAATGTCAAAAAGACAGTTCCCGGCGATGTCGTTGTTGCTGCCGGTGATCAGGCTATTGTAGACGAATGCAAAAAGTTCGGCGCCAAAGCGATTTTGACAGATCCGTCCCTTCCTTCGGGTACAGACCGTATTTCGGCTGCTTTGAAAGAGATTGATCCTAAAGGCGATAAATATGACATCGTTGTTAACTTTCAGGGTGATGGCATTAACGTTGATCCGGCAATCAATAATGAACTGATTGATTTGGTTGAGCGCACCGATTGTGATATCGCAACCTGCGGAACCGTTTTTAAGGATGTCAAAGAAGCAGAAAATCCGACCAATGTGAAAATTCTGATGGGGTTGCGCGAAGGGGAAAAAGAAGGCCGCTGCTTGGCTTTTACCAGAGCTTTGGCTCCTTATACCAGAGATCCGAGCAAGTGCAAAAATAACGACTTGTATCATCACATAGGGGTTTATGTTTATAAGGCTTCGGCATTGAAGAAGTTTGTCGAACTGCCGGTCGGCGTTTTGGAAAGCCGCGAATCTCTTGAACAGCTCCGCGCTTTGGAAAACGGCATGACTATCCGCGCAAAAGTGATTGACAAAATGGTGCTTAATGACAAGGCTCCGGCAGATATTAATACGCCGGAAGAACTTCAGGAAGCTCTCAAGTATATCAAATAATCTTTTGAAAAATGCGAGGCATGCGGTTAATGGTTCTGCATGCCTCTTTTTCAAATCCTCTCCTTTTAATAATCCTATTTAAATTCTGAAAAAATATGAAACTCAAAATTGCTTATCAAGGTGTTGCCGGCGCTTATTCACATATTGCGTCGATGAGCGTTTATCCCGAGCAGGAATATCTCCCCTGCGATACATTTGAAATGGCTATGAACATGGTGCAAAACGGCCAGGCCGATTTTGCGATGATTCCGGTTGAAAATTCTAATGCCGGACGTGTGGCCGATGTTCATTTTCTGTTGCCGCAGACGGGGCTGCATATTGTCGGCGAGTTTTTCCTCAGAATTGAGCATCAGTTGCTCGGTTTGAAAGGCTCTAAGCCGGAAGATATTGAAACTGCTTCATCTCATCCTCAAGCTTTGGCCCAATGTTCGCAGTTTTTGAAAGAGCATAATATCAAACCGGTGGCGCGTATTGATACGGCCAAATCCTGTGAAGATATTATTGCTTTTCAGGATAAGAGCAAGGCGGCAATTGCTTCTAAACTGGCTGCAGAAATTTATGGCTTGCAGATTTTGGCTTCAAATATTGAAAATGCGGCGAATAATACGACCCGTTTTTTGATTATGTCCAGAGAAAAAACTATTCCTGAAAATGACGGCGGCAAATTTATTACTTCTTTTATTTTCAAGGCAAAAAATATTCCGGCAGCGTTGTATAAAGCTTTGGGCGGATTTGCGACAAACGGCATTAATATTACAAAGCTTGAGAGCTATCTTTTAGAAGGAAAATTTGTTTCTGCCCAGTTCTATTTGGAGGTTGAGGCTCATCCGTCGCAGCAAGCGTTTAAAAATGCAATGGAAGAACTGGCTTTCTTTTCCGAACAAGTACATGTTCTGGGAACCTATGCGGCGGCTGATTACCGCTATTTGTGAAGGGGAAGGGGATGCCTTTTGTTCTTTTTGATACGGAATATACATCTTGGAAAGGCTGTTTGGAAAATGGCCGTGCCGATTGGCAAAAGAAAGAGATTGTCCAAATCGCGGCCTTGAAAATTGACGGACGTTTGCAGGTTGTCGGCGAGTTTAATGTTTATGTCAAGCCGCAAATTAATCCTGTCCTTTCAGATTATTTTATTGATTTGACCGGAATTACAAATGAAAAGCTTGCCGCCGAAGGTGTTGGTTTTTCTGATGCTTATGCGCGTTTTAAGGTTTTTGCCGGAGATTATGTTTGTTATTCCCATGCATGGGGCGCTTCTGCCGACAGTTTGGCTGACGGCGATGTGATGAATGAAAATTTGCAGTACAACCGTTTGGCAGATAACCAGCCGCCGGTTTATCGTAATATTGCGCCATGGTTTAAGCAAAGATATGCCGAAGAGGGGATAGATATAAAGTCTCAGTGTTCCGGTGACGTTGCGCGCCTGCTCGGCTGTGAGAAGGCTGTCGAAAATATGGGATTAGGCGTTCATAATGCTTTTTATGACGTTTATTCCGTTTTGTCCGGCTTAAGGCTTTTGGGTTTTCTGCTATAGAAAAGAATTGACCAGCGAGCCGGCAAGCATATACCAGCCGTCTATCAGCACGAAGAAAATAATCTTAAACGGCAGAGCCAAAACTGTTGGCGGAAGCATCATCATACCCATAGACATCAGGACAGAGGCGATGACCATGTCGATGATCAAAAAAGGAATATAAATCAGAAAACCGATTTCGAAAGCGCGGCGCAGTTCGCTTATCATAAAAGCGGGAACCGCTACTTTTAACGGTGTTTCAGCTATTGTTTCCGGTTTTTTTTCCGTAGACAAATCCTGAAACAGCAGCAAATCTTTTTCTCTGGTGTTTTTAACCATAAACTCTTTAAACGGAACAGCTGCTTTTTCCAGCCCTTCCATTGTATCAAGCTTTTCTTCAAACATAGGTTCCAAACCTTCATCCCATGCTTTTTCGAAAGTCGGCGCCATAACAAACAAACTTAAGAACAGAGCCAGTGAAACCAAGACCATGTTCGGCGGCGTGGCGTTGGTGGCTAAAGCGCTGCGGGTAATAGAAAAGACTACGACCAGACGGGTGAAAGAAGTCATCATAATCAGTATTGACGGAGCTACGGATAATACCGTTATCATCATAATGACGTTGAAAATTCTGGAAGATGCAGAACCTGTCGGATTGTCGTTGACGCTCAAGCTCAGCGTTTGCGCCAAAGCCGAATCAGCCAGAGCACATAGTGCAAACGTTACAACTAATGCCGAGAGCCAAAATTTTCTAGTCATTCGTATCTCCTTTGGAAGAAACAGGGATGTTGTTTTCAACAACCAGATTGGATGCGCCTAATATTATTAAATGTTCAATATTGTCCCGACGCAATAAAACGGCCGAGTTTCTGGCGTCTATCCTGCGTATTTCGACAATTTCCAGCCGTCGGGCGTTTTCAAGCTTTTTGAATAAACGGCAGCGGGAACCGTTAATCTGCATATATTTCAGCGCCCACAGCGTGACCAGCAGCAGGCCCAGAACCAGCATTAAGGACAAAACAGCCTTGAGCAGCAGCATCCATTCCATTTTTAACCTCATTTTAATTTAACGGCATTATAAGCAAGTTATCAAAACTCTGCAACAAACACCTGTTGCTTTGTTGATAGTTTGTGTTAGATTGCAGATATGAATGATGAAAGTTTTAATATAAAGCTTCCGGCATCAAAGGAAGAACGCAAGACTTACGATTTGACGTCTTTATCAAAGATGATTGCGCCGCTGACTAAAAACCTGTTTGGCAAAAAGGGCTTTGTCGAGGTTGACATTTTAAGCAATTGGGACAAGATTGCCGGACAGGAACTTGCCGATTACAGTTTTCCGCTGAAAATTGATTTTAAGCGCGGAGAAAAGAATAACGGTATTCTTCACTTGCAGGTGCCGAGCGGTGCTTTTGCTCTGGAAATTCAGCATCGGGAAAGATTTATTCTTGAGAAAATCAATGCTTATTTCGGATATAATGCCGTTTCATCAATCCGCATTATTCAAAACAGTTCGTCGGCGCTGTTGTCTGATGAGCTTGAAGATGTTGAAGTTCCTAAAATAAATCTTGTAACCGCAGAAGAAGAAAATTATATTAATTGTCTGGCTGATGATATTAAAAGTTCAAAATTAAAAGAAATTTTAATAAAATTAGGACATAGTATTTTCAATGATAACCATAAAGAGAAGTAAATAAAAATGAGTTTTGAAAAAATTATCGGTAGAATCAGTTCCATTGCGGCATTTGTTGTCGTATATTTGTTGGCATCAGGCGTTTATCTGTCATACAAAGGTTTTGTGATGAAAGATGGCAGGATTGAGTTGGTTAAAAGCGCTTATGCGATAGATAAAGATGCCGTCGGCAAGAAAATTTCGACAGATCTTTTGATTCCGTGGGGTAGAAGCATCGGTAATGATGATGCCAAGGTTACAATTTATGAATATTCTTCTTTCGGTTGCTATCATTGTGCCCATTTTCAATTGAAAACGTTGCCTGAAATTCAAAAAGAATTTATTGATACCGGTATTGTCCGTCTGGTCTTTAATGATTTTCCTTTGGATCAGCGTTCTATGCAGGCTTCTATGTTGGCACATTGTTTTAAAGGCCAGAAGTTTTTCAGGGTTTCAGATCAGTTGTTTGAAAAGCAAAGAGAATGGGGGCTGGCTTCAAAGCCCGAAGAAATTTTCAAAAAATATGCTTACCTTAACGGTTTGTCTGAGGCTGATTATGAAAAATGCATAAAAGACAGAGAAACGGCTCAAGAAATTATGGACGGACGCCAGTTTGCCATTTCTCATTTGGGAATTTCGGGAACACCTTCTTTTGTTATTTCCAGTGCCAAAGGACGCGAAGTTCTTTACGGCGCGCCGGATTACGATACTCTGGCTGCTTTGATAAATAAATACCTGCCTGAGGATAAAAAATAAAAATATTAGCTCTTCTTTAATAAGTCAGTAATATTTTATATTGTAAGGTTTAGTTAAATGAAAAAGATTCCTGATGACTTAAAGCGTCTGGGCGAGCGGATAGAGGCTCTGAACAAAAAAGAAGCCGAGGTTCGCAAAGATAAGCCGCAAAGCGGTTTTGCCTATGCTTCCAAGGTCGGGTTCCGGGTCGGAACAGAATTATTGTCGGGGGTTTTGGTCGGAGCGGCTATGGGATATATTCTTGACAGGCTGCTGGATACACGGCCTTTGCTTCTGATTGTTTTTCTTTTTCTGGGCGGAGCTGCCGGAATCCTTAATGTATACAGGTTCGCCAAAAGCGAAGAAAATAAAAAGGAGTAGTTGGACTTGTCTAACCCGATGGAGCAATTTGTCATAAAACCGATTATCCCGATAAAAGTCGGCGGTTATGATATTTCTTTTACCAATTCGGCTTTGTTTATGGTTTTGGCCGTTGTCGTCTCAACGCTTCTCTTTGCCTTTTGCCTGCGCCGCCGCACGATTGTCCCTTCCGTGTCGCAATCGGTGCCCGAAGCGGTTTATGAATTTATATCAAGTTTGATTAAAGAAAATGCCGGTGCGGAAGCGCTCAAGTATTTTCCTCTGATTTTTACGATTTTTCTGTTTGTGGCTTTTGGAAATTTGCTGGGGCTGTTCCCTTATGCCTTTACCTTTACGTCTCATTTGGCAGCTGTCGGGGGATTATCCGTTATTGCCCTGTTGTTTAATGTTTGTATCGGTATCGGAAAAAAGAAATGGGGCTATCTCAGAACTTTTCTGCCTAAGGGTATTCCCGCCGCTCTGGCTCCGCTGATTGTTCCGATTGAGATGATTTCGTTCCTGTCCAAGCCTTTTAGCCTGACTGTCCGTTTGGTTGCCAACATGACTGTCGGACATATTATGCTGAAAATTATCGCCGGTTTTGTTTTGGCGCTCGGCGTCGGAGGAATTGTCCCTATTGCTTTTAACGGCTGCATCATTGTTTTTGAGATGTTTATCGCTTTATTGCAGGCGTTTATTTATACTGTTTTGAGCTGTATTTATCTGAGTGATGCTATTCATAGCCACTGAGTTACAAGCTGGTTATAATTATGTTTAAATGTTTTATTTTGAAGCGGCGTGGTGCCGGCTTCATATTCTGAGAGATGGAGTATATTAAATGGAACCTATGGCTTATATCGGCGCAGGCGTATGCGCTTTGTCAATGACTGTTGCTGCTTGGGGTGTGTCTCAAGTTTGGACTACAATTATTTCTACTGTCGGACGCAATCCGCAGGTAAAAAAAGATGTTGATATTTATGGCTGGGCAGGTTTTGCTGCCGTTGAAGCTATTGCTTTGTATGCTTTGGTTATCGCATTGGTTATGCTGACCGGTCAATAAGAGTTCTGTTTTTGTATTTGGCGGCAGTTTATGCCGCCAAATCTGAAAACGGCTAAAAAGGAGTTGATATGCCGCAGTTAGATCCTACTTGGTTTGTTTCGCAGCTGTTTTGGCTTTGCGTATGCTTTTTCACCATGTTGTTTATTATGGGAAAAATTATTGCGCCGCGTATTGCTGATATTTTAGCGCAGCGTCAACGCAAAATTGACGATTATTTGGTTAAAGCGCATCAGATTAAGGAGCAGGCTGAAGAATCACTGCAAAAATATCATGAAGCGCTGGCCAAAGCGACTGCCGAGGCTGATGAGGCGCTTGCGCAGACACATCGGGAATTGGCTGAATATATCAGCAAAAAACAGGAAGATTTAGCAAAAAAACTCAGTGCTAAAATCAGTGAAGGCGAAGCTCAGATTAATGCTCAAAAAGAGCAGGCTTTGAAAGAAGTTTACGGAATTGCCGAAGTTTTAGCTGTCGATGTTGTCAAGAAAATGGGGCTGAAACAGATTTCTTCCCAGAATTTGAAAGACAGCTTGAAGAAAATTGCAAATGATTAGGAATTAGAAATATGGCTTTGGAAGATGCAACAACCACCAAAGAGATAATTGACGCAACGCAAAATGCCGTTATTGAAGCAGCGGACAATGTTGCTAATATTATTGAAACAACGGCTCATGATTTGCATGGACAGGAAGCTTTTTATGAGCATCCGACATTTTGGGTCGGCGTTTCCTTTGTTTTGGTCATTTTGGTTTTGGGGCGTCCTATCGGAAAAGCTGTTAAATCTTTGTTGCAAAAGCGTGTGGATGGAATTATCAAGAGAATTACCGATGCGGCTAATTTGAAAGATGATGCGCAGAAGCTTTTGGTTGAATATGAACGCAAGTTTGTTAATGCTGAAGTCGAAGCTAACGAAATTTTGCTTAAAAATAAACGCGAAGTCGAATTATTGCGTAAAGAGAGTTTAGATAAGTTAAAAAATGAAATGGCTGTCAAAGAGAAAGAGGCCGAGGACAGACTTAAAGCCGCGCAAGGTGAAGCAATGGCCGAGATTGCCAATTTATCTGCCGAAATGACAATTAAAGCAGTTAAAGATGCGATTGCCAATAAGCTGGATTCTGCGGCGCAAGATGAATTGATTGACAATTCAATCAAGATGATTGCCAATTTGAAATAATAATTCCCCATTGATTAAAGCCCCTCTTTTCAGGGGCTTTTTTTTGTGTCGGGAGAATTTCCGGCGTAATGCGGGAACTGGATTTGAATATACGGAGCAGAGCAGCTTTTATGCCTATTCTGTGTTGTGACAGGCGTTTTTTATATTTAGGAGGAATGCAGGTATAAAAAAACACCTCCGAGACAGGAGGTGTTTTGACGTTTTGTGCTGGGGTATGTTTAGAATGTATAACGCAAGCCGAAGTACCATTCATGGGCATTAACGTTAGCGCTGTCAATGTCGCCCATATCAATATAACGGTAACCGCCGTCGAGATTGAGGCATTTATTAATACGGACAGTCAAACCGGCACCGATGCTCCAAGCGAAGTTGTTAACGTCGTTATTGTCTTCGTGTCTTACGCCGGCAGCTGTATAGAATGTGTCCATTTTAACTTTAGCCCAACCGATACCGCCGCTGATGTATGGGCTGATAACGTAATTCGGCATAAAATCAAAGTAACCGTTTAACATCAGGTTTTTAGAACCGAATTCAGTTCCGCTCAGGCCAGAGGGAGAATTTTCATCGTGGTCTTGACGATAAGAATATTCTAATTCGGCACGGAAGTATGAATAACGGTAACCGACGGCGCCGCTCATCATCCAAACGTTATCAAAGTCAATATCAGCGGTAGCTGTTGAGGTTGAATCTTCGTTCACGTCATTTAAGTTAGAGTTTGTTATACCGCCGCGGACAGCAAAGTACCAGCCGTCACGAGCGTCAGCTGAGCCGGCGATTGCTGTTGAAAGCAATAAGGCGGAAGCAATGGTAAAGAGTTTTTTTTGCATCTTTTTCTCCAGATTCGTAAAAATAGTCAATATTTGCGCTAAAATTTGTCTATTTTGTAACACAAAAATATTATATAATCAAGCATTAATTTATTTGGCATCAGAATATTTCAAATTATTTAAATTATCTTTAACTTTTCGGAAATTTTGTTTGACAATGAACGGTGAGCGGAGCAGCCTTTTGCTGGGTGCTGGGTGCTGGGTGCTGGGTGCTGGGTGCTGGGTGCTGGGTGCTG
>CASZWJ010000010.1 GCA_949493535.1 uncultured Alphaproteobacteria bacterium
GAAAAATGCAAAAGATCTAATTTGTCATATTTTTGTAATCATTTGGATTTAAAGGGAAAATGGGCAGGAAATGGACGTGTGGCAAAGGGTGCCATTCTGAGAGGGGCGACGAAACCAATAAATTGTCATGCCCTGAACACGGAGTATTCTGAGGTCATGCATCTGCAAAAGGTCAGGCATAAAAAAAGCCCCTCATTTGAGGGGCGGGGATGTCAATTAATCTTCGGTTGTAATCAGTTCGATTTTATCTTGTATAATGGCCGCATCATATGGCAGCGGTTCGTTCCTGACCTCACCGGTTTGAATTTTTTCTTTTACGGCTTCTTTATCTAATTCATTGTCCGGATCTTTCATGGTTAACGCATGTTTCCATTGAAAGCGGCCTTCGTTATGTCTGCCGGCCAGCCGGTAAGCATCGCCCAAATGATCGCTGATAACGGCATTAGCCGGTTCAAGTTCGGAAGCGCGCTCTAAAAAGACAACGGCATTATCATACATTCCCAGACGATAAAATGCCCAGCCCAAACTGTCGGCAATATTTCCGTCATGAGGAGCTTGATTATAGGCATCAACCAGCATGCCGAAAGCTTCGTTGACGTTTTGGCCGCGTTTTATCCAGCTGTAGCCGAGATAATTTAAGACCATATAATGGTTTTGACTTAAGTCTAAAGCTCTGTTAAAAGCTTTTTCTGCATTTTTCCAGTCATCGTTTTGTTCATAAGAAATTCCCAAAGCATAGAACAAAACCCAGTGTTGATTTTCAACCTGAGGAAGATTGTCAATAGCTTCCTCATAATAATGAATGGCTTCTTTTTGATTGCCGCTCATGCGCAAGACATCGCCCAAGTCTAAATAAAGCTGATAGTTTTTGCTGTCCAGCGTTAAAGACTTCATCAACAGCTCGGCGGCCTTATAGTCGCGCATGGCTACAAGATTGTTGGCTTTTTTCAGCTGGGCTGTGTAATAAGCTTCTGAACTGTTGTCAATGCCGTCATATTCTTTATTGGCATCCGCATACATTTCGCGGCTTTCCAAAATATCGGCCAACAGCAATTTTGCCAAATCATAATTAGGATTTTCATAAATAGACAAGCTGATGAACATATGCGCCAAATCAACGCCTGCCGGCCCTTGCCGTAATGTTGCCGCAATGCTGAATAAGGCTTCGGAAGTGCCGATATTGGCATTGTTGATAATTTTTTTGGCTTTTTTCGGATTCGTCTGAGAGAGTTTGTGTTTGAGGCGCCGCATCATATCGGAGAGTGCGCGTTCATCGGTATATTTGTTGACTAAAGCGACGGCTTTGTCTTTTTGCCCGTTTCTCATATAAAAGTTACAAATGACCTGCAAGGCTCTGAAAGACATTTCCAGACTTTCTTCATTGACAATCACTTCATAATGTTGCTGCGCTTTGGGCATATCGTCAAAATAATCATAAATCATGCCGGCATGAAAATTATACAAGGCCTTAAAACTCGGCTCTTTTTTTACGGGCGCCAAAGCGGCAATCGCTTTAGCTTTGTCTCCGGCGCCGGCATAAGCCCATGAAGTGAGCAGAGGATTGATAAAGTCTTTGTAAATGATGCCGTCAACCTGATTAATGGTTTTTATCATATCTTGGTATTGGCCTTTTTTCATTTGGTCAACGGCAATAATCATGTTTGTAAAATTGTTCTTGTCGCCGAGTTTTTTTGATTCTGCGGCATATTT
Organism: uncultured Alphaproteobacteria bacterium; assembly: GCA_949493535.1. Classification (GTDB taxonomy): domain Bacteria; phylum Pseudomonadota; class Alphaproteobacteria; order RF32; family CAG-239; genus CAJLXD01. The sequence continues at coordinate 1,711 of CASZWJ010000010.1, forward strand.
GGCGGCTTCGGCAATTCGTCCTTGTGAAGTTAAAATCAGATAAATACGGCTGACCAATTCCGGATTCTCCGGCGAATTTTCCAAAGCCAGCATATAATAGTCTGCCGCCGAGTTAAAGTCTTTGCGCAGATGGGCAACTCTGCCGGCGACATACGCGCCGTAAGCCTGCTTAAATTCAGGATTCCCGCCAAAAGATGTTATCGGGCGCGAAACAGGCCGTCCGGTAACCGGAATTTGCTTATTAACGCAAGAGTTAAAAGCCAGAACGGCGGCAACCACAACAGAGAAGTATCCGAGTTTAGACATGATTAATATTAATCCCTTAAAAAACTAAGCCTATTCTATATAAGTTTTAAAATCATACAACAAGATTCTAAAAAAATTTTACAACCGATATATGAAAATAAGTGTTAATTTTTTGCATGTTTTCCGCTATTTATTTTAAACAGATGTAATTATGCCGCTTTAAAATAAAATATCTTGGCTTTTTGGGCTTTTTGATATAGCTTGACTCATTATGAACGAGGAACTGGATCTTAAACAAATAATAGAATGGTATATTACGGCCGGCGTTGAAGAAACTGCCGGAGATGTTCCTTTTGCGCCGCCGCCTGCCGCGGCCCAGTCTGTGCCGGTGCGTCCGGCCGGTTCTCCGAAACCGTCAGATAGCGGCCGTCAGGCGACAACAGTTCTTGCGCAGGCAACAATAGATGCCGGCAATAATGCTCGCGATTTATGCAAGTCAATAAACAATTTGGACGAATTAAAGGCTTTGGTAGAAGGGTTTGACGGCTGCTCTTTGAAGTTTACGGCCTCACACACGGTGTTTGGCGACGGCAGCCCTGAAGCGAAAGTTGTGCTTATCGGAGAAGCTCCGGGCGCAGATGAAGACCGGATCGGGCGTCCTTTTGTCGGCCGCAGCGGGCAGTTGTTGGATAAAATGATGAATGCTGCCGGCTTAAGCCGTGAAAATTGCTATATTACCAACGTTTTGCCGTGGCGCCCGCCCGGAAACAGAACGCCGACTGACGGCGAAATCGCCGTGTGTCTGCCTTTTTTGAAACGCCAAATTGATATCATCAACCCGGATTATCTGTTTATTCTCGGCGGTTCCGCAGCCAATGCGCTGTTGGATATGCAGGAGTCTATCTCCCGCCTGCGGGGGCATTGGCTGGAGTATAAAAACGCGAGCGGCAAAGAAATAAAAGTTCTGGCCAGTTTTCATCCGGCGTTTTTGTTGCGTAATCCGGCGCAGAAAGCTAAAGCTTGGGTCGATTTGTTGCGCCTGTCTAAAAAAATTGCCGAAGAATCCGTTGAAAAATAATCCGAAAATATCCCATAAATTATCACTTTTTTCATTATTTAATGGTAAATTTATTTTACTGTGTTTATTATAGCTAATAAATTTAACGCTGTCAGTTAAGGAATGTACAATGAATTTCAGAAAAAATATTGTTTTGGGCCTGATCGGTGCTTTAGCTGCTTCTGCCGCTTTCAATGCTTATGCCGTTGATGAAAAAGTTACTTATAAAATTCATGATGTCAGCCCGGTTAAAGAAGATAATGAGGTAACAGCATGCAACTTCAGCGTTACTTTTTATAATCGTACGCCGCAAATCGTTTCAGATTTGTCTTTGGATTTCAGCTGGCTGGATGAGATTGTCGAAGAAAAAATCAAAGAAGAGAAGAAAGAGCCTGTTCTTAATGACGCCGGAAAAGAGAGCGGATACAGCGGCAAGTCCAAAACTGAACAATATACATCAAAGAAAATTTCAACAAATCTTTCTGTTCCGCCGCTTCCTCCGGCAAAGCAAATCAGCTTGAAGGCAACAATTAAAACTGACCGTTGCTTCCTGCTGCTGGATAAGCCGATTCTGAAAGTCAACAGTTGCAAATACGGCGCTGAAAAAAATGTCGACCGGACAGCCGGCGTTTGCAACAATTTATTTGCGTTCATTTCTCCCGAAAGCGGCGAATACTATACCGAATTTAAGCCGATAACTTATGATGAACAGAAAAAGGAAATGGAAGAAAAGCAAAAAAGCGAACAAAACGAACTGGATACGCTTTATAATAATGCCGTTGCATCTGTAAAAAGAATCAGCCAGACATTGGATACTATGCAATAAAATCTGGGAATGTTGGTGTGCCATGTTAAAAAAATATATAAAAATATTGTTTTTATCGGCTTTGTTTTTAACGCCGTCAGTATGGGTCTGTGCGCAAATGTTCGGCGGAGAAACTGCGCCAGCTTCTGAAAAACAGACAAAGCCGTCAAGAAACAATGCCGCTTCCGTCAATGTGTCATCTGAGACGGAATTGGATGAAACGGGCTTGGATATGGATCAGATGACGCCGGAAGAAGAGCGTGAAGTTAATCGCCGGATGATGAAAAAGTATCAGCCGAAAATAATAGACGGCAACCTTCATATTAATCCTTTATCTATTTCTAAAACGCTGGACGGTTCCAAGCGCGGAACTTCCGCATTTATTCCGTTACCCGATAAAAACGGCAAAATTGACAAGAAAGAGAAAACCAGCCATATTTTTATTTACTACAGCAATTTTAATATGACCAGAAGCCATGCCGCAGGCGTTGGCTGCAGAGTACGCTTTAATGTTTTAACAACGATGGATCAGCGTCTGGTTAATCTTAGCGTTAAGCTTGTCTGGCCGGATATGACAACCAATTTGAGTTTTGATAATGTTAATCCGAATATTGAGACCTATTTGGATTATGCATTGTTCGGCCAAGGTTGCTATAAGATGGATAAAATCCCCAATATCGTTGTAAACCGTTGTCGGGCAAAAGGAATGTCTCAGGAAGAATGCGCCGGAAAAATCCGTTGGCTGACCAAAAGCAAAAGATAATGTTTAAATCGGGCTGCATTTATAGAATTGGTATTTTTCTGGCTTGTAGCTTCCTTTTTCTGGTCAATCAGAAAACAGCATCTGCCGAAGGGATTATTGACAGCCGCGTTACGGAAAAGCTGTATGAACACCTTATGGTGAGCGAGAAAGATATAACGCGCTATAAGCATATATTTCGGGCAATAGAGGCTGAAGATTTTAAGGCTGCGGATGCAGAAATTGCCAAATTGGAAAATGATGTTTTAATGGGGCATGTTTTAGCTTCAAAATACCTTTCCAAAACTTATAAGACGAATTTTTCCGAACTTAAAGGCTGGCTTGAGAAATATGCCGGCCATCCTCAGACATTAAAAATCTATCGTCTGGCCTTGAGAAAAGGAAGCGCAAAAGACATTTCCTGTCCCGAAGCGGAAAAGTTTAAGCCGTCAGATTTTTACAGCTGGGCAAACACGAATTTAAAAAAATTAAATCCGGCGGATAAAAAGTTTGTGTTAGGCAAAATCCAATCATTTCGCAAGGCAATTGGCCAGGGCAAAACAAAAGTAGCCCGTTTTGTTCTGGAAAATCCTCGTTTTAAAAAACTTGTTCCCAACCGCAATCTGGATGCTATGGCCGCAACGCTGGCAACAAAATATTTGTTGGATAATAATGACAAACTTGCATTCCAATGGGCATCAAAAGCTTCCAAACGGAGTAAAGACGCAACGGCATCGTGGATTGCCGGACTTGCGGCTTGGCGTATGAAACAATATAAAACGGCGTCAATATATTTTGCCCGTTTGGCTCAAAGCGGCAATAAAGACGAATGGCTGGTTGCCGCCGGCGCTTATTGGGCTTATCGCGCCAATACGGTTTCCAATCGCAAAACAGAAGCATATAAATGGTTGAAAATAGCCTCTCGTTATAAACGGACATTTTATGGGATTTTGGCAAATTATCGTTTGGGTGTCACGCTGGATTATAACTGGACTGTTTTTTCATATTTGAATGACTTTAGCCAAGATGCTTATATTGATGAAATTTTGAGTTCGGCGCCGATACGCCGGGCGATGTTGCTTCTTCATACCAAACAGCCGGAATTGGCCGAACGTGAATTGCGCTATAGTTTTCGTGAGATGAACGACAAGCAGAAAGAAGTTTCTCTTTTTATCGCCAATCAATACGGCATGCACGCTTTGGCCGTGACAATATCAAATAATTTGAAAGATGAAGAACGCAATATTGCATATGACGCCTTGTCTTATCCGATACCCGAATGGAAGCCGAAAGGCGGTTGGCAAGTTGATAAAGCATTGGTTCTGGCTCTGACACGTCAGGAATCTCAGTTCAGCCCTAAAGCCAAAAGCTCTGCCGGAGCCTGCGGCTTAATGCAGCTTTTGCCGAGTACAGCTGCTCATATAACCAAAAATCAAAATCTAAAGAAAGATAATTCGCCTTTGTTGGAAGCTGAATATAATATGGCTTTGGGGCAAAAATATGTAAATTATCTTTTGGAAAAGCCATTTATTGACGGCAATCTTTTCTTTTTAATGACGGCATATAACGCCGGTCCCGGAAATTTATTGAAATGGCTGAAAAAAGCGGATTTTAATAATGACCCGCTGTTGTTTATAGAGGTTATTCCAGCCCGTGAAACACGTATTTATATTGAACGCGTAATGGCCAATTATTGGATTTATCAATCGCGTTTCGGACAAGAATTGACAGGAATCAAGGCGCTGAGCAAGGGCGATTGGCCGATGCTGAAATATAAAAACTGATAAGAATAATTGATAGTGCCAACCGGTTTAAATTTCTTAATAAAAAAATCTTGGTAATAATAAACTTCCACCAGCTTACGCAAGTGGTATTAACTATCAGAACTTCGTTCGTCCAGCCCAAAAGCTACGCAAGCCTGCGCGGTTGGGCTGGAATGTCTGCATCTGCCTGCTCACGCAGGTTGTGTTACGTTCGGACCATAAAAAAACACCCCGGATAAATCCACCGGGGTGTTTTTTAGAATACTATTTATAGACTGGGATCAACAACCTTATCATCAATAGATGTAAAGCACATCAATGACTGCTGACTGCTATAACCACTATCACAAGGAGTTTTTGCCCCTGCCGGACAACAATATTTTTTGCCGTTACAGGTACGGTAAGTTCCGTTACATCCGGTTCCCAAATTGATATCGGGATTAGATGGCGCCAAGCCACTATCACATTTACCATTAAAATTCAATATATATCCTGTATTACATTTTGTACATCTTTCAAATGCAGTACCGGCACTAGTACATGTTTGGCAATTTGCAATTTGACATGTTACTAATACACGATTAGGTTTCCATTCTCCTTTGACATAGTTTGAGTCATAAGGGCAGGTTGCTGAAACTTCAAATCTGTAATTTAATGCAATTTCGCCTGCCTCACCGGACCCGATTTGGTCATCCGGCAAAATAGGGATATAATCATCTATTTTATCCGGATCTTTAATTGGAGTCGTTAGCTCCGGCGCTGCCATTGCAGACTTCAATTCAAAGATGTTTTTCATGAAGTTAGCCAACATTGTGCTTGGAACAACCACATCATTAGAAGCTGTTGGTTTCGGCCAATCATTTTGCAAACGATAGCCTTCGTCCAAGCATTTCTGCTGAGGGGTTTTAGTCGTTGTGGAGCAGAAATAATAATCCCCGAAAGGACATTTTAAAGAAGTCATATCTTTACAGGCCGTTGATAAGCCGGAAGCCGGAACCGTAAAACCCAGAGAAGGGCAGCTAGGCGTTGTTCCGCAGGTTTCGGCAAGAAGGAGAGACGGGTAAATACACAGAGCCATTCCTCCGGCCAAAATTGTTTTTTTAATATTATTCATAACTTTTCTCCTTCAAATTATAAACCCATGTTGGCTGGTGTCCAAGCCTTAATAGGGCCGTAATTGGTTGAACCGCTGATATGGCAGGCTTCGATATCAATCATCCCCTTGTCTTTACAGGTAAGGGCTTTAGGTTTGCACTGATAGCAAGCCGTTCCTTTTTCCGTATATTGGGGAGTGCCTTGAGTGCCGGTTTCGCAAGTTTTGTAATAACCCTCAGGGCAGGTGTCGTCTAAAGCAATACAAACCGTGCCGTTATTTGCAATTTTATAACCGTTCATACATTTGGTAATTTTGCAATAATCTTTTGTACAATTAGAGTTAATTGACGACTTGCAGCTGGGGCAAATCTCTGTTTCTGCAATATGCAACGCTGTTTTATTGATAGTTCTGCAGTCTAACAAATAATTGGAGCAACTGATTTTTGCGCAGTTTTGATAACAGATATCCGAGACATTGCTGTTCGGATGTCTGACAACTTTTGCGCAAACATAATTGCTGGGAATGATATTTTTGAACGTTGTGGACGTTTCTCTGCAAAAAACGGTGTCTATGCAGGATTTTCGGTCTGCACTTGCTGCATAGCCGTTCTTACAGCTGTTAAGCTTATATTTTCTTGCAAAAGGGCATTTTGAGCAATATCCGTTAGCTGGACAAGCTGAAAGGGTATAGGAGGAACAATCGTTTCTGTTATGCCCACCGCCAAATTTGAATTCGCTGTCTTGTACATCCGGAAGGAATTGTACTGCTGCCAATTTGTATTCCGATGAGATATTTGAAACAAGCGGGACAAACAATACTGAAACATTGTTGCTGTTCTTGGAATAGGCATTTCCGGCAATTAATATTGCCAAAAACAAGCCTGAGAACAGAATCTTGATTTTAGACATGATAGCCTCACACATAAAAAATAACACAACACAAGTTAAGGTTATAATGATTTTAGAGTATTAGCAATAGCAAATTGACAAAAATTTCAAATATTCATATTTCTGTTACAAAAAAAACCGGCTGTTACAGCCGGTTGAGTAAACATTGTTTAAACAGGAAAATTTTAGTGATAGTTGCGTAAAATTCCGGATAAAATACCTTGAACTTTAACCCGCTCCGGGCTGAAATGCCTGATTTCATAGCTGCTGTTTCTCGGAATGAGCAAAACTTCATTTTTTTCTTTTTTTAATACTTTTAACGTTGCTTCGCAGTTGTCTACCAGAGCGACGATGATTTCGCCGTCGCGCGCGGTATCAGCCTTGCGGATTATTGCCGTATCTCCGTCCAGAATTCCTGCTTCAACCATAGAATCCCCTTCAACGGTAAGCGCATAAAACTGTCCGCGGGAAACCATATCCAGCGGAACGGCAATCTTTTCGTTTTCATTGGCGATTGCTTCAATCGGCGTGCCGGCGGCTATTTTGCCGTATAGGGGAATTTCAATTGCGGAGAGCTGTAATGCCTGTTCTCGCTTTTTTTCTTCTTCAATGATTGCGCTGGGCTTGAGTTTGGGCAGGCGCAAAACTTCAAGGGCGCGTGCTTTATGGGGTAATTTTTTTATAAAATTCCGTTCAACTAAAGCTTCTATCAAAGCATGAATGCCTGATTTTGATTTCAGCCCGACAGCGTCTTTCATCTCATCAAAAGACGGAGAGCAGCCGGTTTCTTTCAAAACTTTATTAATAAACAGCAGAAGTTTATATTGCTTTTCGGTCAGCATTACATTTCCCCAATAAAAAAGTAGAACAAAACCTTATATATTTTGTTCTACTTTGGTTCTTTGGCAATGTCAAGCGTTTTGATGCTTGTCTCTCAGAATTTTGTTGGTCAAAACAGAGCTGAAAGCCACAGTAGAGCTGTTTTGCTTATGGCTGTCTTCCGCAATCTTATATAAACCGGGGTTGTTAAATATTATGCTCATTTCATAATAAGTATCAATCGTCGGAAGTTTGTCTATTTGGGGTGCCGCTTTCTTGTAAACAGCTTTAAAACTGCCGCAATAGCTTTCAAGCCATTTTTCATTGTTTACGATTTCAGAGATTTCGGCAATATCTTTTTTTACGTTAAATGTCATCACATCGCGGTTGCCGGTAACATTTTTAGGTTTTTGTCCCCGTACAATCATGACTTGATATTTAGCCGGCGCTATAATGTCTTTTGATTTTAAGCCGCTGTTCTCTGTATCATAAATCCGGATGGCATTTCCGATGACCGCAATGTTTTCTTTATTTAAATCTCCTGTCCTGCAAGCAATAGCCAAAGGTTCTTTCTCGGGTTTATTATGAGAAGTATCGGCTTCCCAAGATTTCTTTGCCTGCAATTGGTAGGCGGCAATTGTCGCTCGCTCCATAGCTGTCTTAAAGCGGGAGCCGTTTCCTTGTTTGACGGCGATAGCAATGACGCTGGCCATAACTGCCGGACGGATGCTTTCAAATTTGATTTGCGGATTTTTGGCGATGATACCTTTTAAGCTGGTTGGCATTTGCTGGAGATAAACCTCATAAATAAATTGACTTTGCAGCCGCTTGGCTTCTGCTGTAAAATTTTTATGGGCTTTGGTGAAAGCAGCCGGCGCCACATTCATGAGGGTAGAAAGCTTTTTATAAGAAGGATTAGTTGAAAGATATGCTTGCTCGGGTTTGTTCTGCTCGTCATATTTATCAAGAGATTTTGCAAAAGTGTCTATCAGTTTGTCTTTGGTGGTTTGACTGCCTCTCAATAAATTGTCGCAGAGAGACTTTTTGAACTCGGGCGAACCGTAGATTAGGGCAAAAGCAATATATTTTTTGACACAGAAATCATTTTTTTGAGAATTGCCCAATTGATGCTGTCCGTAATAGCCGTTTCCGGTTGCAACTGTTGACGGGGCTTTTAAGTCACCGGTTTCGGTGTCAATGCTAACTTGTCCGATAGACTGGGTATAGGCATTTAGGCTGTTTTTATCTGCCAGCGCCAGTTTGGGTGTGTCATTATTATGAGAGGCCGGTTTTGCTGCCGGAATCTCAATATTGTTTTTATCTTTTGACATTTTGACGGAACCGGAGCATACCGGAGACCAAGGTAAAATACTGCTGGCTCCGATGATAAGTGGCGCAGCATGTTTTAATATTTTTTGAATTTTTTCTTTGCGTTTGTCTTTTTTATCTTCAGTCATCTTATTTCCTCTTGCCTCGTAAGATGTTTCTTTTTTGTATATTTTCCCTTACTATAATATAATTTGTCAAAATTTTCCAGCCATTTTAAATAATTTATTGAAAAAAAAACTCAAGCTGTATATAGTGAAGCCCAAAATGATAAATCTAGCAATTTTAGGATATTATAATGACAACTGAAACCAATATTCACAGAGATTCCCGCCTTGCCAAACTGAAAACGCTGCAAGAGCAGGGCTATAATCCTTATCCTTACCGCTTCCGTCCCACGCATTTTGCTGCTGATTTGCAGGAAAAATATAAGGATTTGGAAGCCGGAAGCGAAACGCAGGATACCGTTACCGTTGCCGGACGCGCTATGGCTGTGCGCAACAGCGGCATGTTCATCGATTTGAAAGATAACAGCGGAAAAATTCAGATTTTCTGCCATAAAAATCATCTGGATGAAGAAAATCTTGCCCGCCTGAAATCTCTTGATGTCGGCGATATTGTCGGTATTACCGGATTTATCCGCCGCACGCCGCGCGGCGAGCTTTCGATTGCCGCAAGCAGTTTTGATATTATTTCAAAATCCTTGCAGCCTTTGCCGGAAAAATTCCATGGCCTGACTGATTTGGAAGCGCGTTACCGTCAGCGTTACGTCGATTTTATTATGAATGATGAATCCCGCGCAATTTTTGAAATGCGTTGCAAAATTACTTCGGCCGTTCGCCATTATTTTGAAGATCATGGCTTTTTAGAAGTTGAAACGCCGATGCTGCACCCGATTATGGGCGGCGCCAACGCCAAACCGTTTATCACGCACCATAACAAGCTGGATATGGATTTGTTCCTGCGTATTGCGCCGGAATTATATCTGAAAAAACTGGTCGTCGGCGGCTTTGACCGCGTGTTTGAAATCGGCCGCAACTTCCGTAATGAAGGCATTGATAAAACCCACAACCCCGAGTTTACCGGTTTGGAAGCTTATCAGGCTTATGCCGATTATAACGATATGGCAGAATTAATCCCCGATTTGATTCGCTATGTTGCCAAACAGGTCCTCGGCAAAGAAGTGATAACTTTCCGCGGACAGGAAATTGATTTGTCAAAGCCTTTTGTTAAAAAATCAATGATTGAACTGGTTAAAGAATATACCGGCCTTGATTTTATGGAAGCAGATACTTTGGAAAAAGCTCAGGAAATGGCAAAATCCGTCGGAGTAGATGCCTCAGACTGTATCTCTTGGGGAAAAGTTATTTCCGAAGTCTTTGATGAAAAAGTCGAAGCTAAGCTGGTTGAGCCGACTTTGGTTATGGATATGCCGCGCGATATTTCGCCTTTGGCCAAAACGCACCGTTCAAATCCGCGTCTGGTAGAGCATTTTGACGCTTATATCGCCGGAATGGAAATGGGATGCGCTTATTCGGAGCTTTCCAATCCGTTGGAACAAAGAGAGCGTTTTGAAGCCCAATGCGCTGACCGTGAAAAAGGCGATGATGAAGCTCAGATGCTGGATGAAGATTTCATCAATGCATTGGAAAACGGCTTCCCACCGTCAGGCGGTATGGGTATGGGTATTGACCGCTTGGCTATTTTGCTGACAGATGCCGAAACAATTCGCGATGTAATCGCATTTCCGACATTGCGTAGCAAGGAATAAATCTTGTTTGACAGCAAAGACAAAAATTCTTTGGCCGCTCACCTGAAGCAAATTATAAAATTCGCTTTGTGGGCGGTTTTTGCTGTGTCGATAATTTTTCTGTTGCGCCGGTATTATAATGGGCAATTGGAAGCTCTGCCAAAAACTGCCGTTAAGCTTCCGACTGTTGAATATTTGATTGATACTGGAGATGTTGCTAAGCAAAGCTGTGAAAGATACTCTTCTGGCCAGTGTTTTGACACGCGCAGTAATACGGATTTTCTTTATGAGGAAGAGGCATCTGAAGCCGAGACGGATACTTTGGCAGAAGAAATGGTGTCTCTCTCTGAAATTATCAAAGAAGAGCCTTCTGCGGCGGCAGATGTTTTTTATCAGAAACTGGCCGAGTTGGAAAATGCTGATAAACAACCGGAAGAAGTCTCTGACGAAGAAAACGAGCAGCATGATGAATTGCTGGCTAAGATTTATGAGGAAGAGCTTCCGACAGATGTGATTGATGACGATGAACCGCTTTCGCCGGAACAGCTTGCGGATGGCTATCATGTGTTTACAGAGCATAAAGATGTCAAATCTTTGAATATTATTCCGGCTTACAAGCCGGCGTATTTTGGCGAAATGCCTGTTATAGCCGTTGTTATTGACGATATGGGGATTTCAAGAAAACGTACCGCTGACATTATTTCTTTGCAGGCACCTTTGACGGCTTCATTTTTGACTTATGGGCAAGGATTGGATGAACAAGTTAAAAATGCCAAAGAAGCAGGTTTGGAAATAATGGTGCATACGCCCATGGAACCTCATTCCAAGGCGGATTTGGCGCCTGATACGCTGACGACGCAAATGAATCTGGAAGAAATTAAAAATGGTTTGAATATAATGCTGGATAAGTTTCATGATGTTAAAGGCATAAACAACCATATGGGCAGCAAATTAACGGAAGATTTTGAAAGAATGAACGCGGTTATGGAAGTTTTGAATGAACGGGATTTATTTTTCCTTGATTCTAAAACAACAGCTTTTTCTGCAGCTAAAAAAGCAGCTCGGCAAAATCATGTCTCCTATGCAACCCGCCATGTTTTTTTAGATAACGAAAATAAAGTGGATTATATCTTAAAGCAATTGTCCGTGGCAGAACGCATTGCCCGCCGCAATGGTTATGCCGTGGCAATAGGACACCCGAAGACAGGAACTTATCAGGCATTGAAACAATGGATTGAAACTCTGCCAGATAAGAAGCTTAAGCTGGTTCATTTGAGTAATATTGTAAAAGAATTAAATCATTGACACTTTTGAGTTATATACTATGTTATAAAAAATATTTTTATTATTAACCTATGATTTTATTTTATGAACAGTAATCAAAAAAAAGAATTATGAGTATTCTTCACCGTATGGATAAATCTGATCCGGAAACTCGAAGATTAAATAAGTATGATTTTGCGTTCTATGAATTGACGCCGATTATACATCAGTGCGATGAGGCGTTATCTTGTGCAAATATGTATGGCCATATCGGAGATGCCTATATTCGCAATTTGCAAGAGATTTCTTTGGAAGATAATGTAGAACTTCAATGTAAATTATGAAGCGTGTCATACAATCGTTATACAAAAACCTATAAAGCTCAATTTGGTAATCTGTTGTGTGAATTTTTAAAAAAATTTGACTTGTTGTCAATTGTCAAAACTAAGGTTTTTGCGAATGTTGATTATGCGGATATTCAAAAAATTTACACTTTGGTCAAATGATTTCCTGTTTGTTTAATGCCTATTATCATTTTATTGATAATAGGTTTTTTATTGTCTGTATCACTTAAAAACAAGAACAGCCGTTTTTGCGCAAAACGGATAGTAACAGCTTTCAAAAAGCACTCAAATCCTTATTTTTGTTCGGGGCGCATTTAGACGTCTTCTAAAATGGAATGAATAACAGTGTTTTTTTATGTTTTTACGATTTAAATGGAAAATACGGCTATGCGGAAAGCTTCTTGTTCCAAATATATAATGATAAAAATATGAATAATTGTCTGTAAATAGATGTCAATTATCCCTTCGTAAAGAAAAAATAAAAAAATTGTAATTTTTTACTTGACCTAATAATTTTTTGCATATATATATGCTCTTGTCTTAAGCGACGGTCCCATCGTCTAATGGTTAGGACACCACCCTTTCACGGTGGTAATATGGGTTCGAATCCCGTTGGGATCACCACTAATAAAAAAACTCTCCCTTGTGGAGAGTTTTTTTTATTAGTGAATGTATCGCAGAGGATTTGAACCCATAGAAATGGGTTCGACAACATGTAGCGCGAAAAATGGTTGACTTTTAAACTTCTCCGAACTTAATTTCAGCGAATATTTTGTTTATTGTTGAGTAAAATTAGTTAGTGCATCAACTATAAAATAAAGGATCGGTATAAATTGTGCAGAAAAAGCGATGATAGGTTGTCTATTGATTTTGGTAAATGAAAAGATGATTAACAAACAAGAAGTTATAATTAGAGTTATTATATAAACAAGATAAAATTTTTCACTTTGATACAACCAGCCCGAGTTTAGTTCTGTAAATCTTGCCACAACAGTCGTATGAAAAGTTATATAGATATCTTTTATATGAGAATATATTATAACATCATTTATTGCTGTTAATGCTAACAAACAAAGATATTTTAAACATCTTAAAACATTTTTCACGAATATTCTCATTTTAGTAAAATTTATAACAGCCATAAGAAAAAGTAAAGCCCATATTGTTATATGAACTTTACTTCATATTATATCTTACCAACAATCTTCATCATATTTAACATTCAAAATTAAATCATCGCCATATTTGATAAAATCTTTATAAAAGTCTTCCATATCTTCAGCCAAATCCACACAACCTCCGGAACCCAGAATTTTTCCTCCATGAGCATACATGTTAGTACGACCTTTTGTATCTGTATCATCAGCGGCTTCAAGTTTTATCCTGCTGTTACCCCAGGAATCTGGTTTTGACTTCCAATCTTGGTTTAATTTATTTTTTATTCTGTCTCCTAATGTTAATTCTTCAGGGTTATAATGTTGTGCACTGCCTTTTCTCAAAATCCATTTCCCTTCGGGAATTGGGCCATTATCAGTTACATCTGTATATTCTTTACATTGATATCCCTTTTTGCCAGACATTCCTTGCCATGACTTTATGTTTTTTTCATCCTCGTACCATGATAATTTTTTTCCATTGAATGTGAGATAGGCTGGTTTATGACGAGCGAGCTCTTTATTTATAGACATTTCTGTTTCGCCTTGAGGTTTCATTATTTTATCCTGTTTCAAATTATTCTTCTTTTGAAACATCTTTATTCCTCTGAACATCTCTGTATCAGTAATTGGGGTTATTCCCCATTCTGGTTCTTGATAACAACCAAACCTTTTTAGATGTTGCTTTACTGCCAAAACATCATCAGCGTCAATATCTGCTGTTGTTTCTGAAACTTCTTTATTCAATTTAAATGGTGTAACCATTATGCATTCCTTTCATTAAATTTAAAACGAAAAAAATCCCGAGAAATAATCCTCGGGATTCTAAACGCACTTATAGCAAGTGATATTCTGTTAATTAGCATCAACTCCTTAAAAGCCAACGTGTGTATTTGTATTGCCAACAACTTTAGGTAGATATTGGGAGTTCTTTATCTTATAATATGTTTCTAAGATAGCAAAATAGTATTCTTTAGATAGAAGAAGTTCGAAATTCATTTCATTCTGTTCACCAATAAAAAAATCTCCCTTTTATGGGAGATTTTTTTATTGGTGATGCTTAACGGCGCTGAAGAAGCCGGTGGTTCGGAATTGTTGCGAAGCGAAGATAGGCGTATATGAGGAGCTTTGCGACGAATTAGCCAATCCCGTTGTTACTGCGGAGCAATGAGGTTTTACCTAACTTGTTTATATGAGTTTTTATGCTTGTTTGAAGATTGGGAATTTAAGATATTCCAAAAGCATCGTCATATTTTATCGTGCCATTCAGCCGGTCATATTGCTAGTCAAAACAAATTGCCATAAAATTCTCTTTGGCAGTTTCGAAAGGGGCTTTTATACCATAGCGGTCAGCCGGTATATATCCGGTTTTGGGATAGTATTCGGCGTGTCCCCAAACGACAGAAAATTTATAGCCCAGTTTTTGAGCCGTTTCGTGTCCTTTTTTTATCAAAGCCTGACCTATTCCCTGATTCTGATATTGTGGTAAAACAGATAAAGGGGCAAGAGCTAAAACAGTTGTTTCGCCCACAAAGGCTTTGGTAAATAAAATATGTCCGACAATGCGGTTATCCTACAGCGCGACAAGTGATAATTCCGGAATAAAAGACGGGCTTTCTCTTAAATTATTCACTAAATCAGCTTCGTTTCCACCGCTGTATTCAGCTGTTTGAAATGCAGCGGTTATAACCTGATAAACTTCTGTATAATCGTCGGTTTGTTCTGCTCTGATTGTTAACATTTATTCCTGCTATTGCTGTAAATTTGGATTATTTTCTGTTCGGTCATAAGTAATCTGATAGCCTTTGGCGTTTTTCAGCTTCATCAGATTTGCATTTATTTCAACAACCAGCCACTCTTCGGAAAAATCAATCGTTTGTCTGTTGCCGATGCTCTTTCCCCATAAAATAAGGTGTTTGTCTTTTATTGCCCATTTATCATATTTTAGTGTGGCCATTCCGATAGATGAAGCCGTACCGTCCGGATTTAAACTTATTCCCTGAGAAAAATGCCTGTTCTTCTCCGCCCTTTCAAGCCAGTGTCCCGTAAAAAGCTCTTTGTACTCATCTGGCCGGCTGCTGCAGCTTGTGCTGAAAAGGATTATAAATATAAAAAAGAAAAAATGTTTCATCTGATATCTCTGTTGTTTGGTGATGATTAAGAATACACATTAGTAGCAATACTTTCAACATATTATATTAAATTGCGGCAGGGCAGGCATATTGCGGATGTGTTTGGGAGACAAAACATGAAGCTATTGACAGTAGATATTATATACATTAACTTAAGTTCGCATTATAGGAGTAAATTATGAAACCAGAGATAACTATCAATATTGAACAAACAAGACAAAACGGGATTCTGGTATGCGCATTGTCGGGCTGGCTTGATCCAAACACATCACCGGAGCTTGAAAAAGCAATTGATTTGGAAGGTGTCAATGAGCTGATTTTTGATTTGAAAGATGTTGAATATATTTTTTCTTCGGGATTGCGGGTCTTTTTATATTTTGAGAAAATGATGAAAGCCAAGGGCGGCATCATAAAACTCGTTAATGTGTCTGATTTTAATAAATCAATTTTCGATCTTGTAGGTTTTCAAAACATTGTTGACAATGCCTGATGAATTGTTTTAGCAAAAAGTGGTTTGGAAAGAAATCATTAGTTTTCAAATTGAGCCTCGGCGTTTTGGCCGGAGTTCTTTTTGGCGTAATACTGCTTTTGGGAATTGTTTCTTCTCGTTCCAAAATGATTATAGAAGAACAGATTTTAGAGCATTCCGCCCACTCAATTCATGCGACCGTCAATAATATAAGCCATTTGGTTCTGGAAACGGAACAGGCGGTCAGAGGGCTTAGAAATACTCTTCAGCAGCTGGACGCCAATGATGCTTCGTCCATACAAATTGCTCTCAAATCCACAATTAAAGCCGTTTATAATTCCGGACTGGATTTGTCTCATGCTGACGTTTATTCTTTTCCTGCGGAAAATTCTGCCTCAGGCATGTTGTATTCTTCATTTGCCGAAAACGGGCATTTTTTTGTTAACGAAGATAAAGTTAAAGATTTTTACGGCCGGTTTCCTCAGCTGAAAGATGCTGAAAAAGAGGAAAAGATATTTTGGTCAGAGCCATATGTCAGTTCCCACGGTTCTAATGAAAGAACAGTAATTTCTTGTGTACTGCCTTTTAAGTTTCATGGCAAATCGGCATCCGGCGGTTTGGTTTTTATTTCTGTTGATTTGCAGGATATTTTGCAGCATTTGGAGCAATCCCCTTTCCAAGATGAAGGTCATCAGGTGTTAATATCCAAAACGGGAATGTATATTACGCACCCTGATCCGGAAATTAACCTGAAAACGACCATTTATGAACTTGCCGCACGTTTAAGGCTGCCTAAACTCTTTCAAGTCGGAGAAAAAGTTCTTTCCGGCCAGTCGGGAAGTATGCAGTTGCCGTATTCTTCCGTTTATAAAGAGCCGACGATTTTGTTCTTTGCGCCGGTGCCTCATCTTAACTGGGGCGTTTGTCTGATTTATTCTTATCGGGAATTGTTTAAGCCGGTATATGATTTGCAGATTATGATTATTATTTCGGTAATCGCCGTTATCATAATTTTGTTGTTTTTAATAAACAAAATTTGTTATTACTCAATCCGCCCTTTGTTGAATATAGCCAAAATTGCCACCCAATACGGTAAAGGCGATTTCTCGGAGATAGTAACGGAAACATCTTCCGATGATGAAATAGGCACGTTGTCAACCGCTTTTCATAATATGCGGACAAACCTTTTAGAGTATATTGATAAAGAAAAACAGGATATAACGGAAAAACAAAAAGCCTTGAGCGAATTGGATATCGCCAAAAAAATACAGTTGTCGGCGTTAACGGTTGATTTTCCGGAGCAAAAAGAATTCCAGACCAGCGCTTTGATGATTCCGGCAAAGCAAATCGGCGGCGATTTTTATGACTTTTTCTTCTTGAGCAAAAACAGGGTCGGTATCGTTATGGCCGATGTTTCCGGAAAAGGTATCTCTGCGGCATTGTATATGATGCGCGCGAAAGAAATAATAAAGCATACGGCACAGCATATGTCTTCTATTTCCGGTGTTTTTGAACAGGTAAACAATGCGCTCTGCGAGGGAAATAGCGTTTGCATGTTTGCTTCGGCTTTTTTTGCTATTATTAATCTTAAAACAGGCGTGATGGAATATGTTAATGCCGGACATTTGCCGCCTTTCCTTATGAGCGGCCAAAGCTGCCGGAAGATAACCCCGAAACCAAACTTTATTCTTGGGGTAAGGGAGGGAACGTCTTACAAAACGGAAAAAATAAAACTCCAGCCGAACAGCAGCATTTTTTTCTATACGGACGGTATTACCGAAGCCGAAAACAGCGAAAGAAAATTTTATGGCGAAGAACGGTTGCAGAATGTTTTGCAGCGTTATTCCTGTTCGCCGGAAGAATGTGTAGATGCGGTTATATCCGATATCAGAGAATTTACCCAAGACACTCCTCAGTCCGATGATATTACGATGTTGGTATTCCGCTATAACGGACAGGCTACCGGCATTTTGAATGTCGATGCGGATATTAAGAAACTGGCGGAGGTATTGAATTTTATTGAGCAGGATATGCTGCAAAAAGAGATTCCGCAGGATATCAGGACAAAAATAATCGTTGCCTCCGAAGAATTGTTTTCTAACATAGCCTTATATGCTTATGAAAATGGCGGCGAAGTACAAATCAAAACCGCGTTGAATAAAAACAGCTATAGTTTGAAATTTATGGATAAAGGCCGGCCGTATAACCCGCTTGAGTGTCGGGAGCCTGATATTTCGCAGCCTCTTGAAGAGCGGCCAATCGGCGGGCTGGGAATTTTTATTGCCAGAAAAATGGCTGATTTCATAACCTATTCCCGCGAGAAAGGAAAGAATATCTTAAAGATTGAAATTAAGATTTAGGAATTTGATATTTCATTACCGGACTTTACTGGCAATAACTTCTTGCCATTTGAACGGAAAAAAAGGTAGACTTCCGACAATAATAAATTACAAACTCTAATAATTATGTCTTATGAACAATGAAGAAAAAGAACGGCTGTATAAAAATGCCGTAATATGGTTTGTCGGCAAATATGGGCAATCTCCGGAAAAGCTGGGGTGCTGTTATTACGAATTTTGGGACAAACATTTATTGAAAAGAGACCTGCGGGTTCATAAACTGTCAACGGTTGTCTTTTGCCCTTCGGAAACGGAAGTCAAAGCTTTCATCAAGCATCAGAATATTATCTGTTGGGGAATGATAGCATTTATCTATCTGATTTTGCTGATTGCTCCGTTGCCGCTCATTTGTTTGCTCTCGGATAATACCGAGATGTTAATGTGGGCTACGGCGGCAATCTTTCCTTTATGCCCGCTGTGTTGGTGGCTCGCACATTATCTTAAGCCGCTGGAAAAGCTCTGGACTGGCCGGATAGTTGTCTATTTTAATCCGAAAGATACGGCAAACATCAAAGAAAACTGATGAGTTTTTTCTTGTTTCAATCAAAAGGCTTTGTTAAGAACAAAGCCTTTTTGCTTTTTTTGTCTGATGAATAAAAATAAAGAAGAAAGGACAGATTTTTTAATAAATATTAATAAAATCAAAGCATAATATTCGGCAGAAAAATTTAAGCTTTAGGAATTAAAAGAAATGAGCGAACTACCGGGACTAATCAGGGATTTGGCATTAATCAGCATTTATGGCGGAATCACAACGTTGCTTTTCAAATGGTTGAAGCAGCCGGTTGTGCTGGGCTATATTCTCGCCGGCATATTCGTCGGCCCCCATGTTGATATTATGCCGACGGTTTCGGATAAGGAAAATATCCATATTTGGGCAGATATCGGCGTTATCTTTTTGCTTTTCAGCTTGGGTTTGGAATTCAGTTTCAAAAAAATCGTCAACGTCGGCAAGGCCGCAATGATTACGGCAAATGCCAATATTTTGTTCTTGCTGTTTTTGGGGTATCAGGTCGGCTTGATGCTCGGCTGGAGCACAACGGACAGCCTGTTTTTAGGCGGTATGATTTCCATGTCTTCCACAACAATCATTATTAAAGCTTTTGAAGAACTGAATATGAGAAAACAGCCGTTTACCGATTTGGTTTTCGGAATTCTGGTTGTTGAAGACATTGTCGGAATTTTGCTTTTGGTCCTTTTGCCGACTATTGCCGTCGGCAAGAATGTGGACGGCATGGCGCTGGTTTTCAGCACCTTAAAATTAGGTTTCTTTTTAGTTTTGTGGTTTGTAATCGGCATATATTTGATTCCTACATTTCTAAAGAAAATATCTAAACTGCTCAATGATGAGTTGTTGCTGCTGGTTTCAATCGGCTTGTGTCTGGGAATGGTTCTGCTGGCAACCAAGTTCGGTTTTTCATCGGCGCTCGGCGCTTTTATTATGGGATCAATTTTGGCCGGAACCGATTGTGTTGAAAAAATTGAAAAAATATTCAAGCCGGTTAAAGATTTCTTTGGCGCGGTATTTTTCGTCTCCGTCGGTATGATGGTCAGGCCGGATATGTTTGTAACTTATGCCGGTCCGATTATGGCAATTGCCGTATTGGTAATTTTGGGACAGGTTATTTTCTCAACTTTCGGCCTTCTGCTGTCGGGGCGTCCGTTGGAAACGGCTGTCCGTTGCGGTTTTTCTTTGGCACAGGTCGGAGAATTTGCTTTTATTATTGCCTCGGTAGGTATGAATGTCGGCGTTTTGAGCGATCAGGTTTATCCGATTATAGTTGCCGTTTCGGTTCTGACAACATTTACAACCCCGATGATGATCAGGGCGGCGGAACCTTTTTATAATAAGATTCAAAAGATTTTGCCTGAGAAGTATAAAAAGTTTATTGATAAGCACACCAGCGACAAACCGGCAACTAATGCCGAAGAAAGCTTATGGAAAGAGCTGTTTTTGAATTACATAATCAAATTATCGGTCAGTTCGGTGGTCTTGGTTGCGATTATCAATATAAATTTTATTATTGTCCAAGGTTGGCTCCAGCGTTTTATGAGCGAACGTTATGCCGCATTCTTAACGACAGTTTTAACTTTGGTTATGATGTCGCCGTTCTTGAAAAATCTGCTTTCCCCACGTGAAAAGGTCAGAAAAATATACGGAACATTGTGGCAGCGCAGCATTAAAAACCGTTTTCCGTTGGTGTTTATGAGTGCTTTCAGGGTGATAATTTTGATAATGTATATTATGGTGGTTTTGAATCATTTTCTCACCAAAAACATTTACATTACTTACTTGACCGTGGCAGGCATATTGCTTGTGTTGTACAAATCGCAATGGCTGATGAAGCAGTATCATCGGATTGAAGAGCAGTTTTTGAGCAATCTCTACCGAAATCACGAGCATAAAGAGGAACAACAGCCTCCGTCGGAGTAGTTTTTTCCTTTTCGTGGATAGTTTTAAAAAGCATTTACAAATAGTAGAAAAAATTTTAGTCTGACAGACAGTAATAATTTCTAAGGGGGCATTATGTCCAAAAAAGTTGTTGTTGTTTGCGGAAGCCCGCGCATCGGCGGAAATAGCGAAATTTTGGCGGATGCTTTTATTCGCGGAGCCAAAGCTGCCGGACACAGCGTGAAAAAAATCCGCTTGGCGGAGAAAAAAGTTCTGCCTTGTTTGGGGTGTTCTTATTGTTCTGATAATAATCTTCCCTGTATTTTGGAAGATGATATGAACGGCCTTTATCCGGAAATTTTAGGGGCTGACGTTGTGGTTATGGCATCGCCGGTTTATTACTTTGGCTTCTCGGCTCAGCTTAAGGCTTTTATAGACCGTTTGTACGGTCCGGATGTCAAAGGCAACATCTTTTCGGCAGAAAACAGTTACCTTCCGCATAAGGAATGTGCGCTGTTAATGACCGCAGCGGAAAAAAATAAAGAAGTGTTTGATTTGCCTGTTATGCATTTTCAACAGATTTTCAGTCGCTGGTTTATGTGGGCAAACAGAGGAATGGTTCTGGTGTCTGGCGTTTCCGAAAGCGGGGATATTAAAGGGCATGAAAAACTCAATGATGCCTATGATATAGGGCGAAACTTGTAATTTTTTTTAGAGGTATGATGAGCGGGCGCATAAGATTTATTTTATTGGCGGCGATTTTTCTGGGCGGCTTTTCAAGCATGTCGTTAGAATTAATAGCCATGCGTCAGCTTTCGGGTTTTGTCGGGTCAACGGCAGTAACAGCTTCGATTATTATCGGCTGTTTCATGGCTTTTATGTCTGCTGGCTATTATCATGGTTCTAAAGTTCCGCTAAATCTCCATTCTATCCGCCGCCATACCGAAAAGAGTTTTATTGTAATTGCCTTATTTATTGTTTTAGCCTCCAGTTATATCCTGATTGATTCATATTTTATCGTAATGCGTTTGGTCGGTATGGAATCAATTGTTGCGCAAACGGCTGTCTATTCGCTTTTGTTCCTCTCCGGCGGGCCTTATTTGTTCGGGCGCATTACCGCGCAGCTCAGCCGGTATCTGAACCGTTATGATCGCAACAGCACCGGCTGTATAATGGCTGTTGATACCATAGGTTCTGTTTTGGGATCTCTGCTGACAACATTGATAGTTATGCCTTTTGCCGGCGTTAATTATGCGATTATGGCCTTAACGGCCCTGACGCTGCTGGGAGCTTTGTTGATAGCCCGCCGGCCTGATTATTTTATTTTTTGTTTGGTTTTGTTAATGGCTTTTGCGTTTAACAGAGAGTCGTTGTTGGCAAATTTATATCATATTGTCGAAAACAATGCCGTATCAACCATTGCAATAGAACAAGAAGATGAAGGAAATTCCAAGCTAATGGTGATAAATGGCGGAAGCTCGTCAAAAATCAGTGCTAATGGTGATAATAGATTTGGGTATGTAAAGTTTATTGAAGATAATTTTTTGCGAACCATTCCCGAAAATGAGGTTAAAGATATTTTGATTATCGGGGCAGGCGGCTTCACAATGGGAGTAAATGATACACGCAATAATTATGTTTTTGTTGATATTGATAAGGCTTTGCGTGAGGTTTCCGAAAAATATTTTCTGCCGGAGAAATTGGGGGCTAATAAGAAATTCATCGTGGCCGATGCCAATCAGTTTTTGAAAGAAGGCAGTGAAAAATATGATGTAATTATTCTGGATACTTATTCCGGCCTCAATATTATACCGTTTGACTTAACGACGCGCGAATATTTTGCCCGTGCAAAAAACAAATTAAAATCCGGCGGAATATTAATAATGAATATTATTATACCGGCAAATTTTAACAGTCCGTTTGCACGGCATATGGATAATACAATCCGTTCGGTTTTACCTGCTAATTTGCAACGGCAGGTCATCGGCGAGTTTGACGCTTGGTGCAAAGAAGGCTGCCGGAACAATAATGTTATATATGTATACTATAATGTTGTGAATGACGGTAAAGTTTACGGCATAAATAAGAATAGTGTTTTTTATGATAATTAAGATTTAATGTAAATACGGTTCGTAAACTTTAATAGTTTCAGATATGAAAAAATAGAACTTAGAAGTAAAGCAATAACTGTCCATATCAAATATGGATACGTTGTAAGCAGGGGCTTAAGACTTGTTTCCTGCGGGTTGCTGATATTAGGCATAAATAAAAAAACCGGCATAAAGCCGGTTTTTTTATTCAACTAAATTAATTTGCCGGAATAACGCGGGCTTTGTTACCGTAAAGCAGATAGCATTTTTCGCCCGGCGTCATCAACACGTCATTGCCTTGGGTAACGGTAACAACATTGCCGTTTGAGGTTTTCACAATATATTCAAAGCCGCCTTGTTTTGAGAGCTGCCCTTGGGCAACATCTCCGGCCAGTCCGCCGAGAACCGCGCCGCCGATACCGCCTAAAATGCGGGTCGTATCATTGCCGCCGAGCAAAGTGCCTGCCACGCCGCCGGCAGCGCCGCCGACCATCATGCCGGCGTTGTTTTCGCTCTGGACAACAACTTGGCGCACATTGAGAACCGTGCATGGAAGCGCCTGATTGACCTGACCCGTGCCTGAAACGGCGTATTGGTCGGCACCGATATTAGACGTGCAGGCATTAAGCGCCAAAGCAAAAGGCAGCAGGGCTGAAAGAGCTGATATTTTCATGGTAAAACTCCTGATATGTTTGTCGTTTATAATTGCTGTTAATTTTATCGTTCAATTATCTTTTGTCAATGCTAGACAATTAAATTGAAGTGATATATATTCATAAAGCCTTTATTGGTAATAATAAAAATAATATTGAATATTGAGGATTTTAAGATGTTAAAGAGAACAAAAATTGCAAAGCTTATGGAAGCCGAGCAGCCAATCGATAAAGTGTTGGTGAAAGGCTGGGTCAGAACCCGCCGCGATTCAAAAGATTTTTCCTTCGTTGAGCTGAATGACGGCTCTTGTCTCAAAAATATTCAAGTTATTGCCAATAATAATCTTAACAATTACGAAGATGTCAAAAAACTGACGACCGGTTCTTCCGTTGCCGTAACCGGAGCTTTGGTTGAATCCAAAGGCGGCAGCCAAAAATTTGAAATCGTGGCCGATGAAATCGAGATTTATGATTTGGCAGACGACGATTTCCCGCTGCAAAAGAAAAAACACAGTGACGAATATTTGCGCTCTATTGCGCATCTGCGCCCGCGTACCAACAAATACGGAGCGGCATTCAGGATTCGTTCCGAATTGTCTTTTGCAATCCACAAATTCTTTAACGACCGCGGCTTCAGATATGTTCATACGCCGTTAATTACCGGTTCGGACTGCGAAGGCGCCGGCGAAATGTTCCGCGTTACCACGCTGGATATGGAAAACCTGCCGAAAACCAAAGACGGCAAGGTTGATTATTCTCAAGACTTTTTCGGTAAAGAAGCACATCTGACCGTTTCCGGCCAGCTCAACGGCGAAATGTATGCTATGGGCTTGGGCGATATTTATACCTTTGGTCCGACATTCCGTGCCGAAAACTCCAATACGGCCCGCCACGCAGCCGAGTTCTGGATGATTGAGCCGGAAATGGCTTTTGCTGACATTTATGATGATATGGATTTGGCAGAAGACATGGTCAGAACCTGTATCAAACATGTTATGGAAAAATGCCCTGACGATATTGCTTTGTTTGACAAGTTTGTCGAACCTGGGCTGATTGACAAGCTCAATAATATCGTTGACAACGGCTTTGCCCGCATTACTTATGCCGAGGCAATTGAGATTATGCAGAAATCAGGTCATGATTTTGAATATAAGCCGGAATTCGGAATTGATATGCAAACCGAACACGAGCGTTTCTTGGCTGAAAAACATTTCAAACGTCCGGTGATTGTCCGCGATTATCCGAAAGAGATTAAAGCATTCTATATGCGCCTGAATGATGACGGCCGCACGGTTGCCGCCATGGATGTTCTGGTTCCGGGCATCGGCGAGATGATTGGCGGATCCCAGCGTGAAGAACGTTATGATGTTTTGGTGCAAAAAATTGAAGAAATGGGAATGAAAAAAGAAGACTACAGCTGGTATCTGGATTCCCGCAAATTCGGTTCTGTGCCGCATGCCGGATTTGGCTTGGGCTTTGAGCGGATGATGATGCTCATTACCGGAATCTCTAATATCCGTGATGTGATACCATTCCCGAGAACGCCGAATTCAATCAATTTCTAGGAGTGAAAATGCATAAATTTTTATCAGCTCTGTGTCTGTCAGCCTGCGTCAGTCTGGCTTTTGTTTCCGCTCTGCGGGCTGCTGAACGGCAGGAGGTTTCCGTCTCGGCAAAAGAAGATGAGGAATGGTTTAAGGCAGATGCGGATGCTGATGAAGATGTGACCGATGAAAACATTGAGATAATCAAGCCGCGCCCTTCCGAAATTATTAACAGCGGTTTGGGAGAGGTCGCGTCTCTGGCCGGAGGGCTGATTGGTGAAAACAGTTTGTCCGTAGCCAAGCCGGAATGTGACAATGTCAGGCTTCTTGATAAGGTTTTGGCGCGCATCGCCGAGTTTTATAAACAAAATCCGGTTAATAATATTATTGATAAGCGTCGACAAACTTTGATGCTGAAAAATCTGCGGGATTTCAAAGAAATTGACATTCCTTCATTTGATTCCAAAGAAAATTATGATGTATCAGACCAGATAATTGCCTATAAAATAAATAAAGGGCTGAAAGATGAAGATATGCGTCTTTGCCGCTCATCTTTGCCGCGGGCGATATATCTGCTTATATATCCTCAGAATAATGCTTATACCGTTGAAATTATAAATTTTCCCGGTATGCCGCTGTCTAAGAATTTTACAACCGTTTACGATTAAGTTTTTCTGAAAAAGTTACGTTTTTTATTGATTCTGCTAAGAAACGGTTGCATAATAATCTTCGCCTCTAAAGTTGTATTTTCGAATGTTGCGATTATCTTTTTTAGGCAAGATTTTTTATGGAACGAGGTCTGAATATTTATGAGTAATGAACTTATTGTAAGAAATACGTCAGCGCTGCCGGTTTTAGCCGAAAGCAACTCTCTTGTATCATATCTTGAAAAAATAAAAAAATTTCCGTTGCTGGCTGAAGATGAAGAGCACGATTTGGTTTGCGCTTTTCAGCAAAACGGCGATTTGATTGCCGCGCAAAAGCTTGTAACGTCCCATTTGCGTCTGGCTGCAAAAGTGGCGTTGACATACCGCCGTTACGGTTTGCCGCTTCTTGATATTATTTCAGAGGCCAATATCGGCCTGATGCAGGCTGTCAAAAAGTTTGATCTGGATAAGAAGGTCCGTTTGGCAACTTATGCTATTTGGTGGATTAAGGCGGCAATTAACGATTATGTTCTCCGCTCTTGGTCTTTGGTAAAAATCGGAACTAAAGCAGCCCAGAAAAAATTGTTTTATAACCTGAATCGGATTAAAGCCCGTCTGGGGATTTATGAAAACAAAGAACTTGAACCTGATGTTGTTAAATCCATTGCCAGAGAACTGGTTGTAGACGAAAATGATGTAAAAGAAATGAACGGGCGTTTGTCCGGAGATTCTTCTTTAAATATCGTTATTTCGGAAGAAGATGAATCCGAACGATTGGATTTTCTTGTTGACAAAAGACAAAATATAGAGGAAAATATTAGTTCCAAAGAGGAGGCCGGCTTTAAACGGAAGATTCTGTATAAATGCCTGAATGCTTTAAGCGAGCGTGAGCAATTTATCGTCAAACACCGCATGCTCACAGACGCCCCCTGTACTTTGGAAGATATCGGTACAGAATTTAACATCAGCAGAGAACGCGTCAGACAAATTGAAAAAAAAGCGTTTGAACGGCTGTCTGCGCTGGTAAAAGTTGAATTATGTCAGAATATCTGATATAATAAGAAAACAAAGAATTTATGGGGAAGCAAGATGGAAGCCATTTCCGCATCACATCCTTATTCGAAAAATGCCGACAGCGAGCGTTTGGACGGCGTGTTTTTTGATGCCGGAAATTTTTTTGCGGATGCCCGTCAACGCATGGAAATTCGCCTGAAAAAGATTCGCGGCGAAAAAACGGAAAATGAAGAAAAAATCCTTTCTGTTTCAAATGAAAATTCAAGATAAAAATATTTTATTTTAAGCAAAAGAACACCTGAAAAAGGTGTTTTCGAGTTTTAAAGCTTGCTATTTTTTCATAACTTCGATAGCTTTGCCTCAAAATAACCCATTGGGAATAATGCAATGAAAGATTTTTTTCATAATCTTGTTACTGCTTTGCAAGAGGCGGGATCTGATTGTCCGCGTTTGGAAGCCGGAATGATTTTGAAGCATGTGCTTAAATCAGATATAAATCCTTATTCTGAAACTAAAGCGCCTGATGAAAACCGGAAAGCGGAAATAGGCAGGATTGTAGCCAAACGGAAAGCCCGTGTTCCATTATGCAAAATATTGGGCGAAAAGGGGTTTTATAAATATGATTTCATTGTCTCAGAAGACGTTTTGTCTCCGAGGCCGGATACTGAAATTTTGGTGGAAGCGGCAATCGCCGAAGCAAAGAAAAAAAATGCCGGAACAATTTTGGATCTGGGAACCGGTTCGGGCTGTATAATCCTTTCAGTTCTCGGTGATGTAAAGGCGTTGCGGGGTTGGGCTGTCGATGTTTCGGAAAAGGCGTTGCAGGTGGCTTCTGCCAATGCTGAAAAATTAAAGTTGGATTCCAGAGTTAATTTTATTCGCGCGAGTTGGTTTGATGACGATTTGCCGGAACGTTTGGGAACAAAATTTGACCTGATTGTCAGCAATCCGCCATATATTGCCACTTCGGAAATTGCTGATTTGGAACCGGAAGTCAGAGAGCATGATCCGCTGAGCGCCCTTGACGGCGGGGAGGATGGTTTGCTTCATTATCGGCAGATTGCAAAGCTTTCTGCAAAAATAATTAATCCGGAGGGTTTAATTTTCCTTGAAGGAGGGTTAAATCAGGAAAAGGAGATAGCACAAGTCTTTATTGAGGCCGGTTTTGCCTTGGAGCGCATTGTTGCTGATTATGCCGGTATTAACCGCTGTATAATTTTAAAAAAATAATTTGCAATTAATAAATTTATCTGTATTATCTCCAAACAGGTGAGGGGCTTTTCTTATATGGCCTTTCGAGATGCTTTTTTATTTTTGTTTTGCATCAAAAATTTCTCAAAAACAAAACATTTTAATTTTAAGTTTAATAATCGTCATTCAGATTTTTTCTGAAGATATTGATTTTGGTATGTAGGCATGAAAAAAACAAACAATAAATACCGGAATAACAATTCCAATCAGATTTTCTCACTCAATTATAAATTTGACAGCATCAGCGTTGCCGGAAAGATAAGCGGTACGGCATTGGATTTAATTAAAAAATATAACGAACTTGCCAAAGAGGCCCATGCTAACAACGATTATGTAACCGCTGAGGTTTTCCGCCAATATGCAGAACACTATCGCAAAATCGTGACTGAAATCAATGAAAAGAAAAATGCTCAGAAAATCGTTAATTTCCCGAAAGAAAATACCAAACTTGAAAATAACGGCGATAATTCTGTTAGTAATGGCAATTTAGATGCAGATTCTGCCGCTTTATTATGTCATAATGCCGATAACGGTGAAAATGCCGAAGACGTGATTGCCGCAGAATTGGCCGCTCCGGTCGCTGAAAAGAAAGAATTTAAAATTATAGAAATCAGTGCCGCCGATGCCCAAAATGATATTGTTGCCAAAGAAACTGCCGCCAAACCCCGTGTTCGCAGAGCGCCGCGCAAAAAAGAAGATAAAGGCGAGGAGATTGCTATCTGACTTGCCGTAAAAGGAGCAAGGGGTGTATTTTTGGATTGCTGCGCTGATTGTCATGGCAGCTTGTTCTGCCATTACGATTAAAACGTTAATCGGGTATAATAATTTTTGCCTGTCGGGCAAAATCTTGGTTTCTTCGGCCGTATTAATCGGCTGGTTCTCGCCGTTTATCATCGGTTTTATTCGTAAAAATAACTTGTTGGAAGGCGCATTGTATAATGCGGTCTCTTATGCCGGATACTATTTGTTTGGTCTGGTTTTTATTCTGTTTATTTTGCTGATTTTGCGTGATTTTATTTGGTATGTCGTTTATGGGCTGGGCAAATTGTCGGGCGTATCCGGTTGGTGGCTGAATCCCAAAAATCTCAGCAGTCTGGGGTATGCCAACTTGGCCGTTGTTCTTATCTCTGTGGGGATTTCTGTTTATGCCGTTTGTGAAGCGGTTAAAACGCCGGCAATTAAACGGGTAGAATTTTCATCGCCATTGTTGGATTCTGATTTTCATCTTGTCCAGCTTTCTGATTTGCACATCAACCGAAGCGCTTCGGCTGAACATCTGCAAAAACTTGTAGAGACTGTCAACAGCTTAAAACCGGATGTCATTCTGATGACCGGAGATATCGTCGATGACCATATCCGGTATCTTGGCCGTTATATGGATATTCTCAAAAATTTGAAAGCCAAACACGGAGTTTATTTTTCGGTAGGCAATCATGAAACGCATAACGGCTTGCCGTCAATTTTGAAAAAAATTTATGTTATGGGTTTCAAAGTTTTATTGAACCGCGGCGAAAAAATTGAAGGGACAAATGTTTTTATAGCCGGTGTTCCGGATAAATATACGGCAGCCGTATCAGATTATCTGTCCGTTAATTTTGATAAGGCTGTAAAAGGTTCTACGGATAAAGACTATCGCATTTTACTGTCTCATAATCCTGAAATGGCAGATTATGCCGCCGCAGCTTCTTTTAATTTGGTTTTGGCCGGACATACGCATGGCGGACAGATTTTCCCGTTCCATTTGCCGGTACAAAAAGCCAACAAATATTTGTCCGGCACATATCAGGTAAACGGCTCTGATGTTTATGTTTCCCGAGGAGCCGGCTATTGGGGGCCGCCGATGCGGATTTTGGCGCCTTCCGAAATTACGGATATAATGGTTAAAGCCGTAAAGCAGCCGAATACAAGATATATTGACGATAACATACAGGAGATGCGAGATGCGCAAAACTTTGGTTTTGGATTGTGACGGCGTTTTATATCCGTTGAGTGCGATTCCCAATGCCGAATTTGTCGAGGCATTTAAAAATTCGATTTTTGCTTTGGGAATAAACGAGCCGCAGTATCAGGAAGCGTCCGCCCGTGCCAAAGCCAAGAATGCGCTGGGATTGTTTAATTTTGCCCGCGAGATTTGTCAGGATTTCGGCATTAGCTTTGACGCCTTTTGCGACGGTTTTGTCGCTAATTTGAACTATGGCAATATTACGCGTGATGATGAGCTTTTAAAACTGATTTATGAAGTTCAAAAATCTTACAATCTGGCAATTTATACCAATAACCATATCAAACATCTGAACAAAGTTCTCGAGGCGAAATTCGGCAGGAATACTTCTAATATAGGTTTTATATGTTATGATATTACCTCAACTTATTTCAATAATATTTTTCACCCCAAAAAATCTGATCTGGGGTTGTTAATGGTTGCCGAAAAGCTTGGAGAATTGCCTGAAAACTGCATTTTGATTGATGATGCGGAGTTCAATTGTGCCAAGGCTTTGAGTATTGGCATGGGAGCGGTTTTGATTAGTGAAGGCTATACTTTGAAAGAATATCTGCAAAGTTTGCTTAAAAAATAAGAAATAATTTTTTATGCTCTTGATTTAAGCCTCTCCGCCTTACTATATTTTATATAAGGAAAGACAAGAAAGGTGGCTGACATGGACTTTGAAAAACTAACCGGAAAATCTAAAAGCTTAATACAAGACGTGATTAATCTTGCGGCAAAATCAAAACATCAATATATATCGCCGGAGCATTTGCTCAAAGGCCTGTTAGACTTGAAAGATTCTCAAGTCGCAGACTTGATTCTCAAATCCGGCGGTTCGTTAAGTGCCATTCGCAATCAGGTTGAAGAAACTCTGGATAAAACGCCGGCAGTTGAGGGTGCTTCAGTGCAAAGCCTGATGAATCAGGAATTTACCCGCGTGATGATGGAAGCCGAGAAGCTTGCTGACAAAGCCGGCGATAAATATGTGACTGTGGAGCGCATTTTGCAGGCGCTGGCGATGACATCCGGTACCAAGGCTTATGAAATTCTGCGCAATGCCGGCGTTGATGCCGCGAAACTAAATCAGGCGATTAACGATTATCGCCGCGGGCGTGTGGCAGACAGCGAGGATTCCGAAGATAATTTTGAAGCGCTGAAAAAATATGCCATTGACATTACCGGCAAAGCCAAAGAAGGAAAGCTGGACCCGGTCGTCGGGCGCGAACATGAAATCCGCCGCACGATTCAGGTTTTGTCTCGCCGTACCAAAAACAATCCGGTTTTGATTGGCGAACCCGGCGTCGGCAAAACGGCAATCGTTGAGGGATTGGCAATGCGCATTGTTAATAATGACGTGCCGGAAAGCCTGCGGGGCAAACGTTTGCTTGCTTTAGATTTGGGCGCTTTGATTGCCGGAGCCAAATTCCGCGGTGAATTTGAGGAGCGCTTAAAAGCGGTTTTAAAAGAAGTCGAAGCCTCAGACGGCAATATTATCCTCTTTATTGATGAAATGCATACCTTGGTCGGCGCCGGAACATCCGAAGGTTCAATGGACGCTTCAAACCTGTTGAAGCCGGCTTTGGCAAGGGGCGAATTGCATTGCCTCGGCGCAACGACTTTGTCCGAGTATAAGAAATATGTTGAAAAAGACGCGGCTTTGGCGCGGCGTTTCCAGGCTGTGTATGTTTCCGAGCCGACCGTAGAGGAAACGATTTCGATTCTCCGCGGCATTAAGGAAAAATTTGAACTGCATCACGGCGTACGAATTTCCGACGGGGCGCTGATTTCGGCCGCCACTCTGTCTAACCGCTATATCAGCGACAGATTTTTACCGGATAAAGCAATTGACTTGATGGACGAAGCCGCCAGCTCATTGCGTATGGCAATCGATTCCAAGCCCGAAGAGCTTGATGAACTGGACCGCCGGATTTTGCAGCTGAAAATAGAGCGCGAAGCCCTGAAAAAAGAAAGCGACATTAAATCCAAAGAGCGTTTGGAACTCATCGGCTATGAGATCTCCGGTCTGGAAGCAAAGGCCAAAACCATGGAAGAAAAATGGCATGAAGAAAAACGGGGCTTGGCTGACTTGACTGATATTAAAGAGAAGCTCGACAGAGCCAAAATTGAAGTTGAAATAGCCAAACGCGACGGCAAGTTTGAACGGGCAGGGGAACTGCAATACAGTATTATTCCCGAGCTTGAACAAAAAATAAAAACAGCCGAAGAAGCTTCCAAGAACCGTAAAAATTCGTTCAGCGAAGTCGTGACTGAAAACGAGATTGCTAATGTTGTTTCCAAATGGACGGGAATTCCGGTTGATAAAATGCTGGAAGGCGAAAAAGAAAAACTGATTCATATGGAAG
Source organism: uncultured Alphaproteobacteria bacterium (assembly GCA_949493535.1). Taxonomy (GTDB): domain Bacteria; phylum Pseudomonadota; class Alphaproteobacteria; order RF32; family CAG-239; genus CAJLXD01. The sequence goes on from CASZWJ010000010.1 coordinate 33,901, forward strand.
ACTTTTTAGGCAAGCGTGTCATCGGGCAAAAAGAAGCGATTGCTGCGGTATCAAATGCGGTTCGCCGTTCGCGCGCCGGAATTTCCGATTCCAGACAGCCGATAGGTTCATTCCTTTTCTTAGGTCCGACCGGCGTTGGCAAAACGGAGCTGAGCAAGGCTTTGGCAGAATTTTTGTTTAATGACGAAAGCGCGTTGCTGCGGATTGATATGTCCGAATATATGGAAAAGCATGCCGTTTCCAGATTAATCGGTTCGCCTCCGGGCTATATCGGGCATGAAGAAGGCGGTGCATTGACCGAAGCGGTTCGCCGCCGCCCGTATCAGGTGATTCTGTTTGACGAGGTTGAAAAAGCGCATCCCGATATCTTCAACGTGCTGCTACAAGTGCTGGATGACGGCAGGTTGACAGACGGCAAAGGCCGCACGGTTGATTTCAAAAATACGATTATCATTATGACATCAAACCTCGGTTCGGATATCTTGTCAAATGCGACAGGGGCAGATGATGCCAAAAAGATTCGTGATAAGGTTATGGAAATCGTTAAAGGTTCGTTCCGTCCTGAATTTATCAACCGTATTGATGAGATTACGATTTTTCATAAATTGGATAAAAGCAATATTAAAGAAATTGCCAAGTTGCAAATTGATAATATTGAAAAACGCCTGTCTGATAAAAAAATCAAGATTCACGTCAATGATGCTGCCTTTATTTGGATTGTCAACAACGGTTATGATCCGGTTTATGGCGCAAGGCCTCTAAAAAGGTTGCTAAAAAATCAAATTGAGAATAAACTGGCAATCAAGATTTTAAACGGCGACATCGGTGAAGGCGATACGGCAGAAATTATCGTTTCCGGCAGCGCTTTGGATATTGTTAAAAAGAAGAAGTAAGAAGTTAAAAGAATGGATGATTTTTATGATACGGCTTTGGAAGTAGCCAAAACTTATGACGTTGAGACCAAACCGGATTCGCTGGTTTTATACAGCGTGAGTTTCCTGCCGACCAAAGAAAACAAGCTGAATGCTTTTGAATATGTGAAAGACCACCCGGGCAGTGTGATGCTTGACCACACGCCCTGTGGCATCAAGATGATTGATTTGGGGCTGGAAAACGGCCGCTGCAATCTGAAAGAAGAAGAAATTGCCTATCTTTGGAAAGTGGCGTCCAAACGCTTGCTGGAACAAGCGAGCGGCAACGTGACCGCTTTTGTGAAAAACGCTGATGAACGCAGCGTGTTCAGAAGCATGGAATTGCCGACCATTTTGGCAAATGATAAAATCAAAACCATTAATAAAATGGATAAGCATAAATTCGCCAAAGAAAATTTCTGAGTAATCGAACATATAAAACTATAAAAAAACGCCCCGGATAAATCCACCGGGGTGTTTTTTAGAATACTATTTATAGACTGGGATCAACAACCTTATCATCAATAGATGTAAAGCACATCAATGACTGCTGACTGCTATAACCACTATCACAAGGAGTTTTTGCCCCTGCCGGACAACAATATTTTTTGCCGTTACAGGTACGGTAAGTTCCGTTACATCCGGTTCCCAAATTGATATCGGGATTAGATGGCGCCAAGCCACTATCACATTTACCATTAAAATTCAATATATATCCTGTATTACATTTTGTACATCTTTCAAATGCAGTACCGGCACTAGTACATGTTTGGCAATTTGCAATTTGACATGTTACTAATACACGATTAGGTTTCCATTCTCCTTTGACATAGTTTGAGTCATAAGGGCAGGTTGCTGAAACTTCAAATCTGTAATTTAATGCAATTTCGCCTGCCTCACCGGACCCGATTTGGTCATCCGGCAAAATAGGGATATAATCATCTATTTTATCCGGATCTTTAATTGGAGTCGTTAGCTCCGGCGCTGCCATTGCAGACTTCAATTCAAAGATGTTTTTCATGAAGTTAGCCAACATTGTGCTTGGAACAACCACATCATTAGAAGCTGTTGGTTTCGGCCAATCATTTTGCAAACGATAGCCTTCGTCCAAACATCTCTGCTGAGGGGTTTTGGATGCATAATAAATAAATGGTCTGACATATGCAGTTTCATATTTTCCATGGCTAAACCAACGGGCTCTACGGCTTTCTTCAGAAATAAAAGGCAGTTTCCATTGGGATGCCCCTAAAAGCATGTAAGCACCATTGGGTTGGGCTTCATCCGATGTCCAATAAGCTTCATCGTCGCCTAAAATTTGTCCGTGGACAAGAGTGAGCGTGTCGTTCACAATGCGTCGGGCGTCATGGCTCGATGAATATGTGGCGGAATTTAATTCACTAATAGACGGCAGGAACCATTCTCCACGGTTTGTTCCCGAAGTCCTGTAGCTGGCACAATATTCTGCAGCCGGAAAAGAATAGCCGTTTTCTGTGCCATATTTTAGAATATTATTGGTCGCTTTTGGTCCGGATGTTCCGCATTGTACTGGATCGGTACATGTTACCAAATAAGGGTTATGTTTTGATGAACCGTCACCGCTTCCCCATTGCATTGTGGAAGGAGATCTTTCCAATGCCAATGCCAGACCGGGGATAACAACCACACCGATAGGTGTTTTTCCTGAAATCAGTTCAGAAGATGTTGTTCTGTCAGAGTAAAGAATATCGCCTAACTTTGCCAATCTGGAATTACACTGTAAAGTCCAGAAGTCATAAGCACCGAGACCGGAGGACGTGTTTTGTCCGACGCCGGCGATAACGGTAGCCCTGTCGTTAACGTTAAATGAGTAAGTCGTTCCGGAAATCGGATAGGTCTGGTTTTTTGACACGCTTTTAATTCCGGACACGGCCGAAGGGATATCGCTCAAATTGACCTGAGAGCCGACGTTTACAATAGATTCCGTTTCGTTAGAATGCCGTCCGTCCGGTGCATAGGGGTATCCGGAGGTATCGTATTCATAGCAATAAGAAGAATTACAGGTTACGGCTGATTTTCCTTGCGGTGTCATTTTGAAAGAAAGTCCGCTCGGGCAGTTCTTTGCAAAGTTGACGGCCACTTTCATAACTTCTGTAGCCTTCGGTTTGCACTGATAGCAAGCGGTGCCTTTTTCGGTGTATTTAGGGTCGCCCTGAGTACCTGTTTCACAAGTTTTGAAATAGTTGTCGGGGCAAGTGTCGTCTTTTTCGACACAAGCCGTGCCGGCGGCATTGATTTTATAACCGGCTTCGCATGAAGATATTTTGCAAAGTTTGGGCGAACAATTAGCCGCAGCGCTTTTACAATCTTCGCAAATAGCAACGCCTGCCACATGCGGAGCATTGCCAATGGCATCGCAATCAAGGGTGTATCCCGCACAAGAGATGTTTCTGCAGTCCTTGTAACAAGTCAAACTGTTCTCAGAGAATTTTGAACAGATTTGATTGAGAGGCACTTGAGTTTTATAAGCCGCATTAAGAGAAGAACAAGAGAAAGCGGAACATTTGTTATTGCTGAGCGTGTAACCTTGATCGCAAGATGTAATCTTGTATCCGGCTCCGACTGGACATTTCATACATTTTGCGTGAGCAGGGCATGATTTGAGCGGATAAGCGGAACAATCGTTCTTGTTAAAGTCATATTTGGTGTTATGCCGTCCGGATAAGCCGAGATCATCATAGGTATCCGGCAAAAAGGTGGATTTTGCCACTTGATATTCGGACGACGGGTTTTGATAGGGAGTAATTGACAAAGACGAAACATTGCCAATATTCCCAGCATAGGCGTTTCCGGCCATAAATATAGCCAAAAACAGACCTGAGAATAGAATCTTGGTCTTAGACATGATAGCCTCACACAAAAAAATTTTCACACACTATAATTCTAAAGTAATTTTAATATGTTGGCAATGATTAAATGAATTGGAACGGCAAGTTTAACAATTTTGTCATAAACTAAAAAAAAGGTCATTTAACGGCGCGTTTGGCCGATTGAATAGCTGCTTCCAGACAACACGGCCAATTTTTCATTGTCCAGTCGCCGGCCAATTTCATATTCTTAAATTTGGTGTTTGCCGAGCAGGGGCGCAGTCTGTTGTTTTTGCCGTCTTGTTTTATGGTGGCCTGTTTATAACGCATAACTCTGTAAGAAGGTAAAAAAGCCGGCTTTAATCCGTTCAATGCCCTGATTTCAATCCATATTTTACGGGCAAGCTCATCGTCTCCTTCCGTCAGTGCGGCGCTGTTTGAAATTGTTGCGGCAACAATGTCGTCATTAATAAAAATCCAATCGGCAGTATTTTGCGGCGTGGCAATAAATTTGCTGTCTTCCGGCAGGGTAAGCGGCGTGCTTGTACGGTAGAAGATATTGGCAATTTCATTAAATTCAAATTTCGGCCCGCTGAAAATCCGGCTGTAATTTGCCGCGTCCAAAGCGCAGATAATTTTATCTTGCGGCGCAATCGGAACTTTGCTTTTGTTAAAAGTCAGCAATGAGATTTTATCATTTTCCGCCGTAAAATCCAAAAGCTTATGGCTGAGCTTGATTTCGTCAGTATAACGGCTGAGAGGTTCAATCAGTTTTGAGGTTAAATCTCCTTTTGAATAACAGATTTTAAGCCTGTTCGGAAGAAAGGGAAACAGCTTAAAAGCAAGTTTTTTTATAAGAGAAGGGGCAACTTCGTCGGCTTTAGTATTAAAAACGGACAAAAGGATAAAATCCTTATAATTCCAAAACTTGCCGTTTATTGTGCCGTTTTCAAAAAACTTTGCTTTTCCTGAAAATTCGGGACGATTCATCAAATTGATGACGCCTTTATTGGCTCCTAAAATAACATGGGTTGCATTATCAATGGTTCTGTCCAGCCCGGCATCAAAAAAAGAAAAACAGCGGCCGCCGAGCTTTGCTGCCGCTTCATATAAAACAACTTTGTTTTTGATATTTTTTTCTTTGATGAATTTTGCCGCGGCCAAACCGGCAATTCCGCCGCCGATAATATGATATGTCAAGGCTTTGCCGCTCATGACGCGCAACATTAACTGAAAAAGGCCTGCAATGCGATTGTCAATTTTTTCCACTTGCTGACGAACGGTTTGGGGGAAATAATTTCCCAGCCGCGGTTTTGCATAATGTCAAAATAGTGTTTGTAAATATTCGCAATCATTAAAACCGGACGCGCCGCTTTTTTATCTAATTTTTTTATGAGTTCATAAGCTTCATCATAATTTTTTGCCGCTGTTTTGGCCAATTCTTCGCGGGCAACGGCCAGATTTTTATTGACGACGACGGTTAACGGATCGGTTGCTTCAATACCTGCTTTGTCGAGATATTCTCTGGGAATATACAAACGGTCGGCTTGCGCGTCTTCTTTAACGTCGCGGAGAATATTGGTCAGTTGCAGGGCGTTTCCGAGTGTCGAGGAAAGTTTTTCAATCAAAGTCTCGTCTTCAACGCCGAAAATGCGCAGGGATAAACTTCCCGGTACGCCGGCCACGCCGCGGCAATAGCGGTCAAGCTGGTTGAGGCTCGGCGCCTGAACCGGATTGGGCAAATCCATGGTAATGCTGTCAATCAGACGGATAAATTCGGATTTGGGCAATTTAAAACGCATGCAGTTTTTATAAATTCTGCGCCCGATTTCTGTTGCCGGCGCTTTCTTGTCATAAATATTGTCAAGCTCTTGGCGCCAGGCCGCAATCAATTCCAGCTTTTCTCCGATATCTTTGTCACCGTCGACAATATCGTCAATGTGCCTGAAAAAGGCATAAATCGTATACATCGCATTTCTTTTTGCTTTGGGCAGCAGCCTCATGCTCCAGAAAAATGATGTGCCTGATTTTTTAACCATTCTTTTGATATTGTTCATAATGCACCTGTCAATTTATGATAAAGTTTTTGTTTTGGTTGTCAGAGCTTTAAACGTGCCTGCAATAACAGCCCTCAGCCAATCCCATTTTGATAGCTTGATTCGCTTAGCCAAAACGTCGCCTTTTAATATCTTTTTTATCATAATATTGGTTAACGAAAGGATAATACATACTTCCGTCCGCAAACTTCTGCTTTTAATGATTTCAGGCAAGACACTGCCCTCTTTGACGAGCCCTCGGGTTAATTCCATAATGGCTTCTGTAAGCTTTTTTAATCCGAGTGAAGATTTTTCTTTCAAAAGGTCTGCCTTTAGAACATGGTATTTATTCAGCATTTCTGCCGGAAGGTAAATGCGTTTCAAAACTTCGCAGTCGTATTTAATGTCTTGAACGTGGTTGACAATCTGCAAGGCGACGCAGAGCGACGTTGCCGGCAGATAAGTGGACGGATTTTCATTGTGGATTGCCAGCATAAAGCGTCCGACCGGCGCAGCCGAATATTTGCAATAATCAACCAGCTGTCCCCATGTTTGATACTCAAACCCCATTGAATCTTTGCGAAAAGCAATCAGTAAGTCGGTCGCTGTTGATGTTGACAGCTGAAATTTGTCAAACTCATTGCGCAGATTGGCAACAAATCTGAACTTTTGCCCCTTATAAGGTTTGTTTCTTAAAAAAATATCTTCCAGCTCGTAAAGTTTGTCGACTTTTTTCTTTGGTTTAATATCCGGATTGTCGGCAATATCGTCGGCATAGCGGGCGAATTGGTAATAATCGCTGACAATTTGCCTTTTCTCTCTGCCGAACAGCATCATCCCGACCGGAAAATTTTCCTGATGTTTATTTTTATGGCGCATTTTCATTCGCTTATCTCTTCAATCCAGCGGCCGATTTCAGTCAGGGCGCGTTCGCTGTAAGCCTTTTTGCGGTCCATACCTTTAATCTTGCGGAATTTGCCGTTGGCGGTGCGTTCGCCCTGAATCGTCGGAAAAATGCCGAAATTAATGTTCATCGGCTGGAAGTTTTCAACATTTGTATCATCAATCAAATGGTTGAGCATTGAGCCGAAAGCGGTGTTTCTCGGTGGCAAAACCGGCTCTTTCCCTTTTATGCGGCAGGCGGCAAAATAGCCGGCCATAAAACCGACCGAAGCGCTTTCGATATAGCCTTCGCAGCCGGTAATCTGTCCGGCAAAACGAATGTTCGGGCGTTTTTTCAGGCATAAATATTTGTCAAGTAGCAGCGGGCTTTTGATGAAAGTGTTTTTGTGGATGCCGCCGAGCCTTGCAAATTCGGCGTTTTCCAATCCCGGAATCATTCTGAAAATCCGTTGCTGTTCGCCGTATTTCAGCTTGGTTTGGAAACCCACCATATTCCGGAGCGTATCTTCTTTATTGTCTTGGCGCAGCTGGACGACGGCGTATGGTTTTTCCTCGCAGTGCGGATTAGTCAGCCCGATAGGTTTCATGGGGCCGAAAGTTAAAGTTTCGTCGCCGCGCTCGGCCATAACTTCGATTGGCAGGCAGCCTTCAAAGTAACTGGCCTTTTCCCAATCGTGAAAATCGACTTTTTCACCGTTTTTGAGTTCGTTGATAAAACGATAATATTCGTCTTTGCTCAAGGGGCAGTTGATGTAATCCAGCTTGTCGCCTTTGTCATAGCGCGACTGATACCAGGCTTTGGAAAAATCAATGCTTTCTTTGTATACGACCGGAGCAATCGCATCAAAAAAAGATAAAGACTGATTGTCAACGGTTTTAAGAATATCTTGCGCCAAAGCCTCGGAAGTCAGCGGGCCGGTCGCGATAATAACCTCGCCGAAATTTTCATCGGGCAGGGCAGTCAGCTCTTCATGGACAATTTCAATGAGCGGATGATTGCGGATTTTGCTGCTGACAAGAGAGGAAAATGCCTCTCGGTCAACGGCAAGGGCACCGCCGGCCGGAACTTTTGTCTCATCTGCGCAACGCATAATCAGGGAACCGGCGCGGCGCATTTCTTCATGCATCAGTCCGACAGCATTGTGTTCTGCGTCATCAGAACGGAAAGAGTTGGAGCAGACCAGTTCGGCAAAGTTATCGGTTTTGTGGGCGGGCGAATAATTTTCGGGGCGCATCTCATGAATGACAACGCGGATTCCCCTCTGCGCAATCTGCCAGGCGGCTTCGCTTCCGGCTAAACCTGCGCCGATAACATGTACGGCTTGTTCGTTCATTTTCATTTATCCTAATTGTTTTCTCCCCTTTATAGGCAAAGGCCGCCTAAAAGTAAATACAAAAGTTCTTTTGATAAATAGATTGAAACATTTGATATCTTGCAAAAAACAATATAATATGCACCAATAATAAGCAATAAACTGAAGAAAAAGCACAGGACATGAAATTTTATACTCTCTTCATAACAGCGCTGCTGCTGGTTTCTGTTCCGGCTCGGGCTGATGAAGAATATAACGCTTCTTTTGACGCCGGAGGCGGTGCTTCGAATATCCGTTATATGGAAGATGAGGATATGGATTTCAGCAGTATGGATGCTGAAGATGCATTTGCTTCGGATCGTCCTGTCTCGACGCCGATGATTCAAAAAAGAACGGGCGGAGCGGATGCTTTTACGCCGCCGCCGGCTTCCGATGCCAGACAAAATGTTCCCGTAACGCAAATTCCCGTAGCTGAAAAGAAAACGCAGAGGAATAATGTCGCGCCTTTGCCGAAGAATACAACTCTGACCGATACGCTGCAGCGTCAGGAAAAAGAAACAATGCCGTCTATTCCTTTGCCGGATGTTTCGGGCACATGGGTAGATAAGCTTGCAAACAGCGTTCCGTCCCTGTCCGGCTCGCAAACGGGAGCCGATACGCCTTCTTCAGCGGAAGCCGGAACTGCGGGTAATGCCGGTCTGCAAAATATGGTGGATAACTCCCGCCGCGCCAATACCCGTTCGAATGCTTCCGTTTTTGACATATCCGGCATTATGCTGCGGATGAATTTGGCTCAAGCTGAAAAAGCCATGATGACAAGAGGGTTCAAATTGATTTCGCAAAAATTGGAGATCCCCAATTTTATTAAATGGCGCAATGAGGAAAAATGTCGGGGCAACGGAGTTGTCGGTTATGAGCGCCTGATGAACTGCGTGGTTGAGATTGCTAAAAAGAATAACCACCAATATGTTGAAACGGCCAAATTTTCTAAATTTCCGACCAAAGAAGAAATTGAAATCAAGCTGACGTCTAATTTTACCGGAAATAAAATTTATCATGTGATGTATAAAAGCATGTCGGGAAGAGTTGTCGGAAGCGGCGCCAAAGCGGCTTATCTGCGCAATATCAAGGTTTTTGATTTTTGGAAAAAGATAAATCAGAAATACGGCGCGCCGGATAACAAAGACGAAGTGACTTGGGGGTTGGGCGGCAACAAGCCTTATATGAAAGCCTCTACCGGTTTTTTGCTGCTTGAAGATCCGATGCTCAGGGAATTGGATTATACGCGCATGTCCAGAGAAGACCAGCGTTTTATGAATACGGATTTGTATAGTTTTTAACCAAATTGAGAAAGAGTTGATAACATGAATATGCTTTCGCCTTCCGTAACAGAATTGATTTGCACCCGCATCAGCCATGATCTGATCGGCAATATCGGCGCGGTTTCCAACGCAGTTGAGCTGTTGGAAGAAGGAGACATGGATTTTCTTGATGATATTCGTTCGATTCTTAAAACAAGCTCTCAGGTTTTGGCTGCCAGACTGAAATTTTTCCGCATGGCATTCGGAGCGGTTAACGCAAATATTGAAGATAAAAACCTTGTTGTCAAAACAACGGAAGATTATCTAAAAACCATAGGAAACCAAAATTTTCCGATAATTCTGGAAGCCGGAAGTTTTTCGGCTGCTTTTGCAAAGGCATTTATGCTCTCGGCAATGATTTTGGCAGATATGGTTATTAAAGGCGGAAAAATAATGATTTATGAAGAGAGCGGCAGGCTATGCGCAAAGTTGTCAGCCTCATCAAGAATTGCAGGGCAGAAGGCGGCAGCAGTTGCTGATATATTGGCAGGCAGCGGGGAAGAGCGCTCGGCTCAATATGCACCGGCTTTTTATTTGCGCAGCTTAATGCCGGCAGCACCGGTGCAAATTAATTTGGCTGATGAAGAAAACTTTAGTTTTGTAATCGGATAAGGGAAAAAACATGGCAACCTGTTTAATCGCAGACGATTCTAAAATAATCCGTATGGTCTTGTCCAAAATCATGTCTAATTTAGGCTTTGACGTTTTGGAGGCGGAAGACGGGGAAGATGTTATTAAATATTGGAAGCAATCGCCTTTAGATTTAATCATAATGGATTGGCGCCTGCCTGTAATGGAGGGGATTGACGTATTATATATGATTCGCTCCAACCATAAAATGAACCAGCCGAAAATTATTTTCTGTTCGTCGTTAAATGATGAGGATAAGATAAGAGAAGCTTTGCAAGGCGGAGCCGATGACTATATCATGAAACCGTTTGATGAAGATATTATCGAAAGCAAAATTACGATTTTAGGATTGCTGTAGGGGACGGAAGATGAGGAAAACCGATTTTGATTTCTTAGTTGAACTTCTCCGGCAGTATGCCGGTTGGAGCATTTCCGAACGCGAATATTTTGCAATAGATAAAAAAATTTCGGGTTTTATAAGAGAACGGGGATACCCTTCGGTTGAAGATTTGATTGCCGATTTAAAGTGCGGCCAAAAAGCGCTGATTGCTCAGGTAATTGAAAATTTAGCCTTTGCCGACACGCGCTTTTTCAGAGACTGGAACGTTTTCAACCAATTTGAGCATTATGTGTTGCCTTTGGTTAAAGAAGCCAATCGAAATCTCAAAAAACTGCGTATTTTAAGTTTAGGCTGTTCAACCGGACAAGAGGTCTATTCCATAGCAATCGCCGTCAGCAGGCTGGTCGGCTTAAACGACTGGAAAGTCAGTATCATCGGAACGGATTTGTCTTCTTCTGCCATAGCAAAAGCACAGAGGGGCTATTATAACCAGTTTGAAATTCAAACGGGGATGAATGCCGAAACCATGATTGATAATTTTACGGCAGAAGGCGACAGTTGGAAAATTAATGACAATATCAAAAAAATGGTTGAATTCCGCCGGTTCAATTTGCTCGAAGAACTGACTTTTAATGAAAAATTTGATATAATTTTCTGCCGGAATGTTTTGCGCTTTTTCTCTTCGGGAATACAGAGCCGGCTATGCGCAAAAATACATAATATGCAAGTTCCCGGCGGGATTCTTTACCTCGGAAAAGGTGAAAACATTAAAGGGATTATTGACTATTACGGGGCAATTTCAGGTGTTGCCTGCGCCTTTCAGTCCAAATTGACAAGCGATATTAAAATAGCGCCCGAACAGTTAATTCGTCCGGAAGAGGAATATATTCCGCTTTCGGAAAGGCCTGCGGCAAACGGTGATAATAATGTGCCGCATTTTGTCCGCCCATCGGGATTAGGTGAAAAACGTCCGTTGATGTCTGATATCCTTCGCAAATAAAAAGGAACTTTTGTTTTGTCTAAAAGTTCGACGGGTGAAGGACCGGCCAATGTGTCTTCATATTGATAAATTAATATCCTTTAGACAATAATTTATAGATTTTTTTTGTCAAAAAAGTTGTTTTTTATGAAATTTGTGTTATGATATAAACAATTAAAGCGGAGTTTTAGGAGAGTTTCTATGGCTTATTCTGGTAACACATTCTTGTTTGACAATATTATTGCCGATGAAAATGACGGCTTGTCCGGTATGGACTTGCTCGGCGAGCGCTTGCAGGAAATGTCAGAGAGCGATAATCCCGATTGGCAGCTGAAATATCAAAAAACAAAAGAAGGCGGCAAAGAGGGATATAACATTCAGTTGCCGGGCGGCGCTGATTTCCGCATTGAAAACGGAAAAATCACATTCAGCAAGTTCGGTATGAGCAAGGATGAATTAAAAGAAGTATACAGCTATCTTAATACATTGAGCATATCCGGTTTAAGTTTTGATCCGGAAGAACCTGAAGATTTCAAGCAAACGGCAATAGAAGCCCGTGATGAACTGAGAAGTGAAAATGGAGCTTATGAAAACGGGAGCTTTTTGGGCGCTTCAATGGCGCAGGAAAATGGCGGAAATGAATCTGAGAGGATTCCTGAAGCCGCAAACAGCAATATGCAGCCGGCAACCGAAGAAATGACCGATGAAGAAAGGATTGCAGCCATCCGCCGGACTGCAAAAACTTTGGAAGATAAAGCTGTTGCCAGATTCCTGCGGAAGAAACCCGAAAAGCCGCATCCGAATGCAGATGATATTCTGGGATATATGAATACCCATGTCAGACTTATGCAAAAAGAAAAATCCAAGAACTATAAAATAAGCAGTTGCGGAAACGGTTGGGAGATGACGTGGTATAAAGACGCAGACCAAAAGAAAGAAGGGCCGACTGCTGATAAAAAAGGCAAGGTAAATCCTAATTTTGAATTTGCATTGCGAGGGGAAATTGTTTCCAAAAACGGCAAACCGCATCTGCAATTGACGATGATGACGCCTAAATACGGCGATATGGCAGATTGGATGATGGAAGAGGCTATTGATGCGGCTAAAAGCTGCAAGTGTACTCATATCAGATTTAACGCCAGCTATCAGCATAAATCGAAGTTCTTTACCGCTTGTGGAAAAAAATTGATGATTCCGACCGGTGTTAAACTGAAGGAAAAAGATGTCAATACAATGTTGAAAGCAGCCAAAGAAAACAACGACGATCCGGAAAAAAGAGCAACTTTTTATAGATTTTTGGCAGAACAGTTAGAAGAGCAAATGATTGCTGAAGGAATTACCAATGAAGCGCATCCGTTTATTAAAATGGTAAAAGAGTTGCGTGATAGCGCCAAAAATGAAGGAGAAGCAACAAAAGCTCAGGTTAAATATAAGAAATTTAACCAATTCTTTGAGAATAACATTATGGATAAAATTTATCCGGACGGAAGCGACACGCCGGTTCCGTCAGTTAATACGGTCGGTATTGAAACGGATGCTGTTAAACAGCTGGCGACAGGCCGCGCTTATGTCGAGTTCTTGGCTATGTATCGTGATGATAATACTTTTGCCAATGCTTCTGATGAGGCTAAAAGAGCCAAATATTTAGAACTCTATAATAAAAATATTTATAAATATGATAAGAAACTCGAAGAAACCCTCGACGGTCTTGATGATAAACGGCCTGCCGATCGTAAACAAAAGAAAGATTTGATTAAAGACGAATATGATGTTATTAATTCGGATATCAGAGCTTTGACAACGTCATTGAAGCATGACTACGGCGTTGATATCGAATCGCCGGATTTAATCCGACGTTCTTATGAGAAAGATCAAAATAAGCAGCGCGCGGCAAAAGGGCGTCAGTCCTCCGGCGGCGCTTTGAATATTCCTGCGCGGGGCAGGGAAAGCCATTAATAAAAAAAAACGCTCTGATTTCAGAGCGTTTTTTTTATTGAGCATTTAGATTTCTGATTTTGTTATCAGGCTTCCTTTCGGGCAGCGCTTATCAGCATGAAGAAATGTGCCAAATATTGTCGGCGTATTCTTCAACGGCGCGGTCACTGGTAAACTTGCCCATATGAGCCACGTTGGTAATTGCCATTTTTGCCCATTTCTTCTTATCCAGAAAATCTGTCTCTGCGCGTTCCATTGTTTTGTCAAAAGCTTCCAAATCAGCCAAAACAAAGAAATAGTCGCGATTGACGAGTTCTTCAAAGATAGGTTTGAACAGCAAGACATAATCTTTTTCGCAGAACATATTGGAATTGACCGCATTGAGGATGCGCTTAATGTAATTATTGTTGTCATACAAAGCGCGGGGATTGTAATCTTTGCGTTTTTTCTGAATTTCATCTTCGGTCAGGCCGAACAGATAAAAGTTTTCATCGCCGACTTCTTCGCGGATTTCAATATTGGCACCGTCCAGAGTTCCGATAGTCAGTGCGCCGTTTAAGGCAAATTTCATATTGCCGGTGCCGCTGGCTTCAAAACCGGCGGTAGAAGACTGAACGCTTAAATCGGCAGCCGGAATTAAAACTTCGGCTAATGAAACTTTATAGTCGGGAATAAAGACGACTTTCAGCATATCATTGACCGCCGGATCATTATTAATAACATCTGCCACATTGTTAATCAATTTAATGACAAGTTTGGCAAAATTATAAGACGGAGCGGCTTTCCCTGCAAAAATATAAGTTTTTGCGCATTTGGGTTTAACATTGTCCTTAATTATAGCCAGATAATCGCCGATAACCTGCAAAATAGTCATCAACTGGCGTTTGTATTCATGAATGCGTTTGGCATGAACAATAAACATGCTTTCCGGATCCACCATAATATTGTTGGTTTTGTATATAACTTTAGCCAAGCGTGCTTTATTTGCTTTCTTTATGTCTGAAAATTCTTTGATAAATTTGCTGTCGTTAACAAAACTGTCCAAACCTTCCAATTCGCTGAGATGCGTAATCCAGCCGTCGCCGATTTTTGAGGTGATAAGGTCAGCTAAAGCAGTGTTGGCATGCAGCAGCCAGCGGCGCGGGGTGATGCCGTTGGTAACATTGGTGAATTTTTCAGGCCACAACTGGTAAAATTCGGGAACCAAAGTTGTTTTAATCAGATTGGAGTGAATTTGGGCAACGCCGTTAACCGAGAACGAACCGACGATAGAAAGGTTAGCCATACGGATAATTTGGCCGGCGCCGTCACCGCTGACGATAGACACTTTGCTGAGTTTCTCCGCATCGTTGCCGAATTTCTCGCGGGCAAAATCCATAAAGCGGCGGTTGATTTCATAAATGATTTGCAAATGGCGGGGCAGAAGTTCTTGGAAAATTCTTGCCGGCCATGTTTCCAACGCTTCGGGAAGCAGAGTATGGTTGGTATAAGCAAATGTTCTGGTTACGATATCCCATGCCGTATCCCATTCCTGCCCGTGAATGTCAACCAGCAGTCTCATCATTTCGGGAATGGCAATCGCCGGATGGGTATCATTGAGCTGAATGCAAACCATATCCGGCAGATGTTTGAAGTCGTTGCTTTTTTCCAGAAAGCGGCGGATAATATCCTGCATTGCGCATGAAACAAAAAAGTATTGTTGGGTTAAACGCAATTTCTTGCCGGATTCGACGGCATCTGACGGATATAAGACTTTTGAAATGGTTTCTGTTGAAATCTTATCGCGAACCGCGTCGATATAACCGCCTTCGTTAAAAATGTTAATATCCAGTTCATCATCGGTTTTTGCCGAGAACAGGCGCAGATAGTTAACCGATTTGCCGTCATAGCCGACAATCGGAAAATCATACGGAACGCCGTAAATATTCTGGGTATTCATCCAAATGAAATTTTTGTTGCCTGCGCCGTCGTCCATGACCTCGACTTCGCCTTTAATCGGAATGCGGACCGTACGGTCGGGGCGGGCAAACTGCCACGGAGAGTCTTCGCCGAGCCAGCTGTCGGCAAGTTCTACCTGATAGCCGTTTTCAAATTTTTGTTTGAACAGGCCGAACTGATAGTTAATGCCATAACCGAAACCCGGGATTCCGAGTGATGCCATTGAATCAAGGTAGCATGCGGCCAAGCGTCCGAGACCGCCGTTGCCCAAAGCCGGATCATATTCTGTGTCAAAAATTTCTTGCAGGCTGAAATCGGGAAAACCCTCAATTTTAATGTCTTTCATAATATTATATAAGCCGAGATTATGAAGATTATTCTCTAAAGAACGGCCGATAAGATATTCTACCGACAAGTAATAGATTCTTTTTGTATTGCATTTATTGTAACGAGCCATCGTTTCATACATTTTGTCCATGGCAAATTCGCGAACAGCCAGAGCAATGGCATTCAATGCCTCGTCTTTGTTTATTTCGCTGGTTCTTTTCCCGATAAAGTATTTAATGTAATGTTCAATGGATAATTTAAGGCGTGCTTTATCAATCTCGCTGATAATAACGGAATCTTTTTTACTCAATTTCATCTCCTTAATGGCTCTTACATACTCAGTTATCCCAAAAGATATTATTAATTGTTTGAAATATAGTTAATAAGATAAGCGGTTATTGAAAATAATAAATGTTTGTATGCGGTTTTTTAATAAATAAAGTTGCAAAATAAGCATAATAAAATATAATCAGCATAATTTTTTAGAGTAAATTCAGAGGTGAGATTAATGAAAAAAACTTTCGTTGCCGGTTTGATGCTTGCGACCATATTTTCTTCTCCGGCGAGAGCCGAAACTATTTTTGAAGCTTTAAGCGAAACATATAAGTCTAATCCGACTTTGCAGGGGCAGAGGGCTTATCTGCGCTCGGTAGATGAGAATGTGGCAATTGCCAAATCGGGTTACCGTCCGACAATAGCTTTGACAGCCGGTTATACGGATGCCAACGGCCAAACCAAAAATTCTCAGGTCGGCATGAATAATGACAATGACGGCGATACCACTAGCGTCGGCGCAAAAATCTCACAACCGTTGTTTAATGGCTTTCAGACGATGAATTCGGTTAAGGCGGCAGACAGCAAGGTTAAGGCGGAACAAAACAATTTGTTCAGTACCGAACAGTCTGTTTTTCTCAGCGCCGCGACGGCTTATCTTGATGTTTTGCAAAACGAAGCGATTGTTGAATTGCAGAAGAATAATGAGAAATTGCTGAAAAAGCGCCTTGACGAGACAATTCAGCGTTTTAATGTCGGCGAGGTAACCAGAACCGATGTTTCTCAGGCACGTGCCCGCCACTCAAAGGCTGTGTCCGACCGCATAGCTTCGGAGGGAACATTGGCGGCATCTAAAGCTGTTTATGCTCAGATTATCGGCCATGGACCCGAAAATTTGAAAGAGCCGAAAACCATTACCGAAATGCTGCCTTTAAGTTTGGATGAGGCAATGAATTTTGCTATGGGCAATAATTACAGCATTAAAACCGCAAAGAATAATTTTAATGCGGCTTCTTATACCGTTGCGTATAACAACGGCGCGTTGCTGCCTTCCGTTTCTCTTGACGGTGTGGCAGCCAAAGTCCATAACGATTTGGACAGCACGCCCGGAACCAATAAAACCGACAATTTGGAAATCGGCGTAAATATGACCGTCCCTCTCTATACGGCAGGCAAGACCCGCGCGCAGATTCGCCAAAGCAAATATCAAAAATGGCAGGCTCAGGAACAGCTGCTGGAAACGGAGCGTTCTGTCCGCGCTTTGGTTGAAAGCGCTTGGGAATATATGGAAAGCAACGATTCTAAAATAAAGTCAATTATTGATCAGGTTAAAGCGAATGAAATAGCACTCGAAGGCGTTCAGAAAGAAGAAGCTTTGGGTAATCGTACCATTCTTGATGTGTTGGATGCTTATCAGGAGCTTTTGAACTCAAACGTCGAAGAGGTCAAAGCCCGCAGGGATTATTACGTATCCGGTATGAATTTGTTGCTTTCCATGGGAAAACTTACCGCGGAAGACCTGAAGCTTAATGTCGAACTGTATAATGCCGACAAGTATTATCAGGATACAAAAGGCAAATGGCTGTCATTATCTATTGATTAATAAAAAAATATTGTTAATCTAGAACACAGGTATAATTTTATTTGACTTTGGTGAAAATACAATGATGGCAGAAGAACAGCAAGACGATTTGTCTATGGAAGACATCCTCTCTTCAATTAAAGATATTTTGAATAAAGATTCTGCGGAACAACCCGCAAGTGTTTCAGAAGTCCGTCCGGAACCGGTTGTTGCTCAGCCCGAAGTTTCGGCAGTGGCTGTTGAGCCGGAAGCAGAAGATGATGTTTATGATTTGTCTGCCGCAATGATAATCGACGATCCTTTGGCTGAAACCGCAGCCGATGATATTGATTTGAAACTTGATGATGTGGATTTGACAATCAAAGATGTTACTGCCGATTTGGCCGCCGAAGATATCAACATTCCGGAAATCGCGGCGGAGCCGGTTTTTGAACCTGAGGTTTCTGTTAGTGATGAATTGCCTGAATTAAGCCTTGATGATGAGGCTGAACCGATTTTTTCTCCCGAAGAAGATGCCGCCGGCGAATTGCGCCTGCCTCAGGACAGTGTTGATGTCGGCGCGTTGTTGGATGTTTCTGCCGAAAAAGAGGAGATTGAAGAGCCTGCCGCCTCAAAAGGGGAAGATATTGCCGAAAATATTGATGATATTTTGAATTCAGCGTCAAAAGTTATTTATGCGGACAACAATGAAGAAAAAGCTGTTGCCGTTTCTTCTGCTGATGTTTCTGCCGAGGAAGGGGATGCTGCCGATGTTTCCGCCGGAATTATCAGCAATTTTGCGAAAATGTTTGCAGAAAAAGCGCCGGTTGAGCAGGTTTCCCTAATTAAAGAACATAAGCCGGAACCGGAAGCCGTCAAGCTGCTCGGCAATGGCTCCCGCACAATAGAAAATGTTGTTGAAGATGTAATTAAAAGCATTATCGGAGAGGCTGTTTCCGCAGAATTAAACGGTAGTGTTAATATTGAAGATTATGCTAAAGAAGAAATTAAAAAACAGACAAAAGCTTGGCTTGAAGCCAAATTGCCGTCTGTTGTCGAAGCTGCGGTTCAAAAAGAAATTGAGCGAGTGATGGCAAAGGTTGGCAGATAGCTAATCTTTTAGCTGCCGGCCTGCGGATTTTTATTGCCCCCAAATTAAGTTTTGAGGGCATTTTGCAGTTTATATATCTTAAGTACAAAAAAAGAAAAATTAGGAAAAAATGATGTTAGAAAAAAACTATACGCCTAAAGATTTTGAAGAAAAAATTTATGCCGATTGGGAAGAAAGCGGCGATTTCAAACCGGATATGCGCAGCGATAAAGACGCGTTCGCCGTTGTCATTCCGCCGCCGAATGTTACCGGCGTTTTGCATATGGGGCATGCTTTGGACGATACGTTGCAAGACATTTTAATTCGTTATAACCGCATGCTTGGCAAAAAGGTTTTATGGCAGCCCGGTATGGATCATGCCGGTATTGCAACCCAAATGGTCGTTGAACGCAACTTGGCCAAAGAGGGGATTACCCGCCATGATTTGGGGCGTGAAAAATTCATTGAAACCGTTTGGAAATGGAAAGAGCAGTCCGGCGGAACAATTTGCAAACAGCTTCGCCGTCTGGGGGCATCCTGCGATTGGTCCCGTTCGCGTTTCACTATGGACGAAGGCTTAAGCCGCGCCGTTCGCAAAATCTTTGTAAATTTGTATAAAGACGGCTTGATTTATAAAGCCAAAAAGCTGGTTAACTGGGATTCCAAGTTTATGACGGCCGTTTCTGATTTGGAGGTTATTCAAAAAGAAACAGTCGGCAAAATGTATTATTACAAATATCCGATTGAAGGCGAAGAAGGGCAGTTTATCCATATTGCGACCACGCGCCCTGAAACAATGTTTGGCGATACGGCCGTTGCTGTTTCCAAAGACAATGAAAAACTCAAACATTTAATCGGCAAAAACTGCATTATTCCGATTATCAATCGGGCTATTCCGATTATTGCCGATGACCATGCCGATCCGGAAAAAGGCACCGGTGCCGTTAAAATTACGCCGGCGCATGATTT
The DNA here is from genome assembly GCA_949493535.1 of uncultured Alphaproteobacteria bacterium. GTDB lineage: Bacteria > Pseudomonadota > Alphaproteobacteria > RF32 > CAG-239 > CAJLXD01. The sequence continues at coordinate 53,310 of CASZWJ010000010.1, forward strand.
TAATGACTTTGAGGTCGGCAAGCGCCATAATCTGCCGATGATTAATGTTTTGAATCCTGATGCCACGTTAAATGAAAACACGCCTTATTCGGGTATGACTACTATGGAAGCTCGTGCTAAAACCATTGAAACCCTGACGGAAATGGGCTTAATGGATAAGATTGAAGAGCATCCGATGGTTATTCCTTACGGCGACCGTTCAAATGTTGTGATTGAACCCTTAATGACAGACCAATGGTTTGTTGATGCGCCGGCTTTGGCTAAAGAAGCGATCCGCGTTGTTGAAAACGGCGATATGGAGTTTGTTCCGAAGTCTTATGAAAAGACCTATTTTGAATGGATGAGAAATATCCAGCCGTGGTGCATTTCCCGCCAGTTATGGTGGGGACATCAAATGCCGATTTGGTACGGTCCTGACGAGCACATTTTCTGCGAAGAAAATGAAGAAGAAGCTTTTGCCGCCGCAGAAAAGCACTATGGCAAAAAGGTTGAACTCCGCCGCGAAACAGATGTGTTGGATACGTGGTTTTCTTCCGGCTTATGGGCGTTCTCAACATTAGGCTGGCCGGATAAGAGTGAGTTTCTAGATACGTTTTATCCGACTTCGGTTCTCGTTACCGGCTTTGACATCATCTTCTTCTGGGTTGCCCGCATGATGATGATGAGTATGTATATGATGAAAAAAGTGCCGTTCCAAAAAGCCTATATCCATGGTTTGGTCAGAGATGAGCAGGGGCGCAAAATGTCAAAATCCAAGGGCAATACGGTTGACCCGATGGAAACGATTGAAAAATACGGCGCCGATGCGTTGCGTTTCTTCATGGCCGCAATGGAAACCCAAGGCCGTGATATTAACATGAGTGAATCCCGCATTGCCGGCTATCGTAATTTTGCTACAAAATTGTGGAATGCCGCCCGTTTCGGCGAAATGAACGAGTGCAAATTGGTTAAAGGCTTTGACGAAAACAGCGTTAAGCTGGCCGTCAATAAATGGATTATCGCCAAAGCCAAACAGGCCTCAAAAGAAGTGACCGATAATCTGGATGCTTTCCGCTTTTCCGATGCTGCCAATGCCGTATATCAATTTGTCTGGGGTTCTTTCTGCGACTGGTATATTGAAATGGTCAAACCTGTTTTCTATGGCGAAAATGAAGCCGAAAAAGCCGAAACCCGCGCTGCTTTTGCTTGGGTTCTGGACAGGATTCTGGTTATCTTGCATCCGTTTATGCCGTTTATCACCACAGAATTGTGGAACAACACTTGTGATGGCCGTGACTGCAAGTTGATTAAAGCCGCTTGGCCGTTAAACGAACAGATTAACGAAGCCGCTCTTAACGATATTGACTGGGCGATTGAGTTGATTTCTTCAATCCGCTCGCTGCGTGCGTCAATGAATTTGCCGGCCGGAGCCAAACTGAACGTTTATCTGAAAGATGCTTCAAGCCATTCTTGCGAAAACTTAAAGTCTTTCAATAAGATTATTTGTTCTTTGGCTCGTTTGGAAAATCTGGAATGTTTTGCCAAAGATGCCGAAATCAGCAAAGATATGGTTCAAAGCGTGTTTAAGGAAGCGACAATTTTGCTGCCGCTGAAAGGCGTTGTTGATTTTGCAGCGGAAAAAGAACGTTTGAACAAAGAGCTTGAAGCTTTGAACAAAAATCTTGAAGGTTATGCGCGCAAGTTAGGCAATCCGAGCTTTGTCGAGCGTGCGCCGGCCGCTGTCGTTGAAGAAGAAAAGCGCCGTCAGGCAGAAGCTCTGGAGAACAAAGCAAAAGTTGAGGAAGCTTTGGAGCGTATTGCTAATTTTTAGGAATAAAATCCTTGGATTTTATTTGAAAATTATTTAGAAATAAAAGTATCACTTGGGAGAAGTGTATCTGAAATCCGCCGGATTGTTCCGGCGGATTTTTTTGTTTTAAACTGAAAAAAGGAAAAAGAAATGGGCGGAATAACAAATTTTGAAAGCAATTTAACGCGTAGAAACCTTTTGGGAGATACGGCAGATAATATCAGGCAGATTAAAGGCGCTGTATCTGATATGTATAAAGAATACAAATTGATGAAAAGTCATGGATATAAATATCTTGATGATTATTATCACTGCAAAGCAAATTATAATGCGACAAAAAGAGGAACGGCAGGAGAGAAAACAGCAGAAATAGCTGGTGACATAAAGGAATCTTTTGATTATTATCGTAATATATATTATAGAAAAATGAATAAACAAGATGCTGGAATTGATTATATCAATGATATATCGATAAATCAATTAGGTCGAAACAAAGCAAAATATAATTCTCAATTATCGGCTCAAGATGCTTGTGCAGAATTAAGGGATAACAATAACCGTTCACTTCCTAAAAAATATTGGTAATTAATATGAAAAAATTTGGACGATATTTAATAAAATTTGTTGTGTTAGGTTTAATGATATGGGGAACATGGCATTTGAATAGTTGTATGGAAATAGACAGCTGTTTAGATTTAGGGGACGTGTGGGACTATAATGAGAAAAGATGCCGCAAAGATTGTCTGACGTGGAATAAATTGCACGGCTGTATTTATATGAACGAGGAATATCAACGTCTATTTATGGCTTGCGCAGAGAAAACAGCGGAGTGCAGTGAAAAGAGGCTGGATGAATTGCATATAGAAGCCTGTAAAAAATATAACGGCGCGTTGAATTTGGAATATGGCTATTGTGATTTTGAGTTCACGCCGGATCAATGTTTCAAACTTGAGGGCAAGTGGAAGTATCCTGATGTTTGCGATAAAACCCGCGCCGGCAACTCCGAAGTTCGATGAAAGGTTATCTTCTGCTGTTTTCTGAAATGAGTTTTTTGGCGTTGAGCAGATTTTGCATACTTTGCCGCGGTAAGGAAAAATCAGGGGCAATCGCTTCAGACAAATCCATATCCTGCCCGTTAATATTAAACGTGAAAAATTTGCCTAATATCTGCCGGTATAATTTTTCTGATTGAGATGTATCGCGCTCAAGGTTTTCTTCTTCATAAGCGCTGTATTGATGTTCAAAATCGCCAAACCGCCCATAATAACTTTCTCTTTGCGGATTATTCATCCATTCGGAAAACGTTTTTTGGATATAGCCAATTCCTTGTTCTTTGGTTTGCACATGTTGTTCAATATTTTCTTTAGCTGTTGCCGAAATCTCATCCAGAAAACGCGTGCGGATATAATACTCGTGATTTAAAGACAAATTGTCGTGATGTGCTTCCTTAAAGTATAAGTCATTTTCAATATGTTTCAGCTCATGTCTGGCAGATTCCGCCATATTGCTCGTGATTAATTTTTCAAAATGCGCCGTAATTTTTTTGACTTTGCATTGTTCTTGTTCCGTTAATTTTCCTAATCCTTTGTCAAGACAAAGCATAAATCCGTGGAATAAAATTTCAGAGCAGTTTTTGCCGGGTTTGTAAGCGGCCAGACAAGTCGGGCATTCAACTTTTTGCGTTGAAATATCTGTTAAAATAATTGAGCCGCTTTTTTGATCTCGCCGGATTGTATAAATATTCGGACGGTAGATGAGCTTCAGGTTTCCTTGTTTAAGTTTTTCTGCAATTTCTTCATCAGCTAACTTAAATTCGCCGCTTTTCATTAAAATATCAACATTGTTAGGCATAAAAAGCGCAAAATCAGTGTCTTTGCCCACGCCGTTTTTTAATTTATTCATCAAAACCATAAAAACAATCCTTTATTTAATCTCTGTATTATACCTTAATTTGACAAAAGTTTAAAACAAAAAGAGTTCCGAACGATAATTTGTTCGAAACTCTTTAAGTATTAAGTCTTTGCCGGACTTATGATGTTTGAAAATTCCTGGTTTGAGAAGTATGATAACTATTGACCCAGAATTTGACGATAATTCTGATAAAATCCGCATAAATATGAATAAGCCAGAAACCGGCAAGCAGATTAATCATTGTATGACAATACATCTTGTCAAAATTCCATTGGTCGGGAATATCCTCAAGCTTAAACCACAAATCCTGCACATCAAGAAAGACCCAAATGCAGCCGATAACAGACATAGCATAAAATAGGGCAACGTTTAAGCCGTCATAGTCCAGCATAAAACAGATAAGCGGTATAATCACCAAAACGAGAGCGAGCATAATAAATATTTTTTTGTATTTGCTGAAATCTTTTTTGATAAAAACAGCCGTCCAAACTGCCAAAGTAAACAACACAAACGCAATCGCCAGAAACAAACCTGTTTCTTTCCAGCCTTGGCTGTAAAAACAAATTGTTGTCCGGAAGCCCATCGCAATTGCCAACAGAACCGCAATATTCATTTTGCCGTTGTTGCCTAACAGCGGGCTAAGCCTGAAATAAGCATAGCACAGAAACATAGGCAATATAAGCAAAAACAGTGCAAATAAGCCGCATAACGGTTTTTCCGGCGTGCTTTCGGGAGCAAAGAACCATTTGCTGAACTGCGGAATATATGCAAAGAGCAGAGCCATTGCAATTCCGAAGATTGCTAATTTCAGAACGGTAAAATAAAGTCTGAAAATGATTCCGCGTTTTTCTTGTTTGGTGATGACAAATTTATTCTCCATATTTTCAGGTTTTAATAAGTTAGTCTTTTGAACTCACGATACAAAAAGAACTTAGAGGCCAAACGGGTCGCATCTGTGGCGGCAATTCCGCCCATCAGATTTATAAAAAACATCAAAGCCAGAACAAAATCCGTGTTTGATGAATCGTTTGAATGAGCCAATCCATACATGATTCTGTTATATCTGGAAAAATCCGCCATATTAAGCAATCCGGCACACAAGCTCATCGAAATAATGATAGAATATGATGCCAGATTGGAACTGATGAATAAGCAAATTGCTTCACAGACAATTCCGAGACAAGCGATAATACAGCATAATGTATAGATGTTTCTCCTGCGAATGATTTGCCCTAAGTAAAAACCGATTATTGCCGTTATTGCAAACAAGATTATTGCCGCCGCTGCCAAGCATAAAAAGCTTTTTAAGCCCCAATAGAGCAGAAACTCAAAAAGTAAAATGCCATAGACGAAGGCCAGAACAATCAAGTATTTCGGAAAGCTTATTTTGGAAAGAAAAGTATCTCTCCAAGCCACCATGGCAAATGCGGTAATGCCGGTAAAGAGTTGAAACAAAGGCAGAAAAGACATGCCTGTTTCAGACACTTCAACACATCCATAGAGGATTCCGCAAACACAGGCAGAAATTACGACCATTGTCAGACATTCTGCAAAAACCAGACGTAATGGGCTGATTTGTCTTCTTTTCTTAATAATATTCATAGATTTAAAAATTAATTGTTATTTATTGAATCTTTTAAATACCAAATTTTTAAGCCTAATGCAAGTTTTTTTTGTCTAAAATTTGTGCTAAATAAAAAAAAGGGGCTGATTTCTCAACCCCCTTTGCCAATCTGGCGTAAACTATTTTTTCAGAATAGATTTGCCGGCATAAACAGCCATATCGCCCAATTCTTCTTCAATACGAATGAGCTGGTTGTATTTTGCCATACGGTCTGTACGAGACATTGAACCGGTTTTAATCTGTCCGCAGTTGGTAGCAACAGCAATGTCGGCAATGGTAGCGTCTTCAGTTTCGCCGGAACGGTGAGAAAGAACGGCGCTGTATTTGTTGCGCTGAGCCAAGTCAACAGCTTGCATTGTTTCTGTCAATGTACCGATTTGGTTGACTTTAACCAAAATTGAATTGGCAACGCCTTTTTCAATACCCATAGCCAAACGTTTCGGATTGGTAACGAACAAATCGTCGCCGACGAGCTGAACTTTATCACCCAAAGCGTCTGTAAGCATTTTCCAGCCTTCCCAGTCATCTTCGGCCATACCGTCTTCAATTGAGAAAATCGGGAACTTGTCGCACAAGCCTTTGTAGAACTCAACCATCTGGGCATTGGTATAAGATTTGCCTTCGCCTTCCATTTCGTATTTGCCGTTTTTATAAAATTCGGAAGAAGCGGCATCCATAGCGAGAACAACGTCTTCACCCGGTTTGAAGCCGGCGTCTTTGATAGAGTTAACGATGAAAGTCAAAGCTTCTTCGGCAGATTTCAGATTCGGAGCAAAACCGCCTTCGTCGCCGACGTTGGTGTTGTGGCCGGCAGCTTTGAGGTTTTTCTGCAAAGTGTGGAAAATTTCAGCGCCCATACGAATTGCTTCGCGAACAGAAGATGCAGAAACCGGCATAATCATGAATTCTTGAATATCGATCGGGTTGTCAGCGTGTTTGCCGCCGTTAACGATGTTCATCATCGGAACAGGCAAAGTGCGAGCCATGGTGCCGCCAAGGTAACGATACAACGGCAAGCCGGCTTCTTCGGCCTGAGCTTTGGCAACGGCCAAAGAAACGGCGAGAATTGCGTTTGCGCCGAGTTTGCCTTTGTTTTCGGTGCCGTCCAAATCAATCATGGCTTGGTCGATAGCGATTTGGTCATCAGCGTCCAAACCGGCCAGAGCGTCATAAATTTTGTCATTGACGTTTTCAACGGCTTTCAAAACGCCTTTGCCGCCGAAACGTTTTTTATCGCCGTCACGCAGTTCAACAGCTTCGTGAACGCCGGTAGAAGCGCCTGACGGAACAGCCGCGCGGCCAAAAGCGCCGCTTTGCAAAACAACATCGGCTTCAACGGTCGGGTTGCCGCGTGAGTCAATAATTTCTCTGGCATGAATATCAACAATAGCACTCATTTTTTTCTCCTAATAAATTATAAAATGCACTGCTGGTAATTTCGTTTATTTTATGTCAGATGTCAAGTAAAAGTCTTGGTTTTAAGACCTTTTTTTATCTGTTGCCAATTTCTGAAAGATGTGATAAAAATCTCTTTGAGAAGATACTTTATTTATAAACTTTTAATTTTTCTATTATGTTTTACACAAAAAGAACAAAGATAGTATTGAACGCCGCAATGATTATTTTGGTGTGCGTTGCATTCTTTTTATTTATCCTGAATCTGTGTATTCTGGATTTTGCATGGGGAAAGTGGATAACCGGAACGGTTTGCCTTCTGGGAATATCCATTGCGTCTGTAGCTGTCTTTTCACAGTTTATCCGTGGTAAAGGGGCAATTTTGCCGTGCAGCGTTATCGGCGCCTTGTCTGTTCCCTTTTGTCAGCTTTTTTGTGACAGCTTAAATTGGCCGTACTATTTGAATATAGTCTGTTCCATTGCCCTTGTTTTGCTGGTGTTGGGAACGCTCATAGGGCTGTCATACAGGTATTACCGGCAGGAAGAAAATTGTCCGGACGAAGCTTTGTGATTTTTATGCTTTGTTTTTTTATACCCCTCGGAAACTTGTATTCCGTGGGGTATTTGTATATTTGTCTTGTCACAATTTTAAATCCGGTCTAAATTAACAGCACAACAAACAGAGGAGAAAAGAATATGTTTTCGGACAAATGGCACAGACGCTTTATGGAAATGGCATTTTTGGTTGCGTCATGGTCAAAAGACCCGTCTACCAAAACAGGTGCGATTGTTGTCGGTCCGGATCGGGAAATCCGCGCCACCGGTTATAACGGCTTAGTCCGGGGGGTTGACGATAATAAGCCGGAAAGAATGGAACGCCCGACAAAATATGACTTCTTTGAGCATGCCGAGCGCAATGCAATTTATAATGCCTGCCTGACCGGAACGCCGTTGAAAGGCTGCGTCCTTTATGCAACGCATGCGCCTTGTACCGATTGTGCGCGCGCAATCATCCAATCGGGAATAAAAATGGTTGTAACCAATGCTGTTGAGCCTCGTCCGGATATTAAAGACACAACTTGGCGGGACAAGCTGGCATTCTCAAAAGAAATGTTTGAAGAAGCCGGTATAGAATATCTGGTTTTGCCACCTTTAAAATAAAAAATTACGACATATATAAACATTAAAGGAAAATCAAAAGTTTGATTAGCTTTTGGTTATGGCGTATTATACAAACAAAAAGGTGTTAAAATGCAGGAGATTCCCATGAAAGTTCTAATTGCTGATGACCATGCTTTGTTTCGTGACGGTTTAAGTATGCATCTTGAACAAATAGATCCGGAAGCTGTCGTTTTTCAGGCCGGAAGCTTTTCTCAGGCTCTCAAGATTATAGATGATGAGAAAAAGCTTGATTTGGTAATTGTCGATTTAGACATGCCCGACATGGCTTGGGAAGAAGGCATTGAAGAACTGAAGAAAAAATCGAACGGCGCGCGTTTTGTTGTTATTTCGGCAACGGAAGACGGAAAATCTATTCGCAAAACCATGGAAAACGGAATCAGCGGTTATATTCCCAAACGCTCGGACCCTAAAATTATGACTGGAGCGTTGAAACTGGTGTTAGACGGCGGAACCTATCTGCCTCCCTCGATTTTGGACAGCGGCAGTTCATCGGGAAATCTGTCCGGAGAAAACCGCAGCAAAGGCAAAACGTTGACAAACCGGCAATCACAGGTTTTGGAGCTTGTGGCTCAAGGTTTGTCCAATAAACAAATTGCTTATGAAATGGGTGTCAGCGAGGCAACCGTCAAGTTGCATATTAACGCATTGTTGCGCTCTATCGGAGCAACCAACCGCACCCAGGCCGTTATCATTGCCCAAAAAATGGGTTTGATTTAACAAAAGAAAATAAGCCCTTCTTAAAGAAAGGCTTATTTTATGATGTGAAAATTTTATCTTTTGGTTGCTCCGATAACTTTACCTTTTGATGTAATGTCAAGCGTATCGGTTTTAATGTAGTTGCTTCTGTTAAAAGTCATTGTGTTATTAACATAAATATATTTTGCTTCAACTGCATTACTGTACTGATCGACGCGGAAATTATTAATCGCAACAGGGGCGTTCACATTAAGGCGGCCGGTATTATAAATAACAATTGCAGTAATTGAAGATTCCGGTGTTTCTGCATTGATTGTTGTTGCGGCGTTAATATTTATTGTTCCGCTGTTGCTTGATAATTCTGCGACGGTTATCGGGTAATTGATATTTAAGATTCCTCCTTTAGATACGGAAAGTTCAGCACCATATTTACCGGAAGCAAAAGTAAGCTCACCGTTAATATTGACAGTATTTCCTTCTCCCCAGCCCGTAAACATTCTGAAACCAGGAGTTTTGTTAGGGGTTAATACCTTTACTTTAGCGGATTTCTCCACATTAATTGTTATATTTTTATCAAGCAGGAAGCCGCCGCCGCGAAGACCGCCGCCTCTGTCTTCGGGAGTATTGCAAATACGGGTGATTGTTCCCTGCAGATTCAACGTACTGTTGCTTGTAATATCAAAAGCATTCACTGCCGTTGCCGAAACATCTTTCAATGTAAGAGTTCCCTGAATACGCATTAATGGGTTATTCTGGTTAATTTCATAAGTATAAATGCTGGGGTCAAGCGACATATTAACCGAAGTGAATTTGCCGCCGCCTTTAATCATCGGTATTAAATTGTCGTAGTTGCCTTCGGCAGTCATTGCGTTGATAAAGTCAATATTTTCGACAACGGTTGAGTCGTTGGTCGTAATTGTTTCGGCAACAGTCAGTTTCGGCTGACTCATTTTAGAACATAAAGGCGATTCCATAACGCTGTTTTGGCCGATAATTTTCTTGCCCGACAAATTAAGTGCCGCTGTTATTGTTAAATTATTTGTCAAAACAAAATTATTTTTGTTATCAATCAAGGCATGCTGTAAATCAGCCAGAGAGTTGATTACAGTCAAATCTGTTCTATTGGTGGCAATATATTGCGCACAAGTCTGAATTTGGGGTTTGCACTGGTAGCAAGCGGTACCTCTTTCTGTGTATTCAGGCTCTCCGACAATGG
>CASZWJ010000011.1 GCA_949493535.1 uncultured Alphaproteobacteria bacterium
TTTTTTTTTTGCAACCGAAAAATGCAAAAGAGATAAATTATCATATTTTTGTAATAAGTTGGATTTAAAGGGAAAATGGTGTGTTTGTGATCGCGGGGCTTAAAAAAGTTCGCCTTGTTGGTTGTCATTTAAGGAAGCAAGGGCTTCTTTGATTAATGGAATTGAAACGGCGCGTTTGCGTGCCAAAGAGATATTATCTGTTTCGGCAACGATTTTGCGCGCATAAGCAAATGAACGCTGCATATTGTTTAACAAATAACTGATGACTTCCGGGCTGACAACAATTTGTCTGTCCATAAACAATTTGATTAATAAAGCAGATAAAAGCTCATCGTCGGGCGCTTTTATTTCAATTGACGGAACAATATTCAGGCGCGATTGCAAATCTTTTAATTTAAGGGGCAGGCGGGCAGGAGCTTCCGTCGAAGTAAATAAGATGTTTCCGCCTTCGTTGCGATAAAGGTTGTAGAGGTGAAACATCGCTTCTTCATTGATTTCTGAATTTAAATTTTCCACAATCAGGCAGGGATGCTGGGCAAAAAGGGGGTGAACCGTTTCCAGTTTTAATGAAGAGGCTTTAATGCAGGGAATTTTATACGGATAATTGCTCAGCAGAGAAACCCGGTTGGAGAAAACATTTGCCAGATGGGTTTTTCCGCATCCTTCGGAGCCGTATATGCAGGCCGCAAAGAAGCTCCAGTTCGGCCATTGGTCTATCAGCCTGACGGCTTCTTCATTACACGGGGCAATGAGGAAGTCTTCTTTGCCGAGAGCCTGACGGTGCGGCAGCTCTAATGGGAGTTGTTGAGCGGGTGCTGACATTTTTTTGTTTGACCTTAATTGCTGTTGTCATTATTTAATACATCAAAAACTTTTGCCGTCAAGTCTCCGAGACTGAAAGGTTTGGCCATGAACTCAAAATTTTCGGAATCGGACAGTTCTCTGCGGGCAATTTCTTCAGAATAGCCGGAAGCCAAAATAACTTTGATGCTCGGTATTTTTTCTTTGACAATTGCCGCCAGTTCGGCGCCGGTCTTGCCGGGCATGACCATGTCGGTTATTAAAAGGTCATAGTTTGTATTTTTTTCCAATTGTTCCAAAGCGTTTTCTGCCGAATTGCAACCGGTGACATCATAGCCTTTTTTCTTTAAAGCGCGTACGGCAAAAGTACGCACCGAATCTTCGTCTTCAACAAATAAAATATGCGTGTCAAAAGTTTCTTTGTTTGATGTTTCTTTGCGGTCAATGGTTGTTGACAGGTTGAGGCCGAAGATGAGTTTTTCGTTAATGGCAACCGGACTTTTTATTTTTTCCTGAACGGTCAGAATCGGCGTACCGTCTTTGGCGGTGACTACCTCTTGGGCTTCATGTCTGGTTTCGTTTTCGTCAATATTGGTTTCAAAACGCGGCAAATGGATAGAAAAAGTCGTTCCTTCGCCGACAGCGCTGTCAACCTTGATAAAGCCTTCCGTTTGGCGGACAATGCCGTAAACCATAGATAAGCCCAGTCCTGTGCCGGAACCGACGACGTTTTGTTTGGTTGAGAAGAAAGGCTCAAAAATGCGGTTGAGATTTTCTTTGGGAATGCCGCAGCCGGTATCTTTGACGTCTATGACAACAAATTCTCCGGGTTTGACAATATCCGAGCCGAATTGGTACGGTTCGTTCATCGGTTCTGTGCGGGTGCTGATTATTAACGTGCCGTTGCCTTTCATGGCATCTTTTGCATTAACGGCGAGATTGATAATAACTTGTGAAAACTGAACCGGATCAACGCGGATAAAGCCCAAATCGGTGCCGTGGCGGAATTTTAAAACAATTTGTTCGCCCAGAATGCGTTTCAGCATGTGGCTTAATTCGGTAAAGTTTTCGGTTACGTCAATTAATTTCGGTTTCAGCGGCTGCTTACGGGAGAAAGCCAGAAGCTGTCTGACTAATCCTGCCGCGCGGTTGGCGTTTTGTTTGATTTGGATTAAGTCGGCAAAAGACGGATCGCCGACGCCGTGGCGTTGCAAAAGCAGGTCACAAAAGCCGATCATGGCAGTCAGCAGGTTATTAAAATCGTGGGCGACGCCGCCGGCCAATTGTCCGACAGCCTGCATTTTTTGCGCTTGGGCAAACTGGATTTCCAAAGATTTTTGCTTGGTCGCATCAATCATATAAATAACGAGGCCGTCTATATTGCTGATGTCGTTTGAATAAAACTTTTTCATCGGGCAAATATAGGCGAACGCGGCTTTGTCTTCGTTTTTATCTTTTATGCGGACATCAATTCGGGCGGTTTGGTTCCTTTTGCTTGAGATTTGGGCGAATTCTTTTTGCAGGATTGAAATATCGTCATCATTGACAAAGGAATAAAGGCTTCGGTTTATAAGGCTGCTTTTATCCGTGTTTTCTGTCAGGAAACCGCAGGCTTGCGGATTGCAGTCTTTGATTTGCCCGTCGTTATTGACGAAGATAATGCCGACAGGGGCAAAGTTAAACAGCCAGCTGATTTTGTCATAGGCACTGCTGAGGCTGTCTTTAAGCTCGGCATTGCTCGGGATGCCCGAAACGACCACGCCTCTTGCTTTGGAAATATCTTTGTCTTTGAAACGTTCTTGAAAAACCAGCGTTTCGGTTACGTTGTTATCCGGCGTGTTGAAAAAGACAGAACCGTGCCATTGTGATTGTTGTTGAGGAATTGACGAATTAGTCGTAATAAAGTTGTTTAAGCTGCGTCCGTTTAATTCTTCGCGGCTTGTTCCCAAAAAATCGGCAAGCGCATGGTTGGCATATTCAATTTCGGAGGAGGCGCCGCAGATATACAGCCCTATCGGCAGGTAATCAAGAAAATCATGCAGAGATTTGCGCTCTTCCTGAAAAATCTGTTCCATGTTTTTTTCAGCGGTAATGTTTTCCAGACTCCAATACAAGAACGTATCTTTTTTTATGGCTTTAATGGAAAAAGGGCCGTTAAATATGTCGGTTTTTTTCAAAAATATCGGGCGGACACTGATCTTAAACCATTCTTCATCGCTGAATATTTTGCCGTTTTCGCTTTGCAAAGACAATGAAAGCGTGACATCTTCCTTGCAAAGGTTGCTGCAGGCATTTTGCAGCCGTTGGAACGCTGTTTTGGCAGCAGTATTGTCTGCCAGGCGCTGTTCTAAAAATGTTAAAATCGGCGTTTCTGCAAATAATTCTTCTGCCGGATTGTTTTGAATGACGGCCATGCCGTTTGAATTTTCTATCCTTTTAATTTTGAAGTCATTTTTTATAATTTCGTTGGCAAAACCGCCATAGCTCATGGCTTGTTCTGCCGAGTTAAGCGTTTTTATTGTCAAAAGCAGGCAGGTTGTTGTGAAAACAAGCGTTGCAAAAAACAGGGCCATAAAGTGTTCGGGATAAACAAACAGGGCAATCAGGGTGACCGCAAGTGCAACGAGCGCATATGCCAGCATTATCAGACAGGTTTTAAGCTGTTTATCGGGGCGGTTATTGATTTTTGAGCTGCATAACATATCCAATTACCTCAGCAACGGCTTTAAAGTGTTCCGGCGGAATTGCCTGATCAATTTCTACGCTGGCAAATAATGCCCTTGCCAACGGCGGATTTTCAACAACGGGAATTTCGTTTTCTTCGGCGATTTCCCTAATCCGCAAGGCCAAATGGTCAAGACCTTTGGCCAAAACGACCGGCGCATCCATTTGCTCCATTTTATATTCCAAAGCAACGGCATAGTGCGTCGGGTTGACGATAACAACATCTGCTTTGGGAACATTTTCCATCATGCGGTGGCGGGCGCGTTCCATGCGAATCTGGCGGATTCTGGATTTTACCATCGGGTCGCCTTCCATTTGTTTGTATTCGTCTTTGACTTCCTGCTTGGTCATACGCAGTTTTTTCAAGTGCGTGTAACGCTGGTAAACATAGTCGGCAACGGCAATGATAAATACGGCAATAACCACCGTGAATATTAATAGTAACACAATTTTATGAATAAAAGATAAAATTGCTATCGTTCCCATAGACGGCATCAGGTTAACTTTTTCAAGATAAGGCCTGACGACCAAAATCGCGACAAAAGTTATGACAGAGATTTTAATAATGCCTTTTAAGCTTTCTACCACTTTTTTCATATTGATAAAGTTTGGCAGGGCTGCAAAGATATTTAATTTATTCCAGTTCGGCTCCAATTTTTTCGGAGCATAAATAAAACCGGTTTGCGAAATGCTGGCAATGATGCCGAAAATCATAAAAACGGCAAAGGGAATTGCCATTATTTTTAACAAAGCCAAGCCGGAGCTGATAAGCAGGCGCTGGAAATGCATCTGGTCGGTCGGAATACTTTCCGGATTTTCAATGAATTTGAGGGCATATTGATAAAACCATTTCATCATTAGAGGCAAAATGAGCCAGACGACGAACAGCATGCCGATAAACATGATAAAACTTTTGGCATCTTGCGAGACTGCGGTGTCGCCTTCTTCTTTGGCTTTTTCAATTTTTCGTTCCGAAGGGTCTTCGGTTTTCGAGGCTTCGTCTTCTTCTTCCGGTGCAACCATATTGCCTCCTAATGCAGCAGCAACTGCAAACCGTTTTCATAATATCTGATAAACCAAAGCATTATGACAGGAACGGTAATGAATAAAAGCCCTACGCCCAAATAAATTTGCAGGGGGAGCGAAAGAAAGAAAATGTTAAGCTGCGGCATCAAACGGGAAACAAGCCCCATGCCGACGTAGAAAACAATCGTAAAAGCGACAAAGGGGGAACCGATTTTGAAGCCGGTGATAAAACTTTGATTAAGCGTTTGGCTGATGCTTTTGGCAAAATCATCGACCGGAAGCGAGGTTCCGGCGGGGAATAATGTATAGCTGTCAATAACGGCTCCAAGCATCAGATGATGCAGGTTGGTGATAAAAATGACGGTTAAGGCCGTAATGCTTAAAAATGTTTCAATAACAATAGATTGCTGTTGAAATGCCGGATCAAACATTTGGGCGTTTGAAAATCCGATTGCCTGTCCGGCCAAATTTCCTGCCAGATTCAGGGCCGAGAATAAAATCTGCATGAAAATGCCGATAAAAACGCCGTAGGTGATTTCAACCAGAATCATTTTTAATGCTGGCGCAAAAGAGGTGAATACAACGGGGAGCTTGTCTCCGATAACGGGCATTAAAACAAAAGCAACGGCCAGAGCTATTGACAGTCTGACTTTGGTGTTGACATAGCTGGTTAAAAATCCGGGCATTAGCATAATAGCCGCGCCGACGCGCAGAAAGACAAGTAAAAATTTATAAAGTTCTAAATTCAGCAAATCGGTCATAGCGTTATCCGCCGTTGGCTATCTTGTCAAACAAACCGTCTGTCAGAGTTTTCATCTGATTTAACATGAAAGGGAACAAAATGATAATTGTGGCAAATACCGCAATGATTTTCGGTACAAATGCCAAGGTCATCTCTTGGATTTGAGTCAGGGCTTGGAATATACCGACAACCAAACCGATAAACAAAGCAACCAGCAAGACCGGCGAAACAACTTTAAGCAAAGTGAAAATAGCGTCTCTGGATATGTCTAATACTTCAATCTCGTTCATGGTTTTACCTTATTCCAGCGGTGTTTGTTTTTCAAAATAACGGTGGTTTTCCAAGCCTGTTAAAAAGGCGCCGTCAAAACCGGAATCAACAATTCCCTTAAAGTAGCCGGAGATAATTTTTTGCCATTCAGGGTGCCAATATTCGGTGATAATTCCTTGTTTGTCTGAAAAAGACAGGCGTTTCAACCAAGAAGGAGAACCGATTTTCCAGCCTTTTTTCCAATAATATTTGCCGTCATCGGCTTCGGAAATGTTAAAAGCGGCAATGACACGGCGAACCGTACCGTTCTTTTTGAATTTCAGGCTGTGAATTTCCTCTTGTGACAGGGGTTTCCCTTTATAAAAAGGAGAAATGACAATTATGTCAAAATTAGAGTTTCTGATATCCTGCAAATAAGAAAAACGGTCGTTGTAAAGCGAGGAATCCAATAAAAATAAAATATTCTGCGCATCGCCGATATGGCTGATGTTGTCGGCATTTTCATTAATAATGACTTGGTTTCTGGTGTTTTTGAATGCAAATTCGGGTTTGACAAAGCCATACATTAATGCATTTTGTCCGACGGAATCCTGAATGGCTTCGTCAAAAGAGTCTTCAGTCGGGCATTGATCTATCGAAACCAGTTTAAGCTTGCTGTCAGGAACAAAATCGCCATTGCCGCAAAAATAATTGTTCAAGACTATGGCATCAATATTTTTCATGTATTCTCTGGCATCGGTCCCGACAGTTTCTTCTTCCGGCTTCATTTCTTTTAATTTTGCCAAAAAACTCGGGTCAGATGCATCAATGCCTTTTTTGCGCGCTTCATTATAACCGTCAAGATGATATTCCCACAGGCTTTTTTTCATTAAATCCCGACCGTCATGTACCATTATTTCAAAGTCTGCATTGCGCCCTTTGGCATAGCGGCTGAGCATAATAACATTATTCCGCATTTGGTTGCGGTAGTTTATTATATGCTTCGGCGCGGCAGGGAGGTCTAAAATGAGCTCTTCACGCGTATAAGGATTGGCGGAAGTAAATCCGCTCAATCCCGCATAGGCATTCAAGGAGACAGATAATAAGCCTGCCGTCAAAAAATATGTTAAACGACTAGGTAATAACATCAGCTTCGTTTTTTCCCGTTCTTGATGGAAGTTCTGCTATTTCCATGGCAATTTCCAGAATTTCTTCCAACATATCTCTTGGATTTTCATTAAAATCGGTATTGTTGAAGTTTTCCAGATAAATACGCAAAGTCGCACCGCTTGAACCGGTTCCTGATAAACGGTAAACAATACGAGATCCGTCCGTAAAACTGATAATTAAGCCGTTTTTCGTGGAACTGCCGTCAACCGGATCGTTGTAGATGAACGGGTAAGCTTTTTCGACTTTGTAATCGCCGTATTGGTTGCCTGCCAAAGAAGACAGTTTTGCTTCCAAATCAGCCATAAGTTTGTCGGCAACAGCCGTATCCAAGCCTTCAAAGTCAAAACGCAGATAGTAGCTGCGTCCATATTTTTTCCAATGGTCGAGCGTGATTTCTTCAACAGACATGCCTGTTTTTGCAATGATGCTGAGCCAGAACAAGACTGCCCAAATTCCGTCTTTTTCACGAATGTGGCTTGAACCGGTGCCGAAGCTTTCTTCTCCGCAGATTGTGATACGTTTGGAATCCATTAAATTTACAAAATATTTCCAGCCGGTCGGCACTTCGTAATAATCCAGATTATGCGCTTTGGCAACACGGCTGACTGCCGTTGATGTCGGACAGGATTTGGCAACGCCGTAAATGCCGTCTTTGTAAGCCGGAATTATTTTATGATAGTCTGTCAAAATTGCCAGAGAATCGCTTGGCGAAACAAAAAAGTTTCTGCCGAGAATCATGTTGCGGTCGCCGTCGCCGTCGTTTGCGGCGCCAAAGTCGGGCGCATTGTCCGAATTCATAATGCCGATGAGTTCTTTGGCATAGGTCATGTTCGGGTCAGGGTGCAAGCCGCCGAAATCGGGCAGGGGAACAGCATTGATAACCGAACCTTTGGCCGCGCCCAGGATTTCTTCGAAAATGCGGATGGCATAAGGGCCGGTGACGGCGTTCATTGCATCAAATTTCATCGTGAAGCCGTTTGAGAAAAGTTTTTTCAATGCGTCAAAATCAAAGATTTCTTGCATCATTTCTACATAATCGTCAACGGCGTCGATAATTTCGATGTCCATATCACCCATTTTGAATGAGCCGATTTTGTCGAGTTTGACATCTTCCGCGTCATAGATTTTATATTCGCTGATTGTTTTGGAATTTTCATAAATTTTATCGCTGATTGATGTCGGAATCTGTCCGCCGGTTTCATTGGCATATTTTACGCCGAAATCGCCGTTAATGCCGCCGGGGTTGTGTGACGCAGAGAAAACAAATCCGCCGTCAGTCTTGTTTTTTAATAGAATATTTGATGATGCCGGAGTTGAGAGAAAACCGTTCCGGCCGATAATCAGTTTGGCAACGCCGTTGGCTGCCGCCATTTTAATGAATTTTTGAATGGCCTGATCGTTAAAAAAACGTCCGTCGCCGCCAACGACAAAGGTTTTGCCGCTGAGGTTGCCGATAGTGTTGAAAATGCTTTGGATAAAGTTTTCAAAGTAATTCGGCTGCATTATGACTTTTGTTTTTTTGCGCAATCCGCCGGTACCCATTTTCTGGTCCGTATAAGGCGTGGTCTGAATGGTTTTAATCATAATATTCTCCGTTTAGGGTTTTATCGAATGCCTTAAACATAACACTTTTGCACTGAAACACAAGTGTTCATTAGAGTTATTATACCATTATTAGATAAGGTCCGGCTTAAGATTCTTCCGGTGAAATAAATTCGGCAAGCGCCCTGATTTCGCGTTTGGCAGACAAATGCGACATAGTCATTTTCATTTTAAGGGTGTCATTATTCATGTCAAGGACGGTCAGCCCTTCCAAAAACAATTCTTTATAAATTACGCGGTCTTTCAAGCCGGAGGCAAAGCGAAAGCCGTAGAGTTTGGATAAGCGCTCCAAATAGGAAAAAACAAGAGCTTTGTTTTTTGAATTATAGCTTGAAAGTTTGTTGCCGACAACAATCCAGTTAAGGTAAGATTTTCCCTGAGATGCCAGATATTTTTTTACATCCCAGATATAGTTGGCATAGTGTCCGGGCATACGGATACGTTCAGAATCGTAATCAATGTCAGCCAAGACGTTCAAATCGATTAAACTGTCGGATATCGGCGTTATTACGGTATCGGCATATTTATGAGCTTCTTCAAAAAGATAATTTTTTGTGCCGGGGGTGTCTATAATAACGGCATCGAATTTTCCGGCAGCTTCAAATATTTGAAAAGACAGTTTTTCCCGAGCCTGCGGGAGCAGATAATGGTTATCTTCGGGATAAACTCTGGTGTGGGCCGGAACAGGGAGTTCAAGGCCTTTGGCTTCGCAATATTTTATGCGGTTGTCAATATATTTTGACAAGCTGCCTTGGCGGCCGTCCAAATCAAAGGTGGCAACGGAGTATCCTTCCTGCATCAGTTTTATTGCCAAATGCATGGAAATGGTTGATTTTCCTGTGCCTCCTTTTTCATTACTTATTGTAATGATATGGGCTTTTTTATTTTCAGTTTCGTTGCTCATTAAAATTTATTAGCCAAAGTAAGTTCGGTTTTGTTTGCTGCAACCACTATACAAGATTTATTTGATTTTTTCAACTTGCTGCAGGCGGTTTTGGCTTCGTTTTTTTCAAAACCGATGATTTTTGAACGGTAGACTATGGCCGCGCCTTTTTGATACGGTTCAATATTAACGGTCTTTCCGGCATCTTTTCTGGCAACTTCTTTCTTTATGTTCAAAGCATAATTTCTGGCT
Organism: uncultured Alphaproteobacteria bacterium; assembly: GCA_949493535.1. GTDB lineage: Bacteria > Pseudomonadota > Alphaproteobacteria > RF32 > CAG-239 > CAJLXD01. The sequence continues at coordinate 9,450 of CASZWJ010000011.1, forward strand.
TTGGCATAATTGGAAAATGCGCCGATTTGAATTCCCCATGTTTCAATAATTTCTGCGCTCGGCTGAGCGTTTTGTGCTGTTTTAACTGAATTATCTTCTAAAACGCTGCCGTGAAGCGGCTGCTCGATTGAAGCATACATGTTTGAATTGTTTACTTTGTTGTTCAGGGCTAATTTTTTTAACCCTTGGTTCATTAAATCGGCAACTTTTTTGTCGCGCAGTTTAGCCGTGTTGTGTCCCATTGTGACGGCAATAACGCGATTGCCGTTGCGCTCGGCAGAGGTCACAATATTGTAGCCGGCGGCATTTGTGAAGCCGGTTTTCATACCGTCAGCACCTTGAAAAGTTTTCAAAAGGTGATTGTGGGTATATATCGTGCGGCCTTTGTAGGTGAATTTTTTTGCGGAAAAAAGTTTGTAATATTGCGGAAAATGGTGATACATTGCGGCGCCCAGCATAGCCATGTCTCTGGCGGTGGTTTTTTGGTTTTTGTTGGGCAAACCTGAAGCATTATAAAAAGTCGTATTGCTCATTCCCAGTTCGCGGGCGACTTTGGTCATGGTTTGTGCAAAGTTCTTTTCGGTGTAACCAAGCCCTTCGGCCAAAACGGAAGCGCAGTCATTGGCTGATTTTACGACCAATGCCATAACGGCGTCTCTGACTTTTATTTTTTCTCCGGCTCTCAGTCCGAGTTTGGACGGTGCCATATTTGCCGCATGGCGGGAAACCGGCAGCATGTCATCCATTTTTATGATGCCTTTTTCCAAGGCGTCAAACGTAATGTAAAGAGTCATCAATTTTGTCAAAGAAGCAGGGTATCGTAAGGTATCAGCCGCGCTGGAAGATAAAACTTCGCCGGTCTGGGCATCAATTAAAATAGATGAAACAGAAGCTTGTGCCGTACCTGAAAGCGATAAGGCCAAAGCTATGGCGCATGCGTATACGTTTATGCGAATCCGAGATATTGCTTTTTTTATTAATTGCTTGTTCATATCTGTTTGCTTTGCTAAAAGGTTCTTTGCATAAATTTTAAGCACAAATAGAAAACAAATTGTTAATTTTTGAAGAATCAATAATAAAAAAATAGTTCTATTTGAAAGAATTTTTTTCTAAAAAAGTTGAGCTGAAAGCCTTATTTCCTTTGTGTAAAAATTTTGAGTTTTTTACTTGACTTTCTGGAAGATTGTTTGTACAAAGCTTATCTGTAACTAATGGCGAACGTAGCTCAGTTGGCAGAGCCCCGGTTTGTGGTACCGGTTGTCGTGGGTTCGAGCCCCATCGTTCGCCCCAGTTAAGAAAGCTCCCGAAAAGGGAGCTTTTTTTTGTGATAATAACGGGGCTCGAACCGAGGTTCGTCTGGCTTGTAAGCTCGGCTTTGCCTTGCTAACGCGCTGCGGTCACTCGATTTGTAACGTTTGCGTTCCGGCACTGCCGTTTGTTCGCAAGCTAACAAATCTTCGCCTGTTGTCGCCCCAATCTCCACCGGAGATTGGTTCTTCCGCCAGCCCCATCGTTCGCCCCTGTTAAGAAAGCTCCCGAAAAGGGAGCTTTTTTTTGTGATAATAACGGGGCTCGAACCGAGGTTCGTCTGGCTTGTAAGCTCGGCTTTGCCTTGCTAACGCGCTGCGGTCACTCGATTTGTAACGTTTGCGTTCCGGCACTGCCGTTTGTTCGCAAGCTAACAAATCTTCGCCTGTTGTCGCCCCAATCTCCACCGGAGATTGGTTCTTCCGCCAGCCCCATCGTTCGCCCCTGTTAAGAAAGCTCCCGAAAAGGGAGCTTTTTTTTGTGATAATAACGGGGCTCGAACCGAGGTTCGTCCGGCTTGTAGGCTCATCCTATGAATAATACTGCTATATAACCAATTTATTTGTGTAAATATATTTTGACAAAATATCATTCTGTGATAAATTTTTTTTAGTTAATATATTTATTTTATTTTATTACTTTAATTTATCTAACTTATTATGAATGGTAAAAACTTTTGGAGAAAACTTTTTTTCTTTCTCTTGTTTGTTTTTGTCGGTGTTTATCTGTTGCTTTTTATTTTACAGAATTCAACCAGTGTCGCTCCTCCGGGAACAACTGCGGCAAAAGTGACGTTAGGACGTGTCAGTGACACGGCTTATCAAGGCTTCTTTTGGCGCGTTCCTTTCTGCTCTTATCCTGTGTTTGTGAACACCAAGCAGCAAGTTAACGAGTATGAAACGAAGGACATCAAAACGCAAGATTTGCAGACTATCGGTCTTAATTGTAAGGTAATCTATCAGATTAATGCTGCAAAGGTGCCTGATATTGTGCGAAATGTTGTGCCAGAACAGATTGATTCTGTTATTTTGTTTCCGCGTATTGCGAGTGCTTTACAGGAAACAATCGGAAAAAATGATGTCTTCCTTTTGATAACCAGACAGGAGATGGTGCGTGAAGCTACAAAATATATCTTGGCAGATTTGCTTTCTGCTGACGGATATATTATCATTAAAGATGTGTTGTTTTGTCGTCCGAAATTTTCTCCTCAGTTTGAAAAAGCGGTTGAGGATAAGATGGCAGCCGGACAGCTTTTGGAGATTACACGCCTTCAGACACTCAAGGTTGAAGAAGAAGCTAAGCAGCTTCTGGCAATGGGGGCGGCTGAAATGGAACTGTTGAAGCAGAAAAATCAGCTGATGACCAATCCATTGATTATAAAGTATGAAGCTGCAAAAGTATTGCAAAATTGGAAAGGGGATATGCCCTCTACATTGGTAGTTTCCGGAAATGGTGCTTTGCCGATTATTCCTGTTGCAGGAAGTGTTAAACCTTAAATGACAATGTTATGGATAGTTATATCATTTGGCCGAGTTTTTGGTGGAACACCGCTTTTATTATAGCGTGTCTGATTTTGATAGCAGTATTTTTTTACCGTAAAATCAATAGGGAAAATTGTAAAGAGAGTGAGCTAACTCTTCGCGATGTGAAAGATTCCTTCTTAAAAATAGTTATGAACATGTATGTTTTGGCAATGGCGAGCGTTTTCAGCCTGTTGGTTGGTCTTGTCGGAACAATTTGTTTATTGCATTTTTCTGATATCAGTGGTCTTCTCTTTGTCATTTATCTTTTGTTGAGTTTGTTGGTTCCTATAGTGCCTGTTGTAATATTGGTGGATGATGAAACACCATTCAACCCAACCGGTATTTTGTGTTGTTTTGTTTATGCTGCCGGACAATCGGTTATCGGATTTATTTTTTTGGTCTGCAACAATTTCTCATATATGTGGTATGGTTTGTTGTTTATCTTTTTGAATTTGATCGGAGCATTTCTTGAATATTACCGTTTAAGAAAAAATTGAATTCAAAAGTCGTTATGAATCTCTCTGTTGTTTTTGCAATAGAGAGATTTTTTTTATTTAATTTTTGCAAATATCCAAGAAAATTTGTAATATTTCGGCAAAGGTTTTGACTTCTCGGCGGGAACGCAGGGATAATCTGTCCGCTATTGCATAACGGCCGCTTGTTTTATCATAAAAGATCATACTTTCGGAAACGCGTCCTAAGATAATTTTTCTTCTGAAAAAGTCATAATCTTCATAGTGGAACGTTGAGGCTGCGAGATCAGGAAATGTATATCCTTTTTCGGGGCGGTTGTGGCTGCGTGCACCAAAAAATTCGATGCCGTTGTAAGACAATCCGTCGGTTATTTTCAGAAATTCTTTATATTCTGCCGGAATTGTTGAAAAACCGCTTGCAGAGAGCAATGTGCTGACATGCGTAATGCTTTCTTCTGTGCATGGGGGAAAAGTGATGCAGCCGGGAAATTGTGAAAATTGTTTGATATAGTCTTTAATCATAATAGAATTTTCCTTCAAAAGCCGGAACAAATATTTTTTGATGTTTGAGGAAAAATCCGTTCGTTATCTGCATATCTAAAACTCGATGAATGTTCGAATGAGTATGGTGGGTTCTGATAAAGCTGAAATTTTCGAAGTCTAAAGAGCCGCCGAAATCAAAGGGGATTTTAATATGGGTGTTAAAATTTTCCGGCGTGACGCCTTCTTTCAAAAGAGCGATTTCGCAGTTATCCAGCCCTAGTTTTATCAGGTTTGCCGTTTCTGAATAAGCAATCAGTTTAAGAAAATTTTTTCTGGCTCTTTGGTAGTCGCTGAAAGCGCTGCGCATTTCTTTCCAACTTTGAGATGTGTAATCTTTTAAAATAAGTTTCATTTTATGCAAGCCGTATTGCGCCAGAACAGGCTGAAGATAATGCCGCATTTCTTCCAAGGTGTAATTTTCAATATTTGTGTTTGGACGGTAAAAGGCGGGGGATTGAGACGGACGGCTGAGGCTGATTTCTTCATAGACACTGGTCAACGACCCGTGAGCGGGCGTTTTTTTCTGTATAGGCTGATTTGACCAATCCCACATGTTGCAACCCTTTGTTGTGGTGTGTCTTGTAATTTTATGATGAAAATTGTTTTTATGCAAGAGCATTTATCACGGAAAAAGAATGTAAAAAAAAGGCAGAGGAACAATCCTCTGCCTGAATATGGCGGGATAATAAGCCGATATTATTTGGCGAGTTCTTCGTCGCTGAATTCCTCCTCGCCGGTGTCTTCGTTCGGATCATAATCAATGCCGAGTTTAGAGAGCATATCGTCATTAATGTCTTCGCGCTGAGCGACAATCCAATCCGGAACGTTTGGCGACGGCGGCATCTTGGCCATGGCCGTCATTTGTTTATCCCAGAACCAACGCGGGGCATCAGCCATAATCGGGCGGTCAATAAAGCCTTGCATTAACACAACCTGTTTGCTGGTAGGCAAACTCAAAAGCTGGGTTGTGCTGATAACCGGCGTTCCCTGTAATTGGTAACTGACGTTTTTGGCAAACGGATTTTGTCCTTTGCCAGCGCCCCCTAAGCCGTTTTCAGTCTTGGAATATGACGAGGTTTGAACGGTTTTGTTGCCAATCATTTTAGAGAAACGCTGAGCCGTAACCTCGTTGTTTTGAGACAAAATAACTTTGCAGGCTGTAGTAGAGATAACGGTTTCAAGGTCATCTTTACCGTATTTGCCTGAGATTTGCCCCAAGTCTTGTCCAATCAGCAAGTATGAAACTTTTTGTCCGCGTCCGACCGCCGGCCCTTCAATAATAGCGCTGAGCTTAGGCATGGTCGGAAACTCGTCGAGCACAAACAGGGTGGGGAAGGGGCCCATTTTACCGTCACTCTTGTTTACAAGGTTTGGCGGGTTGGCAATCAGATAGTTGGACATCAAGTCAATAAAGGTTCCTGAAATAACCGACAAAGCTTTCGCGTCAACCTGGTTAACCGACAGATATACCGAAATCGGCTTATATTGTCCGGTAATCGGGTCTTTCATGCCGCGCAGGTCTTTGAAGTTAATGTCGCTGAAGCTGGTTCTTGAAACCACGGCTGAGTTTTTGAAAATGCCGATACCGCCGAAACCGGTTGAAAGTACGGAACCGCGTTCTTTATCCGGCATGGAGCTTAACTGGCTCAATTCAACGATGCAGCGTTGCGAGTAACCGAATTTGCGGGCTTCGGAAATGGCTTCTTCCAACAAGTCGCGCATAGGATCAGCCATGGCGGCCATTTGGTCGCCTTCTTCCAAACGGCGTTTGATGTCTTGAGACTGCTTAATCTGCGCTTCGGTAATCCATTCCAAAATCATCGCAATGCAGGCTTCGCGGCCAATCCAGCGTTCAGGCAGCAGATTCCAGGTGCCGATCGGCAGGTAATTGTCAATATTCAGGTTGCCGGAACGAAGATTGGTAATGGCGCGGGCGGCCATCGGGTCATTCATTTCCAGATAGTAGCCTTCAAGGACTTTTTTGTCCTCTTCATCCAATTTGCCTTCGTAAATGCGGCCGATGAAGTAGTCGTTGGCGCGAGCTTTTTCGCATTTGAATGCGATGAAGTGCAAAAAGCCGGTTAAAGCTGCACGACCTGTTTTAGACCAGTGGGGGTCTGCGCCGCCTTTGGGGTCTTCAACCAAAACGTTACACATAGAGTCGATATACATATCGCGGTCAGGGCCGGGAGCCGGAATTGCAGACGGAGACAACGGGTTCCAGCTCGGATAATAGATGCCTTCGGCCGGATTGTCTTCCGCACCCCAGTTGATGACGAAAACAGGGCCGACTTTAGCTCTGGCGCCGGTGGTCTTGAAGCATAATTCCGGTTTCGGGTCGTTTACGACGATACTCATCCCGGGAGAGTGGAAAATTGTCGGCATAACCACGCCGACGGTTTTACCGGTACCCGGAGGGGCGCAACACAAGGTTGAAAGTGTTTCCGGAAGTTTTAACAGCTGCCCTTTGTAGCGGCCGATTACCTGACAGAAGCCGTTGAGCAGCCCCATTTTCTTAATGTCGCTCAGTTCGGCAATGCGGGCTGAACCGTGAATGTTTGACTGAAAACGGTAAGGGTTGGTGATGACGCCGGCAATGAGAATTGTCGGAAAGCTGATAAAGGGCAATATCGGCAGCCACAAGCTGAATGAAAACGGCCCGTCATAGCTCATCAGCTGTTTAAACCAATTCCAATATCTTGAAAACAGATAGTCCGGATTACTGACGATAGTGCTGATGAATCTGCCAACGTCATTTATGGTTTGTTTAGATATTCCGCTGCCGATAAGATAGCCGAGCGGCATGGAGATAATTGCCAAAATGATTGTGATGCCGAAAGTGAGCAGGACAGTAACCGTCATCCATTTGACAGCGCTGTTATATTCTTCCCATTCTTCGCCTTTTTTCTCAATAGCCATTTCTTTTCCTTATTATCTTGAGGGATTAAGCTAATCCGCGGACAAGTTTTTTAATTTTTTCAAGTTTTTCTTTATCTATACTGTCGATAGATTCTTCCAAGCTTTTGGAAAACAATTTAAGCTCTTTCGGGGTCCCCCTGTCAATTCTGGTAACATTAATGCCCAGATCATCCCATATCTCAAACATGTCTTCTGCATTGATGATATTGCCGATTTGTTCAATAACATAAGCTTTAACATCAAAATGCAAATCAGCATCGTCAAGCTTTTCAATTAAATGCTGGCGGGCGATGTCTGCTTTCCGTACCGGAGAAATGCGGTGCGAGCTTTCCGAAAACCATAACGGTTCTTCGTCATTAAATCTTTCTTCGTCAGCCAGCCAATCTCCGGGTTCTTTGTCAATGAGGCAGAGGCAGATTTGGTTGGCAGCAACTCCAATGAAGTCAATCAGGTTGTTTTTGATGGTTGCGCCGGTAATAACTTCATAGCCTTTCTGCTTGATAACATCAAGCGTAGAATTGCCGTTAGAGCGCTGTGTAGGTTGAGAAGCATTTTTCTGAGGTTTGTTTTTAGCTTCTTTTGTCTGAGGAGCATTTTTTTGCGTATTGCGATCTTTATTTTTTGTTTTATTTTCTTTTGCGGCGGGTTCTTCGGCCGGTGCTTCTTTAGTTTTTTCTTCTTTTTTATTATCGTCAAATGCATCAAAGTCGAAATCAAAATCGTCGTCATCGTCAAATTTGAACAAAGAATGGTCAAATTTGGTTTCTTTCGGGGTTTCTGTCTGAGCCGGAATTGCTGCGGCTGCCAAAGAGGGTGTCGGAGCCGGAGACAATGGTTTAGGCGCAGTAGTCTGGTTTGCCGTTTCGTATATTCTTTCATCAAGCGGGGCGCGAATGCTTTTGGGGCGAATTTCTTTATAGGATTTTCTTTTTTTGATTTTTTTTACACCGGTTGAAACGGCAATGATTTTAACCGGTTGGAAGAAAATCTTTTTAATTGCCGTAATGGGAAAGGCTGCGATTGCGGTAAACATTTTTTCCCAGGCGATTAAGCTTAATGCTGCCCAGCCTGTGAGCCATAGCGGAATAAATGTAAGGATAATCAGGACAAACGCCCATTCTTTTGTGTCATCAATAACCCAGCCGGAAAGCCACAAATCCCACGCATATTGCCAGTGTTCTTTGCGGATAATGTCAAAACGCCAGTTTTTGAGCATTATAACCCGAATACCTTCCAGAAAGAATATACTCCAGAAAATACCAACAAAGACTATGCGCATCAATATCAGTAACGGTTTCAAGTTAAGCTCCCAATGAATCCCCGCTAATTAAACGGATTCTTTTTTATATATTATACACTATTGGTTAATAAGTGTTTATTTTATTCATGTTTTACAGAATTTATTTTTTCGGCGATGGCGTTACGGATTTTGTTAACTTCTTCATCGGTTTTGACTTGGTTCGTCGGTTTTGACATTTCTTCAATCTCTTCTTCTATTTTTTTGCCGCGCCCCATGTTTTTTAACAAAATACGGCCGGATGAGGCCCCGTATTTGCGAATGACATAGTCATTATACCAGCGAACCGGCGCCAGCAGAAGGTTTAAGAAATTTACTTTAATCAGACGGCGCCAGCCCCATATCCATAACGGAATATACAGTAACAAAATTGTGAGCAGCAGATAGTCTTTCCCGGCCTTGATTGTGCCGCCGTTTTCCCAATAGGAATTCAACAGTGTCCAACTTGAAGATGAAATGATACTGAAATTCCAGAAAATAATCAGCAGACTGTTTACTATAATGAAGTAAACATAACTCCAAATTGTGCCAATGAGAATTGTTCTGATAAAATTAAGTATTTTTTTCATGTGACAATATTTCTATTCTCTTCCCTGCGGTTTAAAAGGAGGCTTGATTTGCGGTTGCTGCGGTCTGGGCTGTTGTTGTTCCTGAAGCAATGGCGGCCGATTTTGTTCAAAACCTCCCAGAATAAAATCTTTTGTCCTTTCGAGATTTTGACGGCGAGTTAAGACATCTTGTTGCCTTCCGTCCAGATTTGCCCCTTCCATTTGCAAACCGTTTTTAATGTATTCTATTCTGGAATCTTCATGAGCTTGTCTGTCTGCTTCATCGGCCATGGGAGTCGGTTCATCCGTACGGTCAGGTTCCGCAGGGGTTGGCGCGGCCGGTTCTTCCGTGCGGTCGGGTTCCGCAGGAGTCTGTGTGGCCGGTTCTCCTTCCCGAGAGTTCTCTTGTGAGGGCGGGGTCTGTTCTAAACCTTCATATGCCTCTAAGATTTCGTTCCTGCGAGGATTTTTTCCGTTTTCGACATAACGTTTGTTATTGAAATCTTCAATAGCCATTCCTTTTGCTTTTTTCATGTCATCCGTACATGACTGTATTGCGTTATACATGGCGTTTGCCGGATTTTCGTTCGGATGCTCCTGTTTGTATGCAAGCATTTGTGTTTTTAACACCTGTTGGGCTTCCAGTTGTTTAGATGCGTAAACCTGTTCCATATTTTGGCCTTTAAATGCCTCCGGATTATTCATTTGGGCATTTAAAATACTGGCTTGAGCATAGTCGTCTGAAAATGTGGCTGCCATTAAGGCCGTACCCATTACAAAGGGAACATTTGTTTCCGGATTGCCTTGGCTTAACAGGGTTTTAACGTCGGCGTAGGTTCCAAGGCTCTGTAAAAGTTTGTGATCAGCAATGGCTTCGTCAATATTTCCGGCTTTGACGGCGTTGATTATATTTTTTTCGGCACTTTTGTTATATTCGTCAGTAAGCGGTTTCATGTGCTTATCGCTGGCGGTTTTGACGTCTTTAAAAAGCTTTTGTGTCTTATCTTCTTTTTCTTCTTTTCTTTTTTCTTTCAGCTCGTTTTTTCTGGCGTTAAATGCGGATTCAAATTCATTCCAGATGCCGGTGGCGGCATATTCTATTTGGTGAACGACCCAGTTCGTGGCTGCATTGGCCGCTTTCAAAAACCACTCTTTAAACATGGTATCAATGATATCTGCTTCTACCCAATAGAGTTCGTCTTCGGGTTTGCCATGTTCATTTTTTGTGCCGCTATTGGCTTCCCCTTCATTTTTTTCTTCGCTCTTTTCTTCGTTGAAAGTTGTTTTGCTCAGCGGGTCATTCTCGTCATTACCCTCATCAACTTTGGTTGTTTCTTTGGTTTCATTGACGGTAGTTTTATTTTTTTCTTCGCTGATTCTTGTTGATTTTCCGCCTTCTTTAACAGTTATGCTTTTGTCAACGGCATTGTCTAACTCGCCTTTGCTGTAGTTTTTCCAAACTTTTTGGGCTGAGGCGGCAAGACGCATAGCGCGAATAGGGCCTTCTGACTTCTTCATTTCTTCAGAAATCTGTTGAGGTTCTTGTCCTTCGGGTAAATACATCAGGGTACCGTCAGCTGATATTTGATAATGCTGCGCTTCATTATTTTCATTGGTAAAAGTGATATCGGCGATGCCCTGTTCGTCAAAGGCTACGGTTCCTAAATCTTTGTCTTCGGCGCCTTTGAAAGAAATTGTTTTGCCTTTGGCCGAGGTCTTGTCTTCAAGCGCGTCTACTTTTTCTTTGTCTCCCTCGATGACAATGCTGTCCAGTTCTTGTATGTTTAAGTTTTCCGGCAGTTTGTCATTTATGATTGTGACCGGATTTTCGACATCGAGCCTTTTTTCTGCCATGCGTTTTTTCATCTCGCTCAATGTGGCCTTGACGGCATCGTTTTGAAACTCTTCGCTGAAACTGTCGCAAAATTCGCTGATTTTGCTGAAATCTGCCGGAGAGTAAGAACCGTTGGCGAGGCCTTCCATATATTCATTGATTTGGGATTGAAGTTTTTCCGGCGTGACAATTTCATGCAGGGCATCGCTTTTCTCTTTGAAGTCTTTTTCTTGCGCTGCTTTGTCTTCTGCCGGAGCTTCGTGTGCCGTTCGGATATCTGACCAAACCAAAGCCATTTCATCAAGAGACATGTCCGACAGAACTTCTTTGATTTTTTTATCTTTGAAATTTGCTGTTAAATTTGCAATATCTTCAGCTATTGACATGGCCGTATCCTCGTTGTTGCATATTATTATAATGATTTTAGCATTGTTTGGGGTTTTTGTCTATAATTTTCTCCAAAATCAAGCCTTAAGTTTTTTTAGGAAGTTTCCCAATTCTTTATTAACGCGAATTCCGTCTTCGGGTTTGGCTTTAATCATTCCGAAAAAGCGCGCTTTGATTCTGCTGATGTCAATCGGCGCAAAGGTTGCCGGATTATTGGTCAGCATTTTATAAGCCCCTTCGGCATCTTTGCGGGAAGTCTTGAAGTAGTTGTTGACCAGACGTTCTGCGTCTATGGGGAATTTTTTTGCCTCAATGGCCGAAATGTATTTTTTCATTTTGTCAATGCGGCGTTGATGTTCTTCTATGACCTTTTGCTCTATTTTGCGGCGTTTGGCTTTTAGGCGGCGTTTTTCATAGGCAATTTCGCAGCTTTCAATTTCAATTAAAATTTCGACATAGGCAATTATTGCCATTTGTAGAATATCGTCAGTTGTGCGTTCGGCAAACTCTAAAAGCTCTTCGTCTTTGGCATTGGGATTGATGTTCATAATGCGGGTCGGGTGGACCTGAATCATGATATCCCAGCCTTTCAGCGTATCTAAGGCAAATTTTTCGCCTAATGTGGGCTTGTAGCGAGGGTAAAGCATTTCCGCGGTTATGGAAAAAACAGGTATGGGCAGCTGATTGTTTTCTGCCATTTCGGAGATTGCCGTTACGAAATTATTGTGGGCATTGTAAAGCGCTTTTTCTTCTTCGCACAATTTAGCCGCCGGAGAATTATCTGCGGAAAATTCGTTAGTATCTTCAGAAAGGCTGAGTTTTTCTTCCGCTTCTTTTTTGTCATTGGCGATAGTCGTTTGATCATCTTCCGTCAGCTCGTTGGAGATAAATTCTTGCAAGAGCCTTTCAAACTCGTCATCTTCGTTGCCGGTTGATGCCGGAGTTGTGATATTTATATTGTCGTCAATATCGTCAAGATATTGCTTTACTTCATCGTGAACGTTCTTAGAAGCCATGATTATCCCCTAATTAATATTAACCGTTGTTTCGGTTTTTCCCGCGTCCGTATTAAAAATGATTACTCTGTCTTCCAGTCCGCCGCCGACGGTTAAAAGGTATAAGCGCCCGCCTTCCTGGCTGATTTGTTTGATATAGCTGCCCATCGGCTGGCTTAAGCTTATGGTTTCCGGCAATGCCGCTGTATTGTTTTTGCTCTTTTTCAGCAGCAGGCTTATAAAAGTGAGCGTTCCGAAAATCAACAGGAAAGTCAGCAGTATGACGATTGTTTTGACCAGTTTCAGTTTATTCATTTTCTTCTCTATGCAAAAGCGAATACAGGTTGCAAAATTGCAAATTATCTGTATGTTGGTTTTAGTTAAAATCTTTACCTGCCATAAATGCACATGATAACAGATACTAATATTTATACATCAAAAATAGTTAACAAAGAATATAAAGGGCTGAGGATTGATAAGTTTCTGGCCCTGAGTTTTCCCGAAATGTCGCGTTCTCAGATCCAACGCTTGATTAAATCGGGCAATGTCAGCTGCGATGATGATATTATTGCCGACAATTCATTTAAGGTGAGGGTTGACGACAGTTATCAGGTTTTTGTTCCCGAAGCGGTTGACGCAGATCCGGAGCCTGAAAATATTCCGCTTGAAATCGTTTATGAAGACGAAGACATTATCATTGTCAATAAGCCGGCCGGAATGACAGTGCATCCGGCGCCGGGTTCTCCTAACGGAACATTGGTTAATGCCCTTTTATATCATTGCAGGGACAGGCTGTCCGGTGTAGGGGGAGTCAAGCGTCCGGGAATTGTTCACCGAATCGATAAAGATACCAGCGGCCTGCTGGTTGTGGCAAAAAACGATATGGCTCACCGACATCTGAGCGAACAGTTTTTTGAGCATTCAATTGAGCGTACTTATTTTGCTTTGGTTTACGGGCTGCCTAATCCGCCGGCAGGACGAATCGAAGCCAATATTGGCAGAAGCCCTTATGACCGTAAGAAAATGGCGATCGTGCAAACTGGCGGAAAAGCTGCCGTAACGAATTATAAAACAATTGAGAACTTCAAAAATTGTGCCGCTTTGGTGCAATGTAACCTTGAAACCGGACGGACGCACCAGATTCGGGTGCATATGTCGTCTTTAGGCTGTAATCTGATAGGAGACCAGCTTTATGTTAAATCTAAAAAGACATTGGCCAAGGGTATTGACCAAGACATAAAAAAATATGTAAACGATTTTCCCAGGCAGGCGTTGCATGCAACAACGCTTGGCTTCAAACATCCGCGCAGCAACGAATTTGTATCATTCTCATCAGAATTTCCCGATGATTTTAAACAGTTATTAGGTTGTCTAAAAAATCTATAACTGCCTGCTGAAATCTACGCTGGTGCGTGCAGATTTTTAGTCATCAGCCTCCTAATTTCATGGGATTGTTGTTATTCACAATCTTCATTATAGTTATTGACAGAAGGAATGGCTTGTAGTTGCAGGCTTATGATCAATAAGGAGTAGTTCTATGGATAAGACATTTGCTTTAAACGGATTTGACTTTTCGCCGGAAATTAATTTAGCCAGATATTTACAAAGTATCCGCAAGTTTCCGATTCTTTCTCAGGAGGAGGAATTTGAACTGGCTTCAAAATATAAAGAAACAAAAGATCATAAAATATCTTATAAACTGATTACCTCTCACTTGCGTTTGGTTGTGAAAGTCGTTTCAAAATATAAAGGCTATGGTTTGCCGCTTGCTGAAATGATTGCGGAAGGAAATATCGGCTTGTTGTATGCTGTTGACAAATTTGAACCATCTAAAGGCTTTCGTTTTTCTACTTATGCTTTGTGGTGGATTAAGGCTTCAATCCAGAAGTATATCTTGAATTCTTGGTCTTTGGTTAAGATTGGAACGACTGCCGCTCAGAAAAAATTATTTTTTAATTTGCGTAAGATTAAAAATAAACTGAATCTGACAGATGACCGTGAGCTTTCTCATGAGATTCTCGGCGATATCGCATCTTCTCTTGATGTGAGCGTTCAAGATGTTACCGATATGAACATGCGTTTGAAATCCCATGACGGTTCTTTGAATACGGTGATAGATTCTTCTTCTGAAAGCGGTGCCGAATGGATGGATTTTATTGCGGACAATAAACCTAATCAGGAAGAAGTCCTTGGTTATGCCGAGACACTCAGCTATCGCAAAAAATTGTTCAATCAGTCTTTGGGCTGTCTGAATAAAAGAGAAAAGGATATTTTGTTCAAACGCCGTTTGGTTGAAAAATCCGTAACTTTGGATGATTTGAGCAAAACTTATAACATCTCAAAGGAAAGAGTTCGCCAGATTGAATTAAATTCAATTAAAAAGCTGCGTAAGTCTGTTGCCGTGCTTCAGTAACATTCTTTTCGGAACAAGTTTTATACACACACATATTATTATCCCCTCTCAAAAAAATACTCTCAAACAAGCCAAACCCCGAAGACAGAAAGTTTTCGGGGTTTTGTTTGTGTTTGGAATTGTTTTTTTATTTGGCTAATTTATTTGGTTGTCGATAATTTCCGGCCCCCATTCTTCTTTAATTTTTTGTAGTTGTTTATCAATATTTTCCAAACGTTTGCGCGCGGAAATTTTAGACAGGAAAATAAACAGATTCGGGATTTCATAATAAACGATGAAGCCGAGAGCTGCAGAACCAAGCATGATAATCAAGTTGAAAGCATCGCTTAAAATGGAAAAGGCGCCGTCTAACGTGAAATGGTTAATGACGTTTATCAGGTAAACAAACAGGCCGGCAAGATTAAAGCAGCCGATGACAATCAGTTTGCCTGAGTTTTTTGAATCTGTTATCAGAACCGTAATGGTCGGCAGCAAGCCTATAAATAAAATTATAATTGCGGGAAGAGTCGAACTGACAGCCAGAGCCAATGCGCCGAACAACAGCCACTTACGCGCCGAAGATAAGGCGTTGAATGAATCTTTTAAACCGTTTGGCGCCTTTTTTTTCTTAATTTTGTTCATTTGGAAATCCAGTATATCAGGTTAAAGACGAATGAGGTTATCATTGTTAACACGGCTAAAATGCCGGCAAATTTCAGGGCTAATTCCTGAGCTTCTTCATCCAGCTTATAGCCGCCGTTGACCAGTCTGTTTTTTTCGCCCAAAAGCACGGCGACTTCTTTTTCGGCGGCGCGGAATTGTTCCTTATCTTTTTGTTTGGTTTCTGCATTTTCCAGAACTTTGCAAATTTCTATCAGTTTACCATCTTTTGAGACTTTCAACAGTTCACGTTCAAGGGCTTTTTGCAGTTTTAAATTGTGATAGCTTTTTATAATAGGTTTAGATGAGGCTGCAAGCCATTTCCCAAGATTTATCAGTTGAACCGGCCCGTATTTATTCTGCATATCTGTATAAAGGCGCAAAATAGCAGAGGTTTGGATTCCTTCTTTTTTGGAATTTAAATCAAGTAATATACCATCTATTTTTTTGCCGAGTTTGCAACGGAGAAAGGCGATAATGTTTTTATCGTAAGGCAGAACCTGACCTTTCAAATTGGAATAATTATTGTCCAAAGCCTTTAGTATTCTGGGGGCGGTATTGACATATTCATCGTTAATCAACGGGCTGATACATGGCAGGTCGTCATCAAAATCATACATAATACGGTCCAACCCGTAGCCGATGTCTTTGCGCATGATGTAATTTTTAAACTCAGAGGCATTAGCCGGCGAACGCAGATTTTCCTGTTCAAGATACCACATTTTGATGATGTCTGTTCCGAACAAATCATAAAAATCATTAATGTCCAGTTGGTTTTTCAGGCTGTAAAATATAGCTTTGGGCGCGCCATCTGGAAAAACGGAAAGCCCTTTGAGGCGTATCGGTGCAGCGTGGTCAATCAGAATGCAGATTTTGGCGATGAGAATATCATGGCTTTCGTTTTCGTCGTTTTGGGCAATCAGTTTTTCAACTTCTGCATAAATTTTATCATTTTCAAGGCCGTTTTTAATCCATTCGAGCAGTTTTCCCGATTTTATCAAATCCCAGCTTTCATCAGGATACATATATAGCGAATAAGCTACTTCTTGCGCCGTGTTGCATTTTTCTCCGTTGATTGTCAGGATGCGTTTGGGTTTTTCACTGATGATTTGCGAGGCAAAGCTGTTTACTTTTCCTTCCATATAATTGTATGTCTGGATAAAATTCCAGCGGGAAGCCGCATCATCAGAGGTCAATCCTTTTAATATATTTACAAAATTATTGGGAATCTTTTCGTCTTGCGTCAGGGCTGCGTAAGTGCCTTTTTTCATTTTCAAGCGGATAATTTCCGGTACGGATAAATCGCTGAGCGGTTCTTTGCCCTGTAACAGGCTGATGCATGTCGTGCCTATTGCATAGATATCATTTTTTTCGCTGCCGTTGCCGCGTCCGGCCGGTATTGCCATCAGGCTTTCAATCGTTTCATGAACCGGCGGCTGGTAAAAAGCCGGAAAACCGGCTATGCAGTCGCCGACCATAACTTCCGAATGCTCTTTGTTTTTGAAAAAAATATTGTCGGGACGGATTGCCCTGTGGGTGATTCCATATCCTTTCAAGGCTTCTGCCGCAGAAATCAGCCCAATAATAACGGTTTTGAATTTGCTTTGGTTTGATTTGTAATTGACTTCTTCCAGAGCGTCGACCACTTTTCCGCCTTGGGGCGTGGCATAAATCAGGGCTACTGCGCGATTGTTTTTTTGGGGATTGTTGACAATTCCGTATTCAATCAATTTCATGATGTTCGGGTGGTCAATTGATTTCATGTAAGCGAGCAGGGAGCTGCGCGGAGCTGTTTCGTTGCCGCAGACAAGAGCGAAAAGATCGCGGCGGGGATCAATACGGTCATTGACTTTATATGCTTCGCCGCCGTTGCAATTCAGCCATTTGAGCGGTGTTTCGAAATTGATTTCGAAGCGTTCTTTGACCAAAAATGTCTGTTTACCGGATTTGTTCTGGTTTTCTTCTGTATTTTTGCCCGGTACGGATATATTCGCATCCTGCGGTTTTTCTAAGTCTGCCATATTAAAATTCTCTTTAAAATCTTTGCTATCATGGCTTATGATATTATATATGTGTTAATAAAGAACAAATAAATTGTTAATTGTCTTTTTAAAAGGTAATATTTATCTTAGTTTAAAATGTTAAAAACGACGGAATATTATGGCAGATGAAATAAAAGGCATTAATTTTGATGTCGGCAATCTTGCTTATCTAGAGCAGGTTGATGATGTTTCTATGCCAATTCCTGAGATTGACGCGATTAAGGAAGCTGCGGCAAGAGGGATTGATTTAAGCGCCCTTGAAGCTTTGGACGAAATGCCGGCAGTTCAGGCACGGAAAATAACGGAAGGCGTGCCGCTGATTGTTAATCAAAATGCCCCTGACGCTGATAGCCTTAAAAATGAATGGGGAGCCTTTTCTTTGGCTATGGGCGATGCCGTGCCAAAGATTTTTGAGTTGTCAGACCGTCCGTTTTTTATTATCCGCGATGATAAAATTGCTTATATCAATAAGACAGCAATGGCAATTTTGGAAATTTCGAATGCCGCGGATGTTATCGGTATGAGTTTTTGGCAGTTTGTCGTTAAAGAAGATTGGAATTTGCTTTCTCAAAATATCGGAGCGATGCTGACGGATGGCATGATTGTTTCAGCCCGTTTGCGGACGGTGAAAGAGCGGATTTATAAAATAAGCCTGCAGGCAATGTATTTGGACGATGAACAGCATTTTACCTTTGTTTTGGTCGGAGACCGCAAAATAAAATATAATCCCGGCGCCGGTTTATACGATGCGGTAACCGGACTTCCTAACTTTTATTTGTTTGAAGACCGGGTACAGATTGCAGTTAATAATGAAAAATATAAGGATGTTCGCCAACGTAAGAATATGTTGGCGGTATTGGGCGTTTCAATTGATAATATGAATGAGCTTAAAGAAGTCAATATGGTTGATTTTGTTTTGAAAAAACTGGCTTCCAAGCTTGTGTTCCGTTTAAAGAAAAGCTATACGGTCGCCCGCGGATTGAAGTATCAATTCTGGATTTTGCTCAATGATTTTAACAATGAGCATGATTTGAAAGTGGAAATTGAGAAAATCAAAGCTATATTTGATGAGCCGGTAGCCGGAAATTATATGGATTATAATATCTCTACCAGCTTGGGGTATAGCGTTTATCCTACAACAGCCCAGACTTCAAACAAGCTGATTGAAATGGCGATAGACGCCATTAAAACGGCAATGTGTTACAAACAAAATTAAACTTCGTCAAAACCGCTTCCCGACCGCAGTATTTTTTGAGCTTGTCCGGTATAGCTTCCGTCTGCTTCGTGAATGATAAAAGGCGGCAAGACTGCCGTGGCCGTATGGTTGTCTTTTTGGGCGCGGATTATTACCCTTTTAGCTTTTTGTCCGGTTTTGGAGTAAAGCGGGATGATTTCAATATGTCCGAGTTTGCCGTGAATGTCCGATAAAATTTCGTTGACAGCCTCAGCACGGTTAACAATATAAAACCAGCCTTTGGGTTTTATCATTTTAATGCAGAAATCAATCCAGCCTTTCAGCGAAAAGCCGTTATGGTTATGGGCGGTTGCTTTGCCGGCATTAGGGGAAGGCATGTCTTTTTCGGCATAAGGCGGGTTGGTAATCACATGGGTAAAAGAGCAATTTTCTATTTCTTTGGGTTTGTTGCGGATGTCGCAATTGATGTAATGCAGGAAACCGTCAAAGCCGTTTGCTTCGGCACTTTTATTGGAAAGCTCTGCCAGTTCGGGTTGGATTTCAAGTCCGGTAATTTGTGGCTGAATGCTATAAAAGCGGGAGGCCAGACATAATGAGACTGCGCCCGTTCCGGAACCGACATCTAAAATAGTGTCGCCGTCTTTGACTTTTGAAACCGCGGAAGACAGCATGACGGCGTCCGTTGACGCTCGGTAGCCGTTTATCGGTTGAAAAATCTGAACTTGCTTGTCTAACAGATAATCTTTGGTATACTCGTTCATAATGTCATCTTTCTTGAGGGCTTTGCTATAAATTTTTCATGCTTGACCAAACTTGACATTGTATATTAATGAGGAATGAAAAAAAATGCCAGACAATATTTTAAGTCTGAAAGATAAATTTGATGTTTTTATTTTAGACATCTATGGGGTTATCTGGAACGGTAAGGCGCCGATTAAAGGTATGCCCGAAACAATGATTGCGCTGAGACAGGCCGGCAAAAAAGTTATTTTGCTTTCGAATGCCCCTCAGCGGCAGCCTGATGCTGAAGACAGCAATGCCAAACGCGGATTTATAAAAGGCGTGCATTATGATAAGGTTGTTACTTCCGGTGATTTGGCTTATGAAGCTTTTTCCGAAGACAGGCGCAAATTAAAGTTTTATCAATTCGGCCGACGGACAGACGAGCTTTTTGCCGACAGCCCTTATATTGAAGTCAAACATCCCGAAGAGGCAGATTTTGTTTATATCGGCGTGCCGCAGATATTTGAAGACGGCATTTGGAAAGACCTTTTAACGCTTAAACCTTTTGAAGCGGAATTGAAAAAGCTCTTTAGGCTCGGTTTGCCGCTGATTTGTGCAAATCCTGATTTAAAAGCTCATGAAAAGCAATATGATGAGGCTGTTATCCGTCAGGGAAGCGTTGCCGGTTTTTATGAAGGTCTTGGCGGCGATGTCGAATATTTTGGCAAGCCGTATCCGCAGATTTTTGATTTCGCGCTGCAAGATGTTTATGTTTCCGACGAGCGGATTTTAATGGTAGGCGATACATTGGAGACGGATATTCTCGGCGGTAACAGTTACGGTATTAAAACGGCTTTGGCGATGACAGGCATTGCCAAAGATAATATGGAAGCGGAAGGATTTTCTTCAATGGAAGAATATTGTCAGGAAGTGCAAATAATCCCCGATTATATTATAGCCTGATTTTGCTATTCCAGATAAGAAGCGCGGCGGATACGGTCGTTAATAGCCAAGCCCAAATCATTTTCGGGTATCGGCGAAACGGCGATGCCTTGAAAATTATTTTGCTGGTCGGCAAAGCGCAGATAAGCAAACAGGTTGGCCGCCGCTTCGCGCAAATCTCCGTTCGGGCTTAAATTCAAGTGGGCATTCGGAACATTGCCGAAACCGATATAAAATTCGTTGTCTTTCGGTTCTGTTACGTTTATTCGCAATGTATGCGACGGGGCATAATGCTTGAGCAATTGTCCCGGCGCGCTCGGTTTATTGGGGTCTCCGTGAGAAATGGCCACTTTTTCGCCTGTATAAGTTTCCAATTCTTCTTTGCTTAAACCGCCGGCACGCAGCATAACGATTTCTGTGGTGGTTAAATCAATAATTGTTGTTTCAACGCCGATTTGGCAGCGTCCGCCGTCTAAAATCATATCAACTTTTTCACCTAAGCTGTTGAGTACATGGTGGGCCGTTGTCGGAGAAATTGATTTAAATTTATTGGCGGAAGGAGCGGCAATCGGCGTGCCTGATTTTTTTATCAGTTCCAAAGCGACGGGGGAGTTCGGCATACGGACGGCAATTTTCGGCAGTCCGGAACAAACCAAATCAAGCGCGTGGTTTTTATCTTTGCGGTTTAAGACAAAAGTCAGCGGTCCGGGCCAGAAATGGCGCGCCAAATCCATAACGCGGCTGTCTGTTTCGGCGTATTCCGGCAGAAAATCAATTTCGGCAATGTGAGAAATCAGCGGATCAAAGCTCGGGCGCCCTTTGGCGGCAAAAATGCCTGCAACGGCCGCCGGATTATAAACATCAGCGCCTAATCCGTAAACGGTATCGGTCGGAAAAGCGACTAATCCGCCGTTTTGGATTGTTTGCGCCGCTTTGGATATGTTTTCCGGAGTGGCTTCGAAAATGTTGTGCATCGCTGGTTTCTTTCATTGTTAAGTTTTTTGTTTTTTTTAACACAAATTGTCGAATTGACAAGTTTTTTTAATCTATTTTTATGCTTTGGGAGATATAGTTATGCAGAATCATATGATGAGATTGCGAATGTTGGAAATTGTGTTTGACGAAAATGCCTGTTGTGAGTTTTTAGGACAGAAGTGTGAGGAGATTTTTCCGGTTTTTCCTGAAATTTCCGATTTTTCATCATATCGTAAACTTGCAAAACAAATTATTGATGATAATCCGAATCAGAGGGCTCTGGTTATTCATCCGGCAGACGAAGGCGAACAAATGAACTTGCTGGCTTTGGCCTTAAGTGTTGAAACCTATGCAGAGCAGACGAATTTGGAAGATGTGGTTTTCAAAGTCAGAGACTGCCGCATGGCAATTGAAGCATACAGGCCTTTTATGGCGCTGGCAAATTCGCTCAGATATGCGCGCGATTTGCTGCGTTTGGATGCGGATGAACGGATTGCGGATATAAAACGCTTAGGGTATCTTGGTTTGAAGATTAAAGAAGATTATATCAATAATCGTCTTGAGCTTGATTGGGCCGGAACGGAACCGGTAAGGAATTTAAGCGCTCGCGAAATAAATTCCGGTTTGGTTTTGGTCGGTTTGATGAAAAACTGGGCTATTTGTAAAGAAAAATTTGCTGTTCACGGGATTATCGGCGGCGAGGCGTCGGGATATGAAATTCCGGTACCGGCAGATGAAGATGAAATGATTGAAAAGATTATAGAATTAGCGAGGAACAATAACTATGGAAATTGATGCTAGATTGGTAAAAATGGCAGAACAGATTGTTAAGAAATCGTTGCGGCTGAAAAAGGGTGAAAAGGTTTTTATTGAGGGATTCAGCGATTCAGTCAAAGATTTGTTTAATGAAGTTATCCGTCAGGCGACCGAGGCAGGAGCCATTCCGTTTTGGTATTTCAACGATAACAATTTTATTAAAAGTTTTGTCGATGCAGCCAAAGAAAACCAGATGAAAGAGTTTGGCAGGTTTCATGCCGAGATTATGGCCAAATGCGATGCTTATGTCGGTATTCGCGGTTATGACGATATGTTTTTGCTTTCAGATATCAAAGAAAAGCAAATGAGTTTGTATCAGCACCATTATTATACGCCGGTGCATTTTGATATTCGCGTTCCCAAAACCAGATGGGTGGTTTTGCGTTATCCGAACAATACGATGTCTGCTTTATCGAGAATGTCTACGAAAGCTTTTGAAGATTTTTATTTTAATGCCTGTCTGGTTGATTATCAAAAAATGGCGAAGGCTATGGCACCTTTGAAAAAGCTTATGGACAAGACAGACAAGGTTCGGATTGTGGCCCCGGGAACAGATTTGGAATTTTCGATTAAAGGGCTGAAATCCGTTATTTGCGACGGCGGCCTCAATCTTCCCGACGGCGAAGTTTATACGGCTCCGGTAAAAGATTCCGTTAACGGCGTTATTCAGTTTAATACCGATACGGTTTATGACGGGGAATATTTTTCAAATATCCGCCTTGAATTTAAGGGCGGCAAAATTATTAAAGGAACTTCCATGGCGAATAATGCCAGATTTCAGAAATTATTGGATACGGATGCCGGCAGCCGTTATATGGGTGAGTTTGCGCTGGGCGTTAATCCGTTTGTGACAAAACCGATGCTTGATATTTTGTTTGACGAGAAAATTTCCGGTTCACTGCATATGGCTATCGGCAATTCTTATGAAGACGAAACGCATAACGGTAACCGTTCAGCCATTCACTGGGATTTGGTTTTAATTCAGACGCCTGAGTGGGGCGGCGGCGAGATTTGGTTTGACGGCAAACTCATTCGTAAAGATGGGCGTTTCGTCTTAAAAGAGTTGGAAGGGCTTAATCCTGAAAACTTAAAATAAATTTCAGAAACAAGAAAAGAGGCTCTTAATGAGCCTCTTTTCTTTGGCCGTTAGTGTTTTTGGCTGCCGGAGATGATTTTGAAAGGCTTTAGTTTGTTGATGAACAGTCCGTTTTCATCATCTTCGCCAAGCTGCCATATTTGCTGTTCATATAAAAACTTATCTCCCGCGTCCATAAATTCCCAATTCAACAAATTAAAGTCAATGCTGTTTAGAATTGCCGCATCGCTGAGGAACATGGGAACAAGTAAGTTCTGATAGTCTTGATTATCAGGAAAGTTAAGATACCATATCGGAAAAAGGTATTCATGCCGTTTGCCTATTTTATATAATTTTGCGGCATAAATATCAACTTCGCCATATTCTTTGCACTGAGCATATCCGTATACGTTACTTTCCGTTGAAAAGCAACATACCTCTTTAATGACAAACATCAACTCGTCATCTTCAATAAATTGGAAGTATTTGCCTTTCCAAATGAAGAAACTGTCAATGGCAATTTCTTTAAAGTCGGTGACAGGTGCATCTGAGTTATCTTCGAAAGCTTTGAGCGGCAGAAGCGGACCTTTATCCGGTACGAGAAGCCAGCAAAGGCAATCTCCGTCATCTGTATGGGCAACGCCGAATTTTATTATTCCTAACAGGCCGTGTTCGGCAAAGGTTCCGATTGCTTCCAGCATTGAAGGTACGACACATTCGTTTCCGACCGGAATCAGGTACTCTTGTTTTGATAGCGGTTTCATAATTATAATTTTTTATGTTACATATTTTTAGAGATAATTACTTGTTTTGTCTAAAAATGTTAGCATATGTTTTTTATTAATCAATAAAAATGATTCCGAAATTGTTTTTTTATCAGCGTCCTTGGTTTTGAAGAACTTGATTCAGGCTCATCTGATTGACGGTTGTCCTTTGGGCAGATGTTTTTTCAACAGGCGTTAAGTTTGTATTGAGGCCGTTTCGCAGGTTTTTGATATGCTTTGACATGGACTGGTCTTTGGTTTTGGCTTTTTCTCCCATAAATTCGGGAGGAACTTTGGCTGTGAGTTTGTTCCATTGTTCCATGTTATGTTCGGGATTTTTCAGGTAGTCTTGTTTTAACTGCTGCCAAAATTGCGGGTCGTTCGGCAAATCTCCGTCAACTTGAACGCCGGCATTGATAAAGTTTTTGGCAAAACTTTTCATCCCTTCCGGCCTTTTTTTCGTGTCTGTATAATGGGCGTAAGGTTCTTCTCCGGTCTTTTCAGCGTGTTTTAGAAATTCTTGTGCCGGTTGGCTGGTTAATTCGTCTTCGGTTTTGGCTGTTATTACTTTTCCTTCCGGGCCTCGGGCGACATGCATGCCGTTTTCAAAACGGCATTTAAAACCAAAACCTGAACGGTTTGAACATTCTTTGTTGGGAGCTTCTTCATTTTCGTCATCGTCTTTTTTGCGATAATCTTCAGCATTAAGTGAATCCAATGAAAAACCATTGAGTTGCGCACGTTCCGCATCATCGTCAAATCGGGTGTTGTCAAATTTTTTTTCGCCGCCGAGCTGGTCTTTAAAAGAGGATGCTTTGCTTGATATTTCAGCTCTGTTAATTTCTGTCTTGTCCATTACACATCTCCACAATACAATAGTATTTTATCAAATTAAATGTTTAATTATAACCAATAAATGTTTTTCGGAAAAATATAAAAAAAGTGCAATGAAATTAATCATTGCACTTTTTGTAAGTTTGCGGAGAACTACTCTGCTGTTTTGAACTCAGACATATGTTCAAGGAGAGAACGTTTTTCATTAACGTTTTCCTGAGCTTTGTTCAACAGGGTTGCGTAGCGTTCCGGGTTGGCTTTGTTGACAACTTGGAAACGGGTTTCGTTTGCCATGTAGTCAGCCAAAGGTTTGCTTGGTGCTTTAGAGTCAAGCATCAACGGAGCTTTACCCTGAGCAACGTTTTCCGGATTGTAACGATACAAAGGCCAAGAACCAGATTCAACGGCGTCTTTTTGGTGAGACAAACCGTCAGCCAGGTTGAAGCCCTGAGCGATACAGTGTGAGTAAGCGATGATGATGGACGGACCGTCAAAAGCTTCTGCTTCGTTCATAGCTTTGATTACCTGAGCGTCGTTAGCTCCGAAAGCAACCTGAGCAACATAAACATTGCCGTAAGACATGGCAATCATGCCCAAATCTTTTTTCGGCAGAGCTTTACCGGCAGTTGCAAATTTAGCAGATGCACCCATCGGAGTAGCTTTGGACTGTTGGCCGCCGGTGTTAGAATATACGCCGGTATCCATAACCATAATGTTGATGTTTTTGCCGGAAGCAATAGCGTGGTCAAGACCGCCGAAGCCGATATCATAAGCCCAGCCGTCGCCGCCCAAAATCCAAACTGATTTCTTAATCAGGTAATCAGCCAGTTTGTTCAGGTGTTTTGCTTCTGCCGTATCAATTGAAGCCAGTTTGTCACGCAGAGCTTTAACGTTTGCGCGCTGGTCGTCAATTTCAATATCGGTTGACTGCGGGTTAGACAAGATTTTATCAGCCAATTCTGCGCCGACTTTGTCTTTCAGCCCTTCAAGCAGGTTTTTGGCAAAGCTGGTCTGCTGGTCGATAGAGAATCTCATACCCAAACCGAATTCGGCGTTGTCTTCAAACAAAGAGTTAGCCCAAGCCGGACCATGGCCTTTTTCGTCTTTGGCATAAGGAGTGGTCGGCAGGTTGCCTGAATAGATTGAAGAGCAGCCGGTTGCATTGGCAACAACCATGCGGTCACCGAACAACTGGGTCAACAGTTTGACATAAGGCGTTTCGCCACAGCCTGCACAAGCGCCGGAGTATTCAAACAGAGGTTGAATCATCTGGGTTGTTTTCGGCAAGGTTTTAGAAACTTCCGTACGTTTTACATAAGGCAGGGTTTCAAAGAATTTCCAGTTAGCTTTTTCAGCTTCCAAATGGTTTTCAATATGATCCATATTGATTGCTTTTCTTTCCGGATTTTCTTTGTTCTTCGCCGGGCAGGCGCTGACGCAAATGCCGCAGCCTGTGCAGTCTTCGGGAGAGATTTGCAGAATGAATTTCTTGCCGGCAAACTCTTTGCCTTTGTAATCGGCAGATTTCAAAGTAGCCGGAGCATTCTTCAATTCTTCTTCCGAAGCGACTTTCATACGGATAACGCCGTGCGGGCATACCAGAGAGCACTTGCCGCACTGGATACATGTGTTCGGATCCCAAACCGGAATTTCTGTTGCGATGCAGCGTTTTTCGTATTGGGTTGTTCCTGTCGGCCATGTGCCGTCTACAACTTTTTCAAAAGCAGAAACGGGCAGTTCGTTACCGCGGTCGGCAATGATTTCGCCTGTCAGCTTTTTAACGAATTCGGGAGCATTTTCCGGAACAGGAGGCAGACGGTGGAATTTAGACGTTACATTAGCCGGATATTCTACTTTATGCAGGTGTTCCAAAGAGGCGTCAACGGCGACAAAGTTCTTTTGAACGATAGCATCGCCTTTTTTGCTGTAGGTTTTCTTAATTGCATTCTTAATCTGGGCAATAGCTTCATCTTTCGGCAAGATGTTGGAAATTGCAAAGAAGCAGGTTTGCATAACGGTATTGATGCGCTGGCCCATACCGGTTTCGCGTGCAACTTCAACAGCATTAATTGTGTAGAAGTTCAATTTTTTATTGATGATTTCTTCCTGAACTTCAATCGGCAGATGATCCCAAACTTCTTCAGCTTTGTAAGGAGCGTTCAACAGGAAAGTTGCGCCCGGTTTGGCAATTTTCAGAATGTCTACCTTGTTCATGAACGGGAACTGGTGGCAGGCAACGAAATCTGCTTTGTTAATCAGGTAAGCCGATTTAATCGGATTGTCGGAAAAACGCAGGTGGGAAGTGGTCATAGAGCCTGATTTGCGAGAATCGTATACAAAATAACCCTGACCGTATTTGCCGGCGTCTTCTGCAATAATTTTAATAGAGTTTTTGTTTGCACCGACGGTACCGTCAGCACCCAAGCCGAAGAATACGGCACGGACAACGTCTTTGGGTTCGGTATCGATAGAATCGTCAAACGGCAAAGAAGTTTTGTTGACATCGTCGTTGATACCGACAGAAAAACTGTTGATTGATTTAGCGGCAGAACCGTTGTCGAAAACGGCTTTAACCATACCCGGAGTGAATTCTTTAGAAGACAAACCGTAGCGGCCGCCGACGATTTTCGGCATAGACGCAATATCGCCGCGGGCAAAAGCCTGAGTCAGAGTTGCGACAACGTCGAGGTACAAAGGTTCGCCGGTTGAGCCGGATTCTTTGGTTCTGTCCAAAACAGAAACGGTTTTAACCGTTTTCGGCAGAGCTTTTAAGAAAGATTTTTCAGGGAACGGACGATAGAGATGAACTTTCAAAACGCCCAGTTTGGCGCCGTTGGCATTCAGGTACGTAATGGCTTCTTCAACGGTTTCGGCACCCGAACCCATAATAACGATAACCTGCTCGGCATCGGCAGCGCCGAAGTAATCAACAACGTTGTACTGACGGCCGGAGATTTTGGCAAATTTATCCATTTCTTCCTGAACAATACCTTCAACTTTGGCATAGAACGGGTTAGAAGCTTCGCGGCCCTGGAAGAATACGTCAGGGTTCTGAGCCGTACCGCGGATAACGGGAGCTTCAGGACGCAGAGCATTTTCAGCGTTGAAAGAGTAGTTAACGCCTTCCAGCATTGCTCTCAAATCGTCATCAGACAATAATTTGATTTTTTTGATTTCGTGAGATGTGCGGAAACCGTCAAAGAAGTGCATGAACGGAACGCGGGCGCGCAGAGTAGAAGTCTGAGCAATGGCAGCAAAGTCATGAGCTTCCTGAACAGAGTTGGAAGCCAACATGGCAAAACCGGTCTGACGGCAAGACATAACGTCGGTATGGTCGCCGAAGATTGACAAAGCGTGGTAAGCCAAAGAACGTGCGGCAACATGCATAACAAACGGAGACAACTCACCGGCAATTTTATACATGTTCGGAATCATTAGGAGCAAACCTTGGGAAGCGGTAAATGTAGTGGTTAAAGCACCGGCCTGAATTGAACCGTGGCAGGCGCCGGCAGCACCAGCTTCAGATTGCATTTCCTGAACTTCAGGGACAATGCCCCAAAGGTTTTTTTGTTTGGCAGCAGACCACGCATCAGCCCATTCGCCCATCGGAGAAGACGGGGTAATCGGGTAAATAACGCAGACTTCATTCATGCGGTGGGCAACGGAAGCAGCTGCTTCGTTACCGTCCATCATTTTCATCTTAACGTCAGACATATTTTATCCTTAGTTGAATGTTATTAACAAAAAAGCCTTCAGATTAGACGGTTTTATGCCTGATCTGCCGGCTTGGTTGAATGCCCTTGCGGGGCATAGAATCTCTCTGCGCGTTTTATAGCACGGTTAATTTGAAAAATCTATTAAAAAATGACTCTAATTCAGGCAAAAAACGAATCGCTGCAAGCTTTTGGTTATTATGTGTTTTTTTATAATTTTATTTTTGAATTTTTTTTGTTTTATAGAGCTTCGGTCGAAAATAACCAGTTTGTTTTCTTTGATTATTAAGTTTATGAAAAAAGTTTAATTGAAAAGTACGGCGTGTTTAATGTTGCTGCAACTCGCAAAAAGAAGGTTCTGGTTAAAATGTTTGAACTCGGAAATGCATGGGAATTGTTTTAAGCCGCGGGCGGTGAAAGTTATTCACCGCTTTTTTTGTAGAAAAATTTTTTTATTATTTGATGTTTGGCGGTAGATATTTATACTGAATATGTTTTTATTAAGGAGGTATAAAATGAAAAAATTGTTTTCTTTATTGGCTGCTGCCGGTATTTTAGCTGCCGCAAATGTTAATGCCGCAGAAGTTGATTTGGCAACAGCAGCTCAAAAAGCTCAGAGCAAAATTGATGCCGCAACACAAAAATTGGAAACAGCCAAAGCTGAAAGAGCCAAAAAAGCAGAAGAAGCAAAAGCTGCCAGAGAAGCAAAGAAAGCTGAGCAGAAAAAAGCTTTGGAAGAAACTAAAAACAGTATTAAAAATTTGAAAAACAGTTTTGCCAAATAGGAATCGAATTAATGAGTAAACTCTATTTTTGTGCTGTTGCGGCTCTTTTGGCGGCCGGTTGTGCCGACGTTTCCAAATACACGTCGGCAGATGCCAATGCTTCAGCCAAAACAAGAATGCGTGCCTGCATGGTCAGCGAGGCAAATTCAAAGTTTCAGGCAGGAAGCTTGTTTACCAAAACTCTCAGCGCTACAGCCGATGAAATCGTAAATGCGTGCATTAAAAAATTAGCTTTGCAATCTGCCGGAATCAGTGAAGAATCGCAATCAACGGCAAAAAATATTATTAATAACTTGCAAAATTTAAATTTGGGCGTTAATAATTAACCCCGTCGGGCGGTTTATTCGGCCGCCCTTATATGCGAGTATAATTCAATGGTAGAATGTGAGCTTCCCAAGCTTAATATGCGGGTTCGATTCCCGTTACTCGCTCCATATATAACCCCTCATTATTGAGGGGTTATATATGGAGTTGCCAATCGGCCATCGCAAACTCGCCCTCTTGGACGGGAATAGATCTTAGGCATCTAGTTTCGCTGCAGTTGCTTGCGCAGCCTTTGCTTAACAAGATGTTCCTAAGACCTTGCAGACAAAAACAGCCGGAGCAGCGGTTGTTTTTGCGTAGCGGTTCCGTTACTCGCTCCAAAAATTCGTTTAGCGGTTTTCTAAAGCAATTTAGTGCAGTCTCAGAAAATCCATGTACTTCTATGTACACTGGGATTTTCTTCGCTTTCTAAATTACTTTATAAATTCCGCCATCCAAATTTTTTGTTGAGTTGTTTTTTTATGATTAACGAGCAATATAAACTTTTGGGGCGTAAGGTTGAAGATTTGCGCCAGAAAGAAGATTTTTATCCGACCCCGCGTTATGTGACGCAGGCTTTGCTTGATAATTATCAATTCAGCGGAAAAATTTGGGAACCGGCTTGCGGCGATGGCCGCATGGCAAAAGTTTTGCTCGAAACGTATCCTGACGTCGAATGCAGTGATTTGATAGATCGCGGATACGGGAAGAGCGGCGTTGATTTTCTTAATTCCAACAAAAGATCCGATAATATTATCACTAATCCGCCGTTTAATCTGGCTTATGAGTTTATTGTCCGAGGGCTGGAGCTTTCTGATAAATGTTTGGCGCTTTTGCTGCCAATTCGTTATTTGACAGGAAAAAAACGCGCTAAATTGTATGCAAAATATCCGCCGGCCAAGGTTATTGTTATTCCTAATAAAGTGGATTTTCTCGGTTTTGGGTCGCCGGCAATGGAGTTTGCCTGGTTCGTTTGGGAAAAGGGCGTTAGAAATACGACAATTGTTTGGGCGGATGTTAAAGACGCCGATTTGAAAAAACGGCAGCGGAAGCCGGTACAGGAATAAGGATTATATTAATGCGCAAAGATTTTTACGTTTTCCGCCACGGGGAAACGGATTTGAATAAAGAAGGGCGCTGGCAGGGTTCGGGTATGGATTATGAGCTTAACGAAACCGGACTTGTTCAAGCTCAAGGCCTTATTGATAAGCTGAAAAATAAAGGGTTGGAAATTATTTTCAGCAGTCCGCTCAAACGGGCATTCCAGACAGCGGAAGTTGTCGGAAAGGCTTTAAATATTCCTGTTACCGTTAAAACGGATTTGCGGGAATGTTTTTACGGCGATGCCGAAGGGCAGTTTATTGCCGATTTGCAAAAGCAGATGCCGGAGATTGTCAATAACTGGGCTAATCCCGAATATTTTGATATTCGTTTTCCAAACGGCGAAAGCAAGAAAGAAGCCCTCGACAGAGTATTAGCGGCGCTAATAGAACTAACTTCTGAAGATTTTAATACCGCCGGAATAGCTATTCACGGCGGAACGATGGCTGCTATGTTAAACTGTTTGCATTATGATTTTGATAAACTGGCAAATTGCGCCGTGTTTCATCTGGTTTATGAAAACGGCGCTTGGCATATCGACGGAGATGTTTTTTAAGAGCAGTAACAAAAAGCCCCTCTTTTGAGGGGCGGGAGTTATTTCTTGGCAATAACAGCATTTTTGTTTCTGGTATAGTAGTAGGATAAAACAAGCAGGGTTATGCCTATGGATAAAAATGCTATCGTCTTATATAAAGGAGCCATTGAAGAAATATCAAAAAAGACGATTTTGGTGACGGCGGCCAAGGCTATCCATATTCCAGATTGTTTCAAAATGCCTTGTTTTCGAATGATGCCGCAGATAATGAGGCCTGCTGCATAAAGAATCCAAGAGACGGTGGTTGCTGCATTCTGAGCTGAGATTAGGCGGAATTTATCCATTATTTCAGATGTTTCCGTATTAATGGTTATGAAGCCCAGAATAATTGCGATGCAAGCATGCAAATTGTTTTTTTGCCAATGTGCCCAGAGCGCGGAAACGGTAATTCCGGCAGCAAAAGCCAAAAAACGAATATTGAGAACCGGGATATATGCGTGTAAATCCGGAAATTTGAAACCGTTTAACAAAATATAAGCCAGACTGACATAATAAACAACTATTGAAGCGATGTTGGCCAGCCAGAATTTGGAATATTTATAAAAGCCGGAAATTTGCAGCGCATAAATAAAACCAATTAATCCCCAAGTCATATTTCTGGTAAATTGGATATGTGCATAGGATATATTTTCATGGCTGAGATATTTCAGAATACTCATACTAATTTCAAATGAAAAAAACAGATAAGCCAAAGATATTGCCGAGAATTTATAAAGTGCGGAAAATTCGGGGCGTTTGTTTTTAAGCATAAGCCAAGCAACGATGCATCCTGCGAACGGAATTCCATATAAGCCGGCACGGAAATTGAAAACCGGCATGTAAAATTCGCTTGAAAGATAGTAGGTTGCCTGCGGGGTGGTAAAAATTTTGATAATAGCCAGGACAAGTAACGGTACGGACCAATTTATCAGTTGCGGCAGTTTCAATTTTTGCGCCAACAAGATAAGCAGCAGAGATTCAGCTGTCCACGCGGCAATTGTATATGTGCCGGAAGTGAGGTCATATAGGGATAAGGCGGAAGTGATTATTGCCGAATAGATATAGGGCATAAAGGCTTGGCGTTTCAGTTTTCCCGTTATCAGCCCGAGAATAAGATAAGCCAAAGCAACGGCCGCCGTTAGCATGCCGGCCTGTTCGGAATGTTCGGACAAAATCATTCTGCCGAAGCTGACAAATACAGCCATATTGAACCAGCTCAGAATGTTGTTGTTATCATTTTCATTCGGAACGGAATGATAATATAGCCTGATTTGGTCATAGGTTATGTATGCAGCCCAAAGCAGGAACGGGTATATTATGCTGACTTTATTTAAAGAGCCAAAAAGGGTATAAACGCATATAATTGCGCTGCTGAACAACAGGTTAAATATATTCAGCATTGAAAGCGATTGTTTGCGCAGCGTGAAGGTGATAGAGAGCAGGTTAATAAAAATAAAGTAGCCGAACAGAAAATCAGCTGAAATTTTTGTTCCTGCCGTAAAGAACGGATTAAGATAGCCGGCAATGAGCGCGATAATCAGAATTGTCCGAGAGTTGTTTCTTGCGGCGAGAAACCATGATCCGGCGATTAACGAGCCTGAAATGATGACCGCCGTTTGGACAGAGAATAAACGATAATAAGCCGAAGCAAACCATGTTGAAACGAATAAAATGCCCAATCCGGTTCCGGTAAGGACATTAGCATAATTTCTTGTTTCTGCGCGATTAAGCTTTTCGCCGAATCCGAGCATAATAATGCCGAAAATGCCGCCTGAAACAATTTTCACTGCCGGAGACATTGTAAAATAAGGAGAAACCAGTTTTATGAATACGGCGATGCCTATAATTAAGGCAACGGCGCCGATTTTGTTGAAGATATTGCCCAGAAAGAGATTTTCAAAATCTGCGCTTTCAGTCTGAGTTACAACGGGAGCCTGCGGAACGGGAGACGTCAGAATTTTTTGCGGCACTTGAGCTGCCGTTTGTTCGGTAATTTTTTCTTGTTTTGATGCGGCAGCCGCTTTATTTTGTCGGCCTTTTTTTCGCGGGGTATTAAGCTGTTCTAAGGCTGCTTTAATTTTGTAAACTTCATTGTTAAGGCAGCAAAGCCAAATAAAAAGTATTAACAGGGCGGGCAAAATCAGGTTATCCATTAGCAGTCTCCAATTATTCTAATGGTAACAGCTAAGCATAAACCGAGAGTTTTGTTAATGTTTTTTTCGGTTCTCTGTAGATAAAAAAATGCCGGAGTTTGTTTCTCCGGCATGCAAAGAGGCAAAGATTGTTTTATTGGCAGATTTTCTTTTTGCTTCTTTTTCTTTTATCGTCAAATACGGCTTTGGCAAAAGCTTTTTTAGCAACATAAGTGATGAACAAAGGTTCTTCCAATTTCAAGCCGCCGAGAGTTTCTTCAAGAGCTTCAAAGCTTTCATAAATTTTATTAATCAGGGCAATATTGGTTTCGGCGTTGGTGTTTCTGTCGTTCTTAATTGTTCCCATGTTTTTCCTCCTTGTTAAAACTCTATTGTTTTCAAAAAATATTTCTTTGTTGTTTTTGATATTATCGCGATATTCTAGAGTGAGAATATACTAAAATGCGATGACTGGTGTCGAAAAATTTGGCTACTTGAAATTTTATGTACATGAAAGCGGCGGTTGTATTGGGGTTTGAGGGTTTTAAGCTGAAAAGCTGTTAAAATTTTATAAAAAAATGCCTCAAATTTTTATTTTGAGGCACAAATTTTTTATTTATATGACGGTTCTATATGAATTACGACACGGCGATTCCGTCTGCGGTTTTCAGGAATCGGTTCGCCATACGGATCCATATTCGGATATTTGGGGGCTACGTCATACAAACCGACAGCCTGCATTCGTACTCGCGGAATGCCTCTGCTTTCAAGAAAACGGACAACGGCGGCTGCGCGCGCTGCGGACAGCTCCCAGTTTGAGGCGAATTTTGAGCCGGTCAGCCTTTCGTCGCTGGTATGCCCTTCAATGCTGAATTTAAAGTTTTTATAGCGTTCAGACTGCAATGTTGCGGCAACTCTTTTTAAGAAAGCGATAGCGACGGGGCTTAAATCCGCAGAACCTTGGCTGAAAAACGTGTCACCTTCCATTTCGAGCACAACGCCTTGGGTATCGCTGCCGAGTGATAGTTGGTCGCTGATGTCTACAGATTTGATGTCATCGTCCAAATCTGCCATCATCAGTTCAATCGGACGCTGGTTGTCTTTGTTTCCCAAAGCGTCGTTCATGCTGGCTTGAATTTGCTCAAACAGGGCGATATCCGGTTTGGATACGGAAGCCATCATGACGAAAAAACAGAGCAATAGGGTAACCATATCGCCATATGTGGCCATCCAGTCTTCATCAACTTTTTCTTCGGGCTTCTTTTTCATAAGCGGCTCCTAGTTTTCGGACTGAGTGGCCGGGTTGTTTAAATCCCGGTCAATCAAGAATTGGTCTTTGACATCGACGAATGAATTTATTTTATCTTGTATATAACGCGGGCTTTTGCGTTCAGCCAAAAGAACCATACCTTCTTTAAGCATGGTATTTTTGAATAAAGTAACGTCATAGCGGGCAGACATTTTGGTTGCAAGAGGGATAAAAATCATACGGGCAAGGATAATGCCATAAAATGTCGTGATAAGGGCAACAGCCATGCTGGGGCCGATTGCCGAAGGGTCGCCGCCCATTTTTCCGAGCATGATAATCAAACCGATAAGCGTACCCATCATACCGAAGGCAGGGGCGTCACCGCCCATTTTTTTCAAAGCATCTAAAGAAATTTTGTTTCTGTCAGCTTCTGCTTCGAGCATTTGTTCCAAAATCTGGTTAATTTCAGCGCCGGTATATCCGGTAACAACCAAATCGGTAGCATAAGCCAAAAACGGGTTCTTTTCTCTTAGTTCGGGCGTGATTTCATTTTCCAAGCCTTGCAATCCGTTTTTTTGAATAATGTATGCCCAGCGGACAATGCGGCCGATTTCGTCTTTAAGCGAATTTTCAGAGTCAGCGTGTTTGGAAAAGGTTTTTCCCATCAGGCGCAGAGCTGATACCGCTGTTTTAATCTCATAAGAGATAAACAGGGCGGCAAAGGTTCCGCCGGCCACGATAATCATGCTGGGGATATCAACAAATGCGGACGGCTTGTCCGTTGCGGTTATAATGGCGCCTAAAACCACGACTACGGCGGCAATAAAAGAAAAAATTGTTCCCATTGACATAACAAAAAAATCCTTCCCGGTATGATATTCTTTCGTACCAGCGTAACATGCAAGAAGTTAATATTTTACAAATGATTATTTTTTATTGGCTTTGACGTAAGCAATATTAGCGTGTTCGTCGCAATAAGTTTGTCCGATACGCACTTTCCTTCCGCAAAAGTGAAAATTTTCGTCTTTCGGGTCACCGAGCGGCCAGCGGCAGGTGTGGTTATCCAAATCTGTCAGCATGGTTTTTCCATTGTGAGAATGGGGTTTGGGGTGGCATTCTGCTTTTTCCGCAGCCTTTTCAGCCGGCGCATCTGCCGGAACAACCGTTTTTTCCGCTTTGGGTTTTGTTGCTTTCGGCTCTTTTGCAACGGTTTTTTCTTTAACCGGTTTGGCAGGCGTTTCAGTTGTTGCCGCTATGCTGTCATTTTCTTCTTTTTTCTTAATCGGAGACGGGCGTCCGGATAAACCCAAGCGATGAACTTTGCCGACAATGGAATTTTTTGATACGCCGAGCCGCTTGCCGATTTCGCCCGTTGTCAGGCCTTCAACCCACATTGCTCTCAGCTGGTCAACCATTTCATCCGTCCAAGCCATGTCTTGTCTCCTTAAAATTTGTTGTTTTGCTTGTATCGGCATTATCTTATTGCAATAATTTCCGCGAGTCTAGCAATTTATCACTTCTTTTTTAATTTTTTTTAGATTATATTAATGGACAGGTTAATTTATGGAGGGCTTGTGATGCAATTTAAGAATGCCGCGGCAGTAGCCGTATTGAGTAGTGTTTTGATACAAAATCCCGTTCAGGCGGCGGAAGAAATTCTGGTTGAAAACAATAAGAATGTAGATATGGTCGTCAGCATTTATAATAATAACCTCGGTTTTGTCCGCGATACGCGCAATGTGGCTTTAGGCGCGGGGCTGAATTCGATAGCGTTTGAAGGCGTTGCCAGCCAGATTAAAGCCGAGACTGCCGTGTTAACCGGCAGCGGCGTTAATGTTCTGGAACAAAATTATGACTATGATCTGCTTACTCCGAATAATATTTTGGAACAGTTTGTCGGCAAAGAAGTTAAAACCGTTATTCAAAATCCGACAACAGGCGAGAATATTTTTGATAAGGCGGTTGTTTTGAATAATAACTACGGCGCGCCGATTTTGCGTTTCAGTTATGGCGTCGAAGCTAATTTTCCCGGCCGTGTGGTTTATGATAAGGTACCGTCAAGCTTGAGGGTTAAGCCGACATTGGTTGTCAATCTGAATAATGCGGATGCCGGCAGCAAAAATCTGGAATTGGCTTATTTGAC
Organism: uncultured Alphaproteobacteria bacterium; assembly: GCA_949493535.1. Classification (GTDB taxonomy): domain Bacteria; phylum Pseudomonadota; class Alphaproteobacteria; order RF32; family CAG-239; genus CAJLXD01. Next base: position 45,695 of record CASZWJ010000011.1, read on the forward strand.
AAACGGAATCAGCTGGAAGGCGGATTATATTGCCGAGATAAAATCTGACGAAGAGCTTGGTTTGAATACATGGATTACGCTCAATAACGAAACGGGAGCCGATTATGAAAATGCAACGGTTCAGCTGGTTTCGGGAAGCGTTAATCAGGTTTATGATGCTGTAAATACGGTTCGTCCGATGCTGCAGATGAAAATGGCAAGAGGCGCGATGATGGACGGTGCTGCCGTTATGGAAACCGGCAGTGTGGAGAGAGCAAGCCTTTCCGACTATTATCTTTATACATTGCCGCACAAGACCACGATTAAAGACAAGCAGTCAAAACAGGTCAGCATGATGAATCTGGAAAACGTCAAATATGAGAAAGAATATGTTATGCAGTCTCCGCTTTATATTAGTGTCGGAGCCCGGAGCAGCGATTTTGAAAAAAGCAATCCGAATGTCGTTTTCAAGCTGAAAAATGAAAAGTCAGCCAATCTGGGCGAGCCTTTGCCGGGCGGCGTGGTCCGTTTTTATGAAAAAGATGCCCGTCAAAATCTGCAGTTTATCGGCGAGAGCAGGATTGAACAGTCTGCCGTCGGCGAAAAGATTGATTTGACAATAGGCAAGGCTTTTGACGTGTTTGCCAAAGGAAAAATTGTCAATATCCGTTCTATTTCGGAGAATATCAGCGAGTTTGACGTGGAAGTTGCTTTTACGAATGCGTCTGAAAAGGTTAAAAAAATCGTTTTTGAGCAAAATATTTATGATAAATGGGATTTGCTTAAAGAAAGTATGAAAAGCGAGAAAAAGAACTCATCGACGCTTAAATGGCGTTTTGATTTGCCTAAAAACGAGAAGAAAGTTTTAACTTATACCGTAAGGGTTACTCGGAACAAATGATTAAAGCCGCCGTTTTAGCTTTTGCCTTCTGCCTGCTGCCGTTAAATCCGGCAGCGGCAGAGGATATTTCCCCTCAAGATTTTGCCAAGTATTTCAAAATTGATTTGGAAAAGCCTTTGCCCAGTTTTGAGGAGTTAAATGCAAAATATGCCAAGCCGAGCGTTATGTATGACTATAAATATGACTATGGCTGGAATATTGAAGAAATTTTCGATACGGCTTTTCGTTTAACGATTGCCGAAAACGGAACCAGAGAAAAACGCTTGCCGGAGCGGAATGAAGAAGCCCTGCTGAGTATGCTGAATAATATTCCCAAAGAGGTTTATCCTTATATCGGCCCTTATTTGCATACGGTTCCCGGAATTTCGGATAAAATTCTTAATCTGCCGGGGATTAAGGAAACGAAGAACAAGTTTCCCAGCCGGATTGCGCCCCAGCTCAAGGGAATTCCCGATTTAGAGTTTTTGTCGCCGAATTTATATTTTATTTTGATGCCCGAAGCTTGGCCGCAAAATCTGCAAATGACGGAAATGCCCAATCTTTTTCCAAGCTATCCGCAAGTTAAATTTGACGCAGACTTTTATGAAAAAATCAAAAAATTGGTTCCACCGGAAAGTTATATGGGCGGGATAAAGAAGCCTAATAAAGTGACACGCAGCGATTTTCGCACTGTCCACCCGACGCCGACCAGCCTTTTGACCTCTGCCGATGTCAAGGCTTTTGCCGATACGCTGGACGGCGTGTTAGAATTTTCTAAAAGGGGTAACAATGTTCTTGATACTTTCAGAGCCGGCGCGCTGCTTGACCAATATGAGCAGGCCGAAGGCATAAACCTGCAACTGAACCAAATGAAAGATTTGGTGCACCCCTGCCAGCGGTTGGTGCAAAAAATCAGGATTTTAGGGCCGGCGAAAGAAAAAGAATTTACGATGCTGGTCGCCGGAAAAGGCTTTACATTAAACGAATGGGCTTATACCTGTGACAAGACCATTAAGGCTTATCGGGTTTCCCGTTTGTCCCGTAAGACATTGAATGAGCTGAAAGCCTATGAAAAAGGGCTGTATAATCATGTCGTGAGAGTGTATGACCGGCGTAATCAGATTTTTCAGTTCTCGACAATGCAGGGGTTTTTAGAAATGTATAAGGCGCCGATGAGCGATGTTCTGGAAGTGAAGAAGAATCGTTCCTTGTTACGGGAGAAATTTATGAAGCTGGATAATATGCTGCTTTCGAGTCCTATTGCCGGGCGTTCTTAACCTGTGCATAGCTAGAGTCTTATTTTATCGTTTTTTTATAAAAATTTATTGCAATTCGTATTTATACTATGTATAAGTAGGATAATTTGAATTAATTTCGTATTTTATAAGGTGAAAACAAAATGGCACGCGTTACTGTTGAAGACTGCATTGATAAAATCCCCAACCGTTATGAATTGCTTATGGTTGCTGCTCAGAGAGCTAAAGATATTGCTTCCGGTTCTCCGATTACCGTATCAAAAGACAATGATAAAAATCCGGTTATTGCATTGCGTGAGATTGCCGACGAAACCGTCAGCATTGAAGAATTGCAGAAGTCTTTGGTTATGGGGCTTCAGAAATACGTTGAAGTTGAGGAGCCTGAAGAAGAAGAGCTTGAAATTATGGCTGCCGAAAAAGAGTTGGCTGATTTGGACGAACAGTTCTCCGGCCTGCTTTTGGATACGGATTTGAGCGAAAATATGCAGGTTCACGGCGATGATGATGATCTTGACCTTGATGCCGATGCCGGTAGCGATGCTGATATTTCGTTTGATGATGAAGACGGCGGTTTTGACGACGGTTTGGATTTAGGCGGCGATATGGGTGATGATTTTGATGATATCGACGAATAGTCAGCCGTAAATATTTGTTAAATGAATGGCGTCGGCATTTAGTCGGCGCCATTTGTTATTTTAAAGCAAATTTTAAGTTTTCTGTTGTAACATTTCATATACTTTTATAGAATTTATTTAGTTGCAGTTTTTAGATTTTTTTTGAGCAGGATACCTGATGTTAAGACAATATGAATTAGTGGATTTGGTAAAATCTTATGATCCTGATGCCGATGAAGATGCTTTGAACAAGGCTTATGTCTTTGCCATGAAAAAACATGGCGCCCAGCTTCGCGCTTCCGGAGACCCGTACTATTCTCATCCGGTTGAAGTTGCCGGTATTCTGACCAAATTCAAATTGGATTCATCTTCCATTATTGCCGGTTTGCTGCATGATACGGTTGAAGATACCGATACGACGATTGAAGAAGTCCGCGGATTGTTCGGCGATCAGGTGGCGCAGATTGTTGACGGCTTGACTAAATTGGCCATGATTGAGCAGAAATCCGCTAACAACAAGCAAGCCGAAAATTTCCGCAAGCTTTTGCTGGCTATGTCGGAAGATATCCGCGTTTTGCTGATTAAGCTGGCTGACCGTCTGCATAATATGCGCACATTACATTTTTGCGCTCCGGAAAAGAGGGCGCGCATTGCCAAAGAAACTTTGGATATTTATGCGCCTTTGGCCGAACGTATCGGCATGCAGGAAGTCAAGAGCGAGTTAGAAGAAATCGCTTTTGCGGAATTGCATAAGGAAGCCCATGATTCAATTGTCGCACGTTTGAACTTTTTGCGCGAGCAGGGGAATAATCTGGTTCCAAAGATTATTGAACAGTTGCAAAAGGACATGGCAGACAACGGGATTAAGGCTACCGTTTCCGGCCGTGAAAAAACGCCTTATTCCATTTGGCGCAAAATGCAGCAGAAAAACGCTTCTTTTGAGCAGCTGTCTGATATTATGGCATTTCGTATTTGCGTTGAAGATATTGCCAGCTGCTATCAGGCGCTGGGTATTGTCCACAGCAAATACCATATGGTGCCGCGCCGCTTTAAGGATTACATTTCCACTCCGAAGCCGAATGGCTATAAATCTATTCATACCGGCGTTATCGGCCCCGAAAATACGCGTATTGAAATCCAAATCCGCACTTATGATATGCACGAGATTGCCGAAAAAGGCGTGGCGGCGCACTGGGCTTATAAGCAGGGCGAGAAAGTTGTCGGACGTAATTTCAAATGGATCAGAGAGCTGCTGGAAATTTTGGAACAGGCTTCAAATCCCGAAGAGTTTTTGGAAAATACCAAACTGGAGATGTATAATGACCAGGTCTTTTGCTTTACGCCGAAAGGCGATTTAATCGGCTTGCCGATTAATTCGACGCCGGTGGATTTTGCCTATGCGGTTCACTCTTCGGTCGGCGATACCTGCGTCGGCGCAAAGATTAACGGAGAAATCCGCCCTTTGCGAACGGTTTTGCAAAACGGCGACCAAGTCGATATTTTAACCTCAAAAGCGCAGCATCCGTCAACGGAATGGGAGCGTTTTGTCGTTACCGGAAAAGCTAAGGCAGCAATCAGGCGTTATGTCAGGGCTCATAAGCGCGATCAGTTTATTGCCATAGGCGAGCAGATTTTGGAACGTACTTTCAAAGGGGAAAATTTAGAGTTTTCTGAAAAAGCGCTGGTAAATATTCTGCCGAATTTTGAAGCCGAGTCAATTGATGATATTTACGCCAAAGTCGGCGAAGGCCTGGTCAGCGGTTGGGATGTTTTGCGCGCGGTTTATCCGGGGTATAAGCAGTCTAAGTTGGAAAAAGTCGTTAATTCCCTCAAACCTGTTTTCAAAAAGACGGTTAAAAAGAATAAGAAAGACGATTTAAAAATCAACGGCCTTATTCCGGGAATGGCCGTGCATTTTGCCGGCTGTTGCCATCCGCTGCCCGGAGACAGAATTGTCGGTATCGTTACTACGGGCAAGGGCGTAGCCGTTCATACGATCGACTGCAAACAGCTTGAAAAATTTGCCGATGAACCTGAACGCTGGCTGGATATTTCATGGGGCGAGGCTGCGGAAGACGGCCCGCATGTCGGCCGCTTAAAGGTGATGTTGACAAACGAACCGGGATCATTGGGAGAATTGTCTAACCTGATTGCGCGCTATAACGGCAATATTGCCAATTTGAATATTGTTTACCGCACGGTCAGCTATTTTGAGCTTTTAGTTGATGTGGAAGTTAAAGATTTGAAACATCTCACGGATATTATTGCAGCCTTAAAGGCCTCTAAGGCTGTGTCTTACGTTTCCCGCGCCAACCAGTAAAAAAATGTTTTGCCGGTTTCTGATATAATATCGGGAGGAATAACAAATTTCTTCTTAATTCAAAACTTTCGGGTTGTACTTCATAGATATTGTGTTTATATTTATGCAATAATTCAAAATGAGGGGCAATCGGTGGCTAAACGTAAAAAAAGAAAAAGTTTATTAAACTATATTTGGCCGGCTGGCGGTTGGAAACGTTACGGGCGCTATTTGCTGCTGCGTTTGAATCGTTTGAAAGGCACACCGAAAGAAATTGCTGCCGGCGTTGCTTGCGGCGTGGCTGTTTCTTTTACGCCGTTTATCGGCTTTCATATGATTTTGGCTGCTGTTACGGCGTGGCTGACGCGCGGCAATATTTTGGCCAGCGCAATCGGTACTGCCGCCGGAAATCCGTGGACATTTCCTTTTATTTGGATTTCGGTTCTTTATACCGGACGCCTTATGTTGGGAATGAATGCGGGAGCGGAAGAACATGTTAAGTTTCTGCCTGTGTTTGAAGGGGCGACACGCGCTTTGATGACTTTTGATTTTAAGTTGTTTGTTGCGGATGTTTGGCCTATTTTGTGGCCGATGATTGTCGGATGTATTCCGTTTTATTTTGCTTCTTGGTTTATTTCTTATTATTTGACCAAAGGAGCTTTGGAAAAAATTGAGCAAAAATATAAGAAGGCGGAGAAAAATAAATGATAGTTGGAATAGGCAGCGATTTGGCAAATATTTCGCGTATTGAAGATACAATCAGAAAGTTCGGCCAACGGTTTATCAATAAAATTTTTACCAAATATGAAATTGGCGAAATGGCAAAACGCAAAGGCATTTCTGAGCGGGAATATGCCTGTATGGCTGCCAAAAGGTTTTCTGCCAAAGAAGCTTGTTCGAAAGCTTTGGGCACCGGTTTTCGCCAAGGCGTTTTTTGGAAAAATATTGAAGTCCGCCATTTGGCGTCAGGCAAACCGGCGCTCAAGCTGAGCGGAGATGCCGCTAAACATGCCCAACATCTTTGCGAAGACGGAAATGCCAATATTCAGCTTACGATGAGCGATGATTATCCTTGGGCACAGGCGTTTGTCGTTATTGAGAAAATTTAATTTCGTTTTATGCGGAATCCAGAGCGATATTACGCGGTCTCAGAAAATGGTCTCCCGTTGGTCGTCGTCCCGTAGGGTTCAAACTTCACTTTCGGTTCGTTTTCACCAACTATTGACTTCATGTACTTCTATGTACACTAGGATTTTCTTCGCAGCTAGAAACCACTCTATTCTCCGGCCTAAAATGAAATTAAAAAAAGCGGAATGTGGAGACTAGAGAAATTTTACTTAGTCTGTTTCTGTTTTGAGGTAGGATTAAAAAGTTGGCAAAGAAAAAGAAATACAGTTTGATGCGCGTTATCGTTGTCGGAATTGTTTTGACGATATTGTTGCGCTTGTTTGTTTTTGAAAAGTTCAAAATTTATTCCGTCTCCATGCTGCCGACCATGCAATCGGGCGAGTGGGATTTTGTGACGAAATATAATTACGGCTATTCCCGCCATTCATTTCCTTTTAAAACGCCCATTCCCGAAGGGGAACGGTTATTTGCCTCAGAGCCGGAGCGCGGCGATGTGGTTGTTTTTAAGTCAACCCGAGAACAGGAACGCTGGCCTTATGTCAAAAGGGTTATCGGTTTGCCCGGCGATATTGTTACAATAATAGACGGCAGGCTGATTATTAACGGTGAAATGGCCGAGCGTGAAGAAATCGGCGCTTTTGAGCATGAAGACAGGCGCGGGCGCCTGTATATTTTCCGCCAATATATTGAAACGCTTCCCGGCGGTGTAAAGCATAAAATTATTGAGCTTTCGGACAATGAGCTTACGGATAATGTGGCGCCGGTCAAAGTTCCGCAAGGGTATTATTATTTTATCGGCGATAACAGGGATCAATCAGAAGACAGCCGCGGTTCGCTCGGTTTGATTCCGTTTGAAAACCTGATTGGCAAAGCCCAAATAAAAAATTAGCCTAAATCGTTGTTAATTGGCTAAATATTTATTGCACTCTGTAAAATAATGTTTAGTATGTAAAAACAGTGCCTCGTTAGAAATTATTTTTAAGGATTAAAATTAATTTCTAAAGAGGTGCCTAAAGGCAAAAATATAATAAATTGAGGTTGTTATGGAAAAAGACGAAGGACTTTGGGAAACGGTCAAAACAGTATTGGCCGCGATTGTAATTGCTGTTGTTATCCGCACTTTTTTGTTTGAACCTTTTAAAATTCCTTCAGGGTCAATGTATCCGACGCTTTATGTCGGCGATTATCTGTTTGTTTCAAAATATACTTACGGTTATTCGAAGCATTCGTTTCCGTTCAGCATTCCTTTGTTTAACGGGCGTATCTGGGAAGACAAGCCGGAGCGCGGCGATGTGGTTGTTTTTAAATTTCCGCAAGATAACCGGACTGATTTTATCAAAAGAATTATCGGGCTTCCGGGAGATAAATTGAAACTTGAACAAGGGCGCTTATATATTAACGGCAAGCAGGTTGCCAGAGACGAAATTGAAGACTTTGTCCTGCGAGACAAGCGTGGTAATGCCGAGCGTTTTCATCAATATGTCGAGACGCTTCCCGAAGGTTATAAGCATAAAATTATTGAAGTGTCAGACTTTGAGACTGTTGATTATATGCCTGAGATTGAAATTCCGCAGAACAGCTATTTTGTTATGGGGGATAATCGCGACCATTCGGATGACAGCCGCGTAAATGTCGGCTTCGTTCCGGCAGAAAATCTGGTTGGCAAGGCTCGGTTCTTGTTCTTCTCGCATAATGATGAGGACGCTTGGTATAAGCCTTGGACTTGGCCGAAGAAGATACGGTGGAACCGGCTGTTTAATAAGATCAAATAAGTTTTATGCGGTATCTAAAGGCCTGTTTTAAGCTTCGAAAGCTCACGTACGCTTAAGTACGCTCAAGTTTTTCATCTTAAATCCTCACCTTTATATTCCTGCCTAAAACTTATTTTCTTTCATTCTTAAATGAGAATAATAATGATTGAAGAATTAGAAAAAATATTAGGCTATAAATATAAAAATCCGGCATTGCTGAGACAGGCTTTGACGCACAGCAGCCATGCTTCTCATGTTGAAGAAAATTATGAACGTTTGGAATTTCTCGGCGACCGTGTGCTTGGCTTGACGATTGCCAGCCTGCTTTATAAGATTTTTCCGAATGAGCCCGAGGGCAGTTTATCGCAACGCCATACCGGTCTGGTTTGCAAAGAAACGGTTGCTCTGGTTGCAAAAACTTTGCGGCTGGACAAGTATATGATTGTAGCCAATGAAGAAATCCGCGAGAATGAAAATGTTTTGTGCGATGTTTGCGAAGCGGTTATCGGCTCTATTTATATTGACAGCGATTGCGTTGCGGCGATTGATTTTGTCAATGAGCATTGGCGCGAACTGATTGATAAGAATGTTGCGCCGCCGAAAGATGCCAAGACCATGTTGCAGGAAAAAGCTCACGCCAAAGGGCGCGGTGTTCCCGTTTATAAGTTGGAAGGGCGCGAGGGCAGCGAGCATGAACCGATTTTTCATATTTCCGTAACCTTAAACGGTTTGCCGCCGGAAATAGGCGAAGGGCGCAGTAAAAAATTGGCAGAACAGGAAGCTGCCGCTAAGATGCTGAAACGGTTGGGGGTTTGATGAGCGACAATCAAAATTATGATGATTTGCCGACCCGTTGCGGATTTGTTGCCCTGATTGGTGCACCGAATGCCGGAAAGTCTACGATTACGAATAACTTTGTCGGTTCAAAGGTTTCTATTGTTTCTCCAAAGGTGCAAACAACCCGTACGTTGGTTAAAGGTATCGGCATTTTTGAAAATACGCAGATTATTTTTATTGATACGCCCGGTATTTTTAAGCCCAAGCGCCGTTTGGACAGAGCTATGGTCGCCTCATCCTGGAGCGGTGTCGGCGATGCCGATATTACGGTTTTGGTGGTTGATGCCAAGCGCGGTTTTGATGATGAAACCAAGGCAATTATAGCAAAACTCAATAAAAATAAAACAGAGGCAGTTCTTTTGCTGAATAAGATTGATTTGATTCAGAAGGAAAAGCTTTTGGGATTATCCGCCGAAATAAATGCGGCCGGCAAGTTTAAGGAAACTTTTATGGTTTCGGCACTGGACGGCGAATATATGGATGATTTTTATAAATATTTGGCCGATAATCTGCCAATCAGCCCGTGGTATTATGACGAAGACCAGATTTCTGATATGCCGTTAAAACTTCTTGCCGCGGAAATTGTCAGAGAAAAACTGTTTTTATACCTGCACCAAGAGCTGCCTTATGCCTTGACTGTGGAACCGGAACTTTGGGAACGCCGCGAAGACGGTTCCGTCAGGGCGGAAATTACCATTTATGTTGAGAGAGACAGCCAAAAAGTGATTGTTTTAGGGAAGGGCGGTTCGATGATTAAAAGAATTGGACAGGCCGCTAGAACGGAAATTGAAGAACTTTTGGAAGAGCGCGTCCATTTGTTTTTGTTTGTTAAGGTTCGAGAAAATTGGATTGATGATCCGGCTCGTTATAAAGATTGGGGCCTCAATTTTAATGCCTGATAAAAAAATCCCCGGATAAAAATACTGGGGATTTTTGGGGCTGGTATTTTAGAGCGATTAATTAATTTCTGCTCTCGGATATTCGTTGCGGAAAATTAAGAACAAGCCCAAAAAAGACGTTACGATTGCCGAATAACGGCCTGTAAATTATGTTAATATCAGCTTCCCCCCCCCGCGTTGGACGCAGGGGGTGCTTTTTTAATTAATGATGACAAGAATAAATAGATATGCCGTTGTTAGTGGTACAAGTCTGATGGCAACAATATCCCAATGTATTAACACAATGACTATATTTGTTTTGAGAAATTCTACTGCATCCAGAGTCATCATAATCTGTTGAACATGAAGAACTTGAGCTTGAAGAACCGGATGATCCGGAAGATGATGGATCATCCTCGCATTTGTAACAGGTGTTACCAAGAGAGCTGCTGGCGGAACCTGTTTGTTTTTGAGTATATGTACATGTTGACAGTTGATATCCTGTCGGGCAGGTTTCTTCTACGGCATTGGCACAGACTTTTTTGATGCAGGTGGCAAAAGTTGTTGTCGGATTTGAAATGCAGGGGCAGGATGAGCTGCTGGTACATCCTAAATATTGGGTAGAACCGCATTTTGTTGATGTACAAACGCCGGCAGTGCCACCGCCCAGATTTAGTCCATAATTTGATTTGTTGGTAATTAAATATTTTGCGAATTCCTGAGTAGGCAGTGAATAGCCCCTTTCTTCCGCGCAACGTGTATCAGCGGCCGAACATGTCATGCCGTTGGCAGTAGGATAGTTAACTACTGCGTAGGTTTCGCCCTTATATGTGACTTTTTTAGCTGTATTGGCATAGCCGTCAATTGTTCTAAATGTCA
>CASZWJ010000012.1 GCA_949493535.1 uncultured Alphaproteobacteria bacterium
AAAGCGAAGACGGCGAATGGGAGTGGGAATACGAGGAAGTTCCCGAAGGTGAAGATAACAACGCTGCCGAGATTCAGACCGCCGCTGACGAAAGCGAAGACGGCGAGTGGGAATGGGAATACGAGGAAGTTCCCGAGGGTGAAGACGACAACGCTACCGAGATTCAGACTGCCGCTGCTGAAAGCGAAGACGGCGAATGGGAGTGGGAATACGAGGAAGTTCCCGAAGGTGAAGATAACAACGCTGCCGAGATTCAGACCGCCGCTGACGAAAGCGAAGACGGCGAGTGGGAGTGGGAATACGAGGAAGTTCCCGAAGAGCAGTCCAATTCCGGTATTGAAAGCAAATCTGAAAATATTGATTTATCTTCAGAAACTGTTGATAATGTCAATCTCCCCGAAAAAGATGATACTCTCCCAGAACTTTCCGAACCGGAAGACGTTGATTTTTCGGATTTATTTAATGAATTTGATCAAAAAAACGATGAAAAGGAAAACTTTGCCGCAGATCCATATAGCGGCAGCGATGATTTGCCGGATGATGAATTGGGCATAGCTTCATTACAATCGGGAGATCTCTATTTTCAGGATGAAATTTCTGCTTCGACAGAGAAAAAACAAGCATCATTTTCTTCAATACCGGATATAGGCAATGAAACGGCTATTCCTGACTGGAGTGAAGAGGAAAATAAAAATGAACCATATCATTTAAATAGTGATTTAAAACCTTAAAATAATAATTTACAAAGTCAGGCGCCTACATTACATTAGAGATAAACAAGGAGCAGGCAATTATGGACGAGCAACAAAACAATACGGCACTTCCGCAGGTTGACAAGGAAACCCTCTGGGTTCTTGACAATTATATTCTGCTTAAAGACTATCTGGACCGTACTATCTCCAGAATTGCCGCCCGCTGCATCCGCCAAGGCAATATTGCCATGGAAGAGTACCCTTTTTACAATTATATCCTTGACGTATTGGAAGAAATCAGCGAAAGCGGCGATTTTATTCTAGCCCACAAAGAATTGTATCCGTACGTAGAAAAAAAGATTCAGGGCGGAATGGCCTCTTTCAAAAAAAATCTTAATGACTACAAAATCGAATTGCGCAACAATTCAACGCCGGACATGATAAAACAAGACAATGCTCAAGAGCTGGCACAGATGAGAGACGCTCTCGGAGATGTTGATAAATCGCATGACCCGACCGCCGGTGCCGGTATGAGCATGGATGCCGTTATTGAAAAACTGATGAGCAATCAAAATCTTGAAGCCGTTGAAGGCAGTTCTCTGGCTCTGACCCAGCAGGCGCAAAAAGCTGCTGCACCGCAGCCGCTGGCTCCCCAACAACAAGCTCAAGCTCAAGCTCAAACTCAAGCTCAAGCCCAACCTCAAACGCAAGCACTGCAACCGCAGCCCCAAGTTCAGGGTTCTCAACCGCAGACAGCCCAGCCTGAAATTCCGGCCGCTCCCGCTCCTCAAGCCAATGCGGCACCGCAGCAAGGAGGCATTCCTCCTGTTCCGCCTCCGGGCACTCAAAAAGTTATAAAAAAGATTGTAAAAATTGTCAGACCGGCTGCCCCGCAAGCAGTTCCGGCCGTTCCCAATAAGGTTAGCGAAGAATGATTATCAAAAAACTAATAAACAACAGTTTGGCATTTTGTATTTCACTATTGCTCGCCGGCTGCCAGACCGAAAGCACGCCGCCTTCGCAGATTATTGACTTTAAGAAATCGGGAATTGAAGCTAAAATTACACTTCCGCAAGATCCTAATATCATTCGCACTCCCAAAGGCGCGCAGACTTTTGATTTGGAAACGCCTTTGCGCTGTTCCGTCAACTGGCAGACACAGCAAATGATTACGACTATTCCGTATAATATCAAAGCCTTTAATTTGGTTAAAAACGGGAATAATGACATGCTGCCGCGCTTTGAAGTTACCGGATTTTCATTTGAAACCATGCCGGCAGAAAAAGCTTTGCGCAAACTGACCAAAGAAGCAGGTATCAAACTGATTGCCAAAGATGCGCCTTACGCCAGCATCTCTGCCGAAAACCTGCGCGGCGAACTTTCGGAAGTCATCCAAATGATTGCCGATGCCGCAGAAATTTATTATTCTTATGATGCCCATAACAAAACTTTAAGAATAAGCCGCAAAGCCAATTTCAGCCTTTATGTTCCGAAATCCCGACCGATTTTACTGGCATTGCTCGACGTTTTGCGCGGTTCCGGCATTACTGACATTACATCCGACTGGGATGATTATTCAATTACGTTTGACGCTGATTTTGAACTGAAAAATAAAATTTTAAGCCTAATCGGCTATTTTGAAGAAAATCCGTTGCTTATCGCATTTGACGTTTATGTTATGAAAGTTTATCCGGCAAACAAACAAAATGATATTCAATGGCAAAATTTGCTGAATACGTTTGATTACGGAACAATAAAATCAGCAAAAACGGGCGTTTTAGGACGGGTTTTAACGACTTCTGACGAATTAAACATCAGTTCGCTGAATGCTTTTCTTAATATGCAGGGGCGCGTTGAGCCTGTCGCTCAAGGAAAATTCGTTGTTCCAAACCTGTGGTATGCCCGTTTTGACGTGGGCAAATGCGGACGCCGCAGCAATATTGACGCGAATCTTTCCATTCTGGCTAAAGCGTCTATTGAACAAAATAATAAAATTTTTTCCAACATAACATTGGAATCGACAAATGGCGAGATTACACAATTTAATGTTCGCAGCCAACTGGGAGAAAATTTCCTCATTATCGGTATTCCGAATGAAATATTCGGCGCCAAAGGCAAAGATTCTCAGACCATTGTCTTTATGGTTCCCCGAATTATCAAGACATTAAAAACAACAAAACATTTACAAAACAAGATTTAATTAGGACTGTTAAGGAAAAAAGACAATGAATGATATAACCAATACGCCTAATCCCAATATGAATATGGATCCAAACCGCCGTTTAAAAAAAGTTAAGCGTCCGGTAAAGAGAATGGTTCCTCAAGGCAGCAATATGCCTGTTTCTCCGTCAGCTCAGAATACGGGGCTTCCCCAGCAGCAAAATACGCCTCAAGGCGGACAACGCGCCCAAGAAATCGACGCGTTCAATTTAGATGCTTATATAGATGAAAATGCAAATTTGCCGGCTCTCAGCGACGACAATTATTTTGCAGACCAAAATCAACAATATGCACCCGGAAGCACCCCTCATTTTATTGATGAGAGTGAATTGATGGCAGAACAAATGCCGGCCGGAAATTATCAGACGGGAACTGTTGCCAAAAAAATTGCAATCATTATCGGAATTGCGGCTTTTCTGGCAGGTTTTATTGCCGCAAAGCTGATGTTCGGACAACAAAAGGTTGTTCGGGACGGATTGCAGGGAATCGTGGTTAATTCTGAAGTTCCGAGAGGCCGTGCCCGCTGCGGCGTTGCCGAAAAAACGCAAGGCTGCGTTTTATATATTATGAATCCTCAGCGTCAGGAGCTTAATGCCAGCGATTTTTATGACTTGGCATCACAATTGACCGGACGCCAGCGTTTTGTTATTGAAACCGGAAACATGCGCTATTCCAACCGAAAAATCAAACCCGGCGAAATTGCCCAGTTTAATATTCCGCCGCTACAATAAACGCGAGAGTAAGCACTCCAATCAGCTGTTTTGCCGCTTGTGTTGCCATTCAGCATTATAAGCGCTATGCTTATCCGTGAAAGCTTAAAATGCCTGCTCGCAGGCAAGCTTCTATAAGCTCTTAAAAAAAAAGCCCCTTTGAAAGGGGCTTTTTTTCTAAGTAACTTCAGTAACAGCACGCAGGTTACCGTCACGGTTGATTTGTACAACCCTTAATTTCTTTTTCATTTCTTCAATCGTCTTTCCGCGGTCGATTGTCGGCGAGGCATGCATAATACGGTCAACGAAAGCATTATATGCCGCTTCCGAGTTTTCAGCGTGGATTGTTGCCAGACAGTTATCGTGGCCTGACCCCATAAGCTCCCAAATCGCCGCAGCGTTTTTAGTCGAAATCTCACCGCCGATAATCGCATCCGGCGTAAAACGAACAACCAAGTCAATAACGCCGGCGTAATCCAACTCGTTGGTCTGTTCCGTACGGGATAGCGTAATATGAACACGGTTAGGATGCGGCACGATCAATTCTCTGGTATCTTCAATTGTTAAAATACGTTTATGAATATCCAAAATCTTCAACAAGTTGTTCAAAAACGTCGTTTTACCTGTTGCCGTTGCGCCGGAAACAAGAATATGGTCGCCACGCTTGATGCTGAGAAGCAGTTTTTCATAAGGGTCATCCGGATCTTTAATTTGTTTTAAAACGTTAATCTGATGCAGCTTTGCGCCTTGCGCCAAACCATAATCTCCTAATCCGAAAGCAACATCTTCGCTGTGGATACGGATTGTTAAAGCAACGCCGCCGGTGAGATCATCCTGATCATACATAATGTTTTTGCCGGCAATGGCAGAGAAACGGTGTTCGCCGGGAATGGTCGCAAATACCAGCGGTGTTCCCGAAACAGGGTCGAAAGGAAGTTCATAAGTATTTGCAATGATATAAAGCAAATCAACCAAATATTCTTTGCTGAGCTTTTCATCTTTGTACATGACCCAAGGATATGCCCTTTTGCCGCGCAAACGCAGCCAAATCTGCCCTGAGCGGTTAATTGCCACCTCTTCGATATTATCTTGGGTATACCAATAAGAAAGAGGTCTGAGAACTGATTCCAATACGGCAAAACTCATTAGCTTTCTCCTCTAAAATAATTGCGGCACAGACTGATTATTATTAGGTGCTGCCGACGAACTGCCGCTGCTTGACGGAGGAGCCGGAGCAACAGCCGGCTTACTGCCGCTGCCCGAAGTTCCGCTCCCTCTTCCGGTTGAAGAAGAAGGCGGCGGCGGCGGAACAACCAACGGCCGTGTTGTCGCCGGTTTTTTCGGTTCTTCCGCAATTAACGGAGCGGATTTCGGCGTTTCCTCGCTGCTGACGTCTTCCTCATAGCTTACCTGGCTGCTACTACCGCCTCCGGTAGGAACGGTTGCACCGCCATTATCACCTTTCAAACGGGCTTCATCATTAATCAAAACATTTGCATTATTCGATTCATATCCCCCTTCTTTATCGCTTTCAATATCGCGGAGCCATAAATCTACTTTCGGGAAAATGATGATACGCGTGCCGGCTGGAACATAAGACATTGCCTGAATGCTGGCTTTATCCTGCAAAATTTGTTCAAACATCTGATTCATTTGATCCAAGAAATTTTGACGGGCATCGTTTGCCGCCTGTTGCTTAGGCGTTTCCGTTTCACTGCCTGATTCATCTTCAGGCGTCATCATATAAGCCATTGCATTGGTTAAAATTGAAGTCAGGACAGGCATGGTGTATCGCTTGAACAACTGTTTATCCAAATAACCGAGCGCACCGCCGCGTCCTTGGGCATCCGCAGTCAAACCGTCAAATTTAAACATTGAACCATCCGGACGGATCAGGCGCTGCCAAGTGATTTGAACCTTACCCGTTTCCGAAGAAGCCTCAGATGTCGGAGATAACCCGCCAAATTCGCCCATAAAGCGGCTACCGGCGGGAATCAGGATATTACGCCCTTCTTCGGCATAAACATTACGCTCCACAAAAGCCGTTACCGGCGTCGGATTATTTGAATCTATAGAACGCGCGAGAACTGCCGGAATAGGCTTATCGGCAAGAATCATACGGCTCATGTCAACACGCCAAGAAGACAATGATTTGTCAATTCCCTGTTCTTTCCAATCTTTCTGCATGCCGTCGAAAGCTTCTTTGCGGACATTGCTGCTGATTTTTCCGACCTGCATATTCTGTCTGCGCTCACCTTGAGCGACAGCCAATGCGGCGCTGCGCTGCGTGTTATACCTTTCGCCCGGGCCAAAACCTCCGCCCGGGCCTAAATTATCACCGGGGCCAACGCCGGTTCCATAAGCAGAGCCTTCGCCAAATGTTCCTGCCGGAACGAAAATGTCGCCGCCGGTCGGCTTTTTGATTTCTTCAATGCCTATTAATGTCCCGTTATCATCTAAAATCAAGCCGTCCGGCGTCTTTTGCCCGATAACGACCCCTTGTTTATTAACGACGCTGCCGTCATCCATAATGTCACCGATATAAACGCCGTCCGGACTGAGGGCAATATTCAGCGAACGGCGATATTTATTGTCTCCGGAAGCTTTTTTCTCCGTAGACGTAAACAAAGCGTCTATATCCGTATCTTTTTTCTGCGGACGGTTAATTTCGACACGTTCATACCAATCGCTGCCTATTCCGCCGATAATATTATTATTTGCAT
Source organism: uncultured Alphaproteobacteria bacterium (assembly GCA_949493535.1). GTDB lineage: Bacteria > Pseudomonadota > Alphaproteobacteria > RF32 > CAG-239 > CAJLXD01. Next base: position 6,346 of record CASZWJ010000012.1, read on the forward strand.
TTGTTACCGTTCCGTCATTATTCAACCGTCCGACCTGCTTGCCGTTTGCATCCGTGACAGAACCGTCCGGCTGGACTAAACCGACCAAATTGCCTTTTTCATCGTATACCTTATTAACGTCAAAAAGCTTACCGATGATTTTACCCAAGCCGTCAACTATTTTGCCGTTTTCGTCCCGACGGCCGATAACTTCGCCTTTATGATTGACAACAGAGCCGTCAGACATCACCCGCCCGACAATTTTGCCTTCATCGTCATAAACAATATCCGGATCAATTACTTTGCCGACGACCTTTCCGCTGTTATTCACCAAATTGCCTTCCGCATCGCGCGTGGCAATAACTTCGCCATTGTTGTCAATAACATTGCCATTGTCATCCAGACGCCCGACAATTTTTCCATTATCATCAACAACTATTGTTTGACCGGCCATAGCCGCAATACGGCTATAAAACTGCAACGGTTTAGCCATGGCGATAACCGTTCCCGAAGAATCTGTTATTTCTCCGGCATTTTGCAGTTTGCCGACAACAGCGCCGCTGTTGTTAACAACGTCCCCGGACAGAAGCAGTTCGCCTAAAACGATGTTTGAATTATCCCGAATGTAAAAATCGCGATTTCCACGGGCAATAACGCTCTCATCGGAAGCCACAACAAAACCGCGCTGCAAATTTCCGATTTTTTTATTATCAAAACTTCTGACTATACCGTCTTTGCCGATAACGCCGACTGTTTTGAAATCATTGTCATAGGCATAAAAATCGTACAAAGCATAACCAAGTTTGTTAATTCCGTTGACGACTGTCCCGTCAAACGCGACATTGCCCAGTTTTTCTCCACTTTCGTTTCTTACGGTTCCGTCTTCTAAAATCCGGCCGAAATAGCGGTTATTATTATCAAAAGCGACCGTATAACGGAATAAATTTCCCAATGGGGCGCCCGTTCTATTGTTTACATTGCCGTCAGGCTGCATATATCCGAGATTCTGGTTATCCATACCGACGACCTGTCCGTCCATTGTAACACGGCCGATTATTTTATCTTTAAAATCAATCACGGGAACATAGCTGATCGGAGCGGATGCCAATACGTTATTATTGTTACGGATTTGATTTTTAAAATCAAGACAACCGAGCGTTTCACCATTATAATTTAATGCCAAACCGTTACCGCCAAGCGTTGCGGAAGGGTTTCCGTTAAAATCGATAACAGCGCCGGGAGCTACCGCATGAGCGACAACGCTTCCGGCCTCATCAATGACCTGTCCGTTGGCCAAAATACGTCCAATATAAATATTTTTGAAATTCCGAACATCACCGCGCGGCGTTATTATGCCCGAAAGGGCACACTTTGAATCCACAACAGCATGTTGAGCAATCGCATAACCGTTGAGGATATTGTTATTATCCAGCACATATCCATTTTCGGTCACCTTGCCTATTGCCGTTCCGTTTAAATCAAGGACCCGCCCGTTGTTATCGGCATATCCTAATAATGAACCGTCAAAATCAATAACCAAGCGGCGTTCAAATGCCGTTCCCATTTTGGGCATTAAATCCGGGCTTGTAGCAGAATCTGCCGCGACGACAGCTTTATCAGGCGTTATTTTCGCGACTACAGACTTATTATTATCATAAATCAAATTATCTTGCCCCATGTGTCCGAAAGCATTGCCTTCAGAATTTACGGCATAAGCATCAGCCAAGCTGCGCCCCAGAATCAAATTGCGCTCATCAACAGCAATTCCCGACTGAGTCAGCTTTCCGATACTTCCCCCGCCATTTTGTACCCGACCGTCCAAGCCGATACGGGCAACGCGGGCGCCGATCTGATTATAGACAGGCACAAAATCTGAACTCATTCCGCCAAAAGAACCGTCCGGCGCAAAAACATACCCGAAAGGAGAAACCAATTTTGAAATATCGCCATTTTTTAATGCGGCATTGATACCGCTCACACCGATAACTTCATTATTTTGGGAGATGACAAGCCGCGGAGACGAAACCGCACCGGCAAGGCGCCCCTGCGTGTCAAAAGCTAATCCGCCAATCATCTTACCAATTGCATTTCCGCTCAAAGCAATCAGCTGTCCGTTGCTCAAAGCGTGTCCGATTAATGAAGCCCGATAATCAAAAACAGGGCCGGTTGAAATAATTTGCCCCGATGTTTTGCCGTCTGACGCAATGATTTCTCCGCGGGAGCTGACTTGCCCCACACTATTTTTTGCTTTGAAAAGCCGGCCATCAGGCATAATGCGGCCAAGATATTTTCCGTTATATCCGGTTGCCGTTGACGCAATATCCAAAGCAAAACCGAAAACTTTTCCGTTTGCATCGACAATGCTGCCGTCCGCCCGCTGGCGCCCGAGGCTTTTGCCTTTGCTAATAACTTCTCCGTTATAAGTTACATAACCGAGATAGCGTCCGGCGTCATCAAAAGCATAACCAGATTTAACAATCCGGCCTATAATCTCGTTTTTTTCATTATACGCATAGCCGTTGGCTTTAATAAAACCGATTGTATTGCCGTCAAAGTCGGATACTTCGCCGCCGGGGACAACGCTGCCCAGAAAATCTCCGCTTAAGGATATGACCATTTTTGATGAGATCAAACGCCCGTCCAGAAGATAATCGTCTCCGACCCGCCGATAAGCATAGCCGTCCGGCGTCACAAAACCAATAGCCTGACCTTTCAAATTTGCATACAAACCATTACCGGTCAGACGACCAACCGTTTTTCCTTCATCATCATATATCAACCCAGGAAATAAAACTGCCCCGAGGACATCATAATAATCATTAACCACCAGACCATTCGGCAATACTTTGCCGATAACTTTTCCTGACGGCTGGCGGACAGTACCGTCATTACTGACTTTACCCAGCAAACTGGTATCGTTGGCTATCGCAATTCCCTGAGGAACCACGCCGCCAATCAAATCCCCGTCAAAATTAACAATCAAACTGTCTGCCGTCACATTACCGATTAAGCTGTTGTCAAAGCTTACGACATTGCCGTCGGGAATAACTTTACCCAGCAAATCTCCGTTAAAATCTATGGCCGTAATTTCTTGTGCGGCAACAGTTTTGGCACAAAAACATAAACAGCAAAAAGCAAAAGCGATAACTTTTGCTCTGTGCTTTGCTTGCTGAATAAAACTGTCTGACCACAAATTCAAATCCTAATTCCTCCGGTTTTTGGCGACTTCCTGCAGGACATAGCCCGAAACTTTTTTATCCAGATCTATATAAGACCCGTTATTCTTGATATAACCGATATTCTGACCGCCGGCATTAATAACCCGGCCGTCCGGTGATAATCTGCCTATATATTTACCATTGTTTCCTAAAATTGTCGCGCCAATTTTGAAAATTTTACCAAGAATATTATCACTGCTGCTGACAGCCAAATCGCGGGATAAAGTTCTGCCGATGACTTTACCATCTTTTGCCGTAATTGTACCGTCAATATTTACATAACCCACAACTTTGTCATTATTATCAATAACAATATCGCCATCAAGAATTTCGCCAAAAAGCTTTCCGGCATCGCTGATTACGCTGCCGTCGGGCAATGCCCGTCCCAAAGCGGAATTACGCTCATCAATAACCCGACCGTCAGGATAAACGGCTCCCGCCACGGCTCCGGTGAAATCAATAACCGGCCCCTGCTTCAAAATACTCAGGTTCTTATCCGTAGCTCCTCCCGGAAGGATTGCCGTTATATTATCATTTTTTAAGTCAATAACATCACCCAACCCATTGACATACCCCTGATAATATCCCCAAATATCAACAACAATATTTTCGGGAATAATCTCTCCGATCACCTCGCCCTTTGAGTTCAAAATTTTACCGTCAGAAGTCGCCGTACCGCTGTTCTTACCTTCAAAATCAAGAACGCGCCCTGAGCTTGTAGCATATCCTAAATATGAGCCGTCATACCCTATGGCTGCCCCGCGCTGTAAAACAGCACCCTGATATTCTCCTTTTTTATTGAAGAAATTACCTTTCGCATCAACACGGCCTAATTTTTCGCCAAAGCGGCTGATGACGCTGCCGTCAAAAATCGAGCGGCCGATATTTTTTCCCGAGAAATCGACAACTTCGCCGACAGGAACTACTTTTCCTATGTTTTTTCCATAAAAATTGGTTCCGTCTCCTTTTATCGTTCCCACATTCTGGCCTTTGGCATTGTATACCTGTCCATTATAAAACGGACGGCCGATGATATTTCCTTTAGCATCGACAACAACTGATTTTTCATTTAAGGCAACGCCGACAATTTTATTTTCCTGATCCATAATCAAATTATTAGCAGACAAATGATACGCCGGTTTTCCCGCAACAGATACCATGCCGGTATCATCAACAACGTTTAAGAATTGGCCGTCTAAATCAAACGCGTATTTTCGCTCCAAAACTCGTCCGGCATACCCTCCCTGCTTATTCAGCACCTCGCCTGAAACGCTGACGCAGCCTACAGGCTGTTTGGCATTATTGATAACAAGCCCGTTATCGCCAATCTGCCCAAGATAACGGTTATTATAATCAACGACTAAGCCGCTGCGCAGCACACTGCCGACAATTGCACCCTTTTCATCTAAAACAGAACCGTCCGGATTGACACAGCCGACGTATTTTCCGGAAGAGTTTTTTACAATACCGTCAGAACCGGCCTCGCCCAAATAAGAGCAGCTATTATCAAAAACTTTACCGGTCGGAACAACCTGCCCCAAATATTCTCCGGCAGAATTTGTGACTGTTCCGTCAAAGTTAATTTGCGCGTCCTGAACTTCATTATTCTTTTTGACTTTGCCGTCGTGATCCAGCATGCCGATTTGCTTACACCCATAACCGACAACCAAACCGCCTCTCTGCATTTGAGCTATGACCTCGGCTCCGGAAATATCTTTAACCAAACCGCTGGACAGTACCCGTCCGATTATTTGCTGGCGCGCGTCATAAACACTGCCATTGTTACTGACGGTCCCTAAAACCGTTCCCTGCGGCGTAATGGGGATTTGCGAAACTTCAACCAAAGAACCTATAATATCCGGACGATTGCTGACAATCTTGCCGTTTTCATTAACTTTACCGATTTCATTACCCGAAAAATCAACAACACTGCCGTTTTGATTAATCACGCCTATTACATTTCCGTTATTATCAAGCGCGACGTTAACATCATCATCCGTCCGCCCGACAACTTCCAGTTCATTGCCGATTATCGTGCTGTTCTCATCCACCTTGCCGATAGGATTTCCATTACGGCCATAAACAATTCCTTCATTATCTGCAAAACCGATAATATTACCCTCATCATCAACAACGAGCGTCAATTCGCCCCGAGATTTTCCGATTATATTGCCTTTTTCATCAACGACGGTTCCGTCCGGCATCACCTTGCCTATGACATTGCCGTCAAAATCAATGACGCGCCCGTCTTCATCAACATACCCTATCGGTTTTCCGTTATCGTCATAAACTATATTGCCCCGCTTGCCGAGTGTTCCCAATGTTTTTTGCTGCAAAACATTGCCTTTATCATCAACTTTGGCAACGACTTTACCGTTATCTCCAATAACGTCTCCGTTCTCGTTAACATATCCCAGCACTTTACCGCCACTGTCTTTGGCTACTTTCATTTTATTACCCTGCATGCCGACGATACGGTCTTTTATAACATTGCCGCTGCCGTCAACATGGCCGACGACATTGCCTGAAGCGTCGACAACAGCCCCGTTAGGCATGACGACCCCCAGCTTATTGCCATTTGCATCTATCGCGACACGCCCTTGTTTTGAAACCGTGCCGATTACATTTCCCGACAAATCAACGACCTCGCCTTTTTCGTTAACATGGCCGATAACATTGCCGTTTTTATCAACGACGGTTCCGTCCGGCATTACTTTGCCTATGACATTGCCGTCTTTATCATAGACATAACCGGTTTCAATGGCCTTTCCAATAACATTGCCGTCTAAGTCGACTACGGTTCCGTCCGGCATTACTTTGCCTATGACATTACCGTCTTTATCCACGACATTGCCGTCAGCATTAACGTATCCTATAACATTGCCGTTCTCATCCAAAACAACTCGCTGATTGTCGGCTACACCAACGATATTGCCGTCATTATCAACAATCATACCGTTTGTATTTACCCGTCCGATAATATTTCCGGAAGCATCTCTGACCAGACCATCACTATCAATTTTGCCAATCAACTGGCCTTCGGTACCGACCGCATTACGCACATTACCGTTGTCAGAGCTGCCGGCTGCGACATTTCCAGCGGTTCCCGGCTCGCAGTAATTACATTCTTCTTTTGTGACGGCGTTGCCGATGACAGGAACTTTCTCAGACTTGGCATTTTGAGCGCTCACATTTGTTTCATGCCACGAAACCAGAAAATTATTCTGGAAATTTCCGGCAACCACCGGCGTCCATGCGATTGTAATATGGCAAGTATCTTTTCCGATTAAGGTTTTGCCCGTACAATTATCCTCAAAAGAAAACCCTTCAAAAGGAGGTTCTGCCAGCAATACGGAAACAATTTTAACGGCAGCCTTGCCGTTTGTGCCGATTGTTAAAACGTTTTTGGCATCCGTTCCCAAAACAACCTGCCCGAGCGGAACAGGATTAGGCGTCGCCGTAATAGGGATACCGACATCCTCAATTGTCTGAAACTCTATATTATCCAATAGCGGATTTTTCTCGCCGATATTAATAGCATCGTCATTATCGGTAAATGTCGGTTCTTCATAGTTATCGACATTTTCATCGCCTGAAACCAAGAGCATCACGCCCAGCAAAAAAATTACAAGAGAGGATATACCAACAATCAAAATGATACGATTGGTCTTCTTAATGTAACTTTCAGAATGCGTTAACGGCTGCTGCTCATTGTTTTTTATCATTGGGTCCTGACTACACTACAAAATACACCATTGCGCCCGAGCTTCGAACAAACGGCATCGCCTTCTTCCAAACTCTTAATAGGCCCGACACGAAGGTGGAACAATTCTTTGCCTTGTCCGTCAGCCGGCGTATCAACCGAATAAAAAGGCTCATATCCGGACAAATCGTTTTTATACTTGCGCTTTAAATTATCCCACAAAGTTTCCAAATTGCTGACATTTGCATCAGTACCCAACTCTATTGAGATATTTGCATTTCCGGCATCATTAAAACCGCTGCCATACCCAAACTGTTGCAAATACTTGCTGTTTCCGTTGCTTTGATTTGCTTCAATCTGATTGGGCAGGCGCTGCATTTTTGAATAGTCATAGCTGCCGGTCACGGCTCCCTGATGAAAATTGTTTGCTCCGGAAGCCCCGTTTCCGCCACCTGATTGATAGCCGATATTAATGCCGCGTCCGGCGCCCTGCTGATTATATTGAGGAACAATAACCTGACTGTTGCCGACATTTATATCATACTGCGCAGGCATCTGTCCGGCATTTTCTCCGGCTAAAGGCAGATAATCGCCACCGTTCCGATTGTTCGGGTTATTCATTCCGCCTGTTCCGTTCAAAGGATCAAAAGCCGTTTCCAAATCGCCGTTTTTCAAAGGAGGAGGAACATCCCAACCCGGTTTGGCATCATCGGCATAAATACCATATTCAAGCCCCGCAGCATCAGAACGCCTTAATTTCAGGCAGACGATACGCTTGCCGTTGCGCATAACCAAATCGCCGACAGCTTCCACAACAATCAGCCTGTTGTTCGGCCCCTTTGTCCTGAAACCGACAGGCGTTTCAACTTTTTCGTTAATCAAAGTCACAATCGGACGCTGATTCATATTAATTGCCTTATTTCCCAAGTCAATATATGTAAAAATATCATCGCGCCAGACACGTTCCGGAGCAATCACCACATCATCGGGATTGGGAACATAGACTTCAACATCAAAACGGAATTTTTCAGGATCAACGGGAATACTCTTAATCCAATCTTCTTTTTGAAATCTTTTGGTATACGTTGAGGCAACCGATTTCGAATTGCCACCGCTAAAAGCCGAGGCTCCTTTACCGCCGTTGCTGATTCCGGCACCGCCGCCCAAACCGCCGAAAGAAGAACCGTCGGCACCATTATCCGCGCCGATAACGTCGATATCAATAATGGCATTCGTCAGACGCTCGGTATTAACGCCCTCGCTTCGAACATAAAATACGTAACGGTTTCCCGAACGCCCAAATATGATAACGTTTGTATCAACGCCGACATTCGCGCCTTTTTTAGGATAAAGCAATACGGTATTCGGCCCAGAAATCTGTCCGTCAAATGTTGAGTTATCACCGATGAAAACGTCTTCAACCATTTCCCAACCCGGAAAATTAATCATGGTAATCATACCTTCGCGCACACGGATAGGCAAAACCAAATCAGGCGACCAATAATATTTGGAATAAGCCGGCTTTGTCTGCCCTTCGCCCAGATTTTGGAGAGGATCGAGCCAGGCGCTCTGCATCATACCGATAGATCCGAAACCGGCGTACCCCATATCCATAGGGCGATACTGCCCCTGGTCATTGTCAGCGCTCTGATCCAGACTGTTTTCCTGAGCCAGAGCCGCCCCTTCCGACAAAGAAGCAATAATAGCCGCCAGCGATAATAATTTAATAAATTTTCGAACCATAGCCTGTCACCATTCCTATTTTTTACTGGACTTTATTAAAGGTTAACGAATAACGGGTCACCGTAAATCCGACCGGATTTTTAAGACGTTCGCCATATTTTACGCTTTTGCCGCGATACATTACACGCAAAGATGCCGTCCAATAGTTAATCTCCGGCTTTGCAGAATCAGGATACATATCGCGCGTTTCATACTCTACCTGCCACAAACCTCTGGCCAACTCATTCACAGTAATGATTTTAACGCGGCGGGTTAAACTTTTGGTGCGGATAACATTCAACGCCTTAATCGCCGTTTTTTTCTGGAAATCTTCATAAACCGTGGGAGAAGACATTTCCTGTATCGGGCCTCCCGGCATCCAGCGGGCTTCCATTTCCGGAATATTCCGATTAAAAGAACTGCGCAACAGAACATATTGGCGCACAAAGATTTCCGTAATCGACTTTTCGTCTTCCAAATTCTTTAACGGAACAATATTATATACCTGATCGCTCTTATTGTGAAACGTTAGGAGAAACGGCTCCACACGGAACAAAGGCATGACCTGAACGACAGCCAAAATCAAAACAATATTGCAGCAAATGCTGATTGCCGTAATAATCGCAAAAGCGCGAGCCGTCCACAAATATCTTTTTTCGGCAATATTAGCAACAAATGTATCGGCAGGCTTGGCACGAGGCGCCTGAGCCGGACGCGCCGTACGAGTGCCGCCGATCATTTTCTGCTCAACATTATTTCCCTGCAAACTGTTTACCATTATAATTTTCCCGCACTATTCAGATTGTTTCGACATACCAATCGGGCAAATTTTTAGGCAGTTCCAACTGCAAACAAGCGCAAGGCGAAAGCTTTAACTCGTTTACGCCTTTACCAACGCCGACAGGCTCCGGCTCATAATAAGACCCGAAGCAGCCCGAAACCAAGAGCAAAGACATAAAAGCCAATATTTTAGCCGGGATTTTCATAATTGCAGTCCTTTCGCAAACTTTAAATACTCTTCATGTTATTTTAACAATTAAACTCTTTTGTTTTAAAAGTCTAATAACAAGCTGATAAAATCCCCAACTTATCAACAAATTAAGTCAGCTTTTGCCTGAGACAGCATTAAGATAGGATGAGATTAGAAGATTTCCACCTCGGATTGAGAATAACGCACAACGGTAAAGCCCACCGGATTAATCAGCCGGCGCCCCATAAAAATACGCTCTCGATACAGACGCGCCGTCAGCGATGCCGTCCAATAACGCTCTTTCATAATCAAAGCGCCGCCGCTGCCGCCGTTAATATCCGGCCGCAAGTCATAAGTTTTGAAGTCAACCTTCCAAACTTCGCTCTTTTTGCCGCCTTGCCGCGCGACGGATATTATTTCGACCTCACGAACCAAGTCGTCCATGCCTTTTTCCTTCATCACCGCCGTTGACCTTTCAAATTGCTCAAATACCGGCCAAGAAGACATAAAGTTGACCATACCGCCCGGAAGCCAGCGGCTGTTCATTTCCCTCTGATCATTGACGATTGTATTACGAAGCAAGATGTATTGTTTGATAAAGGTTTCAAACAACAAATCTTTTGACGCCATATCCATGCCGATAGGTTCAGAGCGGACAATACCTTCCGAAGTATCCTGCCGGATGATTAAAAACGGTTCTACCTCTACCTGCGGCGCCAAACGGAACAAAGCAAGGGAAGAAGACAAGAAAACCAACAGCGACACAGAAGCAAAAAAGACAAACAGGCGGGAAAGCCACATATAATATTTGAGCTTCAGGCTTTCAGACTCTTTTTCCTCGACATTTATGAAATTTGTATGCCGAGCTTCGGTTTTTCCAGCAATTGATAAAACCTTGGTTCCGTCCTTAAGCGAATTTATATTGCTCATCTATTAATGTTTTCCTTTATTAATAAGCGGCACAATACACCGGTTTGAAAGACTTCAACTGTTCTTCAAAGCTTTTATCCGCTTCTTTTTCATATTCATTATCCACATTTTTATTGGCGGTGCCTGTTTTGATATCTTCGGCAAACTCGGTCGGATTGTCAACATCCATTGTCATGACAGTCACAGCCTCTTTGTCCGCGGCTAACCCTTCGCAAACGCGGTTATAGCTGTTTTTACTTTGGAACAACAGGTCGGAATCTCCGGGTTCGATGCTGACAATACTGTCTTTAGCCTGATTCATATTAGCATTTTTAATTGCCTTAATCTTGTTTACCGCCAGATTATAGTCTTCTTCCTTGGAGATATCAAAATCAGGACTGGGCTCAAATCCGAAAGTTCGCAAGGTTTCGTATAAATCCTCTTTCATTTTGACCAGAGTTTCTTCAATCTCATCCAAAGAATCTTTATATTCCTGCTCAATTTCGGCGTGGCTGAGAAAATCTCCGATCTGGTTGACATTATATTGCGCCCGAACATACACGTCATCATTTTGTTGTTCAGCCTGATTGAATTTTGCCGGTTCTCCATCATTTTTCGGGTCATTTCTCTTTTCCATTCGGAGACCATAATTGATTACCGACTGCATTTCCGGCGTATAGGCCAAAATATTGTGAACATCTTTGTTACCGATTTTGCCGCTATAAATACCTAAAATGCTTCCGAGTTCGCTGTATTCGCCGTCACTGATAACGGTTCCTGCCGGCGATAAGCCCTTATCATCATTGAGCGAAGCCAGTTTAACATTTACTTTCTTGCCCAATCCTTTTTGACAGCGGGCGGCAACCTCTTGACAAACCGGCGGATTTGTATCGAGGATTTGCGTACGCCTGTCGCCGCTCACAATATTAAAACGCATTGTATATTCTGTTGAGTTTATGCCGTTCTTTGCAATATCCACGACCACATCCTGTCCGCAATTGCTGTCTTTAATCACACAGGGATAAACGCCGCCGCGATAAAGAGGGGACATTTCGCCGCCCAATTGCAACGGATTTTCAAGAATTTCCATGCCTTCCGGAGCCATATCTTTGACCAGATAGAAGTCGCTGTCGACAAAAGCCTTGTCTTTGAGCATCAGTTTCCAGATTTCAGGAATTCTGCCGCCATAGTTCAAAAACTTATCTTTATCAATTACGGCAACCGAATTAATTCCTTCTGCCGGAACCCATCTTTTCTCTTTCAGAATTTTATCCAAAATCGGAATATTAAATTCCCTTTGCTCATAGATGACCATCTTTTGGGCATCTTTGGCAATGCCTTGCAAATCAATGTAATCCAAGCGGACATATTCGCGCAGCGGCGGCAAGTTAAAATCGGGCATTGTCATCGGTGCGCGGAAGTCTTCAACTTTCGGCGTTGCACCGACAAAGTATTGGCTGTCAACAGACGTATCGACATTTTTCAACATTTCATCAAATGCCGGTACCGTCAGCAGAACTTTGGTATTTTCAACCTTGCTGCGGTAGTCATTAATATTAAGCGTTGCCATTTCACTGTCAATGCCGGTTACAATATCCGTCAAGAAATTGGTTATGTCATGAACTTTAGCCCCGACGGGTTCCAAATCCAAGCCGGCAACCTCTGATTTTTGACCGTTCAAACTGTCAATCAAAGCCCGGTGATAACTGCTGACAGTGTCCTGCATTTGGCCGCGATATAAGTCATCGCCCAAAGCTTCCATTGCGGCAATCACCTTATCTATATTGGCATAAGCATCGTCTTTTGCCGTAACAAAGATAATTTCCGCTTCTTTTACAATCTGTTCTGCCGTTACTGTCGACTTGCTGCCCAGAGCAGCTTTAGCAGCTTTTTCAGCCGCAGCAATTTTTGTTCTTTTAGCGGCAAGTTCATCGTCAAATTTCTTGATTTCTTTTTCAAGAGCTTCCGTTAAAGCATTGATTTCAACCTGCGCAGCAGATTTTATACCGTTCACATTCAGCGTATATTCATTTTCAATATCGCTTTTTTCTTGATTATGGCGGTTAATAACCTCTGTCTGTTCAGCAATGCTTGTCTCTAATGCCGTTCTTTGTTCATCAATCTCTTTAATGCGGTTTTGCGTTTGGCTGATCTGCGCGTCAGCTTCAGCTTTGGCCTGAGTATATTCCGCTTTTTGTTCCTCCGTTAAATCAGCTCCGGAAAGCAGGCTCTCCATTCGGGCAATTTCTTGTCTTAAAGCTTCTATTTCAGACTGAAGCTTCTGCTTGTCTCCGTTAATATCGCTTAATTCAACGGCATAGCCGTCTCGCAAATTTTGAGCTGTCTCGATTTTTTCGTCCAGCGTCTTGATTTTACCATCTTTAGCTGTCGACAATCCATTTATATCCGAACTCTGCTTAGAATTGACTAAACTAACATCCGCATCGTATTTTTGGCGGACAGCCTCAACTTTTGAATCCCTGTCTGCAATTGCGACATTTACCGCATTATAAGCAGCTTGCGTAATATCTGCTTCGGCTTTGGCCATAAATTGCTTTTGCCGGTTAAATACCGCGTCGGAAACCCGTTTGCGCATATTTGCAGGAATTTCATAATCTTCAATATATTGGCGGATATTGGCATATTTACGTTTCAAATATTGTCCATAAAATGCCTTTTGGTCATTCCAGACAGGAAATCTTTTTTTCACGCCTCCCAAATCAGCCGTTTTCCATGAAGGGGCGTCAGAACCGGTGTTCACGGCGGGTTTTCCGGCCAAGTAATCCGCCAGCCAAACAGACACGACCGCACCGATATCATTTGCCATTAAATCAATTTTACGGGCCTCTTGTTCCAATTCTTCTTCTTTGCTCGGCTCTTTAAGGTATTGTCCGTTATATTTTTCATGCATGGCTATGGCATTTTTTTCAGCAGCCTTATGGACAGCGCCGATATCTTTGATTTCTGAGGTTTCCGGACGTCCGACATCGGTTCTGATTGCGGCATCTTCATCAGTCATTTCTTCTTTTGAAGCTGCAGCGTTAATCTTGGCAAATGAATCCGCGCTTGCTTCATCTATATTGGCTAAGTCGCCGGCACTAACCGGCGAAACCTGAGCGGATTTAGCCAGTTCGAACATTTCCATAGCCCAGCGGGACAAACCTGTTCGCAAATCATGGTTAGCCGGATCATTTTTCATATTAATGCCTGACCAGACTTTGACCGGATTGTTAAAATAGCGGCCCAAATAATTTATTGTACATTGCTCAGAAGCTTTCAGGACGTCTACGGATTTATCATGCAATTTGGCCATTTGGTTGTAGCGTTTCTGAATATTGCGATAGCCGCTCAAACGATTCAACACGTTATGCGCATCAATCGCCACTTTCAACCTGTCAACAATCGGCTCAAGTTTGTCCAGTTCTTCCATTTGGGTTTCGGAACCGGCGAACGGGCTTTTATCTTCCGTGGGAATGGCGTCGTCAAGGCTGATGATATTTTTATTTCTGCTTGGCTTGGCTTTTTTTGATTTTGAAAGCGTTTTGGCAGAAGATTTGGCTGCCGGCGCAAAAGGCGAATAAGCTTCTGCCGCGCAAACCACACCGGCATAAGCCAGGACAACGGCCATAATGCTTCCTGCCAGTATGGATTTTATATTATAACGAACTTTCATTGCCGTTCTCCCAATAATTACAGCATTACTTATTTGCTGTTAAAATTCACGCCACTTTCTTCATCCCCGCTATAAAGGGGCTTAACTTCGCCATGCACGGCATTTGCCGCAACTAACTGTGATTTTATTGCAACCAACTCCTGAATAATGGTCATCAGCTGATCGGTCGTTACATTAATCATATAGTTGTTTTCTAAACCTTTATTCATGTCATCAGCCTGGCTGTATTGCGTTTTGGCTTCCGCAATTTTAGTATCTAAAGCGCCCAATTGTTTCTCCAATTCGCGAACAGCAGTAAATGCCTCTATCAGCGTATCTTCATAAAACTCTTCGCCTTCCGCTTCATATTTGTGCTGATAGGTCGGATCCAAAGACGGATACTGGAAAAACAATTTCGGGAAAGCTTCGCGGATAGATTCTTCGCTTTTTATATCTGCTACTTTGCTTTCTTTAATCTCTTTTGTTCCCGGAACTTTTGTTTTTTTCCGGCTGAACAGATTTTTGAAAAAATCCTGAATTGACTTATAAACCTGCAAAGTTCCCTTAATAACCTTATTAGCATATGTTGTTACTTTATTAGCATATTGCTGAATTGTATTCGGCACCTGAGAAACCATGCTTCCGGCATCAAACAAAGCATGCGCTTCTTTGTTTACGGGAATGAACATCAGGCTTAAAGCCATGCCCCAAAGGACAAATAAGTATTTGAAATTGAATTTTGTCATCATTACTTACTCCTTTTCGGCGTATAAACATAGTCATCAAGATTAAATTCAGAGATATTCTTCTGCGGCTTTTTCAACTTATAAAAAGTCAAGACAGACATCTGGTTGGCCGTTTGCATTTTTAAATCATAAGTCAGCAGGCGCGCATAATCCCGCAAAGCCAGCATATTTTTAATTTTCAAATCAGCATCTGCCCCCCAAGCTCCGGATACCGTATCAAACGTTGAGGCGGCATATCCCTGATCTTCCCCTTCATTGTCTTTCGTCACAATATCGGGAATAAATTTCAGAGATTCGCTATAAGCGGCGATAATACTGCGGCGGCGCTCCATTAAACGGTTGCGGCGGATGATATCCTGGCGCTGAGGATCGAGTTCTTCATCAAATTGCAGAAAATAAAGGTTGGCCGTATTTGCCAAAGCTTCTTCCGCGCTTTGTTCGTCTCCCGTCATTCCGCTGATAATTGCCAAATCCTGCATCAGCTTGTCAATATCTTTTGTCAAGCCTTTCAACTCCTGATTTTTAACGGCCGTAGCACTTGAAATTGCAGATTTTGCGGTTTTTACCAACTCTTTTTTCTGGCGCTCATAATCCTCTTTTTCAGCTTTCATTTCATCATACTGCTGCTGATATGTTTCTTTTTGTTCAGGATCTTCCGCCATCATCTTTTCCAGTCTGGACATATTATCCGTCAAAGTATTGACCTTGCCGTCAGCTTCAGCCATTGCCACATCGTAAGTCGACTGAACACTGTCTGAAATTTCTTCAATTTCGCTTTTAATGGTCTCGGCACGGTTTTTGATTGCGTTAATATCATCGGTTATCGTTTTTATTTTAGCCAAATTGCTGTTCTTCACTTCATCAACAGCGCCTTTAATAGCATCGGCCTGTTCTTTGGCCTGCTCGGCAAAATCTTTTAACTTACTGACATTTTCCTTAGTCCAGTCACGCGCCTCCTTAAATCCTTTGCCGAGAGTCTTGACAACCCCCCAGTCACCGACTTTACCAAGCTCATTTTGAACCTGTTTGCCATACTTTGATATTGCGGTTGTCGCATCTTGGGCAATATTTGACAGTTTGGCAATAATCCAAGCTTCGGCGGGAGCTGCCGCACTAAGCGAAAATATCCCGGCAAGCAAAGCAATGCATAATATCTTTTTCATTTGCCCTCTCCCTCTTCTCCGGTATTTTTATCTTCCGTCACGCCGCGGTCTTCCGCCTCTTCCGGATTCAAAGAATATTTGGTCAGAATCTGTGTTGCCTTATATTCGGCAATCTGTGCTTCCATAAACAGAATATCATTCCAGCGCTTTGCTATTTTTTCAGACAAGGCTCGATTGGTCTGCAATAATTCGCGCGTGTTTTTTCCTTCCAATGTCGTATCCGGCAAATTTTCACGCTCGCTTGCCAAATGAACACGGGCAGCCAAAGCATGAGCATACATTGTGCTGACATTCATCTGCAACAATTCAGTCCTTTTGCGGTTATGTTCTGTTACCTGTGCCATATGCTGGCCTTTTTTGGACAGCGCATTAACATAAAGCTTATTGGCACTTTCGGCATATTTGTTAACGTCATTAATCAAAGGAGCAAATTGTTTGGGAACTTTTAACTCAGGCACAACGCGTTTAAGATCAAAGGTCTTCATTGTGTTGGCATAGTTTTTAATTGCATCAAGACCGAATTTTCCTGATTTTAATTCTTCTTTAGTTTTTTCATAGGTTGCCTGCACCTGTTCCAACTGCTCGCCAATTGCCGTTATATTTTCTTTCAAGTCCATACCATTATTGGCAACGTCGGTACCGATCAACGGAATCGGTATCGGGAAGAAAGCATGCGCCTGAAAGCCTGAGAACATTCCTCCCAGCAGAAGCAAAATAAATATGTAATATTTTTTCTGCATTGTCTTTCTCCCGGTTATTTCTTTTCTTGCTCGGCATTAAATTCGTCATCAATATTCGTCATATCCCGATTATTCAGTTCAAAAGTACCCAAAGCGCGGAATGATTCATTCGCCAACATTGTCGAATAAACTTGCAGAAGCCTGTTCTTTAACTTTAAAGCTTCCATATCAGACAAGGTCAACACTTCAATATCGCCTCTTTCGTCGGTTGCTTTAGATGATTTTTCCTGTAACGGCACCAAAACATTTTTTTCAAATCCGGAGGAATCGTTCTTAAATTTAGCCGCTTCGGCAACCGTATTGCTGGTTGCGTCTTGCAGGGATTCCGAGTGCATCGTCATAACATTATTTACAACTGACTGGCTTTTCGCCGATTTGTCTTTAATCATTTTGGCAGCGCATTCCGGCATTTTATCCAAAGATTTGGCGTCTATCTCGCAATAATTTGCCAAGTTATCAGAAAAGAGAAAAACACCTTCTTCCGTCGTTCCGGTATAACCGGTTTCCGCACTTTCTCCCTCTGCGGCAAAACCCAAGTTTCTTTTAAAGCTAACGTTGGCATAATATAATTCAGAATCAGCCAAATCATTATCGCTGCGGGTAAACGGACGGCGCCCTTTTTTAGGCATATTCTTTTTTGGGGCAACATAACGGGGCGAGCGCTCCAGCGGATAAGCCGGACGGACGGCAGAATTTTCTTCAGACGCCGGTTCAACGGCCTTATCTTCTTTTATCGCAGGTTCGTTTACTTCGTTTGTTTTGCCAAACAAATCTATTTCAGTATCTGCACCGACATCAATTTTAGCCGCTTGGCGACGGGCTTTGGCTTCTGCAATTTTTGCATCATAAGGATTGGCCGGCGCAGCTTGGGACAAGTCATCTTTATACTGCTCTTCAACCGCGCTGATGTCATTCTCCGCCTCTTTTTGAAGCTTGTCCAAGCCGGCAATGTCTGACTGCAAACGGGCAATCATCGCATCTAAATCTTCAGCCCAAGCGTTCGGAACTTTAACTGAGGCTGCAGTCAGGTACAATACACCGCCGAACAGCAATGTTGAAAATACTTTCGCCTGTTTGTTCATTCTTCTTCTCCCGTTATTAAAGTTCCTAAACATAATATTTTACAAGCTGCCGACGAAATCTTTAGCTTTTTTCAGAAGATCTTCGCCTTTCTTGGTTAATTCTTTTGCGCGATTATAAAGTTTTTCGGCTTCTTTGCCAATTCGTTCGCCTTCTTTAACCAAAGCTTCGCCATCTTTATACAGCTGTTCGCCGCGCTTAGCATAATCTTCGGCTTCTGTTTTCATATTCTCCGCATCATTGATTAAATTTTGACCCTGTTTGATGAGATTTTCAGCTTCAGCCTTTTTCGCTTCGCCTTTTTCCAATAACGCTTTGCCTTCTGCCGTACCTTTGATTTTGCCGGCTTCGCTAATCATTCCCGTCGCTTCGGAAAGCAGATTTGTACCTTTGGAAATAAGTTCCGGCCCTTCTTTAGCCAGAGAAGCGGCTTTGTCAACCATCTCTTTGGCTCGCTGAATCATATTTTCAGATTCAGTTTTAAGGCGTTTGGCTTCATTAACGGCATTGGTCGCATCATTTTTGAGTTTGTCAGCATCTGCTTTGAGCTGTTTTGCTTCTTTCAGCAGAGCATTACCCTCATCAAGAAGCTTTTTGCCTTCTTTGGCTTTGTTAACAACATTCTTGGCTTTTTTGTAGTATTTGTTGTTTTTCGCTTCTTTGACTTTCTTATCAAAATTTTCTTTTGCTTCTTTTAATTTTTTAAGGCGTTCCGTAATGTTGTTTTTAATAAAACCGTTCATTGCTTCATTAAACTTGCCTAACGCCCCCTGAATGCTTTTTGCCGTTTTGGCGGCAAAAGACAATTGTTTGGCATTCTGAACGTCAGTACCGGCCCGCTTAATTCCCTGGCTCAATGCTCCGACATCGATAGCGGGAATACCGGTGGCCTCAGCCGGACGAGGTGTTTGAACCATGATAAAAGCCCCCAGAAACAGGCAGGTAAGGATTCTTCTAAAAGCCAACATGTTACACCTCCGTTTATTAGTGACATATACTGTCAGTATAGCAAAAAACTAATTTATATTAAATGCGAATCATATATATCACGCAATATTTAAATATTTTGTAACAAACTTGTCTTCGCCGTATTCTTTTATCAATTCTTCAACCAGAAGCACATTTTTGCGCCCCGAGTTATACAATTTCAGATAGACGCCCAAGCCTCCCAAATCGACATCAAGAATAACTGATTCGCCGGTTGCCGGACGTGACAGCAAAATTGCATATGGGAAATCACGGTATGAACGGCCGAAAATAAAATCCATTTCACTTTTGGTCAGATTCCAGTTAGCATAGTCTTCCTGCTGAGCCTGCGGATTGCGGAAAAACAGAACGGTTTGGCATTGGCCGCGGATAACTTCGCCGACGCCCAGTTTATCAATAATGCTCGGCTGTTGGAATGCGCACAGGTATGCCTGACGTTTTTTACGCCCTTCTTGCAAACCGATAATGAAGTAATCGCGGAACATCGGATGCTTCAACATCGGAGCGGTCTCATCAATCATAATCAAGGCAGGAAGGCCGGCGTCGCCGGTTTCGGACATAATACGGTGCATAATATAGCTGATGACGGCCGGCGCCAGAGTTTCATCTTCAAAAATATGCGTAAAGTCAAATGACATAAAGCGCTTGCTTTTCAAATCCAAACTATCGGTATCCGCATTAAAAATATTACCGTACTGATCAGGGTTAACCCATTTATAAAGTTCGCGGCGCATGCTTCCGGTCGGAGAAAAGCAGCTTTTATACAAATTTTTCATAATCCGTTCTTCCGGCCGCAGATAATCAAATGCCGTCGTGACGGCACGGGCGATTTCTTTTTCCGACTGGGCGTCATCAACCATGGTAATAGCCTTCAGCCAGCGGCGCAAAAAGGCGCGGTTGGTTGAGTTGTTTTCGCAGTCAAACGGGTTTATCGACACGTTTTTCTCGTCACCGTCAAAACCAATATAAGCACCGCCGATTGAACGGGTGAAAATTTCGGCACCGCGGTGGCGGTCAAAGAAAAACACTTTCAAATCGCGGTGGCGCATCGCTTGTCCGGCAAGGAACGTCAGCAACGTGGTTTTACCTTGTCCGGTCGGACCGATAATACAACAGTGAGCCACGGCCGCGTCATCCGGCGAAACGTGGAATTGGAAACGATACGGAGAACCGGAGGTGGTTCTGAAAATGCTGATTGCGCCTTTGCCCCAGTCTGATTTTGAAAAACCTTCGGCCGGCTTATCAAAACAAATTGCCGTTGCCACAACCCTTGACAAATAGCGATAGGTTCTGGGATAGGTATCATAAGTCGGAAACTGGTTAAAGAACGTTGCTTCGGAAACCCAGCCTTCACGCACCGGCGTTACGCTGAACAAACGGCAGATACGCTGAACTTCACTCTCGCCGAATTCGACTTCATCCATTGTCTCTCCCCGCAGGATTACAGACATGGCATATTCGGTCAAAGCCTGATAATCGGCATCGCTGTCTTCAATGGCAGACAAAGCTTCGCTGTATTGCCCAATAACTTCGGGCGAAAAACTGGTAATGCTTGCCATTTTTTGTTGTTGCATTAACAAAGCGCGCGCATGCGGCTTGAAAATAGGCTTGATGTTGTGTACCAAAGTCAATTCGCAATCGACGGCCAGCAAAGAGGCTATCATGCCTTCATCCATATAATCGCCGGAGCTTCTGATACCCATGGTGATTTCAAAAACTTCTTTATCGCCCGAGAAAAATTTTATCAAACCGTTTTCGCCGGTAAAATGGATATGATCCGCCGTTAACAGTTGATTCAAATGAGATCCTTCCGCACCATGAACTTTAGGTTCCGGCCTGGAAATCGGACTGCAGATTTTGGCAAAGACTGAAAGCGGGCTGTCTGACGCCGGACTGTCTTCTGTCTCATACAGCGTTTTTACGCCATAATCATTCAGCGTTGCCAACAACGCTTGCGAAGCATAGTTCAAATCTTTAAGCGCTTCCGGACGATCCGGCACCGAGAGAACGATATAGTGCGTATTGGTAAATACACGGTCAATATTTTGCGCCCAAGTCTGAGAAACCTGCTCCAATAATTGATTGCCGAAATCTCCGGCATCATCTTCCAGCGGAATCTTCTCACGCAGGGTTATAACCCGACATATAACCTGCAAATCCGACATACCGTCAATCCAAGACTTGCGGGCTTCATGCATTGAAAAAACTTTTTCTTCCGTCACGAAAGACAAATCGACGCCTTCGACCTTAAAGACACGCGCCATTGACCCGTTATAGCATTTAATGGTGATGCCGTCCGATAAAATCTTGTTAAAAGGCAAAAAGTCAGCGACCTGAGATTCACTCGGCTGAGGCAAAATAAAATGTCCGAATTTGGTAGCCCAAAAACCGGCAAACGCAGCGGCAGACACAAAACCGATTAAAGCCACAAGAACTTCAACACTTGTCAGGCCTTGAACAAAAATATTAAAAAAGTCAAATTCAGGGCGCAAATTTCATCCCCTTTGCTTTATACAAGTTACGCGTTGTTTTATGAGTCTGCCCAAAAGCCTGAAGCATTGTTGACAAATGCGGCTCTTTGGCTCCAAGACCGATAATAACAATATGAACAATTAAAATACTAACAAGAAACAGCAGCGGGTTTATGTCAAAGATACCGATTGCCATAAACATCAGCGGAAACTGCAATCCTATGTTAAGCAACACAGGAAGAAACGGCCCCCACAAAATCTTGGGAGGATTGGCAACCGCTTTTAAAACCATTTCCCTCATAATTGACAATTCCCTCTGCCACAACTGTTTTTATGATAGCTTTTCGTTTTCTTTATGCAACAAAAACCTGACATTTGAACACCGACAAGCCATAAAAAAAGGTATACTCTTTATTATAAGCATACCTTTTTTTTATGAATAATGCGTTAATAGAGGGGGAAATAGTTACAAACAAACCTTCATCATCATATCCCAGTGCCCACCAGCTTTTTTACAAGTTTCAGGCGTTTTAGCATCAGCCTTTGAGACAGGCAACGACAAACCTGGAAAGGCGTTTCCCCCCGAAGCTCCTCCGCCAGCCGACCAATTGGGAGTTTTCGGAGTATCTTTACCAGCTGCCGCACATGTCAACGGCGGCTTACATTCATCATCATTTATCTGATTACTATCGCTATTCGGCGTCTCGCCCTTACCTTCTTTTCCGGTGACAGCTCCGTCATTTTTCGCATTTTGAGATTTTGGACCAGTGGTCACACCGCTTATAGCCATGTAATCCGGCTGGTTAAGATAGTTGCCATACCCCAATTGCCGACGTTGGCCGTCGTTTCCCGAGAAATAGTCGACAACCAGCCCCATATTAGCTACTAAAAAAAGCCCCATGGCAATATTTGCAAACCATTTCCAGCTGATTTTATTAAAAATCGCCATCCAAGCAAAACCAACCAAACCGAAACCGGCCAATATGAAAATAACAGGCCGCAAAGACTGAAGAAAGCCCAATGCTTTTGAGCGTACGGCCTGCAGAACATTATCCGCATAAGCTTCTCCGGTTGTTAAAAACAAAACAAAAGAGCAAAGAAAACAAAAACTAAAGATTTTATAAAAGTTTTTCATAATGCCCTCCTATTTTAATGTCGTCGTGACATTATTCAGCGTATTATCGACAAGAAGTTCTCCTCCGCCGACATAGGCGATGATAGAACCTGTCAAGCCGATGACCATCAAACCGATTACGATTGCGCCGAGCCATTTCCAGTTAAGATTGCCAAAGAAACCGCCGACAGAAACGCCGATGATACCAAAGCCTGCGACGACATAGATAATCTCTCGCAGGCCGTCGAAAATTTCTTTTCCTTTTGCAATCAAATCACCGAAAAGGCCGCTTTGTTTTCCTCCGGCATCAGCTTCGTTCGCAAAAGCAGATGCTGCGAATAAGACTGAAGAAAACAATACGGCGACCATACAAAATCCCGCGATTTTCTTCACTCTTACGCACAGCTTGCCATATTCGGCAAAACTTAATTTGCGCGCTAAAAATACAAAAAGGAGGCTCGCGGTTAAATTTATCAATGAATCTTCCATAATGAGCCTCCTTTTATATTTCTGTTTAGTATAATTATCCGGATTAGAGACCGTAGTTAACAGACTGGCCGAAAGTATCAGACAGCTGGCTACCTTTATTCGCACCGGTTGCATAGTCAACGATAGCGCCGGCAGCAGCCAAAATAGCCAAACCGACAGCCAGCATTGAGAATTTTTTCCAGTCCAGTTTGCCGAAAATAGCCATGAAAGCCAAAGCAACCAAACCGAAACCGCCGACAACGAAAATAATCTGTTTTACTGATTTGAATACGGCAACAGCTTTGTCATTTGCTGTCTGCATCAAATCGTTGCTACCGGCAGCGAGAGCACCGTCAGCGGTACCCAGCAGTACCATCATAGCAACACAGCACATTGTCAGGATGTTGTTTTTAATAAATTGCATAGTTTTTTCTCCTTAAATAATTTAGCAACTCTTCTATACTC
Source organism: uncultured Alphaproteobacteria bacterium (assembly GCA_949493535.1). Classification (GTDB taxonomy): domain Bacteria; phylum Pseudomonadota; class Alphaproteobacteria; order RF32; family CAG-239; genus CAJLXD01. Next base: position 29,733 of record CASZWJ010000012.1, read on the forward strand.
TTTTAGAATAACTAATTTTTATTACATTTTCCAGCATTTTTACTTCTAGCGCAAAAGAGTTAATATATTGTTTACACTAACATTTTTTTGCTGTAACAAAAAATTCACAGTGCTACGCTTTGTAAATCCGTGATTTTTTTATCGTAATTTACGAATATGCCAAACGCTGAATTTGCAAATCCCATTTAAAAGAATCCACAAGTTTTATGCATAATCTGATAACGTCTTGCCAAGAGTCGCATTTTGATTTATCAAGGTTTGTGAGGGGTTTGTTTATGGAAAAAGCGGGTTTAAAAACATTTGTTTACAGCTTTGTTTTTTCTCTGTTTGCGCTGTTTGGCGTTCACGGAGCGTTTTTACATACCCCCGAAAGCCGCAATCTTGAAGCAAAAATTCCCAACAAAAACATAACCTTATTCCTAAAAGACACGTCTCTTGCAGCCAGCCGCACCCAAAGCGCTCCGGCAAAAAAAATCATTCTGTCGTCTTTGCCCGAGATTTCGCCCAAACGCGTCACGGACGAACAAATCCCTTTAAGTTCGGATGATATTGAAGAAATCAAAACAGCAAAACAAACCCTTACGACAGATATTCCGCTGCAAGGCCCTGTTCAGCCCGCTCAAAATCCCCCATCAAAAACAGCGGCGAACAAAGAAACGGTTATCCAGAATTTTGCGCAAATAATAAAGTCTCCGCCTCCGGTCGGCAACGCCGCTACAGAGAACGTACCCCTTTCGCCTGAGCCGTTGCAGCCTCGGCAGCAACTTGCGCAAAAAGCGGTTTACCGGCCCGAAGCAATAATGCAAGAGCCGGAAGAAAGGGCTTTGCCAGCCCCGCATAATTTATTACCCAAACCTGTTGAGACCCCTCAGCAGGAAAAAGCCGTTTTTGCCCAAAACGATGCACCACCCCCAAACACGGACACTCCTCGCCCGAAAGCAAAGCAGGAATTACTCATTCCTCTTGAAAAAAACAGCGCTGCCGCAAAGTTTGCCAAAAATGAAGTCAAAACTGTCGGCGACATACAAGAAAATCAGGTTGCTTTAAACGCCCGCAATGTTCCGATTAAAAGCATGGCAAGCGCCCAAAGCCCCGGCAGCGACAGCCGCGAAAATAAAAGCGAATGGCAGAGCATGGCAGAAAAACAGCCGAAAGCAGCCTACGAAACCCCCTGGGTTATTGCAAAAGGAGGGAAATTTCCGCGCAACGAAATGGTTTTGCAAGACAAAGCCTATATTCAGGACGAAGAAGAAATACGCCGCATTCTGTCCGCAGAAAATAAAAACCTGACAACTGACAAATCAGGCGGCGTCAAATTAGCTGCGGAAACAGCAAAAAACCTGCTCATTCCTATCCCGGACGAGATAATGAAAGAAAAAAACATTACGCCGCAATTAATTTCTTCAAGCAAGAACCAAGCCTTAGAAGATGAACCAGCCGCCCGCGAAACTTTACAAGAAAAGAATGAAGAAGCCGAAGAAAACATAAATATGCAACCCCCTTCTGCCAATGAAAAGAAAAGCGGGCTTCTCAACAGCCTGAGCTCCATTTTCACAGGCAAAAAAAGTGCGCCGCAGATAGGAAACAGCGTTGAAGAAGGGCCGGAGAGCCAAAACAGCCTTCTTTCGGCATTTACGCGCAAGAAAACCCGCTCCGCATCAAAAATCCTGCCAACGGAGATAAGGCTGTCATTTCAACCGAACCGCGCGGAAATTTCCGGACAGACACTCAAATGGATCAGGGCTTTCGCACAAAAGACAGCGGAAGAAGCGGCTACAGGATTGGAAATAAGGATAGACGGCACAAGCTCTCCGCTTTTGCAAAGAAGGCGGCTAAACCTGCTACAAAACATTCTAATGAATGAAGGCGCCGACCCGAATAAAATCAGAACGGTTTTTACAACCAGAGAACCAAATTCATTTATTTTAAGAACAATAAGGATTAACAGTGACAATATAGACATGCCGCAAAAAAGAATTATCGCCCCCCGCAACAATTATATGCAATGGTAATAAGTTGTTGCTCGCGCTTGATTATTTATTTTTCAGTATGTATGATAGGTAAAAAAATGAAAAAATATCGCTTAGGAACCGCAGAAATGAACAGAAAACAACGATTATTGGCCTGCATGGCGTGTATTTGGGTTATTGCCGGATGCGGCTGTTTTTATGGCGGAGACAACGTTGAAGAACGTTATTATGCACCGAATATAGAAACTCCGGCTCCCGCAGCCCAGACAAATATCCCGACGGCCGATAACGGCTATGTCAACTATACGGAAGTTGCTGCGGACTATAAAGAATACGGCGAAAGGACACCGCGCGACCAGTTGATTGTCCAAGGCGGCGCAGGCAGCAATGTCTCATCGTCAATTCCGCCGACAATCGAAGAAGAAGTTGTCGATTATGAAGAAGAAATCAAGCTGACGGAAAATGATGCTTCCGGCGATACTGAAAACATTGACAGCAATATCAATGAAGACCCCGTCGAAGACTGGCTGGCAGAGGAAGGGAAAACGCTCAAAGCTTTGCTGACGGAATGGAGCGACAAGGCCGGCTGGCGGTTGATTTGGAATTCAAACAGAAATTATACACTTACTGCCGGAGCAATGTTCCGCGGGCGCTTTGCCGATGTCAGTTCTGCTTTAATCAGAGCTTTTGCCCGTGCAAAACCGGCTCCGATAGCCACATTTTACAAAGGCAACCGCGTCTTAGTCGTCGAGACAATGGAGGATGAAAATGCGTATGAATAAATTAGCCAAAGCAACTTGCGGACTGGCCATCACGACAATTATTGCCGCCTGCTCATTGTCTACACAGCTTGATGCGGAAATTGAACACGAAATAGAAACATCGACAATGCTTAAAGAAAAAGCAAAGGCGCCGGCTAAAGTTGCGGCTGACGATGTCGTGCGCGTTAAGAACGACATTTGGCTCGGCAATAAATCGACTATTGAATATGATGGAGAACCTCTCCCGACTTATCTGGAGGGCAAAGACGGCATCACTCTGGTCAGCAACAGGCCTATCGGCTTATATGAAATCGGGGATATGATTAATAAAATCACTTCGATTAAAGTTCGTTATTCCAGCGACTTGGAAGAAAAAATTCTGCCAATTGCCGAAGGAAACAAACCGGATCCGAACACAATCAATGCCGATTGGACCGAGCCGAGCAAAATGCTGGTTTCTTACAAAGGCCCTTTGAGCGGCTTTTTGGATGAAATTTCTTCCCGTTTCGGCGTTTGGTGGAAATATGAGAAAAACCAACTCTATTTCTATAAGTATGAAACAAAAACCTTTGTCGTATACAGCTTGCCGACCAAACCCTCTCTTGATGTTGACATGGGCGGCGAAAACTCCGGCGGATCAGGCAGTTCGTCTGCTAAACTGAAATCAAGCGCAGAACTGGAATTGTGGGGCAATATTGAAAAGGCCGTCAGTTCTATGGTCGGCACGGATTCAAAATTGACGGTAGACCCTGCAAACGGCACAATTTCATTAACAGGTACGCCGATTGAGATTCAGCGCGTGGCAAAATATATCAACGAACAAAATGCACGTTTGTCCCGTCAGGTAGCCATCAGCGTTAAAGTCTTGCAAGTTACGGTCAGCGATTCAGACCAGTACGGGCTTAATCTGGTTGCAGCATACACCAATAAGGGCGACAGCTTAACAATAACAAGCGTTCCCGGTTTGGCCGATGATGTGACAAAGAATATTGATATGACCATTACCCCGGGAGATTGGAGTATCAGTTCTTTCATTCAGGCTTTGTCTCAAAAGAACAACACGACATTGGTTACCAGCGGCACAGTTACAACGCTTAACAACAAGCCGGCGCCAATTCAGGTAACCCGTAAAGAAAATTATATTTCTGAAATTACCAAAACCAATTCAGGCAGTTCAGATACCGGAACAGATTATGATGTTTCTACAGAAACAGAAGAAATCGAAACAGGTTTCACTCTTGACGTTTTGCCCAGAATTTTGGAACACGGACGTTTGCTTTTGATGTTTAACCTGACATTGTCTGACCTGATCTCTTTGGAGAAAGTTTATCTTACAACTTCTGACGATGCAGGGCAGGCAAATTCAGGACAATATATTCAGAACCCGATTATCGAAACTCGCGGCTTTACGCAGGAAGTTGCCATGAAGTCCGGCGAATCCTTGATTCTCAGCGGTTATGAACGCGTTGAGAACGAGGCTGAAAAAACAGGTGTCGGTTCGGCAGACAACTCTCTGCTGGGCGGAACAGCTATTGCCAAAAAGAACCGCAGCATTTTAGTCATTATCTTGACTCCGGTTGTATTGGAATCACCTTTAACGGCTGAATCCAGAATGAGAACCTATTAAGAACAGGAAGGTAAAAACAGTGCTGGACAATGTGAGCTTAGTTGAAAGCAGTCAGAATGACGACGGTAAAAAAACTTGGGGGACAAGCATTACCGTCGACGGGATTGCTTATGCCACGAGTTTGTTCTGGCAGCCCCTGCAGAATCAGGATGATCCGTTTACCGAAGTGGGCGAGGCTTCCGAAGGTATTTTGGAAGGAGCGGATTTATTCTGTATAAAACCAGGAAAAGCGCCGCAGTTTGGTATTTGCGTTTCGCATGAAGGCTATAAAAGCGGGCAAAATGTGGCAGCAGTAGCCTTGGCAACCGCTTTTGCCGACAGATCCTCTTTTATCGCCGTGTTCAAGACATCGCAAGGCTGGTGGTATACCTGCGTCAGAAACGATATTATCCTTTCTGACGGCGATATGTTGTTTTTAAGCGAAGAAGACGCTAAAAACCAGTTCATCTCTATGCTGGCAGTTCCCGATTGGGGACGCAAGATTGCTCCGAAAGAATGGGAGATAGAAGAAACTGAGGACATTCCGCTGTCTCAGGTATTACAGCGCGGAATGATAGCAAAGCTGCAAAAAATTAAAGGTTTGCGCGGCGCTAAACTTCTTATGGTCATCGGTATTTCTGCCGTTGTCGGTTTTTGGCTTCTTTCCAGCATTATCAACACTCTTCTCTTCACTCCGAAGCAGCGTCCGGTTATTGTCCCTGTGCAACCCAAAGTTGTGAAAAAGGTAGAAAAGGTGCCGGAAGTCAAACCTTGGGAGAAGCTCAGCAATTCAACACAGATTATGTCTGAATGCTATGATAAAATCCAGCAGTTGAAGAAAATTATGCCTCCGGGATGGACGATTGGTGCCCTGCAATGTTCGCAGACAGGCGTCACGACTTCTTGGTCCAGAGACTTGGGGCGCATGTCTTGGATTAGGAAAGCATTGGATAAATCCGGCATTAAATTTTCATTTCGCTCTTTTGCTGACAATGGAAATAGCATTGCGGCCGGCGTATCTTACAGCAAAATCGACAAGATTTCCTCTCCACCGATGAAAAATCTGGTTGAACTGAGAGAAACATTAAACAACTTATTTCAAAGTATCGGCCAAAGTGTCAGTTTGTCTGACGGGTCGTTTACTTCGCCCGAGAAAAATATTTACCGTTTTATCGGTTTTAAGTTCTCTTCCCGATATAATCCTCTTGTTTGGAGCGATTTATTAATAAAATTTTCAGGACTTGACATTAAAATGATAAACTATGACGGTGAAATATGGACTTATGAGGGAGCAATCTATGCACTATGATATTAGAAAAATATTCTGCACAACAGCATTAGCTTTAGTGCTCGGAATGGCCGCAGCGACGCAAGGCTATGCTCAAGGCGTTATTTCACTTAATGATTCAGCCGCAGATGATGCGAATACGGATGAAATTCCCGATGAGATTTCATTATTCGGCGATGACACTCCTGAAATTTTGACACCGGCAAAACCGACGCCAAAACCGGTTGAACAAAAAGCGGATAACGCGTCAGATGCTTCTGACGATAAGCCGACGGCTCCGATTATAAAAACAACGGAAGTAAAAACGGTTAAAACAGTTGTTAAAAGAACTCCGTCCCCTTTAAGTCTGGATAGCGATGAAACATCTCAGCCTCCGGTTCAAAATATTCCGGCTCCGCAGCCGAAGATTCCCGTACAGGCATCTGCTCCCATAAGTATTCCTGCTCCGGCATCTTCTTTGGACAGCCATATTGTCGAGGATATTGACGATAATGTTTTCAACCAGATGTCAAATCTTGAAAAAGAAACTGCTATTTTGAATTTGGAACTCAGAAAAGAGCAAGTCAAAAGTAGCATTGAGGCATTAAGAAACGTTCAGGAAAAAGCCAGACAGGAAGAAAATGCAAAAAAAGAAGCTGAGCGCCGTAAGACAATTGAATGGGAAAAAGAGCAGGAAAAAAAGGTTCTTATCGAAAAGCAAAAATTAAAGAACTTAGAATTGCTTTATGAAAGAGCCCGCCAAGAAAAATTGTTAAACGCTTATAAAAATAAAATGCTTGAAGAAAGACAGGCTTTCATTAAGAGCAAAGCGGAAATTTATAATGAAGTTGCCGACCTGAGAAATGACCGCCAGAAACTTGTTAATGAATTTAAAGGGCGTTTTATCCAACTGACAAAATTGGCAGACCAAGCTACAAATGACGCCATCAGAGTCAGAGATAACTATGCAAAAACCATTTCTGATTTGCAGACTCAAATTTCTATTTTAAGAGCACGTTTGGAAGCAAGCGAAAATGCTAATCCGTTTGCAGAAAACGGATCGGCGGAAGGAACAGAAAACGCTGCTAAAGAAGAGCAATCAAGCAAATTGAGCGATTTGTATGCAATTATGGAAGTACGCGGAAAAGGCGAAAACCTCGCGGCAAAACTGATTAATGACAGCGGCATGCCGTTTATGGTCAAGGTTGGAACCGTTTTGCAGACAGGCCATATCATAGATGAAATTAACACGACATACATTCGCGCAGATAAAGAAGGCAATAAAGATTATTTGTACTTTTCTGCCGGCGGTATTCTTGATAAAGAGCCTCTTCACAACGAAGAACTGAAAGTAAAAGTTTCTGATCCGAATGAAGAATCCCAGTCTTCTTCCGGCGGTATTGTTTCCAGTCAGGGGATTCCGGGCGTTGCTTCAGAAATGACCATTAGATAGTAATGGGAACAAACGATGGAAAACGAAGCTGAGAAAACCAATGCGTCATCTCAGGATGTTCCGCAGCCGGCGGTGCAAGCTCAAAGCGAACCGCCAAAACCAGCAGCAGCGACAGGGCCTGTTACGTCGCCTATTACTCAGCCATTGGGAAAATTGGAGCTTTATTTCAGCGGCGGCAGAAAACTGCTTACTATCCCCGGCGGCGCACTAACGATTAATGATGATACCAGACGTCTGTTGGCTCTTTTTTCCGACGGAAGTTTTCTTGTTACGGAATCTCATAAATTTGACGGACGCGTTCTCAGCTTTGAAGTTCTTGCGCGCAAGAAACGCCTTCCGATTTTAAAGCCGGTTTATTTGTCACAAAATGAATTGGCCGCAATATATAATTATGCCGAGCGCAACGATGTTGATATTGAAGGCGATGAAGACCTTGATGCCCTTCAAATGCAAAAAGACTTTGTCAATGTTATTGCCAGAGCCGCTTCTCAGAAAGTTTCCGATATTCACGTCGTCGTTGCGGACAGCACGCAGATTATGTTCCGAATTAACGGCATGATGTCTATTGAAATGGAATACAACAAAGACTGGGGCGAATCTTTTGTCCGCGCGGCATTTGCTTCTGCCGATATTTCAGATTCAAACTACGCCCAAAACGAATTTCAAGGTGCCCAAAAGCTTGGATCAACCCCTCTGCGCGGTTCTAAAGGCAAATTAATGCTGCCACATAATGTTTTGGCTATCCGTTTGCAATTTAACCCAATTGCTTTCGGTTCGCAGTATTTGGTCATGCGCCTGCTTTATGCCGATGACAACCCGAACGGCAGCGGCGATTTGGCCTCTCTCGGATTGGGCGAATATGAAGAAAAGCTTTTTTATCGCCTGAGGGCGGTTCCCACAGGCGTAAGCATTGTATCAGGACCGACGGGCAGCGGCAAAAGTACAACGCTGCAACGCAATATGATTAAACTGCTGCAAGAAAAAAATTATGAAATTAACCTGATTACCGTGGAAGACCCTCCGGAGTATCCTATTCCCGGCGCGCGTCAGATGCCTGTGACCAATGCCAATACCGAAGAAGAAAAAGACGAGCAGTTTACAAAAGCTTTATCGGCAGCATTGCGTTCCGACCCTGATGTTATGATGGTGGGCGAAATCCGTTCTTTATCCGCAGCCCAGTTGACATTTAAGGGCGCACTCTCCGGACACGGCATGTGGACGACCCTGCACGCCAACTCGGCTCCGGCTATTATTCCGCGTTTGCGCGACATGGGGGTCGAACCGTTTAAGCTCAGCGATCCGGAACTTGTAAAAGGCTTAATCGGGCAACGTTTGTTCCGAAAACTTTGTCCGCACTGCCGCGTTTCCGTCAAAGAAATGCTTGATCTTCCGGCAGTTCAACGATTGAAAACGGCTTTAGGCGATTTTGGCATTGAAAATACATATGTCCGCGGTCCCGGCTGCAAATTCTGCGGCGGCACCGGCATTAAAGGGCGTATGAGCGTTCCCGAGATTATTTTGCCGGACGCAATGTTTTTAGAATTGATGATTAAAGGCGAAACAAGGCGGGCTATTGACTATTGGACGAGTGACTTGGGCGGCAGAACGATGAAAGACGCCGCAATAGAAAGAATGTTAAAAGGCTATATTGACCTTGATGAAGTAGAACGCTGGTGCGGTCTGATGGATCAGCGTCCGGTATACTAAGTTTTAGGAGAAAGAGGAAATGGCAGAAGAGCAAAACAACAAGCGAAGCAGTTCAAACTCGATGCAAAAGGCCATGCGCCAACTGAACGTCGTTGAAGAATATTATGCCAAAATGATTTGTAATTTCTCAAATGAAGCCAGATTAAAATTATATCGCAAAATCGCTTCGCTGATGAGAAACCGCTTCTCCTTAATGAGCGCTTTAGATATGCTTCATGACAGTGCCAGCGACGGCGGCAAAAGCCCGAGCGAACCGATGGCTATTGCCATTGCCTGCTGGGGACGAGCCTTAAACAACGGTTTGACGTTCTCCGACGCTTTGAAAGGCTGGGCTCCCGACCGCGAAAGGCTTATGCTTTCCGTGGGCGATGTGTCCGACCTTGAAGGCGCTTTGCTTAACCTTATCCGCGTGACGGAAGGTTCAACAAAGATGGTACGCCCGATTATCGGCGCAATCGCATATCCGTCTTTTCTGTTCATGATGGCGATTTTGATTATTTACGGTATCGGCGTATACATGGTACCGCCGATGCTTGACGCGGCTCCCGGCACAAACTGGACGGGCTTGGCCCGAGACTTGGTTGACGTTTCGGCATGGATTAAAGAATATTGGATGGTCGCTTTTGCATCCTTGCCGGTTATCATGATTGTCATTTATCTGACGATTGGCATTTGGACCGGCAAAATCCGAGCTATTGTTGACAATATGCCGCCTTATTCTTTGTATAAAGTGTTTGTCGGCATCAGCTGGCTGTTAGCCCTTTCGGCTCTTGTAAAAGGAGGTACGCCGGTTTCAACGGCTATGCGCGCGCTTAGAAGAGACGCCACTAAATATCTGCAAGAGAGAATTGATAAGACTTTAGTTTTTATTAATAACGGTGACAACTTAGGTACAGCCCTGAAAAAAACCGGTTTAAATTTCCCTGATAAAGAAGTTATCGCCGATTTGAAAATTTATTCCGAATTGGATAACTTTGAAGAAGCTTTGGAGGCTTTAGCAAATGAGTGGCTGGAAGAATCCGTCTATTTGATTGAACAGAAAGCGGCAATGCTGAACATGGCGGCAATCCTTTCCGTGGGCGGCGTTATTGCCTGGGCCGTTATGGGCACATTTGCCATGCAAGACCAAATTACCAACCAAATGGGAGCCGGCTGATGCTCAAAAAACAAAAAATAATGAACGAACTTTTGAAGCTGCGCCCTTATTTCAAAACAACGGCAATTTTTATCTGCGCTTTAATTGTTTCAGGTATTGCTTTGCATTACTTTTCCAAACCCAATGCAAAAATAATACAAGCGCACCGGCAAATTGTCTCTTTGGCTGAGCAAATCAGAAGCTATTACAGAAGCAAACCTGACGCATGGGGTCTGAATACGGCTTCCGCAATTAAAAATAACTTAGTCGGCAAAGAAATGATTAACGGCAGAATATTGCAGAATGCCCTAGGCAAAGAAGTCTTGCTGGGAGCGGATAGTCTCGGGAATACCGTTATGCCCGGCAATAAAAATGCCGTTATTGTTTATAAGAATCTAAATAAGAAAGAATGCGAAGAATTAGCAGCTCTGCCTTTTGACGAGAAAATGCAGTTATCGCTCAACTCTATTACGATTGTTAACGAGCAAGAACATATTTTTATTTGGGGCGGAGAAAACCCCTTGCCCCTTTCAAAAGACAAAGCCAACAAAATTTGCAAAAATGCCAATGATATTTTGTGGGATATATATCTATAGCCATAAAAAATTTGTCTAAAGTGTATACAATCGGGTTTATAGAAAAACAGGTATGCCTAAAGATAGGCTTCTTTAATATTTATTAATGATTTATAGTATAAATTAGATACAGAGAATTTGAGTGTGTTTTGAGGAGAATTAAAATGAAAAACTTAGTCAAAAATGAGCAGTCAGGCCGTTCAATGGTCGAAATGCTCGGCGTGTTAGCGATTATCGGCGTTTTGTCTGTCGGTGGTATTTCAGGTTATTCAAAAGCTATGGCCAAATTTAAACTGACCAAAGCACAAGACCAGATTACCATGCTGTTGATGAATATCCGTACCGCTTTTTCCGGTTCTTCAAACTATGAAGGATTAAATAATACAACAGCTGTTCAATTGAACATCGTTCCGGGCGATATGCTGCCCGGCGGTATCGGTAAATCGGTTGCTGCATCCGGCGGTATCATTAACGCTTTTTCGGGTAAAGTTGTTTTAGGAACAACCGATAGTAACCAGCACTTCACTCTTGAATTCGGCGGACTTGGTAAAGAAACCTGCACCTCTTTGGCATCATCCGACTGGGGTACTGAAGGTTTGGTCAAAATGACGGTTAATAATACAGAACATGATCAACAGGCTTTGCCGATAAAAGCTACCACTGCTGTCAGCGAATGCCAGAATGCTAACTCAACCAATAAAATTACATGGGAATATTACTAGAACCTTATATTTCCATTCAGGGCTCGGAAACGAGCCCTTTTTATTACCTATATATAGCTAAAGTCAGTATTAATAATAATTATCTAATATGATAGTATTATTTGACAGATATATTTCAGGAGATTATTTATGACTTTGCATAAAACGGATGACGAATGCGGCCGTTCAATGGTTGAAATTTTGGGCGTTTTGGCAATTATCGGCGTGTTATCGGTCGGCGGCATTGCCGGCTATTCCAAAGCCATGGCCAAGCATAAACTCACCAAGACCCAAGACCAGCTCCAATTGCTGACAATTAATATCCGCAGTGCATTTGCCGGCTCTGCCAGCTTTGAAGATTTAGACAATATTTCAGCAATTAAACTTAATGTTGTTCCGGCAGAAATGTTGCCTAACGGCTTGGGAAAAACAACTGATATAACTAAAGAAAGCGGCATCATCAATGCTTTTTCCGGCGGCGTGATTGTGAAGGCCGTTGACGGCAACAAACAACATTTTTCTATAAAATTCACCAAACTCGGCGGCGCGACCTGCACTTCTTTAGCATCTTCCGACTGGGGAACAGAAGGGCTGGTCAAAATGGTCGTCAGCAACGGAACGCGCGAAGTTGAATCTTATCAGGAAAATCTACCGCTGTCGGCGACCATTGCCGTCGGCTACTGCAACGGAACCAATGACCAAAACAGTATCACATGGGAATATTATTAATTACCGGTTCTAAGCCCGCAAAACGGGCTTTTTTTATTTGCCCTGTTCTAAATTTTTATGCAATACGCTTTTGATGACCTGCATTGCCTGTTTGAAGTCTGCCTCTTCAAAACTTTTAAATTTTTGCTTATTTGAATAAACCATAAAAAAGGTCTCGTCCGCTTTATCTTCTATTGACGGGTGATCAGAATATATGATGAACAAAGAATCTTCCGGCGCATTGGTTATGAGGTAATCCAGCATATTATCAACATAGTTAAAACCGTTATAATAGCGTTCCAAGATATTCTTCGGCTTTTCAAATATCTTATTTTCCGTTTGTCCGATGTCAAACGGGTCATGGGTACTGACAGTGATGAAAAACGTAAAACTTTTATCATGCGGATTTTTCTTTTGGTTTTCGACAATAAGTTTTGCCATATCCATATCATTTACGCCCCACTCGCCTTCGTCATATTGATAATTTTTACGTAATTCGGCCAAAAAATAAATATCGTCAAACTTCATGGCTCTGATGTGGGGCCCACGATTATAAAAAGTTTCAACAAAACCGTGATAAAAAGCCAAATGATACCCTTGCTGTTTATATTTCCACGCAACGGGCGTTATTTGAGCATAAAGTTGCTCCGGAGAAACAATCTGGTAAAGCACATAATAAAAACCGGTTATATCACTAATTCCGCCGAGGACGGCAAAATCGCTGTTTGCCGAAGGGTGCGGCCGCTTGGGCAGAATCCGGTATAAAGCGGCATCTTCAGCCAAGCTATTTAAAAACGGCATTACTTTCCGCCCGTCGACTTCTTTTTCAAAAGCAAAATATTGGAAGCTTTCCAACTGAATGACAAAAACATGCTTATGCGGCTGCAAACCGGACAGTCCGGCTGGAAGAGGCAAAGGTTTTTCATTTGCCATTTTGACGACATAATCAATCTGTCCGCCGATATCTGAATTGGTTACCGTTTCATAAAACCAACCTTGCGGATAACCGAAAATTTCCGTAATATGCTGAAAATGCCGTTTAAAAAATAATTCATGGTGATAATTTGCATAAGACAACGCCATAATCAGAATAAACGGAACAGAAAACATAATCCTTTGCAGCCAGCGCCTTTGCGGACGACGGTAAAAGAAGAAAACCGTTCCCGAAATCACAAACAGATAAAAACCGGCGCCCAAGATATAAGGAGATAAAAAAACATCCGCCGCACGCCGCAGATAGGATATCCCTTCATTATGTTGCAAAACAATGGTTGTTAATGTTATCGGGTCTTGATAAACACGGTGGTAAACCAGCAGCAAAACAATTATAATATTTGTCAGGACGGCAAAAGAAATTACCGTTTTGCGCCCGACTGAAAAAAGTATTCCATAAAAAAAGAACGCTTGCAGAAAAACAATCAGACTGTTAATGCTCCAAAAACCTATTGATTTTTGAAAAAACAAAAAGTGGGCAAGAACCAGCTCCACGCTGCAAAATATATTTAATACGATATTACCCATATGCTTCTTATATTCTTCTCAATGCCACAAAAAACTTAGTTTTACTATTTATTTACATAATTTATATAGCATAAAAATAGTAAATTTAGTTTTAAGTGAAAGTATACGCAAATGGTAAACTTAAACAGCATCCGTTTTTCAGACCTTTATATTACTCCGGATAAGACATGTTTTATTTCGGACGGACGGACTCAAAACGGTTTGGCAATCATAAATGCCGACGATTTTGATATTTTTTACAATTTGCTTGAAGAATCCTGGGACGGGGAAAACCCCAGTTATTCCGTCCTGTATGATAATATTTTTTATCGAATAGAACGCACGGTCGCCATTTACGGCATTCAATATTGCTGCCGCAAAATGCCAGAAAAAGTTCCGCCTTTGGGCGCGCTCAACTTTCCACGCGAATTAACCCGCCATTTATTGACGCTCAGCGATTGCAGCGGCTTGATTCTGTGGTCAGGACCGACCGGCGCCGGCAAAACAACTTCCATTTCCGGCCTTTTGAAAGAATACCTCACCATGGAAGGCGGGTTTGCCTATACAATTGAAGACCCGACAGAAATGCCTTTGGACGGGATTTATAAATCTATGAAAGGCGGGCTAGGCTTATGCAAGCAGACTCAACCCGTTAACGGAGACTGGGGCAGTTCGTTAAAATCAGCTTTGCGCTCGAAACCCCGTTTTATTATGGTTGGCGAAATCCGAACGCCTGATACCGCCAGCGAAGTCTTGCGCGCAGCAACTTCCGGACACCTGGTTTTATCAACCATTCATGCCAACAACATAACAGATGCCGTTAATTCGGTAGTCAAATACGCCTCTTCAACCTCTATGAGCGAAGATTTGGCGTATGACCTGTTCTCGCGGGGCATGCTCGGCGTTTTGCACCAGACATTAGTCGGCGTAACGACCAAGCGACCAAGCGTTAATTATTTATTTGCCAATCCGGACACAACCAAAGGAGATCAGGTTCGCGGCATTATCAAAACAGGCAATCTCAATCTCGGCACCTCTATTGAAACGCAGATGACACGCATGCGCAAAGGCATGAATTTGTTTCCCGATTTATCATAATAAAAAAGCTCCGGTTTCGGAGCTTTTTTATTAATTTTATTCTACATCCCAAGGGAAAACAAGCCACTCGTCCGGCATGGCCTTGGCAAAAACATCAACCTGCGGCGCCCCTTTGGCTTTGGCATAAACCGTTACAAATTTTGCTTGAGGATATACCCGGCGCAAAATTTCATAAGTCCGTCCGGAATCTGACAAATCATCGATAACCAAAGTCTTTTCATTCACATTGCCGATATGGCCGGAAATTTCAATTTCTTCATCGCGGCGGCGTTCATAATTGCCGTCATAACTTGAAAAATTTATGGTTTCCGTATTGCGGATATTTAACTCATAAGCAATAATTGCCGCGGGAATTAAACCGCCGCGGCTGATTGCGATAATTTTATCGAATTCTCCGCTTTCTTTTATTTTTTTGCATAAATCTTTTACATCCTGGTGAAACTCTGACCAGTTGATATATATTTTTTCAGTCATGGTTGATAATTATCCGTGTTGTGCTTTTATTTTGTAAATATATTCGATAACTTCGTCACTGTTCCAGTCTGCCGTACCGCGAATCCGTCCTATTTCTTCGCCTTTTTTATTGACAAGGACTGTATGCGGAGAGGTGAAAACGCCTAAATCTTCCGCCAGTTTGCCGTCTATATCGTTGTAAAACTCCAAATCGGGTGCTTTAAACTTGTTTAAAAAACGCCGTTCTTCAGACATGCTTGCCCATTCGCCGTCCGGCGAAAGCATCATGACTCGGATACCATCATTTCTGGTTTTTTTGACAAAGCCGTTAAGATCGTCCAGCTCTTTGACACATGGCGTGCAATGGCGGGACCAGATAACCAGTAAAATAAAATCGCCTTTAAAATCGCTGATTTTAACCTTTGCTCCGGTTTCGGAAAGGATTTCGCGTCCGGGCATTTCTCTGGGAAAATCAAAAATATTAACGCCGTTTTTTTTGGCGCAGACATCAAAGCTAAGCAAGAAAGCTAATAGAAAGCTTAAGATTTGTTTTTTTCTCATCATCTATTAATAACTTCTTTTTTGATTTTGATTAAACTGTATTTAAGAGTATATATTTATTATAAACAAATAAACAACAAAAAAAGGTGTTTTTTTAGATGCAAAAATTAGTTAAAGCCGGAATATTTATACTTTTGCTTGCTATTGTTGCCAATTTGTCCGCCTGCGGCAAAGTTTCGGCACCGGTACCGCTTGAAGGCAGCGGTTATCCCCACTCTTATCCCCGCCATTAATTTAAGGAGCTGACTATGGTTGCCGCCAATGACCTGATTGATGAAATGATTCCCTATGTGGAATTTGCCGACAATGCCAATGAACGCACCCCCTGCGTTTTGGTGCTGGATTGTTCCGGTTCCATGCGAGGAGAACCTATAAAGCAGCTCAATGCCGGCCTTAAGGCTTTGGAAAGGGAACTCAAAGAAGATATTGACGCCAGTTCCCGCGTGCAATTGTTAATAATTAAGGCTTTTGGCAAAGACGAAGCAACAGTTTCGTCCGACTGGATTGACGCTATGAATTTTACGGCGCCGACAATGGAAGCCGGCGGCCTCACTCCTCTGGGGAAAGCAATGGAACTGGCTTTACAAAAGATTGAAGAGCAAAAATGTTTATATGACAGCTGCGGCATCACCTCCAAACGCCCTTGGATTTTCCTTATCAGCGACGGTGAGCCGACAGATTATGATTGGGAAATTGTCGCAGAAAAATGCCGTTATGCCCAGCAAAATAAAAAAGTCGTCGTCCATGCCGTCGGCACGCAGGGCGCGAATCTGGAAAAACTGGCAAAATTCTCGGTCATGTCACCCAAAAGGCTGACCGGTTTAAAATTTACCGAATTTTTCTTATGGCTCAGCCGTTCCGTTTCCTGCATCTCCAAAGCAGCGCCCAACGTGCCGGATTTGTTAGAAGACACCGGAGACTGGGATGAAAACGAATAAGATTAAAGTGGCCGCGGCAACAATTCAGGGGCCGATGCACTTAAATAAAAATCTGCCATGCCAAGATTATTGCCGCTACAGCAACCGCGGCAGAAATTTTGTTGCCGTTGTTTCTGACGGCGCAGGTTCTGCCAAATATGGCAAAATCGGCGCTAAAATTGTATGCGACACTCTGATTGATTTACTCAAAAACTGCAAATTTTCGAATGCGGAAGATGCTGTCAAAAAAGCTATAGAAACCGCCCGGGGAAAAGTTCGGCGGCACCGGCTGAATAAAAACCGCGGAACCGGAGACATATCCGACTTTTCAGCAACCGTCGTCGGAACCGTTTATCACAAAGGAAATGGCATTTTCTTTCACATCGGTGACGGCGCTGCATTGGCGTTTAATGAATCCGACAGCAACGATTTTATTGTTTCTCCTCCTGAAAACGGCAACTTTTCTTGCGAAACGTTTTTCTACACGCAGGAAAACTGGCAGCAAAACCTGCGTTTTACTCCCTTTTTAAAAGCTGACGCCATTTTTTTAATGAGCGACGGCCTGACAAGCTTTTCCTTTTCTCAGGATTATCGCTGCATAGAAAAAAATTTTATTTTGCCTATCCATAATTTTCTAAAACAGGAAAGCAGCAAAATAAAAGCTGAAAGAGCTTTGGCAAATACCTTAAACACCGCACAGGCCAGAAGGCTGAACAGCGATGACAAAACCCTTCTTTGGGCAGGGCTGGAATAATGGAAGAGCAGAATATTGAATATAACGCCATTTACGGTGACGGACATTTTGAAAAAATCAAACTCGGCGATTTAATTCATAAAGGCGGTGCCGCCGGAAAGATTTATTTAAATGCCGACAATCCAAACCAAGCGGCAAAAATTTTTCATAACCGCAGCAAAAGCAGTACCAACAGGCAGAAGCTCGAATCTATGCTGCTTAATGCCCCGCATTTTCCTTCCGCTGTCAAAGACGGCATTAATTATGTGCAAATTGCTTGGCCGGAAGCGCTTTTAGAAGATGAAAACGGGTTCTGCATCGGGTATCTGATGCCGTTTATCAAAATGAGCGAAGCGGTTTCGCTTGACCACCTGATGCAAAAAGCAATCAGGAAAAAACTTCATCTGCCGGAAAATTATGCTTATCGTATTTTTGCGGCCTATAATCTGGCGTCTATGGTCACGGCTCTGCACAAATGCGGCCATTATATCGTCGATATGAAACCCTCAAACGTTTCGGTCTACAAAAGCAACATGATGGTTGCCATGGTCGACTGCGACGGTTTTTCAATCAAAGGCGAGCGCAGCCGTTATCCGGCAGAATTTGTCAGCGAAGAATATATATATCCCGAAGGCATGGAACAGTCCTGCGACGAAATGGGCGAAGAGCAGGATAAATTTGCCCTCGCGGTTATTATTTTTAAACTGCTGAATAACGGTATTCATCCGTTTTCCGGCATGCCGCGCAAGAATGATTCCGAAATGCTGACAATACAAAACCGCATAGAGCAATATCATTATGCTTACGGGCTATGGCCGGACACTTATCAAGCGCCGCACCCATACAGCATGCACGAATATTTTGACAAGAAAACGCTTGAGATGTTTGAAAGGGCTTTTGCCAAAGGCAACGAGCGCCCCAGCGCTTATGAATGGCAGGAACATTTGTGGAAGCTGATGCATAATCTCAAAACCTGCAAAAAAGACCCTAACCACGTTTATTTTACGTCTAAAGGCTGCGGCCTGTGCATGATAGAAGAAAAATTTTATCATGACCTGTCAGACATCAAAAAACAAAAAGAAACGCCGGAAATGGTACGCGGCATGGAAGTCGAATCTCTTAAGGCCGAAAATATTGAAAAAGACAAACAGGAAAAACTTGCCTTCAATAATAAAATGCAAATTGTATCCGGCGGCTTTCTAATTGTTTATATGCTCTTCTTTGCCCTGCTTTATAAAATTCTGCTTCCCGTTTCTAGCGCCGTTCTGTCGGCCGGGCTCGGCCTGCAGGCCATTATCGTTACGCTGATTATGTTTGGCCTGAACCATGCGTTTAAAAAATATTATGACGTCTTGCCGGCCTTAAGAAACAGGGCGATACAACAGATGTTGCAGGCCTATGCGCTGATTTGCATTATTGTCGCGCTGGTTTCAATTAACGACATTCCCAAAAATCTGCTCGATTTAGCAATAAATTAAGATAATTCGGCTGGGAAATGTATTTTTTTACTCAACAATAAAATTTTTTTATGTTATTGTAACATCAGTTTAAAATATATAAGAGGAAAAAACTTTGAAAGAATTAAAACCCATTATGATTTCCGGCAAGGAAGTCCTGCCTTTGATTGAAGGTGGTAAAGGCATTAATGCTTCTGACGGCAAAAGCAGCGGTGCCTGGGCTCATGAAAACTGCGTCGGCACTTTTTCCGGCGTCAGCCCCGACTACTATGACAGTCTGGGCAATGTAATATTGGAAAAATATTTTAAGAAAGACCGCAAAGAGCGCCATGATGAAATGATTGAGCAATCTATTAAAGGCGGTATTGCCCAAGCTCAGGTCGCCCACGAAATTTCCGGCGGCAACGGCCGTATTCATATGAATATGTTATGGGAACTCGGCGGTTCGGAGCAAATTCTGACCGGCGTTTTGGAAAAAGCCAAAGGCTTGATTCACGGCGTTACCTGCGGCGCAGGCTTACCCTATAAATTAGGTGAAATTGCTTCCCGCTTCGGCGTTTATTACTATCCGATTGTTTCTTCTGCCCGCGCTTTTCAGGTTTTGTGGAAACGCGCTTATGCCAACTTTAAGGAATTTCTCGGCGGCGTGGTTTATGAAGATCCGTGGCTGGCAGGCGGACATAACGGTTTGTCTAACGCCGAAGATCCGACAAAACCCCAATCTCCGTACAACCGTTTGGTTGAACTGCGCAATACATTAAATAGCCTCGGCTTGAATGATTTGCCGATTATTATGGCCGGCGGCATTTGGTCTTTGGAGGAATGGGATGATTATATCGACAATCCCGATATTGGCAAAATCGCGTTCCAGTTCGGAACACGCCCGATGATTACCAAAGAAAGCCCTATCAGCGAAGCTTGGAAGAAATTGATGCTGCAAGTCAAAAAAGGCGACGTCATTTTGCAAAAATTCAGTCCGACCGGCTTTTTCTCTTCAGCTATCAAAAATACGTTTTTAGAAAAGCTTATGGATCGCAAAAGCGGCGAAGTGGCTTATTCGACAGAGCAGAATCCGGAATTTTGTTTTCCGCTCAAAATAAGCGAATCCAAAACTTATTATATTAAAGCCGAAGATGTTGAAAAAGCGAACCGCCAGAAACAGGCCGGCTTAACAGAAATAAAAGAAACGCCGGACAATACGCTGGTCTTTATGTCTCCGGAAGATTGGAAACAAATGAAGCTTGACCGCGCAAACTGCGTCGGCTGCTTATCTCAATGCCAGTTTTCGACTTGGTCTCAGGCTCACGGCACAACCGGAAAAATTCCTGATCCGCGTTCTTACTGCATTCATAAAACATTGTATGAAGTCAGCCATAACGGCAGCATTAAAGACAATCTGCTGTTTGCCGGACATCAGGTTTACCGTTTTGCGACAGATCCATTATACCGCAACGGCATTCCGTCGGTCAAAGAATTGATTGAAAAAATCAAATCTGGTAACTAACTAAAAAAGCTCTGATAAAATCAGAGCTTTTTCTTTTGTGTATTCAGTTGCTTAAAAAATTTTTACCATATCGAGACTTTTAAATATCTTATGGTTCAGGAGTTTCGGATATATTCCAAACTTTCAATGTTATTCTGCCATAAAAATCCGTTTTCAGGCAACCCCTACTTTGGATTAGGTTAAAAAAAAGCCCCAATAACGGGGCTTGCATTAACTGATAACTTCATCAGGATAAATGCCGAACAAATTTCCTTTCGGAACCCAACCTTCTATTGAATCAAATTTTATCAAACAAAAAGCATTATCTGCCGGACATTTTATCACTTCACCAACGACTTCATCTTCAACTTTGGCTATAATCCGCGATTTGTAATCAGCTTTGCCGTAAATGTTATTTTCTCCGGGAGAAATAACTTTAACGCTGCGTTTGCCGCTCAGCATTGATTTATGTACCCAGCTTTCGGATCCCTGCCAATCTTTGATTTTGCGCCAAAGTTCAAATTCAGCCTTAATTTCAACCGGAGCCATTTTCTGCATATAAACCCATTCTATCGGATAACGGGCGCCCGGACCCGAGCGCGCGTTGATATGGTTAGAACGCAAGGATGCAAAACGGGGCAAAGCCAAACCGCTTTCGCCTTCATCCGGCAGAGACTGTGCTAATGCTGCGGAGAAAGACAATATCAGGCTTGCCAAGGCTAAAAATACAGTCTTCATTTTTGTTCCCTTTTAATTATTTGTTATTTTATTTGGCTTTATTATGACTAAATATAATGAATAAAACGTAAAAAATTTATCAAAGGAAAATAAAATATGAAAGTCATCGATATTGCCCAAAACTTGATGAAATTCCGCACAGAAACAGGTAATCTGCCGGAAATAAAAAAATGTCTGGAATACGCCCAAAGCCTGTTCAAAGATTATCCGGCAAAAGGCGGGATATATGAATTCCCTGACGCATCTCCGGTTTTGTTTTTAGCAAATACAATTACAAATGACTATGACGTTGTCTGCCTCGGGCATTTAGATGTGGTTCCGGCTGCAGACGACATGTTTTCGCCTTATATTAAAGACGGCAAATTGTTCGGGCGCGGTTCTTTGGATATGAAATCCTTTGCCGCCGTTGCGTTAAATTCTCTTGAACATGTATTGAAAAACAATCTGCCGTTAAAATTTGCCGTTATTTTATCTACTGATGAAGAAAAAGGCTCAAAAAGCACGCATGCCTTTATGGAAGCGCATCCTGATCTGAAAGCAAAAATCGTTTTAGATAATGATGTCGGGGGCGATATTTTAAAAATCGTCTCCAAATGCAAAAATCCGGTCTTTGTTAAAATTACGGCCAAAGGAGAAGCCGCACACGGTTCAACACCTTGGGACGGCATTGATTCAAACGAATTGCTGATGCAGACTCTGGCCAATATCCGCAAAATTTATCCTTATTATTCCAAAGGCGGCAACCAGCCCCAAGACCAATGGATTGATACCGTGCACGTAGCTATTATGAACGGTGGCGAAGTCAGCAATATTATTGCCAGCGAATCCGAAGCTGTACTGGATTTTCGCCTGACAGAAAATTCTACGGCCGAAAATCTGAAAAAAAATCTCGACAGCTGTATGGTTTCTGGCGTGACTTATAAAATATCATCAGAAAGCACGCCGGTCGTTATGGATGAAACCAATCCTTATATTTTGGACTATAAGAAGTTTGCCGAACAAATCCTTGGCAAAGAAATTGAATTTGAGCATATCGGCGGTGCTACGGATTCCCGTGCTTTTGCCGTCCGCGGCTCAACCGTTATCATGCACTCGGGAACAGGCGAAGGAATGCATGCCCCCGGCGAATATGTTGAAGTAGACAGCGTTGAAAAAATTGCAGATATACAGCTTAAATTTTTAGATAAGCTGGCTGGAAAATAGCCTGATACGAGCCAATAAAAGCGACAAATTTAAGTGTCGCTTTTATTGGTTTATTTTATTACATTGATGCTTGATTTCCTCGGGAAGCAATCAAATCATACCCAACTTCGGTCTTTTTAACCGGCTTAGGTTCGTCATTTGTTATTCCCCTTAATTTGTTTAGCATATCTTTTTTATTGTCAGATTCTTTATTTTTTGTTCGTAATAATCTCTGGATGAATTTTTGCCATATGCGGAAATTTCTTGCCATTCTCTATCTCTGCTGGAATTAGCCAAATGAGTGCCATTCGAGAGGGTTACGCCTAACTCCTGATTTTGTTTCAACTCACGATGAGCCTCGGCAATCTTTTCTACCAGCTTGGCATCAGATGTAACAAATAAAGAACCTTTTTCATCGTAAATATTAAAAACGCCATTATTCTCATTATAAGAATTTTTTAGACCTTTATCTGTTATATATCTTTTTTCTCCATCGCCTAAAACAACCATATCGCTTCCCATTCTGGTTTCATCACCGGGATAAAGCTGCATGGCTTTTTTATCATTAGCAGCGGTTTCCAATAATTTAGATAACGGAGTTTCTTTTCTTTCCATTTTTTCTTTAAATTCTGCTAAAGTATCCATAGTCTCTTCCTTTCATAATATTGTATATAATATTAATTTTTAAATAGCTGGGACTATAGACAAAAAAAGCGCTATGCCTTTATGGGCACAGCGCTTTTTTTTAATATTCATACACAACTTCAATACCGGAACTTATCTCGGAACGGGGGATATTTTCCTCCGTATCAAAAACCTTGGTTCTACCGAAGAAATCATCTTCTTTTGCTTCAATGTTTATAATCGTATTAAAACCAAGATAATGGATTTTATCATCAATTGATCCGACATTGATGATGTTTTTCATGGGAATTCCCGTATAGCACGACAATTTTTTACGCTGGCGCCACGATAACTCCAAACAGACAACCTGACAGGCATAATTTGTTTTGCTCAGACGGTTCTCTCTGTTCATTTCTGTTACGCTGATCCAATACTCCTTTGCAATAACGTCATAATTTTTCAGACTTCTTGCCGTTACCAACAAATAACCGAAAATTTCGCTTTTGTTCATATATTCTTAAAAATTAATTATAAATTGTTTCATCCGATTATTTATTCTTTTCAATAAAGAGTCAAGATGAGAAATAGCGCTTGAAATTCCTATATAAATAACCTATAAAATAAGCACGCCGGCGTAGCTCATCAGGATAGAGCAACAGTTTCCTAAACTGTGGGTAGTGGGTTCGAGTCCCGCCGCTGGCGCCATTCCTTTCATCAATCATATTCGCGGCGGAACTCGAACCA
>CASZWJ010000013.1 GCA_949493535.1 uncultured Alphaproteobacteria bacterium
GTTCGCTCTGGCTCATAGGCTTTGCTTAAAAGCAAGCGCCAACTCGCTGCGGTCAATCGATTTGTAACGGCGGCTTCCCTTCGTTGCCTCTCGTTCGCCGCCTAACAAATTCTCCCCTGTCGTGAAAAACATCTCCTCTGGAGATATTTTTTGCCTCCAGCCCTTCAGCTCCACCATTTTACTTATATTCACTGCAAGGATCGAACCAAGGTTCGCTCTGGCTCATAGGCTTTGCTTAAAAGCAAGCGCCAACTCGCTGCGGTCAGTCCGTCTTAACATTATAAAAAAAAGCCCCTTAACACAGGGGCTTTTTTAGTAAATTTTATTTCGGCGGCGCTATTATATATTTGCCATCGACCCGCCTTTCTATATAGACAGGGGATTGCGGATCTTTTTCTAAAATTTCCAAGATGTTTCCTTCAATAACAATGTTATTTTTTGCCAACTCGGCTTTTAAGTCAAATTTTTCTTCTGCCGGCGTTAGCTCATCAGCATCTTTTACGACAATACCGCGCATTGCCGCCAATTTAAGAGCTCTTTCTTTATCCGTTACTGCTGTCATTATTCTCTTATTTCCTTCTTTTGCCGTAATATTATTTTTATAAACTGATTATATATTTATTTCAAATAAAAATTGCCCGCTTTTAGAAAAGGGGCAATTTTAAAATTTGTAAATATAAATTATTTCACAAAAATTTGAACTTCGGCACCATTAACGCCGGAACTGGTTTTTGAACTGAGGCTGATACGCTCAGCACCAACACCCATATCAATCATATCCTGAAAAATTTGAGAGGCATTATTCTGTGCGGAATTTTTAGCTAAAGCATTGCCATTTGCCGGAGACACGGCAACAACTTCAAACATAACGCCGGGCTTTTTTTCAATTGCGCGGCTGACAGCCTGTTTCAAACCGTCATGATATTTGACATCCGTTTTATTAAACTTGGCTGTAAACAACGGAGAACCGGAAGCGGCTGATCTTTTAGCAAATGACGCAGGCGCGTTATAAGAAATGCCTGTAGACAACGGCACATTGTTTACACCATAGCTGCCGGCTCTGATTGCACTGTTCAAATCAACAATATAATTGCGAGCAGTTTCAATATATTGCTGCTGACGTGCCGCATCAGAATTAATCTCTTGCAGCAGGCTGCCGATCAGAATAGATGTCTGGTTGGTTTCATTTTCCAAAATGCGCAATTGGCGATGATCTTCATCGACTGCGCCGGAAACGCTATAAGCCGCGCGGATAGAATCCAGCAGATAATTTGTCATTGCCGCATCAGAAGAAACACGAGTGGCCAATTGGTTTAAGGCAATCGTATTTGCATTCATAACCTGAATATTATTCTGCGCACCCTGAAGCATATTGAACATCTGCGGGTTGCCGGGGGTGGTCCCGACTTGCAGCTTAGCTTCAATCGTGCCGATTAATTTATGATATTGCAAGGCATTGTTGATGACCGAACCGCGAATTTTCTGAAGGTCTTCGTTATGTTTGCGAATAGCTGTTTGCAATTGAGCCAATTCGCTGCGGAAAGAAACAACCTTCTGACCGACGAAAGTGCCTGTGTTTCCACCCTGAGAAATTTCCAACGGTTTGAAATTGGTGTTTCCGAGTTCAGGGATATTGGCATTTTTGCCGTTACTGTCAGAAACGGCTATTTCTTGAGAAGAATCCATGCCGACCAAAGAAGGGAATAATGCGTCCGAGGAATATGTGCATCCGCTGAATGCAAATATTGACAGGGAAGCCAGCGACAATCTGATTGCAATATTTTTCATCTAACAAAGTACCTTTTGTGAAATTGTTTACAACTTGTTTTTTTATACCTTTATTATTGTTTGTAAAGAAAATTATATAAAAAAACAAGCCATAAATTCGGCTTATAACATAAATATATTTATTGGTTGAGAGCAGAATATGGAAAATAGATTAAAATTCTTTTAAATTTATTGAATTTTTTACTTGCAAAAAAAAATTATTCGCTGTATTAAAGCTTTTGTTGTCAGTTAATTATGCGCCCGTAGCTCAATTGGATAGAGCATCTGACTACGGATCAGAAGGTTGTAAGTTCGAATCCTGCCGGGCGCGCCAGTTTTTAGAAGCCCTTGAGTTTTCAAGGGCTTTTTTTGTTATCCGGCAGTATTCGAACCAAGGTTCTTTCTGGCTCATAAGCTCTGTGTAGCACGCCGCGGGATTTTAGACTGTTTTTCTTTCGTTTTTAGACTTTTGCGCTTTTTTTTAGACCAATTTTTTATAAAAAACACTCCTTTCGCTTCTTTCATATCTTTTAAATACGCTGTATTTAAACCCGCTCTTTTATAGACTCTTTCATACCTTTTAAAATGCCAGTGATTAAATATATATTTGTCTGAGGTATATATGAGCACTATATATTATATAAAATTGGCGGCAAATTTGACGAATCGCAAAATTAGCTATCATGCGCATTGGAACGGCAAAGAGTTTCGAGCGTCCGGCGAGCCTTGGGCGGTGATTGATAATGCCGAACGGGCAAAGGCTGAATTTCAGCGGGTTTTGACAACACTCAAGCCGGAATACTGGTCGGGCTGTTATCAAGTCGGCTTATACGCCGAAGTTTGGCAAGATGACAAATTGCTTAAGGCTGAATTCATCAAAACCTACCAAACCTCGGCATTTAACGCGTTACAGACGACTTAAATCGACATTACTGATTAACAGCTCGTTGGCCTTTTTGCCGGGCTGGAGGCCGGTTGTATAGGTCGTTTGCACCTCCTTAATGTAAAAAGCCTTAAAGATACAGCGGATTTCCGGGACATCGTTTATTGACATGATAAACTTGCCTTTAATCCTTTTCAGCAGTTTGGCCAGCTCGTCAAAGTCGTTTTTGCTGAATACTCCCCTGCCATAGTCGTTTTCGCAGTTCCAGTATGGCGGGTCGAGGTAAAACAGCGTGTCCGAACGGTCGTAGCGAGTTATGAAATCCTGATACGGCAAGCATTCAATATAAACGCCGGCAAGTCTTTGGTGCAAATCTTGAATTTGCGGGATGAGTTTTTCCGGAACAAATCTTCCGGTTCTGCCCAAATCTAACCCAAAGGCTTGATGCTGTGTGTTTCCTCCGAAAGCGTTTTTCTGAATATATAAGTATCGTACGGCTCGTTCTAACTCGGTTAAGAGCAGCGGCGGGGTTGCCAGCATTTGCTTGAACTCCATCCGGCTGCAAACCTTAAATTTGAGCATATCAGCCAAATAATTAGGGAATTTTTCAACCATGCGGAACATATTGATAATTTCGCTATTAATGTCATTGATTGCCTCACATTTTGGCTTTTGTTTTCGCCTGAAGAAAACGCCACCCATTCCCATAAACGGCTCACAATATATATTGTGCGGGATTTTTTCAATAATAGGAACAATGGTCTTGGCTAGTAACCTTTTGCCTCCAAGGTACGGAGCAATCGGATTAAGCGGTTTAACCGATTCAAAATTAATAATATCTTTTTTTGTTGACTCTGTTCTCATTTTGTTCTACTTCCTTTCTACATTTTAATTAAAGTGTTAAAGAGTAGGAAGCCAGCCTCGAGAGGCTTTCTCTGGGAGAATCGTGAGTTCTTCCGGCGGAGTGCGGCAACACTCCGTCCTTTATTTATTTTTTGCGCTTATACTTAATAATAGCACCGCCGGATTCCCCGCTTGAAGTTCCACCACCATACGATGATACTGCTGGGCCGCCGCGTCCCCAGCCTGTGGTCGAAACAGATGCACCGGTCGACCAGTGCCCGCCTTGACGTCCGTTTGAAGCAACTCTGATTTCGATGACCTGACAATCAGGGCTAATTGTTAATGTGCCTGGGGCTCCTGAGCGACTGGCACCGCCGCCTGCGGTAATAAGTTGGACACCGTCTTTTAACAACACCGTGGCCGTACCGTTGCCGTGGCTGGCTTGACCGACGCGGGCGACATAATCGCCTTTGGCTAAGAAAACCTCGCCCTCAAAAGCTGCTCCCGAGCTTCCGGCAGGTGCGCTGAAATAATCGCCATATCCACCGCCACCGGCTCCGACCAACACAAAGTCAAAAACACCGCCAACATTCAGGCTAAACGGATAATCTCCCGGGGTTTGCGTATTTAGCAGCACAAAGTCTTCATCAAATTGGGCTTTGACACTGCCGCCCATCGGGTTGAATGCTGTGCGAATTCCCATCATGCACCCGCCTTTTGGCCGGAGCAGCCTTTATAATAATAGTCTGAATTCTTAATGTTTGGGATTTGGTTTAGCTCGTCAGAGCGTTCCCCCCCCCCTAGGTTTCCGCGGGTTTCAGCCATTTCACCCCCTGTCGAAAATTGATATTCGACAAAATCATAATCTTGAACGGTTGCTGCTTTTTTCTCTGAAGCCTCAAAATCAACGCCGTTGAAAAAGACCCGAGGGTGGCCTGAATAATAATTGGCGGAACCAACATATATTCTGTAATACTTATGATAACCGCTGTCGGCAATCTCAGCGACAAGCGTTTGGGCGGGTTTTGTTGCGTTTCCTGACCAAACATCTGTCCAAGCTGCGTTGTCGTCACTTACCTGAATCTTCCAAGACGTGATGTAATAGTTGTTCTGCTCTGATGTGTTTTTAATCTGTCCGAGCCTGAGCTTGGTAACTTTCAGCGGCACCGGATTATAGAAACTGAGCCATTGCGGGGCAGCATTAGAATATGTATCAATTCCGCCTGACCAATCGGAGCCGTTATTAAAACATTGATAGGCACTGTCTTTGGGCGTGCTGCAGGCAACGGCAAAAGTCTCGCCGCCCATAATGCCATTATCCGCCAGCTGTGGCTGTAACCATCTAGCGTGTCTATAGTATTTTTTAGTTACTTTTACAAAAACCAGTTTCACATAACCGGGATTGCCTGCAGTCGCAGCAGAGGCGCCGCCGGCTTGCGTGGCGCTTCCGCCTTTACCGTGGGTTGTTCCGGATAACACGCTGGCACCGCCGGGCCCGGTCGATGTTCCGCCGGAGCGGCCTCGTTCGTTCATCACGACCTCAATCTTTTCAAAATTGGCGTTATCCGCCGCAAAAGAACAGGCTTCCGGCTGGGTGGCTGCCGCTGCGGCATTCGGCCACCAGACATGGCCGCCATTGCCTCCCGGCGCGTTAATCAACGGCGTCTCATTCAGAGATATGGATGAATTTTCCCCCGTTCCTCCCCAGCAGTTATAATCAACACCACCATTTTTAACGCCGCCTTCGCCGACTTTAATCGTGTAGGTAATACTAGCTTTCAGCCAGATTCTGACAATACAGCCAGAACCGGAAGAACCTGGGGCAGCAGACGAGCGGTTGCTTGAACTGTTATAAGCACCGCCGGCACCAGCTGCGATAACAGTTGCCTCGCAATAGCAGTTTGTTTTGGGCGTTACGGTATAAGTGCCGGGTGTGTTGCTTTCAAAAAACAGCTCGCCGTCTTCGTACGCTTCGCCTTTCTTAGCCATCGGCATTAAGGTTGTTCTAATCGTCATTTGTTTTCTCCGGACACAGGGCAAAAAGCGGGCAACTGGCTGAATTTATACAGTCGGTTGAAGTATTCATTGGCGATTCGCCTGTCAGCAGCCGGCAGACGTTTATAAACGCCACCCATTTCTTTGCCGCCTTTGGGAAAAGGCAGGCAATCAGCTTTAGAGCAAGCCGTTGTCGAACAGCTCAACAATGGCATCATCATTAATATTAGGCTCAGCCAGAATATTAACCGCACAATTTTTTTCATGTCTGACAATCTCCTTTTCCTGAATGACAAATTCAACCTTGGCCTGCGATTTTCCGAGCTCGTAGCTCATGAAACACATGGTTGCGACGGCGCAAATTCCTAAAATCACCATTGTATTTTTGAACATAAGCCCCCCACAATCTCAATAAACTTTCCGCGAACTGACGGTTCCAACAAAGCCAAACACCAGCCTAAAATTCCAAAAACAAACAACAGAAATTCCAGGCTCTTCATTTTTTCGAGCTGTTTAAAGACGACCGTTTTTAGACTTTTCTTAGACATCTGCTGCCTCCGGCTGCTCTTCCGGCTTTGGATAGCGTGCTTTAACGGCAAGGCAGGCTTGATAATAAAAATCAAGCTGGGCTTGACCGTCTGCAATCATAGCCTCGTCTCCGGAGTTGATTTTAACCATCGCGTCTAAATACTCGGCTATGAGCGGATATTCAGCCGCCCGCTTTTCCGAATAGGTCGGCTCCGGCAATTCGATAAGTTCCCATTTGCGAATAATTGCATCTGATGTTTCGACATAAAAGGCCTTATATTGTTGCCCATCTGTCGGCATAGGCAGCCCCTCGCTATAAGGTTTATAACCGTCTGCCAGCAGCTTTTGGGTAGCTAAATGATAATTAGACACGGATTCCGTTGACAGCGGCGGGAACTTAATTTGATATTTATTAATAAATTTTGCGAATCTCATTTTTTTCTTGTCCTTTTAATTTTCAACTGTTTCAGATGCCGGGGCGGGAAGTACTTTAAATTTGCACTGGACACTGCCTTCCCAAGTTGCGCCATGATTAAGTGAGCGGAAAGTCAGCAGGTATAAACCAGGATCTGACATATCCGGTGCGTTATCGTCGCCCCATTCAACCAAAGGCGTGGTTGTAACGGTCGGTTCGCCGTCTTCCGTTTCGGCCGGCGTTTCTGCGGTTATGGCAGGCCAATTGATAACAACCGGTGTCGGCATATCAATATAAAGTTCAAAGGTTATGATGTCGCCGTCAGCTTTTTTGCTGACATTTGTGCAATCAAAGCTGAAAGATGTTTCAGACGAAACTTCCGCCCAACCGATGATTTTTTCGTCATCCAAAACGACATTGCCACCCGTTACCGGTTTTAATTTTTGGTAAAGCGACTGGTAACGGATGCCGCCGTTGACAATTCGCTGGATAGCTGTCGCAAGCTGGGCGTTGTCATCGGCGTCAGGCGTTATGCCGGCGGCAGTAATTGCATTGACAATTTCTCGCTGGCAGGCCTCGAAACCGCGCGCGTCCGGCATGCTATTTTCCCAGACATGATTGACCGGATCACAATTAGCGTAACTGGCGTTTTCGTCTTCAGAACCCAAAGGCTGATAGTATTTCATTAGTCTTGTTTCCTTTCATCAATAAAGGTCAGCCAAGTGTGGCTTTGCTTCAGCTTGAATATAAAAAGTTTCATTTTTTCGATAGCTTCATCGGAAACCGCTGCTTGAATGAGGATTTCCCAGCAAAAGATGATTTCCGGGACGCCGCATTCGTCCCCGTCGCCAAAATGGGAAAGGCCGAACATAAACGGGCGGTGTTCGCGGATTGTGACCGTTACCCCCAAGATAGCGCAAAGCTCGATATATTTGGCAATCGGCATAACGCCTTCGGTATCGGCAGCATTCAGCGCGGCCAGACGTTCTTCATAACTGCCGGTATGCGGCAGCTCAAAAACGTCTTCCCATTCTTCCAACAGATGAAAGACTTTGTGTAAGTCGGCTTCCAACAACAAATTATCGACTGACTGGTGTATTTCGGCCAGCTGCTCGGCTTCAATTCTTATTTCCCGCTCTGTCACGCTGCCCGGTTTAACTTTCCAGATGACGCCGCGGGGACGCAGGGCTTTGCTGGCGGCTATGTATTGCTCGGTGAGTGCCATGTCACTTCTCCTAAGACAGCCAGCTCGCCCAAACCGCATTTAATATTCGTCTGCGGTTGGAAAAGCGTATAATCGTCCAAGCCGGACACCGACAAAATTGCGGCGTGGATAGCGGAAACCAAAACCTCGCCTTCCGGCTCTGAAGAATCGTCCAAAAGGCTGCGGAAGGCGGCTTCAATATTATTGCGCGCTTCGTCCGTATCCGGCTTAATCATCAATTCGATATTAATAACCTTGCCGGTTGGCGACATAACCAGAAAACGGCTGTAGGTCGGCGGGCGTACTGAATTGATATGCGCAACAACCTTTTGACAAAGCAGTTCGTCCGGAAAGCCGGTCGGGGTCATAATCCGCACAATAACGGTGCCGGGGCCAAGCGCACAAGGATAGCACCAAGCGCGGTTGACACCTTCAACTTGCAGGGCCCATTTGATATAATCGTTGTCATTGCCGCCGTGGAATACGTTACGGATAACTTGCAGATAGCGATATAGCAGGTCTTTATCGGTTTCGACATCAGCCCCAGCTCCAATTAAATCGGCTGTAGCCTGCGTGTCAACGCCGGCAACAGCATTAGCAAAGGTAAATAATTCGCCTTCGCTGCAGTTGCCGGTTGCGCCGGGGGTTAGGCATTCTACTTTAATAAGCTGCTCGCCGTCAGACAGCGTGATTGTTTCGGTAACTTTGTATGAAATATTGTCAATATTGCGGTTGATGATGGCACCGGCTTCAATAATAATGCCTTCACTACCATTAATCTTTAATGTACCAAACGCAGCGACGGCTTGTTTGCGGTAAATGCCTTTGGCCGCACAATGATATTCGAGATACTCTTTCTCGGCGGTTGTCGGCACCATTTGCTTGGACATATATTTGATATATTCTTCAAGTGCATTAATTTGGTATGCCAAAACCCGTGACCGCGCTTTCTGGACGGACAAAGGCAGTTCGTCAGGCGATATATAGCGAGCGTACGCCTTTTCGATTTCGTCAATTCGCTGCGTTAATGTTTTTACCGGCCAAGCCATTTTATTCTATCCCCTTTATCTCGTAAGTTTCATGTTCAAGTGGCACTGTGATAATCAATTGGCTGCCCCGAAGTTCGGTTGTAACGGTGTTTTCTGCAATAAAACCAGCTTCCACCAAAGGGCTGAGGCATTCTTCCACCAGCAGCGAAGCCGTGCCTGCTTCATCCGGGGTCATTTTGGCGCGTGATAACATCCACAGCTTAGAGCCCCAGCTGAATTTGGTCTGTTTGCCTTTAATGACAGTTTCCACATCATCGCCCCACCAGCCGCCGGCCTGCCGTTGTGCATAAGCCGGCATTTCGCCGTCTTCTGCCTCGGCATCGGTAGACAGACAGATTAAAACGGCTTGCAACAGCTTGTCGGTGACGTTTTCAATGTCGATTTCATTAATATCAATAACTTTTGTCATCCGGCCGTTACTCCTGTCGAACCGCTTGTTATGGTGCCTTTGTGCGTATTAGGGTCGACAACGACCTCATCACCAACGCGGGCAACCGGCTGACCGCCGCCAGCCAGCTTAACAATTCCTTTAATCTCGGCAGTTGTGGCGTCGATAATGGCGGTTGTTGCCTTTATGGTGGTTTTTTGACTGTCAATCGTTGCTTTTTTTGCCTCAACCGTCAGCGTTTCAGTTTGAACAGCCGCGGTTTTAGTGGTGATATTAACGTCCGAACTGCCGTTAATGTTAATTGTCGGTGCCGTTTGGTTAATTGCCGTTGGGGCGGTAAAGTCAATATTTCCGCCATTTTTGAAGTGCAATAAATTGCCGCTGTCATCATACATGGCAACTTCGCCGTCTTTTAGGTCTTTGAAGCGGAACTCGCGGCTGCCGATAACCAAGGCAACGACATTGCCGGGGTTGCCCTGGATATTCAGCAGCACGCATTCGCTGTTTTTCTTGGGTTTGCAGGTAAATCCGTAGTCTTCAATAAATTTGACATCGGCAACCTCATTATTGGCGGTTTTTGTCTGAACGGATTGGGTTTTGCCGTCTTTGACTAACAAAACCTTACCTAACCGTGACAGATTATTCAGCCGGTCATTATGAGGTTTGATGAGAGTGGCAAACAAATCAATGATTTCTTGTTTTAATTGGCTGTCCATTTATACCTCCAGCACCAAATCTGCGGCAAAACCGTCTTTTTTGTTTAGTCTAAAATTGAGCGCACAAAGCCGCATCGGCTGATTTAAATCATGCCAGGCGTCTGTTGCTTTGTACCAATTGTTGAGCTGAAGCAGGTTGCCGGCGTTATCAAACCAGTTCGGAATGCTGAACGGCACGCGCTTAGACCAAAACTTAAGGGCGGATATGGCTGCCGGCGTTACGTCATCACCATAAAACAGGCGGGTTTTACTGCCGCTTGAGGTGATTTTTGTACAAACTGCCGCGTCTAAGCTGACATTATCGTCCAAAGGCAGTTGGCCGATGATAACGATAGCGTCGTCATTGGTTTCAACCCTGCTAACAGAAAGGACGTTTTGACCGGTGGCGATTGTGCCGGCAGTGCCTGCATAGGCCGAACGCTCGTCTACAACAAGCTGCCCATATGCGCCGGAATAAATGATTGTGTCGGTTTTGAGGCATATTTTTTGAATGACGCTACCAATTGTTTCAAAGCCGTAAGTAACAAACCTGGGAAGAACCTTGTCGGCTCGGGTTTCAATTTTGATATCAGGGCACAAATCTGCCAAAATATCGGAAACCCTTTGATTATAATATGTTTTGCCGACAATGACCGCTTGCCCGATATATTTTGCGACCGGAGAGGTGACGATAACCGTAAAACCGGCACCATTGTCTGAAAACTCCGGAGACGGTTTATAGACATAGCCGCTTAAAACCGGCTGCTTATCAAAATAAACAACGGCTTCGGCATTTTCTTCAATTATGGTTTTTACGTTTTTCAAGTCTTGGCTGTCTTTGTCATGAAACGACAGGCGTGCCATATTGGCCAGATTATAGAGTTGCAGGCTGACTTCAACATCGACAAGCTGGGTAATTTGGTATCCATTAACTTTTATTGAGACGTCAATCATTGCTGATGACCTCCAGTTTTACGCCTGCCGGCACAAATAACGGATGGCGGATCTTGTTGTTTTTCAGAAACGCAGCTTCGTTGCAATGTTCATCATGACAGATGACAATTGCCGGCAAGCTGATGTTTTTAACGACTTGCTTGGCATTGCAAACCGGATGTGATTGCATAATGCCGACGGCACGGTTTACCGTGTTATGAATGTCGTTTTGAATATTTTTGTCGTTCTCGGCTGCATGGATAATTTTGTCGGATATGCGTTCAAGCTCTTTTATGGCCTGTTCGATTTCATCTTTTGTATCAAACGGCGAATCCGCCACGCTTTCGCAAGCCTTGACAATGGCGGCCTGTTTGATAAGGTCGATTGCGGCCTGTGTGTTTTGGGCAACTTCCGGATCTGCGTCTTTTAAGTTAATGTCTGCTTTGTCAGCAATATCAATATAAGTATGGTAATATTTTTTTGCGTCTTCAGAATTTGTTTCCTCCGCCGTGTATTTACGGTCGTTTTTAGACCTGCCGAACAACAGGTAAGACAAAATAGTTCCGCCGATGCCGCCGGCCATGGATGTCATATTTTCAAAAGTGCCGACAAACGGGTTAATAATTCCACCCAACAGATTGTCAGCACCGTAACCGGATATTAAATCAGCAAGTGCGTATAAATTGTTTACCGTTTCATTTTTGACAAGGCTGGTGATATTGTCGATGATAAAATCAGCGTTGAATTTGCTTAAAAAGTCCAATAAAGACTGTTCGGCTTCCTTTTTCAACTGGACTTCTGCCAGCTGCTGAACTTCGACCACCTGAATTTTAAGGTCGGCGGCATTGGCTTTAACCAGATTCAGGACAAATTCCCGATACCACAAGCGCCGCTGCGTTTTTTTGACCCGGTAGCCGCCATTAGAGAATTTTACCCAGACGCGGCCAACGTCATGATGTTCAAGCAGCATGTTTTTTTGCTGCTTGTAAATCCGGTAAAGTTTAGAAACGACCTCTTTATAATCGGCGCCGACATAATAGGCTTCTATGCGGAAATCCACCGCGTCAAGCTGGCAATTTGTTGCCTGTGACGAGCTTTCATCGGTCAAAAGCACCTGATTATCGGACTTTTTGCCGCTTTGCCCCCAATCGTCATTGCGGGCGTGAAGCTCAATACCGTTGATTTTGATAATGTCTTCTTTCTCAAACTGCATGGCTCGGCATCCTTGTATATCCTAAATCAACGTTAATTTTGGTTTGTTGCGGTTCGCTGGTGTTTTTTCGAACAAGGCGGGCACCTTGGTCGTCAATCACCAGATTAATTTCATTACTGATTTTATGCAGGGTTGATTGTTCCCTGGCTTTGATTTTTTCTTCCTGTTGCTCTTGCTTGCCGGTAACGCTGTCGAAGAATTGCCCGATTGCGCCGCCCAGTTTTTCCGCCGCAGCTTCAGCGTATTGGCTTAAAAACTCGCCCCCCGGCAGGATTTTTGATAATTTGTTGAGTTCGCGCCCGACAATTTTGCCGACCTCTTCCGCATTTTGGGCTTTTTTGAAATCATCGACCAGACCACCGACATAGCCGCCAATTTTCTGTCCGGCGTAAGTTCCAATCATAACGCCGAGCGGGCCGCCAAGCATGCCGATTGTGCCGCCGAGCGCCATTCCGAGACCTTCGCCGCGGTCAATGTTATTATCGGCGTTATATGCGCTGTATAAACCATAGCCAGCTGCGCCGATAGTGCCCAAACGGCCGGTTGCTTTAAGCAGGCGTCCCCAACGCCCGCCAGAAACGCCAATTGAGCCGGCAATATCGGCAATGCCTGAATTGCGCCCGTAACGGCGAGCATATCGCGGCAGCTGCGGGCCATCACTATTAACGACGAAAACAGGCAGCGGGCGAGACAAGCTGGCAATATTGGCAATGCTGCCGGCAACTGAAGCCGCGCCGCCTTTGCCGCCGCCAAGCATGGCAAGGGCTGAGGCGCCCATGCCGACAACTTTCGACCCCGCCCAAACGGCAGCCAGCCCGCCGAAAGCCGTGCCGGCATATTTAAGCCATTGCTGCAGCGTTTCCGGGTCGGTGCTGTTTATGGCGTCCGCCAGCATTTGCACCGGTTTAGCCAGGTTTGTATTGGCAAAGTAATTGACGGCCGTGCTTAATGACATCATCGCGGAGTTAAGATTCTGCGCGACTTCTTTGGAATTGTCTAGCAGAGCCTGAGGGTCTGAGCTGACCGTTAAAAATTCCTCAACGCTCTTAAAGCCGCCGGTTTGTTTATACTCGATAACCAAGGCCATTAAGGCTTTAAGGCCTTCTTGGTCGATAACTCGGCCGATTTTTGACGTGTCGCCTTTGGTTAATTTGATTAAATCCTTAGAGATTTCAACAATTGACCGCATACGTTTAGGATCTTCCGGGTCCAGAATTTTAATGCCGTTTCCGGTTAAGATTTTGCGCTTGTTCGGGTCGTTAAAGTTGCGGATGAGGGCTTCCAAGGCGGTGGCGGTTTGTTCCGGAGAACCTGTCGATTTACGCGCCATTTGCAGCATGGCGCCCATTTCGGCAACGGCAACCTTGCCCATACGGCCGGTTGAAGCATACGCCGCCGTCACCCTTTCACCCTGGCTGGCTAAGTCGCGCAACTCGAAAGCGCCGGCCTTGCCTTGGTTGACCAGCAAGCCCATGGTTTCGATAATGTCTTTTTTATCCTTAATGCCGAATTTTTCCATCAAATCCGCGCCCATGGCACCAACATCTTGTCCGGCGGCGCCGGTGGCGGAAATGGCATAGGCAAGGTTTTTCATGTTATCGGCGGCAAATTTCATGTCGCCGGTTTTACTGACGATTTTTTCAATCGCAGACAGCAATTCTCCGGTACTGATATTGATGTCGCGGTTCTGGGCGGTTTTATAAAGTTCTTTATTGAACTTTTCCATTTCTTCTTTGCTTATGCCCGCCTGAATGCGTAAGCGGGTCAGGCGGGTTTGCAAGTCGGCCATGGATTTGCCGGAAACGCCGAGGCCAACACTGCCAATCAGGGCTGTGCCGCGGTTGAACACCGAACCTAAGGCTGAATGTGTCCGATTGGCAGCATTGGCGATACCCAGCAGCGAACGCCGCCCGGAACTTTCCAGACGGTTAAAGCTCGTGGCAAACGCATTGCTTTGTGCGGATATGTTGCCGAGAAGGCTTAATTCTATCGCTGTGCGTATCGTTTTCACTGTTAAAATCCGTAAATTAATAAAACCAGGGTAGACATGGGTATGTGCCGGGCTTCCTTAAAAGGAATGCCGCCGCTGACAGCTTCCTTAAGCAGTTTGTAAACCTGCGGAAGCTGCCGTATTAGCTCGCCCCCGGGCGGTTACCTTTTCAACCATTAGATTGTCTATTTTTTCGGCGTGCTGCTGCATGATGATTAAGTCGGTTCTGGACAACAGCCGGTATTCGGCTTTAGACAACGGCATTGGCAGTTCTCCAAGCTTGACAATGCTGCGCCGCAGGATTTCATGGGCAAATTTTGACGGCGAAACTTTGTAAACCGGCTTGCCGTCTTCAGCAATAACCAATTCTTCAACCTCAGCCTCGGCATCCATCATGTCGCCGACTGTCAGCTCGCGCAATTCGACTTCTTTGTGAACGGCGCCGTTAATTTGCAGCCCGTCCTCTAAATTAAACTTTAAGTTAGCCACGTTTAATCTCCTCGCTTTCTGATGAGTGGAATTCTTCGTCATAGCCGCCCCGCGAAAATTCGCTGGGGCTCATTTTAACCGCGTGCGGCATGACATGAACCTGTCCAGTGTTGGCTGTGATAACAACAGTAACGTCATGCTTTGCGTTGATATTTTTAAGGCTCTGCCCCTTGCAAAGCCGGCTTTTATATTTCAAGACGGCTCCCGCCTGGGAGGGAATGAAGCAAGTGCCGTTGTTGTCGTCTTCGAACTGAACGCCGGCGGGTTTGAATGCGACATCGCTAATTTT
This sequence comes from uncultured Alphaproteobacteria bacterium, assembly GCA_949493535.1. Taxonomy (GTDB): domain Bacteria; phylum Pseudomonadota; class Alphaproteobacteria; order RF32; family CAG-239; genus CAJLXD01. The sequence goes on from CASZWJ010000013.1 coordinate 14,682, forward strand.
GGCGACGGTTTCACCGTCAGCCTTGACTTCAGCGATGCCGAATACGATATCGGGATTGTTGCTTGTGAACATTTCAGGCATTTATCTGTCTCCTACAATTTGAATTGAATTTTGCAGGCCACGACCATCAAATTATTGATGATGTCAGGCTGCAACAGTTGGTCGACGCGGTTGACATCAAGCGCATTGCGTTCGCTGACAATGCCTTCTTTGAAGTCATCCAGATTTTCAATCAAGCCGGCTTTCAGCCAATCGCCAGCCAAAGCGACGGCTTCCGCCTTAATGACCGTCGGCGTTGCGATAGCTTGGCCGGCTTCTACCGGGTAGCTGTCATCTGCCAGTTTGTGCCGCGGGAATTTCTCCCCCATGCGCTTGATGTATGAATAGCGCAGGTAAATGAGGGTTTTGACGGTGGTTAAATCCAGATAGGCTTCGTCTGCGGCTCCGACTGCGTTTTTCTGGTAAGTCGTAACGATGCGTTCAATCGTAACATTGCCGACCGAATCCGTTAAAGTGGTTGCCACGCCGTGGTTAAGCAGCAAATTGCGTTCATCGGACTTAAACGGGGTTTTGCTCGGCAAATCTCCATTAAGAACAAGGGTGCGATACTGGCGGGCAGGATCCTGCTGCGCTTCATAGGCGCAAATTGCGGCGACCTCGGCGGCTCTGACTTCCGGCATTTGCGGGGCTTTATAGTTTTCCACCAGAACGATATGCTCGGAGTTAAGGCTTGAAGACAATGTCGCCAGCTCGGCATAGGAACCGTTAGACGCAATATACAGCGTGCTTTCATTGCAAACCATGGCACCGAAACGTTCGATTAAAGTGGCGCGGATAAGGCGGAGGTTAGCCTCGTCTGTGTAACTGGTGACAATATCGGTTGCATATTCATCTCCCAGAGCAGCCAAAGCGTCAAGCAATGAAACATTGCCGGCACCTTCTGTACCTTTGGCAATTTCAAGTGTAACGCCGGCAGCGGTTTTTTCGCCGTCATAATAGTTAAAACGGACGTCAATATTATTGCCGGCAGTGCCTTTATGTTTAGCGGTCAGGACGATTTGGCCCGTGCTGTCTTCTCCGGTGGCTTTCGCTGCAGATACCGGCAGCATAGTTTCGGCATTAATGGCTTCAACCAAAGCATTTTGCAAAATATCCGTGGTGGCATCGGCTTCAACCGTTACTCTGACCGGATAACCGGCGATCATCAAATTAATCATACCGGCAGAGGCTTTGTCGGCGGAAACGGTCAAATTGAAAGTGGCGGCAACGCCTTCTTTCTGTTCAACAGCCATAATTTTTAAAGCGTTGCTTTTGTTGTTTTTGAACCAGGCGGCGGCCATGCGGTGGATTTCTGAGCCGGCCCCGGCTAGCTCCAAAACGGCATTTAAGTCGGCTGCCTGATATACTTTGTTGTATTCGGCTGTGCCGTCGGATTTCTGACCGATAATAAGGCCGACGCTTTCTTTGCCGCTTAAGCCGCGGCGGGCCAATGAAGCGTCGATTTCGGCATAAACGCCCGGCACCTTTAGATTATTGGCAATTTCTTTATAGGTTACAGACATGGGTTATTTTCCTTTTTTAGTGGTTGGAGAAACGGTCGCGGCCGATTTTGCCGGTTGGGCAACGACAACGTCGCGGTCATTGATACGTCGTTGCCAGAATGGAACGGCATCGACGAATTCGCCTTCGGCTTTCAGCCGGCAGCCGTTAGGCTTAAAAACGATAAATTCGGGTTTGCGGGGTTTTATATAAATTTTACTCGGCATCTGATTCCTCTCTTTCATGCTCAAATTTGACAACTGTTTTAGATTTAGCACCGCTGACAATCCAATCTGCGGCTATGGTTTTAAGCAAATCCGGCTCTTTCATTTCCGGATAAGCGGCAAAGCGGTCTGTAAACACGCCTTTGAATTCGAGTTCCCAGCAGGCGGCGTTAAAATTGTTGACTTTGTTGTCAAAAATCGGGTGAGCATCGTTTAATACCAGCGGTGAGCTAAGAATGCCGAGGTCATTGCGGTTCAAAAGGCGGATAACATCCGTCAACATGCGGTAAAGACCGACCGCCCCTATGCCGCCGAAGCGGGTTGAGCACTCGTTTAGCTTGGAATTACGGCTGTAGAGGTAAATCAGAATACTGATATTGTATTCGTTACCTTCCGGGTAGTCGTTGTTTAAGTAAATACCGCCGCAGGCAACCAGGGCAGCCGTCCGCTTATTTTTTATCAAGGTGCCAAAATCGGAAAGCTCGGCCTTGTAGCTGTCTATTTTTTCGATTTTGTAGCCTAATGCGGGTTTTTCCCCGCTAAAGCTGTCGTTAAGCTGCTTTAAAATGGCGATTTCAATATTTTCAATCATCTTTCAAAGCCTCTTCTGCGTAAACTTTAACGGTATCGGCTAAGGCTGTCTCATCTTGTTCGGAAATGCCCAAATAGGGATTTGCCTTGATTGTGACCTTGCGCCTGAACAGTGTTCTATTGCCAACAGTGAACATTAACGCTTTGCCTTTTTTTGCCTTGATAATGCCGCCAAACTGGTGGATTGCCGCATAAACAAGGTTAGAGCCGACTTTAGCAATCTGTTCGTTGGCATCAATAAGGAGCTTGCCGCGTAAATCTCCGGACTGAACCAGCGGAGAAGTCCACTCTTTGCCTTCAGGCGTCTTTTTTGTTTCAAACCTTTTCCGCGTACGTTCGCGCAGCGTTGTCGCCAAAGCCAGATTGAGGGCCCGCCGGTCTTTGATTTTCCGGCCGAAGGTTTCCATTGTCCGGTTGAGTTTGGACAGGCCGCTGAGGTCAATATTTATGAAAACGCCGCTCATAGCTGCCACATATCATTGGTAAACCGCCGCGGTTCTGCTTTGATAAAGACTTTGCGCTGCGGGCTGCTTTCGGTGCCGGTTGGTTCATTCAAACGGGCTTTACCGCTTTGAATGTCCTTCAGCAGCCGGATTGCGTCTTCATATCGCTGGCGGACGCTCTCTGCGGCATCAACATAATACATTTTGTAATAGGCAATGTCGCAGGCTGCGTCGGTTAAAACATCATGTTTATTTTGCAAAGGCAGGCGATAGCGGGGGGCAATGTAGCCGTCAATCAAAGCACTGGTCGTCTTCAAAACGGCAGCCAGACGGGCATCATCGTTTTCGCTTAGATCATTTAAGTCATCTAGGCGGAATCTTTGACACATATCTTCTTTGGTGGCGTATAATTGCCCCATTGTGCTATTCTCCTTTGTTTTCGGCGGTTTCGTTTCCGGTCTGCGCTTCTTTGAAAGCGGCAACAGCGGCGTCGCGTTCTTCCTTGCGAATATTCTGCAAGCCGGTTGCGGCAGCGATGTCCGGACATTTGGGAGCCGTGGCGGGGTTAGCCGTCAGCATTTTATTGACGGCTTCTTGAATTTTAGCCTGTCGCTCTGTCTGATTGTCCTTTTCGCCTGTTTTTGGACTTTCGGCGGTTTGGGCGGCGGTTTGCCCGCTTGTTTCTGGACTTTTAACCAATTCGGCGCGGTTATGAGCCAACAGCCAATCGGCAGATTTGTCGTCAAGCTCAGCAATGTCACCGCGGTTTAATTCCTTGCCGTCATGCCGAAGTGGCCAGTCTTGCAGGATTTTTAAGGTTTTCATGCGACTGTCTCCTGTCTAAGCGGCTGTGGAAATCGGGTTTTCGAAAAGGAAACCGCACTGTTTGGACACAATCAGTTCCTTGCAAGATTCACCGGAACGGATTTTATAACCGCCGCGCATGCCCATATTCGGGTCAAAAATGCGGCCGGCAACCTTATCCCCAAACCTACCGGTCAGACCAAAAGTCAAACCTTGATTGGTGTCAGCATGCTGATTGATGTACAACAAGCCGCAATAATTCTGCCAGCACGGCTGAATGCTTGCCTTTTGCCCTTCTTTGGATACATTGACACGGCTATTTCCGATGATAATTTCGGGTATTTCCAAAAGCTCTGCAAGCTGCTGACGAGTAACAGCACCTTTATCACCAGAAGTACCGTGCACTGCTTTGAGTAAATTCGGATTCAATCGGAGCTTTGTCCAGACGTTCATGCCCATAACCAAAGTATTTGCTGAGACAAGCATTTTGTCTTTAGCTTCAAGCAAAATTTCCAAGGGGTCGCAAGAAGAGCTGTCAAATTGAGAGGTGCCGGAAAGCGTTTGTTTCAAAGCATAATTGCTTGGGGTTTTAACCAATTTGGCAATGCGCAATTCGCGGGCCAACATGCACAAGTCAGTAACGCCTTCGGTAGCGCGACCTTCCGGATCATAGTTTTTCGGCGCAGCGGCTTTATCATAGTTTGGCACCAGAGCATCAAGAGCATGGTCTTCAACCATTGCTGTTTTCTGGACGGCACTAAAATCTACGGTCTTCGGTGCCGAGATGCGGCCGACTTTGGTGTCAGGCACAGAGAAACCCTCTTCAACCGGAAATTCGTTGTATGAAAATTTGACGGCATCAACCGGGACATAAGGCAGAATCTTGTCGCCGATATAGTTCGCTTTGTCATTTTTATAGCCAATCGCTATAGCGGTCAGCTGTTCATCTGGTTCAAATGCTTGATTAGGCATAAGCTTTTCTCCTACTTTTTCAAAAATTCAATAACATCTTCGGCAACGCCGTCTTGCAGTGCCATGCCGAAGACACAGCCAGCGGCTTCAGCCTTTGCAGCTTTGCCGTCAGCGGCGGCGGTCAGGTCATCGCCTTTGGCAACCGTTCCGGCAAGTTTGACTTTGCCATAATTATCAATATTGACATCAACGGTGGTACCTTTCGGGGCACCGATGTAATTTGTGACGCCGATGACCTTGTCAGTGGCGGCAGTTGTCAGCTTGACCTCGCCGTCATTGGTGCCGAAAGTGACCAGACGGTAACCGTCAATGTCCTCTTCGGCGGTATAGGGCAGATTTTTATCCATAAGTTTTGCCTTTCTTGGTTGGGGGTTACATAATCAAATCAGTCTTGTCGCCGTCTATTAAGTCCAGCGACCAGCCGGCTGCGAGAAAACCGCACTGGAAATACAGCTCCGCGCGTTGAAGCAATGCCTCATTGCCGCCTTCTTTCCGCAGACATTCAAGCATTTCGTAGAAGACGTCTGCGGTTTTGGCGATACGTTCGCAGAGGGCTTCTCTTCTGGCGCGCTTTTCTGAGGCCTTTTCTATGCAATAGTTTTTTATGCCTGCTTTTTTTGACGGCCAATCAAACTGAAAATCGGAAAATTTGGGTTTTCTCATATTTGCCTCCTTATTTGCAAACAGCGCGGACAGCTTCGCTGAAACGGATATCGTGTCCGGCTTCAGCTTGTTTTTCCTGAAAAGCGCGGGCTTTGTCCGCAATGTCTGAAGCAGTCTGCGGGGTTTCGTCTTTGGCTGGCGGCGTGACTTCCGAAAAATTAACGGCTGCCGGCAGTTGGCTGATAAGTGCCTTAAACGAAGCCAGAGCCGTATTTTCTTCGCTGAACTCCAGTTCTAAGGCACTCAAATCTTCCATAAAAGACAAAACGCTTTCTTTCATGGCGGGCAACAGTTTGCCGGCTTTGACCTGTTTTTCGCAGAACTCTTTGTTTTCTGCAGCCAGTTTGTCGCTTTTGGCTTTCAACAGTTCGGCCTTGAGCCTGGCATTTTCGGCTTCGACAGCCTTGGCTTTTTCATTATCTGCCGGTTCTTCTTGCTTAATGGTCGGAGATGTTTGTTCATTGTATTCAGCCTTTGGTTCTGTTCTAACTTCATTTATGGCATGTTCGGCAGCTGAGGAAATTTCTTCAATTGCATATTCCGGAATGACGGTGTCGGCTTCTTCTTGGCTGTATTTGCCAATCAGAAAGTTCTTCAAATTACGGAATAGACGGGAGATACCTTTGTCGTTATAAGCCAGTTCTGTTTCTGAAAACTCTAATTCAAACGCAATGTCGGCATTATCGGTTTCGGCGAAGCTAGCACTGCCAAGCCCTTTAACGGCCGGCGGCTGCGCGCCTAAAAAAGCAATATGGCGCAGCGTGAAATGTCCGGGATTGGGGTTTGTCGGAGAATTGGGAGAATAGAAAGCCGGAGAAATCTTCTTAAATGCCCCGGAATTAACCATTTCGGCAAATTCAGGATTTACTTGCGCCGGAATCGCCTTCAGCATTTTAGCTGCGGCATCATAGCACAGGCTTTTAATCCAGCCGAAAGCCGGTTTGTCATGTTTGGGATGCCCGCAGCAGATAGGGGCTTCGTGAATTTCGGAATTGTAGCTTGCGGCGATGTCTTTCAAATCGTCTTCGCTGAAGCTGATTTCCTGCCCGGAACTGTCAATGTGTTTGCCCGGACGAAAAATATTAATAAATTTCTTTGTCATATCTTAACTCCACAGGTTTGTTGCCTATGAAGCCAAGATAACTGAAGACTAAGGATTAATTAATGGGAAGTGTTCGTATAAAATATTGATTCTGTTAAATATTTTTGCTTTTATCGTTTTTAGCGATTAAAATACTTCTTATTTAAAGTCAAGCAGATTCTAAAAATAAAGATTATTCCTATATATAATATGCCGTTTATTGCCGGACTAACACCCCACTAACAGGGGGATTCAGATTTTACTAAGTAACCGGCTTTATTTTGCTAAATTGCTTTTTAAGGGGCTTTATTTATTCTTTTGAGATTTTAGACATACATTTTTGCAATAACCCATATAAAACCTATTGTTTTTTTAAGAATAATAAGCTATAATTTTAAATATAAGATAATGAGGCGTTCCGGTAGGCGGAATCAGAGCCTTGTTTTTCTTAATCCCGGCGGCTTACCCGAACCGGGATTATTTTTTATATAATAGCAAGCCTGCGCGGTATTGGTTAAAATAGGCATCTTTGGCTTTTTGGGTTTTACCGTCTTTGGGTGTGAAGCTGGTTGTGCCGCTCCAGCCGTCGTTGGTCTTGTCAAAGATTGTAAGGCAATGACTGCCGTCTTTCCCTTCCCAGATTTTGAAATAACGTTTTTTCAATACCCAAATACCGGCGGCGTTCTTTATCCATTGCAGCCAAATTTCGTCTGGATCCTTTAATCCCTGCGCAAGAAGTGCCATATAAGGGCCACGCCCGAACTTGGCGGCTTTGGTCTTTTTGCCTCGTGACATAAACAGGTCTTCATTTATCGGCATGTTGTCGCCGGCTTTATCTTCAAAAAAGCCAGTTTGTCCGGGTTTAATCCCGAATTCCCTAAGAAACGCAGCAATATAGGTACTGTCGTCTAAATCTTTGGGCAAGATGGCTTTTTTCGGTATTGGCGATGGTTTAGGCAAGGTCGGCAACTGTGTCGGCAGTTGCAGCGTATCCGGTAAACTGGAAAGTGGCGGTGGCGTGAAAGCTCTTGTACGGGCTTTGCCGACATTATAATCAAACCCCGGAGAAATGCCCTCGGGAACCATAACCGTTTCGCCGGTACGCTTATTATGATAATTTACAAATTTTGTTGACGGACGTTTGCTTAAACGGACGTTTCCACGGTCAACTTCGCTTTTCAATACCTGCTCGACCCAGCATTTACAGTTCCAGGCACAAGGCGGATAATGCGTATCCCACCAAGGGTCGTCCACAGGCAATACAATGTTATTCCACGCCTTGTGTTGCTCTCGCGACCGTTCCAGCATTGAACAACGATAGCGCAGATACGGGTGCGTTTTCTTGGTTGCCTCTATTTCTTCCCACCGTCCGGCGGAATATGCTGTGTCAATATTAGTGCGGTAAATTGTTTTTAAGCGCCGCGTGCTGCCGAGCTGAACTTCTTTAACCTCGCCGGTGAGCGGATCCTGCATATCAGCGCGCCCCCACCAGCCGCGCGCCACCAGTTTGGGCTTTAAGTTTTTTTGAAAGCTCTCGAACGTTTCGCCGGAAACAAGGGCTTTTTCAAGCTCTCCCCGGATATCCTGCAACAAATCAATGCTGGCGGCTTTGGCAACCGTGAACGCAATGGCATGTTCTTCTTTCCAAACGTCGCGCCAGTCAAAGCCCAGCGCGTAGCCTTTGCTCTTAAACCATTTTATCGCTTTTTCCGGCGGCATCGGGCCAATACTAACATTAGTCATTAGGCAAACCCGCCTTGCCTTTGATACGGGCGACAAAATCGGCTTGAGCGATAAGCTCCTGAAGTTTGCTTATGTCCATTTGTGGATAGGCTTCCGACAGGCGTTCTTCGAATTCAGCAAAAGAACTGCAGGAAGCGAGAATTTCCTCAATAGGCGCAACCAGTGGCGTCATGACCCTTTCCCAGTCTCCGGACAATTCGTCATCGGCAGTGTCAGGGGCGGCTTCGGCAAACGCTGTGGCTACAGGCGGATATGCCGGCATTTCGCGCTTTTTCCATTCGCCGCCGTATTTTTCATTGATGTATTTTTCTGACGGTTCAAACCCCATATTATATATTTTAGTGTCTTGGTCGGCAGCTCTCATCAAGTCTTCAGGCTCTTCAACACGGTGTACTAATTTTGGCGGTGTAGCACCGGGAAAGTTAAACTCGACTAGCCATTTGATAACCTCGTTAAAACTCTCGTCCAAGAGTTCGGTGTCAGACTTAACGATTAAATCTTTGACGTTTTCCTGAACTTCAGCCGTACCGACATAGGCACCGTTCTGGCTGGTTCCCTCTTGACCGAGAATCGCTTTGGCTATGATTTTATCCAGATAGCCGCAGAATTTTTCGAAATCCCCGCCGGAATTGCGAACTGCCTCGAGCAAATCAACCGTGGTACCGTCTTCAACGACAATGCTGGTTTCTTGAGAAATCGAGGCCAGCATTTGCAGCAGCTCGCGCTTTTCGTCATCAGTTGCGCCGGCACGGTAAGTGCCGCGGGCAGTCGGAACGGCAAACTTTTCAACAGCGACCGACCAGAATTTAAGGCCGTTACGTTTTAAATATACAGGCCAAAAGCAGACATGTGCCAGACCAAGCCCATACACCTCATCGTCATTGTCGCCGGAGTTCTTATAAACCCAGAACTTGCGCGCCGGCATAAGTTCCATATTGGAAAAGTCTTTTTTAAGGAAGAGCTCGCCGGTATATTTGAACTCGAATCGCTCCGGCTTTTTGACGTTTATGGCAGCAATGACAATCCGGTTGTCTTTAATTTTATAAAGGATTTCGGCGACAGAATAACCGAACCAATTACCGTACAGCATTTTTTTATATTTGTCTTTGAAACCGATATTTTTCAGGTTTTCTTCAATAAATGCGGCGATTTCAACGTCTTTTTTGTCTTCGGTGGCGGGGATGATTTCCCAGGGCGCGGCAACGGCAGCGGCAACGCGTTGTTCAATAAAGCAGGCTTTGACCTGCTCATCATACAGCAAATTGCGATAGGTCTTAAGATTACCGCCGCGTTCGAGCAGAATCTTGTCCAGCGGGCGCACGACATCGGCCAAAAGCATACGGCTTTTAAAATATTCCTGCGCGCTTGCCAGTTCGGTGCTAACCGGCGGCTGTGCGGTCTGTTTGTTTTCACGGTTGTTTTTAGACTTTTTCATTCTCAAATCCCACTATAAGCTGTTATTCTTTTAAAGACATTGTGCAGAACTGACCTGTTTTTCTCTCCCAGAGTACTTGCAGTTGACATCCGTCCTGTGCTGGAGCCGGCATATTTAATGCAATTTGACCAGAGGATTTCCAGACAATCAACACCGTCATCATGGTCAACCACCGGCCAATGCCGCATTTGTTGGATAAGCACCGTTAATATGGATAAGAAGCGGATTGAACCGTCGGCGACATGCGGCTGCAGCGTTTGAATACGCAGGTCTTTGTCGACATTCTGGCTTATGCCGATACAATTCAGCTGCACGCCGGCCTTTTTGCCGCGTTTAATCGCCTCAGTTCTTAAAAACTCTTGATACTGGACGGTTTCAACAAACCAGAAAACGCAGTTATACTTCTTTTGATAATAAATCATGTCGTTGATAATCTTGTCGGGCAGCCGTTTCTTAATAGCAGCCTCCTGCAGATATAGCACACCGATATTGCGATCATAAAAGCCGACCAGAATTGCGGACGGGTCGCGGCGGCGGCCGAATTTGCCAAGCGAGGGGTCAACCGCACCGAAAGCCGGCAACTGCTTAGCCAGAACGTTCCAATAAGTAAAATCGGTGAATGTCGCCGCATCTCCGGAAAGCGGGTCGTTTTGATATTCGGCGTCAAAGGCCGCTGTGCCGACTTCAACCTTGATTTTCATTAAGGTCAAAAGGTCGCGTTTGTCCGGCCAGCTTAAGACTGCGCCTTTGTCCATAGCTGCTTTATGTGCCGAGTAAAATTTGTCAGCCTTTTCTTCCGGCGTTTCTTTTTCTTCGGCATCTGGCTTATTTGTTAATATTTCCTGCCATTCCTGCCAAAGCTGCTGATTTTCCGGCGGTAACATAATGGCACGGAAGATTACGCTGCGCCACAACGGATTATTAAGCGTACGGTTCAAAACTGAATCATAGTGCAGAATTGTCCCAATGTAAAAGACGTCAAGTTTTGCCCCGGCTTCGCCAAGGTTTTTAATAGCTTTGTTGAGCCAGCTCTCCAGATTGTCGCGGTTGGTGGGGTTCTTAACCGCCTCATCGTTTTCCATGTCATCCAGAATAACCATGTCTGGACGATAGGCGCCGTGTTTTAAACCGCGCACGCCTTGACGGGCACCGCGGGCATGGACTTTAATATTATTCTTAGAAACAAAAATGCCGACTTTCCACGTTGTCGTGCGGCCAAAGGCCTCTGGGAAATCACTTTTGAGCCGCTGGTTGAATTCAAGCTCAACCTTAATTGATTCAATAATAACAGAAGCGTTTTCAAAAATATCCTGAATAAACAAGATATAGTGTTTTTTGCCGTAAACAATACAATATATAAGGCCAATCATTAAATAAGTCGTCTTGGCTTCGCCGCGCGGGGCGGCGATAGCCTGGGAAATACTTTTTGATGAGCGAAGAAGCGGCAGAAACTCGCGGAAAAACCATTTATGAAACAATGACGGCTCAACCGGGCGCAGTTTGCCGGTTTTCTCGTCAACCTTGGGGCGGATATAGTGCGGAAAATATGTCCGGGCGAAAAATTCAAAATCATTTTCAGCCCGCGCCCGGCGTTCTTTAGACGCAGCGGGTGAGGCATCAAAGCCCTCGGCGATATTGTCAAGCTGCTGTTTGAGCTGCCCGGCAATATCGGCAAGGCTTTTCATAAATTCCGATTTTGAGACCTTAACCATAGTGTTTTGTCAGCTCCTCGCCGAACGGCTCCAGAATTTCGATAAAGGCTGCAGCATGATGCGGAAAGTTATCCCGGACAAAGTCGCCCAGCAGTTGGATGACATCGGTTGCAATCGACAGCTTGGACAATTCAGGGCTTGCCATGCCTGCCGATTTCATCGTCTTAGCAAAGGCATCGGCCAGCGAAGCCAAGGCATCAACCTTTTCTTTGGCGGTTAAGAGGCATTCTTTAGATTTTAAATTATCCATAATCGACTGGTGAAAAACGACATAATCGTTAATCATAGTCTTAATGAGGTCATCCCGGCCGCCGGAAGCGATAGATGCGGCAGCTTTCAACTTATCCCAATCATCACCATTTTCCAAAGCCTCAGCTTTCCAACGGCGAGCCGTGGCAATGTTTTTAACACCGGCAATTTTAGCCGCTTGTGTTAAGGGCAACAGCTTAAAAATATAATTTTTGCGGACTTCGTTACGCGCTCGGGTTCCGTAAGCCATAACAGCCTCCGTTTATTTGAATTGTGACACGATCAGACTGATAGCGGCACTAAATACGCCACTGCAGACGACAGAGTTGCGGGTCGTTTTTTTCAAAATGTCGTCTTGTTTTTGCTCCATGCGTTCAAGACGTCTGTCCAAACTGTTAAAACGTTTATCGAGCCCCATCAGCATACCTCGGACCTCGCCTAAATCTTTGTATAATTTTTCGTTACCGGTTGGCATTTTTTTCCCTTTCTTCCTGACAATCTAAACAAAGACGGCAGCCGGGGACAGCCTTCTGCCGCGCGGGTGGAATTATCTCGCCACAAATAGCACAGACCGGGCTGGAGCTTCCGACCCGGTTTATTTTCTGGCGAAAATTGGAGATTTGCTGGTTAAGAGCATTTTCAATCTCTATATCTGCGATGTCTGCAATATCACTCATGAATAAGCCCTTTTCTTTAACCAGCCATTTAAGAACTTTTTGTTTTGAGGTTTCTTTTCCGCTAATAGGCGGTAGAACCCGGCAAGTTCGGAGCGATAGGCGCAGAGAATGGCGAATTGCCATTCCGGATTGCCGCCATGATTAAGCGCATTAAGCGTTTGCTCTCCGATGTGTCCGTCTTCAACTAGCTTAAACCCCACGCAATTAAGTGCCCGTTGCAGGCAAATATGGGCTTGCTGAGCTCCCATGTTTATGGCCGCATCAAATATTTTGACCGCCAAATCTTCAATCGTGATGCGGTCATAACCGTAACGCAGCCAAAACTCGTTAAAATAAAAGTCTTCAGCATCTTTAATCGTTAGGTTTTTAATCGCATCAATTGTAGCTTCTGGATGCTTTTCCCGGTAGGTTTTAAGAGTAATGCCATATTTTGTGGCACCGCCTGAATCAGCCGGATCATTGACGAAGCCGCCCTCATGCGCCAGCGAATTATTAAAAGCTTTGCTAAAAACTGTTTTATCCATACAAAAAAACCTTATAAGCGTTGAACAAAATATAAATTTATCCATGCTTATAAGGTTAGGATGATTATCGCTAAATCTTAATGGGAATTGTTCGTATAAAATATGCGTTTTCAATGCGTTATTTATTTAAAATCATAAAAAAGATAAAAAAACAAGAGTTTTTATTTACATGAAGGCGAATAAATGTTTGAATAATAAAAATTGATTTTTTAAAAGGGCAAAGCATGAAAAGTAATTCTCAAGAGGTTTCGGCAAAAGAAAAAATATTAAATTTCTTAATAAAGCTGCCGCAGTACGTGGGGGCAATTATTAAGTTTCTATTCTTTCTAGCGGTATTTATCGGGGCTTTATTTTTACTTAAGCAATGCAGTTAAAAAATAACCGGGGTTTATTCCCCGGTTATTTTTAGACTTTCTTTTAATCTGTGAGGCGGAAATTTCTTTTTGAGGCGTTTTATATATTTTCTTCTTATTTTATTAAGAATTGCCTTTTCTTTATTGGAAATCCTGAAAATTTCTTCTAACTTTGTACCAGTTTCAGGAGTAATACTAAATTTTAAAGAATATGTTTTTTCATGAATATAGAAAATCGGTGTATGATTGTCCTGATTTAGATTACTTTCGTTAAATTTCACGGAGCATACACTAGTTTTTTTCCCTTTATCACTCATTAAAACAACATCATTAACATTAAATCCCTCTTCACCCATTTTATTCTCCTTTTTTTTCCAAAACCGCGCGGGCTTTTTCGCCATTGTCATCCATTATGGCTGGTGGCAGCCATTGGCTATGACAATGCGGCGTTCGATATTCCTGTTCTTTATAATTTTCTGTATCAGCATAGAATTTCAGAACATCTTCATAATCTTTCAGCCGTTCTTGAAATAAATCGAAACGGCTTAAATATGCCCACGAATTGCAAAAATCTTTCAGCAATAACTTGTTTGGATGATTAGCTACATCATTAAAAATAACAAATTCGCCATCAAAAAGCCCGACAAAACCATTTTGTCCCATTATGACTTCGTTCTTTTTGGGATTTTCTGTATTGTTGTGCCAAAAATTAGACATTTTTTTATCCTTAGAAAAAGCGGCGGCCGCAATGACCGCCGCCGTTTGGTTAGTTGTTAAAAAAGTTATCAAAAATATATTTTCCTACTTCCGGTGCAACGCAGTTCCTTAAAATCTGGGCTTTATTGCGGATTTGATAAGGACTTAAGTCAATTCCTATCCGGTTTTGATGCTGGGCAATATTTGCTTTTCTGATATTATCCGGGGCAAAATTTGCTTTAGGCACAATACGGTTAGACCAAAAGTAGTGTCTCTGCAGCTGAAAGGTTGGGGCAATCAGCGGTTGATAATAGGGAATAACGTTCTCGACCACCCAATCACACCGGGCATAGTGTTTTAAGAAAATTATTTCCTGCCATAACATTAAGTCGGGATAAAGCGGGGCAAATCTTATGCGCTTTCCGCGGAATCCGAAACAGTATCTTATTCTCGAATGGCTCTGACAAGGCGGTGATGCCCAGATAAAGTCAAAGTCCTGATAATGATTAAGCAAATATTCGTGCGCATCGCCGATAATTACTTCATCATTGGGATAGAGTTGTTTATATATTTCTGCAATCTTAGGGTTAAGTTCAACTGCTGTTATTTCGACCGGCTGGCCGTTAATCATTGTCGGCCAGTCTTTTCTATTGCCGCCAATTCCGGCAAACAGATTTAATATTTTGATTGTTTTTTCCTTTCATCATTAAATAAGTTCAGTTGATTTTCTTCAGCTTTCTGCCGTTCCCGCTCTTTTTTTAACGTTGCTTGAACCCAGCGGTATGTGCAGTTTGCTGATTTATGAATATCGCAGATGCGCATATTTTTAGACCTCATGTCTAATATTATACGTCTGCGCTCGGCTGCCCGATTGGTTAAAGACAACGGCACATCAATTTGATTGCCGCCGAAGTTTTCAATCAGGACTTCGAGCTCTTCGGTGCTGAATGCCTGACGCAGCTCGTGCTTTTCGTGCGGCATTTTGCTGGGGATATATATCCGGCCGCCGCGAAACTTCTCTACGAGTTTCTGCGCGAAAGCAATTGAGGTAACGTCAACAACCTCTTTCAAAAAAATTACTCTTAGGCTTTCATTCAGCATTAAACTTTCCTTTACCTGGCTATCATTTGTTTTAATATTTCAATAATTTTCTGAGCTTGAACTTCATCAAGCCATTTAACATGATCAACGCCGGTATATTTGCGGACGAAAACGTCCAATGCGGTTTTGTCTTTACTTTTAATTTTTCCAGAACGTTGCAGAACACCCCACAAGGCATATATTTTGCTAATTGAGGGCTTATTGGGCTTTTCATAGGATTTGCGTTCTTTGCGGGTTTTATCTCCAGCTTTGCGCGGTTTTTCGTCTTTCCAGCCCTTTTCTTTAAGTTTTTCAATTACCTTTTCCAGCTGCTTATCCGTGCATTTGGCGGAACTATCTTTTCCGACAGCCTGCTGGATAATGCTGCGATAGGTATCATCGTCCAAACCCAGCTGGTTTTTAGCAAGGTGAATTTTGGCAATCATAATATTACGCAGCGGTTTCATTGAACTTCTCCGAGATGCCGGTGCTCCAAAATTCCGGCGGTAAAACTTCGCCGGCAAAAACTCGTTCTGCCGGAATAACCTTTATTAAAATTTCTAGGGCTTCAGTTTCATTTTCCAAATTGCGAATCCCGAATCTTGCAAAAACTCCGTCATAAAAAGGCTCATTCGGCCCGGTAAGATGCAATTTTTTATCTTGCCAAGCATAGGGGACACCGTCCGGAAAATCGGCAACTGCGATAAACCGGTCGCCAAGAAGCTTTTTAAATTCTGCAACTTTTTCCTGCGTTATAAAGCCGATAATACTTGCGTTTGTCATTTTATAATCCTTTCAACCTGACATCATCAGCGGCAGGTGGTTAATCACTGCCGGACGACGGATAAAAACACCGCCGTTTCGTCTCGCGCGCTTATATTTCTGTTACATGGCTGCCTCCCGGGTTGTGTTGCATTTGTCAAATTCGCCTATATGTATGTGTTTACCTTGTTTATTTGGAGTTTTGGCGAAGTTATAAATCGGCAGCAATGTCTAGCGGAATGGCTTTGTAGGCGTCCGTGTTACCGATACGTTCATAGACCCTGATGTAGCCCTTTGAATAAGCGACATTCATGCTGTCCATGATAGCTTGTTTGGCGCGTTGCCATTTTTCGTCCTGAATATTCAGGCGAAGCAAACCATAGATTTTGGACGCCGACAGATTGCCTTGTTTGTCAGTCTCAAAGGCATAATTGACCAGCGTAACAAGCTTCGGGTCGGCTCCGTTACCCCATTCAAGGACACATTCTTTGAACAAGGCTTCGGCCGATTTTGCAGCTTCGTTGAAAACAATACGGTCGGCAAAGCTGCGGACAACTTTATATTTACCGTCGAAACTGTAGAGCGTTAGATTGCCTTTTTTGCCGCCCAGTTTGGCCTGATATTTTTCGGCGACAATCTCTTCCAGCTCGGAAATGTCTTGCATGGATTTGACTTTGCAGTCTTTCAGTACGGACTGGCTTTTTTTGAAACGGTCAACAATGATTTTGACGGTCTGGTCACGGAGCTGGTCTTGCGGTTTGACCATAGCCTTGGGAATTAACCGACCTTTGGCGTCGGTCATATATTCGTTTTGATTAATTTCAGTCAATTTTTACCTCCTACAAATCCAGAGCTTTGCGATATGTTTCGAGTAGGAAGTCATTTTCATCCCGCTCAGCTGCATTTTGTTTTCGCAGCTTAATAATGGTGCGCATAATTTTGTTATCAAAGCCGGCACCTTTAGCTTCCGCGAAGATATCGCGTATATCGCTTTCAATTGCGGCTTTTTCTTCGCTTAACCGTTCTATGCGTTCGATTAAACTTCTTAATCTGTCTGCGGCGATTCCGCCGACGTCTGTATCTGACATTGTTTTTCTCCTATGCTGATTTGTTGATTGTTTGGGGATTATTTCCCGGAATAATAAGATTTTCCTCAATGTTTTGGGTCATTTCACCCAACGCCATGAGATTGTAGCTGAGAGAAGCGAGCAATTTATTGATTCTCTCAACGTGCTGAAAATGGTCGCCTATCTTTTGAAGGTGAAAATCATTTTCCCCTTTGAGTTGATTAACTTTGCTTTCCAGCGTTTTAATTTTCGAGCTTAAATATCCAAGCTGATTAGGATTGTTCATCGTTATTCTCCTTAAATTGTTTCATAAATTCTTTTTTAGGGTTGTATTTGACAGGACATTTCAAGCAGAACTGATGAAGCTTAAACAACATCGGATTGCTGGTATTTGTACCCTTGCGATTGGTTTCTTCGCACTTCTGTTTACTGATTATTTTTTCAGCGAAAGGGCAGAAAATATTGTCGGTGAACGTTGTCAAAATTTTGGTCTCTAGCTTGCTGCTGTCCTTGGCTGGGTATTTTCCAGACAGGTACAAACTGACACTTGAACGCGCATAACCAATTTTTTTAGCTACGGGACTGACGGCACCTGCTTTACATACCTCTTCCCTGCAAACTTTCAGTGCTAAGCTTTCAGACATGACAGCACCTCACCGTTATTGGGGTTAAATATTTCATTTTCCCGCCGCCTAAAAATCGGCGCAAGATATCCAGGGTCTTTAACAAGAGCGTAACGTTTAAAACCATTAGAGGTTAATGCATAGCCTGGCTCCCGGCTTTTTAATTCCATAAGAAAACCTGCTCTTGTTAGGGCTCTGAGGTAGATATGGAGCTGATTAATGGCTTGTTTTTCGTTGCCATCTTTTGCCAACATCAAAATATCGTTGACCGTGAATTTCTGCTTAATACGAATAGCTTTCCAAGCTCTACTGCGAAAGTTGTCTTTTTCCTCTATCGGCCATTGGTAGCCTTTTTCCGGACCGGGATTTATAATCAGCGGTTGACCGCTTCTTTTTAGACTTTTTCCCTTGTCTGTAAGGCGATAAACTCCTGTAGATGAACGAGTAGCATAACCATGTTTTATTAAGTTTCCCACTGCTTGGCTGATGCTTTTGGTTGATAGTTCTAGCTTTTGGGCTAATTCTTCCAGTTTTATTGGCTTATCGCCCATTTGGTTAAATACTTTAGTCATTACTTCACAACTCATCATTAACCTCTGACATAAATCGGGTTAGAGTTGCGGCGGTCATTCATTAAAGGCAGACCAATCATAGAATCGTAAGTAACTAATTCAAGTCCCGGATTTCTCGCAGCAAAGCGGTCTATAGAGGCAATAGCTTCTTTAATTTCACGGGAATACCCATTTGTTACCTTATGAATAAAAGCGATTAACTTATCTTCAACCTGAACGTTACATAAGGTATTAACCAAAAGTCTGGTATCTTCAAGGTCAAGTTCTTTAAATTCGACATATTGTCCTATACGGCTGGCTATCTGCGGAAAACGCTTCAAACTATTGCGAATAATACCCATGCCAACCAAGATAAAAGGTATTTCCAAATAATCAGATAAATCTCGTAAGGTTTCCAAGCAGCGTGAACTTCTGGCAATATGGTCGGCTTCATCAACAACAATTGCAAAGTTTTTGCCGCTAATTGAATTTGCATTTGTAAACTGTGCCAGAAGTTCCAAAGCCTGTTTATACATTTTTTCAAACGAATACAGAGGAACGGCATTTAAAGCTGTAATAAGGTCGCGCATCATCCATTGCGGTGTCCATTCTTTTTTTGCTCGCAAATAAATGCACTCATTACGAACAGCCCACCAGTTGACGGTTGAGGTCTTTCCTAGTCCGGGTTGTCCGTCTACAATCATTAAACATGCTTCCTGAGCACCTCGGGTGCTTAAATTTGCAATTCCGGTCAGAAAATGTTTAACATTTTTAGTTTTGACAAACTCATTTTTCATTATATAATTATCCTTGTAAGAATGTTATTCTTTGGTCTGATTATTTGCGGTAATCAGGCCGTTTTTATAAGCGTTTTAACTTGGTCAACACTTATATCCTCGGCATCCAAAAGCGTTATATATTCCGGCTTTTGAATCAGGTTATTTAGATAGCTTTTATCGTTTCCGGTTAATTCTTCCGGGTGTCCTAAAAGCCAACTAATCATCGAAACATCGTCGCTGAAAACAGGACGTCCGCTTGGAGATACCTTGATTGTTTGAACTGGCTTTAGTTCTATTTCAGGCTTGGATGTTTCAGAAATGGAGGTGAATTCTTCCAATTCTGTTTGAACAGGAGCTTCAATCAGACGGTTTTTATATTCATCTTGAGCATCATCGACATGTTTTTGCAAACGTGTGATTTTACCTGTTAGACGCTTTGTATCTCGATGTTCAAAATAACTTTGCGGGAAATAGCCTACAGTTCCGCACAATGGAGCTGTACATATTTTTCGACCGAGCTTTTTCTCATTGTTATGAAGAGCAATCTCGTAAACATAAATTTCTTTTGCTTCTGCTGGGTCGTAACAAATAGCAACTTCCTGTTCATCATAGGGAGCTAGTGCAACTGAAGCATATTGATTGCTACACCAAGCTATGCGTTCACGGCGAACTTTGCGAATTTCAAAGAAGCGGTGAAGTGTTTCTGCTTCTACCTGTGTTATTCTATCTGCAACGAATCCGTTTTCGACAGCCTTATTCCAAAATTCGGTTGGGGTATAATGACGTTTTTTGTAAGTTTTGACATCAACCATAATTGGCAGGCTTGAATGTTCTTTATTATTGTACCAATCGACATGCCTTTGACAGAAAACTACAAAATCAGCCCATTTCATCAGAAGTTTTGAGCCGCCGATTTTTGCAATATCTTGACGGGTTTTCTTAAAAACAGCTTGTTTTGCCTGAGGATCCATATCGGCCCCCATATATGTCGGCAATTCTTTAGCGGCCCTGACCCAAATAGTGCGGTGTATGCGCTCACCAATACCACGAGCTTGAGAGTTATAGGCAATAGAATTCTCTTTACGAATATTCAATCGGGATAATAAACCTACAACGGAATCGTCAAAAAATTTATTATTGAAGCCCTTACCATTATCAACATACCATATTGCCGGAATGCCATGAGTTTTTATTGACATAGCCAATGCGGTATAAACTGAATTTGTACGTTCGTTTAAGTCAATAGACCAGCCGACAACTTTACGAGTGTAGACATCGACAACAGTTGTAATTTCAGGTCTGAATGGTTTGCCTGTAAGAGGGTGTTCGATTTCTGCATCAAAGGTATGGCCGTCGGCCGTATAAACGGCAGTGGGCCAAAGGTCGGAAGTATCACGGGAAACATAGGCTTTTATCTTTTTTATTTCTCTGGTGCCCATTCTTCCTTTTTCTCTGATTTGAGCCGGTAGTTTTTTTATAAAGCGTTGCACAGCGGAATAACTGGGGCATTTTTCTTCAGATATAACACCTTTGAGCAAATCTAAACATTGTTGCAAAGATTTATTCTGGGGTTGTTGCCAAAACTTTAAGAACGTATCACCCCAATCTGGCCATTCTGCTTTAGGCATTTCTTTTGCTGTAAGCGCAAGAGTGGTTCCAGCATCTTTGACAGCTTTGCGCCAATTAAAAATGGTTGCTCTGGATATTTTGACCTTATTTCCGCTGCGACCATTGGCTTTTTTTACAGCTTCAGCCATTTCTTGACGTAATGTACCATCGGAAATCATTGTCTGAAACTTTGTAATGGCAGCATTGATACCGCATATTTGTGCTAATGCATCTATTTCTGCAAGGATTACCGCCCTGGCCTCTAATGCTTCGCGCTGATAAGGCAATAACTGGTCAAATATCATCGCTTGTTTTTGGACTATTTCTTTTTTTTCGGCTTCGACAATTTCCGCGCAAGAAGTTGATTTCAGATTTAAAATATAAGTTTGTGCATCTTTAGGTAAAGAACTAAAGCAGTATTCAAAACCGCCACCTTTCCCCAATTTTGGTCGTGATTTCCAGTTTTCTCTTTTGGCTTTTGCTATTAAATGCGGTCTATATTTGGGAAGAAACGGAATTTTCATTTCTAATAATTCCGCAACAGAAAAGTATTGTTTAACCATTACATGCTCCTTTCTTTTGCTTTACAAAGAGGCTTAAATGGTTTAAGGTGGTTTGCGGAAGCATGAGGATGAAGCGGATTTCCGTTCTTATCGTAGCGATTAGGCCAAAGTTCTTTTGGATGGACATTCAAAAACTGAGCTATGACTTGTTCACCGATAAATAACGGCGCCCGAAGAGCTTTCCTGATATTTACGGAGTTGACACCAGTAAGGCGTGCTAAACCTTCCAATGTCTGTCCCCGTTTATAAATGGCGCATTTTATATCTTCAGGATGTAAAGGTTCGTTTCTCATCATTTTTCCTTATAATCAACTGGTTGCCGCCAGTTTTTTATAAAACTTATATTGTTAGTTCGTTTGTTACTAATAACAATATAAGCCGGTTTTCCGACTGTGTCAACGGAAAAACGACCGTAACAGTTGGAAATCAGACTATTTTTAGTGTAATATACTGAAAAACAACAAAACTTTTTTGTTAATTGAGGTAACATTATGACCGTAACAAAAGACAAAACAAACTGTAACGGTTTCGGTGAACGCTTAACCGAAGTGATTAGGCGCGCCCAAGTTACCAGAGAAAGCTTTGCAAAAGACCTTGGATATGGAATAACTGCCTTAAAATCTTGGATATATGAAGAAACGTCCCCAAATTTGCAAACGATTTTAAAAATCTGCGATAAATATAAGGTAAATTTAGAATGGCTCGCAACAGGAACGGGAACGATTGAAATTGGCAGCACGTTAAAACCTGACGGCTTGTCCATCAAAGTCTATGACGTTAAGCTATCAGCAGGTCTCGGTTGTTTTGCAACAGATGAAAATTTGCTCGAAACGATTGTCGTTCCTAATCAAATGGTGAATAGGTATGATTTAAACTCATATTGTGTTGGGGCGTTGATTGACGGGGTTTCTATGGAACCAAAGCTTCATGATGGCGATATAGTCATCATTGACCGGTCAGTAGAAACTTTTGAAGACGACAACGTTTATGCTTTCTTTTATGACGACCACTGCTATATCAAGCAGCTACAAAAGCTCGGAAATGAATTGAAAGTTAAAAGCTTAAACCCTGATTATGACAGCTGGATTATCCATAATACAAAGGATATTATCATTGCTGGTAAATACAAGGCGCGTTTCTCTGGTAATATTTTATAGAAAATGCACAAAGCAGTCTAAAAAAAGACGCAAAAAACCGTTATTCTTTGATAAAAGAGTCTAAAACATTAGACCGAATAAAAATCCCGGGGATAGCCCCGAAAATCAATCCTACATTGAGTTACAGGAATTCACCCTAAACAATTACGTAGTCTAAAAATGAGTGGTACCCTACACTCTGCCAATGGCATTCGCTAACTCGCTACGGTCAGTCGATTTGTAACGGCGGCTCCGCTTCGCTGCCTCTCGCTCGCCGCCTAACAAATTTTCTCCTGTCGGTGAAAAATCCTCCACCGGAGAATTTTTCTGTCTCCAGCCTGCCGGGCGCGCCAGTTTTTAGAAGTCCTTGAGTTTTCAAGGGCTTTTTTTGTTTTTATTCAAACAGCAAAGTTTATTGTTATCCTATAAAAAATAACAGCAACTGCTTCCTGAGTTGCTGTTTTGAGGACAAGAGGCTATCTGACAAAGGCAGGGCCGGCAATTATTGTTTCACGCTAATCTGCTTGCCTTATAATAAGGGTTTATATCACGGAATGCCGCAAACAGACAACCGCTGGAAAACAAAAGCCTTCGCACTCTGACGGAGACTTTTATTTTCAGGCGGATAATTTAGCGGACGATTTCCTGACACAAAGGATAATTACGGCCTTTAATGCTCAGATAATTTCCGTTATCGCTTTGAGTAAACACAACTTGAGTTGCATTATTTTCATAACGACGCCCCGAATCGGAAGCCGTACGAACCAAAACATTATTAATGCCGTTAATGTTGGCAATCATAGAATCGTCTCCCAACATTTCAGCCTTAATGACTTGATCGCCACATTTATATTCTATTTTATCTTCTACATCTACCGTATTTGCACAAGCCGCAGCAAATAACGGCAACACTAAAGCCAAATATTTTTTCATTATTATCCCCTTTCAAAAAAAATTAACAACGTCACGTTTATGAAGTAAACGCAGGCAGAGGATTATCAAGCTGATATATTGTTCTAACAGATAAAAAAACGCGCTGTATAAAGCGCGTTATAAGAAATCAGGCAACGAATAAATCTTTTATTTTATCAAAAAAGCTTTTGGCTTCAGGCTGACAGGCATCGTCTTTGCTGATTGAGCGGAATTCTTCCAACAATTCTTTCTGTCGGGCAGAAAGATTAACCGGCGTTTCAACCCTAAGCTTGACAAACAAATCGCCGCGGCGGGTTGAGCGGAGCATTGTCATTCCCTGACCTTTAACTTTTGCAACTTGGTCATTTTGTGTTCCCGCTTCAATATTCAGTTCTATTTTATCTCCGTCAATTGAAGGAATCTCTATTTTTCCGCCCAAAGCAGCGCAAGCCATTGAAATCGGAACAGAAGCATAAAGATTTCCGCCTTCCCGACTGTAGAGCTTATGCTTTTTAACCGAAATAAAAACATATAAATCGCCGTTCGGCCCGCCGCGCAACCCGGCTTCGCCTTCGCCGGTTATCCGCATGCGCGTTTCATCTTCAACGCCGGCCGGAATTTTAATCTTAAGAGTTTTTTCCTGTGCAACATATCCTTCACCGCCGCAAGTTTTGCATTTGTCTTTAATCAAGCGGCCGGTACCGCGACATTTCGGACAAGTGGTTTCAACAATAAAGAAACCGCCCTGCTGACGATGTATTTTGCCGCTGCCGTGACAATCCGGACAAATCTCGGCCGGTTTGCCGTCTTTAGTTCCATGTCCGTGACAGTCTTCACAAACTTTAGTCGTTGGAATCTTGATTTCTTTTTCAATACCGGTGAAAGCTTCATCTAAGCTGATTTCAAGGTTATAACGCAAATCGGCGCCGCGTTCCGCCGCGTTCGGGTTCGCCTGACGGCGGCCGCCCCCCATAAAATCAGAAAAAATTTCAGAAAAAACGTCTGAAAAACCGCCGGAGCCGAAATTAAATTCAAAACCGCCGAACGGATTACCGCCGGCTCCACCCATGCCGCCGGCAAAGGCCTGATGCCCGTAGCGGTCATAAGCTGCGCGCTTTTGCTCGTCTTTCAACACTTCATAAGCTTCGTTGATTTCCTTAAATTTGGTCTCGGCCTCTTTATTACCGGGATTGCGATCCGGATGATACTGCATCGCCAAACGGCGGTAAGATTTTTTTATCTCATCGGCACCTGCCGTTTTGCTCACTTCAAGCAGTTCGTAATAATCTTTTTCGGTTGTCATTGCTATTCTGTTCTGTCGTTAAAACTTTCAATTGTTTTTATTTAGGGATTTTATAGCGGCAAAGCAAGCATTTTGCAAGCAATTAATTAAAAATTAAGTATTTTTGATTAGAATTTCTCTCGAACAGAGTCTTTAGACAAAAATTAAGATTTTAAACTGTTACAAATATTTGACATCTGGTCATATTTGACAAAAACTATTGTTTTTTATCCAAAAATGGGCTATGATTAAACAAATGCAAAATCTTTTGTGGAGTGAGAGCCATGGCTGAAAACAAAATGACCGTACAAGAAGCTGTTGATTTAATCACGAATAACAAATTAGAGTTTTCAGATGAACAGCTGGCGCAAATGAATGAAGTCTTTTTTGATGACTTTACCAATAATCCCGGCAACGATGTTAAAGATGCGAGAGATATTGCCCTTGGATTGGCAGAAGAAAGAATTACAGCTCTGGCTGCGCAAGATTCATATGATGCCGCCGATTTAGACGGCATTATTGCTTTGGCCAACTCCATCAGTGCTTTTTCAAGAGAAGCAGATGCGGCAAAAGAAGTATTGGCAAAAGCCCAAAAACAAAAAGACGAACTGGCGGCTGATGGGAAGACAACAGAGAATGAAAGCTATGAAGATGTTGTTGACGCTCCCGAATTTGGAATCGGCGAAGATACGTCAAATACTGATACCCATGAAAATGCTGATGAAGCCGTAATCGACATGGAAGATATTCTGAATGAGGAAAACATTTCTGCTGATAATACCCCCAAACATTATTCACAAGAAGATATTGACGGCATTCTGAAAGCACATGAAGTTTATCTGCTGGCTCCTGATGAAGTACAGAATCATGACTTGCTTAAGGAGCTGAATCCCAACTATGAAAGCACTCACGGCGATTTATTTGTTGAAACCGTCGAAACAGCAGAAAAAGATATTGCCTCTTATGCCAACGGCGAATTGACAATTGATGCCGATGCTTATGACAGCATGAAAAAATATATTGAGACTTTCGGCAAATCTACTCAAAAAGACGAAAACGGCGAATTTATGTATACGCCGGAAGCACAGAAAGCCCTTGAACGCCTGAATGCCGAGAAAGAAAAGGTTACGGAAAGAGAAAGCGGCATGGCTATTGTTTCTGAACAAGGACTGGCCGTAAAACAGGAAAGAGGTATTGAGGCCGACAATGAAGATTTGCGCGATCGCAGTCTGAATTCTGACAAGAATCAAGCTCTTCTCGATACTGTCAAACTGGAAACGCTTCATGATTTGAAATATATCAGCGACAAAGACTATCAAACAGGTATGAAATCTCAGGAAGATGCCATTGATGTCTTAAATAGCGTTCGGGAATTAAATGCCAAAGAGCAAAGACAATATGAAGATGCGGTTGCGGAAAGGATGCTGAACAACGAAGAATTGTTCGCGATTATGCCACCAAGCTTCATGGCCAGATTATACGAACAGCGCCAGCAAGAGGTTATTGCCGAATTGCAAAATAATCCGCAGGCTGATGTTTCAAAAGAACAGCAGGATATTGCCAAACTTGAAGGCCGAATGGATAGTTTATCTTCACAATTGGCTAACGATACGGGTTTTTATTTTGGCGATTACACAAATGTCGGCGATGCTTATAACGGCTATATGGAAATGTTTGCCGTCCGAGAAAAATATATGGCTGACAATGAAAAAGCCTCTCAGCTCAAAGCAGATATTGCCAAAAACCGCAATACGCTTAATGCCATGATTACTGAATATGATCAGGAATGGAATATTCAAAATGTGACGGCAAATGATGAAAAAGCTATGAGCGAGCGCTTTGATAAATTAGAAAAAGCCCTGCCCTCTGTTGAACTTAACAATGAAGCAATGCAGCTTGCCGGCAACTTCAAATTCTTAGATAAGGAAGGTAAAGTTGAACCTCAGTTTATTGCTCCGGACGGAAAACTTTCCGAAACATACCAAGATGGTTATAAAGTGGCTCCGGACAGCAAACTCGCCAAAGCAATTATGCTGACCAAACAAAACTATATGATGCAGGATTTGACTTCCAAAGAAGAAATCACGCCGGAAGTTTTGCAAAAAGAAATCAGCGAAAGACTGCCGGAAACCTTATTTGCCCTGCATGTCGCAGATAAAACGGTTCAGGGGGCAAAGGAGAATCCGCAGCAATTTACAGACAAAAAATATCTTGCTCAATTTGTCACTCAGCTTGGCAATATTGAAAAGCCGATGACAATCAGCGATACCGGCTTTGAAGCAGGCGTTGATTCTCAAGTCGATCAAGCTGCAGCCTTTGCCGAGCGTTTGGCCGATGATAAGAAATTAGGCAAAGACAGCGCGTTAGCAGCAAAAGTTCTTAACCCAATCAGCAAAATTGATCATCGCGCTGCCGACCGCACGACGGAAAAGAAATCGAGCAAACGCGAAATCCGTATGGAAATGTTGAAACGCACACTCAAAAACGGTGCCTCGGCATTCTTGGTTTCCGGTGCGATTACGGTTGCCGGAACAGCCATGGCGGCAGATGCCAGCTTGACGGCTATGACCGGCGGTTTGAATAAAGTTGCCGGTGCCGCCATCGGTACGGCTCTGGCGGCAACCATGGTTACCAGAAATATTATCCGCTGGAGAAAAGAACGCAAAAAGAACGGACAAAAAGCCGGTTTGTTATCAATGGTGAAAGATCCCAGATTGATGACTTCCGTTGCAACAACGGCAATGGGGGCCGCGGCTCTCGGTTTTGCCGTTTCCGGAAACCCCGGAACGGCCGCAGCCTTAGGTTACGGGTCTATGGCTGTCGGCATCGGCTCCGGTATTGTTTTCAATGCCAAAGATTCTGTAAAAGCAGGCTTAAGCGGCTGGGAAGCTGCCGGTTGGGCCGCTTTACAGGCAGGCGTTACTGTTGGCGCCGGTTTCGGCGGGCGTGCCGCTGCCAATGCCGGTATTGACTGGTATAATGCTCATAATAAAGACAGCAATCTGTTCCAACATCAGGAGAAAATCGGTTCCCATATGGAAAAAGACGGCACGGAAACCGTTATTGACTATCCGAAATTGGAACAAAACGCTGAAAAATTCTTGGAAAATAACTGGTATAAAGATCATCCCGAATTATTACAATCACGTATTGAAGCTTTGCAGGCTGCCGGATTTGAAAATCCGCACCATGCTCTTCTGGCTGCTCATGATGCCGGTATGATTGCTCCGGACAATATGCAAATGTATGGCGGTTCAACAAGCCATGGCAACCATACCGTCTTTACAAAATATTGGGCACAAGAAGCAAATGTTTCTTTTGATGATGTCCAGTCCATGAAGAATTTGTTTAACAATGACGGAACCGTCAATACGGCGGCAGCAGAGGCTTATAAGAATTTGGCACCGCATATCGGCGAAGACAACTTCGTTACCCGCATGGATCCGCGACCGGTTATTCGCGAACTCTATGGCGACAGAGAATCAACTTACGACCATGACGGCAAATTGCCAATAAAGGAAATTGATAAATTCAAAGAAGTTGACGATTATGGTATGGTCAAAAACGACAACTCAGGATTAGGTCTGGGCATGGTCGGAATCTTAACGCATCCGGTTAAAGCCGCTAAAAAGCTGAAAAACAGAATCGGCAGCTTTATGGATAAGATTATTCATAAAGAAAAACCGATACCTGCGCCGATACCGACTCCAGTTCCGCCGGCACCAAAACCCGAGCCGAAACCTGAACCGAACCCCACTCCGAAACCGGAAATTACCGACGACAAGTTAATGCTTGATGAATACAAAATTGTTTACGGTATTGCTCCGAATACGGAAGAAGGCAAAAACGAAGCTTGGAAAAACTATTGCCAGCGTGTTGAAGAAGAACGCAAAACAACCGCTCCTGAAATGTCAACCAATGAATTCCTGCTTGCCCGCAGAAAGAGACTTGACGATTTGATTGTGTCTTCGGTTCCCGGCGAGACGCAGGTTAATGCCGACGGCAAACCAACTCGCAAGGATTATATGCTCAAACAGGCCAAAGATGACCGCGGACATGCCGGCGTTGTTATGGAAGCCCGTCAAAATCTGATGCAGAGCAACCTGACAAAAGATAACTTCAGAAACAAAATTACGTTGAGCCATTTTACCAAGTTCATCGGGCATTTTGTAAAGAAAGACGAAGTGGTTGCCGATGGTTCGCGTGACATTTCTCTCAATCCGCAGCTGAAAGACAAATACAAAGGCGGAAAGAGCAAAGTTGCCGTTGTTGATTTGAACCAATATCTTGTTGACGGCAAACCCTTGGATGAAGCCAAACAAAAAGTCAGCGGACAAGATGCCCGCATGGCAATGGCCGAAGTCAAAAAGAATGCCGAAAGAGCAGGTTCTTCACGGGAGTAATATATGAACGAAAAGGGTATTGAAACGCTGCAAAAAGAGGCTGCCGATTTTAAAATCGGCAGCCTGATTGGCAGATCCTGGTCTGAAATTAACGACATTATCACTCAACATAAAGATAACGGCCTTATTCTTGAAAAATTACATAAAAGCCAAAAATTTCAAAAATATTGCAAAGATCAGGCTGACCGCTTTATTCGCAGACAAATTGCCTTAACGCAAAAAGATTTTGAAGCGGTCAAACTGTTATGGTTATACGGAAATCTGGAATTGGACGAGATTTTAATCATTAAGGACCGTATTAATGATGACGACTATATCCGTTCCGACCGGTTTCGCAATTTTGACAAAGATAAAACCATGCGCCTTTTTGCGAAAAATATTCCCGACATTGCAGAAGAGTTGGAAATGCCCGGCCATTTGGCCCCAAAAATCAGAACCGAACAGCGCCAACGGCTGGCAGACTATGTCCGTTTTATGGAAAGCGGACGCAAAAGCAGAGAATTGATAGAAAAGGGCGACTGGAAAGCTTTATCCGAAGCATTTGAACACTTCCCCCGCATGAAAACAGAGGCTATTATCGAATTGTATAAAACGGCGGAAGAAAAGAATCCCGACAGCGAACGCCTGCATATGATGTCCCGCATTTTTATATATCGCCTCTATGATATTGATGACGGAAAATGGGAGTTAAAAAACTCAAGAGAATTGGATGCGCTTGAAAGCTTTATCAAAGAAAGTTATGACACGCCGGAAACTGACGATTTGGCGGCTCGCATCCTTGGCAAAATTTCTGCGGCAAGAGAAATGCTGAATAACAAATTTAAGAAAAAAGGCCCGCCGCTGATTATTGACGAAGAAATCGCGCAAGAAGATACCGTTCAGGAGAAACGCTCTGAAAAGCAAGAAGACAAACAAGAAACTGAAAACGGCAACGATGAACAGGAAGTTTCTCCTAAAAAAGATGATATTAAGAAAGAAATTCCCGAAGTAAAGACCTCCTCTGAATCAACGAAAAAAACAACAGAGGAAAAAAAGCAAGAATCTGCTTCAGCAAAAAATGAAGAAGAAAAAGGCTGGCAAAAAGAAACTTTTGACAATTGGAAAACTTGGGCCAAAGATAATCATAAATGGATTAAATCTTATGAACCGGAAACGGCACCCCAAGATTTAGCCTTCAAAATTTATCCGAACCGCGAAGAAGCTGACAAAGGCAATTATGAGGCGGATATTCACTACAAAGAATCTAACCACATGGTTGTCAAAGGCAAACCAAGCAATGAAGTTTTTGACGGGATTGTTGCCATGGCCAAAAAGAACGGCAACCAAATTACGTTCGGCAATATCAAAAGTGACGAATTTAAGGCACGTTTGTTGTTGGCCTGTTTGAAAGACAGCGAGATTGAAATAATAAACGCGCCTAAAATCGAAGATTTGCAAAATATTCCCGAAGATTTGAAAGAGGCTTTGAATAACCCGGCTAAGCAGAAAACATGTGGGCGCAAAGAAAAACCTGAAAGGCAGGCTAAGGATAAGGACACTCCTAAAGATGCCGATAAATCCCATTCGGAACGCAGAGGCGACAACAAAGAACGCAGGCTGTTTAACAAAGGTCGGCGCAATGGAGAAAATCGTCCTCGCAGAGAATTTACCGAAGAGGAGAAAAAAGCCTATCGCGAACGCAAACTGCGCGAAGCCGCATTACACAGTCATTGATATAAGTTCTATATTCAATAAAAGAAAGCCTCCGCAAAGAGGCTTTCTTTTTAGTTTGTTCAGTAACACCCAACTTATTGTTATTTACAGCGGTATCTAAACTCAGAAAGCTTCCTCAATCGGGAAGCTTCC
>CASZWJ010000014.1 GCA_949493535.1 uncultured Alphaproteobacteria bacterium
TGCTGGGTGCTGGGTGCTGGGTGCTGGGTGCTGGGTGCTGGGTGCTGGGTGCTGGTACGATTTTTTTTTGCAGTCACGCCTGAGGAACAAAGTGAGAGAGGTCAGTGGCCATCCCCCAAATATCACCGCCTGAATGAGCAGAGCGAATGAGGTTGGCGGTCTTCTTTATTTTAATTTGTAGATGCCTAACCTCGATGTTTCGTGCCTCAGGGCATGACTAAAAGGGGTAGGGTGATGCTTAACCTCGCGGCAAGCCGCTCAAAGCATGACTATAAGAAAGAAATTCGGGGTGACAACACGGGAAAGTTTGAGCTGATATTAAGGAAAGCGAAATACTTAGACAATAAAAAAACTGTCTGCCCTCATCGGCAGACAGTTTTTTTTATTTAGTTCTGAAGCGCTTATTTGCTTAGCACTTCGTCGAAGAGTACATTTCCGTTATAGACTACTCTGACACGGACGGTGCCGTCGCCTTCGGTAATCTGGTACATGTCACCGTTCGGTTCGCCAAAGAAAGGCTTATCGAGCGTAACATCTTCAAGCTTTTCGATCAAGGTTCCATACACCTCGTCGCGGGTCTTGCCGTTAACATCTGTATATACCCAATGTTTGTTAGGTTTGGTTTCGATGTTAATGTAAGACGGTATGAGGTAATCAGAACTTTCGGTACAAAGAGCGTTGCCCAGTTTGTCGGTGATAGTGTTAACATCCATTTCATGGAAGTTGTAGCCACCGTTCCAGAACGAAATTACACCGGTTGTGGTGATGATTGTTCCGCTGACAAAAGGCTGTCCGTTTGTGTCCCATGCCCATGAGAGGCGGCCGAACTGTCTGGTCTTGCCAAGGTCAATAGTCTGATCAATGGTCGGATCAGCAGATTTCTCGACGTCAATATTGAACTTGTTGGAGTAAGGTGTTTGCACGTTTGAGTAGGTTTCCTGATAAGTCAGGGTATACTGCGAACGGTTGTATTCCTTTCCATTTTCGTTCACAACGCCCAAATCCAAGGGATTGCCCGCACCGGCGAAAATTACCGATGAAGCCGGAGAAATGAAGTCAATCCTTTCGCCGCGATACAGTGTGTAAGCGGTTTCGTGAATTGTTTTCACAGCTGAGTTGCCGACATTGAACTTAAAGTTGTTCGTTGTGGTAACGGTTGTGATGTAGTTTCCATTTTCCGTACGGGTGGTTTCCGTCGAAGAACTGTTCATTTCCTGATATATCAGAGCGTTGTTGGTGCGGACAAAACGTTTGTCGTTGTCAACAATGACTTGATGTGCCAGATTTTGCGTTGCAACAGAATCTCTTTGAGAAAGAGTTCCGACAATGTGGAAGGTTATTGTCGAAATACCGGTATTCGGGTCAAAATCCTTGCTGACTGTATGAGAAACATACTCGTCTTTCGGGTTGGCCTTCTTTACATCAATGTCCACTTCGGCAGTCAAATCGGTGGTTGCGCCATCGAAAGTTACCTTGTAGGTGTTGAGGTAATTTGTACGGTTATATTCTGTTCCGTCATCGCCTGTCACAATACCCATATCAGTCGGTTTGGAGCCGGCATAAGTCAGAGAAGTTGCTTCAGGAGCGAGGAAATCAATTTCCGTGCCCTGGAAGTTAATCTTGGCGGTCTGGTCTACCGTTGTCACCTCGTCTACATACAAGTTGTATACAAACTTGCGGACGGTGGTGGTGGTGGTGTATTCGATACCGTCAATGGTTTCAACTTTCTTCGTTATAATCGGGTCAAGAGCCTGAGACATCTTAAGCTCGTTGTTGTCAGCATAGAAATGACGCTTGAGAGTAAGGCTGTTTTCATGCTTAAAGTTTGCAATCAGAACAGAGTCTTTCTTTCCGGAAAGGTTGCGTTCAATATGCAAAACAATATTTGAAGCCAGCTTGTCTCTGTTGCGGTCAAAACTCCAGTTGATGATGTTATCAACTTCCGGTGCTTTGGTATCTTCTACGTCAATGTCCACGTTAGCGGAAAGGGTATTCAGCGCTTCCTCGTATGTCTCCTTGAACTTAAGGGCATATCTGGTGCGGTTATACTTCTTGCCGTCCTCGGTTACTTCGCCGATGTCGCTCTTCTCTGCGCCGCTGAATGCCACTTGGGGCACGGGAGCGATAAAGTTGAGCTGCTTGCCATTATACATGGTGTAAGCGGTTTGATAAGTTTCTTCAACATTGAATGTGAAGAAGTCAAAATCAAACCCGTAGCGGATAACGTTGGTTGTGATAACGTGGCCGGTCTCGCTGTCGGTGTTTGTTCTTTCCGACAGGGTTACAACATCCATAGCCTGTTTGAGGCCAAGATAATCATTTGAGCGGACAAAACGATTATCCTCGTCAATCTTGGTCTCTCTGATGAACTCCTGAACAGCAACTGAATCGCGGGTGCCGGTTTCCTTATAGTCGCGGCGCCAGATAATTCTGGAAATGATTTTGCTGTTGTTTTCAAACTCGTAAAGTATCGTTTCGGATACCATCGGGTCAACAGGAGCCGGAGGCAGAATGTTGCCTTTTTCGACCAGAAATTCCTGCTTCTGATTCAAATCGTAGGCGTCATTGTTATATGAGCCTTTGAAGTAAATCACACTCGGGTAGCTCAAATAAGTTTTTCCGTCAACGTCCTTGTCGGTTGCGTCGCCGTAAGTATACTTATCGTAGTTGTGCAAGTGTTTTGAAGAAGGCATTTCCATAACGCGAAGACCGTTGAAAAGCTTCCATGCTTTTTCCGAAGAAGCATGCGTTCCAATCTGATAATTGTAGGCATAGTTCCAAGTGTAAGTCCAATCAGAGGTTGTTTTTTCAAACTCATAATCGTCATTACCGTCCTTGGCATATGCGCCGCTGTTGTTATCAGTCTGGGCAATCTTCGGATTTCCGAACTCGATGTTAGGCACTTTCCAAGCTTCCTGCTCGTCATCAATCCATTGCTTGATTTCCAAGTCAACCGAATAAGTGACACGTTTTTTTCCTGAAACGGACCAGAACTCGTATACGTCTCTTTGCGAGGTGTAGATTGAGGTGTTGTTGTCAACTTTGGTCTTGAGGAACAGTTTTTCCGTACCGTTGATAGGTATGGCGCCGTTAAACATGTCTTCTCCGGTGTTCGGATCTTCAGGAGCATCAACAACAAGGTTCGGGTAAATCCTGTCCACGTGCTGTTCGTTGTTGTCCGTATGGTGGCGGAATACATCGAAAACCAGCGTCACTTTCGTGCGCAGATAGGGTTCGCCGTTAACCTCAAATCTTTCGAGAACTTCGTTTTCCTGGCTGACAAATACGATACTGTCGAGTTGGCAGTTGGGAAGATTGATACCGCTGTGCTTGTTGTATTTAACTTCTTGGTTGCGGGTTGACAAAGTCAGCGAGAAACCGTCGAAATTGAACATAAAGCTCTGGGTATAGGTCGAAAGGCCGAGGTTGTTGTTGGTTTTGGATTCCGAGAGGTACTTCTCCGAGGCGCTTTTTTCTTCGAGTTTGAATTCGGGAGTTGAACGAACCATACGCTCAAGTTTGTCCCAAGAGATTTCAAACGGGAGAACCTGATTGACATCGTCAGTCGAGGTAACGCCTTTTTCGGTGAGGGTGATGTTGGCCTGACATTTCTTGTAGTCTACAACCAGACCGTCGGAATATTCCCAAGCGTGGAAAAGGCCGGCATGGTTGAGAACTGCGGAAACAGTCGGATCTTCGGGATCTGGGGTCGGGGTCTTTTGTTCGTCGAGAAATGTCTCGTCGGTGCAGCCGGTGAGGGCAACTGCGAATGCGATAACTATCGTCATCATCATTCTAAAGAAAATGTTCTTTTCCATATTGATAAGTTGTTTTTATTGTTTTTAATTTTCTTTGGCCGTTGGCAGGACGCGTCGAGTCTGTACTCTTCGAAACTTTAAAATATGAAAATTTCTGCGATTGCGAAGCAATAACAGAGTTTTCAATTCAAAGCCCAACGTGGAATAATAAGGGTATATAGAAAAATTACCCGTCCTGTAAGTAATTCTTGATGTTATAATTGTATGTTTTGACAAAAATATGATAGCGCAAATTTGTTGAAAATGCAACTCTAAACATATATTTGGCGATGTCGGGATTCTTAATTTTAACAAAAGTGTAACAATCGGTTTTGAAAAACGATTCGACAAAAAAGATGAAATTGTATCTTTAAAAAGGGAAGAGCCGTGACCAAAGGTCACAGCTCTTTATATTATAATCGACAAAGATAATTTTTTTAGTGGGTAGCGTTGTAGTACTCACGGTAGGTCATCTTGTGACTTTTGTGAGAACCTTTGAATTTGTATACTACACCAACAAAGACCTGACCACGGCCGACCATGTTTGTCGTAACATGTTCGTAACCGGCTTTAACACCGATTGAGTGACCAAGGCTTGTGCGCCAAAGAGCCTGAACACCACCTTCATAGCTCACTGTGTTGTGAACCAACTTATCAAGAGCTTTTGCTCCAGCGTTAGGGTAGTAAGAGGTTAAGCGCGTATAACCGGCACCGCCATAAACAGCGAGCTGGCATTTTTTGTGTTTCGAGAGCTGGAACACGATGTTAGCGCCAACGGTGGGCACATAACCGGACTTCACGTAGGTGAGATCCTCGTATACCAGTTTCGGCATGTTTGTCAGCTGCACTTTGGCTTCCAACGAAATTGCGAAGTTGCGGGGCTTATCTCCGTCCTTGTGGCCGAAGCAGAAGTCGTAACCTGCAACGATTTCAGCACGGGCTGAAACAGAGCTGGAAGAGCCGGCTCCATCGTGGCTGAGGTTGGTATAGCCGGCGAAAACACCAGGCTGAATGTACCAACCGCTGCACTTCTCTGCCTTCTGATACAGCATTGCATCTTCAGACTTCGGAGTGTAGCCGTTCTTGCTTGTTTTGGTCCAGTTGGTATCTGCGGGGCAGATCTGGGTGAACTTGCAGTTCTTGGTCTCGTATTTGAACGGAGACTGTGCAAAAGCTGCGTTAGAAACGAGAACGGTTGCTACGATGGCGATATTTTTTACTATATTTATTGATTTCATATTTTGGGGTTTTTAAAGTTTGATGATAAAGGCCGCTCTCACCCCTGATGGATGTCACCGGGTGAGAGTTAGGCCGAAAATTGTTTTTGTTCTCTTAATTAGCGAAAACGTGATCGAAGACAACAGAACCATTGTAAACGACTTTAACACGAACGCTACCGTCCTGAGAGGTGATCTGATAAGTCTCAGAAGTTTCGCTCGGAGTGCCGAAGAAAGGCTTATCCAGAGTTACATCTTCGAGTTTTTCAATCAGAGTACCGTAAACCTCGTCGCGAGCCTTGCCGTTAACATCGGTGTATACCCAATGTTTGTTAGGCTTGCTCATTATGTCAATGTATGACGGGATGAGGTATTGGTTGTTGTTCTCAGGGTAGAGTGAATTGCCGAGAGGAGCTTTGATCGAGGAGGTGTTCATCTTGTGGAAGCAGTAGTTGCCGTTCCAGAAAGATACAACGCCGTTCTTTGTCACGATAGTACCGGAGATGAAAGCTTTGCCGCTAGCATCCCAAGCCCATGACAGACGACCAAACTGCTTTGTCTTAGCAATGTCAACGCCGCCAATTTCGTTCGGCATGTCGGGTGTTTGAGGTTTTTCAACCCAGAACTCCTGACCTACAGACAAACCTGAAATAGCGTTATTTAGATTGCCTGTAGCCGACTTGTGGTTTCCGTTGAAGTTTACTGTGCTGTTGAATGCGTTGTAGTTCTTTCCGCTTTCAGACTTCTCAGAAGAGTTGCCTTTAACGAAGTTCTTGAAAGAAGTGGTTGTTTCGCCATAAGGCATAGCAACTTCCTTACCTTCGCGAACGAAGAACAAACGCTCAACTTCTGAATATACTTTTTTAGAGAAGCCGTTTTTCCAAGTGTAAGTCCACACGGTGGTGTACTTTTTGGCATAAACGTTACCTTCTTTGTGGTACATATCAGATACAGTATTGTTAACAGAAACTGTCGGGTTACCGATTTCAATTGAAGAAACGATTTTTTTTGCGCCCTTAGCTTCTACCCAAGTTTTAACGGTAGCAACGCCGGATACAGTTTCCTGCTCCTGAGTTGTAACGCCGTCCTGAGTAAAGTAGTGTGTCAAGGTCAGCTGAGACTTGTAGCTGTTGTTGTCGATTTTGGTATATTTGCCAGAACCTTCAACTGCGCTTGAGCCGTCATAAACCTTTTCACCGGGAACAAAATTTACCGGAACGAGTACGGAGTAAACAATATCCATCTCTTCAACGTGCTCACTCTTCTGACCATTTTCATAGTCGTTGAAGTGGTTTTCTGCTTTTGCAGTTACGTTAACTCGATAGTATTTTTTACCTTCCTTTTCTACCTCAACTTTGGCACCGTCAACCTTAGCGGTATCAGAAACCTGAGTTATGATAGTGGTGTAGTCATATTCGCAGCGGTCAGCTTTTTTTCCGTTGAAAGAAACTTCTTTCCAAGAACCTTTGAGGACAACATCCATACCAACGAAAGAGAGTGTGCACTCCTTTTCAAATTTGGTAATGATGAGACCCTGATTGTTCTCTTTAGAGATTTCTTTTACGGTGCCGGCTGTGTAAGCAGTAAACTGCTTCTGAGCGGCATTGCTGATTGTTTCTTCGATGGGAGTCCATGTAATTGTCTGTTCGGCGATTTGGTCTTCCACGCTGATGGAACGAACCTCTTCACCGTTTTTCTTTATAACAACAAGGCCGTTATAGCTAGGTTCAGCTTTTGCCAGACCGTTGCTGTAAGCCCAATCGTTATGAGTGAAAGACAAAAACTGGAAGTCAGCGTTTTCTTCACCGGGGAGTTCGGGGCCTTCACCTATACCGTAGTGTTCTTCAGTGCAAGAAGATACAGCAACGATAACGAACAAAGCGACCACGAGGCGGATGGTCATAGATACTGCCTCTGAAAAGTTCTTTCTCATATGAGTTTTTTGTTTTTTTGTTATGTTGCTGGTTTTGTCCGACTTCGAGATGTTCTCTACTAATTTAAGTTTGCAAAAACAAAGTTCTCACTAACTCAAAAAACCAACGAAATTTATTTATGAAATCTTTCTTGATAATTATGGGTATTAGCCAATATCTGAAAGTATATGGGGGCTATTACCTCGGACCTGATAATAGAATATATGTATATGTTTGACAAAATTATAGTACCACGAATCAGAGGCTTTGACAATAGGTAACAAAAGAAAATTTTATATTTTTTTGCCTTTTAACAAAAATTTAACTTTGGTTAATCCGGCTGTTTTGTCCATATTTTGAGCCGTTGGCGGATTTATTCGGATTCGCGGCGAATCGGAAAATTTGCGCAAAAATGGTTTTTGTTAACCTTTGGCAGAGAAGAACGTCCGGAACAATTTGCTGCATTCGGGATAATAACCGCCGCAGGGAGATATGCCAAAAAAGGCGGAGCGTTTAAGGCATTGCAGCCGTTTCTATTCTAATAATTTTGTGTATAAAGAGTCGCTTAGCGAGTCGTTTTGTAAATTTTGCTTGCCAGAATCGGAATCATTGTTATAGATTTTCAACCAGTATTGAATTGGCAAGGGGCGAATCTGCCCTTTTGCCGTGTTTTTAACTTAAATAAGCTTAAGGAGCTAATTAAACCATGAGTAAATGGGTATATACATTTGGCAACGGCAGCGCCGAAGGCGATGCCAGCATGAAAAACCTCCTTGGCGGTAAAGGTGCCAACCTTGCAGAAATGAACAAAGTCGGCCTTCCTGTACCTCCGGGTTTCACCGTTACAACAGAAGTTTGCACATATTATTACAATAATGACAAAACTTATCCTGCTGATTTGAAAGATCAGGTCAGAGAAGCTGTTGCCGGCGTTGAAAAAATTATGGGCAAAAAATTTGCCGATGCCAACAACCCGTTGCTCTTTTCGGTTCGTTCCGGTGCCCGCGTTTCCATGCCGGGTATGATGGATACCGTTTTGAACCTCGGTTTGAATGACGAAACTGTTAAAGCTTTGGCTAAAGCTTCCGGCTCTGAAAGATTTGCATACGACTCTTACCGCCGTTTCATCCAGATGTTCTCTGACGTGGTTATGGGCGCAGATATTGATTTGTATGAAGAAGCTTTGGAAAATATGAAAAAAGCCAAAGGTTACAAATCTGATACAGATATGACAGCCGAAGATTTGAAAGAACTGGTTGAAGAATATAAAGCAATCGGTAAGAAAATCGGCAAAGTTGTTCCTCAGGATCCTTGGGAACAGTTGTGGGCAGGTATTGGCGCCGTATTCGGTTCTTGGATGGCCGCCCGCGCTATTACATATCGTAAATTGAACAATATTCCGGGTGACTGGGGAACAGCCGTTAACGTTCAGACCATGGTCTTCGGCAATGCCGGCGACGACTGCGCTACCGGTGTTTGCTTCTCTCGTGACCCTGCAACCGGCGAAAACCGTTTCTACGGCGAATATCTGGTTAATGCTCAGGGTGAAGACGTTGTTGCCGGTATTCGTACTCCGCAGCCGATGGCTTCAGAAGGCAAAGGCAACTCTTTGGAAGAATTGATGCCTGATTTGTATAAACAACTGGTTAATGCCCGCAATAACCTTGAAGCTCACTACAAAGATATGCAGGATATGGAATTCACCATTGAACACGGCAAATTGTGGATGTTGCAAACCCGTAACGGTAAACGTACCGCTGCCGCTGCTGTCCGTATGGCTGTTGAAATGGTTGAAGAAGGCATGCTCGGCAAAGAAGAAGCCATTATGCGCGTTGGTGCAGACCAGCTTGACCAGCTTCTCCACCCGATGTTGGATCCGAAAGCCAAGAAAAACGTTATTGCTACAGGTCTTCCGGCTTCTCCGGGTGCTGCTGTCGGCCGTGCAGTTTTCAATGCAGAAGATGCTGAAACTTGGGCTGCCAAAGGTGAAAGAGTTATCTTGATTCGTAACGAAACCTCTCCTGAAGACATTGGCGGTATGCATGCTTCTCAGGGTGTTATTACTGCCCGCGGCGGTATGACCTCTCACGCAGCCGTTGTTGCTCGCGGTATGGGTACTCCCTGCGTTTCCGGTTCTAATGATATTACCATCAGCTATGCTAACAAAACAATGACCACAAAATCCGGTGTTGTTATTAAGGAAGGCGATTGGGTTTCTTTGGATGGTGCCAAAGGTCAGATTATTGAAGGCGAAATTCCGACAGTAAACGTTGAGATGACAGGTAACTTCGGTAAATTGATGAGCTGGGTTGATGAAATCCGCACTTTGAGAGTTCGTGCTAATGCCGAAACTCCGAAAGATGCTCAGACCGCTCGTGACTTTGGTGCCGAAGGTATCGGTTTGGCCCGTACCGAACATATGTTCTTTGATGCTGACCGTATTCCGGATATGCGCGCTATGATTTTGTCTGAAAACGAAGAAGGCCGTCGCGCTGCTTTGGCTCGTCTGTTGCCTTATCAGAAACAGGACTTCAAAGACTTGTTCAAGATTATGGACGGTCTGCCGGTTACTGTTCGTTTGCTTGATCCTCCTTTGCACGAATTCTTGCCGCATACTGATGCTGAAATGCAGGAATTGGCAACGAAAATGGGTATGACTCTCGAAGCCGTTAAAATTCGTGCCAATGCTTTGCACGAAGCTAACCCGATGCTTGGTCACCGCGGTTGCCGTTTGGCCGTTACCTATCCTGAAATTGCCGAAATGCAAGCTCGCGCTATTTTGGAAGCTGCTATTGAATGCCAAGATGCCGGCATTAAAGTAACTCCGGAAATCGAAGTTCCGTTAATCGGTTCTAAGAAAGAGTTGGATTTGGTTAAAGCCGTTATCGACGAAACAGCTGAAAAAGTATTCGCTGAAAAAGGCAAGAAAGTTGACTATCTGGTTGGTACAATGATTGAATTGCCGCGCGCTGCTTTGCAAGCTGAATATATTGCAGAGTCTGCCGGTTTCTTCGGTTTCGGTACAAACGACCTGACTCAAACCACTTTGGGTATGAGCCGTGATGATACCGGTGCTATCCTTGACGAATACCGTGCTAAAGGTGTTTATGTTGCTGATCCGTTTGCATCTATCGATGTTGAAGGCGTTGGCAAATTGGTTCGCCGCGCTTCTGTTGAAGGCCGCGCAACCAATCCGAACCTGCACCTCGGCGTTTGCGGTGAACATGGTGGCGATCCGGCATCTATCGAATTCTTTGATGAAGTCGGTTTGGATTATGTCTCTTGCTCTCCGTTCCGTGTACCGGTTGCTCGTCTTGCGGCTGCTCAGGCTGCTGTTAAACACAAAGGCCAGAAGAAAGCAGTTGATGGGGCTAGTCACGGTAAGTGCTGCAGCAAGTGCGCCTAAAATTCGTGTAACGGGCGCCTAGAGTGATTTTGTGCTGTCTCTAAAAATTCATGTACTTTTTTGTACACTAAAATTTTTCTTGCATTCAAAATCGCTCTATCCGCTCCGTTCTCAGAATTTTATCTATAGCTAAATTGCTTTAAAAGCGTCTGATGGAAATCAGGCGCTTTTTTTATGTAATTTTTTTTTAATTATTGTTTGACAAATTTGTCTAAAGACTCTATCTTAAAGCCACTTAAAAAGATAATTAAGAATATTACTGTGAAAACTTTGGGAACATATCGGATAAACGAGAAGATGTTATTTCTTATTTGAGAGATATTTCTTTATTTTTGAAGATTGTTCGGAGACCTAAATAAATAATTATTTACTAAAAAAAATTCAAAGTATGAATTACGAATTCTTTTCAAACATTTTCTGCGCATTAGTTCATGCGGAAGAAGTGGCAGTCGAGATTCAAGATGAAAGTTTATTAGCTCAGATAGGCCAAGCAAAGGCAAGTCTTCTCGCCCAGTTTGACAGTTGTTTCCCCTCCTCGGTGGAAGATGTCATCAAACGTCCGGGATTTAGCTGTAAACCATTTTTTGAAATCGTTGCCGAATATCCTTTCTTATTGGAAGGACGGGAGAAAAAGTTCTTAAAGTTTGTGGCCAGTGTTGCCGACTATGCCCAAGTGCACAAAGGTGAAAATATTGTCCTCGATAAAAACGTTGTTAAGATAATGGGCAGCCGTTATATTGACGATTTCGTTTGGCGGCAGGTTGTCAAAGACAGAAACTATAACTACTTTGTTTCAGCAGTTAATAGCGTTTTGCAGTTCATTTTCGCCAAGAAAAGAGGACATGCGTCTAAGATGCTGACGGAAGAACTGTTGCCGTCTTGGACTCTCGCTTTTCCGGAAATAGTGTTTAATGAATCAAAAAGCTGATAGCGAATATCAGTACAATAAAAGGAGCTTCGAAAGCTCCTTTTTTTTTGTTTGAGAACCGGATTAATGTTTGGCGGTTAAAATGCCTTTGGCCTTGTCTATCAGATTATTATCTTTGGTTAATTCGTTATAAGCGTGCGTCGGGGCAACAGGCATCGGATCTGTCGGCGTAACGTTGATATAGTTAACAGATTTAGTTGCAATCTGTTTGAGGGCAAAGATAATAAAGCATCCGCTGACAGCCGAATATGAAAGCAAAAACCAAATATTGCCGAATGTTTGCATCACTGCGGAAATGATAATGGGCCCGATAATTAATCCCATACTCTGCAATAGAATCAACATGCCGCTGGCGTTAGTCCTTTCGGCGTCTTCAAGCTGGTCATTGACGTGCGAAACGCAAATCGGATACATAACAAAAGTTCCGCTGCCGAGCAAGATTGCAGACAGCGCCAATAGAGCGGTTCCGTCATGGATGAAATAGTGAATCCACGGTGCGATTAAGAATAAAAAGCCTGATGTCCAGAGCAAAACATAGCGCCTGTCTCTTTTATCCGAAAGGCGTCCTATGGGGAATTGTGCCAGCATTCCTCCGAAAATGCCGCAAAACATAAATACGGAAGTTTGTTTGACATCTAAGCCAATTTGGCGGGCATAGATTGCGCCCAACGTATAAAATGCGCCGACCAAAAAGCCGCTGGCAAAACAGCCGAAAACGCCGACCGGAGACTTTTTGTAAAGCAGGCGCAGCGACATGCTTTTATGTACGGTGATGTCCGGCGAGGGCAATGCCGTCAGAGATACCGGAACGAGAGCAATTGAAAAAAGAGAGGCGACCAGAGCATAGACAATCAAACCGTTTTTGTCGGGAATATTTAATAAAAGCTGTCCGAGACTTGATCCGAGATAAGTCGTAATCATATACAAAGACATAATCATGCCGCGGTTTTTATTGTTGGCGCGGGTATTCAGCCAGCTTTCCAAACACATAAAGCAAGTGCCGATGCAGTAACCTTCCATCAGACGGAGAATGCCCCAGTACGGCGGATAAGGCGAGATATAATGTAAAGGAACAAGTGCCGAAAAAGAAGATATGAAGGCGCAGAATGTACGGATGTGTCCGACGCGGTTGACGATTTTATAAGAACTTAACGAAGCTAAAACATAGCCGGCGTAATAAAGCGACAAGATAATGCCGGCTTCGGCAGTATCGACACCGTTACGGGATAAGCGGAGAGCCAATGTTGATGACAATAGCGAAAAGGCGCAGCAGGTTAAACCGGTGCCGGCAAAAAATGCCGAGAGCGGAGAAACAATGGTTCTAAAAAAGTTGATTGCAGAGGTTATGGCGGGCATTCTTGAAACTTTCCGTTAAATCGTGCTCAAATTAAATGTATTTTGGAATTTAAGACATATATCAAAAAGCAAAATAGTCAAGCGATTACATTTGCAAGCGTTGCAAAATACAATTGACTTTTGTCTTAAAGTGAACTGTTATAATCGGTAACGGTTAGATTATAAAGGTGAAAAAAGAAAATGCAAAAAAAGGCTATATCGGCAGTTGCCGCAATTATCATTTCCGCAGGGCTAGGCTACTGGGGATATGATGCATATACGGCCGGAGAGCGCGAGCGGTTGACGGAAGAACAAGCCAGACTGGCTGATGATTTTGATACAGGCAAGCTGATAGAAATTGCCCGAAATTTATCGGAGAATGCTTATAAAGCTCCGGATGATGATGTGTCAGACGAGTTAAAAAAATTGGATTACGATCAATATCGTGATATTCGTTTTGTTCGGGAAAACGGGCCGTGGTACCAGCAGAAGCTTCCGTTTGAAGTTCAGTTTTTTCATCCGGGTTCAATTTTTCAGGCTTCGGTTCCCGTTAATGAAATCGTAAAAGGAAAAGTGCAGCCGATTAAATATTCTTCCCGTTTTTTTGATTATGGCAAAAATAATCTGCAGGGCAAAAATTTTAAAGATTTGGGCTATGCCGGCTTTCGCCTGCATTATCCTTTGAATACAACGGAATATTATGACGAATTGATTTCTTTCTTAGGCGCAAGTTATTTCAGGGCGCTGGGCAAAGGGCATAAATACGGCCTTTCGGCACGCGGGCTGGCAATTGACACGGCTGTTCAGACCGGAGAGGAGTTTCCGGTTTTCAAAGAATTCTGGTTGAAAAAGCCGCTGAGGAAAGACCGCAATATTACGCTTTATGCTTTGCTTGACAGTCCGAGCG
This sequence comes from uncultured Alphaproteobacteria bacterium, assembly GCA_949493535.1. Lineage (GTDB taxonomy): Bacteria > Pseudomonadota > Alphaproteobacteria > RF32 > CAG-239 > CAJLXD01. Next base: position 13,504 of record CASZWJ010000014.1, read on the forward strand.
TTGCCGGAGCTTATACCTTTGTTATTACGCCGGGGCTTAATACGACGGTTGATGTCGATGCGGTTTTGTTTCCGCGCAAACCTATCGGCAAGCTGGGGATCGCGCCGCTGACCTCAATGTATTTGTTTGGCGAGAACAGCAAAAACAAATTTGATGACCATCGCCCCGAGGTTCATGACAGCGACGGTTTGTTAGTATGGAACGGCAATGACGAATGGTTATGGCGTCCGCTTGATAATTCAAAGTATCTGCGCGTTAGTTCTTTTTCCGACAATAATCCCAAAGGTTTCGGATTAATGCAGCGAGACAGAAATCCCGAACATTATATGGATTTTGAAGCTATGTATGAGCAGCGTCCGAGCGTTTGGGTCGAGCCGTTGGACAATTGGGGAAAAGGCGTGGTGCAATTGGTTGAAATTCCGTCTGCGCAAGAGATTCATGATAATATTGCTGCATTTTGGATTCCGGAACAAAAAATAGAAGCGGGCAAAGAATATCGTTTTCGCTATATGCTGCACTGGGCAAATAAAGTGCCGGTTGAAAACGGTTTGGCAAAAGTGGAAGCCACATATACGGGCATTGGCGGCGTTTCGGGGATGCTGGCGAATGAGAAACGCAAATTTGTCGTCGATTTTGCCGGTTTGAAAATGAAAAATGTTAAACAGGCGCTTGAGCAGGGCGATATTTATGCCGATATTTCTGTCAGCGAAGGGGCTGTTAAAGGACAACATATGATATATAATCCGTTAGACGGCGGCATTTTGGTTTATATGGATTATAAGCCGAACGGCAAGACTTCGGAAATCCGTATTTCGCTTAAGGACAAGAACGGCAAAGCGCTTTCCGAAACATGGAGTTACCAATGGCTGCCATAAAAATTCAAAGTTTGGAAGACGTGGTTGAAGCTTACTGCCGAAGCCTCGGTTATAACGGGAAAAATCTTGAGCAGGCTGTTGCGGCGATTAACGGACATTATCTTGAGAAAATTAATGCCGAAGATATTATAACTTCTTTGGACAATATTTTGTTGGAACGTATTCAGGAATTTTTTGTTGACGCGCAAATGAAAGATTTTCAAAAAACAGCGGTGTTTAAGGCTGTTTTTTTGTCTGTCGGCGGCGCTGACAAATGGGGGAATTTGCTGTTTGAAAAAGGCGAATTGCCCGAAGAGCTGTGCCGGCTGCTTAAAAAATATAAATTAGAGCCAGTGCCGGAAGTTAAAATATCCTGTATGCCCGCTCAAAAAGTCGATGTGCCGAGTTTTTCCGGCTTGTTTCATAAATTTACGCATTTTTTTCGCAAAGGTTAAACCTTCATGTCTGCAAAAGCTGATACCAACCTGATTAACCTTAATCCTGCCCGTGTGAGAAACCGCCGGATTAAGGTTTTCGGCCTGATGATAATTTCAACGCTTCTCGCTTCCGTGAAATGGATTTTATCTATTCCCAGCGACTGCGCATTGGTAACGAAAATTTTAATGACGCTTTTGTTTGTGTTGACGTTTGCCTGGATTGCTTTGTTTTTTTGGTCAAGCGTTTTCGGTTTTTTTGAATTGTGGCGCCGCCGCAAGGTTCCGGGGATTGAATGGCCGTCGGAAGATGAGCCTTTAACGGCGAGAACCGCTGTTTTGATGCCGGTATATAACGAATCTCCGGTTGATGTGTTTGCCAATTTGTCGGCAATGGCAGAAAGCTTATGCCAAACGGGGCAGGGAAGCCGTTTTGATATTTTCGTTTTAAGCGATACAACCCAGCCTCAAGTGTGGGTTGAAGAAGAAAAGGTTTGGTATGAAACCAAAAAGGCGATGCCGGAAGAAATAAACCTTTATTATCGGCGCCGTCCGAAAAATGTGGCGCGCAAAAGCGGCAATATTGAAGATTTTTGCACCAAATGGGGAGCTAATTACGATTTTATGATTGTTTTGGATGCTGACAGCCTGCTTGAAGGAAAAACGATGGTCAAAATGGCGCAGCTTATGCAGGCTAATCCGAAAACAGGTATTATTCAGGCTCCGCCGATGTGCTTAAACGGTCGCAGCCTGTTTGCGCGCGTGCAGCAGTTTGCCGGAAAAATTTACGGCCCTATCGTTTCTGCCGGTTTGGCTTATTGGCAGGTTGGAGACAGCAATTACTGGGGGCATAACGCCATTATACGGGTTGCCGCTTTTATTGACTGTTGCGGCCTGCCTGTTCTGAAAGGCAAAGCGCCGTTCGGCGGCCATATTCTCAGCCATGATTTTGTCGAAGCGGCGCTTATCCGCCGCGGCGGTTGGGCTGCATGGCTTTTGCCGGAGCTTAAAGGCAGTTATGAAGAATGTCCGCCGACGATGATTGATTTTGCCATGCGCGACCGGCGCTGGTGCCAAGGCAATATGCAGCATTTGAAAGTTTTGGTTTCCAAGGGGTTGCATCCTATCAGCCGCGTGCATTTTACAATCGGCGTCATGTCTTATCTATCTTCGCCGATTTGGCTGTGTTTTCTTTTGGCCGGCACGATGATTGTGTTGGGACGGGGAATTTTTCCTCCGGTTTATTTTCAAGATGTGCGCACGCTTTTTCCCGTTTGGCCGATTTTTGATAAAATCGGAACGATTGCCCTGTTTGCTTTGTCTATGTTTATGCTGATTTTTCCAAAGTTTTTGGGACTGATTATCTATCTTAAAGACAATAAAGATAAAAAGAAGCTGGGCGGTTGGTTCGGGGCGATTAAAAGCGTGTTTGTCGAGATTTTGTTAAGTGCATTGAGCGCGCCGATAATGATGATGTTTCAGAGCAAGTTTGTTTTTGATATTTTTGCAGGAAACGATGCCGGTTGGTCTGCCCAAAATCGCGGAGATCACGGAACATCCTGGGCGGAGGCTTTCCGGCGCCATGTATGGCATATGCTGCTCGGCATTGGTTCTTTGATTGTTATCCGGCTTTATGCGCCGTCTATATTCTGGTGGCTGCTGCCGGTTACAATCGGTTTGGTTTTGTCTGTGCCGATTTCGGTTGTATCATCCAGAGTTGCCGTCGGCAAATGGTTTGAAAAGCATAAGTATTTTATTATTCCCGAAGAATCAGATGCGCCGCATATCTTGCGCCAGGCAGAAAAGTATGCCGCAAAGCTGTCTATGGCGTCTTTCGGACGAAAAGGAGTTGAATTGGTCGTTTCCGACAGTATTATGAATGCCGTGCATCTGTCTATGCTTCCGTCCAACGGTCCGGCGCCCGAGTTCTCTAAGGAAGTTTTGCAAAATGCCCAGATAAAACTGGAAAATTATTTAAATCATGGCAAAAAAATGGAACTCAACAAAGAGGAAGAACTGGCTTTGCTTTATGATGCGGCTTTGTTAACTCAGGCGAATGTTGCGCGTTTTCTTAAGGCTTGAAGTTGGTGGATTTGAGTTTTTCAACTACCGGAATATCGGCCGGAGCAAATTCAAAGTTATCAAGCTCGGAAGTTTCAACCCAGCGGTAATCTTCGTGAGAATCCATTTTGTTGATGATATCGGTTTCAGAAGCGGCAAAGAAAACTTCCATTCGTATTGAACCGAATTCATAGTTGAATTCAGTTGTCGTAAAGAAGCCTTTCACTTCAATGTCTAAGTCGAGTTCTTCTTTTATTTCGCGTTTCAGGCATTCTTGCAGCGTTTCGCCTTCTTCAAGTTTTCCGCCCGGAAACTCCCATACCAGAGCCGGTTTTTTGGTTCGAATGCGTTGGGCTATCAGAAACTTGCCTTTGTGGCAGATTATTCCGGCCGTTACAATTTTCATTTTACAAATCCTTCAATAAGCGTTTATATAGAAGTTATATTTTTATTTTAGCTTAATGGCAAGAGGAGATTAAAATGCGACGTTTTTATCTGATGAGTATTTTAGGGTTGGCAATCGGCTGCTCTGATGCAGCATTTGCGCAGAATGTGACCGTGACGGAAGCTTCTTCTGACGCGGTGGTTAACAAGAGAATAAAGCCTTCGGTCGACAAGGTGGTAAAAATTGATAATTATGCCAAAAAAGCGGAAGAACTGAAAAAAAAGAATTTAGTTCGGGCAGAAGCCGAAAACTCGGTTGAAGAAGGGCTGAAAACGGACGCAGAAAATGCTGAAAAAAGCGGAGAGGCCCTGAAAAAAGAAATCATGGAAAAAGATATTCGGGAAGTTAAGGATAATGCCAAACTTTCGCCGCAGGAATTGTTGAATAAAGTCAGGGAAGAGCGCCGCCAACAGAAAGAAGAAGCTGCCGCGGCTCCGCTAAAGTCCAGCAAGGCATATAATGCCGAAGTCAAAGACCGGCTGAAGGCGCGCCGCGAAGAGCGGAAAGAAATGACCAAAGAGGAGCGCCGACAGGTTAAAGAGGAGTTAAAGACCCTGTATAAAGCCCGCCGTGAAGAGCGCCGCAATATGACCAAGCAGGAACGGCGCCAAATTAAAGAAGAGTTGAAAGCCAAAGAGAAAGCCCGCCGCGAACAACAGCGGGAGGATCGTAAAAAAAGGCGCCTGATGCGTAAGATGGACAAATAACAAAAAGCCTCTCGATTGAGAGGCTTTAATTTGTAATGTAACTTTCCGTAATATTTAGTTTTCTGGAAAATCAGAATCTTAACTTTTCGTTTGCAAATGATAGATTATATTCTATGCGAAAAAAATTTTTTATATAAGGAGTAGGTGCAACATGAAGTCCAAAAACAGTTGCGATGTTAATAAACTGGAAGAAAACGGTGCCAAGAGCATTGATGACCTGAACGTTGTTATTGACAGGGTCAAAAGTGCGCAAGAAGTTTTGGCAACGTATAATCAGGAACAGGTAGACCGTATTTTTGAAGCCGTAGCTATTGCTGCCAACAAAAACCGGATTCCGCTGGCAAAAATGGCCGTTGCGGAAACCGGAATGGGAATCGTTGAAGACAAAGTGGTTAAAAACCATTTTGCCGCAGAAGAAATTTATAACAAATACCGCTGTGCCAAAACTTGCGGCGTGATTGAGCGTGATGAAACTAACGGTTTGACCCGTGTTGCCGAGCCTTTGGGCGTAATTGCCGGCGTTATTCCGACAACCAATCCGACATCAACGGTTATATTTAAAACCCTGATTGCCTTGAAAACACGTAACGGCATTATTTTTTCTCCGCATCCGCGCGCTAAAAAATGCACGATTGAAACAGCAAAGATTTTACAGGAAGCCGCAGTTGCTGCCGGCGCTCCCAAAAATATCATCGGCTGGATTGAAGAACCGTCAATCGATTTGACGCAGCACCTGATGGGGCATGAAGGAATCAGCATGATTTTGGCTACCGGCGGTCCGGGCATGGTTAAATCCGCTTATTCTTCGGGCAAGCCGGCTTTGGGTGTCGGTGCAGGCAATACGCCGGCTATTATTGACGAAACGGCCGATATTAAAACCGCTGTCAGTTCGGTTTTGATGAGCAAAACTTTTGATAACGGAATGATTTGCGCTTCCGAACAATCGGTTGTCGTTCATAAAGACGTTTATGATGAAGTCAAGAAGGAATTTGAATATCGCGGCGCTTATATTCTTAATAAAAAAGAAAAAGACAAGGTTGCTCAAACGATTATTCAAAACGGCAAATTGAATGCCGCAATTGTCGGCCAGCCCGCTTATAAAATTGCAGAACTGGCAGGAGTTAAAGTTCCGGCTGATGCCAAAGTATTAATCGGCGAGGTTGATAAAATCGGTGTCGACGAACCGTTTTCTTACGAAAAACTTTCTCCGGTTTTGGCAATGTATAAGGTTAAGGATTTTGAAACAGCCGTATCCCATGCCGCCGAGCTTATTCATTTTGCCGGACGCGGACATACTTCCGTTTTGTATACGGCCGAACATAATGCAGACAGAATCACCCATTTTTCAAATATGCTCGATACCGGACGTATTTTGATTAATACGCCTGCCTCTCAGGGCGGTATCGGCGATTTGTATAACTTCCGCCTTGATCCGTCGCTGACTTTGGGCTGCGGTTCTTGGGGCGGAAATGCGGCTAGTGAAAACGTGGGAGTAAAACATTTGATTAATATTAAAAACGTGGCGGAAAGAAGAGAAAATATGTTGTGGTTCCGCGTTCCGCCGAAAATTTATTTCAAACAAGGCGCGACCGGTTTTGCCCTGCGCGAACTGCAAGGCAAAAAGAAAGCTTTTATCATCACGGACAAACCGTTGTTCGGTTTGGGCTATACCGATAAAATTACCAATGTTTTGGAAGAAATGGACATTGCTTATCAAATCTTCTCGAATGTTAATCCTGATCCCGATACGGCAACGATTGAGAATGCGTTGAAAATCGTCCGCAATCTGGAACCGGATGTGATTATTGCTTTGGGCGGCGGTTCGCCGATGGATGCGGCTAAAATCGTTTGGCTGATGTATGAGCATCCTGAAGTTAAATTTGATGATTTGGCTATGCGTTTTATGGATATTCGCAAACGTATCTGCATGTTTCCTGATTTGGGCAATAAAGCAACTATGGTTGCCATTCCGACAACGTCCGGTACCGGTTCTGAAGTTACACCTTTTGCTGTGATTACCGATTCAGAAACCCATATCAAATATCCGATTGCCGATTATGCTTTGACGCCGAATATGGCAATTATTGATCCTGATTTGGTTCGTTCAATGCCTCGCGGTTTGGCTGCCGCTTCCGGTATTGACTCTTTGACCCATGCGCTGGAAGCTCTGGTTTCGACTTTGGCAACGCCGTTTACCGACGGTATTGCTTATGAGGCCATTCATTTGATTTTTGAGAATTTGGAAAAATCGGTTAATGACGGCGCAAATAATCCGCAAGCCCGCGAGAATATGCACTATGCCGCAACCATGGCCGGTATGGCTTTTGCCCAGGCGTTCCTCGGCGTTTGCCACTCAATGGCGCATAAGCTCGGCAGCGAATATAATATTCCGCACGGTATTGCCAATGCATTGATGATTAATCAGGTTATCAAATTTAACTCCAACGAACGCCCGACCAAGCAAGGCGTGTTCTCCCAGTATCATTATCCGGAAGGCCGCCGCCGTTATGCACGCGTGGCCGAGGCTTTGAACTTGGGCGGCAAGACCGATGAAGAGAAAGTGGCAAATCTGATTAAGGCAATCGACAAATTAAAGAAAAGCATTTCTATTCCGGCTTCCATTAAAGAATACGGCGTAGATGAAAAAACTTTCTTGGACGGTTTGGACCGTTTGTCAGAATTGGCTTTTGACGACCAATGCACCGGTGCTAACCCTGCATATCCTCTGATTTCGGAGATTAAGCAGATGTATTTGGATGCCTACTACGGAAAACTCGCATAATGAGTATCTAGAGCAATTTTACGCTGTCTTGAAAAATTCATGTACTTTTGTGTACACTAGAATTTTTCAAGCAGCTAGAAATTACTCTATCTATCTCATTCTTCGAGTTTTCTAAAATTGAATATTGAGCACTCCCTTTTCGGGAGTGTTTTTTATTTTCAATAAGTTAAGAAATGTTTAGACAATTAAAATTATTGTTTTAATATAACTGTATCATAAATTTTATTTGACGGAGTGCCTGCTATGTTTCATGTTATTCAGGATGCCTATAAACTCTATTTGAAAAAACTGCCGGTTTGGTTTTTGTTTGTTTTGCCTTTGGTTGTTTATTCGACGGCAGACGATTATTTGCGCGTTTATTTTGCCGACAGTCAGTTCTATATTTATTTGTCAGTCGTTTTGAGTCCGGTTGTTTATGCCGCAGTACAGTTAGCCATATATAAATATGTGATGAAAACCGATTTGGGCAAAGTTTGGGGAACCGTCAAAAAACTGGTTTTGTTTACCGTTATTCAGTTTGCCATGGCTTTTGTCATGATGCTGCCGATGTTTGTTTTTTCCAGAATTGCAGACCATCATCAGCTTGGTTATTTGTGGGTTCCGTTTGGTCTGGTTGCCAACATATTTCTCGGTATTTGGCTTTTTGCAAAAGTCAACGTTGTTTTGCCTATGATCGTCAAAGGCAATAAAATTACCTTGAAGTCATATGGCAAAATGGCAAAAGGCAGTTATATATTTTGGGCAGCAGTTGCCGCATTGGTTTATTTTCCTTATATTGCTTCATATTATTTAATCAGCAATGCTTGGGCAGGAATTATAACAACAGGTATGTTATCTGTTCTGCAGCCTTTGTTTAACAGCCTTTACTATCAGGCTGAAAGCGATAAATAAGTTTTGCCGGAGGAAATATGGCGCAGGATTTGGAAGAACGGCTGATTGAAATTGAAACTGTTTTAGCCGTTCAGGAAAAATTTATTGACGACTTGAATCAAGTCGTTATAGAACAAGGCAGAAAGATTGATTTGCTAATCAAGCAGAATCAATATTTGCTGCAAACGATGAATGAAGATGTGGTTAAACCCCTGTCGGAGGAAACGCCTCCGCCGCATTATTAATTTTGGTGATATATAATGTTTAAGTCTTTGTTGAATGAATTTAAAAAATTTGCAATGCGCGGCAATGTCATTGATATGGCTGTCGGTATTATCATCGGTGCCGCTTTCGGCAAAATTGTAGACTCTTTGGTAAAAGACATTATCATGCCACCGATCGGCCTGCTTTTGGGCAAGGTTGATTTCAGCAATATGTATTTTGTTTTGAAAGACGGTGCCGTTCCGGCTCCTTATGCTTCATTGACAGCGGCTCAGGCGGCCGGTGCCGTTACCATGAATATCGGTATGTTTATTAATGCGGTTATCAGTTTCTTGATTGTTGCTTTTGCTGTTTTTCTGTTGATTAAAGGGATTAATGAACTTCAGGCCAAAATTGATGCCAAAGAAGAAAAGCAAGAAGAAACCAAAACCAAAGAATGCCCTTACTGTTGTTCGGTTATTCCGGTTAAAGCCGTTAAATGTCCGAATTGTACGGCTGATTTGGAAGAAAATAAGAAAGCTCCTAAATAGGAGCTTTTTTTATTGCCTGAAATTGGAAAGGCAAAAGTTTTACATACTCTTAACAATAAAATTTTTAGGCTGATGATGAATATCTGCTTGATAGTGTCTAAATTTATGGAATAATACGATTATCTTTTTATTTAATCTGGGGTTTAATATGAACTTGGCTTATAAAACCGCAGGCCAGATATTGACAGTTGATTTAAATGGCAATTTTTCCGGCTATGATGACGAGGCCGAAAAGGACCGCCTGTTTTTGGCCGCAGAAAAGGCAAAAGCAATCAGGGTTACAGGTAACGGGTTGGAGAAATGGGATTCAACGCTTGTGGTTATTTTATACGGGCTGGCTAAAATTGCCCGACAGGAAAATAAAGATTTTGATTATTCCTCTTTGCCGGATAATCTGCAAAAGTTGGTTCATCTGGCTTTGGAAGTGGATCGCAAGCCAACGCGGGATGAAAAAAAATCTTATCCGTGGCTTGAAAATCTCGGCGCTTGGGGACTGTCCGTTTATCAAAGCTTGTCTCGGGCACTAGGATTTATCCGGCAATCAATGGTTTCATTATTCAGGCTGTTGACCGGTACCGCAGTGATGCGCAAGATTGATTTTTTGTTTGCTTTGGAAGATTGCTCGTATAAAGCGGTGGGAATTGTCTCGCTGGTGAGCTTTATGGTTGGCTTAATTCTGGCTTTTGTCGGTGCAATTCAGCTGAAAACTTTCGGGGCGCAGATTTATGTTGCCAGTTTGGTAACAATCGGTATGACGCGTATTATGGGGGCAATTATGGTCGGCATTATCATGGCCGGCAGGACAGGCGCTTCTTATGCGGCGACAATCGGAACTATGCAGGTGAATGAAGAAATTGACGCTCTTAAGACAATGGGTGTTCCGATTAATGATTTTCTGGTTTTGCCGCGTTTGGCCAGTTTGGTAATCGCAATGCCGTTTTTAACTGTTTTGGCTGATTTTATGGGAATGCTGGGCGGCGCTTTTGTCGGTGTGTTTATGCTGGATATTTCCGTTCAGGAATATTGGAAATATTCTGAAGCGGCCATTAATCTGACAAATTTTCTGGTCGGACTGTTTCATGGTTTGGTTTTTGGCGTGATTATTGCCATGTGCGGTTGTTATTACGGTGTTAACTGCGGGCGAAATGCCGACAGCGTGGGTGTGGCGACGACTCAGGCCGTGGTATCTTCAATCGTAATCATGATTGTGGCAACCGGCATTATTACTTTGATTTTTGAGGTGCTGGGCATATGAGTAAAAAAGAAATCAAAATCAAAGTCGATAATCTTACAATTGCTTACGGCGATTTTGTCTTGATGAAAAATGTCAGTTTTGAAGTTAATAAAGGCGATATTTTTATCATCATGGGCAGCAGCGGCGGCGGAAAAAGCAGTTTGCTGAGGGCTTTAACCGGTTTGGTTCCTCCGGCAAAAGGCGACATTTGGATTGACGGAATTGATTTTACAAAAGCTTCTCCTTTGGATAGGGATGAAATTATGCAGCGCTGCGGTATATTATATCAAAGCGGGGCTTTGTTCAGTTCGATGACTTTGGCAGAAAATGTGGCTTTGCCGTTGCAACAATATACTGATTATTCCGAAAAGCTGATAAATGAATTGGTTTCATTGAAACTGGCTTTGGTCGGCTTAAGCGGTTTTGAAGAATTTTACCCTTCGGAAATCAGCGGCGGCATGAAGAAAAGGGCCGGACTTGCCCGAGCTTTGGCTTTAGACCCCGAAATTGTTTATTTTGACGAGCCGTCGGCAGGATTGGATCCTATCAGCTCCAAATTGCTGGATGATTTGATTATAGATATTAACCGCAGTTTAGGTACAACGATTGTTGTTGTGACTCATGAGCTCAGCTCAATATTTGCCATTGGCACAAACTCAATATTTTTAGATGCGGAAACGAAAGGCATTCTGGGAAGGGGAGATCCGAAAGAGCTTTTGAAAAATCCGCCGAATGAGAAACTTTTAAGCTTTTTAACCCGCGGAGAAAAAGGACATGCGTAGAGAGCCCAATAAAAAGATGATCGGATTGTTTATGGCAATCGGGATTGCCGTTCTGACAACAGTTGTCGGCATGTTTGTTAAGAACAAGCTGTTTTCCGATAATGCCGAAGTCGTGGTTATGTATTTTGAAGAGTCTGTCAGAGGGCTGAATGTCGGGTCTCCGGTAGTTTTTAAAGGTGTTGAAATCGGCAAGGTTTCCAAAATAGGATTGATAGCCAATCCGAACAGCCTTGATTTCAGCATTCCGGTTTATGTGCGAATGGAACGTCAGGGAATCCGTTCTATCGGCGAATATCACAATAAGCAAGAAGTGTTAGATGCTTTGATTGAAAAGGGGCTGCGAGCCAGATTGACGACACAGAGTTATGTAACCGGACAGCTGATGATCGAATTTGAAATGCTGCCGGGTACGCCGATTGTCTTAAAAAACAAGAATCCCAAGTATTTGGAAATACCGACAACATTATCTCCTATCGGAGAATTGTCAAAAGGGCTGCAAGCATTGCCAATTCGCCAGAGTGTTGAACATTTCAGCAAGTTTTTTGAAAATCTGAACGGCGAAATGCCCCGTATCCGTCAAATTATTACCAAATTGGATAAAACTGTCAGCGGCAGTTCGCAGATGACATCTGACACGATTAATAATTTTAATAAGGCTATGGTGAATATCAGCGAAGCCGCCAAATCTATCAGGAATTTTTCTGATTATTTAGAGCGGCATCCGGAGGCTTTAGTGAAAGGGAAAGGACGGTACTAAAATGAAGAAATTATATAGTTTGTTTTTATTGGCATTGGTTTCGGCTTGTATGAGTTTCGGCTCGACCCCGCCATCGAGATTTTTCAGCCTTCAGACGATTATGGAATCGCAGGCTGTCAGCAAAAGCCGGATTAGCATCGGCATTGAAGAGGTCAATATTCCCGAATATTTAGACAAACCGCAAATTGTGACCGTTGGGGATAATATGGTCGAGCTTAAAATCTCCGAGCAGAACCGTTGGAGCGAGCCTTTGTCAACGATGATGCAGCGGACGATTGCCAATGATATGGCATCCCTTATGCCGAATGCGGTGGTCAAAAGCCGAAATATGAGCAATGAACGTTTTGATTATGCTGTTTTTATTGAGGTTGATAAATTCGACGGCGCTTTGAACGGAAAAGCTCAGCTTAATGCCTGGTGGTATGTTTTGAATAAAGGCAGCCGCGATATTGTTTTGCGGCAGAAAGCCGAATTTGTTCAGCCGGTTGGCAGAGATTATGATGATCTGGTTCAAGCGGAGAGCCGTTTGGTTTCTCAGTTAGCGGAACAGATTGCGATGAGGATTTCTAATCTTAGCAAATAGTCTATATTTACTTAAAACGAATTTAAAATCTCCGAATAAAGATTACATCTTTAAAGTCATTTTAATTTTGTTTTAAGGAGAACAGCTATGGCTGATAAAAAAGAAGTGAAAGTTGTGACCCGCAATGTCAGCTTTTGGCACCTGATTGGCGGTGTTTTGATGGCATTGCTGGGAATTTATGTCTGGTTTAATCCGGAAGTTACCATGGTGGCACTGGCGTTATATCTCGGTATTGTTTTTATTGCCGTCGGCGTCGGCTATTTTATTGCCTCATTCTCGTTTGATTCCGGCTGGTATATGGTCGTCGGGCTTTTAGATATTCTGGTGGGCGTTATTTTTGTTGCCAATCTTGGTTTGACAGCCGCTTCCCTGCCGATTATTTTTGCTTTGTGGTGCTTGGCTGTCGGCGTTATTCAATTGGTAACCGCTATTCAATATCGCAGATATAACCGAGAGGGGTATATGTCTACCGGTTGGACAATGGCTGCCGGTATCTTGGGTATTGTTTTCGGTTTTCTTATTTTGACTTATCCGGCAATCGGAACCGTAACTTTAACGGCTTTGATGGGAACATACATTATTTTGTATGGAATTGTGGAGATAGCCGAATATGTTTATAACCGCAAAGTTATCCAATACTAATGACAGATGAAAAATAAAAGCCCGCATTATGCGGGCTTTTTTGTTATTTTATTTAGCGGTTGTTTTTTTCGGTGCAGCCGCTTTTTTCGTTTTTGTTGTTTTAGGTGCTGCGGCTGCCGGTTTCTTTACTGCAGCTTTTTTCTTGGCCGGCGCTTTTTTCTTTACCGGAGCTTTTTTTGCGGGAGCTTTAACAGGTACCGGAGCCGTTTTGCTTTCTTCCGGCCAAGCAGCTGAGACAGCCGTTGTGTCGGCGGTTTCCGGCACTATGGTATTTTCCTGACCGATAACCGGCGGAAGCTTTGCTATAACTAGTGTCTGCAATGCGATAACAACAGCAAAGAAAACCAGTTTCCCTGTTTCAATCCCCAGCCATCCAAGCAGTGCGAATATGATATAAGCGCTAATCAGGCACAGAACGCTGAGGCGCATTCTCAAATCAAAATCATATTTGCGGGAAAGAATAGCTGACAAGACATAAGAGCAGGTTGCATAGAAAATGCTCAAGATAAAATATGTGATGAATAAGATTAAACCGCCAAATATGAAGACCATAATCGCAGCCCAAAATAGAACAGATTTAAATTCTTGCCGGTAATCGCCTTGGGGCAGTTCGAAATCGTTTTCCAAGTTGTAGAGGCGGACTTCGTTGTTGTTTACGGTATAAAGCGTTGTGCGGGTCAGATAAACGCCGGATTTAAGCTGAGCCGTATTCAATGTATCAACGGTCGTATTAATGACCAGCGGCAGTTCGAGCGGGCTCATATTTTCATCAATGCGGAGCTGAGCCGTTTTGATTGTGTTTGCCGGTTCAACCACGATGCCGTTTTCGACTTTAATCGGCAGCATCTGGTCGGCAATGTCTTGAGCATAAGGAATAAGTTCGGTTCCGTTTGTGCGGATATAAACAGCGAAAATGAAGGCTGTGATTGCGGAGAAAATCAGCAGAAACCGGATGCCCAGCCCTTGTCCTGCGGCAATATAGTTAAGAATTTTTTTCATGATAGATTGACCTCATACAACAAAATGTTAATGACTAATATATATTTATAACCTGCAAAAGAATTTGTAAATAAAAAATACGGGCAGATTTTTTTTACAATGGTTTTATTGTTACTTCAAAGCCTTCGGGGCTGTTTCTAAAGGAGCAGGAACATTCGTGCAGGCGGGCAATCCGTTCAACTATAGACAAGCCCAGTCCGCTGCCGCTCTGAGTTTGCCCCGGCGGCCTGAAAAAGCGTTCGCTTAATCGGGGCAGGTATTTTTCTGAAACTTTTGTGCCGGTGTTTATGACGCTCAGGCTGCCGTTTTGTATTTTAATAAAAATATTTTCTCCGTTCGGGCTGTAACGCAAGGCATTGTCCAGAAGATTGCGCAGCAGTAAGAACCATAGCAGCGGGTTGCCGAGTTTGGCCGGTTGACTGTTATCTGTTTCAAAATTTATTTTTATTTGCTGATTTTGAGCAGCTTCTTTGTGTTCTTTTATGCTTGTTTCGATGATATTCTGCCAATCCAGTTTTTGTTTTTCGCTGTTGTTGCCCGTGAAAGATTCAAGGCGGGATAAAGCGAGCAGTTGTTCAACCAGCCTTCCGGCGCGGTCGACTCCCTGTCCAAGGTTGAGCAAAGCCTGATTTCTTATTTTTGCATCGTCATCGGCCAGCAAGGCAACATCCAGCTGAACTTTGAGAGCTGTCAGCGGGCTGCGCAGTTCATGAGCCGAATCTGTAATAAAGCTCCGTTCACGTTGAAGCATAGTGCTGATTTTTTGAAACAAATTGTTGAGTGCATTGACAACCGGCTTTATTTCTGAGGGAAGAATTTTGCTTTCCAACGGAGAGAAATCGTCAGGCGAACGCCGTCGCAGATTTTCGGCGATTGTTTTCAGCGGGCGCAGGCTTTTGTTTACAATAAAGATTGAGGCGATAAGAAGAATTGTCAGCCCGACAAACCATGGAATGAGCGTTTCTTCAACGAGTTCCCATGCCGCTTTGCTGCGAAATTTCATTTTTTGTCCGACAGCAATGCTGTATTGGTGGTTGGTTGTTTTGACCCATAAAATCCGCCAAAGTTTTTTCTTGTGCCCGATACGCATGTTTAAAAAGCCGGAAACTCCCGGCGCATAAGGAAAAATTCGCCCGTCATTGCCGTCATTGAAAATCATTTCGCCTTTGTTGTTAAATATGGCAAAACCTAATGAATCTTCATCTTCATCGCCGTCATCTTCCAGATTTTTAAGGATATTATCTATTTTAATTTGCGTTTCCGGCGTGATGTTGTCCCAGTCTGCCGTAGAAAGCTGGCGGGCCAGCAACAGCTGGTATGTGTCAAAAAATTCATCCAGTTGTTCTTTGCCTTCATACCATGAAATTGCGCCGGCAGAAAGCCATACCGTGCCGGCAATACAGATAAAAGATAAGATGAGTCTGAATTGCAGGCTGAGTTTTTTCATTCTTCTCCCAAGATATAGCCGATTTTGTTAATTGTTTTTATAAACGATTTTCCCAGCTTGCGGCGCAAATGGTGAATATGAACTTCAATGGCATTGCTGGAAACGTCTTCATCCCATGAATAGAGCTTATTTTCGATTGTTTCTTTAGACAAGACTTTATTTTTGTTATTCAGCAATAATTCCAACAGTAAAAGTTCTTTAGGCGCTAAATTAATTGTCAGGTTGTTTTGAGTAACTATCCTTGTGTGAGGGCTGAAAGTTATGTTACCGTGAGTAAGAAGCGGATTTAAATTATCGTTGCGGCGGCGAATTAATGCTTTGATTCTGGCAGCAACTTCCGCAAGGGCGAATGGCTTTGCCAAATAATCATCTGCACCGCTGTCTAAGCCGATAACTCTTTGGTCTACGTTGCCTTGTGCCGTGAGGATAAGAACCGGTTCTTTGCGTCCCAGGCTGCGCCATTCTTTCAGTATTGTCAGACCGTCTATTCCCGGAAGCCCCAAGTCCAGAATAACGGCTTCATACGGTGCCTGAAACAGGGCTTCTCTGCCGTCAAGGCCGTTTTTAAACCAATCGACCGTAAACCCCAGTTTGCCAAGCCCTATGTTCAGCCCGTCTCCGATTAAAGGATCATCTTCTACTAAAAGAATGCGCATCAGCCAAAACGTTTTAATAAGGATTATTTTTTGACAAAGGAATCAACTTCGACTTCAAGTTTGGTGAAGCCTTTGTCTATTTCGCCGTGAATTTCAATGGTGTCTTGGGGGGTTACCGTAACGCCGTTCCAGTCATCATTGTCAATTTCAATGGTGATTGTACCTGTTGAATCGCTGAATTGATACTTTTCGTTACCGAGGCTTTGTTCAATCTTTCCGGTTAATATAACCGGAGTTTCATCACTTAATTTTTTGGCTTCTTCAACAGTAACTTTCAGGTTGGGAGCCGCGGGACCGTTAAAACCGCCGCCGAGGTTTCTGCCGGCGAAAGCTGCCGAGGCCAAAGATGCCGAAAGCATTAGAGCCAAAGCGGAAACAGCAAAAGTTTTTTTCATGAAATTCTCCTCATTAAATGTTAAAGGGAATGTTTTGTTTAGGTTAAACACCGGTCCGGCAAGGAAAGCGCCGGCCGGTGTTAAGAATTCATCATGTTAAACTTAAGGAATGCTTAAGCCTGCAAAATATATTAAATTTTGTTATTCGTTATCTTCACGGACGGTGTATTTTATCAGGGTTTTAACGCGGGTAATGCGCATATTGTCCGTTGCAATAACTTCATAAACGCAATATTCGTCTTCAACCTTGTCGCCGACTTTGGGTTCGCGTCCGAGAAGACCGAACACATAGCCGCCGATTGTGCTTTCATCTCTTTCGCAGAATGGAAGCTTCATGCAGTCAAAGGCGTCTTCAAGCAAAACCAATCCGTCAAATTCGCAAACCGTGTTGTCGATGATTTTCATAGGATCATCGGTAATGTCATCGTGTTCGTCTCTGATGTCGCCGACCAATTCTTCCAAAATATCTTCCATTGACAACAAGCCGGCCGTTCCGCCGTATTCGTCAACAACGATTGCCAAATGGATATGTTTGGTCATCATCTGGTGCAGAATTTCGGAAATTGATTTGTTTTCGGGAACAAACAAAATTTTGCGAGCGATTTTGTTTAAAATATTTTTATCGTTCCGCTCCGTATCGTGCTCAAGCAAATCGCGAATATGAATCATGCCGACAACATGGTCTTTATCTTTATCGCACAAGGGAAAACGCGTATGATTATGCTTTTTGACAAACTCGAGCGCTTCATCAAAATCGGATGTCTGGTCAAGACATTTTATGTCTTGGCGGGGAATCATAATTTCATGGGCACAGATTTCTGAAAAATATATGGCGTTTTGGATGATTTCGCCTTCGGTATCATCAATAACTCCGCCTTTTTGCGAAGCGTCAACGATGATTTTAATCTCTTCTTCCGAATGTGCTTCTTCAATTTCGTTAGTCTGCTGAATTCCCATTAAATGCAAAATTCCGGCAGTTACATGGTCAAATATCCAGATGAACGGAGAGAAAACGCGGTTGAACGCATAAAGCGGAGCGGCAATGAACAGGACATATTTCTCTGTGTATTGAATTGCAAGAGACTTCGGAACCAATTCTCCCAAAACGACATGGAGCAAAGTGATAAAAGCAAAAGCAACACCAAAGCTGACAGAGTGCAGCAAGATAGTATTTCCTTCAAAAAATCCGGAAAACAGTTCTTCAAGGAGGTGGGAAACCGCCGGTTCGCCGATCCAGCCCAAGCCAAGAGATGCTAAAGTAATACCGAGTTGGATGGCGCTTAAATATGTGTTGAGGTGGTCATTGATTTTCAGGGCGATTTTGGCGCGTTTGTTTCCGGCATGAGCCAATTCTTCAAGTTTGGTTCGGCGGATTTTTACAATGGCAAATTCAGATACAACGAAGAAAGCATTAGCAAATACAAGCAGCAAGACCAATGCAAGATTGATGGTATAAACGTATGCGGGACTCATAATATTTTTCTTAAATGTTACCTTATATTTATTATAGATAAATCTATGTTACAGATTAATTTTGTTTTGTCAACGGCTGAGGAAGCCATGATTAAATTTTCCGCTTCTCTCAGCCGCTGTCAACAAGGGTCAGACAACCTGTTTTGTGTGGGGAATATTAATATCCAGCTCTTTAAATCGTTTGACGATCTCTTCCCTGATGCTGTTGGCTATGGCCGATTTGTTATTCACATTGGCGGTAAAGACATTAAGCTGGAAATTTAAGCTGCTGTCTGCCAATGCCGTAAAGGCAACGCTTGGCGCCGGATTAGAGAGGACATTGGGCGTTTTTTGCGCAATTTCAAGCAGGGTCGATTTAACGAGTTCAATATTGCTGTCATAATCTACGCCGATTTTGATTTCAACGCGCCCCATACGATTGGAGTAGGTGAGGTTTACAAGGCTTTTGGATAGAATGGCCGCATTAGGTATGATGACATGCGATTTGCTGGCTGTTTCCAATTCTGTCGAACGCATGCTGATTTTTTTGACAATGCCTTCTTGTCCGTCAATAATGACCCAGTCTCCGATTTTTATCGGGCGTTCA
Organism: uncultured Alphaproteobacteria bacterium; assembly: GCA_949493535.1. Lineage (GTDB taxonomy): Bacteria > Pseudomonadota > Alphaproteobacteria > RF32 > CAG-239 > CAJLXD01. The sequence continues at coordinate 31,963 of CASZWJ010000014.1, forward strand.
AACAAAATCGTCATGCCGGATACAAGATTGCTGACCATGCTTTGCAAGCCGAGGCCGACACCGAAAGACATGGCACCCGCGATGATTGCCAGACTGGCGAAACTGCCGCCCATAACCGCTATGGCAACGATTGCCGAAATAATAAATCCGACAAAGCCGACGATTGAGATAATTGAATTGCGGACGCCGTCTTCCATTTCTATTTTGCTTAAATTTCCTGAAACCAGACTGTTTTTGATAAGTTTGACAAAGGCCATGCTGATGAAAAAGCTGATAAGCCCGAGCAGTATTGAGGTTATGGAAATGTGGATGCCGCCGATATTAAAGCCGACCAGAAAATTTTTGACATTGTTTATTAAAATATCTACGGAAACTCCCCAAACAGCCAGCAAGAACAAAACGGCCAGGATAAACAGGAGCGGGTTTAATACCAGCCCAAACCAAAATTCGGCTTTGACCAGCGAACGCCGGTTGATTTTTAATGTGCGTATCCAGAATTTGAACAATAAAATCTGGTGGAATAAAACGCGCAGCAATTTATTAACAATGTAGAATGCTCCGATAACCAATGCGGAAACTATAAAACGGTTTACAATAAATTCCGAAAGCCGGATATAGCCGAACAAGGATACCGAAAATGCGGCAACCATGAAAAGGGTGATGCCCATGCTGATTTTTGACGATGTTGACAAGTTGCCGATTTCCTGCGGGGTATCGTTATTGTCAAGGGCTGCGATCTGATCATCGCTTAAATCCTGATTATCATAGAGGAAACGTTTGGTTATTATGATGATACAGAAAGCTTTGACACCGGTTGCAAAAATTTTCAGAGAATAGACGATGTTGGCATTGTAATTCATTTCTGCTGCCAGAGTTTGAAAAAAGGAAACGATGCAGATGGCTGCAATTGACGGTTTTAAGACACGGTAAAGCGCCGCTGCTTTTTCGTCACAAACTTCAATTATGCGCCATTTGGGGCTGTGCGGCGTCAGGGCAACGCGGACAACGGCTTTTGAAAAATAGTAGTACAGCAGGTAAATGGCTGCGGTTTTTAGCAAAAGCCCGAAAGAGCCGTCATTGATTATGGCGTTGTTTTTCTGCCAGAGTAAAAATGCGCCGAAGAAGGCTGCCGGAATCACGCCGCGGGCAACAAACATCCATAAGGCCGCACGGACTTTTTGATAGTAATCGGGAAATTCGATATTGTGTTTGTAGCCAAACCATTTTTTGATGTAACGGCTGAGGAAAGCTGCGGCTATGAGGGCTGCAATCATTGTGATAATGACATAAAAGATATTGTTTTTGACAACAGTCTGCTTTTCCGGTTTAAGATTTTGATACCAGAGCAGCGGAGATTTTGCCATATCATAGGTGAATCCGGCAAAACTGACAAGAGAATCCCAAAATTCCTGCGGATGAAAAATGGAGCTTTGTTTGGCCATGATATTGTCTAACAGGGCGCGGTTGCGCACTTTCAATATCAAACTGTTCAAGTCATCAATTTTGGTTTTAATCAAATCGGCTTGCGCAATTTGAGATTTATAGTTGTCTGCCTCCGCAGTAAATTGTTTGCGCTGTTTGGCTATTGCCGCCGGTTCTTTTTGCCCGTCTTCCGGAGCGGCGCCGAGCGCGTTTATTTTCTTACGGATATTTTCCAAAGCTGCGGCGTCCTGTATTCGGTTTTGGTTAATCTCTTCTTGAATTTGGGAAATTGTTTGCAAAAATTCTCCGGTTTGTTCCGACGCTGCTTTGCCTGAAGCCAATTTTGATGAAATCTTATCCAAAATGGCGTTGGTTTTGGCATAATCTACCGGCAGTGCTGCCGGAGATGCCTGAGTTTGCGTAATATATAGATTGAGCAATGCAACCAATAAAAAAAGTAAGATTTTTTTCATATTTTATTCCCCAAAGTGTATTAAATCTGAATATGGGGATGAAATAACGGTAATCAAGGGTAAAAAAACGAATTTATTTTTGCAAAAGTTCTTGGCAATTGATTTTATTTTGTGTATACTGATAACCGATCTTTTATTAAAATACACATTATTTTATCTTAATCTAAATTTTTTTTTAGTATGAAAAAAATCGTTTTTGCCGGATGCGTTCTGGTTTGTGCGGCTTTAACCGGATGCCGCAGTGAGAAAAGTAAGGCCGAAGAAGGGCAACCAATCGGTCGGGGTTTAATTATCAAAACAACGGATGAAGGAAAATTCCGTCTATATGATCGTGAATGTGGCGTGTTGTCTTTTGAGGATTATGATGTAATTAAAGATTATAATCATTTTATTTCAGCTCAAAATGACGGTGGGATTACATTGTTCGAAAATGACGGTTCTGTCTTTACTTCGTGTGATTCTTTTTCGATAAAGAAGTATTATCCTATTGCTTCGGATGAAAAGGAATTATTTTTCTTGGAGACTGTCGCAGACAGCGCTTATCGGGCTTTCAGCTTAGATGATTTGAATTCTCGTTCTGTCACGGAAGGTTTCAAGGATGGTATTTGGCCGACGGCCTGCGGATACAGCATTACCAAACAAGGTGATTTGTATCAGTTGGATTCTCTTAAATTGGATGATCCGGTGATGCTTGGATGTCAGGAAATGCACATCATTAACCAAAAAGGAAAAATAGTTTTGCTTGTCAAAACAGATAATTTTTCCGGTTACAGCACACTTGGCGGCCAGGGAATTAAAGCGTTGACACCCTCAAAATATGCCGCGGCGAAAAAGTCGGGAAATGTTTTGTGGACTGCCGAAGGCGGAAAAATTTCAGCAATTGAAAAAAATGAAATTTAATTTTAGAAAACAGGCTCGCACCATAATGTGCGAAGCCTGTTTTCTTTTTTATGCAGCAGATCATGTTGCTGATTTGTTATCTGCCGCCGGCTAATCTTTGTGCCGGACGTTTCTGCGGAGCCGGACGTTTTATAGGCGTCTTCTTTTTTACCGGTGCTGGGCGAATTCTTTGAGAAGCATTTAATTGTTTGTTTATTGCCATTTGCAGAGAATCTGTCGGGCAGTGAAAGTTGGATTCTTCGCTAAAACGGGATATAATGGTTTTCGGATTGCCTTTACATCCGTACAAAGTTCCCAGCACGGCTTTTTTCAGGTTGATAACATTTTCTCCGTCATTAGTGTTGTCATCAATAGTGATTTTAACGTCGCCGTGTAAAAATGTCAGTTCGTTTTTGCGGCGCTCCTGAACAACCGTATTTACTTTTTGTTTCACTTTGCAATAGTTTAGAAATGCTTTGTCAAATTCTTTGGCGATGCTGTCGCCGTGGGTTGTGAAATATTCCGAGGCTGTTTTGGCAAAACGGGACGGCGATTTATCTTTGTTGCGCAGAATTCCCGTACCGCAATTATAGCAAAGGCTGCCGATTATGGCAATTTCTTCTTTGCTCATTTTATGCAAAGGCAAATATTCAATCATATTGTCAGCCATATGTTTGTTAACATGAGCGCTGACATAGTCCAAAGCTTCCTGTCCATTATGAATGCGATCGCTGCTTCTGACTTTTTTTCCGTCCGGACGTACCGTATTGCCCAGATTTATTGTCCAAATTCCTGCTGCTTTATCATAATAGGCTTTGCTTTTCATTCCTTCAAAATGTGCAATGACATACAGCATAAGTTCTTGCGCGTTTTTCAGATTTTCTTGTTTTTGAGCCATAATAAGGCTGTCTTGGCACACTTCTTTATTTATAGCAATATTTGAACGAATGCTATCTTGGGATTGAGGTGCTGCGGTTGAATGTTGCAATGCTACAAAGTCTGCCGTTTTTGGCGTGTCGCCGGCAACGGGTTTGTAGGTCTGCCCTGTTTGTGTCAGAAGGCTGTCGGTATTTTCTTTGTTTGTTGCTGCGGCATTTGAAGTGCCAAACCATGATGACATGACGGTTAAAAATGCAGCTGCTTTAATTTTTAAGCTCATGATTTCACCCTTACTTAATACTATATGTTAAAAATAGCATAATTTTGTAGCCATTGCAAGAATTTGAGATGTTTTTTTGTCAAAAAATTTCGGGGTATGCCGGAACATTAACTATCGCTAAAGATTTTTTTGTTAATTTGTCTGATGTAAGATTTTAAGGAGGCAATAATGAAAGGAATAGTTCTTTTAATTGTTTTGGGCGGTTTGGCATATGGCGGCATGTGGCTGTATGAAAACCATTATTTTGACAGTTTTATCGGATCCGTCAATAATACGGTTCAACGGACGAGCGATTTCGCTACGGATAAGGCGGTAAACGAGGCGAACTATTAAACAAAACGGATGCCGGCCGTAAACTTGTTGCATCCGGCCGTTTAAAATTTTCGTCATAAATATATCTTTTTACAATTTAGATGAGGCATGGGATGAAAACGGGATTGTTTTTATCGCGTGCCTTTATTTTTTTTAAGGAGAACATATATTTAAACCAGAGTTTTTATTATCTGAAAGGAAAGCGGAATGAAAGTTTTAATATCAGTTGCCATATTGGCGTTTCTTGTGATTACAGGCGTTTCTGGCGTTAACGGTTTAGTTCGCCAAGATGAAGATGTGAATGCCGCATGGGCGCAGGTTCAGAACCAATATCAGCGGCGTATGGATTTAATTCCTAATCTTGTTGCCGCGGTCAAAGGTTATGCCGCTCATGAAAAACAGACTTTACAGGCTGTTATCGAAGCGCGTGCCAATGCGACGAAAGTTTCGGTTAATCTTGACAATGTTAAGGAAGTTCAAGAATATATGCAAGCTCAAAGCGGTATCAGCTCTGCTTTGTCCCGATTGATGGCTGTTGCCGAAAATTATCCGGATTTGAAAGCAAACCAGAATTTTTTGTCATTGCAGGATCAGTTGGAAGGAACTGAAAACAGAATTGCTGTTGCCAGAAAAGATTATATTGCCGTTGTAAAAAGTTTTAACCAAAATGCGAGAACTTTTCCCGGAATTATCTGGGCGATGCTTTCCGGTTTGAAAGCCAAACCTGTGTTTGATGCCGCGCCGAATGCCCAGACTGCTCCGATTGTTTCTTTCTAGGCAATTCATAGATGAAGAAGCTTCTTGCCATTTTGCTGTTTTTGCTCTTTACCGGAAATGTGTCGGCCGGAGAGGCTGACTATCCGGTATTGAGCGGGCAGGTGGTTGATGAAGCGGGGGTTCTGAGCGCAGAGACCAAAGCCAAGCTTTCCGGAATTTTAGCCACGGATAAAGATAATCAGATTGTCGTGGCTGTTCTGAAAGATTTGCGCGGCAAAGACGGACGTGAATACGGTATTGAGCTGGCACGCCGCTGGCAGCTGGGACAAAAAGGAAAAGACAACGGCGTGTTGATTTTTTTGTCGCCGAAAGACAGATATGCGGGAATAGAAGTCGGTTACGGTTTAGAAGGAATTTTACCGGACAGTTTAGTCGGGCGGATTTTGCGGGAAGCTGTTTTTCCTCCTTTGAAAAAGGATAATGATTATAATCAGGCGGTTTTAAACGGAGCGGCGGCAGTGATGTCGGTTGTTTCTAATCCGCAGCAGTTTCAAGACACTCCGTTGTCGGATGATGATTTATATACCATACTTCTTATCATCTTTTTGATTATGATGTTTGCCGGACGCGGACGTTCCGGTGGCGGCGGCGGTTTTATCTTTCCGGGCGGCGGACATTTCGGCGGCGGTTGGGGAGGCGGTTTCCGCGGCGGCGGGGGCGGATTTGGCGGCGGCGGTGCCGGCGGAAGATTCTAGAGAACCTTATGGAAAGGGACTGTTATAGTTTTTTCTTTGGCAGAAAAAGATATTTGCCTTTGTTAAAATTTGCTTTTAATATGTTTTCGACAGCAATGTTTTACGAAGAGGCATGTTTATGGTTCGTTTGTTTTTATGCTTTTCTTTATTATCATATATTTCCTTGGCCAGAGCTCAGGATTTGAGGCCTTATGAGCATTTTCAAGGAAAATGGCAGGCAGAAAAAAGTGATGGCAATATTTTTGACGGCAAGGTCAATATTGTTTATGTAAAATCCCGTGCCGGTTCCCTGTCTTCCGCAATGTTGCTTATATATGATGATAAACAAAGAGGGCTTTTATGTTCCGGAACAGAAAAATATAAAGAGCTTTTGTTTTGTGAAGCTGTTGAGACCGCTAAAAAACATATAAGCGCTGATGACAGGGCCGATTTGGTGACAAGAGAATTTGCAGATAACCTTTTCTTTGTTGTAAAATTAGAAAAGCATGATGAAAATCTGAATGTAATGGGGCATTATTTAACGGATGCTGCATGTCTTGAAGATAACAGCTGTTCTTACCAATCCTTAAGCGTATTATTGAGAGAATGATCCTCAATTTGTAATTCTGCAAGCGCTCTGCCGCAAAAAAAGAAAGGTGCGAATGATGAATGTTGAAAAAGACGGCGTTGTTTATTTGAGCAATGGTTTGGCCGAATGTAAAATTTCTCTCTTTGGCGGGAATCTTGTCTCATATCGTCCGAAAAATGAAGAATACGATGTTTTTTGGCTCGGAGAACTTAACAGATTTGACAATATTCAGGCCATTCGGGGCGGTATCCCCGTTTGTTGGCCGAGATTTGCCGAAGAAAAGTTAAATGATAATCTTCCCCGTCATGGTTTTGCGCGGCTTTCCGATTGGACTTTAAAAAATGTTGCGGTTGATGATGAGAAGATTGAGATTTGTCTTTCATTAATTCCTGAAGCAAAATTTAATGTTGCCGTGACGGCGGAGCTTGTTATGAGAATAACAGACAAGCTGGAGTACAGTTTGGAAACGACTAACCATGGCGATGAAGCGTTTAAGTTCAGTGAAGCGCTGCATGCTTATTTTAATGTCGGTTCCGTAAATGATATTGAAATAAAAGGTTTGGTGGGAAATCAATATCGGAATTCTTTAGACGGGAAGATTTACACTTTGAATAACAATTTGAAAATTGACGGCGAATTTGATTCTGCATTTTTGAATCATACGGGAGTAATTGAGATTGTTGATCCCATATTAAATCGCGTGATTTCTTTGAAAAAATCCGGTTCAAAAACAATGGTCGTTTGGAATCCGAATAAGGATTTGGCTGAAATGAGCGAAGGGCAATATAGAAATTTTGTCTGTGTGGAACCTGCTAATCAGGGAGATTCATTTGTTTGCCTGAATTCCAGAGAAAAACATAAAATCGCTATGGAAGTCGGCGTTAGGAAACTGGATAGGGCAAATTAAAAAGTAAAATCTGTAAATTTATGATGTATTAAAGATTGTGCAATGTACTAATTTAACTGGGATAAGGATAAAATTATGACAAAATATCGGATTATTGGCAATATGACTGGAAACTCAATGGATGCGGTTGATTTGGTGTTAACAGAGTTCGACGGTGATAGGATGACGGATGTTTGCAGCTATACAAAGCCTTATACAAAAGATATGCAGGAACGGGTCGAGGCATTGCGTGAAAAAACATATAACAAAACCCGCAAAGAAATTGAGAAATTGCCAGAGTTTAAAGAGATTCATAATGATTATATCCGGCAGATTGCCGAATGTGTTAACATGATGTGTAGGCAAAATGGTGTTGATAAAACGACTATTGATGCAATCGGTTTTCATGGAAAGACGCTGGATCATAATCCGCCTTCAAAAGCAAATAACGACGGTACGATGCCATATACGCTGCAAATCGGCTCTGGACAGATGTTGGCAGATTTAACAGGAATTCCAGTGGTGTATGATTTTCGTTCGGATCCGCTGATGGCTGGGTTTGACGGTGCGCCGCTAGTGCCACCGCATAATGCGCATATATCTGCGACAGAAGGAGATGGGTGTTATTATAACGGGGGCAATACGTCAAATTTTGCTTTAATTAACGATAGTGAGGCGCAGATTGGAGCAGATGCTGGTCCGTTTAATGAATATATAGATAATTATATCCGACAACATACGGATGATGCGTTTGATAAAGACGGTAAATACGGGCGAAAAGGGGGGCTTGATAAAGGGCTCTTGCAGGAATTGTTTAATTTCGGTCGGCAATATTATGAAGCGCCGCTGCCAAAGTCTGGTGATCCGGCGTATTATCATAAAAAAGAAATTTTTGAATATGTTGAGCAAAAGGGAATCGGGTTTGAGGATGCGGTTCATACGTTTGAATATTTTGCAGCATATACGGCAGTGCAGGCACTGACACTAGTGCCGGACAATATCTCAATGCCAAAAAATATGGTTTTGTTTGGCGGAGGGTGGAAAAATCCGGTAGTAAAAGAGAGTTTTGAGCGGTTGTTGAACGGTGAGGGATATGTTTTGCCAGAGCATATCGAGCAGTTTGACCGTTTGTACGAGAGGTTCGCTGACAAACCGACTGTTCGCAATTCGACATTGGGCGATTATATGGAAGCACGGCTCTTTGCAGATTTGGCACGGTATAAATTGGAGAAACGTGCTTGGGAAATTCCCGAAATTGTGCAAGTAGGGAAATCAGTCGTTTGCGGTAGGATGGCAACGCCGAAACAAATAAGCGAAAAATATTATGATTGTGTGAATAGGGCAGCCAAAGGTTGGCAGAGTGAACAGGTTACACTATTGAAAAATAGAAGAAACAGCGATAAGCGGTGTTTATGATTGTAGGGGAGTCAATTCCTGAATTTTGTTTTTAATCTGACATTTCATAACGATTCCAAAATCGTCGTAGATTATCGAGATTTAAGAAAAAGTGAAAAAGGAAAATTTTAATTAAATGATATCAAAGTCACTTAAAAGCAAAGTGACAAAGAGCTAAGTCCTTGTCTCTTGGTGACTGTCTTTGGCAGTTTTAAACTCCAAAAGCATATTGCCGCAATGTTTGTATAAAAGGAGTGCTGAAAATAACCTCGTACATAACTTTTTGTTATTGTCATAATCCCAAAACGACAAGCTGTATTTGATCTGATTAACTTATTGAAAAATAATGATAGTTGTGGGGGCATATAGGTAGTAAAAAGTCTAGTTTTGAAAATACATTATATGAACCATAAAATATCTTAAAAACAAGAGGTTAAATCTTGAAATCTAACCTCTGTATGCCTTGGTAGGAAAGAATTTTCAGATTTTGGAGAAAAAACGGTTATAAATTTCCGATTTGTTATGTTTTATCTAGAAGAAATCCTCGTGATGTAAGAGCAGGCTAAGTTGATAAAGGAGATGATGAGGCAGGAGCAATGATTTAGTTATTTTTGATTGATGATATCATAATAGTTTCTGGTTGAATTTTTGTTATTTTTTTATATGCTAATCTTGAGAGAGGTTTATTTTCATGCAAAAAGATGAAATCATTAGATATGTTGATATGACAATTGAAGAAGGGATGAATCTTCAACGAGGAATGAATTTCAATGTAATGAATAAAGAGTATCATATCATTTTAATGAGTGTTAGAAAAAATGCACCGTATGCTGATGAATGGCTGTTAGACGAAAATACTATTATTTATGAAGGTCATGATATCCAGAAGAATCATAATAAATCTTCTTTGCCAGCAAATTTGGTTGATCAGCCAATGTATACTCCTAGTGGTGGTTTAACGGAAAATGGGAAATTCTTTAAGGCTGCACTAGAATATAGGGATGAGCATAAAGCGGCACATATTGTTAAAGTTTATGAGAAACTTCAAGATGGAATATGGGTGTATAATGGTTATTTTTACCTTGTTGATGCTTGGATTGAACAAAAAAAGCGCAAAGTATTTAAATTTAAGTTGGTTATGTCAGATATTGAAAATGGAGAAAAGGTACTTGATTTATCTACGCTAGAATTAGAGCATAATAGACTTATTCCAACTTCTGTAAAGGCATTGGTTTTTGCTCGTGATAATGGGTGTTGTGTTAAATGTGGTTCAAATAAAAATCTTCATTATGACCATATATTGCCATTTTCTAAAGGAGGTTCATCTAAAGATCCCAATAATATTCAATTACTTTGTCAAAAATGTAATTTGGCGAAACACGACAAAATTGAGTAATTTTTTCTGAAACATTTCTCTCAAGACTCTTAATAAACATAGAGTTTAAAAATACTCTTTCAAAGCTCGTGCAGCGAAATGTTAAACTTTGTTTTGATTTAAGATGAAGTTTAACATCCGCATCGGTTTTTTACTTTATGGCAAGTTCTTTCATGTATTTGCCATAATTTGCCAGTGCATCGTCTGTTTGTTCGATGATTGCAGAAACTTTCTTCTCTGAAAATCCCAAAGGTGCGGCGGTTTTAATCAAATCGCTGTCGGTAATATCAGTCCCTTTGCCATTTACCATAGATGTCTGCTCTCCGTTAATGCCCTGCGAAGGCGTTAAATCATACGCCGGCGTCATTTTCCAGTTATTGTTTCTATCCAGCATAAAAGAGAAGTTTTTACTATGGTCATCTTTGTTACCTGCTTTGACATTAAAAATCATCAGCCGCACCATTTTCTCAACTTCCCGAACGTCTTTGGTAAGAATGGAGGTCAGTTTTAATAAACCGTCATAGTTAATGCTGGATGTGCGGTGGTTGGCATGCAATAACCCGCAGGCCGTATGAATATGCATTTTTTCCGTGCCAATCCGGTCAAAACGTTTGACGCCGAAATGACCGACGCAGTTTTTTGAGGGAAATAAATATGTTTCCGACATTTCAATGCCGGCGTCTTTGGCCATCTTTGAGTAAACATATTCCTCAGCGCCGATGTTTTTATTATCTAGAGAAGAGGCAAACTTAATTAACCACGGACTATAACCGGGTTTAGCCAAGTTTCCATGAATGAGGGTTTGCTTATCATCTGAAACTAACGCCACAATTTTGGGCCGCGCTCCACTGGATGAGCCATTAAGCGTTAAAAGCTTATCAAGCACTTCCGAACTTTTGTTGGCCAAAATATGATTAGCTTCTAAACAAAGTGAATCCAGTTCTATATTGCCGATAAATTCGTTGTTATTTTCAGTTATTGGCTCATATTCCAATGCCCCCATAGCATTAAACCCAATCATAGACAACCGTTGTAAAGGCGTGATTTGTTGCACACTCAAACCTTTCTTTTGTAATTGTCGGTCTAAAAGCAAGCAGCCTCAACCATCGGGCTAATAATCATTAAACACGCAGAAAAGGCCATTAAAGGTTTGTTTTGCATCTTAAGTTTTTCATAACTGCTTGATATATAACGGTTTTTGCAAAAGGATGAGGTAATAATGGTTTCCGTTTGAGGAAATATAAGTATCTGTTTTTAAGAAGGTGAAAATAAGTGTTTCCGGAGTTCTGAATTGGTGAAAATAACAATTTCCAGATTCATTTTTGCTAAAATCCGATCAAATCTCCCAATAAATAGATGTAGATAAATGATTTATTAAGGAGAGAACATGAGCAAAAGCAAGGCAGAATTGTCTATTACCAAGCGTCTGTTGCTAGATTTCATTAAATACAAAACCAACAATAACCATACATTTTTCATGGGGAATGATAAAATCGCCATGGCCTTGGGGCTGACGGTTAATTCTGCCAAAGTTCTGGTAAATGAGCTGATCCGCGAGGGATATTTACTCAAAGCAAAAGATAACTACGGCCGCAGAATATTAAACCTTTCCGGCAAACCATACCTGACAATCTCTTGCGCAGATTTAAGCAATATAGACAAGAAAATTATCGCCCAGGAAGCCGCCAACTATCAACGCGATGCCGAATATTACAAACAGCAGTATGAATTTGAAAAAGCCAGGGCTGATAGATTGGCGGAGGAGATTGGGAGATTGAATTTACAATCCTTATAAAGTAATCTTTTTTATAAACTCTCTTAATGTTTCTCTATGGACTTTAAGTTTATGGGCGATTTCATTTCTTGAACACCCCTTATTTAACATGGTTATAATTACATCTTCATAACCTGATAGCTTTAATTTTGAGTTTTTTGCACCAAATGGACGACCTAGTTTCATTCCTTTTGCTTTTCTGGCAGAGAGGGCATCTCGCGTGCGCTGAGAAATCAGGTTTCTTTCGATTTCTGCTGCTAGACCAAAAGCAAAGGCTAACACTTTAGATTGTATTCCTGCATCTAACCTAAAATTATCTTTAATTGTAATTACCGTTGCCTCTGTATTCATGCAGTGGTGTAGAATAGCCATTACTTCTAATAGCTTTCTTCCCAATCTAGAAAGTTCACTTGCAATTACAATATCGTTAGAATGCAATTTTTTAATCAGTTTGCCTAATTTTCGCGATTTTAAGTCCTTTGTGGCACTTATGGTTTCTTCTATCCATTTATCCACAACAATGCTGTGCTTATCACAATATTGCTGAATTTCCCACTTTTGGTTTTCGGTTGTTTGCTTATTCGTACTCACTCGGATGTATCCATATATCATAAAAAGTCTCCATTATTAAGTTTTCCTAATAATGCACATAAAATGACGAAAATAAACGACCGTATAAATCC
>CASZWJ010000015.1 GCA_949493535.1 uncultured Alphaproteobacteria bacterium
ACACAACCGTCTGCGTATCCTCTTATTCTTCTTATTTACTATGTTCTTTATAACTCACTGCAAGTCTTGCCGGCCGTTTGTTTGAGACCGTCACCTCTCAGCGACAAGGGGGGTTATATGACACTCATCCGAAGAAGTCAATAACTTTTTTATAAAAAAATTTAATTTTTTGTGAATAAAAGCGTAACCGCCTGATAAATCTGGATAATAATATAGAATATTTTTTGAGTCAACGTATATTGAAGTATTAAATCTTCCTATTATATAGCATAAACTGACAACAAAAGCTCAGGAAAGTATAAAGAATCTCTTGTTTTTATTTGAAACAGAATCACTTTTAACTTGTCATTAATTATTACTTTTGTATTATATATAGTCAGTTAACAACATTTTTAGGAGGCTAAAATAGCTAAAGAGAATACCAATGCGCCAGTACGGGACGATGACGGACCACGCATTAATGAAGATATCAGAGTAAAAGAAGTGCGCCTTATTGACGCAGCCGGTGAGAATCGAGGCATTGTTCCTATCAGGGAAGCTTTAGCCGCAGCTGACGAAGCCGGTTTGGATTTAATAGAGATTTCCCCGCAGGCCAATCCTCCGGTCTGCAAGATTTTAGATATCGGCAAATATAAGTACGAAATGCAGAAACGCAAAGCCGAAGCAAAAAAGAATCAGAAAGTAATTGATATTAAAGAACTGAAACTGCGCCCGATGATTGATACTCATGACTATGAGGTGAAGGTCAAACAAGCCAAGAAGTTTTTGGCTCAAGGCGACAAGGTTAAATTTACTATGCGTTATAAAGGCCGCGAAATGAATACCGCCGACATGGGCAAAGACGTGCTGATGAAGCTGCTTGACGATTTGGAAGGCTTATACAAACTCGAATCCGAGCCTAAAATGGAAGGCAAGCAGATGATGATGGTTATTGCTCCAGAGAAATAGCCTTAAATTTATAATAAAAAAAAGCGGGAATCGCACAGATTTCCGCTTTTTTTATTATCGCATCCCATTCAGAGGGCGAAGATGTCGTTGGAATTGATCCAACAGGCTCTGCACCAGACGTTTCCGCTAGCAGCAAGCCAGACAAATGTTGTTTCCTGTTCTCCGTTGTGCATACAAGCCTTTGAATTGTCATCAAGCAACACTACCGAGACTAAAGAGCAACAACCAAGCAGTTTAACTGCCTCTTCACGATGATAAGCCCGAGCTTTGTCATACGTACTTTTGGAAATACCTAACATAATTGAAAAAAATTATATGAATACTAAGAAAATTGTACATGAATATATATGTTTCCGCGTGCCCGAAGTCAATACCGCTCGAAACTTTTAAACAGCTTCTTTTTATTAGTGATAATTTCTCTGCAAAACTTTTCAGCAGGCTGGAAAAAAAGCTTTGTTTCTCCTATATTTCAAAATAATAAGAAAAAGGGAATGATTATGCTGGAAAAAGAAATATCGGAACTCTCACCGGCCGAAGCCGCTGCTGAATTAAAAAGAATCGCCGAAGAAATGGCGAAAGCCGACGAGGCCTATTATCAAAATGATGATCCGTATTTGACTGATGCGCAATATGACGCGCTCAAACGGCGCAACGAGCTTATTGAAAAAAGGTTTCCCGAATTAAAATTAACAGACGGACCGTCGGTAAGAATCGGCGCGGCCGTTCGCAGCGAATTCGGAAAAGTGAAGCATAAAATCCCAATGCTGTCGCTCGGAGATATTTTCTCAGAAGAAGAGCTGGCCGATTTTACGGCAGGCATTAACCGTTTTCTCGGTTATGAAACCGACACGCAAATTACTTATTCCGCAGAACCTAAGATTGACGGATTATCTTTTTCTGCGCGTTATGAACATGGAAAGTTTGTTAAGGGCGCCACCCGCGGCGATGGCACCACCGGCGAAGACATTACCGAGAATCTTAAAGTAATCAAGGATTTGCCTTTAACCATTGAGGCAGACAATATCCCTGAGATTTTGGAAGTCCGCGGCGAAGTTTATATGTCTAAGGCCGATTTTTTGGAACTCAATGCCCAAAATGAAAAAGAAGGCAAAAAACTTTTTGCGAATCCGCGTAATGCCGCCGCCGGTTCGCTGCGCCAGCTTGACGCAAACATCACAAAAGAACGCAAGCTCAGTTTATTTGTTTATACCTGGGGCGATGTTTCAGACATCATCTGGGATTCTCAAAGCCAATTTTTGGAAGATGTGCGCCAATGGGGTTTCAAGACTAACCCCTATAACCGAATCTGCCATACGACACAGGCTTTGACCGACTACTTTGAATACCTGATGAAGGAGCGCGCCAATCTGCCTTATGATATTGACGGAATTGTTTACAAGACGGATTCTTTGGCGTTGCAAAACCGCCTCGGCTTTTTAACACGCACGCCGCGTTGGGCTATTGCACATAAGTTTCCGGCCGAACAGGCATTTACGAAGATTAATAATATCCGCATTCAGGTCGGACGCACTGGCGCTTTGACGCCGGTTGCCGATTTGGAACCGGTCAATGTCGGCGGCGTGATTGTTTCGCACGCAACTTTGCATAACGAGGATGAAATCAGACGCAAAGATATCCGAATCGGCGACACTGTCGTTATCCAGCGCGCCGGAGACGTTATTCCGCAAGTGGTGGAAGTTGTCAAAGAAAAAAGGACGCCGGAAGCTGAAGAGTTTGATTTTCCGCATATCTGCCCGATGTGCGGCGCGCATGCGATAAAAGAAGAAGACGAAGCTGTCCGCCGCTGCACAGGAGGGCTGACCTGTCCGGCTCAGGCTATTGAACGCCTCAAACATTTTGTTTCTCGCGAAGCTTTTGACATCGAAGGGCTTGGCGCAAAAATCATGGAAGAATTTTATCATGAGGGGATCATCCGCACTCCGGCAGATATCTTCACTCTGGAAGAACGTAATAAAAAACTGCGCGATGACCTTTTTGCGGCATTAGACGACGGCAGCATATATTTAGAGAATCGTGAAGGCTGGGGAAAAAAATCCGTCGAAAACCTGTTTAAGGCTATTAATGAACGCCGCGATATTTCCCTGCCCCGTTTTATTTATGCATTGGGAATCCGTCAGGTCGGAACGGCAACATCAAGACTGATTGCCAAGAATTACGGCAGTTTTGCGAATTTTCGCAATGATATGATTCAAGGCGATACGGAAAAGCTTCTGGCAATTGACGGCATTGGCGAAGCCATGGCTAATGACATTGTCGAGTTTTTTGCCGAAGAGCATAATATTAAAACGATTAATGAACTTTTGCAGAGGATTCAGGTTGAAGATTTTATCGACGAGACGGATTACAATTCGCCGATTGCCGGAAAAACCGTTGTTTTCACGGGTACCTTGGAAAAGATGACACGCGCCGAGGCCAAAGCTAAAGCGCTCAGCCTTGGCGCAAAAGTCGCCGGTTCGGTTTCTAAAAACACCGATTATGTCATTGTGGGAGCTGATGCCGGTTCAAAAGCGGCAAAAGCCCAAGAGCTTGGAGTTACAATTTTGAGTGAAGACGAATTCACTATTTTAGCCGCTCAAAAATAAGCAGCCCAAAACTAAAAAAAACTCAACCTTCCGTTGAGTTTTTTTTATTATCCGCTTAATCTTCAATAAAGAAAAATTCATAAGAGCGCGCCATAATCAGATTGGCATAAACAATTAATGGCGAGAACAGCAGATACAAAACCCAATCCGGCGCGCCGATGCCGGCACAAATTTGTTCTACAAAGACAAAAGGAATATTCAAAATAAGCAACAACGCAACAATCTGCCAATAGTTTCCGCGGCTTTTCTGCATGGCAAAACGCAAATTGCCGTTCCGCCCCAATACGGAACCAATCCACGCAAAAAACGGACGGAAAAACAAAAACGGCGCCAAGAATATGCTTACGACAGCAGAAACAGTATCAACCGTCTGCTTATCGCTTAAAAACTTCAGATAATAATCCGCTTCTCCCAAACCTAAAAACGGCAGCACAAAGGGAAAAAGGATTAAAAGGGTCATTACCGCAATGCTCAAAAATAAAATTTTTGTTGAAGGGGCTACGGATGACCCCATTGATTTAAGTTGAAAATACGGTTTTTTATCAAAATAAAAACGAAAAAAATAACACCAAAAAGCATAAGCGAAAACCAGCAGCACAAAAAAAGCCGGCGTGCGCCAGGTGTGTACACCGATTAAAACCGCAAAATAATTCAATATTGAAAAAATCAACATTGCTTTGGGTTTTGAGATAAAATAACTGATGCTTCCAGTCAAAATATTTCCGACAGGCAGTTTTTTTATGTTATCTTCCGGCATATTTTTTACCTTTAACTATTTTAATCATTTTTTATAAATACTCACTAAATGTTGTATTGTCAATCGCCTAAAGGCTTAAGCGGATATGACCAATTATCTATGGCTATTTCTTTAATACGGATTATCTCTATCAGGTAACAATTTTACAAGGAGAAATACAATGGAAAATGCAAATATGCAAAATAATCAGAATCCGGAGAAAAAGGCCGGCTGCCCTTGCATGGACATGAATAAAAAATATGCCAAAGGCTTTAATGACGAAGATTTAATCATTGAAGACGAAGAAGAAATTGACGTTGAGGAAGACAACGACTCATACCGCAACTAAAAAATTTAAGAAAGCACTTCAAACGAAGTGCTTTCTTCTTTCAGATTGACAATTGCTTACGGCTATTATAATACATAACCGGCTATAATATTCGAGGACTACAATCATGGATCCGTTGCAAGTATTAAAATTTTGCCCGAACTGCGGCAAAAGCAACTGGAATTATCAAACTTCACGGTTAAAAATCTGCCAAGACTGCGGCTATGAATTTTATAAAAATCCCACGATAGGCAGCGCCGGTTTTGTCTTTGACGAAAAAGGCCGGCTACTGGTTGTCAGACGTGCAAAAAATCCGGCCAAAGGAACACTCGGTATTCCCGGCGGCTTCTGCGAAGCCGGAGAAACCGTTGAAGAAGCCGTCTGCCGCGAAATTTTTGAAGAAACAGGCATTAAAGTCGCCGTAGAAGAATTTTTATTCGACCTGCCCGATGATTATGAATATAAAGGTATCGACTTATACCCTTTGGATTTTTATTTCAAATGCAAAATCATTGATATGAGCCAAATGAAACTTGACGAAAGCGAAAGCAGCGAAATGCTTTTTATTTCACAGGAAGAAATAAATCCTGAAGATTTCGGATTAGAAGCCAACAGGCGAGCCGTCAAACGTTATTTTAACAAATAAAATTATTATTGCGTCACTCGGATGTTCATCATTCCGTTAATACAGTTACATTCAAAACGCAAACCGTCGAACGTGAATACATCCTTATCCCGTTCGGCATTCATTGCCGCCAGCTTTTTATAAAGCATATCCTGAGCTTCGGTTAATGATATTATTTTTTGCGGCATCAGATTTGCAACAATTTTTATAGTTTCCATAGCATAGGCCGAGCGCTTGGCGCCGCCGTTGTTGAAATCAAACATTAAAACGATTTTTAAAATCTCACCGTTTGAGGCTTCTATTTTAAGCTGAAGACCATCATTAACACCGGAATAAGCAGATATCCCCTGTTCACTGCTGATCAGACGGATATTGTATTCTTCAAGATTTTCTAAAGGCAGGGAGTTTTGTGCCGCGGCATTATGAGCAAACAATGCCAGAACACCAGATAAATAAAGCGAAAAGAATATCTTTTTCATATCTTCGCTCCTTCTAAAATTGAAGATACTTATATTATACGCCCCTTCTTTGCACAAGTAAAGAACAGCATGAAAAAAAATTCATAATTCTGTATGTAATCAATAGGCAAATAATGAAAATAATTTTGCATTCCGCGGCAGTTTTAACGCGCCGTTCAAATCTTTTAATTCTATCATAAAAGCTATGGCAACAACATTTGCGCCTACCTTTTCAAGCAATTGGCAGGCTGCACAGACAGTTCCGCCGGTTGCCAGCAAATCATCAATTACCAAAACCCGTTTGCCCGCCTCTATCGCGTCCTTATGAATTTCCAGCGCATCCGTACCATATTCCAAATCATATTCAATCTTTTCAACGGCAGCAGGAAGCTTTCCGGGCTTGCGGATAATGACCAAACCGGCCCCAAGCTTATAAGCTAAGGGAGCCCCGAATATGTATCCGCGAGATTCAATCGCGGCCACATAATCAATCTGCTCATTTTTAAATTGCTCGTAAAAATAGTCAATCACCTGTTGAAAAGCAGCACCGTCTTTAATCAATGTGGTAATATCTTTGAAAACGATCCCTTTTTTGGGAAAATCGGGAATATCTCTAATTTTCTTCTGCAAATCTTCTATCATGACGGCCTCTCGGTTAAATTTCATACCGGTTCAGTTTAAGAAAAATTATCCGGCACATCAATCGCAAAAAAATTGTACCAACAAAAAAAAGTCTTGCATGTTAGACAAATTTATATTATTTAGAAGCATGTTCTTACGGTCCCATCGTCTAGAGGCCTAGGACACGGCCCTCTCAAGGCTGTAACACGAGTTCAAATCTCGTTGGGATCACCAATACAAACGGCAGGTATTAAAACTGCCGTTTTTTCTTTTTAAATCAGCTGTTTAACCGAGTTCGAATGTTATGTTTTCAAAAACATCAGTTTTGGGAAATTTTACGAACTGGTTGCGGTAATAATGCAACAAAATTAATCAGCTAAATAAATCGGTGTTGACAAAATAATGAGAGTATGGTAATAGTATGAGTGAACTAAAATTATTACGCTATGAAAAAAGATTATTTAAAAGCGGCTGAGGTAATAAACCAAGCCTATGATGTTGCATCAACATATGAAGCAACTAAAAGATATGATTATATGTTTGTTTATGATGATGATATCACAGCTGTTTTGAAGTCTATACAGGTGTATCGCCTGGTTAAAAAACTCAACCCCAAAGCCCGTTTTGTGGTTGTTGGAGGGGAGGGACTTTTGGCTACAGCTTTTGCCGTGATGCGTTTTTCATTAAAAATTAGAGGAAAGACAGTTGCTTCCAGTCTTTTGAAAAAAGAGACAGAGGCTGCTCGCCTGAAGCGTGTTGCAATGGCTCTGGGAGTTCCTGAAACAGAAATTGATGTTCTGGATAAAGGAACTAATACAACAGAAAACCTGCAAGCCATTTCGCATCTGGCGAAAGGAAAAAAGGCTCTTGTTGTTTCGACGCAACGCCTTGCAATGGTCTTCAGACAAAGCGCTGATTTTCAGTGCAATGAAGAACCGGAAAAGCATGGGTGTGTTCCTTTTGATTATGATTTGTTTGTTATCAAGCAAACCGTTGAGGAAACATTGCGTTGGTACAATTTTCAAGCTGCTGGTAACGGACGAGTTGCTTTGCACCTGTTTGCTTCTTTGGTTCGTCGCTTTGATGTTTATGACGGTAAGTTCTTACGCAAGCCGTTTGAAGCAGATGATAAAACAAAAGAGGCCGATGCTCTCTTACGAAATCGCTTTTTGATTAAGCAGAGGGTTACTGGTGTAAAGCAAATCAGAGCCATGTTGCAGTATGTGCCTATTCTTTGGGATATCTTTTGGCATGCTGAGGATTATCTCATTGATGAAAATGAGGCAATTAGTGCGGCAGAGCGCTACTAAAATAAAAGGGATGATTAAGACTCATCCCTTTTATTTTTTTATTCGTAAGTTGTGAGGTTGGGATCACCAATACAAACGGCAGGTATTAAAACTGCCGTTTTTTCTTTTTAAATCAGTTGTTTAACCGAGTTCGTGTAGTGCGCAAAATGGTTCTGGATTTATTGCAAAATGGTTTTGGACAGGTTTTAAAGTCTAGGTTCTGTCTAAATTTTAAAAGGTGGGTTTTGCCGGAAGGCCTTTAAATTGTAGCGCGAAAAATGATTTTGCATAAGTTGCAAAATGGTTTTGCATAGATTTTAAAGTCTAGGTTTCGTCTAAGTTTAAAATGTGGGGTTTGCCAAATTGCCTTTAAATCCGCCACTTTCATAGCCGCGTTTTAAGCCGATTTTAAACGGTTTTAACCTCATCTTAAATTTAAAATAAAGGGGCGTTTAATGCCCCTTTAGACGGAGATTTCTTCTATGGCTCCCAATCGTATTATGCGGATAAAATCATCGTTCAAAGAAAAAATCGCCATTCACATGAATTTTTTGGCGAACAGATTGATTTGGGAAGCATTTGGTCTGGTCGGAAGATAGTTGCCTGTGAGGATGCACTCGGATATCTTACTCATTTTGCACCGGTTTTTGTTACACGAAAACCTGACGGCACTTTTACAGAGGACAAGCGTGAATATGAGCTGTTCAGAGAAGAAGGAGCGGCGTTTCTTCGGAGCAAAGAGTTTCTTGACGCGTTTCCGGAAGATGATTGGCAGACTTCCTTCTTTGCAGCTAAAAGATTTGATTCTTTGCTGACCTGGCTGGAACAAAATTGTTCCTGAACGAAATATGGCAATTTGAATCGAGGCTGTTTTAGAGCCTTGATAAATTGTAGAAAAATCCGCGCATAAAAATGCGCGGATTTTTTGTTTGGAAACAGAAACCATTTAAGACTTCTGTTTTTTTGGAGAGCTTTACCATATCCGGAAAGCAAATGAAATGGACTATTCAATAAAACCGAATTAAATATTTTTAGCAATCTCATCTTGGTAGCTGAACGGATAAAATTGCTCTTGCATTTTCCGTGAAAAGCAACTATCGTAGATGCAAGAAAAAAATTTTTATGTTTTAAACAATTACAGCTATGAACAATTTTAATCCGCCTTGGGAAATCTTTGACACCATCATCAAAGAAAGTACATGGGGCAGCTCTGAAGCTGGTGGGCCTGTTTGGATAATGGACTTTAGATTAAGTACATTGCGGAAACGTTTTGACGATTACTGGTGGATAAAGACATTACCTGATGAGATTTCTGAGTTTGACCGCTTCTCTTTGGGAATGAATTTCAGCCATTGGGCCCGACAATATATTATGTATTTCAGGCTTTGTAATATCTTGGTTATTACCGACGATTACAGCAAGCCTATTATACAATTTTATAGCCTTTCGTCTTTTTGCAATTTAATCAACCGTATACAAGACAGAAAAAAATGGTCGAAATGCCGGACTGTTACATTTTTCGTTATATGTTGTATTGTCAAAGCGTTAAAATAAAAGGCAATGATTTCGTTTGGAATATATCATGGTCTCATGATACGGTTAATTCAGACGGTTTTCCATATAAAAACATAAATGGAAAGTTTGCATTTTTAGACTACCCTCTCCCTTCTTCTTTAACATATGAAGATACGGCTGTGCCTCAGAATGCTTTGGTACGGAAATTCAAGGGAAACCATAACAGAACGGCTGTAAAACCGGTTAATTGCTTTGAAACCTATATAGCCAATACCGTTTATGACCTTATGGAACTTGTTGCAATCAAGTATACAGAAGGCTTCTTCTCTAAAGAAATGCCTCAATATCCGTTGTTTTGTTACAATGACGAAACCGTCAAAGAGTGCATAGAATTTAAATTGTTCACCTCTCATATGTCTGAACGGCCAAAACCGTTAATTCCAGAGATTTCGAATATGGAATTTTGGCACAGGTCTTTTGCACCCAAGCAATACTGGACATGCATTTAATTTTAATTGATCCAAGCTCTGTTTGTACTCCAACAGAGCTTTCTTGTTATTGTATTTAATATACCGCAAATCAAACATTACCACTATAAACGACAAGTATAAAAACTGCCGTTTTCTGATATTTATGCCTCGAAAGAAAATATACCGCCCCTCAAAAAATTAAGGCATTTTTTATTATTTTTTTATAATTTTAAAGCGGTTATTTACATAAAGGACTATAAAATGACTAAACAAGCTTCTTTGATAACGATGTTAACGGTAACAACTTTTTTGTGCTCACCATCTGCCGCATCATCATTAAATTTGACTTTAAATAACATTGCATCCCTTCCCTCAAATGCTTTTACATATTCGGAAGGCTCAGAAAGCGACTATGATTTTATCGTGCAAGAAGCAAGCGAAAAAGGCGCTTTAACCAATAAATATTATAAAATAACCATACTTCAAGATAACTTTTCGGCAGCAGACAATATTTCATGGGAACAAGTTGCCGCTGAAGGGGAAAATACTATTAAGCTCGAATTGCCTGATGGCAAAGAGCAATATTTTAAATATACCTATACAGATACTCCCAACAGACAAAAATATGATTCTTCACAATCTGCCCTGACAGGCGCTGTTGATGCCGATTTTATCGGAGCCAAAAGCATATATTCCGGCGGCGGAGGAATTAACAACAGCAAAACTCTTGATAACGTCAATGGCAGTTTTGTATCCAATTTTGCTAATGCTTACGGCGGCGCCATTAATAATAACGGAACAATCGGCAATATTACGGGAGAATTTATTGCCAATGATACAGGACGGACAACATCAGGCAGCAAAGGCGAAGGCGGTGCCATTTATAACAAAGGCAAAATCGGAAATGTCAATGCTGATTTTATCGGCAACAATGCCGGCAACACAACCTCAGGCGGCAACGGCGGCGCTATTTTTAACTATAGCGAAACAGCAGATATCACCGGCAAATTTATTGCTAACACAGCTGTAACCGGAGGCGGTGCCATTTATAACAATAACAATGGCATTATGGGCAACATTACCGGCGATTTTATCTCTAATTCCGTAACAGGCACAAACAGCATCGGCGGCGCTATTTATAATCGCAGCAAAGGAAGTATAAAAGAGATTAGCGGAGATTTTATCTCTAATTCCGCAAAAATAGGCGGCGGTGCCATTTATAACCAATATTACGGCGAAATTGACACGATTAGAGGAAATTTTGTTGAAAATTCAGCCGGTACTAAGGGCGGCGCTATCTATAATGAAGGGAACGTCAATAAAATAAACGGCAATTTCATTGCCAACGCCGCCAATGGCGCAGGCAGCGAAGACGGAGCAGCCATTTATAACGGCGGCAACGGAAAAATTGACAGCATCAGCGGCAACTTTAACGGAAATATAACTTCGGGATATGGCGCAGCCATTAAAAATGCAGGTTCCATTGGTGATATTTCCGCTAATTTTATCGCTAATTCTTCCGCTAAAGACGGCGGTGCCATATATAATAATATGAATAAAACAATTGGCAACATTACCGGCGATTTTATCGGCAATTCAGCCATAGGAAACGGCGGTGCCATTTATGGCAAAGCAGGAGCCGTTTTTGGAACAGTCAGCGGCAACTTTATTAACAATTCGGCTCAAAATGCCGGCGGTGCGATGTATGTTCTCGGCAATATGAACTTTGCTTCCGGCAGCGATACGCTTTTTATGTCCGGCAACCATACGAATTACAGCTCCCATGGCAAAATTTACAACGCAATCCTCGGAAACACCACCTCGGAATTTACCATTGATACATCCGGCGGCGGCGCATGGGTGATTAACGACAACCTGAGAAACGGCATATATAAATTTACCGGCGACGATACCGTTGATGCAAATACCGGCATAACCTCGCAATATGTGGCGGTAAACAATGATATCATCAATGTAAAAAGCGTAACCGTTGACGGAACAACTCTCCGATTTGACGCTTATCAACAAGAAGACCAAAACGCTAAAAACTGGGATGGCAAAGGGTCATTTGCAGCCTCTCTGAATTCGGACGGTTCCGTTAACCGCGATGCAGATGCCGTAACTTCTCTGACGCTGAACAATGCCGCGTTTTTCCTTGCCAACGGTTACCAAGATATTGTCAAGCTGAACGGCTATTCTGCAACAAACAGTTTTTTGCATGTTGATGTTAATCCTGACAATATGACTGCTGATGAACTCCATATCTCCGGTGACGTTCAGGGAACAACCAAGATGATTGTCCACTCCTCTTCGGATACAGATATTCGCGGCAAAGGCGGAATTTTATTTGCCCAGTCCGAGAATGATACTACCGGCAATGCAGATTCATTCTTGGTTTCCCGCGTTTACGGAAGCCCTTATATGTTTGATGTTCAATACAATTCTCTTGGAAATAATGCCAATAAATGGGATTTGGTAATGAATGACAATACCAACCCCGACAAAGATAATGAGGCTGATATCCCGGAGATTCCGGATATTCCGAATTTTTCAGAGATTCAGGATGATATTTCAGGAAACAATGTTCGAAAAACCGCTCCTGAGATTATGGCTTATCAGGCTTTGCCGATAGCTGCACTGGAGCAGACTAAAGGTATGGCCAGCAATATTAACCGTCAAGTTCAAGGAAGCCGGCTTTATTGTCCGGGATGCGGTTTTTATGATTATTTTTGGAATGGAAAACCGTTTAAGTCCGTATGGGCAGATGCCGTTTCACAAACATCAAAGAATGACGGAAGTGTCGATGTCGACGCTACTGTCCATGGGTTTGAAGCCGGCGGCTCTTTTCAACAAGATTTGTATAATAAGCTGGGACTGTTTTTATCCTATCGCAACGGCAATTATGATATGAACGGCAACGGCAAACAATATTATTCCGAGCTAGGCTCTAAAATTGATATTGAAAGCTTTCTGGCCGGCCTGTACTATCGTTATGACCATCAGAACCTGTGGATTTTTGCCACACTGTTCGGCGGCATACAAAAAGCAGATATAAAAACCGATGACGGTATAACATCAGATACCGACGGCATTGAACTTGGCGGCAATATTGAACTGGGTTATGATTATGCACTGAGCAAGCTGCTGTATATCACTCCAAGCGCAGGCATCTTTTATACGCAGGTTGATTATGATGATGCAAGCGATGATGCCGGAAAGACTGCTGAATATGCCTTATTGCGCCAGCTGGAGATAGAACTTGGCGTCAAACTGACGCAAATGATAGAAGTGGATGACGGTTATGCCAATGTTTATATCAGGCCGCTTATAATTCAAACATTTAATGGCGGTGACAATGTAAGAATTACGGGGCTGCGGAAAACGAGTGTTTTGAAAAACCAAACATTGGGAAGAATTGAAGTCGGAGGCCGTTATGGTTTTTCTGATTATCTTTCGGCGTATGGCTGGGCCAACTATACTTTTGGCAGCAACTATACGGCAGCAGCCCTTGGTTTGGGCATGAATTATAACTGGTAATCAGATTATAACCGTATTCCGACAAATGCTTTCACCAATAAAAAAACACTCATAATGAGTGTTTTTTTATTGTATATGTCAAATGAACAATGAAATGCAACAAACTGCTTTTTATTGTAATAAATAATTTTGCCAACGTTTTAACCGTTCAAAATTTTATCCAGTTTGGCGGCAGCTTCACGACCGGAAGCAATCGCTTCGACCACGGTTGAGCCGCCGTGCTTGCAATCTCCGGCATATATAACGTTATCAGAATCTGTCTTGGCATCGGCATAACTGCCTATTGCTTTAACTATCAAAGAAAATCCCGGGCGTTCAATGCAAGTGTTTTCCAAAGGCCGCAACTTGCCGTCAACAAAGTGGTTTTTACGGGTAAACAACGATAATTTGCCGTTTTTCTTTTCAATCTTTTCGGGGCTGGTCATCGTTGTAAAATCAACCTGCCTATCCATCAGGTCAAAAATTTCGCTGCGGGTAATTTTCATATCCGATAATCTTCTTCGCACAAAAAGCTCTACGCCTGAAGCTCCGTTATCATGCGCCGTAAACGCGCAGTCGGCTGCCACATTGCCACCGCCAACCACGGCAACGCGTCCGTCCGTCTGGTATTTTTCAGGATGCTTCAAATAATCCATAAAAGACACGCAATGCTCTTCGCCGGAAATCCCCAGTTCCATACAGTGCGGCTCGCCGGTTGAGACAATAACGCCGTCATAGCCTTCTGCCAGCATTGCTTCAGGATTTTTCGGCGTTTCAAGATGAAGCTCCGCCCGATCTTTATGGCAAATAAAATTCCAGTCCTTTTCCAAAACCTCATGCGGCAGGCGCGTTTCGGGAATCATATTCAATGCGCCGCCGATTTTATTGTCTGCCTCGAACAAATCAACCTTATAACCGGCCTTAACCAGTTCTGAAGCGGCAGCAATCCCCGCCGGCCCTGCTCCGATAACCGCAATTTTTTTGCCGTTTAATACTGCGGGGACATCGCAATAACTTTCCTGCCGGTGCTTTTCTAAAATCGTTGCCTGAACTTTCGGAATATTAATCGCAAAATCAATCCGGCTGCGCGTGCAGGCTGCCATACAAAACTTATCCGGACAAATTAAACCGCAGGTCTGTCCCAGCGGATTATTTCTCATGATTGTTTTGACAGACTCCGCATAATTCTGTTGTTTGGCATAGTTGATAAACTCTTGGGGATTACAGTTCACCGGACAGGCATTCATACAGGGTGCATTTTTACAATTCAGGCAGCGGTCAAGTTCGGCTTTGAGCTGCGGCGTGTTCAGATATAAATTTTTTGCGGGTTTCATTCTTGCTCACTTGTCATATATTTTATGCCAAAATACCACACAAGCTCCCCTCTTAGTCAAGTTGTTTTTAAGAACTGCACAACAAATTAAAATATTGAATCTTTTGAAAGCGATGATATTTATAATTATATAAAAAAGGAGAAACTATGGCTATCGGCTGGACAGACGATGATGCGGTCTTGGATCAAATCCAAGATTCAATAAACGATGAAGTAGCTCGCGTCCGACGCGGCGTTTCTGACGGAGAAAGCCTGCTCTGCTGCGAAGAATGCGGCGCAGAAATTCCCGAAGCGCGGCGGCAAGCCATCCCCGGCGCCAGACTTTGCATTTCCTGCCAAGAAGAAGCCGACAAAGAACAAAAAGCCGTTCAGCTCTATAATCGCCGCGGCAGCAAAGACAGCCAGCTGCGTTAAACAACAGAAGGAAAAAGAAATGAGTATAGCCCATGCAATTTTTGCCGCCGGATGTTTTTGGGGTGTTCAAGCGACCTTTGACGCCGTTCCCGGCGTTGTTGCCACGGAAGTCGGATATACAGGCGGCGAAACGCACAAACCGACTTATGAAGAAGTCTGTACCGGCAGAACCGGACATGCCGAAGCAATCGATGTTTCATATGATCCGAAAAAAGTTTCTTACAAAGATTTGCTCTATGTTTTCTTTAACAGCCACAACCCGACGACCAAAAACCGCCAAGGGCTGGATGTGGGCGAACAATACCGCTCGGCCATTTTTTATATTGATGACGACCAGAAAAGAGATGCAGAAGAAGTCATCAAAGAAATGAATGATTCCGGACGCTACAAAACGCCGATTGTTACCCAAGTCGTTAAAGTCGGCAGATTTTATCCGGCAGAAGCCTATCATCAGAAATATCTGTTCCGTCGCGGCAAAGCTTCTTGTGCGTCTTGTAATGCCACAGTTTCGGAAGAAGAAGAGGAAGAGGCTTCTGTCAGCGATAAAGAGTGGAAACAACGCCTTTCTCCCGAGCAATACCGCGTTTTGCGAGAAAAGGGCACCGAACGCCCGTTTACCG
Organism: uncultured Alphaproteobacteria bacterium; assembly: GCA_949493535.1. Classification (GTDB taxonomy): domain Bacteria; phylum Pseudomonadota; class Alphaproteobacteria; order RF32; family CAG-239; genus CAJLXD01. Next base: position 15,477 of record CASZWJ010000015.1, read on the forward strand.
GAAAATACCTGAACAACAAAGAAGACGGAACTTATGTCTGCGGCGCCTGCGGCAATCCGATTTTTGCTTCAGATGCGAAATTTGATTCCGGTTGCGGCTGGCCGAGCTTTGACCGGGCTATTCCCGACAGCGTCAGGCTTTCTGAGGACAACAGCCATGGCATGCACCGCACAGAAGTTACCTGCGCCAAATGCGGTTCGCATCTCGGACATGTCTTTAACGACGGACCGACCGAAACCGGCGAACGTTTCTGCATAAACTCAATATCAATGGGATTTGACGGCAAAAAATAACTATTCTGTCAGGGCTGCTAACTGAAAGTTGATAACTTTTTGCAAATCAGACAATGAAGTTTCAACCTGCCAGCCGATTTTTCCGCCGCTGAAAATAATTGTTTCAAAATTTTGCGCCGTTTCGTCAATCATGACCGGAAACGGCTTTTTCATTCCAATCGGCGAACAGCCGCCATGCACATAGCCGGTTGTCGGAAGCAAGTCTTTTGATTTTATCATTTCCACATTTTTTTCACCGACGGCGGCTGCGGCTTTTTTCAAGTCCAATTCTTTTTCAACGGGAATCATAAAAACATGGTAATGCTTGTTTTTGCTGCAAATTGTTACCAAAGTTTTGAAAACCTGTTTCGGATTCTGCCCTAAAGCCGCGGCAACTTCCGCTCCGCTTAAAGCGCCTGTCCCGATATAAGAATAGCTTTTATAAGCAGCTTTATGCGCTTCTAAAATACGCATCACATTCGTTTTTGTTTCCACGGTAAAATCCTTTATTCAAAAGAAAAGCCCCATAATGTTATGGGGCTCTAAAATGCAAAATGCTAAAATTAGTTAGCGTTTTTAGCTTCTTCACGAGCTTTTGCTGCAGCGGCCAAGTCGTCGGCAATACGAGCAGAACGGCCACGCAAAGCGCGCAGGAAGTACAATTTCGCACGGCGAACTTTACCGATACGAGAAACTTCAATTTTAGCAACATTCGGAGAATACAACGGGAATACACGCTCAACACCTTCACCGAAAGAAATTTTTCTAACAGTGAAAGAAGAGTTCAATCCGTCGTTCTTGCGAGCGATGCAAACGCCTTCATAAACCTGAATACGCTCTCTGTCACCTTCTTTAACTTTGGTGTGGACTTTCAAGGTATCGCCAGGCTTAAAACTCGGAACGTTTTTACCTTCGGTGAGCTTTGCAATTTGCTCTTTTTCAAAATTTTCAATGATGTTCATAAGTTTTACCCTCTTACAAATTTTTTTACTTTATATATCTAAACTCTTTTAGAATCAAGATATTTCTTCATTAAATCCGGTCTGCGCCGTTTTGTTATTTCAATTGCCTGTTCTTTTTGCCATTCGGCTATTTTTTTATGGTGTCCGCTCATCAGCACTTCGGGAACCAATCGCCCCTCCCAATCGACGGGACGGGTATATTGCGGATGTTCCAAAAGATTATCTTCAAAGCTTTCGTCCGCTGTCGAATCTGCGTTTCCCAGCACGCCGGGCAATAATCTGACAACAGCATCCAACATTATCTGCGCCGCCTGTTCGCCGCCGGTTAAAACATAGTCGCCTATGCTGAGCTCTTCGATATTGAAAGCATCGATAACCCTTTGGTCTATGCCTTCAAAACGTCCGCAGACAATGGTGAGATTTTCCTCACAGCTTAACTCCTTCACTTTTTCCTGCGTCAGAGGTTCTCCTCTGGGGCTCATATAAATCAGCCGACCGCCTTGATAATTGGCTTTGAGTGCCGCGCCCAAAACATCCGGACGCATAACCATTCCGGCACCGCCGCCGCAAGGCGTGTCATCAACGGAACCGTGCTTATCAAAAGCATAATCCCTGATGTTGACTGTTTCCAAACTCCAAATTCCCTCGTTTAAAGCCCTGCCGGTTAAAGAATAGCCAAGAAATCCCGGAAAAATTTCGGGAAATATGGTTAAAACCTTAACCTTCATCACTTTCGTCTCCGAGGTCTTCTTCATCCTCTTCGGCATATTCTAAAAGCGAAGAAACAATAATATAACCATCTTTAATATTAACAACAGGCACATAAGCCTTGGTAAAAGGCACCATTTCAGATTTTCCGGTTTCGCTGGTTTTAATGTCCAACATATCTCCGGCGCCGAAATTGTATACCCCGATGACCTCTCCTAAAAAGTTTCCGGCTTCATCCTGAGCTTCCAGCCCAATCAGATCCGTATGATAAAACTCTTCTTCTTCCAGCTCGGGGAGGACGCTTTTATCAACGTAGAATCCCGTTCCTTTAAGTGCGAGCGCTTCGTTGCGGTCGTCCAAACCTTTTATCTTTACGCGCAGTAATTCTTTGGAATGCCCGACAACCTTAATTTCGAATTTGCGTGTTCCGGGTTCGTTTTCAACAATACCATATTGGTCAATGTCTTCGGGAATTTCGGTAAAGCTTTTGACTTTAACCTCGCCTCTGACACCGTGGACGCCGACAACGGCTCCGATACAAATTCTGTTATCGCGGTTATCCATTAAAATCCTGCTTTCAAAAATAACTTAACGGCAAAGAAATTATTCAGCAGAAGCTTCAGCTTCAGCGGCAGCTGCTTCGGCAGCGGCTTTTGCTTTTTCTTCTTTTTCTTTGATTCTTTCCATAGCCTTAGCTTTAGGAGCAGATTTTTTCGGCTGAGCAGGAATAACCGGCTTAGCAACCAAACCGAGGTTAGCAAACAATTTTGCCAAACGGTCTGTCGGAATTGCACCTTTGGAAATCCATTCTTTTACTTTTGCTTCATCAATAACCAATCTGTCTGCGTGGTCCTGAGGCAACATCGGGTTATAAGAACCGACGCGCTCAATAAATCTACCGTCACGAGGAGCTCTTGCATCTGCAACAACAACACGGTAGAAAGGGCGTTTTTTGGAACCGCCGCGAGATAGTCTGATACGTACTGCCATTTTTTTATCCTTTCTAAAATTAAATTAACCGGCTGAGATTTTCCGCTGTGCTTAAAATGACAATTAAGCAAACTTTCAATCCGGCCGCCTCCGCTCATCAGAACGGAAATTTTCCACCAAATCCTCCGGGAAAACCGCCCATCGGACCGTTTTTCATTAATTGGGAAGCCAGCGGCGACTTCAGCAATGAACCCATGCCGCCCATCTTGCCCATTTTCTTCATCACGGTTGACATCTGTTCATATGATTTGAGCAGCTTGTTAACCTCATGAACTTCTACACCAGCGCCCATGGCAATTCTTTTTTTGCGCGAGGCTTTGATGATGTCGGGATTAGCTCTTTCCGCTCTGGTCATGGAAAGGATAATCGCCTCTTGTTTTTTGACCAAACCGTCAGCTCCGGCTTGCTCAATCTGGTTTTTAAATTTGGAAAGCCCCGGAATCAATCCCATAATGGAACCGATGCTTCCCAACTTTTGAATTTGGCGTAGCTGACCCAGCATATCTTCCAGATCAAACTTGCCCTTCATCATCTTTTTAGCCATTTTTTCGGCTTCCTGATGATCAACCTTTTCCATGGCTTTTTCAACCAAGGAAACAACATCACCCTGACCTAAAATACGGCCGGCCAGACGCTCGGGGTGAAACTCTTCAAATTCTTCTATTTTTTCGCCGGTGCCCAAAAACTTAATCGCGGCATTGGCAACCATTTTCATAGACAATGCAGCACCGGCGCGGGCAGAACCGTCAATACGGGTCAAAACCAGACCGGTAATGCCGATTTGTTCGTTAAATTCTTTGGCAACGTTACAAGCCTCTTGGCCGATCATCGCGTCAGCAACCAGCAAAACTTCTGTCGGATTGGCAATTTTTTTGACTTCTTTGACTTCATCCATCAATTCTTGATCAATTTGCAGACGTCCCGCAGAGTCAAGAATAACGACATCATATCCGCCCTTCTTTGCTTCGGACAAAGCGCGTTTGGTTATCGCTTCGGGCTTTTCGCCTTTCACAACAGGCAGGCAATCAACGCCGATTTGTCCGGCTAAATGCGCCAATTGTTCCTGAGCGGCCGGACGATAAACGTCCAAAGAAACCAACAGCACTTTTTTCTTATTCTTTAATTTGTTGGCAATTTTAGCCGAAGTCGTGGTCTTGCCGGAACCCTGCAAGCCAACCATTAAGATACTGACCGGCGGCACAGCCTGAAAATTGAGTCCACAGCCTTCTTCGGAACCAAGCAGCTTAACCAGTTCGTCATGGACGATTTTTATAACCATCTGGCCGGGCTGAATTGATTTGACAACTTTTTCGCCCAAAGCTTCAACCTTGACCTTTGCGATAAATTCCTTGACGACCGGCAAAGAGACGTCAGCTTCCAGCAATGCCACGCGGATTTCGCGCATTGCATCGTCAATGTCTTTTTCATTCAAAACACCGCGAGAGGTGATTTTTGAAAAAGCAGCCGATAATTTATCTGTCAACGCATCAAAAATGGTTCTGTTCCTTAATCATATTCCGTGAAACGCCGTACCACATACTATTGCACGCAGGCGGCGGCCTGAGCGAAAACCTACTCACCTCCCTGCCCCGTGTTCCGCGATGCTCTTTCATCACAACACTGAAACAGGTGCCTACATACTATTGCACGCAGGCGGCGGCCTGAGCGAAAACCTACTCGCCTCCCTGCCCCGTGTCCCGCGATGCTCTTTCATCACTACACAAAAAACAGGTGCCTACATACTATTGCACGCAGGCGGCGGCCTGAGCGAAAACCCACTCGCCTCCCTGCCCCGTGTCCCGCGATGCTCTCGCATCACAACACTGAAACAGGTGCCTACATACTATTGCACGCCAGTGTGCGAACCCTCGCTGACTGGCGGCACTCCTTGGAGTGTGTAATTTTCCGGTACTTTTCACGTGGAAAATTTGTTATTTTGTTTGCTTTATAACGGCTTTAAGCCAAAGAGTCAAGCAGAAAATAACTCTTCCGCATTTCCTTTAAAAACAAAATGTTACAATAATTTGACAAATTTCCTCATTCACGTTTTAAAGTTGCAAAAAAAAAAAAACAGTTATTATGGAGAGTATATAGACTTAACTTAAGGATTATATCTATTTATCAGGAGATGTGTCATGAGTGAAGAAATCAAAATTGACGAAGAATTTCAACATAAAGCATTATTTGATTTGGAATTTGAAGGCAAAGAACAGCGAAAGGCCGAAATAGAACATGAGGCAGCCGGATATGCTAACGAAAGCGCTGATTACAGAAAAGGCGAAGAAGAAAGATATGCCAAGTGGCAAGCTAATTTTGACCTCGAAAGTAAACCGTTAAAAAATGTCTTATTCTATATGGAACATGCGCCAGCAGAATTAAAAGCTCAGGCGACATCTTTGTTGAACAACCTTGTAAATAAAGATGAATATGATTTAAAAAGGGAAAACAGAGCCAGCAAAAAACAAGAAATAGATTTAGACGGTTCTAAAAAAAGTTTATGGGGAAAACTTAAGAACAAAGCAAAAAATTTCTGGTATCCCAATAATCAGAAGAAAGGCCTTGAAGAAGCTATCGGCGCCCTCAGAAGCGATATGTTAAAAAATCCCGAATTTTATGCAAGCCTGAAACGGCAAGCAACCAAAGAAGGACAAAACAAAATAAGCTTTCAGGATATGGCTCTGGCTCGGGAAGAAACGGCCAAACTCTATAACCGTAACCGCGTTGATTACATGCGCGCCAAAGAGGAAAAAATTGCAGCTGCCAAAAAATTTGAAAATGCAGCTCAAAAGAGCGAAGCTACTATTGGTGCTATTCACGAGGTGAGAGACAAAGCCGCAAAAGAAATCGAATTAAAGGCTATGGCCAGAGAAACAACCGGCATTAAAGATGCTCAGGCCAATACCGGTGTCGACCGATTGGCAGACAAGGCCAAAATGATGGAAGGTATGACACCTCAGCAAAGACTGGCATTCAGGATGAGCCAGCTGCGCGGCACCTCCAAAGAAACACCGGCCGCTCCGGCTACGCCACGAACAGTTGATTCCAACGTGATGAACAAAGCTTTGGAAAGCAAAATGCGCGCTTAAGCATTACTAACTAAAAAAGAGCCTCAATTCGGGGCTCTTTTTTTATATCCGGCATATTGATTCTCAAAATTCCGATAATACTTATTGTTTATCACGAAAAATAAGGAGATTTGACAATGGCTTGGATATATTTGCTGGCGGCCGGACTGTTTGAAATCGGCTGGCCTTTGGGTTTTAAATTGGCGCAAACTGCCAATAACGGTTACAGCCCCACGGTTTGGCTGGCCCTTTCCGTTATTTCCATGGCTGTCAGCGGATATTTGCTGTTTTTGGCGCAAAAAGTTATTCCCATCGGCACCGCTTATGCGGCATGGGCCGGTATCGGCGCGGTCGGCACTTATCTCATCGGCGTTTTATTTTTTAACGACAGCGCTTCCGTTTTGAGCTGGCTCGGGCTGCTATGCATTGTAAGCGGTATTACAATGCTGAAAATTTCATCTTTTGCACGATAGGAGAAAATACATGCGCATTGTTATTATCGGCGGCGGTTCGGCCGGCACCAGCACTGCAACCCGTTTAAGACGGCTTGATGAAAACGCTGAAATTCTTATTCTGGAAAAAACATCGGAATTTGCCGTTTCAAACTGCGGGCTGACCTATTATTTGTCCGGCGAAGTCAAATCTGCCGAACAGCTTATGGGCTCAAGCGTCGAAGCCATGCGCCGGATCTATAGCATTGACGTGCGTTTAAACCATGAAGTGACCGCTATTAACAGAAAAGAGAAAACCGTTTCAATCGAAGGCCGCGACGAAGAAACGTATGACAAACTGGTCATAGCCACAGGCGCTTATCAGCTGCGGCCGGATATTGACGGCTCCTTAGCCGATAACATTTTTACGATTAAAAACATAGAATCCATAGAAAAAATTAAAGAATACATCAGCGGTGTCGGCGTTCAGAATGTCGTTATTTCCGGCGGCGGGCTGATTGGCGTTGAAGCTGCCGAAGCCCTTATAAAGCTTGGATTAAAGCCGGTTATTGTTGAAGCCTCCGACCATATTTTGCCGCCTTTGGATGAAGAAATGTCTGCCATTGTCCAGAACTACCTGCGCGAAAAAGGCGTTTTGCTGTATCTGAATAATAAAATAGCTTCATTTGATGAAAAAGAAGTTGTTTTAAATTCCGGTGAAAAACTGCCATATGATATGGGCATTATTGCAACCGGCGTCCGCCCCGAACTCAAACTGTCAATCTTGTCCGAACTTGAAATCGGCAGCGACGGCGGACTTATTGTCGACGATTATATGCGCACTTCGGACAAAGACATATATGCTGCGGGAGACAACGTCGAAGTCATTAATCTGATTACAGGCAAAAAAGGGCGCGTTTCCCACGCCGGACTGGCGGTCAAAGAAGCGCGGGTTATCGCAGACCATTTGGCAGGTTTAGACACCAAATTCGGCAAAGTTGCCGAAACGGCGATTCTCAAATGTTTTGACTTAACAGTCGGCACTGTCGGTGCTAATGAAAAGACATTAAAACGCTATAATATCCCTTATAAAAAGCTGCATTTTTATGCAAAATCGCATTCTAGCTATTATTCCGGTTCCGAAATGATGCTGTTCAAACTTTTGTTTGACGGCAAAGGCAAAATTCTCGGAGCGCAGGCTATCGGCAAAAACGGCGTAGATAAACGTTTGGATGTTATCCTCTCTTACCTTCTTAAAGACGGGAGCATTTATGACCTTGCCAGAGCCGAGCTTTGCTTTGCGCCGCCTTTTGCGACCGGACGCGATGCCGTCAACGAGCTTGGCAGCGCCGCGGAAAACATATTGCAAGGACGAGAAGTTCCTGCTTTCTATGAAGAAACAGACTGGGGCAGCGACAATATAATGCTGATTGACGTGCGCCCGCAAGAGCAGTTTAATGCCGGACATATTCCTGATGCCATAAATATTCCGATGGAAGCTATCCGCAGCAATCTTGAGGCGATTCCCCATGACAGGAAAGTGATTCTCTATTGCAACCGCGGCAGAAAGTCTTATTTGGCATCGTGTATTTTAAGAAACCGCGGTTTTGACAATATTTATAATTTAAGCGGCGGTATGGATTTATATAACGAAATTACAGAAAACAAACAGATTCGCAATTAATATGTTGAACGAATTGTTAATAATCTCGAAAATAAATTGGAAAAATTTTTAATTAAGTTATTGACTCTGAATAATTATGCGGTAATTTATTTATATCTTTTCAATTTTTATTCGTATAATCATTTTTATAATTTAAATCTATACAACCATGACAACAGTATTCCTTACAGTAGCACAATTTTTTGTGTTTTTGGGTTTTAGCATTATGATATTCATCGGTCTTTCACAGATTGTTGCATCATTTTTGCCTAAGAAAAATAAGTGTGTTAATTAATTTGTAGTGTTTGACAATTCAAAGCCCTGAATTTTATGCTTTTGGCCAAAGTATAGAAATCAGGGCTTTTATTTATAGTTTTTCAAATTCAGCTTTTCCCAGCCGCTGCTATGTGTTGCGCCGCCAATAATAACGGCCTGCTTCTTGACCGGACTGATTTGGGGCAAAACAACGGTATCTTTTTCCGCCAAGAAGTGAATCTGCGGAATTTTAGAAAATTCTCTTTGGTAGTCTTTCAGATTGAGCGATTTGGCTAAAGGCGGCACCTGATGATAGCTTGTCCAAGTTTCATGATCAAGCAATCCGGCTATCGTTATCAGTTTTTTGACCTTAATATCAGGATTTTGAACAGCTATCAAGGCTGCAATCATAGCTCCGCCGGAGTAACCGACCAAAATGGTTTCAGGACTATTGTTTTGCTTCATTAAAATGCGGACGGCTTCGGCCTCTGCCTCAACCACTTCCGGCGCAAAGCGGGCGTCTGTCCAATATTTTCTGTTACAATTTTTCGTCATAACGAACTGGCAAGGGCGCGCCAAATAAACAACGTTTGCATCACTGTCCCGAAAAGCAATATCCCGTAAAGTCGTATACCGCGGTGTCGGGTCTTTTGTTGCCTGCCCGCGAGAATCAAAAGAATGTCCGTCGCCTTCAAGATAAACCGTCAACGGTTCGCCCGAACGGCTGACCTTTTGCCAAGAGGCCAAAACAAACGGCGGCACAGAAATCTCTTTATATATATAATCTGACGGCGGTGTGTATGAAACACAACCGCCGGTCAAAAGGACTATCGCTATTTTCTTAAAATTTTGCCAAAGCGTCATCTATACGTCTCAGGGTTTCTTCTTTACCCAAAACGACGGCGATTTCCGTTGCGCCGCCCGGCGTCGTTTCCTTGCCGGACAAAGCGATACGCAGCGGATATAAAATCTGCCCGTTTTTCACGCCGAGCTTTTCGGCCAGCGCTTTCAACGCGTCAAACAACCCCTGATTGCTCCAATCTGCCGCCTGAGCCAGAACCGCGCGGGTTTCAGTTAATGTATTTTGCGCTACTGCGGCATCCGTTTTCATTTTTTTATTCGTATATAAATCATTGGAGAATGCCAGCGTGTTCTCGATAAAATCAATTTGCGCCGGAATTTCGCCCAAAGTTTCGACACGCGGCTGCAATACCTGACTTAAAAATTCCAGATTTACTTTGCGGGCCAAGGCTTTTTCATAATAAGGCAACGCCAGTTTATGGAATTCTTCTGCCGGCAGGGCGCGAATGTAACAGCCATTCATCCATGTCAATTTCGTAATATCAAAAATTGCCGGAGATTTATTCAGGCGCTCGGCACTGAAAATCTGCTCCAACTCTTTAAGAGAAAAGATTTCCTGTTCCGTTCCCGGATTCCAGCCCAGCAACGCGATATAATTCAAAATGGCTTCCGGCAGATAGCCTTTGGCAACCAAATCTTGAAAAGAAGCATCGCCGTTACGTTTGCTCAGCTTGTGCTGCGCATCTTTCATAACCGGCGGCACATGAACATAATGCGGATGTTCCCAGCCGAAATCTTCATAAATCAGATTATATTTCGGAGTTGAAGAAATATATTCGTTGCCGCGGACAACGTGGGTAATGTTCATCAAATGGTCATCAACCACATTGGCAAAGTTATAAGTCGGCATGCCGTCAGATTTAAGCAAAACGCCCTCGTCCAGTTCATCATAATCAATTTCAATATCGCCGTATACTTCATCATGATATTTCGATTTGCCTTTTTTATGAATTGTCTGGCGAATGACATAAGGTTCGCCGGCTGCAACTCTGGCTTTGGCTTCTTCAAGGCTCAGGCGTTTGCAGGGATCCTGAAATTTGATATTCTGCTCTTCGTCTTTCTGGTCATCGGCCTCAACCTTTGAGCAGAAGCAATAGTGTGCGCCGCCCAGCTCAACCAGTTTGTGCGCATAATCGGCATACAGGGATTTGCGCTCGGATTGAATATAGGGCCCGTATTCGCCGCCAACATCAGGACCTTCATCCCAATTCATTCCGACGCGTTTCAAAGTTGCGTAAATAATGTCTGTCGCCCCTTCGACATAGCGTTTCTGATCCGTATCTTCAATACGGAGAATGAAATCGCCGCCTTGGGCTTTGGCTATCAGATATTCATACAAGGCTGTGCGCAGGTTGCCGATGTGCATATAGCCGGTCGGGCTCGGGGCAAAACGGGTACGGGTTTTCATATTCATAACACCTTTTATATAGATTAGTTCAAAAAATTAATTCACAAGATAAAACAAATCAACTTAAGTGACAAGACTTAAGTAAAAAAATCAACCTTGTTATTTTCTATGGAATAAAAAAATCCCCTTCGACAGGGGGAAATTTTTAATTATGATGTTCCAAGCAGGCTTCTTCCCAGCTTTTTAAACCGGCTTTGCTCCAGTCTACGGGAATGTTGTCAACATGGCGCATTCTGGCGATGTAACTGTCTTTGATGTTTTCGAGAATCATCTCAACGATAACGACTTCGTGCGCCTTGCGCAGCTGATCGCGTACCGACGGGTGAATATAATCCAGAATGATATTTTGGTCTTCATTGCGGCGGAACAGAGCATGGTCTTTTCCGTCATAAACAATTTGCGGCGCCTGAGGCTGATTCTTTTTCGCCTCAATAAAGAAGTAAATTTCGCCTTCTTCGCCTTCGGCAACAATAAATTTCTTTTCTGTCGAGAAACCGGACATCTCTGAAAATCCTTAACGAGACAGCCCCAGACCCTGAGCTTTGCACATCATTGCCGGAGACAATGTGTTTTGAGAATTTGCCAGTTCGCGGCCAAAAACCTGAGCAACGGATTTTACGTCTGTTGCAGAAACTTCTTTAGACAAATCTGCCTGATTGCCGCCGAAATATGCCTGTTTTATTTTATCAGCCAAATTCATTACAATTCTCCTTAATTTATTTCTTCTGTTTCCATTTTAATATTTTAGACAAAAATTGTCAATAAAAACAGTTGTGAAAAACGGTCATTTAACGAATATGTAACAGTAATATATTAAAAACAGGTTACTTACAAGCAAATAAAAAAAACATCCCCGAAATTTCTTTCGGAGATGTTGCCTTTTGAGCCTTTGCCTTATTCTTTCCAATTGACCAAATGATCCAGATACGCCTCGACAAAATCGGCGCGGCGGTTCTGGTAATCAAGATAATATGCGTGTTCCCAAACGTCTACGGTTACCAAAGGCTTCATATCGTGAGCCAGCGGCGTATCGGCATTTGAGGTTTTGACAACCTGCAATTTTCCGTCTTTCTCGGCCAGCCATGCCCAGCCGCTACCGAATTGTGTGGTTGCCGCATTTTTAAATTCCTGACGGAAATTATCATAAGAACCGAAATCACGGTTAATTTTTTCAGCCAATTCGCCTTTCGGAGCACCGCCGCCGTTCGGAGACATGCTCTTCCAGAAAAAATCATGGTTCCAAGCCTGAGCCGCATTATTGAAAATGGCCGTGTATTCCGGTTTGCCGCTTGTTTCTTTGACAATTTTTTCGAGCGGCATATTTTCAAATTCCGTCCCTTTAATCAGCTTATTTAAATTATCGACATAGGCACGATGATGCTTACCATAGTGAAATTCCATTGTCGTGGTTGAAATATAAGGCTCCAACGCATTCATTTCATAAGGAAGCGGCGGCAAATCAAAAACCATGTTTTTTCTCCTAACTATAGTTATTCTGTTTTTTTGTTTCTCTTTATATAAGCATTCGTTCCGATTTCATCAAGCGTCTTCTGATTTTTTAATTCTTCTTCTTTTTCTTCACGCTCTTTTCTGTTTTTGTCGACAATTTCATAAGTCTTTTGTTCTTTAAACATATCGGAAATAACATCCCTGACTTCGGCAATTTTTTGACGCACGCTCTCAAGCGCCTGTTCCAACGCATTTTTATATTGCAGCCAGCGCTTTGTATAAGCTCCGAAATCGCCGACATAACCTTGGCCGGCGGCAAATTCTTTTTCCTTTTCATATTCCAAAAACATGCGTTTCAAATCATTTAAGATTTTTTCTTCTTTTGCCAGATATTCATTCAGAATTTTGCGCTGTTCGTCTATTTGGAACTTTTGAATACGGGTCAGGGTTTGCAGGGAACTTTTCATCACCAATCCTCAAGCCTATGACGGATTGTAAGGCAAAGCCAAAATGGCGCCCAACTGTTCATAACATTCGGCCAGCGTCACTTTCTCCCTTTTGCCCTGAGAAAGGAATTCTTCTATTTTCGGATAATAGAAAATTGCCTCGTCAACTTCGCGGTTCGAACCTTTTTTATAAGCGCCCAAACGAATCAGTTCGGCCATATCTTCATAAGCGGCAATATAGCGGCGGGCTTTGGCAATAATCTCGTTTTCCTGCACCGTGTTGCAATCGGGCATAGTACGGGAAATACTGCGCAGAATATTAATAGCCGGATAACGGTTGCGTTCGGCAATCGAACGGTCAAGCACAATATGCCCGTCAAGAATCGAACGGACGGCATCGGCAATCGGCTCATTATGGTCATCACCGTCAACCAAAACGGTAAACAGGCCGGTAATCGTTCCGTTGCCGGAACCTGGGCCGGCGCGTTCCAACAATCTGGGCAATTCGGCAAAAACGCTCGGCGTATAGCCTTTGGATGCCGGAGGTTCGCCGACGCTTAAAGAAATTTCACGCTGCGCCATGGCAAAGCGGGTAATTGAATCCATCATGCACAACACGTCTTTATTCTGGTCGCGGAAAAACTCGGCAACGGCCATAGCCACATAAGCCGCCTGACGCCTCATTAACGGGCTTTCGTCAGAAGTTGCCAACACCAGAACGGATTTTGCCAGACCGGACTCGCCCAAGGTATCTTCGACAAACTCTTTAGCTTCGCGACCGCGTTCGCCAATCAATCCGATGACGGAAACATCAGAATCGGTGTTTTGCGCCATCATCGACATCAGGGTCGACTTACCGACACCGGAACCGGCAAAAATGCCCATACGCTGCCCTTTGCAAATCGTCAGAAAGGCATTGACGGCTTTAACTCCCAAATCAACCTTGCCGCAAACCCTATCACGAGAGGCGGCCGGCGGCGGAGAAGCTTTAATATAATAAGGCTTTGAACCTTTGAGCAAAGGCCCTTTGCCGTCTATGGCTTCGCCGAAAGAATTGATAATGCGCCCCAGCCATGACGGGTGCGGATAAATTACAGGCGCTGCGTTTTCAACTTCTACCCTACAGCCCAAGCCAATCCCTTCCAGAGAGCCATAAGGCATAAACAGCAATTTACCGCCGCGGAAACTTACCAGTTCGCAAGGCACTTTTTTGCCGTTTACTGTAAAAATATTGCAGCGGTCGCCAATGGACAAGTCCGAGCGAATGCCGCTGACTTCCACAAACAGCCCCTGCACCGCCGTCACTTTGCCGTAATAACAACATTCGTCCAGCTTGGCGATTTCACTTAAAACATTATCTAAAACGTCAGCCAAATTTTTTTCCTAATATGCTCATTCCGTATTATTTATACTACAATTTGTATTATTTATACTACAATTCGCAGTATTTACACATAAAATGTGCGCAATACAGCTTTCGTTAATAATTATTAACAGGGGCGCTAAAAAAGTTAACAAATTAAAATTTAGGATATATTATTCAATCATATTCGATTTTAAATAATTGGGGGAAGTTCGGTATGCGCGTTTTGTTAGTTGAAGATGATTATGCGATTTCGCAAAGCATTGAAACCATGCTCAAAAAAGAGGGCATGATTGTTGACACCACTGATTTGGGCGAAGACGGCTTGGAGATCGGCAAATTATATGACTATGATATCATTATTTTAGACTTGATGCTGCCGGATATGAACGGCTATGAAGTTTTGAAAAGCCTGCGCGCGGCCAAAGTCAATACACCGGTTTTGATTCTTTCCGGCCTTTCCGAACCCGATAAAAAGGTTAAAGGTTTGGGTTACGGCGCCGATGATTATTTGACAAAGCCTTTCGACAAAGCCGAACTTTTGGCACGCATTCAGGCTGTTGTCCGCCGCTCCAAAGGACATTCCAATTCTATTATACGTACCGGAGACGTTGAAGTTAATCTGGATACGCAGACCGTGACCGTCGGCACAAAAACTTTACACCTGACAGGCAAAGAATACGGCATTATGGAATTGTTGTCTTTGCGCAAAGGTTCAACCCTTAATAAAGACCAGTTCTTAAACCACCTATACGGCGGCATTGACGAGCCGGAACTTAAAATCATTGACGTGTTTATCTGTAAACTGCGCAAGAAACTGGAAAAAGCTTCCGGCGGCAAAAACTATATCGAAACCGTCTGGGGACGCGGTTATGTCTTGCGTGATCCTGACGAAATCAAAAAATAAATAACTTCCGCCCCTCAAATGAGGGGCTTTTTTTATGCCTGCTTTCAGCCGCAATCAAGAAGCGGTCTCTCTCACTTACTCAAATTTTCTCTCTAAATCCGGCAATAAAAGCCGCCGCATGCTCCAACGAACCTTCACCCCTCCGCCATTTTTTCCTTTAAATCCAAATGATTACAAAAATATGACAAATTAGATCTTTTGCA
>CASZWJ010000016.1 GCA_949493535.1 uncultured Alphaproteobacteria bacterium
ATCTTGTAAAGACGATGACGGAACTAAAAATATTCAAACCGGCTGGACATGCAATGCAGGATACCACAAATATGGCGACAACCTTTGCGATAAAGACTGCAACGTCACAAACTGTTCCGGTTTTACTTTAACTTCCTGCCCCGCTAACGGCACCTGCTCTACCTGTACCAAAACTGCCGCTAACTGCTCTACCGACGGCATAATGTACAAGCTTGATTCTTGCAAAGACGGGTATTCAAAATCTGGCGATACATGCGTAGACAATCCATGTCCCGGATATGAAAAAAAATCTTCTTGTCCTAATAATTATTACAAAAAAACAACTTGTTCTGCAAATGCATCTTACATAAAATGTGAAGAAACCTGTGGTTCTCAAATTGTTAATGATAATCCCTCTTATAAAATCGATGAAGCTAATTATAACGGTGTTACCGTTATTACAAAAGACGGAACATCTTTGCCCTCTGCAAATACTGTTTACTCAAATATCAATTTTCCACAATATGCTTTATGCAAAAATTTACCTAAACCCACAATTCGTTCTTCTGCAACCTCATTGTCAGTAAATCGAATTGAAAATATAAACTTCATTTTTTCAGGAAAAACTACTTCAGGATTCCCCATTTACGGTCTGGAACTATATCCGACAGCAGAAACCTCTAACACTTTTAATAACGATGCTGCAAATAGTTGGATTGGGCATCTAAAAAATGTTGATATTAAAATAACCTCCAGCCCGACAGTCGGAATACAAATTGGCGGAGGAGCATGGTACAACAAAACAATTGTTTTTGAAGGAATCAATGAAGTAACTGGAGGAACAACCTATACGTTTTGGTTGCGAGGACATAACAGTAATCAATATGGACATGTTAAAGGCGTCCTTCGCATTGCAAACGGAGCAACTCTGAAAACTGGTTCTATTTGCGAATATACCCAATGGAACGGCAGTCTTCAAAAATACGGTACATTAACAGCAAGCGTTAAAACCAATTGCTCAACGTATCCTCTAAAATTCTGATAAATATTCACCCCGAGAAATCTCGGGGTTTGTTTTATTTATAACCGATATATTTATCAACCTTGATTATCAATATTTAACGCTTACGTTTATCTCTCGGATAATTAATCGGAGAGATAAATGAGAAACAGTTTTGCCATGATTGCGCTATCTGCATTTGCCGTTTGGGGCGCCAATGCCCACGCCGACAACACGGCAAAAGAAATACCGTCACAAACAAAAGAACAATACAGAGAAATACATAACGGCATGGAAAATATTATGGATAACCAGCAAAAAGATGCAGAAAATACCAAAGAACTCCAAAATGCAATAAAAAAACTGCAAAATGAACACGAACAAATGGTAAAAGAACATAAAAAGATTTTAGAACAGCAAAAACAAATTATGGAAGAACATAAAAAAATAATGAACGAGTATAAAGAATTGATGAAAAATTAATTTTCCCTAATAAAAAGACATATTCAATTCTTAATAAACGTTATAATTTATGCCTTTTTGTTTCTGAACGAAAAATATTTATGCAGAATATAAGTTATAATGGTCGATACAACCAAATACAAAGCCTGTCCGACAACAGGTCCAAATTTCAAAACAATCACAAAGAAATTTAATGCAAAAGCATTAAAGAAATACATTCCGACATAAACGCTTCCGGCTTTGGCATATTCAGCAGCAATATTTCCGCTGCTTTGAAAAACATAATAACGCATGGTGAAAATAGAAACATTAACCGTAATAAAATACTGCGTAATCAAAGCCAGATTATAGTTAAGCCCAGCCAGCTGATACAACCCGACAAACACGCCGTAAGCAAACACGGTATTAAATCCGCCAACCAGCAAAAAGCGGATTTTCTGGTTTATCTTAAACCAAATCTGTTCGATTTTTTTATAAAGCTCAATCATTTGATGTCTTCAATAACAGTCTTGTCCAACAAAGTTTCCAACTCTTTCGTCCGCCACGGAGAAAGAATGTTGTCATCAAACACATCTTCAATATGCTGCTTGTCAATATCAGGCGTTGCCGGATGAAGCCCCACTTCTACCGCCGCATATCCTTTAGGAATTTGCAGATTTTTGAACTTCTCGCGCGAAAGCTTGCAAGTATACAAAATGCTGTAAAAATAAGTATCAGTCTTATAGTTATTCCAAAACGCCAAAGCTCTGAGTATGGCATATTTCACCAAACCGCCGTCTTTCAGATAACTGTTGTTTTGGTTATGCTTCAAGGTATTGAAAATATTTTCGTTCACCACGCGGATACGGGGAATATCATATTCTTTGGCCAATTTCTTCACCACGTTAAAAATCAGCGGAATATGATGAATATGGCGGTGGCTGTCAATATGGCTGAGCTTAATGCCCGATTTCAAAGCCCTTTCCAGCTGTGCCCTGCTTTCCAGCTCAACCTGCCTGCGCAATTCAAACGGATGCAGCAAAGACAATAACAGTAAATTAACAAACCCGTGCTTAAATTTTCCTTTGTCATCAACCAAAAGCGGGATATCCGTCGGATTAGAAAGCGGATACTGGTTTGTCAGATTCAAATGCAAACCGACGGCCAAATCCGGCATCTCTTTTTTGAGTTCCAACGCTTCGTCAACAAAATCAAGGTTAATCATAATGCTGGTCGAATTCAGCACCCCCTCATGATAAGCTTTGGCAATCGCTTGGTTCACGCCGCGGCTCATGCCGAAATCATCGGCGTTAAATATCTTTCTTAGAACCATTGCGGATAACCTTCTTTACTTCTTCTGCCGTTTCAAAATCCGCCATATACAACGGCCTTTTTTTCACTTCCATATGAATTTTGCCTATATATTCGCCGATAATTCCTAATACAATCAGCTGAACGGCTCCCAAAAAGATGACCGTGACCATAATCGTGGCATAGCCCGGGGTCGGACGGTGCATGACAAAGTGCTCGGCGATAACGTATAAACCGAGCAAGCCGGCAATAAAAGCCGAAAACATGCCGAAATATATCGAAAAACGCAACGGTTTTACGGAAAACTGCACAATCGAATTTAAGGCCAACTGCAAACTTTTGCCGAAGTTATATTTTGATTCGCCGCTCAAACGCTCCGGCGCCACAAAATCAATAACCTTGACTTTGTCATTAGGCATAATCCAGCTCAACAAACCGCGAAACAGCCTGTCCTGCTCGTTAAAATTTTTCAGAAAATCAATATACTTTCGGTCAATCAAACGAAAATCAGGCGTTTTTTCGGGAATTTTCGTATCTGAGAGCATGTTGAGGATTTTATAAAAACTCTTGGCGCAGAATTTATAAAAAGCTGACGTATCCACATTATCAACGCGGCGCGTTAAGACAATATCCGAACCGTTCTGCCATTCTTCAACCATTTGTTTAATATAAACCGGCGGATGCTGCAAATCTGAATCCATAAAAATAACCGCTTCGCCGGAAGCATAATCCATACCGGCGGTCATAGCTATCTCATGGCCGAAATTACGTTTCAGATGCACTATTTTAACGTCTTTGTCTTTCTTTTGCAGGGCTTTGCATTTGGCATAAGTCTTGTCCGAACTGCCGTCATCAACATAAATAATTTCAACTTTTTCCAGCTTAACTTCTTTTAAGACCTTTTTCAGCTCTTTGTACAAAGGCTCGACATTGCCCTCTTCATTATAAGCCGAAACGACAATACTGACCGAATTTCTACTCATCTTTCACCTCTGCTTCAGGCTCAAAAAAGCCATAATAAATTGTTCTGCTCTTCAGCTTACCAATACGGTTTTTAAATTCAAGCTTATATTCGCTTGCCTCGCTCATATTATGATAAATATTGCGCAAAGCCTCATAAGAGCTTCTGTCGGGATAAATAACCAGCGCCCCGCTCGATAAAATATCTTTCTTGTCAAACCACGGGCTGTATTCGGGTTTCATCCCCGGAACGGGTTTCGGATTTCCTTCGGCATAAAGCGACAGATTAGCCGCATACCAAATTTCGCCCCCCACATATTTAAGCAGCTTGTCCGTATGCAGTTTCCAGGCATAAGCCATATCTTCGGCAAATTTGCCTTGCGGAAAATTAATTTTTTCGCTCTTATTGCAAAAAATAATCGTAACGGCGGCAGAAGCCAACAGAAACATCACAACATAAACAGATTTAACCATGCGTTTGAACAATCTGTCGTTTAAGACAAACGGATAAAAAGCAAACAACAAGATTCCCAGCATATAAAGTGTCGGAAATCCCCACATGCTTTTAAGCTTGCTGCCGCTTACAAACGCAATAACGGCAAACACCAATACAGGATATGCGCCGAGATATTTCAAAAACTGCTTATTTTCCAAACTGATATTTGAAGCTTCTTTTTCCCCGCGGCGATAATTCAAAAAATAAACCGCCAACGCCAACAAAGAAAACAAAATTTGAGAACCCAAAAATTTCAACGGAAAGAAAATATGCGCCCAGATTTTTGCCACTGCTCCGCCCGTTTCGCTTTCGGCCCGCCCGAGCAGATACTCAAAAGGATAAAAATCATACTGATACAGCCACCAGACATGCGGAGCGACCACAGCCAAAAAGACAACAAAAGTCACATACGGGCCGGCTTTTTTAAACTGGCTTCTGCCAAATTTTGTAAACAACAGATACAAAGCCATACACAACAGCTGAACACCGCCGACATATTTGTTGAGCATATTTAATCCGGCAAAAATACCGGTCAAAACCCAGCTGCTCATTTTATTATGCTGCAAAGCCTGATAAAAGTAAAAAACCGATAGCGGCCATAAAGCCAGAGAAACTACGTTTACATTATATTCCTGCGCGCTGAAACCGTAATAAATGACACCCTCAAGCAGCATAACCGCCAAAACGGATTTGCCTTCGCTCAGAAAGCACTTTGCCAGTTTATATAAATAAACAAACCCGATTAACACCAAAATCTGATTAAGAACATAAATGCCGATTGCATGCTGGCCAAACAAACTGTAAAACCAATCTGCAAAGAAACCGGAAAGAGGCGGATGCTTGTTGGTGCCCCAATCGCAGTAACGCCCCCACATGATCGCTTCGACACTATCCAGCGGAATGCTTTTGCGCAAAGAAGGAATACCTGCCCAAACAAAAAAATGAACCGCCAAAAAACTCAAAAAATTATTTTTATACAATGATTTCATTAAACACCGCCGGCTTGCCGAATATTACATAAGATTATTAAGCCATAGAACAAAATAGGCATTTTGTCAAATAACCGCGGCTTATCCACAATCTCAGGCAAAACGGTCAAAAATCATCCGGCAAATCTCCGGTATACTTAATTTTACGTCACAGTAAAAATAAGCACTCTAAAAAAAGTTACACAAGCACCGATAACAACTATTGATTTGTAAATATTTTTATTCTAAACTCTACAAAAGGAGAGAAAATGAAAAAATACGATTTATATATCCCATGCGGTTCATTCTGCGCCACCGCCTTCAACTTAAAAGCCAACGGGCTGCGTACGGCCTCTTATCCTTTCGACTGGGTCGGGGGAATGACTATGGCCAAAAGCACGGCTTATATACTCCAGCATTTTGAAAACTTTTTAAATAAAGACAATATGTCTTTTTGCAGTGAAGACAACTTATTTCTCATTTTCAAAAACGAAAAAGGCATAACTTTCAATCACGATTTTCTTAAAAGCGTTCCTTTTAATGAAATGTTTGAAACGACGAAAAAGAAATATAACCGCCGCATAGAACGTTTTTATCAAAACATGAACGCGGCATCCTCGATTTGCTTTCTGCACTACACAAACCATGACGCAGAAAGCATTCCCGAAGCAATTTCAAATTGGGAAAATTTTGTAAAGCATTTTCCGAATAAAAAGCTTGAGCTAATTTATATAAAAGAAAGCGAGAATGTTGCTTCCATAACTGCCGAAGAACACTCAGAAAACGTTTCCGTGTTTTATGTTCCTCAGACAGAGCAAACTCCGGACAAATGGAAAGGCAATATTCCCGCCGTCAAAACCATTTTACAAAATTATAAACTGACATTCAAAGCCAATTTGACAAACAAAAGCCTTTTTATATTAAAGCAAACGCAAAAAAGGCTCTTGAAACTGATGGCTGAATGTTTTCCCACAAAAAAATTACGCAAAAAAGCAAGAACAAAACTAAACATCAATACCTACATGTGGAACGACTGACATCCCGTTATCAAGATATTGCTCCTGTTCTGCCGGATACGGCATATTCCGAATAATATAGTCATTTATTTCCCGCATTTTTTTTACATAAGCGGCTTCGTCTTCCGTTGTCCAACACCCCAGAGAAGTTTTTCGCACTTTTTCTAAAGTCAAACTGTCGCAGTTTTCTATACGGTACTGTCTCCGCCGTTCCTTTACCTCTTCCGCCAATGGCGCCGGCTGTTCGGGAAGCGCGCCTTTCAAATAATAAAAACCGTCAAAGCCGCATTCAACGCCGTTGTCTGCATATTCCTCAATATCATCAACACAAAACTGCGGCATATGCAGTGTAATCGTTTTTCGCAAACTTGTCAGACTATCTGATAAAATCATAAACCTGCCGCACTGTTTATCAATTATTCCATATCTCATCATTCTTCTCCTTCATCATAAATAAATCTGAACCAGTTGACCGCGCCGGCCAAATTATAATCGACACAAATAATATCCCCTTTATTCACATGAAGGCTTAAACTGACAAATTGTCCGGAACTGTCTGCATAGCCATGCTGCGAATTTATCTGGTTGCTTATCTGGCTGTTCCCCGTTTCTCGAACACGGATTAAACTGGCAAACTGTTTTCCCGAACCTGAAAAAGATTTGCAAAGGGCATAAGTACCGGCTGCCGGCGCCGTATAAAAGCTTTTCGCCGCCCCTAATGTCAACTCATCGGCCGTTTTTCCGATAGAGGCTAAGCCGGATACCCGTGATTTTGCTCTGGATGACAAATTATCCAAATCTTTGCCGGCCTTTGTTTCAACCAGCCCCATCAAGGCAGAAGCTTCCTGTACGGAAACAGGTATAACGCTGTTGGCGAGAACAATATAATAATATTTCGTGTTTGCAGCCGGTTGAACTGTTGCGCCGTCACGATAAATCGGATTCGACCACGAAGCATTAAAAGTAACCGTCCTTGACATTTGAGCACTTGCCGGATTCAACCCCTCAGATTGGTAACTGCTGCCTTTCTCTGTTTCAAAAGCGCCAATACCGTTTCTGACACAGGGGTTATAACCGGAAATTTTAGAAGGAACAAATGAACCGTGAATGTTAGGAAGTGCCGGTTCAAAATCAATATTGGCATCGAATGCGGCTTCGCTGAATGTTTTTCCCAAATAGGGAAGACGCACGCTTCCGGCTTCTTCATCAATAATATAAAATCCGCAGAAACCCTTTTCTTGCATTTCGGCATCATAATCTTCCTGCGTCTTCCCGAAACGTTCGAATTGAGGATTCTCTGATGCTGCCGCTTTATTGGCAGACATCATTTCCCAAAATTGCGGATAGCCGGTTTCACAATTCTCAATCAAATACCCGTTAGGATGATTTTGCCAATCATTCAATGGTGCCAAACCGGATATATTTACCGGAAAATCAAAAGACAAAATCTGCGCTGTTGCAAATTTATGGGTTCCGACATAAGTTATGGCTTCCTCGGCAATTAAAGCGCTTTCGGCCGCAGCGGCAGCCTGTTCCGCAGCGCGATTTGCTTCGGCCTCAGCCTCTCCGGCATAAGTTTTCGCTTCATCTAAAGATAAAGCAATATCGCGGAAAGCTGTGTCAATCGGCAAATCAGAATTAATCAGTTCATCTCCGGCCGGATTCCAAACAATGGCTTTCCCCGGCTGCGGAAGAGGCAAAGCCCCTTTCACCGGATTAGTCGAATACGGGGGAACCATAATCGTCCGGCTGATTTTCTCGTCAAGTTGCTGAATGGATGCCACCTGATAATCAAGTTCATGATTAATGACTTTAGCCCGAAATGCGCCGCTTTCTTGAAAATCAGACGTGCGTTTGATTTCAAGATTTCGAATAATCGTCACAGCTGCGCCTTCTTTAGGCGGCTGGTCAAAAACAACCTTGCCGCCGTTTTCATTATTGCTGACAACAGTGTAATTTGCATTTTGCAGTTCTTCGCCGATGTAAACATCCAAATCATCTTCGCCGAAGGTAAGGAAATTATAAAAAAATTCCGTCACCTCTCCGTCTGCGATAAAATGAACAACAGGCCTGACCGCTGTTTTTACATTTTTTACCATAGAAATACCTTCCATAAAAAAAATTCCGAAAACAATTGTTTCCGGAACCATATTTAAAACGAAAAAAGCCCTGTTATCAGAACAGGGCTTGATAAACTCAGGATACACTTCTCCCAAGTGACATTTTATTTTTACTAAAAAGATTATCATTTGTCAAGGATTTTATTCCTAATGTTAAATATATGTTGTTTCAATTCTTAAATCGCATTATACTTATTTAATAACAAATTACTCATAAAAGGAATAACCATGAAAAAGCTCTGCTGCTTCTTATCTATAATTTTATTTTTGACAGTATCATGCTCTGATAACAATACTTCACACCAAAACATTCAGCCGGACAAAATTTATTTCTTTTATGCCGATACCTGCCCGCATTGCCATGATGCCGATGCTTACATTAAAGAAAACCACCCTGATTTAAAGATCATAAAAATAAACGTTGCCGAAAAATCCGGATTCGAACTTTTTGTTAAATGCGCACGGAGATTTAATTTGGGCCAAAATATCGGAACACCGCTTTTTTGTATGGGCAACAATTACATAATGGGCTGGGCGCCGCATTATGCCAAAAGATTTGACCGATATGCCAAAGCGTTCAAAAAATAATCTTTTATTTGCCGGATAAAAAATATCACACTAATTGCCGGCAGGACGTTTTACGATACCCCGAGCGCGTAAATGATAAAAACTGTGTCTCCTGCCACAGAGAAACACTAAACCCTGCACAATATGAGCAGAAGTGTCTGCAAAACCTAAATCTAATGCTTTCATAAACGCTTCGACAGTATTGGCGATAAATATCATTCTGTCGTACCGGCATAAAAAAAAGCTCCTGTTTCGGAGCTTTTTTTGAGGAAGCATTTTAGAATTTATATTTCAAATTCAAAACGCCGCTGTGGTCCGTATAATTATCACGGAACTTGCCTTCATAACCGACACGGGTTTCAAATCTGTCATTAACATCAATAACAATGCCGGCACCGGTTTCAACGCCAAAGCGCTTCAGACGTTCGCCTTCAACCACATAACCCGCGCCATTCTGCAAACCGATCAGCGCATTGTCTTTATCTGAAACAATATCATAGGTCAAAGCCAAACGGGCTTCCGGTTTCCAATGGGTTCCGCCGCAGGTAACGAAATCTTTGGAAACCTTAGTTCCCAAAACGGCCGTCAGCACATCCATTTTTTTGGAAGAAACGCTTTGTCCGGCAGCATCCGTATAACTGTTGCGGTCAAAACGATAATATCTGAAACCTGCTTCCGGTGTCACATTCACCCCTTTAACCAAAGCATCATAACCGGCCATAACTTGCAAGCCCAAAGACTCTACATCATATTTGGCACGATAATTACCGCCGGCGACGTTCTTATTTTCATCATAATCTGAAAATGTATAAGCAGCAATTCCGTTCACAAACCAACGGGAAGGCTTATACTCGCCATAAGCAAAAAACGTATGGGCTTCAACATTGGTATCGCGCATAAAAGCATCAACATCGCTATTGCTGTATGCGTAACCGATACCGGCTTTGTAACGAGCGTCAAACTGTTTTTCGATTCCCATTGCCACACCGTTTGTATCAACATCAAAACCATAAGCTTTGGCCGTATCATCAAGTTTGGATTTATTTGTTAAAACCTGAATCCATGTTGCGGCCTGATTAAACAAACCGTCTCCGGCAGAAAGGCCTTCGGCCTGTTCATAAACGCCGCCGCTGGTCATGCGGGAAGAAACGGCAGAGAAAACCTGATTAACAATTTCCATGGAAACAGCTCTGACAACAGGCGCAATCTCCGGAGCCAAAGCAGTCAAAGCCGCATTAAATTCTCCGTTTTTGCTGCTCTGGGCCAACTGGTGCAATTTTTCAGCCAAATCAGCACCGGCAGAGCCGGCCGGAAAAGGCTTGCCGCTGTCGACCCAGGCTTCTGCGGCGCTGCTGTTTGTTGTCGACCCGCCGGTTTCGCCGGAAACATCTCCGCCGGTTTTCTCTTGTGAGATTATAAACTTGCCGGCTTCGGTATCAGAAGCAACAAATTTATACATATTATTATTCTCCGTAAGAGAGGCTGCAAAATTTGCCGTATTCTCAACAGAAACATTACCTCCCAGCAATGCAAACTCTTTGGATTCGCCTTCATTAACAACATTCTGAGCCAAAGTAGCCAACAGTTTTGCTCCGCTGACAACACTCCACGAATTTGCTGTCAGGCTGCCATAAGAAGAAAGACTGTTAATCGCAAGGGCCAATGTTGAACCGCTGTTAAATCTGACACTGTTCATCGTAACCTTGTTTTCACCGATATCCAAAGTCGAACCATTGGCAAAAGTTGCGCTTTGAACGCTAATCGTTCCGGATTTCTTAACCTGTAAAGTACCGCCGCTTGCATTAAAGATTGTGGCGGAGTCAAAATTGCCATTACCGGCCAAAATCAAATTACCGCCGCTCAAATTAATTTTATTACCGGTGACGGTCTCATTAAAATAAACGCTGTTTGAACCGGAAACATTAATTGTACCGTTAGAACCTGTAATTTTATCATCAAAAATGATATCTGCACTCGCAGCATTCATATTAACCGTACCGATATTATAAATAGCATTTGAAACGCCATTAGTCTTATTTCCGCTAAATCTGGTCTCTATATCCGCATTAATATTAAGAATACCGCCGACACCGTTAACGGTTACAGCCCCGCCGCTGTTGGAATTTGTTGAGGAGTTATTTAAAAATTGTCCGCTGAGTGTTGTCTGCGCATTACTTATAAGCAATATTGCGCCATAAGATGTTGCGGAATTTTGTAAAGTCGCATTTGTCAGAGTAAACTTCGCCCCGTTAGTAATCGTTATAGGGCTTCCGTCAGGTCCGTTTATAACCTGCCCGTTTCCGTTAATACTGACAATTTTCCCCGTAGCCAAGCCTTGTAAGGATTGTCCGGAAAAGTCAAGCGTATTTTGGATAACATATTCACCTTCATTGGCGAAAGCGCTGTTCCAAGAAACCACATCGGTAATATCACCCGCAGCCATTGCCGGAAACGCCGAAATCAACAAACCGGTATTGGCTAAAACGCATTTTTTCAAAATTGACGAGCATTTTTCATAAAAAAAGGCTGACAGATTAGACGAATATATCATTAAAACAACTCCATCAAATAAGACACACTCAATTAATTATTATTACAACGTTTTTTTAAAATCCAGTTCTTTCACAGTTATTAACAATTAGTTAAGCCGATTAATTGCTGAAATCGCTAAAATCAACATAAAAATGTTATGAAAAGAAAGAAAACAGAAAAATACCGAAAGACCGCAACCCAAAATTGGCTGCATTAATTGACAGAGCTTCTTCAGCTTTTGATATTCTTTAAAACAAGCTTTGCGACGTTTGAAACTCCTCAAGCAACAAAAAAACCCCTTGGCAAAACCAAGGGGTTTTAATGGTAGCGAGAGAGAACCGCTAAGTAAAAACAACCGTTGCTCCGGTTGTTTTTATCTGCAAGGTCTTTGGAACATCTTGTCGAGCGAGTAAAGCGCAAGCAAACGTGGCGAGACTAGATGCCTAAGGTCTAATCCCGTCAGTTGAAAACAAGCTCCGCGACGTTTGAAACTCCTCAAGCAACAAAAAAACCCCTTGGCAAAACCAAGGGGTTTTAATGGTAGCGAGAGAGAACCGCTAAGTAAAAACAACCGTTGCTCCGGTTGTTTTTATCTGCAAGGTCTTTGGAACATCTTGTCGAGCGAGTAAAGCGCAAGCAAACGTGGCGAGACTAGATGCCTAAGGTCTAATCCCGTCAGTTGAAAACAAGCTCCGCGACGTTTGAAACTCCTCAAGCAACAAAAAAACCCCTTGGCAAAACCAAGGGGTTTTAATGGTAGCGAGAGAGGGATTCGAACCCACGACACAAGGATTATGATTCCTCCGCTCTACCGACTGAGCTATCCCGCCATCAAATTTCTCGTATTTAATAATATTTCTGTTTGGCTTTGTCAACACCTTTTTTTATTTTGTGAAAATTCTTGTGAACAGCCGCGAATTTCTTTAAATAACAGAACACGTCTTGTCAGATTCAACGCACCGCAATGCGGCGCCTATTATTCCGGCATTATTTTCAAACGCGGCTTCTTTAAGCTCAAAAGGCGTCGTGACAATTTCCGCATTAGCTTCTTTTCCGACTTTATCATAATCAATGAAATGAGCCATGCTGCCGCCCAATAAAATTATGTCCGGATCAAAAATGTCAGCAAAAATAACAACTCCGTCTTTAACCATATTCTGCCAATGGTTAAACGCCTCCACCGCCTGTGGTTTATTTTCTTTCAATCCGGCAATAACATCATAGCTGGTCGCATTATCATCTTTATAAAATTCTTTGGCATCCAAGTTAAGCGCCCGTCCGGACATATGAATTTCCAGACAATCATATCTACCGCATTTACAACGGCGTTTCTTGTCCTGACGTATCGGAAAATGCACCTCGCCGGCCGCGCCGTTTTTTCCGGTCAACAGCCTGCCGTCGATAATAATGCCTACACCGACGCCCGTACCGAGCGTCAGCATAACAATATTATCTTTTCCTTGGGCATTGCCCACTTTATATTCCGCCCAAACGGCGGCATTGGCATCATTCTCGACATAAACCTTTTTAGAACACAAAGACTGAAAATCCGTTGTTTCATAACCGTCGGGCATATTTCCGACCGGAGCCGTCACCCGAGTGTTCTTTTTATCAACGGTTCCCGCAGTCGAAACGGCTATGGCATCAACCTCGGCCTCATATGTCTGAATAATGCTTTTCAAAAAAGCATACACAGCCTCTTTTGTCGCCGGCGTTGCGTTTTTCACAACATCGCCGCAAATGTTTCCGGCAGCATCAACAACAGCATAAGCTATTTTAGTGCCGCCGATATCAAAAGCCAAAACCTTTTTAATCTCCGCCATAACGTCCTCTGCTTTACGATTAAGTCACCATAATGATATTACACGGACAACAATTATTTGTCATCTATGATTTCATATTCGGCATCAATAATTTCTGCCTTCTTTTTTCTTGTCGCGCTTCGGCTGCGATTCTGAATGCGGCATTTGGCCTGTTCTGCCGCCTTGCGCGTTTTGTAAACAAGCATCAGAAAATTTCCCAAACCGGATAAAAGGATAATACCAAGCAAAACCGGAATCAGTATTGATACCAGATAAAAAGCGAAAGCAACGGCAAATACACCGAGAGATCCCCAAAAAGTCCATTGCAGCCAGCGATTCAAATCTTTCATTTAATGTCCTTTACAACAATATCCATACTAAAAAGATAAGAATTTTTCAGACAAATATCAACCGATACAAACAACAATATTACAGCCCCCTTGACAGAGGCTTGCCGTATGTGTGATATTTCAGCAGGTTAACAAATCCGAAAGTTAAAACTATGAAATTCAAATTACTCCTCTTATATTCCGTATTAGCCCTGAGCACAAATGCATTTGCGGCCGAAGAAAATAATAAAAACGGCCTGAGAGCAAATTTCAAACGCGTTGCTTTGGAAATGTCATCAACTTCTGTCAGCAACGCCGAAGAATATCAAAACTCGCCCAACTCCCAGCTCAGTGCCGATAGTGAAACCGTTATTAAAGGGGTTTTTGATTTTGTTTTGGAATATGAACAACCGGACTGGCAATGGAATAACAGCCTTTTTGCGGAATACGGCAAAACCCGCCTGAAAAGCACCGGAGGCGAAACTTCGTCAACGGAAAATGCCGACAAAATCTTAATTACTTCAGACTATGCCCACAAAATGTGGCGCTATCATGACGCCGACGTCGGCCCCTTTGCCAGCATCGGCTACCAAACGGAATTTACCGCCAATTCCGATGCGCCGAGAACAAAAACGCTCCGCGCCAAAGAAGGTATAAAACTTTTCAACGGCAAATATATTAAAGAATTATACATAGCTCCGGTTCAAGAGCTTGACTTTACTTATGACCAAGCAGATACAAAACTGGCTTATGAAATCGGCATTTCTGCCGAATATCCGTTGCGCGAAGGCGTAAAATTTCAACTAGAAAGCTATTTCCGCGACTATTTTGCCTACAGCACATACCGCGGCACAGACTTTAAATATGAATTTAACCTGACATCGCGTATGGATGTCAAACTGACAAACACAATGAGCCTTGCACCTTATATCACCTATTTCCGCGCGCAAGACCGCGAAGCCGCCGGCGCCGGCAGCAATTTTATGATGGGGCTGTCTCTGGCATATTCGGATTTGTTTAATTTATAAAAGGAGCTTGCCATGACTATCCTGTTTTTGGAATATCCCAAATGTTCAACTTGCCAAAAAGCAAAAAAATGGCTGGATGACAACAAGGTAACATATCAATCCCGCCACATTGTCGAAAATAACCCTACTACCGAAGAACTGGAAAAATGGCAGGCTCTCAGCGGCAAACCCTTGAAAAGTTTTTTCAACACCAGCGGACTCTTATATAAGAGCATGGGCTTGAAAGACAAACTGCCGGACATGCCGGAAAACGAGCAATTTAATCTTCTGGCTTCCAATGGCATGTTAGTCAAACGCCCGCTGCTCATCGGCACGGATTCTGCCTTTGCCGGCTTTCGTCCCGACGAATGGGCAAAAAAGGTATAATATCTTACAATAACCGTTGACAGGCAAATTAACTATGCTACTACCTAAGCATAAATTAACGAATAAATTTTTGAGGTAGTATATGTTAACACAATTTAATCTGCGCCAATTTATCAGCGCATTTGTGGTTTTGTTTGCCGTTATTGATATTATCGGTTCTATTCCCGTCATCCTGAAACTGCGCCGCAGCGGTAAAAAAGTCAATGCCGAACGCGTGGCTATACTTTCTTTATTAATGTTTCTCTGTTTCTTTTATGTCGGAGAAGCTTTCCTTGCTTTGTTCAAACTAGACATCTTTTCTTTCGCTGTCGCCGGTTCTTTGATTATTTTCATAATGGCATTGGAAATGATCCTTGATGTTGATATTTTTCACGAACGTCCGGATATGCCGAAAGACGCGACTTTCATTCCTTTGGTCTTTCCATTGATTGCCGGCGCCGGCGCTTTGACAACTTTATTGTCAATCCGCGCCCAATATGCCGACATCAATATCCTGCTGGCAATCATTGCCAACATGCTGATTGTTTATTTTGTTGTAAAAACGGCAAAAAAAATCGGACATATTCTGGGAAACGGCATCATTTATATGCTGCAAAAGTTTTTCGGAATCATTTTGTTGGCAATCTCAGTCAAACTGTTTACCTCTAACATCACCATTTTGATTGAAAACATAAAATAACGCCGAACCACCTTGATAACGGCAGCAGGCAGACTATATCTTTATTGAACATTCTATTAAGGAGATAAAGATATGAATACAAAAACTTTGCTTGCTGCCGTTGCTGTTTCAGCTGTTGCCCTGAGTTCTGCAGCCTTTGCCGGCTCAGATAATACCAATGGCGGTTTCACAGGCCCCGGCACGGAAATGACCGTTGTCTCCATTCAGGAAGCCAAAGGCATGAATGATGATGCAATTGTTGTATTGCAAGGCAATATCCAAAAGAAAATCGGCGATGAACTTTACCTTTTCTCAGACGGCAAAGATACCGTCGCCATTGAAATTGACGATGACGACTGGAACGGCTTAAATGTCGGTCCGGACGATGTTGTAGAAATTACCGGCGAAGTTGACAAAGGCTGGACTTCTATCGAAATTGACGTTGACCAGATTAAAAAAGTCAACAAATAAATAATAAAAAAAAGGCCGGAATTAACCGGCCTTTTTTTAAGCTGTTTTTTTCTTGCTCCGCATTTTGACGACAGAAGCAATTACACCCGCCAAAAGCAACGAGAATGTAACAGCCAAAGAATGCCATGCCTGCAATTCCAAACCGACATACGGCAAAAATATCTTTAAGCCGATAAAAATCAATATAATCGACAAAGCCTGTTTGAGATAAACAAACTTGTGAACCGCGGCCTCTAACAAGAAATATAATGCTCTCAAACCGAGAAGGGCAAAAATATTGCTGGTATAAATGATAAACACATCCTGCGTTATCAAAAAGATTGCCGGAATACTGTCTAAAGCAAAAATAACATCCATTGTTTCAATAATAATCAAAGCAAAGAACAGCGGCGTTATATAATGCTTGCCGTTTTCCTTAATGAAAAAATGTTCCCCGCGGATTTCATGCGTCACATGGAATATTTTTGAAACAATTTTATAAAGGCGGCTGTCTTTAAGCTCCTTAGTTTCTTCTTTGTCCGGCAGAACCATTTTTGCGCCGGTATAAACCAAGAATGCCGAAAAGATGTATAAAACCCAATGAAAATTGCTGATAAGCGCCTCACCCAAAAAGATAAGGATTGCGCGCATGACAACCGCGCCTAAAATTCCCCAAAATAAAACCCTGTGCTGATATTTTCTCGGAACGCCGAGCGAAGAAAAGATAAGCGACATAATAAAGATATTATCCAAAGACAAGCTTTTTTCCACCAAAAAGCCGGTAAAAAACAACATACCTTTGTCAACGCCTTCTTCATAAATGACAAACACGCCGAAAACACAGGCCGCTAAAATATATACAATACAAACAGCCAAAGTATGAAAGAAATTCGGCACTTCGTTTTTGCGGTTAAAAAACAACAAATCCCACATTAACAAAACCAAAACGGCAATACCGAAAATAACCCACATCCACGATTCTGGCAGCATGGCGTGATTTGTAAAAAGTTCTTTTATTTTTTCCATAATATTAATCCTTTATAAAACCCGTAAATTTTATAGGATTATTTATAACTATTGTCAATCAAAGCCGTAAATTGCCAATAACAAATTAGGCGCTTCAAACAAAGCGCCTTATTTTTTTGCTCTTTATCTTAAAAATTCAAAATACATAAAGACGGTTGCAATCCCCACGCTGACCAGCATTGTCGGTATTGACCACAACAAGAATTTGATAAAGTTTATCGGATGGCCTTCACGACTGGCCATACCGGCCACAACCACATTAGCGGAAGCGCCGATAAGCGTGCCGTTGCCGCCGAAGCATGCGCCGAGAGACAAAGCCCACCAAACCGGCATCATCGCCTCTCTGCCGCCCATTTCCGCCTCAATTGATTTGAGCATCGGTATCATGGTGGCCACAAAAGGAATATTGTCAACAATGCTGGAAAGAACGGCCGAAGACCACAAAATCAGAAAAACCAGCTTGTTCATACTGCCGTTTGTAACATCAATAAACTTCTGCCCCAAAAGCGACAAAACGCCCGTTTGTTCCAAACCGAAAACAATGATAAACAAACCTGCAAAGAAAAAGATGGTTGTCCAATCCACCATATTAAAAATCTCGCGTACTTTATCGTCTTTTTCTTCGCCTTTGGCTCCCAGAGTATAAAGGAAAAGCAAAACCGCAGCGCCGGTCAGCGCAATGGTACCGTTGTCCAAAAACAATTCTTTGGCAAAGATAAAACCGCCGATAACCAAAAACAAAACGAATAAAGATTTATAAAGGAGCGATCTGTCAATAATAGCGTCTTTTTCATTCATATCCATAACCAATTCTTTTTCGGCGTCCGTCGTTATCAGCTGGCGCCCCCAAATCAAATCAAAAACGCCGACAAGAACCAACATCGCAATCAAAACAATCGGAGATAAAACGGTTACAAAATCCATAAAAGTCAAATCTAAAGCAGAACCGATCAAAATATTCGGAGGATCGCCGATTAAAGTTGCCGTACCGCCGATATTTGACGAGAAAATCTCCAAAACCAAATACGGATAAGGATTGACCTTGAGCTTGCGCGTAATCTGGAATGTAACCGGCGCGATTAACAAAACCGTTGTAACATTATCCAAAAAACCGGAGAATATTGCCGTTACAAAAGCCAGAGCAATCAAAAGCCCGCGCGGATTGGCATTGACTTTTTTGGCAGACCAGATTGCCACATATTGAAACATGCCCGACTTTTCACAAACAGCAACAATAATCATCATGCCGATAAGCAGCGCCAGCGTATTGAAATCAACGCCGGCCAAAGCCGTTTTTTGCGTCAGAATGCCGGAAATAATCATTGCCGCCGCACCAAGCAGCGCCACGATTGCGCGATTGACCTTTTCGGTAAAGATGACAAGATAGCTGACAACCATTATCATAATAGCCGCCAGCTTGGGATCCATTCCCCAAACGGAAGAAATTACTTCATTCATTTACATACCCTCAAAATAAAACACGGCAAAGATATAATGCCTGCCCAAACAATTTACAAGCGGCAATCCGAAAAAATATCCAGATTTTTATCATAAACCTTGGTCTTAATTCCCATAAGCCCCAAAAATGAATGAAAAATATTGTCTTGAGAATAATTATTGCCGAGCTTTTTCCGCAGACACTCCCTGTCCAGCTTGAATTTTGCGGCAAATTCATCATCAAACCACAAAACCAAAGGCACATGCGTCTGTTCTTTCGGAGCCAAAGCATAAGGCGCCGCATGCAGATAAATATTATTCTCGCCCAAGGATTCGCCATGATCGGAAATATATAAAAGCACGGGATTGTATTGATCTTTCAGGCTTTGCAGAATTTCAATCACTTCAGCCAAATTCTTGCTGGTATAATGAAGCGTATTGTCATAAACATTCAAAATTTCCTCGCGCGAACACTTGTCCAGCCGCTCGGTGCCGCAATTGGGCGTAAAGACGGACTCTGTTTCAGGGTAACGCTTGTAATAAGTCGGCCCGTGGCTGCCCAGCTGGTGCAAAACGACAAACATGTCTTTGTTTTCTTTAAGCAGACGCTCTTTTAAACCTTGCGCCAGAATATCATCATAGCAGGTATCTTCTTTGCACAGGATTTCGCTTTCAACCCTGCTGCATATTCCTTTGCAGCCGGTCACATTGCCGCGCCACCAGACCTTGTATCCGGCACGCTGGGCAACATCGAGCAGATTTTCGGTATAATAAGACTGCGATTTGCTGAAGTTTTTTCGCCCCTTATGAGAAAAGAGGCACGGAAGCGCTATCGCCGTAGAAGTTCCGCAGGAAGAAACATCTCTGAAACTTAAAATATCATTGCCGAATTTTTCCAACGGCGCATTCGTCGGCTTCTTATAACCGTTCAGCGAAAAATTAGCCGCTCTTGCCGTCTCGCCCACCACAAAAACAAACAGGTTTTTCTTGCCGTTGTCCTGCCAAATCGGATAAAGTGCCGCATCTTCCCCTATCTTCAATGTCTCTTTCGGCTTTCCGGCTTCTCTGATTTTATTTTTGGCAACAGAAATAACGGCGCCGACATAATTGGCCGGAATCAAATAATATTTAAGCGGCTTGTTATTGCGCAAAAACTGCGCGGCATCCTTATAGCCTAAGCCGATAACCGCCGCGCTGACAACAACAGCCGACAAAACAACCGCAACTTTTTTAACAACCTCTGCCCTGCCCGAGCCAAACACAATATCCGTTTTATAAATAAGAAAAGAAGGCAAAACGCCGAGCAAACCGACAATCAAAAACAAGTCCCAATTCAGCAGCGCCTTCACTTCCTGAACATCCGTTTCCAACACGTTCAACAGCATAACTTTATCAACGGCCGTATGATACACAAACATAAAATAGAAAACAAAAGCATTCAAAAACGTAAAAATAATCGCCAAAGGCTTAGCTGTCCGCCGCCAAAATAACAAAGCGCAGGCAACATTCAGCAAAAGAAACAAAACGGCCGCCATTAATGAAACAAACAAAACATCAGGATTAACGGCCCAAACTTTTTCAAAAAAGATTTTATTAAACAAAATCAATGTCAGAAGAGAATAAAACGCATTAAAGCCTAAAGAGTTCATCTTCCAAAAATATCTCTCGGATATCAGATTCTTCAATCTTGCAATCACCGCCATTAAAAATTTCTCCATATAAAATATTTATAAAAAATGATACAAATAATGAATAAATTTCCTATATTTTTTTCTGTTTTATACACTATCTTTACCATTTGCATTTTATACTTCGGATAAAAAGTTAAACTTAAGGACTGCTTAAATGAATAGTGCGATTTGCCTGCATAATGCGACTATTTTAACCGGTTTTTCCGTTATGGAAAATTGTGCCGTTTATATTAAGGAAAACAAAATTGTAGACGTTTTCAGCGAAGAACGTTTCAAACAAAAGGAATTTAACCCCAAAGTTCAAATCATTAACGTCAACGGCGCTTATATCGCGCCGGGGTTTATTGACACCCATATCCATGGCATCGGCGGTTTCGGCACGGATGACGGAGATAAGGAATCAATCCTGAAAATGTCTGAAATTCTCCCCCGATACGGTGTTACGGCCTTTATCCCGACACTGTATGCGGGCAAAGAAGAAGAAATGATAAAAAACATCAAAGCGGTTGTTAAGGCTATGGGCAAAGAAAAAGGCGCGCATATTGCCGGCATCCACCTTGAAGGACCGTTCATTTCCAAAGAACGCCTCGGCGTTCAGAGCGAGGAAGCCGTCAGTACGGTCAGTATTCCGTTAATGGAAAAACTCTATAAAGCCTCCAAGGGACATATCATCAACATGACGGTTGCCCCCGAACTCAAAGGCATGCGCGAACTGGCTTTGTGGTGCATTTCCAAAGGCATCATCCTTCAGGCCGGACACACAAACGCCACCTATGCGCAAATGGTAGAAGGCATGCAGGCGCGCATTATTCATACGACGCATTTGTTCAATGCCATGAGCCGCATGCATCATCGTGACCCCGGCGCGGTCGGCGCCGTTTTCATTCATCCGGAAATGTCTTGCGAAGTGATTGCGGACGGCATTCACATTGATCCGCACCTGATAAAGCTTCTGGTTCAATATAAACCGATTGACAAATTGGTAATGGTGACCGATTCTCTGAAACCGACCAAACAAAACGCCAGAATTTTATATGCCAACAATGAAGAAGTTTATTTAAACAAATGCTTCTATCGCAAATCAGACAATGTTATTGCCGGTTCTGCCCTGACAATGATTGAAGGATTTAAAAACCTTATCGACTGGGGATTAAACCACGAACAAGCCATTCATTTGGCATCAACCAATCCGGCTAAGATAATGAAACTGGAAACCAAGGGTAACATTGCCCCCGGCTATGATGCCGACTTGGTTGTTTTTGATAAAAGTTTTAACATAATGCACATGATTATTAACGGCAAAATTTATGAGGGAGAAAGCCTATGCGCGTAATCATCAAAAAAAACTACGAAGAATGTTCAAAATGGGCCGCCAATTATATTGCCGACCGGATTAAACGCTTTCGCCCGACAGCGGAAAAACCTTTTGTTTTGGGGCTGCCGACCGGTTCAACGCCTTTGGGCATTTATAAAGAACTTATCAGCCTGTTCCAAAAAGGCAAAGTTTCTTTTGCCAATGTCGTCACGTTTAATATGGATGAATATATCGGATTAGACGCCTCCCACCCGCAAAGCTATCACCATTTTATGTGGGAAAACTTTTTTTCCCATATCGATATTAAAAAGAGCAATGTTCATATTCTTGACGGCATGACAAAAAACTATGTCAAAGAATGTCAGGATTATGAAGATGCTATCAAAAATTATGGCAAAATTCATCTCTTTTTAGGCGGCGTCGGTTCTGACGGACACATTGCTTTTAACGAACCCGGCTCCTCTTTAAGCTCCAGAACCCGTGTTAAAACGCTGACACAGGAAACGGTCAATGCCAACTCGCGCTTTTTTGAAGGAGATGTCACCAAAGTCCCGACAACAGCATTAACCGTCGGTATCGGCACGATTATGGATGCGGAAGAAGTAATGATTATGGCAACCGGACAAAACAAAGCCCGCGCCATTCACCATGCCATTGAAGGCAGCATCAACCATATGTGGCCGGTCAGTATTTTACAAATGCACCAGCACGGTTTTATTGTCTGCGACGATGACGCAACCAATGAACTCAAAGCAGATACGGTCAGATATTTTAAGGAAATTGAAGGTTCTAAGATTAGAAAATAATCTGAAAGCGCAACAAAATATTATCCTCGCGAAAATATTTGCCGCGGGGATATTTTTTTAATCAACCAGTTCAATTTTGACTTTCTTGTCAAAATAACGCGCCAAAGCATTAACCATGCTCAGGCTGATTTCCAATTGCGCCAGCTCCAGCCTTTCCAAATAGATTTTCTTAAATCCGGTTTCAAACCCAAGTTCTTCAATTGTCAACTTTCGGCTTTTTCGCAAAGCTGTTATTTGGTTTGCCAAAGCCGTCCTTGTCTCACGGAAATTTTTTTTTGCTTCTTTTTTTGTTATCATAATTCAACTCCTGTTTTTGTACCTTGCCATGTCGAAACTACCGACAAATAAAACATGGCAAATGATTAAAACAAACCACCTTTGGTTTATCCAAAGGTGGCGGAGCTGAAAAACTGTACAAACACAGTCATGGTTATTCGCCCGATAAATCGGCTTATTTCCCACACTCCACCATGAGTGGATATTTTTGTTTGTAGATGTTTTTCAGACACCGCAAATTGTCTCCAATCTGCAAAAATGAAATTAAAGAATAAAAGTAAAAAATGCAATAAATTTCTGTATAAAAACACCGCAATAATGATTATTGCGGTGTTTTTCATAAAATTCGGATAATGAGGGATATAAAGTGATTTTCAGGAGCGCAGCCCCGCAGTGTACATAGAAGTACATGAGGAGGCGAGCACCGCAAAATTGCTTTAGATACCCATTAAACGAATTTTATCCTATTTGAGCCAGTATTCTATCGTCGACACAACCCTCACCTTCTTATTGATTTGTGTCATTTCGCTGGCGTTCATTGTCTGCTCGGCCGGCAAAATTGAGAAAACGCCTTGGTTCGCACGGCGGATTTTGCCGACTTCGCTGTCTGAACTCTTGGCAAATTCACGGGCAGAAGCTTCGGCATTCTTCGTAGCTTCTTCCAACATCTTCGGCTTAATATCATTCAGCTTGGTGAAGACATAAGAAACCGGCGAACCGTATTGATTGTCAAAAACAACGCCTTGCGAAATCAAACTTCCGGTTTGCCCCAAAGATTTTTCAACCAAATCAACATTCTGCGAGCGAATGGTAATCGTCTGGTTCAAGATATAGCGCGAAGCGTTGATGTCATTGCTGCGATACGGATTTGCCAGCAAATCGTTTGTGTTAATCGAACTTGCGTTAATTTCTTCGGCGGCAAACCCCTGCTCTGTCAGAAAAGCGGCAATCAATTTGCCCTTTTGTTCCATTTCCTGCTGAGCCAAAGCCAAATCATTGCCGGTAACCACAAATTTCAGCTCCCAAACAGCCAAATCAGCCTTGACGTCCATTTCAGACAAGCCTTTAACAGTTACCGAATTGGCATTCATCTTAGTTTGGTAGTAATAATAACCGGGAAAATAACCGGCTGCGCACAAACCGCCGCCAATCAGCAAACCAGCCAGAAAACGGGAAAATCCGCCGCAGGAACGGCTATGGCAGCCGCATTTGCAATTATCGCCGCAACTACAGCTGTCACCACATTTGCATTTTTTGCCATCTTTGCCTTTGCTGCCGCAAGTGCAAGGTTTGCCTTCATTGCAGCCGCAAGTGCATTCCGGTCCGCAGTCACATTCTTTTTTTACAATCTCATCCATGTCTCTCTCCTTATATTTTAACAAACTTGTCCGATGCAATAATATTCGAATCCCGAGCGGCGGACATCTTCTTCATTTAAAATATTACGTAAATCTACAATTTTAGCCGCCTTGACCCTATTCTTTAGTTTAAGAAAATCAAGTTTTTTAAAATCTTCCCATTCCGTCAAAATGGCAATAACTTCCGCCCCCTCGCAAGCCTGATACGCATCTTCTGCATAATGGACTGATTCCGCCAAAAGCTTATGGGCATTATCCGTTGCTTTCGGATCATAAACGCAAATGTTGCGGTTATACTTTAACATATCGCGCACAATATCCATGGCCGGAGATTCGCGGCAATCGTCAGTACCGCCCTTAAAAGCCAGTCCCAAAACGGCAATGCGTCCGTTTTCCCGATCGGCAAGGCGAGATAAAACCCTTTCTGCCATTTCGGCTTTGCGCTCGTCGTTTTTGGCGATTGTCGTTTCAATCAAATTCAAATGCGCACCGTATTTTTTGCCCATTTGCGCCATAGCATTGGTATCTTTCGGAAAACAGGAACCGCCGTACCCCGGCCCCGGATTTAAAAATTTCTTGCCGATACGGGAATCAAGCCCCATACCTTTGGCAACTTCGCGGATATCTGCTCCGGCCTTTTCGCAGAAATTTGCCATTTCGTTAATATAATGGATTTTCATCGCCAAAAAAGCATTGGAAGCATATTTGATTGTTTCTGAAGATTTGCGCTTCACAAACAAAAATTCCGTTTTGCCTTCAAACGGCGCATAAAGCTTTTTCATAACCTCGCGGGCTTTGTCGGTATTGGCGCCGACAACAATCCTGTCCGGATTGAAAAAATCGTGAATGGCAAACCCCTCGCGCAAAAACTCAGGCAAAGAAATCACATCAAAATCGGCATTGGGATTAACTTTGCAGATAATTGCCTCAACTTCGTCTCCCGTTCCGACCGGCACCGTCGACTTGGTTGCCACCACGGTATAGCCGTCCAGATACTCGGCCAGTTCATAAGCCGCAGCATGGATATATTTCATATCGGCTTCTTTGGTAAACGGATGCGGCGGCGTTCCGACGGCAATCATCACAATATCTGCCCCGTTTACGGCTTTTTTCATATCCGTCGTGAAAGACAAACGCCCCGAAGCGACATTCTTTTTAAAAAGCTCTTCCAGGCCGTCTTCATAAATAATCAATTTTCCGGCATTCAAGTCGTTAATTTTCTGCTCAATCTTATCAACGCAGACAACTTCATTGCCAAGCTCAGCCAAACCTACTCCGGTCGGCAGCCCGACATAGCCTGTTCCAATAATTGCTACTTTCATCTTTAATCCTTAAATTAGTCCAGATAAAGCAACTATAACAAAACCAAGCCGCAAAGCAAATGATTAGGACAGACTTTCCACCAGTTTTTCGGCGCACTTCAACCCGTCTGCAGCAGCCGAAAGAATGCCTCCCGCATAACCGGCGCCTTCGCCGCAGGGATACAAGCCTTTAACATTGCTTTGCATATTTTCGTCTCTGACAATTTTAATCGGCGAAGAACTCCGGCTTTCGATACCGGTCAAAACAGCATCGGGACAGGCAAACCCGTTCAACCGTTTGTTCATTTCCAAAATCGCCGCTTTCATCGTTTCCGTAACATATGGCGGCAACAATTCCTGCAAATTGCCCAAAACTACCCCCGGACAATAGGACGGATGAACTTCTCCCAATGCTTTTGAGGCTTTGCCGAGCAGAAAATCTTTAAGCAGCTGGGCCGGCGCTTTATAAGTATTGCCGCCAAGCTGAAAAGCCTTTTCTTCCAGCTGCCGCTGCCAATACATTCCCTGCAGCGGATGATCGCCGCCGAAATCTTCGGGCGTCACGCCGACCAACAGCGCCGAATTGGCATTAATTTTATCTCGGGCAAACTCGCTCATGCCGTTTGTCACAACACGCCCTTTTTCCGAAGCTGCAGCCACAACCACTCCCCCCGGACACATGCAAAACGTATAGGCAGACCTTCCGTTTTTGCCGTGATAAGCCAGCTTATAATCGGCGGCGCCGAGCTGAGAGGCAAATTTTCCGTATTGAGATTTGTTAATCAGGCTTTGGCGGTGCTCGATACGCACGCCGATTGAAAAAGGTTTTTGTTGAATTTGAACCTGATTTTTATAAAGCATTTCAAATGTATCGCGCGCGCTGTGCCCTATTGCCAAAATAACTTTATCGGCAGACAGCTCATAAATTTCCCCTTTTTCATTTCTGACTTTCAAGCCTTGAAGCTTTCCGTCTTTGATGAGCAAATCTTCAACTCGGTTATAGAAACGGTATTCGCCGCCGAGAGATTCAATTTTTGCCCTGATTTTTTGGACGGCCAGCGCCAGTTTATCCGTACCGATATGCGGCTTTGCCAGATAGCCTATCTCTTCGGGAGCGCCGGCAACAATCAATTCTTGCAATACTTTGGCCGTGTATAAGTCTTTTTTTATGCCGCTCATCAGCTTGCCGTCAGAAAAAGTTCCGGCTCCGCCCTCGCCGAACTGCACGTTTGAATCTTCTTTAAGTTCGGCATTTTTCCAGAATGCCATAATATCTTTTTGCCGCTGAGACACCGGAGCGCCCCTTTCCAGAATAACCGGTCTTAATCCGGCTTCTGCCAAGGCTATTCCGGCAAACATGCCTGCCGGACCGCTGCCGATAATAACCGGACGCGCAGCTGCCTTAGTTTTTTTTAATTGAAAAGAACGCAGTTCTTCGTCCTTGACCTGTTCAACAAAAGGATAATTCGTTGTCTTCAGAAATGCTTGTTCATTATCAACTTCCACATCAATGCTGTAAACATAATGAACATTTGCTTTGGAGCGCGCATCAAGCGCTTTTTTAGCAATTTTCCAGCTTTTAAAACGGCCGCGGTAACCGATTTCGCGCGCCAGGCTCTCTATCAGCATAGAAACAGGCAATTCCAACGGCGCTTTGACATTACTGATTCTTAACATAAAAAAACCTCACTTTAATTCCTTAAAGTGAGGTATAGCAAATTGAGATGATTTTTCAATCTTTATCTTTGCCGTCTTCATCATCTTCGGAAAAATCGTCGCCGTTTTCAAAAAAGATGTTGATTAAGCCGCGGCGGTAAATCCAAAGGTTGATAACACCCAAAACCACGGACAAAGAACCGAACAAATACAACAGATAATACCAGTTGAGCTGGTTGGCTGACATCATCACATCCTGATTACTTACATGAATAAAAGCAATTGAAATCGCCGTAATCACAAAAGCCACAACAAAAGCCAAAGTCCAAATTTTGCGCTGTACGTTTGTTTTAACAAAAAAGTTCATCAGCAAATACATCAGAAATAACGCCAGAAATAAATAAAGCTCCATTTTCCTCTCCTTAATAAAGTTGTTTAATTCTGATATATAACCGAAAGTCGACATTTCAAGAGACAAAAAAAGAGAGAGGCAAAATCTTGCCACCCTCTTTTTAGAAAAAGAAATAAAAAATTCCTAGTCCTACAAAATTAAAGATCAAATAACAAAGCAAAAATTTCTTGCTTGTCAACGCCTTGACAATGAAATAAATCATCACAACGGCGCAGGAAATGTTAAGCGCAACGGAAATAACATGCCCGACGAACCTAGGAAAGAACATCAGCCAAGAATTTTCTGTCGCAAACAGCAACGCATAGACAGCCATGAAAAGAAAAAAAGCAATCCAGCCGCCGACCGCGCCAAATATCTTGCCCAAACTTCCGATCAGGTTCAAAATAAAAGCCACGCCGAAAATTGCACAAAACAAACCTATTATTGTCTCAATCATAGTCAGATAATTTTTTAGATGCAGTGCCGAGGCGTTCGAAAAAAATTTTTCTACACTGAAATCAACTCGTGATTTAAACACTGCGGTAAATAATATGCCTCCAATAATAAATAAAAAAATCCTTTTAAGACTTTTATTATAGCACAAATAAAGGGCTTTTCCAAGCCCTTGGTTTTACAGAAACAAATAATAAGAATTGTAAAGGAGTGTACAATCGCCTTTAACAGAAAAACTCAAATAGCGCGGGATATAAAGTAATTTCTAACGGCGAAGAAAACCCTAGTGTACAATGAAGTACATAACGGAGTAATTTATTCGCTGCTTCTATATTAGCTGCCTAATCCATAAATTCTTTTATATGAGGTAAATAATAAGAAACAAG
>CASZWJ010000017.1 GCA_949493535.1 uncultured Alphaproteobacteria bacterium
TGGCTCGTAGGCTCTGCCTATTGGCAATCGCCAACTCGCTGCGGTCAGTCGATTTGTAACGC
Source organism: uncultured Alphaproteobacteria bacterium (assembly GCA_949493535.1). Taxonomy (GTDB): domain Bacteria; phylum Pseudomonadota; class Alphaproteobacteria; order RF32; family CAG-239; genus CAJLXD01. Next base: position 63 of record CASZWJ010000017.1, read on the forward strand.
TTGTTGCGCGTCGTTTCCTCTTGCTTACAAGCTAACAAATTCTCCCCTCTCGTTAAAAACATCTCCTCCGGAGATATTTTTTGCCTCAAGCCCGCCGCTGGCGCCATTCCTTTCATCAATCATATTCGCGGCGGAACTCGAACCAAGGTTCGTTCTGGCTCGTAGGCTCTGCCTATTGGCAATCGCCAACTCGCTGCGGTCAGTCGATTTTATTCCACGTTTTTTCTTATCTTACGATTTTGCATTGCCCTATCACTCTCCGGCAAGTCATCTTCATCACCGAAATTATATAAATTCTCTTCCATAGCCTGTTTATCGCCAAACTCAAAAGCATTGTTTACCAACTGCGTTTCCGCAATTGTCCTTATCTCAAAATCTTGTTCGTCAGCATCCTGGTAAAGCGGACGGGAGTAGTCTTTAATCTTTACATTAAGCGGATGTTCAGGATCCAAAATAATCGGACGGCCGCCATCGCAAAAACATGTATCTGAAGTCAGCATATCTTCTCTCCTTATTAATGGTTATATTTTTTATATAAGCGATAAAAATCCGGTTTGAAGACAGACAATTTTATTTATAAAATCTATATCAGAGAAATACCGGCGCCGGTTAAATATTTTTTCAATTCATCCGGTAATTCCGGTTTATTCAAAGCCACAACCGGACAACGGCTGCGATTGCTTTCTATTGCAATAATTGCCAGCAATGCCGACAGATTATATTCAATTATTTTATCGGGAAACGGCATATCTAAACAAGGAATTTGCCATAAATATTCCGGCTTATCAAGGCACAAAACATCCGCATAAGCCATACTCTGCCGAATGAGCGTGATAAAAGGCTCATAAAATGCTTTCTCCAAAGCCTGCGGATTATAAGGCGCATAATCTGAATACCCCGAAAAAGAAAGTTGCTTGCTCAGCAGAAGCTTACGGTCACGCCAAGCCCTGAATTCTCGAAAATTTGCAGCCAAAGGCATATCAATATGAATGCAGACAGGACAATCGCGGCGGCGGCAAAATGCCGTAATATCACGCAGGCAAAAATCCACTTCTTTTAACGCCAATTCTCCGAGCGCGACCAAATCCGCTTGCTTTTTGGCAAATTCTTTCGTTTTAAACGAATTTATTTTGTTATAGTCATAATGATTATTTGCCCAATCGGCATAGTCTTTATTTATTGGCATTTGTGACTGCAGCGCCAAATAAAGCGCCTGTTCTTTATAATCAGAAATATTATTTTCCAAACATGGGCTTTTCTTTTGAATTAATCGAAAAAATACGGCTAAATCTTCTTCGCAAGGAAACGGATAATTATAATGCAACGCCTTCAAATCATTGACAGATAAAATACGGCGCAGAGATTTAAAATTATTGACCGGCTGCTGCCAGAGAAATTTTGTTACTTCCGATTTATGCATCTTGGACGGAGCAGCCAACAGCAAAGCTTCCGAAGACAAATTTTCACCGGATATTTTAAAATGATGATATCCGGCATTTAATCTCGGCAACAATAAAGCCGGCGCCGCTGAAAAATCACCATTGATTTTGCGTCCGTACTCATCTTCTATTTCATATTTCAACGGAGAGCCCCGTTCAGAAATTTCTGCCGGCAAAGCTATTGTCGGAACCGTGCCGTCCAAGATGAACGCATAAACAGGAGAAAGCTGTGATAATTGCTGTTGCCGCATGAATTTTCCCAAATTAAAAGAATATGCCCAGCTTAAAAAAGATTGTTTAATAAAGCTTGAATCTCAATTAAGAATATTTTTGCTACCAAACTACATAATTTGCTTGCTTTTCACAAGAAGTTATGATTAATTGTCTCTCGTTGTTGGATAGATGGCCGAGTGGTCGAAGGCGCACGATTGGAAATCGTGTGTACGCCTAAAGCGTACCGAGGGTTCGAATCCCTCTCTATCCGCCAATTCGAGCCCAGATTTTCTGGGCTTTTTTGATGTCAGAGAGGGTCGCAACCCTAGGGTTCGTTCACGGGTATCTAAATTTATTTCAGAGCTTGTCAACTCCTTATAAATTAAGATAGCCGTGACATTGCAGACAAAAATGACATTAAAGGTCATTTTTGCTTAGCCGTTCCTCTCTATCCGCCATTTACAAAAATCCTCCGGTAAGGAGGGTTTTTATTATTTCCGCATAGAACCGTAACAAAAGACAATTTTCCATATTTTATAACCTCAGTAAAAACATTACAAAAATTAATCCAACATCTTTACAAATAAAAATAATGGTGATAGATTGCCGCCATATTTGGTATTATTTTGGATGTTTTTTAGGGTTGCCTTTCAATTGTAGTACCAGATTTGAGTTAACTTAATTACAAAATCTTTTAAAATTTATTAGTTATGACTAAAAAGAATTTAGCTCTTTTCGCTATCGGTACCGTTGTTTTAGCCGGAAGCGCCGTTGTTGCCTACATCAAACGTGAGGCTATCAAAGAAGCAACTGACGACATTGTCGACAAAGTTAGAAGCCGTTTGAAAAAAGAACAGCCTGTTGTTGCCGACTAATCCCGTTTTTATTGAAAGCTGAACTTAAACCCCGGAAACTTTCAGAGTTTCTCGGGGTTTTATTTTTATGTTTTTTAATTAAACATCAGAATTTGCGAGCGGGAATTTTCTCTCGCCAGTTTTGTTCTATTTTTTCCAAAGATATCCCTTTGGTCTCAGGAACCAAATAATAAGTAAAAAACAGACACAGAACCGTAATTCCGGCAAAAATCCAGAAAGTCCAAGCTTCGCCGACAGAATGAATTAACGGCAGAAAACTCAAAACAACAATAAAATTAAAAGCAAAATTTGCTACCGTGCAGATACTCATCGCCAATCCCCTGATTTGCAGCGGCAGAATTTCCGAAACCATAATCCAGCCGACCGGCCCCAAGCTCATTGCAAACGCCGTGATGTAAACGACAACGCTGCCAACGGCAATCCATTTCAAATTATCTCCTAAAATATCTGCATAACGAAATGCTGCGCCCAAAGAAACCAACGCAATGAGTATTCCGAATAAGCCGGTATAAAGCAGAGGTTTTCTTCCCCATTTATCCGTAAAGAAAATTGCCACAAACGTCATTATGAAATTGACGAATCCAATACCGATTGTGGCATAAATGGCACTGATATTATCTGAGAAACCTGCAATTTTGAAAATGGTCGTCGTATAAAAAATAATCGTATTAATTCCGGTGCAGATTTGCATAAACATCATGCCGACACCGACAAAAACCGGCATTATCATCCACGGCTTGAAAATTCCGCCTTTTGCATTTTTCGGGCGTGTCAAAGTCGCTTTAACTTCTGAAATATGAGCTTCGGCATTGCCCTGCGGATTTATTTTTTGGAAAATTTCTTTAGCTTCTTTTTCCCTTTTCTTGCTTATCAACCAGCGCGGCGTATCTCCCAGAAAACTGATGCCGACCAATAAAACGACAGCCGGCACCAATCCAGCTCCCAGCATCCAACGCCAACTGTATTCGGCATTTGCAAAAATCCGGTTGACTAGATAAGAAAACAATATTCCGGCCGTAATAGCCAACTGAAACGTGGAAACCAGCATTCCGCGAATCTTTTGCGGCGCAATCTCTGATAAATACAACGGCACAACAAAGTTAACCATACCGACGGCCAAACCGATAACCATTCGCGAAATTATCAACCACATCGGCGAAGCCGCATAGGCGCACATTAATGAACCGATTGCAAAAATAACGCCGGTCGCAACAATGATTTTCTTTCGCCCGTAAATATCAGACAATGAGCCGTTCATAGCCGCTCCTGCAACGGCGCCGACTATTGCCGCGCTGACAATCCAACCTTGTTCCCATGAGCTTGTCTGCCAGGTTTCATTAATATAGAGCAGCGCTCCGGAAATTACTCCGGTATCAAAACCGGAAAGCAAACCGCCGAGAGAAGCCACGGCGGCAATTATATACACCCAAAAATGGCGTATTTTAATTTCTTTTGTTCTGACATAAAGTTCTGCCATGATTTATAGTCCCGTTCGTCATTTTGCCGCTGCCCAGAATAATTTTGAAAATTGCTGATTTTCTGTTAAGCTTTAGGTAACGGCTGTCGATTATGATAATACCAGCTGTTATTTATATAAGGATTAATTATGGGAAATAAAGATTGGCATAATCTTCCCGCAGAAGAAATTTTTGCGGAATTTGCAACCGGCAAAAATTGCGGCTTAACTCAAAATCTTGTCAATGAATACCGCGAAGCATATGGCGCGAATCTCCTGAATGCCGCTTCTGAAAAAAATGCCGGCCGCCGTTTATGGAAACATATTAACCATCCTTTGGCCTACGCGTTGCCTGCAGCAGGCATAATTTCCTTATTTTTCGGGCTATATTTTGACGCAGCCGCAATTTTTGCCGCGATTTGCATCAACACCGCAATCTGCTTCATCTTAAAAGGCAGGGCATTAAAAACTTTTGATAAGCTGACAAAATCTTTAAATATGCCGGTTCATGTCATTCGAGAAAATGATGTGATGATTGTCAACGCCTGCGAGCTGGTGCCGGGCGATATTGTCATTATTCGGGCCGGAGATAAAGTTCCGGCAGATTTGCGCTTAATTCAGACAAATGATTTGAGCATAGACGAATCGAATTTGACCGGTGAAACACACCCTGTTGAGAAATCGGCTTATTTGCTTTCTCCGGACACGCCTTTATCCAAACGCTCCAATATGGCATTTGCTTCAACCTTTGTTATTCACGGACAGGCCAAAGGCGTTGTCGTCGAAACAGGCAAACACACGGAAATAGGCAAAATTTCCCATATGATAACAACGACTCAGTACTTAAAAATACCGTTAAGAGAGCAAATTGAAAAATTCAGCCTGATTTTATTGGGCGTTATTATATTTTTAAATGGGATAATTTGGGCAGAAGGGTTACTGAAAGGCGAAAGCCTGCCTAATATTGCGGCTTCAGCCATTGCATCCGCCATTGCCCTTATTCCCGTCGGGCTGCCGGCTGCCGCTGCCCTTATTCTTTTAATCAGTGTCAAACGTGCTGCCAAATTCAATGCCGCCGTGCATAATTTGCCCGCTTTGGCAGCTCTTGGGCAGGTCTCCGTTATTTGCACTGACAAAAATGCACTCACTGAAAACAAAATGACGGTACAAAAAGTTTCATCCGGCGAAGTTGATTACGAAATCAGCGGCACCGGATATGATTTCAACGGCATCTTTTTGCCGGACACTGCTAACATTGCGCTGATGCAATGCCTTAAAACCGGCGTTTTATGCAATGATGCCAGCTTTTGTGAGATTGACGGCACTTATTATCCAGAAGGCAGCCCAATGGAAGCTGCATTGCTCGTCTCCGCCGGCAAAAAAAATTTATTTTTCAACGGCGTAAGGGAAGAAAATCCGGTTATCGCCCGAATCCCTTTTGAGGCAGATGTTCAATATATGGCTGTTTTATGCCAAAACAACACGATTTATGTTAAAGGCGCTGTTGACGCAATTCTGCCCTATTGCAGCCGGATAATGCTTGCGGACGGCAGTCTGGCCGATATTGATAAAGATGCCGTTTTGGAAAAGTCCGACAATTACGCAGCCCAAGGAATGAGTGTTCTGGGATTTGCCATTAAGCAGGATTTTGACAAACAAACCCTTGAGCATAAAGATGTGCAAAAGAATCTGGTTTTTGTCGGCCTTCAGGCAATGATTGATCCGCCCAAACCTGACGCTCTCAGCACCGTTGATGCCTGCCGCCGGACAGGAATTTCGATTAAAATGATTACCGGAGACGACATTGTTTCAGCCAAGTCAACCGCAGCCCGAATGAATATCCGCGGTTTGGGAGAAAATGGCGAACTGAAAGCAATGAGCGGGGCAGAAATTACGGATACTTGCGACAATTATCTCAGAGAAATGGTCGAAGAAACGGATGTGTTTGCCCAAGTTACTCCCGAAGACAAGTTGCGTCTGGTTAAAGCTTTGCAGTATAACGGCCGGATTGTCGCCATAACAGGAAGCGGCGTGAATGACGTTCCGGCGCTGAAACAGGCTAATACCGGCATTGCCATGGGTTATCTCGGAACCAAAGCGGCTCAAGACGCTGCGGATATTGTTCTGGCAGATGATAATTTCGCAACGATAAAATCATCAATAGATGAAGGGCGCGCCGTTTTTGAAAATTTAAAAAAATTCTTTTTATGGATGATACCTGTTGGTCTGGCAGAAGCTTCGGCTATTGTGATTTCTGTTTTGTGCAATTGGGATTCCCCTTTTACGCCGGCACAAATTTTATGGACTAACCTGATTACGGCTGCGTATCTCGGAATTATGCTTTCCCTTGATTCAAACTCTAAAGATATAACGTTTCAAAATTCGAAGCTAAAAGAATTTATAATTTGCCCTGCCGTGTTCAAACGTCTGACAACAGCAGCCCTTTTGATTACTTCTTCCTGCCTTGCTGCCTTCGGACTGTCTGCCGCAGAAGGAAATTCCATTTCTGCCGGACGTACCGTTGCCTGCAATCTGATTGCCATGAGCAGTATTCTTTACTTTTACGGTTCTTATCAGTTTCAAAACATTTTAAAGGCCGCGACAGGTTCGCTGACAATAATCGCCCTGCAATTATTGTTTACATATAATAACCAGTTTCACAAATTTTTCCAAACGGAGAATCTTTCGTGGAAAGAATGGGGAATCGTTTTTGCCTTTTCAGCCCTGATTGCCGCGGCTCTGAAACTTTTAACCCATTTTTGGCAAAGCCCCAAAATCAGACCGTCACTTTAAATCTAAGATTTCCAATACGCATTCAAAATCGCTGCGTTGCGGTGAGGCCGCATAAGCGCCGACTTTAGCCTCGCCGCTGTCGTTAACCAGATGAAACAGGCGCAATTGATTATAATTTTTTCCATCAAGCGAATAATATGCCGCGCAATCGCTTTGCCGGCAGACCAACTTGTACCAAATTTCCGTTATCGGCTCAGCCAAATCTAAAACTGCCCAGTCGGAATATCCGAAATTCGTCAGGCTGCTGCCAAGCTTCGGCTTATCAGCCGTTTCAGACATAAGGCTGGCTTTGAACCAATTGCGTTCGTCAATCCTCATCATGATTCCGCATTGGTCAAAAGCATAAGCCTTGTCAAAATGCCATTTGACTACCAATGAAAAATCGCCGTTGATACGGGTAAAAAAGAAATGGCCGTTATCTTTTTTGAAATTGTGATGCGTGCTCTGCCAAAAATCCGTTTTCGGCTTTGTATTTACAACCATGCCCAGATCATTGAAACGAACATTTTCCGGTTCGTTATACCATTCAAAGTCTTTCAAGGCATCAAGCAGCATTAAAAGTTCCTAATCGTTTCGTCCGCTATTGAGCCGAGCGCTTTTTCCAACTCGGCATTTTTATTTTTCGGGGAAACTATTTTCAATGTGATAATCTCATCCCCTGTTGCGTTTTTAGCCTTAATTCCTTTTCCTTTCAAGCGTAATTTTTCTCCGCTTGAAGAATATGGCGGGATATTGACATTCACTTTGCCGCTTATGGTCGGAACAGTCACTTTGCCGCCCAATACCGCTTCTTTAATGCTTATCGGCAAATCCAGATGAATATCCTGCCCCTGTGCTTCAAAATAGGGATGTTTATCAACATTAACCGTAATCAGGACATCGCCGTTCGGACCGCCGTTTATACTCGGATGCCCAAGGCCTTTCAGACGTAACGTTTGTCCGTCTGCCGTTCCGGCAGGAATTTTAACATTGATATTTTTACCGTTCAGATTAACGGTTTTGTCCGCTCCCTGAGCGGCGCTCAGAAAATCCACGCGCATAGCATAATTAATATCTTCACCTTTGCGCGGCCGACGCGAAGCTCCGCCAAACCCCTGAGCCCTTCCGCCGGCAAACCGGGAAAAAATGTCTTCACCGAAAATTGACGAGAAGTCAAAATTTCCGCCGCCGTCCTGATAAGCGCCACCGAAAGGATTGCCGCCGGTTGAATAATTATAATAAGAATTGCCGCCACCGGAACCGAATCCGGCGCCAAAACCGGTCGGCTTGCCTTCGTCATCAATCTCGTTGTTATCATATTTTTGGCGTTTTTCTTTATTTCCGAGAATATCATACGCGCAAGAGACTTCTTTGAATTTATCTGCGGCTTCTTTATTGTCTTTATTTACATCAGGGTGATATTTGCGCGCCAATTTACGATAGGCCGATTTGATTTCAGCTTCGCCGGCCGTTTTGCTCACTCCTAATATATGATACAGGTTTTTACTCATTTTAATGTGCTCGACAAAAGGTTATTTCTTTATAGAAATATATAGGAAGAAAAAGTCTTTTTTGCAACCAAAGCAGAAAATATTATATTTTTTTTGAGAAATTACGGACGCTGCTTACAAATAAACACCGCGCGGCGGGAATGATCCGGCTGTAAAATTATTTTATCAAGATATGCCTGTTTTGATGTTTGCTCATTGCAGTAAAGCGCGGCTAAAACAGCCAGTTCGTCAACACGGACGTTACGATATTCATAAGTCACATGCGTAGCGCTCTCGGAAATAACCTTCACATTATTAACAAAACGCTTATAATCCGGCTCAGGAACACTGTTTTGCCGCTCCCAATATCCCCAGGAGCAGGCTGACAAGGCACATAAAGATAAAAGCAAAGCGAATCTTTTTATCATTTAATTTATCTCTTGCTGTTTTTTCTTAACCATAACCGGCGTTTTGCTTTTTTCATCGTCTTTGGCTAACGGCAGCGGTGTCAGCCCTTCGACCTCCTCGCCTTTCATCAAAGCGACTTTCAAACGCATCTCTTTCAAATGATTGAGGCTTTCTTCCGGATTGAACATATATGTTTCTCCAAAATTTTTATTATCGGCAGAATAGCATTTTTATCTTAATTAATGCTTAACCGCCGATTATTTCAAAATATCGTAAATTTCTTTGCCCGCCTGTTTCAAAATTTGAAGTACCCGCTGGTTTTTGCTGTTTTTGGTACGCGTATTTTGCAATTTGCCCATCATTCTCTGCAATTGACGGTTAAACGCCTCGTTCTCACGCAGACGCTCGACATTGCGCAATTCTTCTTCATCATCAATTTTATAATTTGCAACAGCTTTAATCGTTGCCAGATATTGGGCATCTTTCGAAGCCGACATCTGAGCCGGAGCCGCCGCAGGAATAACAGACAGAAAAACTGTCATCATAAAAATACATATCCGCATTTTTTATTCTCCCAAAAGTGAAGAAAAATTATTGTGTTAAGCAATATAGTGATTATACTAACGGCATTAGAATCGCTTGACTATTTATTTTTTAGAGTTATCAAACATGAAAAGAAAAATCTGGGCACTCCTTGACAACCGTATGGGCAGCACAAACGTCGTTCGCGGCGTTTTGCAGCAGTTTTCTGCCGATGAAGCAGAAATTGAAGAAAAACAAATCGTTTACACGCCTTGGGCAAAACTGCCGAATATCATTAAAGGAGCCAGCTGTTTCGGAATTACTTCAGAAAGCAAAAAAGCTTTAAGCGAGCCTTTTCCCGATTTGGTAATCAGCGGCACAAGGCGCACGGCTTCCGTCGCCCGCTGGATTAAGAAAAAATCAAAAGGCAAAACCAAAATAGTCCAGATGCTTCATCCGGGGCCCGGAGCCGGCCTGAACGATTTTGACGCGATTTTTGTTCCCGAACACGACAAAAGCAAAGCCCAAAGCGCTAATATCATGTATACCGTAGGTTCTCCGACGCGCACCAGCCCCCAAGCCATGAAAGAAGCAAAAGAAAAATGGGAACCGGTTTTCTCCGGATTAGACCTGCCGCGCCCTTGGACGACCGTTATTGTCGGCGGTGCCGTCAAAGGCAAACCTTTTGCTCTTGAAAATGCCAGAGCTTTCGCCGAAGAGGTTTTAAAATTGAAAAAAGAAAACGGCGGCTCAATCCTGATTACAGACTCATGGCGGACAGGAGAAAAACCCCGAGAAGAGATTATGAATATCCTTAAAGACATTCCCGCCTATACTTTCCTTTGGGGAGAGAAGAAAGATAATCCTTATATGGGCTATTTGGCCTGCGCCGACAATATTATCGTGACCGGAGATTCCGTATCAATGACATGCGAATCCTGCGGCACGGGCGTTCCCGTATATGTTTTTTGCGGCCAGGACTGGCTGACCCCCAAACAATTGCGTTTTGTACAATCCCTTTACGACAACGGATATGCCATTGCCTGCGATAATCCGAAAAGATCAGAATTTAAGGGCGGAAAAAAGCTTAATGCGGCAGAAGAAGTGTCTGAGAAGATACGCAGCCTGCTCTAATATTTGACAAATAGACAAATTTCAGTTATAGTTTTAGAACTAAAAAAATTTTTTATTCTCTAAGACTATTAACCTCAAAAACCAATACGTATGAAAAAAATTATTTTCATGGCGGTTTTGCTTACATTCAGCTTAAGCGCCGCCGCACAGTCCTACTACGGAGATGACGATGTGTATGACGACTATTCTTATGACATCTCCAATGATTTGGATTTGACCGGTGAACAATGGCACACAAACGAAGCGTCTATTCTCGCGGCAAACAATTCACAATATATTGTTGTCCGCGGCCCTTCAAGATACCGTTATACACTGGGCAGCCTGAATGTTCCGGCTTATGAGCAAATTTGGCATCAACGCATATCCCTTTGCCGTCCGTATTATTACAACGGCAGTCTGGGCTGGTATGTTGTTGCCGGTTTAATCAACTACTTCATTTATCCGGACGGACGCTGGTGCCGGCTGAGCTATGAGCCTTATTATTATCCTTACCGCTATCATGTGGCGCATTGCAGAAGAATAAACTTCTACAATTGGCACTTTTGGCATGGCAGGCATCATCACGCTTATCACGGCACTTGCTATCACCACAGAAGGCCGGCGGTTCATCGGCATAACGGGTATAACCATTATCAGGAACAAAATTACCGGAGGCAAAGCCCGCCACCTGCGCGAAGAAATTATGACGGCAGGACACAGCGCCGATATACCGAACAGCAAAGCCCGCATGAAAGGAGAGTTTTCCGAGATTCTTACAAGCAGACCGAACGTTCCGTAAGAAACAACTCGTCAAACTGCTCAAGGCAGTATGCTCCCGCCGACAGGCACCGTCCTTCCCGCCACTCAGGTTCCAGACCTGCCGAGCGCGAAAGAGGGCGTTCCGGCAGACATTAAAACTAATTTCCAAACTAAAAAAGGTTCCTGATTTTTCAGGAACCTTTTTAATTTAGAGAAAAGACTAACGCCTTAAAACCAAAACGGGGCGAACGTTAAAGTTACAACCGTCCTTAAGGCAGGTGTACACATCACTGTCGCCAACGTACTGCAGCCAAGCTTTATCTTTACTATACTCGGAACACCATGTATAAGTATCCAAATTTTCGGCTCCGATTTCTTTCAAAGCCTCGTATAAGCTTTTAGAAATACTATAAAACTCTTTTTCCCATGAATCATCACTGTCCACGGGACAAAGTTCTGCCGTAATGCCGTTGATAACGATCGTTTTGCAATAGTCAACAGCGTCATGCCAATTCATTCTTCTTTCGGAAACGCCCTTCAAAAAGACAAGATTTCTATAAACAATCCCGACCACATTACCGCTGATTTCGTCATAATAAATCTCATAAACGTTTGATGTTATCTGCGGACGGAGACTTGTTGCCAGACGTTTAAATCCCAAAGCTGATTGAACCAGATTTAAAACTGATGTCATTAATTTTTTCATAATTATTTATTTAACATAAGATAAGGATAATTTCTTCACAGTCCTAACTCTAGCAGATTTTTTACAAAATGCATTTTTTTTGACATTTTGTCTAAAATATGATATTTTGAAAAAACTATCATATTAAAAAGAGAATTATTAACCTTAAATAACAAACAAAATGAAAAAAAATATTATCTGGATTGTTACATTGATGCTCAGTATGGTAACACTCACAAGCTGCGAAGATCTTCTGGACGAACTCTGGGATTTCCATTGCCACGGTGCAGAATCAATTTCCGGCCCCTGGCTGCAGGATGGTTATGAAATTACTTATCTCGGCGGCGGCGAATATGAAGTCTGGGATGCCGGCAAACAGCGCGGACATTATGAATACCTGTCTTCTTTCGGATCTTATGTTTCATGTATTCCCGAAAATGCCTGGCCGGTAAGTTATAAACCATACTACAACACGTTCTATGATGAACTTTCCTGGTACGTTTATGACCGCTACGGCAGAGATTTTCTAATTCTCAAAAATGGAAATTACGTTTATATGTAAAATCCACCCTTTTCGACACTCCCGACATTTGCTAAGCAAAACGGGAGTGTTTTTTTATGAATATAAATTTCCACCAGCTAACGCAAGTCGTATTAACCGTTTCGAACTTCGTTCACCAGCCCCAAAGCTTCGCAAGGCTTACGGATGAACTGGAATGTTTACATCTACCTGCTTACGCAGGCAGTGTTATGTTCGAATCATAAAAAAATCTCCCGACCTGATAATCGGGAGATTTTTATTTTTAATCAGAGAATGATTAAGCGTTCTTTTTCAAAGCTTCGCCTAATACATCACCCAGAGAAGAACCGGTAGAAGCAGAAGAATATTCTTCAAGAGCTTTCTTCTCTTCTTCTACTTCCAAAGCTTTGATAGACAAGCCGAGCTTGTTGTTCTTCTTGTCAACAGAAGTAACTTTAGCTTCGACAACGTCACCGGCTTTGAAATTATCCGGATTCTGATTAGCTTTGTCACGAGACAAATCGGCTTTTTTAATGTTTGCATTAACGCCGTTTACTTCAACGTTTACGCCTTTGTCATCAGCGCTGACAACGGTAGCTTTAACAACATCGCCTTTTTTCATGCCGTCCAAAGCTGTGGCAAGCGTATTTTCGGTCAATTGTTTAATACCGAGGCTGATGCGTTCTTTTTCAACGTCAACGTCAATGATTTTAGCCTGAATGTCCTGACCTTTGGTGTAGTCTTTAACAGCTTCTTCGCCGGCTTTATCCCAAGAGATATCGCTCAGGTGAATCATGCCGTCGATTTCGTCAGACAAACCGACAAACAAACCGAATTCGGTAATGTTTTTGATTTTGCCTTCGATAACAGAACCGACCGGATGCTCTTCAACATAAGCAGCCCAAGGGTTCGGTGTGCACTGTTTGATACCCAGAGAGATGCGGCGTTTGTCTGCATCAACTTCCAAAACCTTAACTTCAACTTCCTGAGAAGTAGAAACGATTTTGCCCGGGTGTACATTTTTGCGGGTCCAGCTCATTTCTGATACGTGAACCAAACCTTCGATACCGTCTTCGAGTTCAACGAAAGCACCATAATCAGTGATATTGGTAACTTTACCGGTGTAAACTTCGCCAACATTGTATTTATCGGCAACTGCTGTCCAAGGATCTGCTTCAAGCTGTTTCATACCCAGAGAAATACGCTGGTTGTCTTCGTTGAATTTGATAACCTGAACTTTTACGGTCTGGCCGACAGACAGAACTTCTGCCGGATGATTAATACGTTTCCAAGAAATGTCGGTAACGTGCAACAAGCCGTCAACACCGCCCAAATCAATGAATGCGCCGTAATCGGTAATGTTTTTAACAACACCTTCAAGAATTGAACCTTCTTTAAGATCGCTGATCAGTTCAGCACGGGCTTCAGCGCGTGTTTCTTCCAGAACAACACGACGAGAAACGACGATATTGCCGCGGACTTTATCCATTTTCAAAATCTGGAACGGCTGGGAAATACCCATTAACGGAGTAATGTCTCTAATCGGACGAATATCAATCTGAGAACCGGGCAGGAAAGCAATCGCACCGTTGAGGTCAACAGTGAAACCGCCTTTAACGCGGCCAAAGATAACGCCGTTGACTCTTTCACCGGAGTTGAGGCATTTTTCCAAATCATGCCAAGCTTCTTCGCGGCGGGCTTTTTCACGAGAAAGAACAATGTTGCCGTCTTTGTCTTCATAACGGTCAACATAAACTTCAACCTGATCGCCGGCTTTCAATTCGGCGTTCTGGCCAAATTCGCGCAAAGGAATGCGGCCTTCAGACTTCAAACCGACATCAACGGTTGCGAAGTCAGGGGTTACTCTGATGATTGTTCCTTTAACGACGGAACCGGTAATACCGTTATCGCCAAACTGTTCGTTCAACAGGGCTTCAAAGCTTTCTGTCATTTCAGGAATTTGAATTTCTGTATTTGTCATTAAATTAAATATTTCAAAATTGCCAGTCTCGAGAAAAAAATGAGACGGTCTTGTACGCGGTTAAATATAAAATAAAAGCCTCAGCGCACCCTAAGGCTTTCAAGTCTTTTCTTTTATACACTCAAATTATTATTTTTCAAGAAATTTTTTAAGCAAAATCTATTCAGAAGCGGCGGCTCGGCCATTTTCTTCGCCCAAGCCGTTTTCTTTAAGTTTTTCAACGACTTTATCCATATTTTTAGCCTCAGCATGCCGCAGCGGATTATAACCGTCCGCCGAAGATAACGGCGTACCGGCCTCAACCAGCCGTATGGCCACGTCATCCATTTGATGAGCCAAAGCCCAATACAGCATAGAACTGCCCAGCGGAATTCCGGCTTTAACGTCAGCCCCTTCTTCAATCAAATAGCGCGCTATTTCCGGACGGTTGGAAAACAATGCCCAGCCAAGCGCCGTAAAATATTTTCCGTTTTCATCCTGATTAATCGGCGCTTCAATATTTGCCCCGTTTTTGATGATAAATTCAACAGCGGTCAGATTATCAAGAGAAATCGCTTCCTGCAAAGATGAAACCTTGCGCTCCGCTTCATCCGTTTTCAATTGTTTTTTTTGCAAATAGGCACATGAAAGCCAACCGACACCGCCAATAACGGCCAGAACCAGAATCGCCATAAAAACATAAGATATTTTCTTCATCTCTTTTCCTTATCGATTTCAGCATCAATTATTTCGCAGGCTTTGGCAAAAACCTCTTCAATATTCAGCGTTGACGTATCAAAAACAACGGCATCTTCCGCCGGCTTCATCGGCGCGGCCGAGCGATTGGCATCACGCTCATCGCGCGCCTTGACGTCTGCCAATACTTCTTCATAAGCAACATCCATGCCTTTTGCCACAAACTCTTTATAGCGGCGTTCGGCCCGAACCTCGGAAGAAGCGGTAATAAACAGTTTAATATCGGCCTCCGGACAAACGACCGTTCCGGTATCGCGTCCGTCATAAATTGCGCCTTGAGCCGGCGTACCGTCTGCAAAAACCGGATTTTCGGAAAAATCCTGCTGCATTTTAAGCAAGGCAGCACGGACATCGGGATAAGCAGAAACAATCGATGCATTGCGCCCGCCGATTTGAGACCGAAAATCAGGGTGCGCAGAAAGCTCCATCATCTTTTCAAATGTCAGCGTTTCGGCAATTTTCAACGCAGCTTTTTCATCGGCTGTATCAAGATTGCGCAAATACATTTCAAGACCGACGGCGCGGTAAACCATACCGGTATCAAAATAGGCATATTTATATTTGGCAGAAAGCTTTGCGGCCAGTGTCCCTTTTCCGGCAGCGGCCGGCCCGTCAATCGTGATAATCATTGCGTTTCGTTCTTTCAGAAAAATTAGAATTTGTAACGAAAAGTTTACTTTATGTCTTATACTATATGTAGTACAATAAGAGGAGTGATAAGTATAATATATTTTAAGCTTTATGCAGAGCTTTTAAAAACGGAGAAAAGCATGTCTTTCAAAGGCCTTAAATTAGCCGCAGCTATTGCCGCAATCTTCATCGCCGCAGTGCCTGATCCGGCCGGTGCAATCGTTATCCAAAACGCTTCTTCCGCTTTACGCAGCGACAACTTCGTCAAGGCCTCGAACTCAGACAGAGCCGACTTGAAAAAACGCCAGAAAGAACGGGAAAGACAAAGAAAAGAAGAACAAAAACGCCAAGAAAAAGAACAGCAAGAACAAAAAAAGCGATTGGAATTACAAAACAGGCTTAATACCCTCAGGCAAAAAGAAACGGCAGCCGGAGCTGTCGGCGGCATTTCGTCCGAAAGCATTGACAATGAACGGCAGGAAATTGAAAACCAATTACGCCAATTGAACATTAATTCGGGATACAACGCCCCAAAAACATCTTCTTCGGAAGTTCCTTATATGAAAAGCTATGCTTCAAAATTATTTCAAACTTACAGCGGGCACATCACTATCGAACAAAAAAATATTCCGAAGAAAATTGCCGTTACCAAAGGTTCGACGATTCAATTGAATTTGGAAAACAAACCCGGAACAATTTGGTATATCGTCAATGACGATAAAATAGCCAAAATCAAATCAAACGAAGAAAACGGGGCAGTCCGAAACGTCATTTTAGAAGCAACGGGCAAAGGTTCAACCAAGCTCATTTTTGACAATATCTTAACACAAGATAACAATTACAAAGTTTTGACGACGAAGCGCATGCGGCTCATTGTGGATGATGCAAAGTGAAAAAAAACATTAAAATCAGATTATATGCCGGACAAAAGCTAAATTCCGGCGACGAATGGATTCCCGAAGCAACGCAAACTCACTACCTGCTTAATGTTCTGCGCCTGAGCGCCGGAGACAAGCTCAAAGTTTTTGACGGGCAAAGCGGCGAATATCTGGCGGAAATTTCACAGGCGAACAAAAAAAACTGCGCTATCTCCATCGGAGAAAAACTGCGCGATATGGAAACAAGCCCTGATTTGTGGCTGATGTTTGCCCCTGTCAAAAAAGACAAAACAGATTTTATTATTGCCGGCGCAACAGAACTCGGCGCCAGCAAAATCATGCCGACCATTACCAGATATACAATCAGCGAAAGAATAAAAAAAGAGCGCTTTGAAGCCCAAGCCATTGAAGCTGCCGAGCAATGCCGGCGGTTAGACATTCCGGAAATAGCGGAAGCCCAACCGCTGGAAAATATTTTAAAAAACTGGCCACAAGGCAGAATCCTCTATTTTATGGATGAAAGCAGACAAAGCGAAGATGCTGCCAAAGTATTCGGTTCGGCAGCCCCCCTGTCCGCCGCAGCCGTTTTGGTCGGTCCGGAAGGCGGTTTTTCCGAAGAAGAACTGCAACGGCTTCGGACATTGCCTTTCGCCAAAGGCGTTTCTTTAGGCAAACGCATTTTGCGGGCAGAAACGGCCGTCATGGCGGCATTATCCTGCTGGCAAGCACAATGCGGAGACTGGAAATAAAGATAAAAAGGAGAAATGTTTTGAAGATTTTAGTTGCCGATGATCATGAATTGTTTTTGAAGGGGCTGGAACTTATCCTCAGCGATTTGGGGAATAATGTCGAACTGGTTTTTGCCCATAATTATGCCGATATTTTTAATATTATTGAAAAGGCCAATGATTTTGACCTGATTTTGACAGATTTAGCCATGCCCGGCGCAAATTGGCTGGACGCAATACAGCGTATTCATGAAAAATTGCCAGAAACGCCGATTATTATCCTATCTGCCGTTTTTGACAAAGAAATCGTGCAAAAAACAATTGAAATCGGCGCGGCCGGCTATATTCCGAAAACATCGTCCAACGCAGTTATCATGAGTGCCGTCAGACTCGTTCTTTCGGGCGGTGCTTATATTCCGCCGGAGCTTCTTAACAACAGCCTCAAAAACGAATTTGACGTTTTGAAACAAGTTGAACAAATTCCCGAAGACAAAGAGGCCGGCGAAAATTTGAAAATCTTAACCCCCCGACAAATTGAAGTCATCAAACTTATTGCCAAAGGCTGTTCCAATAAAATTATTGCCCATGAACTGGGCTTGACGGAAGGAACGGTTAAACTGCACGTGACGGCCATTTTGAAAATTTTGAATGTTTACAATCGTACCGGCGCGGTAATGGAAGCTTCAAAACTGGGATTGATTAAAGAAAATGGCTGAGATTTCCGTTGAAAATATTAAACAATACGAACAGGTTTTCGGACGGGCAAAAATGCAGCGCCTGTGGCTTGAGTTTATTGATGACGCGAAACAAAAGCTTGCAGATGTGGAACTGCGCGACCAAGAAAGCCAACGGTTAGCGTTTCACAGCCTGCGTTCTTCCGGCCTTGTTTTCGGCATGACAGATTTTTCGGCATTTTGCCAAGCAACGGAAGAAGATATATTAAAAGGAAAGCTCATCGGGCAAGAACAAGCGGCACAAGCGCAACGCCTGTTCTGCGAAAGCGCGGCTGAAGTTGAAGCTTATCTGGGCAAGTAAAAGAGAGGACAATATGGCAAATAAAAGGCTGCCGAAATATATTAAAGAAATTTACGGAGATTTTTATAATAATGAAACGCTATGCAAATGGGCTGACAAACCGTGGCTGCGTACATTTTTCAGTTTCGGCAACAATCTCAAACTGATTAACTCCGCCTTAAAAGAAATAACCCAAGCCGACAAAGTTTTACAGCTCGGCTGTACGTTCGGATTGCAGATGGAACAAACAGCTTTGCGCATCGGACGTTACGGGCAATATGACGTTGTGGACGTCAGCAACATTCAAATCGCCCGCTGCAAAGCAAAATACGGCAATTTATATACGCAAATGGGATATATCCACCAAAATGCCAATGAGCCCGTTCTTGGAAACTATGATGTGGTTTTGCTTTATATGCTTTTGCATGAAGTGCCGCATGTTCAGAAGGCCAAAATTCTCAAAGCGGCTCTCGACAGCGTCCGAGAAGGAGGAAAAGTTGTAGTGATTGATTATCACGAACCGGTCAAATGGCATCCGCTGCGCTATTTTGTCAGAATGTTTAACCGTTTGTATCAGCCTTTTGCCGAAGCTTTATGGGACAAAGAAATTCCGATATTCGTCAAAGACAAGAGCAAATATATCTGGCGGCGAACCCTTTTTTTCGGCGGCATGTATCAGAAAGTTGTTATCAGTAAAAAATATGACGACCAGAAGTTAAAGAAGGAATCTTTTGTTCCATATCAGCCCTAATCATCTTTAAAATGCAGAAAGCCTTGAATTTCAGTAATGAAATTCAAGGCTTTCCTTTTTACTCGACAACGACATATTTGCCTTTGTTGCCTACCATGATCTTGCGACATTTTCCTGTCGTATAGAACATCCAAACCAGTTCATCATAAAAGGTGTTCCAGTAAGGGCGGTAAGAAACGACTTCTACGCCGTAGGGGAGACTTTTCACAGCGTTGCTGACAGGCTGCAGGTAATAAAAATCACATGTGCCTCTGTTGTCAACGTAGTAAAGTCCCTTAGTGTTCGTTTGTTTGGTAACGGAGATGCGGACGCCATCATTAGACCAGCAACCGGTTTTGTTTTGAATAACACTGCCGATGATGCCTGTCTCTGAGGGACCACTGTAACCGCGACCATAACCGTAACCACCACTTAATCCTCCAAGCGTGCAGCAGCTAGACATAGACAGAACACCGAGAAGAATTAACACGAGGGTAAGTATATTCTTTTTCATATTTCAAAAGTTTTTAGGGTTAATAATAAGGTGAAAGACCAAAGAGAACTCTGAGCAAACACCAAAACAAAATAAAAAATAAATTACTTAAATACAATGTTATCATACCAGATTCTCCGGCTTTTGTCAAAATTTACTTGGTAACGGTTTTGTGACATTTTCCAGACATAAAAAAAAACGCCCCTTAACGGAGCGTTTTTTCTAACTTCACAAATAAGATTATTTGTTCAATTGAGCAGCAACTTCTGAAGCGAAATCTTCTTCTTTTTTCTGCAAGCCTTCACCTAAGCGGTAGCAGACAAATTCTTTGAGAGTGATGTCTGCGCCCATTTCTTTGGCGGCATCGGCAATAACCTGTTTAACTTTTTTATCAGGATCCATAATGTAAGCCTGTTCTTCCAGAACAACTTCGTCATAATATTTCTTAACGCGGCCTTCAACCATTTTTTCAATGATGTTTGCCGGTTTGCCGGAAGCAGCTGCCTGCTCTGCAAAAATTGCTTTTTCATGTTCAACGGCAGCAGGATCAACATCTGCAACACTCTTGAACAAAGGATAAGATGCGGCGACATGCATAGCTACATGCTTGCCGAGTTCTGCCAATTTAGCTTTATCGCCGGTAGATTCCAAAGCAACCAAAACGCCGATTTTACCGATATTCGGACCGGCAGCATTGTGAATGTAAGAAGCAATGACGCCGTCTTTAACTTCAACGGTCTGAGCACGGCGGAGATTCATATTTTCGCCGATTTTGGCAATCATGTCTGTCAAACGCTCTTCAAAAGACTTTTTAACTTTCGGGCACTGGAAAGTTTTCATATTGCAGACATCGCCGTTGTTCATCAAAGCAACCAAAGCTGCATCAGCAACATATTCTTGGAAAATTTCGTTTTTGGCAACAAAGTCTGTTTCAGAGTTAACTTCGACAACAGCACCTTTTGTTCCCTCAACGGCAACAGCAACCAAACCTTCGGCAGCAACGCGGCTTGCTTTTTTAGCGGCAGAAGCCAAACCTTTTTTACGCAGCCAGTCAACAGCGGCTTCCATGTCTCCGCTGCATTCAGTCAAAGCTTTTTTGCAATCCAGCATGCCGGCGCTTGTCGTTTCTCTCAATTCTTTTACCATAGCGGCTGTAATATTTGTCATTAATAAAATCCCCTTAATATAATTTTGCTTTCCGGCGACAGCACCTGTTCTTAAATGCAGCGGGAAAACTATAATTTAAATATGGCGGCATCTTAGCTGCTCTAAAATACCGCCACGTTTCGGAAAAATTTATAAATATGAATTATAAATTATTCTTCGGTTTTTTCTTCGGCTTTAGCGGCTTTTTTCGAAGCTCTTTTTTTCGGAGCTTTTTCAGCGGCTGCATCAACCATTTCTTCAACCTTTACGCCCTGAGCGGCGATTTCTGCCTGCATACCGTCCAAAACAGCGCCTGAAACGAGTTCAGAATAGAATTGGATAGCGCGGATAGCATCATCGTTACCCGGAACAGGGAAATCTACGGCGTTCGGATCAGCGTTGGTATCGCAAATGCCGATAACAGGAATACCCAGTTTTTTGGCTTCTTTAATGGCCAGACTTTCTTTCGGCGTATCGATAACGAACAAGAGGTCAGGCTGGCCGCCCATGTTCATAATACCGCCGAGTTCCAAAGCCAATTTTTCCTGCTCTTTTTTCAAGTTCAGGATTTCTTTTTTGGTGTAACCCTCATAAGAATTGTTTTCAGCCATTTCGTTCAATTTTACCAAACGGGAAATTGATTTGTAAACGGTTTTCCAGTTGGTGAGCATACCGCCCAGCCAACGGTGGTTTACATAATACTGACCGCAACGCTCGGCATTTTCTTTAATAATGTCCTGAGCCTGTCTTTTGGTACCGACGAACAGAACCTTGCCGCCGTTGGCAGCAATTTCGCGAGCCGTATTCAAAGCAGTGTACAGCATCGGATAAGTTTTCTGCAAGTCAATGATATGAACGTTGTCTTTTTTACCGTAAATAAACGGAGCCATTTTCGGGTTCCAGCGACGGGCGTGGTGACCGAAGTGAACGCCAGCTTCAACCATCT
Source organism: uncultured Alphaproteobacteria bacterium (assembly GCA_949493535.1). GTDB lineage: Bacteria > Pseudomonadota > Alphaproteobacteria > RF32 > CAG-239 > CAJLXD01. Next base: position 21,596 of record CASZWJ010000017.1, read on the forward strand.
GACGCAATGTAAATGTTGGAATTGTCATATTTTTATATTTCCTAATTTTCCAGTTAAACCTCTGCAGACTTCTGAACCGCCAAGCGGCACCGGAGCGAGATAAACAACTATCCCGTTATCTGCATGTGAATTAATGCACGCGACTCAAGGGAGACGTATGCGTGACTCTTTTTATACCATGTATTGAGAATTGCAAGCTTTTTTTGCGTTTTGACAAATAAAAACACAGGCTTTTTTGTTTATCCTTAAGGTTTTGCGCTTGTCTAAAATTTATTTTTGCGCTATTTTAGCGGCAATTACAGAATCGATGAGGATAAAATGACCGACTTATTTGAAAACAATACTGCCGCTGCCCCTACACAAGAATATTCAGCCCAGAGCATTGAAGTCCTAGAAGGGCTTGAACCTGTCCGCCACCGTCCGGGCATGTATATCGGCGGCACGGATGAAACAGCCTTGCACCATTTGGTTGCCGAAATTCTTGACAACTCAATGGACGAAGCCGTTGCCGGTTATGCCAACCACATCGACGTTACTTTAAACGCCGATTACTCGATTACGATTACGGATAACGGCCGCGGTATTCCTGTTGATCCGCACCCGAAATATCCAAACATGTCGGCTTTGGAAGTTATCCTGACCATGTTGCACTCCGGCGGCAAATTCGGTGGCGGCGCCTACAAGGTTTCAGGCGGTTTGCACGGCGTCGGTTTGTCTGTCGTCAACGCCTTATCTGAAAAATTGGTGGTTGAAATTGCCAGAGACAAAAAACTTTACCGGCAGGAATATTCCAAAGGCAAACCCATGACAGCCTTGGAGCTTATCGGCAATGCGCCTAACCGCCGCGGCACATCCATCACTTTCAAACCCGATCCGGAAATTTTCGGCGCAAACTCCAACCTTTCGCCGAATCGCATTTACCGCATGGCGCGTTCAAAAGCTTTTCTGTTTAAGGGAATCCACATCAACTGGAAATGCGCTGCCGAGGTTTTAGGCGAAGGAGATGCCACGCCGCCCGAAACAGAACTGCATTTTCCAAACGGCCTGAAAGACTTCTTAAATTATCAAATCGGTTCTCGCACAACCATTAACCGCACAATGTTTTCCGGCGAAGCCGATTTGGCCAGCGACGAAGGAAAAGTCGAGTGGTCTATCACCTGGCCGGAAGATGAGAACGGTTTTTGCCACTCCTATTGCAATACAGTTATCACGCCTCAGGGCGGAACGCATGAAATGGGCTTTAAATCAGCCCTCATCCGCGGTCTGAAAGAATACGGCGATATGGCAAACGTCAAAAAAGCCGCCGGAATTACCGCCGAAGACTTTTTGAGCGATGCCTGCATTATGCTTTCTGTTTTTATCCGCGATCCGCAGTTTCAAGGACAAACCAAAGACAAACTGACTTCCAACAAAGCAATCCGTCTGGTCGAGCAGGCTGTTAAAGACTCTTTCGACCACTGGCTGACTTCCGATCCGGAAAACGCCAATGCCTTATTGGAATATGTGATCGACCGCGCCGAAGCCCGCAAAAAGAAAAAAGAAGAAAAAGTCCAGAGCCGCAAAACGCCGACGAAAAAACTGCGTCTGCCCGGCAAGCTGGCAGACTGTTCGCAAGCAGCCGCCGAGGGAACGGAAATATTCATCGTCGAGGGAGATTCCGCCGGAGGTTCGGCTAAACAGGGACGCGACCGTTTCACTCAGGCTATCCTGCCGTTGCGAGGAAAAATTCTGAACGTTGCCAGCGCTTCGCTTGACAAGATTTTGCAAAACCAAGAAATCAAAGACATGTGCGAAGCTCTCGGCTGCGGCGTTAAAGAAAATTACAAAGAAGAAAATCTGCGTTACGAAAAAATCATTATTATGACCGATGCCGACGTCGACGGCGCGCATATTGCCTCTTTGTTAATGACATTTTTCTATCAGCAAATGCCGAAATTGATTGAAAACGGGCATTTGTATATTGCAACGCCACCGCTTTATAAAATCGTGGTCGGCGCCAACAACTATTATGCCTTGGATGATGAAGACAAAGACAAAATCCTTGCCAAAGTCGTTAAAGGCAACCAAAAACCCGATATCAGCCGCTTCAAAGGTTTGGGCGAAATGAGCGCTTTGCAGCTCAAAGAAACCACAATGGACAAGAAAAACCGCATGCTGCTTAAAGTTATGCTGCCCAACACTAACACCGAAGAAGGCAAAGAAGAAGCTTTTGAAACACGCCGCCAAGTAGAGCGCCTGATGGGCAAGAATCCGGAAACCCGCTTCAAATTTATTGTCGAACGCGCAAAATTTGTCAGCGATTTGGATATTTAATGATTAGAAAAGCAACAATTGAAGATGTTGAAAAAATATTAAATATCTGGCTTGATGCCAGTATTTCCGCTCATGATTTTATTGTGGCAGATTATTGGCGCCAGCATTTACCGGAACTTCGGGATATTTATCTTCCCCAAGCCGAAACCTTTGTTTATGTAGATAAACGCCGCATTAAAGGCTTTATCAGCATTTTGTCCGACAACTTTATCGGCGGTTTGTTTATCCGCCCCGAATATCAGAATAAACATATCGGCAGCAAGCTGCTTGGGTTTATCCGCAGACACAGAACGCACCTGACATTAAGAGTTTATGCGAAAAACACCGCCGCCCTGCAATTTTATCAGAAAAATGACTTCAAGATTATTGCCGAAAAAACCGACGGAAATACCGGCGAAGCGGAGTTAATCATGAGCTGGGCGAAAGGTTGCAAAAGCGGATTTGGCAAAAGGCGACAAGGAGATTCATAAAAAACGAAAGCCCGTCGGACGCAATATCCAACAGGGCTTTGTTTTAATGCTTACGAGCTATTTTTTCTTGCCGGCAAGTTTATCCAATATGTCCTTCTCTATGTCTAAAGAAAAGATTACGCCTATCAAAACCAGTAAAAGCGCAAGGAAAAAATTAATAACAATCACTAGGCCTGTACTCACCATATAATTAAGAAGGAGGCTCTCATAACACGCTATCGGCTTTAAAATAACAACAAAGCTGCTGATAAACGCAAGAAATCTAAAGACTGACATTTGCCAGCTTTTTACAGCGGTATAATTCAAACTCATTCCCAAGCTGACGGCAAAAACGACATAATAAGCGAATTGCCACGAAAAAATTGAATTTTCCATAAATGATATAGGATTAATGATACATTCAATTAATTATAATTTTGTGGGTTGAGATTATAATAAATATTTTGAATGTCAAACACAAACCATAAAAAATATTTGACATTAACGAAAAGTTTTTTTATATTGCCTTTGTTCTTGGGGTTATAGCTCAGCTGGGAGAGCGCTTGAATGGCATTCAAGAGGTCAGGAGTTCGATCCTCCTTAGCTCCACCAATTTTATAAAAAAGCATCGTTTAGGCGGTGCTTTTATTATATACAGATGAGATAAACCACCATTCAAACGGCGCTTTGCTTGTTTTCATGAAGAAAAAGCGGCATTGGTCATTTCGGGGCTGTAGCTCAGTTGGGAGAGCGAATGGTTCGCAATCATTAGGTCGAGGGTTCGATCCCCTTCAGCTCCACCATTTTACTTATATTCACTGCAAGGATCGAACCAAGGTTCG
>CASZWJ010000018.1 GCA_949493535.1 uncultured Alphaproteobacteria bacterium
CATGCAGCGGCGATATTATCCGCTGCCCCTTCGATACATCAAAAGTCTTTTGTAAGGAGAATAAAATACAAGTAGGCTCTATTCTTTATTCTGATAAAACCGTTTCTTTTGAAAAAATCAGTGGAAAAACACCTATTGGTATTGTTTTTGATGGTAAAAACAGAAGAGCCATCGCTTTAACTGAATTCAGAAAAATTGCTTGGGCTGACAGTAGTAAAAGCAACTACGATATTCCAGACCTCCCAAACTATTCCAACTATTCAGATGTTAGCGATTATAATGGAAAATCAAACACCCAAATAATAATAAATCAATGTGGAAGTGCATGCCCGGCAGCTTCTAAAGCCTACAATTATACAACCGCAGGCACCAGTGTTGGACAATGGTATCTACCTTCTGCCGGTGAAATGGACGTTATCTATAAACTGAATGGCACACTAAACGATGCCCTCAGAAAAGTTTCAGGTACAAAAGTATTTTCTCCTGATGGAGGGTACTATATTTCGTATTGGACCTCAACAGAACAATCTGCAGGTTCTGTAAAAGCAACAGACACCTATACCGGAGCAATGAATTCGTATGAATTTAAGATCCGTACAGGAAGTACAATCGGAGGACATGACATGACCGTTCGTCCTGTCATAGCTTTTTAAACAATATAATATTCTCTCAGACAACAAAAAAACCACCGTCAATAAACGGTGGTTTTTTATTAAAAGCATTCAGTAAAAACTAGAATCCTTCAGTATCTAAGCGTTTCCGAAGCTGCTTGCGAGCGCGTCTGACGGCTTCAGCCTGACGGCGTGCTTTTTTCTCGGAAGCTTTTTCGTGACAACGACGCAATTTCATTTCACGGAAGATACCTTCGCGCTGCATCTTCTTTTTCAAAACTTTCAGAGACTGTGCAACATCATTACCGATAACAGTAACCTGAACCACTTAAATCACCCCTTTTCAATATTTTCTAAAGGTTAAAAACATAACCGAACCGCTATCCGGCCCGATTGGCTTTTTTTAACATAGTCTTTTATAATTGGCAAGAAATTTTACGCAATAATGTTGGGCATAATAGATGCTTCAACACTCTTAATCTTTGTTTTCAGGCCGGTACGCAGAGAATTTAATTGCTTTGCCTGAAAAAAGTCGATAGTTTTATTTTTAGAAACCAAATGTCTAATATCGGAGCAAACGCGGCGCTCTTCAAGTTTCAACTCACAAAGCTGGTGGTGCAATTTGCTCATATTATTTTGATTATACATAAAATCAAACCCCTTTTTTATAAAAAAACGATGATAAAAAAAATTTTTTGCTGGAAATTTTCCGTAAAATTTGTATTAGTATACATCAAAATGAGTTAAATTGCAATAATAAAAGAAATTATATCGAAAAATTAGGAGAAAGAGAGATTATGACTCAAAAGAAAAGAATTGGTATTTTAACCAGCGGCGGCGACTGCGCCGGCCTTAATGCCGTTATCAGCGCTGTTGTCGAAGCTGCTTCCAAAAAAGGCTGGGAAATTTACGGCATTCATAACGGTACGGACGGTATTACCGAAACACCGCACAGCTATGAAGTTTTAACCGTACATAATTTTTCTGATTCTCCGTGGCCGAGATTGAGCGGTTCTTACCTCGGTTCCCTCAACAAAGGCGTCAAAATGGAATCTTTGGAAGAAATGAGCAAAAAATTTGCCCAAGGCGTTCAAGATTTGGAACTTGACGCTGTTGTTGTTGTCGGCGGCGACGGCAGTATGAACATTGTTTCCAATTACTGCAAAGGCACAAAAGTTCAGGTTGTCGGCATTCCCAAAACCATTGACAACGATACGCCGATTACCGAATTTTCAGTCGGTTTTCAGACAGCCGTTCAAGCCTGCACCAAAGCTGTTGACGATTTGGAACTGACTGCACGCTCTCACAACCGTGCTTTGATTCTTGAAGTTATGGGGCGTGATGCCGGACATTTGGCAATGCATTCCGCATTGGCCGGTGCGGCTGATGTCTGCCTCGTTCCCGAAATTCCTTACACCATTGACGGAATTATCAACAAGCTCAAAGAAATTAAAGCCAGTGGCCGCAACCATGCCGTTATCGTTGTTTCCGAAGGTATTAAAACAGAAAGCGGCGAACACCTTTCAAACAAAAAGAATATGGTCGGCGAAGCTGTTTACGGCGGTATCGGTGAATATCTCAACAACGAAATCAGCAAAAGATATAAAGAATTTCAGGTTCGTACCAATACATTGGGCCATGTTCAGCGCTCCGGCGTTCCGGTCGCTTTCGACCGTCTGCTGGCTTATGTCTATGGCGCTAAAGCCGTTGAACTGTTGGATAAAGGTATCAACAACCATATGGTCATTTGGAAATGCGGACATGTTGAATCCGTTTCTATTGATGATGTTGTTAAAGAAGGCACAACCAAGCTCAATGTTCACAGCGACTATGTTAAAGCGGCCAGAAATCTGGGTATTTACATCGGCGAATGCTAATCGCCTCAAGGCAATAAAAAAAGCCTGCATTTTGCAGGCTTTTTTGTTTATCAAACAAAATTAAAGCAAATCTATCATTTCATTAACCAGATTGCGGGTACCGGCTGCAATGTCTTTGATTGAGTTTGCCAGCATATAGCAAGGCGTGGTTACAATCTTGTTTTCTTCGTCAACGCAAACGTCTGTGGCTGATTTATTTTCATGTTCGGCCCCCATTTTCTTTAATCCGGCAGCAACTTTGGCGTCATTGCCGATTGTCAGTTTGATATGGTGTTTTCCCAAAATGCGGGCAATGACCGTCGGAGCGATGCACATTGCGCCGATAACCAACCCTGATTTATAGCTTTCTTCCACAGCCCTTTTGACCTCTACATTAACATCGCAATCGCTGCCCTTAACGGCAAAATCAGACAGATTCAGTGCCGCGCCGAAACCACCGGGGAATACAATTGCGTCAAATTCTTTGGCATTAAATTCCTTCAAATCTTTAATCTCGCCGCGGGCAATACGCGCAGATTCCGCCAAAACGTTGCGGTTATCCTCATCTCCGGCAATAGCGGCAGCGTGTCCGGTAAAATGGTCAATCGTTCTGGCCTGCCAGGTATTCGGCGCAAAGCATTGATAATCGGCGCCGGCTTCATCTATTGCCAGCATGGTCAAAACAGCTTCGTGGATTTCTGAACCGTCAAAAACACCGCAACCGGACAAAACAACTGCAAATTGAGGGCGTTCAAGCATAATATTTTCCTTTCTTTCTGAGAATAACTCGTTTATAGTGCTTACAATTTTTGATACTATATAATATTCTGCCAATATATAACAAGCAGAAAATAAGATAAGGCAAAACAGTATGCAATGGCAAATGACAACATTGAAAAACGGACTGAGAATTTTAACTTCCACTCGTCCTCATCTTGAGACCGTATCGCTCGGCGTCTGGATTAAAACCGGTTCGGCTTTTGAACAAGAAGACGTCAACGGAATCTCGCATTTTTTTGAGCATACCTGTTTTAAGGGAACACAGTGCCGCTCGGCTTTGCAGATTTCGGAAGAGATTGAAGATGTCGGCGGACAGATGAATGCCTATACCTCGCGCGAGTTCACCGCTTTTTTTGCAAAAATGCTCAAAGGCGACGCAGAGCTTGCCATTGACGTGATTGCAGATATTCTGCAAAACGCAACTTTTGCCGAAGAAGAGCTCGCCAAAGAACGAGAGGTTGTTGTTCAGGAAATCAAACAATCCATAGACACGCCTGACGATATTATTTTCGACTATTTCCAAGAAGCCGCTTATCCGAATCAGGCTTTGGGGCGCACCATTCTCGGACCGGCGGAAAAAGTCCGCTGTTTTGGCGCCGAAACGCTGCGCAATTATCTCAAAAGCAACTATGCCGCAGAGAATATGGTCGCCTGCGCCGTCGGCAATATCAAGCACGAAGATTTTGTCAGAATGGTTGAAGAGCGGATGTCCGGCATTCAGCCGAAAGTTTCTTTTACTCCTGAAAAACAGATCTACAAAGGCGGATTTTTTATTGAAAAACGCAACATTGAACAAGCGCATGTTTTGCTCGGCTTTGAAGGCACGCCTTATGAAAGCGCTGATTATTATCCTGCCGTGATTTTTTCAACCTTATTCGGCGGCGGCATGTCTTCGCGCCTGTTTCAGGAAGTGAGAGAAAAGAGAGGCTTGGTTTATACGGTATACAGTTTTGCCAATTCGCATACGCAAAGCGGCTTGTTCGGCATTTATGCCGGCACCGGCAAGGAAGAACTGGAACAATTGATTCCGGTCGTGGCCGATGAAATCAGCAAAGTCAGAGAAAATCTTGTTTCGGAAAAAGAGCTTGAACGCGCCAAAGTCCAGCTCAAGGCCAGCATGCTTATGGGGCTTGAAAGCTCCTCTTCATCTGCCGAAGTGCTTGCCAGACAAATGTTGCTCTTTAACAGAGTGATACCGGTTGACGAAATGGTTGCCAGAGTTGAAAAGGTGACATTGCAGGACATTCGAAACACGGCAAACAAAATCTTTTCCGGACAGCCGACATACACATTGCTCGGTTCAATTGACAAGTATCCCGATTATCAAAGTTTGGAAAAGCTGACGGCTCGTTAATAATGATGAAAACGGCAACTAAAAATATTTATTTGGCGGAACCGCGCGGTTTTTGTGCCGGTGTGCGGCGGGCAATTTCTATCGTTGAACAGGCGCTGCACGATTTTGGCGCGCCGGTATACGTGCGGCATGAGATTGTGCATAACAAGCATGTGATTGAAGACCTGAAAGCCAAAGGCGTCATTTTTATTGATGATTTTTCAGAAATTGCCGACAAGTCCCGTCCGGTTATTTTTTCTGCCCACGGCGTGCCGATCAGCGTCGAAGCGGAAGCCAAAAGGCTCAAATTGAAAACGATTGACGCGACCTGCCCTCTGGTTGCCAAAGTTCACCGCCAGATTCAAAAGCTGCAAAATCTGAATATGGAAATTATCGTTATCGGCAACCCCAAACATGTTGAGATTATCGGCACAATCGGCCAAGTGAAAGACCAAAGCCGTATTCATATCATCAACTCTCTGGCTGAAGCCGAACAGCTCGGCTTAGACCCGAAATCAAACATCGGTTTTGTTACGCAGACGACTTTGTCCGTCGATGATACGCACGATATTGTTTCTTATCTCAAAAAGAAGTTTCCGACAATCGAGACCATGCGCAAAGACGATATCTGTTTTGCCACGACCAACCGCCAAAAAGCAGTTAAAGAAATAGCCCGTCAGGCCGAACTGATGATTGTTATCGGCTCAAAAAACTCATCAAACTCAAAGCAGCTTCGCGAAGTGGCGCTTAAAAACGGGGCCAAAGAGGCTTTTCTGATTGATGATGCTGCAGAACTGGATTGGAAAACCGTTGACAGATATTCCTCAATCGGCATTACCGCCGGCGCTTCTGCCCCCGAATATCTGGTTGAAGATTTACTCTACCAATTACGCGCCCATTATGATAATATTAACATAATAGAGTGTAAGGTAGAGAGTGAGAAGGTTGACTTCAAACTCTGAGACGGGAGAGCTGCCATGTCACGTGCCGAAGATATTTTCCAAAAATTGATTTATTTTGGCGAAGATGCGATTGATGATTTTATTATCAACCACCAGACAGAAGAATTGTTTTTAGACTTCAAACAGGCTGTTTCCGTCGGCAAAAACTTTGTCACGCTGCATCGTGACGACCGCCGCAACCTTTCCAAAGCCATTTCCGGCTTCGGCAATTCCGAAGGCGGCGTTATTCTTTGGGGCGTCGAATGTTCCCGCGATCTTGAGGCGGGAGATGTTGCCAAAGCAAAGGTCAAAGTCAAAAACGTGCACCGTTTTCTAAGCTGGCTTGAAAATGCCATTTCCGGCTGCACCATTCCCAGCCACAACAAAGTGCGCAACCATATTATCAGCTGCGATGAAAACGGCGACGGCTACATTGCTACCTATATTCCCAAATGTGAAATCGCTCCCCTGATGTCTACCACTAACGGCGCTATTTATATCCGCTCCGGCTCAAATAACGTTCCTGCGCCCTATGCCGTTATTGCCGGCATGTTCGGCCGCCGCCCGCAGCCCAATATTGAACTGATTATCGCCAACAAAACCCTTGATGTTTTGGAAAATGTTGACGAAGACATGCTTTATCCGAACAGCATTGACAATCCGCCGGAGAAATACGTTAAAATCAGTTTCGGCATTCAGGCCTGCAACAACAGCAACGTCATCGCCCGCGAAATCTATCTCACCTGCCGCACACAAAATACCGGCGGCGACTATAACAAAGTTCGCTTCTTAAACTACAATCAAATGGATTCAATCCCAGGCGTGGACGGGCAGCTCAACCTGATTACCCGCCCAGAACTGAGACTGCCGCCGCGCGGAATAATCAAATTCTGCAATGCGGAAATCATCCTTTCGCCTTTTATTGACGATGACCTTATGGTTAACGGCGTTATCGGCGCGGATGAATGCGCACCCAAAGATTTTGAAGTGCATATTCCCAAAAACCGCCTGCGTTCCTTTGTGGCCAAAGCCTTGCGCGGCGATGAAAACACAGACAAGCTCATCAATGAATTTTTCAGCGAATTTTTAATTAATATGGAATAACAAAGACAATGACGACAATAGAAATTTTTACCGACGGAGCCTGCTCCGGCAATCCCGGTTCCGGCGGCTGGGGCGCTATCCTGCGCTGTGGCGATGTTGAAAAAGAACTCAGCGGCGGCGCGCCCGAAACCACCAACAACCGCATGGAACTGACAGCCGTTATTGAAGCGCTGAAAGCTCTCAAACGCGAGTGCGAAATCACCCTCTACACCGACAGCCGCTATGTCATGGACGGCGTTAACGAATGGCTGCCGAACTGGAAACGCAACAACTGGCGCACCACCAACAAAAAATCGGAAGTTAAAAACCTTGACCTTTGGCAGGAACTGGACAAGCTTCTTCCGCTTCACAAAATCAAATGGGTCTGGGTCAAAGGCCATAACGGACATCCCGAAAACGAACGCGTTGACAAACTCGCCCGCACCCAATCAAGGCAGCGCCTTGAGGCATAAATTTGCTGACGAACGGCCTCCAATGTCGGTACAGAATTTCATAAACATTGTATAAAACAGAAATTTCACCAGTAGTGATACAATAGGATACAGTTGATTGCCGTTATTATTGCCATAAGCTTAGGTTCTTCTTTAACAGAAGCAATACGTCCCTGTTCAATCGAATAACATTCAATGAAAAAACTATAAATTATTATGCTCCAATGAACATTCCACATTTGGGTTATTACTACAGCATTCAAAATACAAATGGAACCATAAGCAACACAGGCAAACAGGAATATTCCCGCAATTTTTGCAACACGTTTATAATTTTTCCATTTCATTGCCATACCTAAGAAGAAAAGCCGCGGATAATGCCGCTCAGCGCTTCATCGGTCAAAATCTCGGGCAAAACCATGCCATCCGGAACCGTACGGCTGAAAATGATGCAAAACGGCAAGCCCGAACGCCCAAACTGTTTCATAAACGCCAAGACATCTTTATCATAATTCGTCCAGTCAATTTCTATGAACTTAACTTTATGATATTCTGCCACAGATTCCAACGATTGATTATTAAAGACCGTCACATCATTAAACTTGCAAGTCAGACACCAATCGGCACCGACTTTGACAATGACAATGTTTCCATCACGGAGATATTCATCAATTTTGCTACGGTCAAACTTAACTTCTCTCGTTTGAGCGACTTTTTCTATATGTTTCTGATACGCCTTTTCGGCTTTATAAAAACTAAACGCGATAATGATTACAAACAGAACCAAAGCTGTTTTCTTGACCAGCCTGGCCGCAGATTGGCGAATTTCAGTCGCTTCGTTTTGACTGTCTACCACCTCCAAAATATGATGCCGCATATACAACAACAACAAAAACAACACCAACAGAACAGACAGCCAGATTGTGGCATTCCAATCCGTTTGCGCCTGAAGAATCGACAGCAGCCAAATAATTGTTAAAAACAGCATCAAAACCATAAAACGGCTGAGTTTTTGCATCCAGGCGCCCGGTTTCGGCATTAAGAAGCCTAAATCAGGATAAACAGCTAGAAGAATATAAGGCAGCGCCAAACCAAGCGCAACGGCGGGCATTATCGCAAGGATATCCCATGCCGTTCCTGCCAGCGCAAAACCCAGCGCAGTTCCCAAATAAGGCGCGGTACACGGCGTGGCAACCAGAACGATAAACAAACCGGTTAAAATATTTATAAATATGTCAGAAGCTTCGCTGTAGGTATTCGGATTAAGCTTTTTGACGATAAAATCCGGCGTTTTAATGTTAATCAGTTCAAAAATCTGCGCCATGAAAAGCACCATGACGTATAAAATGGCAACCAGAAAATACGGATTTTGGAACTGCATCCCCCAACCGATTGCTATGCCGAAAGCTTTAAGCCCAAGCAATATAGCCGTTAGGAAAGCAAAGGCAATAAAAACGCCAACCACCGTAAAGGCAAAGTTTTTGCGGATATGGCTTTCTTTCAGCGCGCCGAATTTGGTCAGACTTAAGAACTTCAATGAAAGAACGGGAAAAACGCAGGGCATAAAATTCAAGATAAAACCGCCGAGAAAAGCCAAAAAGAAAAGCCCTACGGTTAAAGTCTGACGTTCGGTATCAAAAATTGATGCCTTGCGCGATTTGACCGTCTGGCGCAACGAGGTCATGCCGTCTACTCCCGCGGTTATGACATAATCTTTGCCCACTAAATCGTCTGACGGATTGCGCGCTTGGAAACGCACGGTGATTTCTTTGCCGTTAATGGTAATTTTCGGGCGCATCAGAGAAATATTATCGGGAGAATCCAAGAAAACATTTACCTTTTCGGGATTTTCTTTTGCTTTTAAGACAACACGCAGCGTCTGCCCCTGATTTTCAAAATTGTCATCAACGACAACTTTGGATATTTTCAAATTTTCCAATTCCGGTTTTGGCAGAGAAGCATAAGTTTTTCCGATAAAACTGCTCAAGCCTGATTTGACAAAGCTTTCGCCGACAGGCAATTCAAGTCCGGCTGTGACTTCGGCCGGAAAACATTCATTGTTGCCGCAAAAAGCGGTTTTGACCAAAGCTTTCAGCTTTAAGGGCTGCGAAGGATCCTTTACCGTTATTTTTACAGGAATAGCAAAATCTCCGAGATACCCCAGAATATTGTCATCGCTTTTCTCAACAACGCGTGTCGGAAACGGCAGAATAACTTCCGATTTCTCTACATTTTCAGATTTCGAAAAATCAAACTCCGGCGCCGGAATATTTTTTTCAGGACTCCAAAGCAGCATAAACCCGGGCTTCATTGAAATATGAACCGCGGCACGGATTTCTTTGCCGCCCACAACAATCTCATCGCTTATCAGACGCACTTTGGCCTGCGGCGTTTCTTCCCATTTCCCCAGCCCTTTGCGCCCGCTGAACGGATTGTCATAAACAATGCCGTAAAAGAAAAGTTTACGCCATTCCAGATTGCCCATCAATTTTGAAAACTTGTCAAAATTGCCTATGGTTCCGTCGGAACCGGCCATTTTCATCTTATAACGCAGTTCCATAGCTTCAAAATCCTGACGGTTAATGCCATAGCTCAAAACTTTTTTGAAATCATTAATAACCACCGGCTGGTCGGAACCGCTTTCTATATATGCTTCTGTATAAGGACGATCATAGTCTTTTTCATCAACAATCAGCGGCGGCGGCGCCGGAATCAGCATTTTTTCCTTAACTTCATTATAAAGCTTTTTAAAATACCGATACATTTTTATGACATACCGGATATCTTCAACTTTCTCCTCAAGCTCCTGATCGCTGAGATAAGGATAAACTTTGGCTACTTCGGGATAAATGTCTCCGTCTATGGCGTCTTCGGGAAAAGCCTCTTCAAAATAACGGTAATGTTCGACCAGCTTTTCGACTTGGCGGTAAATTGTCTGCTCTTTTTCATCAACAGGCTCGGGATCCGCCTGAAAATCCAACAAAATATTCCCCTCTGCAAAGGCGTTCCGAGGATTAAGCAATAAACAAGCCCAAATAAGGATGATAAAAATTTTTTTCATTTATTTCACGCTACCGTTAAAAATATGTTTTTAACTTATTATATTTTATGATACTATACAAGTGTATTAGTGAGCAATAAGAATAAGATTACGGAATGACAAATGATTAAAACTGATGAAAATTATTTGACAGGAAAATGTCTCATCGCCATGCCGAACATGAACGACGAACGTTTCGCCGGCTCTTTGATTTATATTTGCTCGCACACAAAAGAAGGCGCCATGGGATTTGTCGTCAACAAAAAAATAAAAGAATTTTCTTTTGCCGATCTAGCCAACCAACTGCCGATAAACACTATCAAGCCGATTGCCCCGATTGAACTGCATCAGGGCGGGCCGTTGGAAAAAGTCCGCGGCTTTGTTATCCATTCCACTGATTATGTCAAGGATGACACAATCGTTATCAGCGATAATATTGCCGTTTCATCTTCAATAGATATCATTACCGACATCGCTTTCGGAATGGGGCCTAAAGAGAATCTGATTGCGCTCGGATATGCCAGCTGGGCTCCCCAGCAGCTTGAGCGTGAAATTTTGAATAACACTTGGCTTGTTGCCAAACCTGATACGGAACTGATGTTTCGCACCAAAGACGAAGAAAAATGGCAAAAAGCCATAGATTCTATCGGCATCGACCTTACGCGGCTTTCTTCTTTTTCAGGAAGAGCCTGACCTGCCTGAGTTTACCCGGAACCAACATTTTACAAAAATTTTGTGTTTTTGTATATTTCTGATTGCCCTCCCTAAAAAATCTGTCTAATATTTGGTGATAGAATAATAAGTTTCGCCTTTTGGGAGTTATCATGGACATTTTTTTTGCGGTTAACGATGCTTATGCCAAACAACTTTGCGTCTGTCTCGTTTCAATTTTGGAAAACAATAAAAACGAGCATATTCATTTTCACGTTTTAAGCCGCGATTTTTCCGAGAAGAGCAAAAAAGAGATTCAAAGCCTCAGAAAAAAATATAAAAATTGGGATATCTCCTACCATGTTCCCGACGAAAAACTCTTCAGCCATTTAAAACTTAATATAGATTATATTACGATAGAAACTTATTTTCGCTATATTATTGCCGATTTGGCGCCGAATCTTGACAAATGCTTGTATCTTGACGCCGATTTGATTGTGAACGGCTCCTTGTCTAGATTATGGAATACGCCGCTCGAGGATTGTTATTGCGCGGGCGCGAAAGATTTATTCATTGAACGCTCCGGCTATAAAAAAGACATTCAGTTCGGCGAAGGAGATTTATATGCCAATGCCGGCGTTTTGCTGTTTAACCTCGCAAAAATCAGACAAGACGGCATGGTTGAAAAATTGTTTGAAAACACGGAAAAACTGGCTGACAAAATTGTTTACCAAGACCAAGACATTATCAACATTACTTTCAAAGGCAGAATCAAAGAAGCCGACAGCATTTATAATTTTACCGCCGAGAATGTCAAACGCGAAAAAAACAAACGAAAGAAAGCCGTTATCATCCACTATACAGGCAAAAAGAAACCTTGGAATGACGATTGCAAAAACAAACTTGCTCCGTTGTGGCATAAATATGCCAAACTCAATGACGAAGCTCAGAACAAAAAAATAAAAGTCGGTCTGCTAATTGATGAATTTTTCGGCGGCGCCGGAACAGCATTCGGCGGATATGGCTTTCTGGCAAGAAAATATATTGCCAAATATATTCCGAACAAAGATATTCAAATTGATGTTTTATTAGGCAAAGGCAAAAGAAAATTCTGGGCGCAGCATTTTCATGAAGACGATGTTGATTTATACCGTCTGCCCCGTAACAAATACATGGCACAACGCTGGCTGAAAAAACAGAATTATGATATTTATCTCTCCATTGAACTGACGACAGATTTTGTCTTAAAGCATGAGACAGACCCGAATAAGAAACTGATTTTATGGATTCAGGATCCGAGGCCCAAATGTGAATGGGATGAAATAAATACAGTCAAACTTTTTCCTGAAAGCTGTTATTATAATCAAAAAATTTACGATTTAGTGCATGAATGGGATTTGCAGAAACGCGTTTCTTTCATTTCTCAGGGATATTTTCTAAACTCAAAAGCAATTGATTTATACAATCTTGACAAGAATGTGCCGATACAATATCTGCCCAATCCGGTTGATATCGACTTTTCTTTTGATGCATCTTCTTTTCCCAAAAAAGATAAAATCATCTTTCTCGGACGGATAGAATCCGTGAAACGCGGCTGGCTCTTTTGTGAAATTGCCAAACAGATGCCTGAATATGATTTTTATATGCTCGGACAATCCTTCAGAGAAAAAGATAAAAATTCGGCAATCATGAAAAAATATCAAGATATTCCTAATTTGCATTTTACCGGACATGTTGACGGCATAGAAAAAGAAAACTATCTCAAAGAGGCAAAAATTTTGATTAATACCTCTATTCATGAGGCTTTGCCCGTTTCATTTCTGGAAGCTCTTGCTTACGGAACGGTTCTGGTCAGTAATCGCAATCCGGAAAATCTTACTTCAAAGTTCGGCATTCATGTCGGCAAAGTTCTCGGAAACGGTTTTGACAAAGTCGATTTATACGTCAATGCCGTAAAAGAGCTTATGACTAATGACAAGCGCCGAAAAGAATTAGCTGCATCGGCTATTGAATATGTACGAAATATTCATAATGTAGAAAAATTTATAGCTGATTTAAGAAGTGTTATTTTGAAGGAACTAAGCATATGAATCATGTCTTTGCCAAACTGATTACCTGTTTTATTTATCCGAAAGAAAAGAGAAAACAGATCAGGCGGGTTTTATACGGACTTGATGCCAAATTTTTTATTCTTTCGCCGCTATACCTTGCACGCATCCTTTTCAGCAATACAGGCAAAACGGATTTGCTTTTGATAGAGCTAAACCCGTTTCATATGGAATGCCTTTATTCCGTTTATGAATATCTTAAAGGCAAATACCCCAAAATCATTGTCCTTGCAACGCCGGAGAATATTTCCTTAAAAATGTTTCCGGAAAACATACGTTGTCTGCCGGTTTATCCGTGGATTGTCCGCTTTTTGGACAGGTTCGGATATTTTAATCGGATTAAAGCAATTTTTGCCGGTTCATATTTTGTATGGAAACAAAACCAAACGATTGAAAAATATTTTTCCAAATTTTTAAGCACCGGAAAATCTTTATCGGCAATAGACCATGCTCCCGGAAAATGGTCTCCGGTTCATTCGTCTTATAAAAACGTTCACCAATTTGTATTGGCTAACTTCCTGTCAAAAATTTATTCATTACCACCTTTGTATACCTGTCTGTTTCCGTCAGAAACGTCTAAAATCAATAGCGATTATAAATTCTTGTCCGTCGGCGTTGTCGGCGACTAAACCAGACGGGATATGGATACATATATTGACTGGCTCGCTCAAGCTCCCGACAACAACTCATATGTTATTTGCTCTTCAATCAGCAAAGATTATGTTGAAAAACTGAATAAGGATAATGTCAACCTATTTGTCAGAGCTTCATTTGCCCAATTGTTCCAATGCTGTCGGGAAGCTGTCTTTTTGCCGTTTTTAATTCACGAAGACGATTTGGGATATTATGAACAGGCAATCAGCGGCAATTTGAATTTAGCTTTGGGGTTCGGGCTTATTCCGATTATTGATAAAAGGCTGGCCGACCTTTACGGCTTTACCGATGCGGAAGCCACAATCTATAATGGCAAGCGTTTTTTTTATCAAGCAATGAGCGAAGCTTCCAGCATGTCCAAAGCTGAGATTTTACAGAAACAAAAGGCTTTGAAGAAATTAAAAGAGAAGTTTACCGCGCAAACATTACAAGCAATCAATAAAATTATATAGATTCACAAAAGCCCCTTGTGAGGGGCTTTTGTTTTAGGTATTAAAACTTGCCGCAGCAATGTTTGAACTTTTTACCGCTGCCGCAGGGACAAAGGTCATTGCGAGCAACTTTGCCCCAAGAACTCGGATCTTTCGGATCAAAAGCCTTATACTGGAACGGCACCTGTTTTTCCTGTTCTTCCGCAGCAGGCTGTTCATCTCCGGACATAACAGACTGCGGCGTTTCGTGAACTTCACGATAGTTCTGCGGTTGTGACGCGCGGTTCATGTTTTCCATGGCATCGCTTTGAATTTGAGCATGCGTAATCAGGAAAGTTGTCTTTTCGCGCAATTGTTCCAGCAGCCAGGAGAACATGTTAAAGGCTTCTTTCTTATATTCGTTCAGCGGATCTTTCTGCCCGTAAGCGCGCAAAACAATGGTATGGCGCATCATGTCCAACGCAGCGATATGGTCTTTCCACAATTGGTCCAAAACCTGAAGCAGAATACTTTTTTCAACGAATTTCATGACATTTTCAGGCACATTTTTGTTCTTGTCCGCTAAAACGTTTTCCATGGCTTCAACAACTTTTTCGGCAAACATATCAGCGGTAAGTTCCTGCCCTTTTGACAAATCTGCCAAAGGCAAATTCATGCCGATTGTGCGGTTGAGTTCCTGAGACAGGCCGTCCAGATCCCATTCGCTCGCCATGGTACCGTATGGGGCGAACTGACGGACAACGTCTGCCACAAACTCATCGCGCATATCGCGGATTGTTTCGGAAACGTCTTCTGATTCCATAAGCTCTTTGCGCTGTTCATAAATAACCTTGCGCTGATCATTCATAACATTATCGTATTTCAGCAAATTCTTACGAATGTCAAAGTTGCGTTCTTCAACTTTCTTTTGAGCTTTTTCGAGCGCTTTGTTAATAAACGGGTGGATTAACGCCTCGCCCTCCGGCAGTCCTAAGCGCTTTAACATTATGCTCATACGCTCGGAGCCGAAAATACGCATCAAATCATCTTCCAGAGACAGGAAGAATTTGGAGCGGCCGGGGTCGCCCTGACGTCCGGAACGTCCGCGCAGCTGATTGTCAATACGGCGGCTTTCGTGACGCTCGGTACCGATAACATACAAACCGCCGGCTTCCATCGCCTGTCTTTTGCCGTCTTCGACTTCAGTTTTCAATTTGGCTTTAAGCTCGGCAATCTGCGCTTCGGTCTCATCGCCCTTGAGCATTTCTTTTAATCTCATATCAGCATTACCGCCGAGCTGGATATCCGTACCGCGGCCGGCCATGTTGGTCGCGATTGTAATAGCTCCGGGAACGCCCGCCTGCGCTACGATTGAAGCTTCGCGCTCATGGTGGCGCGCATTCAAAACCTCAAAACGGACATTTGTTTTTGCACGCAGCAAATCTGCCAGAAGTTCGGATTTTTCAATTGAGGTCGTACCGACCAAAACCGGCTGGTTGCGCTTGTGACAGTCTAAAATCGTTTCAATAATCGCGTTGTATTTTTCTCTTTCGGTACGATAAATCTCATCATGTTCGTCAATACGAGCAACATCGCGGTTGGTCGGAATTTCAACACAGCTCAAATTGTAAATATCGCCAAATTCGGCTTCTTCGGTCATTGCCGTACCGGTCATGCCGGAGAGTTTCGGATACAGGCGGAAATAGTTTTGGAACGTGATTGACGCCAAAGTTTGGTTTTCTGACTGAATCTGCACGCCTTCCTTGGCTTCAATCGCCTGATGCAGGCCGTCGCTGTAACGGCGCCCTTCCATCATACGGCCGGTGAACTCGTCAATAATCACAACTTTATTGTCTTTAACGATGTAATCAACATCTTTAATGTGCATTTTGTGTGCACGCAAAGCCTGATTGACATGGTGAACTAATGCGACATTGCCGATATCATACAATCCGCCCTCTTTAATCAGGCCGACTTCTTTCAGCAACTGCTCGACATGTTCCTGACCGGCCTCGGTCAGAACGACGGTCTTGGCTTTTTCATCTTTTTCATAATCTGTTTCAACCAAATGCGGAATAATTTTATTGACCAGAATATATTTTTCGGAACTGTCTTCCGCCGCGCCGGAAATAATCAGCGGCGTTCTGGCCTCGTCAATCAAAATGGAGTCAACTTCATCGACGATAGCGAAGTTAAACGGGCGCTGCACCATATCAGCCAATTCAAACTTCATATTATCGCGCAGATAGTCAAAGCCCAGCTCGTTATTGGTACCGTAGATAATGTCGGAATTATAAGCGGCGCGGCGTTCATCGTCATTTTTGCCATGGACGATATAATCAACCGTCAGACCTAAAAAGCGGTAAACCTGCCCCATCCATTCGGCATCGCGCTTTGCCAAATAATCATTGACCGTAACAATATGCACGCCTTTGCCTTCAATCGCGTTCAGATAAGCGGCGAGCGTGGCAACCAAAGTCTTGCCTTCGCCGGTTTTCATTTCGGCAATCATGCCTTTATGCAAAACAATACCGCCAATCAGCTGAACATCATAATGGCGCTGTCCGAGCGTGCGTTTGGCAGCCTCGCGGACAACGGCAAAGGCTTCCGGCAAAATATCATCAAGCGTTTCGCCTTTTTTCAGGCGCTCGCGAAATTCGGCAGTTTTAGCACGCAGTTGCTCATCGGTTAAAGGAGAAATTTCAGGTTCTAATGAATTGATTTTTTGAACTATTTTATATTGCTTATTAACAAAACGGTCATTGGCGCTGCCAAAAATTTTGCGAGCTATACTGCCTAACATTATATTTTTCCTCATTTATATAGTCTTTCGGTCTACGAAGAAAATAGTGTTTATATATCATAAAGTCAATAGCCCGCCCCAAAGTTATAAACCTGTGCTAAAAAAATATTTGGAATTAACGCAATTTTTATTATATAACTATTTCAGTATTAAAAATTTTACGGAGAAATATAATGCAAAAAAAGTATGTTGCTTTAGCTCTGCTCACAGTTTTGCTGGCTAATCCCGCTACAGCCATGGCTGAAGGCAAAGACGGCGTGGCCGCCGTTGTCAACGGCGAAAAAATTACCGTCGCCGAAATCAGAGATGCTTACAAAGCTAATCCCCAGCTGAAAGGCCGCGTTTCTTTCAATGATTTTTACAATAAAGCCTTAGACGGTTTTATCAGCGGCAAAATCGTATATCAGGAAGCCGTTAAGGCCAAAGTAACTGACACTCCGGAATACAAAGCCCAGCTGGCTCTGGCTAAACAGGAACTGGCCCGCAAAATTTATCTGGAACAGCAGGTTGCCAAAAAAGTAACGGATAAAGACGTTAAAAAACTTTATGACGAATACAAAACGACTTTCAAATCCGAAAAAGAAGTAAAAGCCAAACATATTCTGGTTCCCTCAAAAGACAAAGCCGATGAAGTCATCGCCAAATTAAACAAAGGCGGCAATTTTGACAAACTGGCAAAAGAATACAGCAAAGAACCGGCTGAACTCGGCTATTTCACCAAACGCGTTATGGTTCCCGAATTTGCAAATGCTGCTTTCAGCATGAAAAAAGGCGAAGTTTCCAAAGCTCCGGTCAAAACCCAGTTCGGTTATCATGTTATCAAAGTTGAAGACATCAGAGATTCTAAACCGATGGCTCAAAAAGATATTGAACCGCAGTTAAAAGCCATGCTGACTCAAGGTGCTCTGGCAGAATCTTTCCAAGATGCCGCTCAGAACAGCAAAGTCGAGAAATATTCTCTTGACGGCAAAACAATTGCCAATGCGCCGGCACCGGCAGCCAAATAGCAAACGCAGCGCGTTTGACCGCATCAGTTAAGCTGACTTAATAAAAAAAGCGTCTGAGATATTTTCAGACGCTTTTTTTTAATGTTTGGATTTTTTTATAAATTCGACCCGCTCTTTAACATATTGCGCCTGTTCATTCGTACGCACTTCGTTTTCTAAAGATTTTTCTAAGATATTTATGATTTCCGAAGCATATTTTTTGTTGTTAGCCCCGATATTGGCCAGATTAAACACGGCAGCGCGGAATATCTGGTCATCTTCAACTTGCAGCTGTTCGGCTATTGTTTTATAAGTCGGCGTAAAACTGTCTTTCTCTTTTCTATGGCTTTGTTCATAAGAATTTTTTTGAATCTTGCGCGCAACATCTTCTGAAATCTGATTATGTTCGGCTTTGCGACGAAATCCCGGCGTTCTTCTGACTAAGGATTTTAACCGCTCGATAATGGCAAACTGTTTTGCAAACTTGGACATCGTTCTTGTCTCCTATTCCGTTACTTTCAAAATAATCAATAAAAGTTAAAAAGTCTACAACGTCCTGACCTCATTTTTTACAAAGCCCGCAGTTAGAACATCCGTTGCAAATCAGACGGCTGCCGCAGGTTTGGCATCTTTCGCCAAAATGCTTTCGATATACATTGTCTTCAAATATATTTAATTGTCCGTTTTCCGTTAACTTGAAACGTATCGGACGCCCCTGATATTGTAATCCGGATTTGAAAGCCTGGCAGCTTTGTTTATATTTATCGGGCAAACGGTATGTTTTGCCGCCTTTTACAAAAGTTGTACCGGTTTCAATAAAACAAAAAGTGATATCCGCCGACACGCATTCATCATAAAGGCTTTTCACCCATTCATAATGCAGCGGGCGCGACCCGTCATAATTTTCGCCGCCGGCAATCACCTGCTCAATCTGTCCCGCAGGAAGATAATCCTTAATGCTGACAGGACCGATAAACGGCGCAGCCATTATGCCTTTGTGCTTAAACGGCAGCTCAAACATTCTGGGAATCCGCTCGTCTGCCCGTTTTTGATTTTCACAGGTCACATTAAAGAAAACATTTTCCCAGCCATTACCCCAATCCGGAGGCAGTTGTTCCGCCACCCTTTCCGGACGTTTGGTCAGCAAAAAGAAGATGACGTCAGGGCGGCTGCGGATAATTTTCCATGCTTCCGAACGCCAAGCATCAGCGTCTTCCAAAAAGAAATCTGATGTCATGCAAACGCGAATCTGTTCGCCGGATTTTATTTTATAATGGCCGTTTTTATCTTTATGAAGCGGATAATCAAAATTGTTTTTTACCTTATATATTTTTCGGCCGTCCGCATTGCGCTGCTTATCAAGAAAATACATATAGCAGTTTTCGCAGCCCTCGCTCTTTTTGATGCAGCCGTGCCAAGGATTCCAAATATCGTGCATTGTTCAGACCTGAAATAAGATTTTTTTATATCTTGTATCATGCTTCAAGCGCTTCTTCAATAAGAAAAACCGCCAATCCTGAGGATTGACGGCCTTGAGGCTTTTGTTCAGGGCATATGCTCCGAACTTAAAGCTTATGCGAGGAGTTTTGTGAAAGTTTCCTCAATCTCTTCTGACAGGGCGGCCATGTCGGTATTCTCATCGAAACCGATGCAGTAAATGCGGAAGCCCAAGGCCTGGTATGCAGCTTCTATATCTTTCCAGTTTTCCACGCCGTTCTTGTTGAACAAGATAACCTGCGGAATCTCAGGGAAGAGTGTCAGCAACAACCAGGTGTGCGTACCGGCAATACCGACCGATGCATTCAGCGAAGCATACATATTGTAGTACTTCTTGTGCTGGACGCCGCGAATTCCGAAAACTTCCGGGTTCTCGGACATGCCGGGAACATAGAGGTTGAACTCTCTTGCGAGATTTTCAACCGTCGGCAGGTCATTCACTTTGTGGAAGTGCTGACCGAGGACTTTGTTTTCGGGACGGTTTTTCATGAAGTTGAAAACTTCAAGCGGCAGACTCTGCTGAGCAGCTGTCACGCCACATGCTCCGTCTGAAATCAGCTTCTGCGGAATAATAAGGACATTGGCCTTGTTCCACAGATCGGCATATTCGGGCAGGTTTTCAATCACAGGCTGGAGCTTGGAAGCGGCAAAATGATTCCAAAGGGCGGAATCCAATGTTCCTGCTTTCAACTCCCCGATGATGTCCCAGGCATCGGCATATTTGTCTTTTTCTTCGAAAGGCACCATGTAGATGTCATCATAAAAGAAAGACATGTTGTCGTAGATTTTCTGAGACTCGGCTTTGAACTCTTCCTTGCTGTCCTTGTTTGGAACAATAACGACGGGAAGGCCGAGAGCCTTGGCAAAGTTAACTGCCATAACTTCGTGACCGAACTGCGAGCTGATTTTGATACTGTTTTTTTCCATAATTTTGTTTGTGTTGGTTTGGTTAAAATAAAAAACATTTAACAATATTACAGAAAAAGCCTTGCAGCTGTTTTTTGATAATTTCCATAATAATTGTTAACTGAGATTGAATATATCACATTTTTCATAACTGCACAAGCCATTTTGACAAAAAATATTTTTTGTACAAACAACAAAAAAGCTCCTTTAAAGGAGCTTTTTTAATAAAAAGGTAAAATATATTTATGCTTGCGGTAAATTGTCTTCTGAAATGGGCATTCCAAAATCATCGTATTTAATTTTTTGATTTTCCGACGTTTCTTTACTCTTTTCATTCGGAAAATTTTCTGATGAACTGTCTGCACTTCTTAACTTATTTAATACATTTTTTAAATTCATTTGTTTCTCCATTTATGAATTCTGCTTATTATTAACATAAGCCTGTATAACGGTATTACTTTGTACAGGTTGAATACGATTGTTGTTCCTATCCAGCCGGAACCGATCACTCACCTTTCCTGAATTAAGGTTAAAATGCGTTACATTGCCATCCGCATCCCTTATAGCAAAATGACCGGGAACATCTTTATATTCCTTACATTTCAATGAAGATATGGAAGTATCTTTTCCTGCCTGTTTTTCGCTGGCAAGAATTTTACCTGCCTCTTCAGTACTTATTTCTTTATAATCCCCATTTTCTTGCTGGACGAAATTTTTAATTTTAGAACAAACACCATTTTCCTGTTTATTCGGATTATATACTGTCAAAACGCTGCCGCGTTGAACTGCCGATGTATATTCATCTTTAGAATATCCTGCGGTTTTTCCTTCTTCCAAATTAGCTTTTTCGGAACTTTTCATAGCAAACAAAGCCTGACCTGAACCGCCATGCGGAAAACCGGCATTATAGAAATCGTTTTTGGCTGAAGCAGGCAATTTTCCTTGCTCAATATCCATATCTAATCTTTTAGAAGCAATCCCTACAGCCATGTTATAAAAAGGCAAATCATTCATTACGCCATAGTATCCGCCCGTTGAAAATTTTTCTCCAATAGAATTTTTTACAAGGAGACCGTCTTTAAGCGCTTCTTCTTTAAAAATTTCTTCAATTCTGCCGGGATCGGGATTTTGAAACACGGCAGATCCTTTTTCAGCCATCGCTTTAGCGACGGTTTCAGCTACCTTCATTTCATGTTCGGCCCATTTTTCAACGGCTGCTTTTTTTTCTTCTACCGTATTTCCGGCATAAAAGGCCTGTGTTCCCGGTACCTCTATATTTTTCATATTATTCTTTAACCGTTCTTCAACAAGCGCTTTTGCTGATTCTAAATAATCTACCATAGCATATCCCCTTGCTAATATTAATTTATTAACTTTAGTTTACCCCACATCAGTTTTTTTGTCAAATATTTTGTCTGGTAGTTTTGTTTAGTTAACGTTTTATTTTTCAACGTTTAAAATACAAAAAGCCCGCATATAGCGGGCTTTTTTAATGGCGGGAGTGACGAGGCTTCGTGTCGGCCTGCCGACACTCGTACAATGGCATCTATGCTCAATGCGGTTGCTCTCGCTGCCCTTTTTCGCTGAGATGTCATTGCTCTTGCAGAGAAATTTAGCCGCTTCAACGGCTAAATTTCCTTAGCGAGCTCTTTCGAGTTCGAGCCTCGTGTCTCTTCTCGACATTTAAAATTAAAAAAGCCACCTTAACGGTGGCATTTTTAATTTTAATGGCGGGAGTGACGAGGCTCGAACTCGCGACCTCCTGCGTGACAGGCAGGCGCTCTAACCAACTGAGCTACACCCCCACGGTGTTTTCGAATAACCTTATAACTAACAAAAAAAATAAAAGCAAGTACTTTTTTCAAAAAATTATAAAAAAATTAACAACCCTACCCTATACTTTAATATTATATATTGTTACTTATGCACATTTGTGCTTATTTTTGCTTTGAATTTTCTGTTAAAATCTTTATAGTTGGTTCGGTCAAAAGAATACCGGCAACATATTTTACGATAAAAAGTGTGGTACTTTAATGGTTATAAAAGAATTAATTAGCAATATAAAACCCAAACATAAACATCGCGTTGTTACTTTAGGCTACGCGGTTGCCATTACGTTTGCATTTATTTTGTCGCTGACAAATAACAATGATGTCAGCGCTTCTGTTTCCGTAACCGATAAAACAGATTATTTGTTGTTGGAAAATACAATCAGTGAAAATGTTGAAGACGCTTCCTCTCTTTATCCTGCCGAAAGAATAGGCAATATCCGCTCTCTGTTTAATATTGTGAACAGCTATCAGCGGGAAAAGGATATTCAAAAGCTCCTGACGGTTTCTAAAGGAGATACTTTTATCTCCATGTTAAACAACCAAGGGCTCGGATATGAAGAAGCTCACGGAATATATACCGCATTTAAAAAAGTTTACAATCCGGCCAATATTAAAATCGGTCAAAAAATTCTTCTTAACGGCGTTTATGATACTGAATTGCAAAAGTTAACGTCTGTCAAAAGCATTATTATTGAAGACGGTATGACCATGCGCCACGTTTTGGAGAAAAACGAACAGGGCCAATATGCCGTTTCAACGCAAAAAGACGAACTGATTGTCGAAGTCAACAACGCAAACGGGATAATCAGCGGTTCTTTATCACAATCAATGAACAAACAAGGCGTCCCCAATAAGGTTATCAGCGAATTTATCCGAATCTTTTCATATTCGGTCGATTTCCGCAGAGATGTTCGCAAAGGCGATCGCTTTGAGATCATTTTTGAAAACAATATTACCAAAGAAGGCAAAGTGGCTTCTTACGGAAATATTCTTTATGCCGGCCTCCAGTTGCGCAATGAAAAAGTTTCTTTATACCGTTTTAAGGATTCTAAAGGCAATGCCGATTATTATACCGAAAAAGGCTATGCCATGAAAAAGACTTTGCACAGAAAGCCTTTGGCTTTTCAAAATGCCCGCATTTCATCTCCTTTCGGCAAACGTTACCACCCCATTTTAAAACATTATAAAATACACTGGGGTGTTGACTATGCCGCACCTAAAGGAACCAAGATTTTTGCCGGCGGCGACGGGGTCGTCCAGGTGGCAAAATATAATGGCGCTTATGGCAATTATATCAAAATTCGCCATAATTCAGAATACTCAACAGCCTATGGACATATGTGGAAATTTGAAAAGGGCATTCGTCCCGGCGTTCGCGTTAAACAGGGGCAGGTGATTGCTTATGTCGGTTCAACCGGCCGCTCAACCGGACCGCACCTGCATTATGAAGTTATTCGCAACGGAAAACGCGTCAATCCGACAACAATCAAAGCTTCAACCGGTAAGAACTTAGCCGGCGGCGATTTGAAGAACTTTAAGAAAATGGTCGGCGATATTAAAGAGTCATACGCCAAAATGTTTGCCGGAAAAGAACCTTCCAAATTGGCAAAAAAATAAAACAGAAAAAAGAGGTCTTGCAAAGATCTCTTTTTTTAGTTTAATATAGGGGTAGCTCGGTTCAGAACACTTAAAACAAAGGGTAAATTAATGAATAAAATAACCGGTTTTCTTTTAATATGCATGTCTCTTCCCGCATTCGGCAGTTCTGCATTGGCTTCTGCAAACTCCTTTTCTCTTGAAGCAGAAACTTTTGCCGCAACAGAGGGAAAGCAATATGCCGCGACTCAATTTTTACCCGATGTTCAAGAAAAAGACATTGGTTTTGCAACGCATAATCTCGGACAAAATTATAACACAGGAACTTGTGACGGCTATGATTATACGGTTTTAAACTGCCCGCCCCCCAAAGTTCCTTCAAATCCCTGCCCGTTTAACAAAAGGCAATTTAAGGAATGCGGTTGCAATTCACAAATATATAAATATTCGGCAAGCAACTGTGTCTACAAAGCACAATCTCCATACTATCCCGATGACAACCGTTTATTAGCGGATACTTGCCGCGATACACAATATAATGTGTTGAAAGCGAAAGAATGCGGCTGTAAATATTTCCGCTATACAACAAATTCCAGTTGCGGCGATGCAAACAAAGTTATCGACACAAGGTCTTCCTGCCAAGAAAATAACGGTGAAATCCGCTATGAATCCTGCAGGTGCAACAGAGAAATTTTTCCCAATATGTTTATCGGGCTGCTTCATTCTCAAGCATTTAAGGATGAAGTCAAACGAGTTTGCGGTAATGATAAAGATTTTATAAGCTGCCAAAACTTCAGCAATGAAATTCATTATAAATGTAAAAAATAAATAACTCCCGCCCCTCAAAAGAGGGGCTTTTTTTATGCCTGACCTTTTGCAGATGCATGACCTCAGAATACTCCGTGTTCAGGGCATGACAATTTATTGGTTTCGTCGCCCCTCTCAGAATGACACCCTTTGCCACACGCCCATTTCCTGCCCATTTTCCCTTTAAATCCAAGCCGTTACGGTTTTATGATAATTTATCTCTTTTGCATTTTTCGGTTGCAAAAAAAAAAAAACGCTTATCATTGATATTATAGGCTTTAGTTCTAATTATTTTTGAGAGGTGTGTCATGTTTAATCTTAAATCTGCCTTCTTAGGCTTATTTTCTGCTATCTTAATTTCTAATTTAACTTATGCAGACGAGATTGGAGCGTTTGCCTCTCTGAATAATAACCCACACACTATATACACAACACAAGGGCTAAAGCCTATATCCAACTCTTACAAACTGGCTAAGCTCCAATTTCTTCCTGACCTGAAAGACAGCGAAAACGGTTGGGCTGGAAATAACATCGGCAGCGCCTATAACAAAAACGATTGCTCCGCTTATCCGCTCAAATCATGCCCCTCCGGTTCTAAGT
>CASZWJ010000019.1 GCA_949493535.1 uncultured Alphaproteobacteria bacterium
GGATTTAAAGGAAAAAACAGGGGAAATGGACGTCCGGTGGCAAAAGGTGCCATTCTGAGAGGGGCGACGAAACCAATAAATTGTCATGCCCTGAACACGGAGTATTCTGAGGTCAGGCATCTGCAAAAGGTCAGGCATAAAAAAAAGCCCCTCTTTTGAGGGGCGGGAGTTATTTCTTGGCAGAAAATTGTTCGTGTTCAGGTTTCCCTGTCCGCCATTCATTTGTCTTCTCTCTTAATGTTTGGAACAAGACATATAATAACGGAATCACAATCAGTCCTGCTGCCGTGCCGAGCAGCATTCCGTAAAATACCGGAACACCGATGGCAATACGGCTGGATGCGCCTGCACCGGTTGCCACAATCATTGGCAACACGCCCAAAATGAACGTAAATGCGGTCATAAGGACAGCGCGGAAACGCTCTTTGGTGCCAACCATTGCCGCCTTGACAATACCGGAACCTTTTTCTCTTTCTTCTTTAGAGAATTCCACAATCAAAATGGCATTTTTACTGGCCAGACCGACCAATAGGATTAAACCCAGCTGGGCGTAAATGCTCAACGAAAGTCCGGTGATAAATAAACCGGCAAGAGCGCCGAGCATGGCGACGGTAACCGAAGTCAAAACCGGAAGCGGCGTTGACCAGCTTTCATATTGGGCCACCAAAAACAGATAACCGAATGTAATCGCCAAGGCAATAAGATAACCGATTTGGCCTTGGTTGCTCTTTTCCTGATAACTCATGCCTGACCAGTCAAAACCGTAACCGGCAGGAAGCGTTTTTGAAATCTTTTCCAAAGCTTCCATGGCTTGTCCGGTACTGACTGTAGAATTTTGAACCGCAGTGATTGAAGCGCTCGGATATTGGTTGTAGCGGGTCACGATGCGCGGAGACAAAATCTTTGTTAAAGTTATAAGCGAACCGAGCGGAACCATTTTCCCCGTAGAACTTTGAACATAAAGTTTGCGGATGCTGTCAATATCTTTGCGGAAATTCCAGTCAGACTGGATAACCACTTTGTTAACCTGAGTGCCGAAGTTAACATCGTTGACATAGCTGGAACCCAAGTAGTTTTGCAACACCGTAAAAATGCTTCCGACCGGAACTTTCATTGCTTCGGCTTTTTCTCGGTCGATATCAACATAAATGTTCGGCGTTTTGGCTGTATAAGTCGAATAAGCATACATAACTTCCGGCGCCTGATTGATTTTTGCCAGCATTCCCTGCAAGGCTGCATCAATCTTTTGCGGATCGTCAGTATCTAATGACTGCAAGCGATAATCCATACCGCCGCTCATGCCCAGCCCCGGAATAGCCGGAAGTTCAAAAAGCTGAATCTCCGCTTCGGGCATGCCGATAAGCTTGGCTCTGATACGGTTAAGGATATTTGTTGAATGAAGCTCTTTTCCGGGACGTTTGTTCCAAGGCTCAAGAATAATAACGCCCATCGCCATATTTTCGCCGGAACCGCCAATCATGGAAACGCCGACAACATTCATAATATCTTTTACGCCTTTTTCTTCTTTAATCAGCGGAAAAATCTTATTAACGAATTTTTGCGTTCTCTCGCGGGAAGCGCCTTCCGGAAGTTGAATGTTCATCATGATAACGCCTTGGTCTTCATTTGGAATAAATGAAGTCTGGCTTATTTTCAAAAATCCGTAATTGCCGAGAAGCAGCAGTCCGAGCAAAATGGCAATCACACCCACTTTACGGCCGATTAAAGCAACAACGCCGGTGTATTTGTCTCTGATCTTGTTGACACTTTGGTTAAACCAAAACAGCGGGCCGCTTTGATAAGGTTTCAGCGGGCGCAAAAGTGTTGCGCACAGAGCCGGAGACAATGTCAGGGCATTGACGGAAGAGAAAAAGACGGCAGTTGAAATTGCAATGGCAAACTGCTGATAAATTCTTCCGGTAATGCCGCCCATGAAACCGACCGGAACGAAAATGGCCAGCAAAACGAGAGTCGTTGCGATAACGGCGCCGGAAACTTGTTCCATAGCTTTAATAGTCGCTTCTTTGGGAGATAAACCTTCATCTTCCATAATGGAAAGTACGCGTTCAACCACCACGATAGCATCGTCCACGACCAAGCCGATTGCCAGCACTAAGCCGAACAGGGTCAGCATGTTAATGCTGTATCCCAAAGCCAGCATAACGGCAAAAGTGGCGAATAATGATACCGGAATTGTAAGTGACGGTACCAAAGTCGCGCGCCAATCCTGTAAAAAGAGATAGCAGACGCCGATAACCAGAATGAAAGTCAGAATAAGGGTGAAAACAACCTCTTCGATTGAAGCGTTAATATATTCGGTAGCGTCATAACCGATAATATAGGTCAAATCTTCTGGGAAGAATGTTGAAAGCCTTTGCAGTTCTTTTTTTACGGCAGCCATTGTGTCCAAAGCATTTGCGCCGGACAACAGGTTCATCGCGATTGTGACGGACGGGGCGCCGTTGTATTGGCCGCTGGCATGGTACCTTTCTTCGCCGATTCCAATGCGGGCTACGTCTTTCAAATAAACCAAACCGCCTTGTTCGGCCGTACGGACAACAATATTTTCAAAATCTTTGACTTCGTTTAAGCGTCCTTGCGTTTGCAGGGTATAAACCATTTGTTGGTTGCCGTCGCCGGGCATGCCGCCGACTTGTCCTAATGACGGTTGGTAGTTTTGGCTTTCAATCGCAGCCTTTATGGACGCGAGCGGCAGATTTAATGCGGCGATTTTATCTGCATTCAGCCAAACGCGCATAGAGAGTTTGGAGGCATATACATTAACTTCGCCCACACCGTTAACACGGCTCAGGCTGTTTTTGATGTTATTTTCAACATAGTTGGCCAGTTGCAAACTGTCAAATGTGCGGTTGGGAGACAAAATCGTAATAAAGCCGAGCATATCAGAAGAACGGCGTTTGACGGTGATTCCCTGACGGGTAACATCTGTCGGCAGCTTTGATGTCGCCTGCTGAATACGGTTTTGTACTTTAACCTGTGCCATATCGGAATCAACGCCGACCTTGAAAGTAACGGTTAAAGAGTAAGAAGAGTCTTCTGATGACGAACTCATATAAAGCATGTCTTCCACGCCGTTGACTTCTTCTTCCATCGGAATACCGACGGTTTTGGAAATAACTTCGGCGCTTGCACCGGGATATTTGGCTGAGATAACCACTTCCGGTGGTGTAATTTCCGGATAAAGGGAAATCGGCAAAGAAAAAACAGCAATCGCGCCGGCCAGAGTCAGCACGATTGAAATAACCATGGCAAAGCGCGGCCTTTCAATAAAAATTCTTGAGAACATGAGCTATTTTGCCTCCTGTGTATCCGTAACTAACTGAGCTTTAACGGCCTGACCGTTGCGGACTTTTTGCAAGCCTTGGATAATGACGCGGTCATCTGCATTCAAACCTTCGAGAACAATTTGAGAATCTCCGATAACATCGCCTAAAACAACGCGTTTTTGCTCGGCAATATTTTCATCGTTGACCGTAACGGCATAGTTGCCGTGTTCGTCTTGAGCCAAGGCAGCCTGTGGAACCAATACGGCCATTTCCGCTTCTTTGTTGCCGACG
Source organism: uncultured Alphaproteobacteria bacterium (assembly GCA_949493535.1). Lineage (GTDB taxonomy): Bacteria > Pseudomonadota > Alphaproteobacteria > RF32 > CAG-239 > CAJLXD01. Next base: position 3,579 of record CASZWJ010000019.1, read on the forward strand.
CGGATGTCGACATAGTTTCCGGGGATGAGCAAGCCTTCGTCATTGCCGTATTCTGCGTAAATTGTAATGGTTGCCGTTTCCGTATTGATTTCGTTATCGTTGAAACGTGATTTCAAATGATTAACCAAAACCTGGCCGTTGGGCAAAACCAGTTCGGTCTGAACCTGTTTGTCTTTAAGGTTATTAGCTTTGGCTTCAAGCATGTCTTTATCCGTTACCTGAAAAGCCACGCGGATAGGATTCGTCTGAACAATGCGCGCCAAATCCTGAGTTGTGGAGTTGACGTAGTTGCCTTCGGTAACTTGAGCCTTGCCGATATAACCTGTTATCGGCGCTTTGATTTCGGTGTAGTCCAAATCAATTTTTGCCAATTCAAGATTCGCTTGAGCTTGGGCAACGGCAGCCTTTGCCTGCAAATAAGCGCTTTCGGAAGTATCCAATGTGGCTTTGGAAGCATAGTTTTCTTTGCTTAGAGATTTTTGGCGCTTGTAATCTCTTTCTGCGCGAACCAGATTCGCTTTGGCGCTGTCCAGCTCGGCTTGGCGGAGTTCAACATTGGCAAGATAACGTTTTTGTTCAATAATAAAAAGAATATCGCCTTCATTCACAAGGCTTCCTTCCTGAAACAAAACTTTTTCGACATAGCCCGTGACCTGCGGTTTGAGATTAACGCTTTTAATGGCTTCGACATGTCCGATATAGCTTTTTTTCGGCGCAATATTGGTTTGGGAAACCTGTTTGGTCAAAACGTAAGGCGTTCCGCCGCCCATGGCAGCCATATTGGGCATCTGAGGAGTAAGGCGGCTTTTCAAAAACCAGCCTGCGGCAACGCAAAGTGCCAATATAAGCGTTTTTCTGAAAATAGTTTTATTATTGATTTTTGTAACTAACATTTTATTACCTTTCCTCTTTCAATCTACCGATAATCATATCAAACCCTTTGCTGACAAAGTTCATAAATTTTGTTGAGCCGGGGCGGAGAATTTCATTGTCAACGGCGCCTTTCCAAAAACAAAAGAAAACCTCGGATATTTCATCAATATTCGTGTCTTTTGTTATTTCGCCGCGCTTTTTCATTATTGTTAATGTTTCTTTTATGCGCTTTTGCGGGCCGTCCAAAATATCTTCCAGACTTTTATTCACTTTTTTATAGATATTTTCAGACCATTCCATTTGGTAAAGGGCAAAAAACATAAATTTTCTAAGCTCGGGGCTGCTCTCTATTAGCTGCGCATGATATAGAAAATATTTTTTTAAATCGTTAATATTATTTGTTTCCGGCATAATCATACAGACATGCTCATTCAATTTTGTTATAGCGTCTTTAATGATTGCGACCAGCAAATCAGGTTTATTGCGAAAATGCCAATATACGGCGCCTTTGGTTTTGTTGATACGCTTGGCAATTTCATCAAAAGTTGTTTTGGAATAACCTTTTTCTGAAAATAAATCCAATGAGGCTTTCAGTATTTCAAGCCGTGTTTGTTCTGCTTCTTCTTTTGTTCTTCTCGCCATAATTTAAATCCTGATAAAATACATGCGCGACCGTATGTATATCAAAAAAGATTTTTTATGCAAGTATTTTTTGTCTGTTATTGGGGCTATTTTATATCGTTTCTCAGCAATAAAAAAGCGGAACCTCTGTTCAAGATTCCGCTTTTTTGTAGATATTTCAAAGCTTATTTGGTTAGGGCGACGGTATCTTGCGCAATAGCCAGTTCTTCATTGGTCGGAATGATGAAGGCCTTAACCTTGGAAGACGGCTTGGTAATCTCTACGATTTCGCCGCGGATTTTATTTTTTTCTTCGTCAAGTTCAATGCCGAGGCAGGAAACGCGTTCCAAAACCAATTTGCGAACCAATGCGGAATTTTCGCCGACACCTGCCGTGAAGACAATGGCATCAACGCCGCCCATAGCCACCGTATAAGCGCCGATATATTTGGCAATGCTGTAAATATAGCATTTCATGGCATCCAAAACGGCCTGCTCGCCGCGGTCGTAAGCCGCTTCAAAATCACGAGAGTCGCTGTAGCCGGTCAAACCGGTTTTGCCGCTTTGCTTATTCATCATTTCATTGACTTCGTTTGCGCTCAGGTTCTGAGTTTTCATGATATAAAGCGGAATATAAGGGTCAATGTCGCCGCAGCGCGTGTCCATAACAATACCGGCCAGAGGAGTCATGCCCATGGATGTATCGATACAAACGCCGTCTTTAACAGCGGTGATAGAAGCGCCGCTGCCGATATGGCAGGTAATGATTTTAGAGTTTTTGCCGATGATTTTGGCAGCTTCTTCGGCAACAAATTTATGAGATGTGCCGTGAGCGCCGTAACGGCGGATTTTATATTTGACGCGCTGTTCTTCCGGCAATGCGTAAGTATAAGCTTCAACCGGCATCGTCTGGTGGAATGCTGTATCAAAAACGGCAACCTGCTTGACGTTCGGCAGTTCTTTTTTGACGGCTTTAATAACCAAAACCGCAGCCGGATTATGGAGCGGAGCCAAAGTGCCGAGTTCGGCAATCTGCCCGATAACTTCATCATTGATAAGGGCTGATTTTTTGAAAATATCGCCGCCTTGAACAATGCGGTTGCCGATAGCGTGGATTTCGTTCAAATTGCTGATAACGCCGTCAAGCAAAAGCTTCATGACTTCTTTGAAAGCAGTGTCATGGTCGGGCAAATCGACTTTAACTTCCTTTTTGTCGCCGTTTGCATATTTAATGCCGACGAAAGAAGCATCGCGGCCGATGCGTTCGGCATTGCCTTTGGCGATCACGTCATAGTTTTCGCCGTTAACATCAAAAAGTTGATATTTCAGGGTTGATGAACCAGCGTTTAATACAAGAATTTTAGTCATATTTTCTTTTTCCTTAATCAATAATTATTTAACAGCCTGTAAGGCGGTAATGGCAATTACGCCGACGATGTCTTCGGCAAAAGCGCCGCGAGATAAGTCGTTGACAGGTGCGTTCAACCCCTGAAGCATAGGCCCGTAGGCTTCGCAGCCGCCAAGGCGCTGCATAAGTTTATAGCCGATGTTTCCTGCATTCAGGTCAGGGAAAATCAAAACATTTGCTTTGCCGGCAACTTGGCTTTCGGGAGCTTTTTTCTTGGCAACGACTTCGTCTAATGCTGCGTCGCCCTGCAATTCGCCGTCCAACTCAATGCCCAAATCTTTAAATTCGTCAGATTTCAGAGCTTCCTTGGCAAGTCTGGTCGCTTCAACAACTTTGGCAACTTCTTCGCCTTTTCCTGAGCCGTAAGTGGAGAATGACAACATGGCTACGCGCGGCTGAATGCCGAATTTGATTGCCGATTTTGCTGCTTCAAGCGCAATGTCTGCCAGTTCTTTGGCTGAGGGGCTGATTGTAATGGCACAGTCTGAGAAAACATATGCTTTTTCATTGGAAACCATAATCAGGAAAGAGGAAACGGCGCGGTCCTTGCTGGCAGATTTGATAATTTGCAACGCCGGACGAACCGTGTCTGCCGTAGAATGGTTGGCGCCAGAAACCATACCGTCGGCATCGCCGGCTTTAATCATTAAGGTTCCGAAATAGTTGGGGATTAAAGCTGTTTTCAACGCATCTTCTTCGCTCATGCCTTTGGCTTTGCGCATTTCATAAAGCATGTTGGCATATTCTTTCAGTTTGGGAGAAGTGTTGGGATTGATGATTTCAATACCGTTGATATCCCAGCCGTTTTTGGCAAAATCATCTTTAATTTGCGCTTCATCGCCCAAAAGGATAATTTTGCATATTTTGTCTTTATTTATAGTGTGGGCGGCCTGCAAAACGCGCAAGTCTTCGCCTTCGGGCAAAACAATGGTTTTATAATGCTGTTTGGCTTTTGCCAGAACATCATTGATGAATTTGCTTTCCAACATATTTTTATCCTCGTAAGTTTTTGAATTTTACTCTTTCTTACTCTTGTTGAGCTCAAAAGTCTATTAAAAAGTATTAATTGTGTAATAAAAACTTTTGATTATTTAAGCAAAGTGTAATAGCATGTCAGCAACTTAGATTAAAATGCAAAATTTTAGTGAGGTAAAGATGCAAAGAACCCTGTCTATTATAAAGCCTGATGCCGTTATGCGCAACATCACAGGCAAAGTTAATGCAATGATTGAAGATTCCGGCTTGCGGATTGTCGCGCAAAAGCGCATTCGCCTGACGGCGGCTCAAGCCGAAGAATTTTACGGTGAGCATAAGGATAAGGCATTCTTCGGCGGCTTGGTCGAATATATGACTTCGGCTCCGATTGTTGTTCAGGTTTTGGAAGGCAAAGATGCAATTGCCCATTACCGCAAAATCATGGGGGCGACCAACCCTGCAGTGGCTGATGAAGGAACAATCCGCAAAACTTTTGCTTTGTCGATTACCCAAAATACGGTACATGGTTCTGACAGTGAAGAAAGTGCCAAGCGCGAAGTCTCTTTCTTCTTTAACCATATTGAAGTTGTCGGTTAGGAGTTTGCAAGGTGCAATACCTGAAGTTCCTGTTTGTAATAAGTTTTGTTGTTTTGGCTTTCGTCGGAAATGTCAGGGCAGACGATTCTGTCTATACGGTTGACGTTAATGTTGACGTGACGGATGCTAACGCTTCCAAAGCCAGAGAAAAAGCGATGTTGGCGGCTAACCGCAAAGCCTTTGAAACAGTTGTCCGCAAATTGACGACTTCTCAGGGGGCTTCTGCGTTGTTGGGAATGTCGGATAACCAGATTGTTAATTTTATCAAGGAAGTTTCGGTCGTTTCTGAAAAATCTTCAAATGTCCGGTATATTGCCGATTTGAAAGTTACGGTCAGCGAACAAATATTAAATGCTTATATGAATGAAAAAGAAATTAATTCGGTTGTTGCAACGGCGTCTAAAATTGTCGTTATTCCCGTCTTTAGAGAGTTTCCTTCCGACAAACCGCTGTTGTGGGAAGAAAATAACCCGTGGCGCCAAGCTTGGGAGGCTGCGGCACCACGCAATTCCTTAGTCAAAATCACATCTCTTCCGTTAAACGATGTCAGCATGGCAGAAATAAATGCGGAAAAAGCTTTGGCTTTTGATTTGTCCGCATTGCAGGAGATTGCCTTAAATAATAATGCAAATGACGTTTATGTGGCTGATGCCGTTTATGACGGGATTGACGGGGTGAAAATCAGATTGTTTTCCATTAAATCTAACAATGCTGAAGAAACCGTTTCTGTTCCCGGCGACCGCAATCAAAGTGCCGACCTGTTTGCCCAAGCAATCAGTGAAGTATCGTCCGTTATTGAAAATAAAGTCAAAGCGGCTGATATTGCTGAAAACAGAATGATAAATTCAATTGAAGTTGTTTTCAGTTTTCGCAATATTTCCGAATGGGTCAGAGTAGAAAACCAGCTCAAGAACATTGCTTATATCCGCCGGTTGCAGGTGGAGGCCATGGGAGCAGGTAAAGTCCAGTTCAAACTGGAATTTGCGGGCAGCGACGATAAAATTTGGAGCGCATTGCGCAGCAAAGGGTTTAACTTAAAAGACTACGGCGATTTTTATCTTTTGGAAAAATAGGGCAATTGACGGAGCAGCATATGGTTTCAGCACAAAAAAAAATCAGCAATAACTGGATTTTCTGGTTGTCTCTTTTCGTATTCTTTTGCGTGTCGGTATACGTTCTGCGTTCGGTATTGCTGCCGTTTGTTGCCGGAATTATTATCGGTTATCTGCTGGATCCGCTGACCTCCAAGGTGGAAAAATGGGGGCTTAACCGGACTTGGGCAACGGTTTTGGTAATGGTAATGGTTATTTTGATTGTTTTTCCTCTGCTTATTTTGCTGGTCGGCGTGATTGATGAGCAATTGGGGCGTTTTATTTCTTCTGTTCCGAATTATCTGAGTTCGCTGCTGAAGAAGATTGAACCGCTGTTTGTTCAGTTGCAGCAGCACTTTCCTGATTTGGAAGCAGAAAAACTCCGCCAATATGTTCGCAATAACATGTCAAACGGCTTAAAAGTTTTCGGAACAATTGTTAAAAGCGTTTTAACCAACGGTTTTGCCTTTTTTAACATTCTTTCGCTGCTCCTGATTACGCCTGTTGTTGCTTTTTATATGCTGCGCGATTGGGATACGTTCATTAAAAAAGTCAGAGGATTGCTTCCGCGTAATTCAAAAGCTTCAATCGAAAAACAGGCACGTGAAATAGACCGGATTCTGGCCGGTTTTATCCGCGGGCAGTTAAGCGTCTGCTTGCTGTTGGGAACCTTTTATGCCGTCGGATTATATATTGTCGGCCTTGATTTGGGCGTTTTGGTCGGATTTATTGCCGGTATCATTTCTTTTATCCCTTATGTCGGCAGTATAACCGGTTTTGTTATCAGTATGGGAATTGCCTTTGCCCAGTTTGACAATTTAGCACAGATTTTGCAGGTGGTTGCCGTATTTGCCGTCGGCCAGTTTTTGGAAGGCAACTTCCTGACGCCGAAACTGGTCGGAGACAGCGTCGGCCTGCATCCGGTCTGGATAATGTTTGCGTTGCTGGCCGGCGGAGTTTTGCTCGGCTTTCTCGGCTTGATGATTGCCGTTCCCGTTGCGGCGGTTTTAGGTGTGATTCTCCGCCACCAGATTGATAATTATAAGCAAAGCTCGCTGTATCAGGATTAAAATTGGCATAGTACATAAAAAATTCTGCTCCGGCTTGATTCTTTAAGAAATATTTAGCTATTCCGAAATAAAATAACGGCAAAGTTATATCTGTTAGGAATTTATCATGCTTCAATACTTGTTTGATATATTATCTGTGCCGGACTATTTGAATTCTGTATATGCCAGGGCGTTTATGGCATTTTTTGCCGCTTTGGCAATTTCTTTGGCATTCGGTTCGCGTTTAATTGAGTTTTTACGTCATCATCAGGCGCATGGACAGCCTATTCGCGAAGACGGCCCCAAAACCCATTTGGCTAAAAAAGGAACGCCGACAATGGGCGGTTTGTTAATTCTGGGCAGCAGTATCGTTTCTATGCTTTTGTGCGCATGTCTGACAGATCCTTTGGTTTGGATTTGCATTTTGGTTTTGCTGGTATACGGTTTTGTCGGCTTTGTGGATGATTATGTCAAAGTCACTAAAGAAACGGCAAATGCCATGTCTGCTAAAATGAAGCTGTTTCTGCAATTTACCACGGCTTTGGCGGCGGTGTTGGTTACCTCGTATTTTACGCCGGAAAATAACCGCTATACTTTGACAATCCCTTATTTTAAGGCGCTGGCAATAAACTTATGGTATTTTTATGTTCCTTTGGCAATGGTTGTTATTGTCGGAGCGTCAAACGCCGTTAATTTGAGTGACGGATTGGACGGCCTTGCCGGCGGTTTGCTTGTGTTTGCTTTTATTTTCTTCATGATTGTCGCTTATATTTGCGGCGGCGATTTGGCTCAATATTTTTATATCGCGCCGATAGCAAGAGCTGCGGAAGTGGCAATCGTTTGTTCGTCAGTTGTCGGCGGTTGCGTGGGCTTTCTGTGGTTTAATGCCCCGCCTGCAAAAGTTTTTATGGGTGATACCGGCTCTTTGGCATTGGGCGCATTGCTTGGTACTGTCGCTATTATGGTAAAACAAGAAATTTTGCTGGCAATCGTCGGCGGCGTTTTTGTTATGGAAGCTGTTTCTGTAATGATTCAGGTTTTCTGGTACCGCAAAACCGGCAAACGCTTTTTCAAAATGGCGCCGATTCATCATCATTTTGAACAATTGGGCTGGCCGGAAACGACCGTTGTCTTGCGTTTTTGGATTGTCGGACTGATTTTGGCTGTTATCGGCTTGTTGGCATTGATTGCAAAATAAGAGGGGAATGCAGTGGTTTCTTTTTCAAGAAATAGTCGCAGTATCATAGCCAACTGGTGGTGGACGGTTGATAAAACGCTGCTGACTTTGTTAACCCTGCTTTTAGCCATCGGGATATTCCTTAATTTTTCCGCCAGTCCGTCTGTTGCCAACCGTATCGGCGTGGGGAGTTTTCATTTTATCAAACGCCAGCTGTTTTTTGTGCCGATTGCCTACGGGATAATGTTGTTCTTGTCCATGCAAAGCCTGAAAACGATTCGCCGGACGGCAATCGTCGGTTATGCCCTGACGCTGATGTTAATGGCCGTAACTTTGTTCTGGGGAGAAGAAACCAAAGGAGCTTCGCGCTGGATTACATTATTCGGTTTTTCTTTGCAGCCTTCTGAATTCGTAAAGCCTACTTTTGCCGTCGTTGCCGCATGGTTATTCGACGGACAGAAAAAATATCGTGATTTTCCGGGAAATCTGTTGTCAATGTCATTATATTTCCTGACTGCCGTTTTGCTGCTGTTGCAGCCGGATTTGGGAATGACGATTGTCGTGACCGCCATTTGGTGTTTTCAGTTTTTCTTGGCCGGACTTTCGTTATGGCTCGTCGGAATTTTGGGGGCGCTGGGACTTGTCGGTGCTGTTGCCGCTTATTTTATTTTTCCGCACGTTCATGTCCGCGTTGACCAGTTTTTGGCCTCGGAAAGCAATTTGGGCTATCAGATAAAAAAATCGCTTGAGGCTTTTCAGAGTGGCGGCTTTTTCGGCCGCGGCCCCGGAGAAGGCGTAGTTAAGATGAATATTCCCGACGCGCACACCGATTTTATTTTCGCTGTTGCGGCTGAAGAATATGGCATGTTTTTATGTCTGGTAATTGTCGGAATATATGCCGCGATTGTTGTAAGGGCAATGATTGTCTCAGCCAAAGACAACAACTTGTTTATAATTTTGTCGGCTTCGGCTTTGGCTGCGTCTTTTGGATTGCAGGGGATTATCAATATGGCGTCTTCTCTGCATATGATGCCGACCAAGGGAATGACTTTGCCATTCATATCTTACGGCGGCTCCTCGCTTTTGGCGACGGCTTTAGGCGTTGGAATGCTGCTGGCGATAACCCGTAAAAACGTGCATGCGGAGGATAAAGATGAAACGGACTAAAAAAGCATCAAAACAGCCTTTGATAGTTTTAACGGCCGGCGGAACGGGAGGACATGTTTATCCGGCGGAAGCTTTGGCCGAAGAACTGTTAAAACGCGGCTATCGGCTGGCATTGGTAACCGATAAGCGCGGCAAAGACAATTATAAAGGCAAATTGGGAGAAATCCCCAATCATGCGGTTTATGCCGGAAGTCTGGTCGGCAAGTCGGCTTGGTTTAAGGTTAAAAGCCTGTTTAAGCTGGGAATAGGCGTTTTGCAGGCGTTATATATCCTGCTCCGGAAAAAACCGGTTTGCGTCGTCGGCTTTGGCGGTTATGCTTCTTTTCCATGCTGCGTGGCGGCAATTTTGACCGGTACGGATTTGGTTATCCATGAACAAAATTCTGTAATGAGCCGTACTAATCGTTTTTTAAGCAAATATGCCGATTTGATTGCCCAAAGTTTCAAAAATGCCAAATATACGCCGCCGTCGGTTAAAAGCGTGCTGGTCGGCATGCCGGTCAGGGCGTCTATTGCAGAAGTTGCCGGTTTGCCTTATCCGAAACTCGGCGCCAAAGGCAAAATGCAGATTTTGGTGCTCGGCGGCAGCCAAGGCGCCAAGGTTTTCAGCGAGGTGGTCCCCGCGGCAATCAAGCTGCTGGATAAATCTCAGCAAAAAAGAATTAAAGTTATTCAACAAAGCCGGCAGGCAGACTTGGAAACGGTCAACGGTGCGTATAAGGATGCCGCTTGTGAAGTCGTAACCTCCCATTTCTTTGAAAACATGCCGGAATTATATGCCGGATCGCATTTGGTCATTTCGCGTTCGGGCGCTTCTTCCGTTTCGGAAATTGCCGTTGCCGGCGTTCCGTCGCTGTTAGTGCCGCTGCCGACGGCTGCTGACGACCACCAAACCGGAAACGCCGCATGGCTGAGCGATGCCCGCGCCGCCAAATTGATTATCCAGAAAGAGTTTACGGCAGAAAAATTATCGGTCTTGCTGTCAGAATATTTGCAGGATTCTTCCGCATTGGAAAAAATGTCGCAAAACGCCAAAAAAACAGGCATCGCCAATGCGGCCGAACGCTTTGCCGATGCCATTGAACGCAATATTGTCAAAAAGAAATAAACCGGATTCACAACAGGGAGAAAAAACATGTTTTGGTCGCATTCGCCGTCTGATGATTTGCTTAAACTCTTGCCGATTGTGCGGGGAAAATATAAAAAAGACGTTCCTTTGTCCAAATATACTTGGTTTGGCGTCGGCGGTCCGGCAGAAGTGATGTATATTCCCGAAGATGAAGACGACTTGGCTATGTTTATGAAAACCAAGCCCTATAATCTGCCGATATTCATTATCGGCGCCGGTTCTAACCTTTTGGTTCGCGACGGCGGCATTCCCGGCGTTGTCATAAAACTCGACAGCAAAAGCTTTAAGAAAATGTCGCTAGGAAACAATACGATTACGCTCGGTGCCGGATACCGCAACAAAGATTTGCGCAAGACTTTGATAGAAAAAGGGCTGGGCGGTTTGGAATTTTTATGTTCCATTCCGGGGCTTGTCGGCGGTTCGGTTAAAACTAATGCCGGCTGTTTCGGCAGCGAGGTCAAAGACGTGATTGTATCGGCAACGATTGTTGACGGCGCCGGACAAAAGAAAACTATCGGCGTTGATGATTTGATGCTTTCTTACCGCAGCAGCTTTTTCCCTGAAGATTGGATTATTACGTCGATAACCTTCAAAACTTATCCTGACACTGCGGAAAATATAACGGCAAAGTTAGAGGAGCATAAGGCTTATCGTATGAAAAATCAGCCCTATAACGAAAAAACCGCAGGGTCTACTTTCAAAAATCCGGAAGGGCTGCGTGCTTGGGAACTGATTAAAAAGTCAGGCTGTGCCGATTTAAATATTAACGGCGCCAAAGTTTCGGAAAAGCACTGCAACTTTTTGGTTAATACCGGCGGGGCAACGGCCGCGGATATTGAAAAGCTGGGGGAAACCATTGTCCAAAAAGTAAAAGAGCAGACTTCCATTACGCTGGAATGGGAAGTCAAAAGAATGGGCATTTCCAAATAAAAATGACTGAAGAAGCACAAAACACAAGGGAGGCAAAACCTGAGCCGAAAAGCAATATTGTAACCGAACCCAAAGAATTCGGTTACAGGCTGCTGGGTAATTTGGTTGTTTTGTCGGTTATATTTGTGCTGGCTTTTATTACGCTTCTGCTGAATACCGATATGGTTGCGGACAAGATAAACAATGTTTCGCAAGATTTTTATGAATATACGTCAAAAATCGGCTTTACGCTTGATGATGTGGTCGTAACTGGCCGCGATAAAACCTCAAAGAATGAAATGTTGCAGGTTATGCAGATACAGCGCGGCGATAATTTTCTCAAAATTAATCTCGGGGAGATAAAAGAACGGCTTGAAACGCTGCCGTGGGTGCGTAAAGTTTTGGTAAAAAGGACTTTCTTCCCGAATATAATTCAGGTTGCGATTGAAGAACGCCAAGTGCGGTCAATTTGGCAGCTGAATGAAAAATTTTATCCGATTGATTATGACGGAAAGGTCATTCAGGCGGCTTTTGAGCCCAAACGCCCGATATTGCTGATTGTCGGCGAAGGGGCGCCGGAAAATATTAATGCGCTTTTAGATAATATCAGCGATAACAAACAGGTTTTAAGCCGGGTTAAGGTTGCCAATTTTATTTCGGGACGCCGTTGGAATTTGGTCTTGGATGATATTCAAGAGGGTATAACAATCAAACTTCCGGAAGAAAATGTAAAAGAAGCTTGGAAAAAAATGCTTAAATTAGATGCAACCAACGGCATTCTTAAACGTAAATTAACCATACTCGATTTAAGGTTAAAAGATAAAGTGACGGTAAAACTGAAAAGAAGTGCCGAAGAAAAGCCTGTCCGCCTTCGCAATGTTAAAGAAAGCCGGACATAACACATTGTTTAAGAAGAAAAAAGGGAGCAGAAGTTGACACATTCATTTAACCGACTGACAACAATCGCCGCTTTGGACATCGGTTCGTCCAAAGTCTGCTGTGTTATTGCCAAAATCAGTCGGGATAAAAGGATTAATGTTGTCGGCTATGGCTACAATGCTTCCAAAGGAATTAAAAACGGCGTTGTCGTTGATATCAACCAGGCCACATTGTCTGTTTGTAATGCGGTTGAAGCGGCCGAACAAATGGCGAATGAACGCATAGACCGGATAATCGTCAATATTTCCGGTGACAAAATCAAAAGCACGATTAAAAATGCTTCAATTGCCGTAAATAAAAACCGTCCGGTAAATGAAGCGGATATCAATAAGGTGATTGAACGCGGCATTAATAAAATTAATGTAGACGGACATGAGCTGATTCACTGCCTGCCGACCAGTTATCGTTTGGATATGGGCGAAGAAATTAAAGATCCCCGCAACATTTTCGGTGAAAACCTGTCTGTCGATATTCTGCTTGGCTTAATGCCGGATATAATGTTTCGCAATCTGTCGACCGTTATCGAAAACGCGCATTTGGAAATTGCCGGCAAGGCTTTTTCTTCTTATGCTTCGGGCTTGTCTTGTCTGGTAGATGACGAAAAAGAAATCGGCGCAACGGTCATAGATATTGGCGGCGGAACGACCAGCATAGCCAGTTTTCGCCACGGACACCCTGTCTTTTTCTCATCTTTGGCTGTTGGCGGCAATAACGTTACCAATGATATCGCCTACGGCTTAACAACTTCGTTTGCCCATGCGGAAAGGCTCAAAACTTTGCACGGCTGCGCTTTCTTAACCTCTCAGGATAAGGCGGAACTGATAAACGTTTATCCGGTCGGAGAAGAGGACGACTGTTCTATAAAACAGGTGCCGAAGTCAGATTTAATCAGCATTATTACGCCGCGTATTGAAGAGATTTTTGAATTGGTCAATGAAAAATTCAAAGAACACGGTTTGGCGGATATTTCCAGCCATCGCGTTGTTTTGACCGGCGGAGGCAGCCAGCTTTCTGGGATTCGCGAAGTCGCGGCCATGGTTTTGGATAAGCAAGTGCGTTTGGGCAAACCTAAAAACATTATCAATCTGCCGGATAATTTGTATAATCCTGCTTTTTCAACCTGTATCGGCCTGCTTCTGTTTGCATTAAATTATACAGAGAAGAAGCCTAATAAAATCATCAACAAGCCGGTTCGTTCCGATTCCGGTTTCGTCGGTTCGATTCTCTCATGGTTTAAGCAGAATTTTTAATATCATTCCGTAAAAAAATCGCTCTGGTAACCAAACCTTAATTTATTTTGTTATATCCTGACATCAAGAAGAATTTTTGTTTTAAAAAGTTTTTTAAGTTAGGATAAAAAATGTCAATTAAATTAGCAGTTCCAGAAAAAACAATCGCTCATTTGAAACCCAGAATTTCGGTTATCGGTGTCGGCGGCGGCGGCGGCAACGCTGTTAATAATATGATTGCCCAGAATCTTGAAGGCGTTGATTTTATTGTTGCCAATACGGATGCGCAGGCCTTGGCTCATTCTACGGCCAGCCGCAAAATTCAGCTGGGTCTGGAAACGACGCAAGGTTTAGGTGCCGGCGCTCGTCCCGAAGTTGGAAAATTGGCGGCAGAAGAAGCCAAAGATGAAATTGAGCGTGAGCTGGAAGGTGCCAATATGGTCTTTATCACCGCCGGAATGGGCGGCGGTACCGGCAGCGGCGCAGCTCCGGTTGTTGCTAAAATAGCTAAAGAAAAAGGCATTTTGACGGTCGGCGTTGTGACCAAACCGTTCCAGTTCGAAGGTAAAAAACGCTATGAAACCGCTGAAACTGCCGTAGAAACTTTCACAAAAGAAGTTGACAGTATCATCATTATCCCTAACCAAAACTTATTTAGAATTGCAGACAAGAACACAACTTTGGCAGATGCTTTCGTTATGGCTGATAACGTTCTGTATGCCGGCGTGCGTTCAATTACCGACCTGATGATGATGCCGGGCTTAATCAATTTGGATTTTGCCGATATTAAATCAATTATGGAAGATAAAGGCAAAGCCATTATGGGAACCGGCGAGGCCGAAGGCGAAGACCGCGCGGTCAAAGCGGCCGAACAGGCTTTGTCCAATCCGCTGCTTGACGATTGTTCAATGCATGGCGCCAAGGGCGTTCTGATTAATATCACCGGCGGTTCTGACATTACCTTGTTTGAAATTGATGAAGCGGCCAGCCGTATCAAAGAAGAAGTTGACGAAGATGCCAATATCATTTTCGGTTCAAGCTTTGATGAAAGTTTAGTTGGAAAAATCCGCGTTTCCATTGTTGCGACCGGCATTGGCGACGGTCAGGCAATTCGCCCGAAAACAACCAGACAAATTGCCTCGGCTTATGTTGAACAGCCGGCAGCGCAGGAACCTGTTGTTCCGACGGCCGAATTAGATTCTAATCTTGAAAAATTTGCCGCCACTAAAAATGAAACGGAAGAAAGCATTGCCGAAACAGTTGAAAATATGATTGAAACGGCTCCGATAGTATCCATTGCCGAAGAAGTCCGTCAGGAAGAAGCAGAAATGCCGGCTCCGGCTGTTAAAGAAGAAAGGTTTGATGATTTTGATAACTTGGACCGTTCTGCCATTATGGGCGATATGCCGAAAGCATCAGCTTTATTTAAGGCAATTATAAGCAAAAATGATGATTTGAATGACAATAACCAATATGAGAGCATTCTTGCTAATACGGATAACAGTTTCGCTCCGCGCAACAGCGTCCGCATGGTTGAGGAAGAACCGGAATTGTTCCCCAATCACAATCCGGCGCCTTTTGCCGGCCGCAAGGTCGAAGAGCAAGAAGAATTGATTGTCAATGAGGAAGAAGAATATACGCCGACTTTGATTGAGCGTGTGACCGGATTTTCTATTGCCAAAAGAAATAGAAAAAAGAAAGAAACAGAACGTTTTCAGGAGCCTGTTTCCCCGACTTTCTCAAACGCAAGCAATGATTATGTCGGTGAAGAAAGATTGAATTTGGAAATCCCTTCTTTCTTGAGAAGAAAATAAGTTTCTGCCGCAGAGGCCGCAGCAAAGCTGCAAATTATTATCGTTATAAACCATAAAAAACCTCCCCGAAATTCGGGGAGGTTTTTGTTTGCCCGGCCTAACATCCGCCCGTAAACGGTGACTGCGGCGTTCTCCAGTCTTCTGTCGCATCGTTCATTTTTCTTGTTACGGTTTTGTCTGCCGTAACTTTTTTGCAAACGCCGCCTAATGTTAATCTGGCACCTGTTTTATAGATTAACTTTACATCACTATATTGTTTTTTCCAATAAATCCTTGAGATGTTTTTAATGTTTGATTTAGCGTCAAAGGTAATTTGCTGAGGTTGAATATATGTAAAGAGCATTCCTCCGCCACCGTCAACATCAGAATTAACATTTATTGTGTTTACAGACAACATACCATTTCCAAAAAAATCAGTTAAGCTATCATTTTTGGCATTTATAATTGTCAAAGGAGCATTGATATTTAATGTATCAGGTTGGCTGTAATGAAATGACATTGAAACTGCTTCATAATTATCTGCATCAATGGTTGTTGCGGCATTAATATTCGCAGTCGCATGTTTAGTTGGATTTGTGGTTTGAGTGCTGTGTCCATATAAACGGCCAATTGATGAAATGGCATTAATATTAACTGTTCCGTCGTTGAAATTAATACCACCTTTCGGACAATTAATTTTACCGTTGATATTAATAGTTCCTCCAATGACTTCAAACAGATTATATGCTCGTTCCGAATAAGTACAATCAATAGTGCCTTTTAAATCATATACAGAAGAAGCAATGTCTGTATAATAAGAAGAACTTAAAAAGAGGCCAGAAGAGCTATTATTTGTAATAGAAGCATTTGCGTCTAAAGTAATTTTAGATGCGCCTAAAACTTTGACTAAACCACTTCCATAATTAGATGCGGGCTGATTAATAACAGTTTTGCCATAGAATGTAACATTGGCATTGTCATTTACCCTTATCGGAAATCCGATTGTAAATATCGTATCATATAATTTAGCTGTTCCTCTTAAATCCATTAAATAAGTATAATATTTATCAGTGGATAATTCTATATTATAAAAATTTCCTCCTCCGGAAATAATGCTTCCTTCGTCACCATACTTTCCTTCTTTGGTCGATGCTATCTTCAAATTTTTAAAAGTAGTAGTATTATTGGTTTTTATTGAATTATTTGCGGTAATAGTTCTTTTAGTCGCGCAGAGCGGGGAAGCCGAGGCGATTTCATTAGCTCCCATAATTGTTTTTCCTGAGAGGTCGACATCAGCGGCAAGGGTAAAGTCATTTACAACGACGAAGTTATTTTTGCCGTCAATCAAAGCATGCTGCAAATCAGAACTTGAGCCGATTCTTGTATAATTGGGGAAGTTTGCCTCAACATATTTGGAACATGTTTCCGGTTCTTTGGCCTTGCACTGGTAGCAAGCGGTACCTCTTTCTGTGTATTCAGGCTCTCCGACAATGG
>CASZWJ010000020.1 GCA_949493535.1 uncultured Alphaproteobacteria bacterium
ACACAACCGTCTGCGTATCCTCTTATTCTTCTTATTTACTATGTTCTTTATAACTACCGCGCTCATCTGTTCAACACTCAATCGATGTTGTCACCGCGTCGGTGATGTGGTTTATAGGACACTCGTTCTCAGATGTCAACATAAAAAATCAAAAAAAATCGATTTTTTTTCATATTTTTTTTAAATCATTGATTTCAGTGCAAAAAAAATTGCTTAAAGATTCCGGCATCCTGAGAGACACCTCTGTTTCCGTTTTTTTAACTTATCTGCGATACATTATTGAACATATATGATTCCGAGAAAAGGCACAAGGTAGCAAAAATGTTAAAAAACAATATTTTATCCATAGCTTTAGTTTTAATCCTTTCGGCTTGCGCGTCTGAAAAGCCAAGGCTGACCGCCGCAGACGGCTCTGCGATTCCACCAGCATTCGCCCAATTTCCCGATATTCCTTTTCCGCAAGAATCGTATGTAGATCTGGATGAAACAAAAGCTTTGGGCAGCGGCGAAAATTGGATTGGCTCTTTAGTTTATAACACACCTTATAATGCGAGCAGCGTTTATGACTTCTATATGTCTGAAATGCCCAAGCTTAATTGGTTTGAAGTGGCGACTGTCCGCGCCAGATTCAGCCAAATGACCTATGGAAGAAACAACCGTGTTGTACAAATTCTCATCGAGTCTACCGGAAGCGATAAGGCAAAAGTTACAATAACGGCGATTCCGAATCAGAATACATATAAGCAGCCTCGCTGATATTTAAAGGGGAGTCGGCAATGAAATTTGAATTTTTTACAATGGGAGGCTGCCAATTTTGGGAAGATGTTTTCTTTTATCAAAAGTGGCGAATCCAACGCAACTTTGAAACAAAGACATGCCGGCTGCTGGATCCGTGGGATATACGGCGGCATCAAGGGAGCTTTGAAAGCTGCCGCAAAGCTTTTTTTAAATATATTGAAGTATATGAACTTCCTCGCCAAAAAGGACATATGGTTATTATGCTGCATGGGCTGTTTGATTCGAAAAATATATTTAAACCTTTGTGGCGGGCGGCGCTTAAAGAGGGATTTATGGCGGCGGCCATAAATTATCCTTCTTCGCAAAAACATTTGGATTCTCATGTCAGGCAGCTTGATTTCTTTTTGAATAATCTGGTGGATGTGCAGGAAGTGTCTTTTGTTACCAAAGGAGTCGGCGGCTTGATTCTGCGCTCACTTCTTAACATGCAAAACCGAGATTGGCAGAAAAAGATGAAAATAGGCAGAGTCGTTCAGATTTGCCCTCCCAATAAAGGTTCCCGATTATTCGGCAAACTCAGCAAATATAAAGCAGCCAATATGGTTTTGGGCCCAATGCTTAACGATGCAAAGCCGGCAAAAGCCGCCTATATCCCTAATTTTCCCGCAGAATACGAAGTTGGAATTATTGACAGCGATTCTCTTCTAAAGAAAGCTCTCCGCCTATGGAGCGGCAGCAATCAAAATGCCTTCTTTGCCGAAAAAGAAGCTTATCTCGACAACGCGAAGGAGATTCTTTATGTCGACAATTGGCATCCGAATCCTCTCAAAAATCCTGAAATCGTCAATAAAACCATACAGTTTTTAAAGAACGGAACCTTTGAGGGGTTCAATCTGCAAAAAATAAAGAAACTGTAACACTTTCTTGACGATTTATATGATAGAATAAGTTTAGGTGAAATTTACAGAAAGGCAGCATTATGAAATCAGTCTTGATTAATGTGGGAATTTTGCTGGGAATCGGCATTGCATACTACATTGATTTTTTTGGCTGGTTTGTCGGCCGCGGCGCATTATACTTTTCTTTAGGCTTAGTGGCTGTCATGTTTGCAATTGCTTGGAAAGTTCTGGGCAATCCTTTTAAAAAGGATGAGAGAAATGGTGATGACGAATAACTTGAAAAAAATCACAGCTTTCTTTTTGCTGGCGGCCTTTTTAGGACTGCCAACTTATGCTCAGGCGCAGAATGCCGCTCCGGGAAGCAAACCGGCAACGGCTCAAGAACAGTTGCAAAGAGCCCAGGAAAAAGAAGATGAAAGCCTGCAAAAGGCTCTCGGGGAAAAAAACGGAACCTATGGTGTAGATGATGCTGCTAAAAATGCCGTAAAAAATGCGACTGATGACGTAAAAAACTGCGACGGTTTTTGGAGCTGTTCATTCAACGTATTATCTTGGGGCGCCAAAGTAGTTGTCAACACAGTCAAAGGCACTGTTGAGAACGGCGGGCAAGATGTTATGAAATTTACGGATCCGACAACAGGACAAGAGATTGAATATGTAAAAACCATTTGGGGCACAGAATCTCAACAAACGGGCAACCTTAAAGGGTGTCCACCGATTGCCATCCAGATTGTTCGCGATTCCAGCTGTATCTTTTGCCCTCTTTTTGCTGTTTTATATGATGCGGCAAATGAAATGGCAACTTTGGCTTTCCGCAAACTCGGCGCACCGATGGCGACCGTCATGCTTATCGGCTTCGGCCTTTTTATAGCCTTTAAAGTTTTGGCGCATGTCAGTTCGTTGACCAAACAAGATGCTCCGAAATTCTTAGGCGAGTTGTTGACACAAAGTTTTAAGGTAATAATTACTTTCATTTTATTGACTAATGCCGAGCAAGTCTATCAGTATTTTATTTCTCCGGTGCTTAGTGCCGGCCTGGATTTCGGCGCTGCTATGTTATTTGAGAATCCGACGGCGTTTGCAAGCTGTACCGGAGATATTAAAATTGCAAATGACACCGCATTACTTCCTATTTCTCTTTATGCTAAGCTTGATTGCTTTATCCGTGCCATTCAAGCCGAAATCGCCGTTATGCAATCTATCGGTTCATCGCTAATGTGCGTCGGTCGAAATGCTGCTTCCGGTGATTTCACCGGGCTTTGGGATTTCAGCATGGTTTTTCAAGGCCTCATTATTTGGGCTTTTGCAATTATGCTTTCGCTGGCTTTTGCTTTTTATCTAATTGATGCGACTGTTAATTTGGGGTTAGTCGGCGCGCTTATGCCTTTCCTGATTGCCTGCTGGCCGTTCAAAATAACAAACCAATACACGAAAACAGGCGTAAATATGTTTTTGAATTCTTTCTTTGTTTTCGTTTTTATGGGAATTGTTGTCAGCATTAATATGCAGCTTATCGGCCAAGCCATGCAAAACACTGAAAAAGTTGCTTCATTCCAAGATGCGGCGAAAAGCGCCGAAGCTCCGGCCAGCCAGCCTGCCGCAGAAAATTCAGAAAACGGCGGTGAAGAAAAAGGAGGCCTCAGCGCACTCGTTGACGCATTAAACAGCGATAATATTAAACAGCTTAGAGAATTAACCGACATTGGTTTCGGCGGTTTTCTAATTTTGCTTTGCTGTTGCATTTTCGGATTTAAATTTACTCAACAAGCGACAACATTAGCCGATAAAATGGCCGGCGGCGGCATCAGCGGTATCGGCAACAAGATTGGCGGCTTAGCAGCAGGCGGCGCCGGCAGACTGGCGACCAAAGCAACCCAACCGGCAAGACAAGCTGTTTCCAAAAAAGCCAACGAACTGACCGGCCGCGCAGGGGAAGCAATCGGCAAAAAGTTAGGTATCGGCAAACATGGAGGCAAAACCGGTGCCAAAGCCGGAGCTGAAGCTGCTGCCAGCACAGGCGGCGGTGGAAAAGCCGGAGCAAAACCAGATGCCGAACCAGAGTCTCAAGCCGGAGGAGGAGCAAATTCCAAGACAAATCCGACGACAGGAAAAAATCTTGAAAGCGGCTTGAATGAAGGCAGAAACGGCGGCTCCGGAAATAATAATCCATAAGAAAGGCAAACAATTTGTAAAATTGTGACAGCAGGTGAAAAAATGTCTAAAAAAGCGAACATAATAAGAATAATCGGGATGCTGATGCTTGCATTAGCCCTTATGTTCGCTTTGTCCGGATGTTCTAATGATCCGGCATCAGAAACAAACAAATCTGATGACGAAATGGCTAACGAGCATCTTGATTGCTGGCAGAAAGAAATTTTAACACTGTTATATGATACTATGGGCACCGTTTCTATGGGAATGTATAACAAAATCACCGATGGCGCTTTTAGTTTGATGATGATTGCCTTTTCTATTTGGTTTGCGATCCGCATGTTAAAATTTGTCAGTTCTGTTAAAGATGCTGCCGGGGAAAGTGCTGAAATGTGGAACGAGGTGCTGCAAAAGTTTTTGCTGTGCTTTGTCTGCGGCTATCTGGCAACTTCAGTTGAAGGACTGCTTTGGATATTAAATATGGTTATATTCCCTATTTATAATGCATTTCTTGAATTTGGCGCCCAAGTCCTTAGCGCGACTTCCGACACAAACGCTTCCGGGCAACAAACTGTTACCGTATTCGGACAAACAGTTACTGCCGGTAAAAGTATTATTTGCACTGCCGAAGGAGCGAGAAATGCATCAATGACGGGCTTTCCCGAAGCACCTCGCAATATGATGAACTGTATGATTTGTGCAGTTAATGAACGCCTGACTCTTGGAAATGCACTTGCTTTCCATGTCTTAAAAATGCCAGGTTTTATGGTAACTGTTGTCGGTCTGCTTATTTTGTTTTGTTTTACAATAATTAAACTCGGCTTTGTTTTTTATCTTGTTGATACAATTTTCCGCTTTACGATGATGATTGTGTTATTGCCTATATTAATTATGTCTTATGCTTTTGAAAAAACGCGCGAGTGGACAAAAACAGGTTTTCAAACAATCATGAACTCTGCAGCTTTTATGATGGTCATTGCCATTTTGATAGCTATGGCCCTGCTGGCCGTTATTCAAATTCTGCAAGATAATCCGGCGATTTTTAATCCGCAAGGCGAAGCTCAGGAAGCTGCATTCAAAGAATTTAACCCTGCCGTAATGTCATTGCTGTTAATTGCCTTTCTGATTAAGAATACGCTTTCGGTTGCCCAGAAAATGGTAAGTACTATCGTCGGAGGCAACGCTGAGGCTAAATTCCAGAAGAAATTGAAAGCTTTGGTCGGCATGATCGGAAAAGGCATTCTCGCATGGCTGACAGCCGGCGCCAGCAAAGGAATTGAAGCGGTTCAAAGAATTCAAAAAGTTAAAGATCAAATTGACAAAGCTAAAAATTCGCATGTCGGCAAAGCCGTTAAGGCTGCGCATAACAAATATAAAGGAGCTAAAGACAAATTCAATAATATTAAAGATAAGATGAATAATTTGGCCGGACGATAACAGGGAAAAGCAAAATGCTGAGAAGAATAAGCGATATATTCAAAAAAACAGCCGGTTCCAAAGCTTTTTGGGCTGGTGTCCTGCTATGCCTGACCTTTACCATGATTAATCCGTCGTTGTCTGTAGCCGATGACGATGGCTGGGACTATGAGTGTCCCAGCATGGATGTTCTCCGCGAACGCTATCAAGGAGATTGTTTTCCCTGCCAGATTGTCAATGTTTTGCTTGCTTCTTTTATGCGTGCGGCAGGCCGGGTTTATGATGTTTCCAAGGAAGCCGGAAGCAAACTTTTATTGTTAGGTTCTATCCTGTGGCTGGCTTTTTGGGCTTTGAAAAAAATGTCTTCTTTGTCCAACGTTGAACCGGCATCTATGTCTAATGAACTGGTGGTCTTTTTCAGCAAGGTTGTTGTTGCATATTGTTTTATAAATGCCGGAATCGGCACATTAGTCAATTATGCCATAAATCCGATTTTAGGCGCCGGCGCCGATTTTGGCACAGCTTTGCTTTTGGAAGCGGAAAATATGGATATATCTTCGGCCCCCAAAAGTGAGAATGCTTATACCGGGCCAACAGAAATCGTCGACAAAAGCACAATGGATAAGATTCTTAAGTTATCCGAGAGTGTCAGTAACGAAGTCGCCATGAACCTGATTATCGGAAATGCGTTAACCTGTTTTTCCATAAGAAAGGGAATCCATTTCACGATGTTTATTGACATTCATATCCCTGATATATGGTTATGGCTGGTCGGTGCTGCAATCTGGTGCGCCGGGTTCATGTTTGTTTTAAGCGTTTGCTACTATTTGATAGATATTCCTTTTAAAATCGGTTTTGCAATTATTGCATTGCCTGTTGTGATTGGTTTATGGCCATTTAAAATTACATCGGGAAAATTAAAAGATGTGGTTATGGTAGCTTTTAACGCGGCCGGAACTTTCCTCTTTTTGGCTTTGTCTTCCTCTTATGCCATGCGCCTTATCAGCCAATCATTTTCTAAAGTAGGCAGTTTTGTTGATGATTCAGGCAACACCGTAACAGGTACGGATGCATTGTTATACGCGATCAGTAAAGATAATGTTGATGCTGTTGACACTGTATTTTCATTTACCGGCGGTTCATTTTTAATCATCATGTTCTGTTATATTTACGGCATCAAGATGATTAGTCACATTACAAATAAATTCCCGTCAAAATTTTTTGGCGAAGGCATTACGGCCGGCGCAGGTTCTCCGCTTCATCACATGGCAACCGCAGCAACGATGTGGGCCTCTAAAAAAGCGGCGGCACCATTTAAAATGGCAGGAGACATTGTCGCGCATCAGGCCGGAAAAGCAGCCACAACGGCAGCCAAAGCCGCCGGAAATACTGGTATCGGCTTAGCCGGAGCCGCCGCGGGATCAGTCTCAAAATCCCTTGGAACAGGATTACAATATTTTGGCAAAAAAATGGTCGGCGAAGCCAGAAAAAATAAAGAGAAATGGGATGCTCTCGATCGATACGACCGTTTACATCAAGCCGGTTTGCAAGCTACTGTCGGCAATAAGTTAGGAAAATTCGGAGCAAAAGTCAAATTAGGGCTGGCTAATACCGCCGTTAAAGCCGGAGAACACCTTGAAACGGGTAGCCAATATATGACAGCTCCGGGAGAACGTACTTTGAGCCGTGTTCGCAACGCATGGTCTAAAGGAACAGAAGAAATAGGAAGCACAATTGCCCAAAAACAGCTGTCAGCAGATGAAATTAAAACACAAGCCAGAGAAGAATTTGCAGCGGCAACAGCTAAACTCGGCGAATCCGGACGCAAACTGGCGACTTATGTTCCCAAAAGCATTGGAGAAAACGTCCGAGGACTTGGTTTTTATTATACGGCCAATGCCGAAAACAGTAACAATCGCGTTACCTCATATCTCAGCAGCAAACTCGGCGCGGCACTGACCGCAACCGGTTCCGGCATTGTTGACAACCGCCCCGATGCCCAAACTCTGCGCCATAAAATTTCAAATTTGAAAACTGTCTTTTCCGGCAAGGCTGTCCGAGCCGGACTGGAAACTGCCGGAGAAAGAATCGGAAAAGCATTGAATGAAGGTATTGTTACTCCTTGGCAAACTGATGTTGCAGATTTAAAAGCCAGCCTTGGCAAAACTAAAGACGATGTAAGAAATATCGGAAGTGATATTGTCACAAAAGTAAAAGATTCTGCGGCATCAATTAAGGTATCTAAGGAAAACTTTGCCGATTTCAGCCGAATGGGAGCTGATATTTCCGGTGCTTACGGTGAACTCAAAAAATCAGCAACTGATTTGGGACAAACGCTTGTTAAGGAACATAAACTTAATACCGGTGCCAAATTATACCAAAAAGGCGATTTACAAAACATACTTGCCGAGCAGGAGCGTTTGCTTAAGGACTCGGCAAATGCCGAAGCGCTGGAAAAATTACATAAAAAAGGCATTTCTGATTTGAAAGATTTTGCCGAAGGCAAACTTGTGCTTGGTAAAAACAGCCAAGCTGAAATGGCTTCCTTTATTCAAGCTTTCGGAACAAATTCAAAAGGAGAATTAACGACAGAGGGAAGAGCCGCATATGATAGATTAACCGGCCTGACGAAAGACAGCAATACATTAAACAGAGTTGCTACCAGCGGAGCTGCACTTGCCGGCACTGCTGCAGGGTCATTAGGCGGCAGTATGGCTACAATGGGTGTGGGAGCCATTGCCGGCCGACATCTCTATAATAACACTAAAGAAGCTATACAAGAAACGCTGGCGGCTTACAGAGAAGGAAAAATCGATAACTTGTTTGATGCTGCCGGAGCTCTTGCCCACCCGGTTATGGCTATTCCTTTAGTCTTAAAAAATACAGCATCACAAACTATAGAAAGTTCTTATCAAGTTGCCGAGAAAACTATTCTTGCCGGCCTTGATGTTGCATTAACAGCCACATCTGTCCTTAAAGAGCCCGGACGCTGGGCGGCTCATACGGCAAACATTGTCGGAAACGGAGCTAAAATGGTTGCAACGCCGATTATGACAGGCGCCAATATAGCTATTGATGTTGGCGAAGTTGCTTTTAAAGGCGTACGCACAATCACCAGACCTGTCGTTAATACTGCTGCCACCCTTGTATTTGCACCGGTCGGATTTGCAGCCAAAGCTATTGATGAAACGCTGTATACGGCATACAAGATGACCGTCCGTCCGGCAGGGGTTGTCGGAACCGCAGCCGTCCGGGGCGCTAAGGTTCTTTATAAAGGTGTTGAACTCGGTGTTAAATCCACAAAAGTCGGACGCGGCACAATCAGAACATTCAAAGCCGGCGGCAAAACGCTAAAAGTCGGCGTTAAGACACTCAAATTGGGAAGAGAGATTATCAGAGCCGCTGCCGGCGAAGGCGGATATTCAAATGAAGCTTTGACTCGAGAAGAAAAAGAGCAAATGCGGAAAGAAAGAAAAATGCGGAGACAGGCTGAGAAAGCAAAAGAGAGAAAGAAACAGGAAGCCAGAGAAAGAGAAGAACAGGAAGCACAACGCCAATTGGAAGAATTTCAAAGACGGCAAGAGGAAGAAGCCGCCCAAAGCCGGGCTGAAGATGAAGATGAAGCTGCCCGCCAAGCCGCTCAAGCCGAAGCAGAACGAAGAGACGCAGCAGAAGAAGCTGCTGCCCAATCTGAACAAGAAGCAGATCATCAGCCGTCTCCTGCCGAAAGGGCTGCTCAAGAAGAAAGCAACAGTATTAAAAATTACAGCAAAGACGATTTGCAAGAGATTCTTGATACTCATGAGCAACTGCTTAACGGAACTAATAACGGCACAGCTTTTGAAAGCTTACACGAAAACAGCGTCTCCGATTTGCAGAAATTTGCCGAAGGCAAAGTTACGATTGACAAAGACAGCTATGCAACAATGGTTCCGTTTATCAAAACTTTCGGAACTGATGACAAAGGCCAATTGACAGATGTCGGCCGAGCCGCGCAGCAAAAGCTGACAAGCTTGATGACAGGAGGAAGCTCCGGCGGTTCTTCCGGAGGAACAAGCATACCGCATTAACTAATTATTATAAGAATTGGGCTATGACATAAATAATGGAACAGAGATGACAAAACGGTTGAAAAACATATTCAATATAGCAAAAAGCAGCAAAATAATCTTTTTTGCTGTATTTGCGACTATGTTTTGTCTGTTATTTATTCCATTTGAAGCCAATGCCAAAAAAGAATGTAAAATCAGGGAAGAGCCTGAAAGATTTGGCAAGGCATGTGAAGCTGGTAATCTTCCCATTCTAACAGGTGACGCTAACTGTTCCGGAGCAGATTGTAAACAGGAAAAATGTTTAGATCCGGCCCCTGCTAATCCAATTAAACGCGTCTCAAGCGATTTTGGCCCAAGAAAAGATCCGACAGGTAAAAGATATCCTGATGTAAGAGGTCACGGTGCAATTGACTACGCTGCAGAAAGAAATTCAAAAATTTACGCTGCCGGAGATGGAATCGTTTATGTTGTCGGCGTAGATGAATGTGGATGGGGTAACTATGTTTGGATCAATCATGACAATAGTTATTCAACAATTTATGGACACATGAACTGTGTAGCCATGTATAATGGTAAAAAAATTGCGTCGGGACAACGTGTCAAAAAAGGGCAAGTTATCGGCTTTGTCGGCAGTACAGGAGCTTCGACCGGGCCGCACTTGCATTATGAAGTAAGGGCAGGAAAAACCAAAGATACCAAACGAGACCCCCTCAGTCCTGAAATGCAAGGGACAATGTGCAAAGTTCCCACGCAGTTTGCCAGTGGGCAAGCCGCCTCAGGAATGCAAGAATCCGGCGGCGGTGCTGCCGGCGGGGGAGGATGTTCTTCCAGCGGCTGCGCAAAAATGTATCCGGCTGATGATATTTCAGAGCTTCACCATAAATATGAAGCCGGCGGGAATCCTTGCGCTTTTAACAAATGTGCTTCGGGAGACCCCGGAAGCTGCAGCTATGGTTCCAGCCAGTTGGCTTGCGGACCGGGCAGTATGAAAGCGTTTTTAACTTCTTTGCAAAAAAGCAATCCCAATATCTGGAAAATTTTGGGTGGCGGTACCGTTGAGCAAATGAATAAGCGAGCTTGTACAGCCCCTGCAAGCGATTTTGCCAGCAAATGGATGAATTTGTGTAAAGGCAGTAATAAAGATGCTATCAATCAGGCTCAACAAGATTATATGAAAAAACAATTTTATGACACCGCAGCCAAAGCCATAAAATCAGAATACGGTGTAGATTTTAACAGCATGTCTTCAGAGCTGCAGATGGCTTTATATTCAGCAGCTGTTGCTCTCGGTTCTCCTGGCGGCGCAAAAAATCTGATGAGTTCCGTTAAAAAGAATTGCGGCGATCCTAAGACATTAAGCGAAGAAGCTTTATTGGAATGTATGTATAAAAGACGCGATTATTTTTATGGCAGTTCTTCGCCTGCTATCCGAGCTTCGGTTCAGCGGCGAAATGCACGTGAGGGCGCTGAAGCGGCAGAATCCATGAAAATCCGCAAAGCTATGGAAGCAGAGAAAGCTAACCCGTCAAATCCGCCTAAAACTTATGAACAAATCGTCCAAGAAATTACCGGAAAAACGGCTTGTGCTGCGGGGCAATCCGGTTCATTTGATTGCTCGGCCAGCGGTGTCAGCGGCGAAAGCGGCGGTTCAAAAGCTTATGAAGATAAAACCTGTTCTCCGAGCGAATATAAATCAACTTACGGCAATTGCCTGTTCTGCCCCCTGTTTCAGGTCGTTTTCAATACAGCCAGCAAGATAGCCAAGCTTACATTTAACAAACTTTCCACTCCGGTTATGACGGTTGTCTTAATTGCCTGGGCTATCTGGATTGCCATGCAGATTTTGACTTTTGTCTCCTCTCTTGAGACTAAAGATGCTCCGACTTTAATCAAAACGCTTTTAAA
Source organism: uncultured Alphaproteobacteria bacterium (assembly GCA_949493535.1). Classification (GTDB taxonomy): domain Bacteria; phylum Pseudomonadota; class Alphaproteobacteria; order RF32; family CAG-239; genus CAJLXD01. The sequence continues at coordinate 11,162 of CASZWJ010000020.1, forward strand.
TAAAACATTTGTAGTTTTAATTGTGGTTGTTATTTTGAAAGCAGATTCATCAACATTTTTCTCTTTGGCAATGGAGCCGATATTTAATACCGGTTTCAAGTTAGCACAAATGGCTGTTACAGAAGGCTCCTGCCCGTCCACATACAACATTTTACCGGACGGCGGCCTCCCCGCCTCTATGGGCACAAGCATTTTGTGTACAATTGAGGCCATACAAGGGCGGTTAATGGCAACAATGTCTTTGGGCGCCGCTTCTATTTGTATTGCATTTTATGTTAAATCGACACTATTTATCTTTCCGTCAATACCTTATTTGATTACCGGAATACTTATTTGGTGCGGTGCCGGCATTGTCATCATTATCTTTCCGTTCCTAATGCTTGACGCAATCTTCCAATTGACTGTGGCTTGCGCTCTTCTGCCGGCGGCAATCGGCAGCTATCCGTTCAAAATGACCTCTAAATATGTCGGCCATGTTTGGAACAGTTTTATGAATGCCATGTTTAACTTCGTTTTCCTCAGCATTATCATTTTAATTTTAACAAAAGCGATAGAAGTTACCGTTACCGGAAGCGGCATTGACAATTTAACCGATGAAAACTTCCAAGAAGCAATTATCACAACAATGGCCTGGGGCGGCGTCGCCGTTATCAAGATTGTTTTTGTCTTGCTGTTAACCTGGGTTATTTTGGACGAAGCAGCCGATTTTGCCGGGAAGTTTGCCGGAGCATTAACAGCCGGAGCTGCTGGCGGCAACAAAAATATCGGCCGACAAATAGGCGGCATGGCAGCCATGGGTACGAAACAACTCGGCCTCAAAGCATGGGGCGGCGCAAAAGCCGTCGGCGGTGCCGTTGGTGAAAATATCAAAGAAAAAGTCGGAGACTTCCGCCGAGACCTGGCGGCAAAACGTCTTGAAAATCAGGTTAAAAGCGGCAAAGGATCAATGGTTGCAGTTAAAGACGAAAACGGTAAAGTTATCGGCCATACGTATGAAGTAAAGAGCAAATCATGGGCTCGAAACCGTGACAAAATCCAAACCGTAACGATTATGAACAACGGCGCTAAAATGATAACAACAAGCAAAAACTACGGTAATGGCAAAGTTGTGACAACTAAGTCGGACGGTTATTTAAAACAGACGGAAACGACTGTTAACGGCGAGGTAAAGAAATCAGAAGTCAGCATCCAAACCGCCGGCCTTAAGGCTATGCGCAACAGAGACGGTACGATGAATATGACTGCATTAAACGCCGCATTGAAAGGTTCTGCATTCTCTGAGAAAATGATAAAAGCTGCGGCTCTCCAACAATATGCAAAACAGAGTTTTCCGGGATTAGCGACAAAATTTGATTTGACAGAAGAGAATATTCAAACAAGCACCGACGAGCAAGGGCGCGAAGTGTTGGAGATTGTTAATAAAGGGGAAGGAGAATCCTCTAAAGCACTGCGCCTGACGATGCCTGCCGCAGGGGAAACCGGACGTTCCATAGTTGAACTTGAACAAACCGATGAAAACGGCAGAACAACAAGCCACGCTACAGACGGCATGATAAACCGCCTCAAAGCAACCAGGAAAAATCCCAAAACAGGCGAAGAGGAAACCGTTAATCGCTATTCTGTTTCCGAATATTATGCAAAACAGAAAAAATATCCTGTCGACAGCCATGGGGAATTTGCCGATATTTTCCAAAGAAACGGCGGCACGGCTTTCGGTATTGAAGACCAAGAACGAATGCGCAAACAGTTCCTTAAAAACAGATTGGAAGACAAACCCAGCCATATCAGCGGCATACTCTAGAGAAATTTAGCCGGGAAAAGTGCGATTTGTACACAAATTGTCTTTTTTTGTACTATTTTCTTGATTAATTCATCGCTTATATTAAGATGTGCAGAGTTAATATATTGTCTCACAATGTAAGGGGTAGTTTAAGATGGAAGAGATTATTTTTCCCAATCAAATCAGAATGTTCAGACGTCTTCGCGGCCGCTCTATGCAAGAATTGGCAGACCATTTGTCCGTCAGCCTTTCTGCTATTTCTAAAATTGAAAAAGGGTATCGCCGTGTCGATCAAGAGCAGTTAGTCCGAGTTGCCGAATTTTTAGACTGCCCGCTCCAAGATTTGTTTGTCAATGAGCAGAATTCTCAACAAGAAATTGTCCAGGTATGGCGCCGCGAACAAGAAAGACGCAATAAAATTAACGAAAAAACCGGTTTAAAAACTTTAGGTGCCGGACTGCGCCAAATTCGCAACGAAAAGAATCTGACTCTGATTGAAGTAGCCGAAAGCGCAGACATGACCTTGTCTGTTTATCATCGTATTGAAATGGGGCAGAGAGAAGTTTCTGAAAAAGAAATGAAAAATATTGCCAAAGCCCTGAACACAAGCATTGATGAGTTAAAAGCAGAAATCAAAGCTTTGGAAGACAAAGGCATGTTGGAAGAAATCATCCAGCGCAATGATGCAAAATACAAACTGCTTTCTACTCCGCGCGGTGCAATTTCGACTTTTGGCAGCACTAATCCCGACGGTTTGAAAATTTCAGTTTATGGTACTGCCGGACAAGACGGAGACGTTATTATTGACTTTAATCAAGAGACCAAAAAGGTTCAGCGCCCGGCTAACCTTTACGGCAAAAAAGAAGCCTATGCCGTTAATTTGTGCACCAGAAGATTAGGCGTTTTGCTCCCTACCCGCTCAGTATTGTTCGTTGATCCGCAAGACGTTGTCAGCGTTGGCGATATTGCTATTTATTATACTTCTGAAACTAACGCTAAAATTTTAAGCATTCGCGAAGACGAGAACGGACAACTTTACGGAATCCGCTGGAATCCGGACGAAAGAATCGAAATCGGCAATAACGATTTGAACAAGCTTCATAAAGTTGTCGCTATAAACTTATAATATTTTATTCTCGGGAGGGAAAAATGCAAAAATTATTTCTCGTTGCTTTTAGTTTAGGACTATTGTTTTTTGCTGACAATGCTCAGGCTGATGCTCTTTACGACTTTAATCAATGCATTAAAGGAGGCAAAAGTGAGGCAGAATGTTATCGCAGTGAAGCCCGCCGATATGTTAGTAAGATTGAAGAAATATATAAAAAATATGGACAAGATTCTTATTTTGATGGCTATACAGTTGATAAAACAACATCAAATGATGAAAAATTTCGCAAATTAATAAATATGTGGAAATTATATATACAAAATTATTGTAATCTTATCAATTATACTAAGGAGAAACAAGAAGAAGATGTTGATCCTAATAAATGCTTATATGATATGGCGGCTAGTCATCTTGACGATATAGAAGCGATAGAATCAATACGTGAAAGTGACCGGTTTTAGCAAACACATTGTCATAAAAGCTCCGCAAATGCGGAGTTTTTTTGTATTTCAAAGATTTTATTAACCTGAAATTTACAACATTTGCCCTAAAATCGGTAATATGGATAGAGTTTAAATTTTGAGTAAAAAGATTCGGGGCTTTGCAAATTGGTCGACGACGCAAAATCAGTACGCAGAAATAAAAAGATAGCTGGGATTGAAGATCCCATTGTTATCGTGCAACGCCTTTTAAATGTTTATCGACAGCTGCATATTCTTGATGAAAAGCAACGAGAAGAGTTTGACAGGATGGTTCTGCAACAGCCACCTGAAATCAGGCATATGTGTTCGACTTTGCCCGGCGGTTCTCTCTTGCAGGAATACGTTGACGAACTGGAAGAAAAATACGGCGTTGCCCCGGACCAAAATATCGGTTCAGAACAAACTGAAAGCGGCAAAGAAAATATTTTGGCAAATGCTCTTGCCGACACCCCAAGCAACGAGACTGCCGTTTCGGCTCCTGCCACAGCTACGGCATCTGAAAATCAAGATATTCAAAAACAAATGCTACAGATGATGCAGGCGATGCAAAAACAAACGCCGAATGTATCTGCCGGAGCGGCAACAATTAAAGCCGACAGCGGTTTTGCAAAAGAAATTGCATCTGCTATTTCCGGCGCGCTAGCCATTTCGGATGAAAAAAGGCGTAAAGAGACTGCCGAGTTGACGAAATCTTTAACAGATTCACAACTGGAACTGACAAAAACTCTGGTTGAGGAGCTGGGCAAACATTCAAATGCTCCCGCACCTGCTCCCGCAGTTATCAGCGAGGGTGGAGTCAGAGTTATTGACAATACGGCAGAAATCACCAAAGCCATTACCGAATCACAATTAGAAATGGCCAAAATGTTTTTGCAGCATAATGCTATCAGTGCCAGCAACAGCAATGCCAACAATGCGAACAATATTCAGATTAACAATGCTCCGCTTCCGAATTCTCAAGAGCTTATCGGAGACATCATCAAAGCCCAGTCACAGCTTTTTCGGGAAATGGCCAAAGAGCAGACCAAGGAACTCTCAACTATAATTTCCGCGGCCTTAAGAGAAAGCCATCAGCTTTCTAATAAAACGCTGGTTAACACGTTAACTGCCTTTCAAAAAGAAAATATGAAATTTTTTAAACAACAGGCAAAGAATCAGACGGTCGTTTACCAACAGGTTCCCATACAAACAGGAAGCGCGGTTCCAGTTTCAGAACCGGTTTATCAATATATTCAAGAAGAGCAGGAAAACTCTTCAACCTCTGCCGAACCCTCATATATTAAAAAAGTTTTCGGAAACATGTTTAACCGCATGCATAATCAACAGGAAACAGAAACAGTTACAGAACTTTCTTCGGCAGCAAATGAACCTGAACAAGTTGAATACGAATACATTGAAGTTCCGGCGGAAACAATTTCCGAACAGGGAACTCCTGTGACGGGAGAAACGGAAGAATTGGCGGCAGATGCTCAAATTTCGGCAACAGAACAAGAAATTGTCTCTCCGGCATTTGAAAATGACAATATTGCCACAGCAGAAATTATTGAGCCGGAAATTTCCGAAGACGGCTTGGATTTGAGCAATATTACTTCTGCTGAAAAGAAGAAAAAAAAGAAGAAGAAAAAGAAAAAAGGCCTTTCTGCCGACAACCCCACCCCTTCTCAAACCGCTCCTTTGAGCAATGCGGACAAAGAAATCAGCGAATTGCTTGACTTTAGCGACATTGCGCCTTCTCAAACAACAGACGAAGCGCCATATGCCAACGGGTTGGATATTTCCCTCTTTGATTCTGAAATACCCGAAGAAGCAGAAACTTTGGAACTTTCCCAAACTGAAAGCACAGAAGCAAATGATGATAATTTTACAGCTGGCGAGTTGTCTTTATCAATAGCTGAAGAGCTGCCGAATGAAGATTTTACTGATAACGAATCCGAGCAGATTTTACCTGATTTTAACGAGCAATCAGATGTCTTTGAAACGTTAACAAGCCCTGATGACGCCGCAATAAATTTGCAAGAAAGCGAACCTGAAACGTTGCCAATCGGCCCCGAAGACAAAAGCACGGGAGATGAAAATAAAAATTCAACAGACATATTTGTTTTGGATGAAGATTATTCTGCTGAAAACAGCGGCTTAAACAAAATTCAGCACAGCAGCTTAATTCCAGATCTTACCGACAAAGAGACGGCAGAAAATCTTTTTAATTCTGCCAATGATTATAATGAAATCCCGCAATCGCCAGATCTTGAGACTGACTACAAAATCTCTCTTGATACAAACGACGAAAACGTTTCAGATAACGAGAATGGCAAATGGGAATATGAGGAAGTTCCCGAGAGTGAAGACGACAACGCTGCCGAGATTCAAACTACCGCTGCTGAAAACGAAGACGGCGAATGGGAGTGGGAATACGAGGAAGTTCCCGAAGGTGAAGACGAC
>CASZWJ010000021.1 GCA_949493535.1 uncultured Alphaproteobacteria bacterium
TGCAAAAGATCTAATTTGTCATATTTTTGTAATCATTTGGATTTAAAGGAAAAAAATGGCGGAGGTGTGTCGCGAGTGTAAAAAAAAGCCCCTCTTTTGAGGGGAGTGAAATTAGTTTTTCATATAGAGTAGTTCAAGCTTGCGGATTTCTTCCCTGTAAACCATGGCTTGTTCAAATTCGAGGTTAGCAGCGGCGTCGCGCATCGCTTTGTTAAGTTCCTTAAGTTTTTTATCGATATTTTTGATTTTGTCGGCGACTTTTTCCTGAGTGTCAACTTCGACAAAATCGCCTTTAGTCATTTCATCAAGAGCGTTTGAAATCTTTTTCTTAATTGTTTGCGGCGTAATTCCGTGTTCTACGTTGTATTTGATTTGTTTTTCGCGGCGGCGGTTGGTTTCTTCCAACGCTTTGGTTATGGAATCCGTCATTTTGTCAGCATATAAAATAACTCGGCCTTCGGCATTGCGCGCTGCGCGGCCGATAGTTTGAATTAAAGAGCGGGCAGAGCGCAAAAAACCTTCTTTATCGGCGTCCAGAATGGCAACTAATGAGCATTCGGGAATATCCAGTCCTTCGCGCAACAGGTTGATGCCGACTAATACGTCAAACACGCCAAGCCGCAGGTCTCTGATAATTTCGATACGTTCCAAAGTGTCAATATCCGAATGCAAATAGCGGACTTTAATGCCGTTTTCATTCAGGTATTCTGTCAGGTCTTCCGCCATTTTTTTTGTTAATGTGGTTACTAAGACCCTTTCGCCTTTTTCGGTTACTTTGCGGCATTCGTGCATTAAATCGTCAATCTGGTTTTCTACCGGCCGGATAATGCAGAGCGGATCAGACAGTCCGGTCGGACGGATGACTTGTTCGGTAAACGTGCCGTGGCTTTGTTCAAGTTCCCAATCTCCGGGAGTGGCGGAAACAAAAATGCTTTGTCCGCGCATTTTTTCCCATTCGTCAAATTTAAGCGGACGGTTGTCAACGCAAGACGGCAGGCGAAATCCGTATTCTGCCAGCGTGCTTTTACGGTTAAAGTCTCCTTTGAACATGCCGCCTATCTGCGGAATGGAAATATGGCTTTCATCAACAAAAATCAATGCATTGGGCGGCAGATATTCAAACAGGGTCGGCGGCGGGTCTCCGGCCTTGCGTCCGGTTAAATAGCGCGAGTAGTTTTCGATGCCTTTACAATGTCCGGTGGTTTCCAGCATTTCCAGATCAAAACGGGTACGTTGTTCGATGCGCTGCGCTTCAATCAGCTTGTTTTGTGCCTTAAACTCTTCAACACGTTCGGACATCTCTTTTTTTATGTTTACAATTGCCTGAGAAATGGCCGGACGCGGAGTAACGTAATGATTGGCCGGATAGACCGTGACTTCGTTTAGCCCGGCAGTTTTCTTGCCGGTTAAGGAATCAAATTCATGAATGGATTCAATTTCATCGCCAAAGAATGAAATTCGCCAAGCGCGGTCTTCATAGTGAGCCGGAAAAATATCCAAAACATCGCCTTGCACGCGAAATGTGCTGCGGACAAAGTTGTTTTGATTGCGCTCGTATTGCAAAGCGGCAAGTTGTTTGCAAACATCTTTAATATCAATATTATCGCCGACTTTCAGCGGAATAGTCATTGCCGAATAGGATTCAACATCGCCCAAACCGTAAATGCAGGAAACGGAAGCAACAATAATTACATCTTTGTTTTCCAGAATATTACGGGTTGCCGAGTTGCGCATCCGGTCAATTTGTTCGTTCAGCGCCGAATCTTTTTCTATATAGGTGTCTGTTTTGGGAACATAGGCTTCCGGCTGGTAATAGTCATAGTAAGAAACAAAATATTCAACATGGTTTTCTGGAAAAAATTCTTTCATTTCCGAATAAAGCTGGGCTGCCAGAATTTTATTGGGCGCCATAATCAGGGCTGGGCGCTGCGTTTGTTCTATTATTTTGGCCATAGTGAAAGTTTTGCCTGAGCCGGTAACGCCCAGAAGAACCTGAGAAGCTTCTCCGCGGTTTATGCCGTCACAAAGTTCTTTTATTGCCTGAGGTTGGTCTCCGGCCGGCGCAAAAGGAGAATGGATTTTGAATTTCATCGATTATTCCCGTTATTATGGCTGATTTCATTCCGTGGCCGTTTTGGGCAGCGTCGTATCACGCAGCGATTTATTATACAGTTTTGAAAAGTTGCTGTAAGCTGTAACGTCATTAACGGCCTGATTTATTGCTTTCAAATCGATTTTATCAGGTTCCAAACTGTTCGTTAAGACATTAAATATGCTATAATAAGGAGTTTTAGCAAAATAGGGGGCAAATTTGTTGCGCAGGCGGATAATAACCGTTTCCCGCCCTGCTTTTTTCAATGCGGTCGCCCAATCAAGAATATAATTTATCTGCTCTTCGCTCAGCGGCTTTCCTTTAACCGGTTTTTCAATCAGATATTTCAACGTATCGGCAGCTTTATCCCAACGGGCGTTTTTCCAGTAAATGCCGCTTTTTAATAACAAAGCATTTTTACTGGTGTCGTCTTCAAGAATTTCTAAGGCGTCGTCATGTTTGCCGAGAGCATCCAAAGCTTGAGCACGGATGATTTTTCTATACTGTGATAAGCTGAGCGGCATATTTTCCATTTCTGTTTTATCTAAGATATCAAGTGCAGCAATGTTATCTGCCTGAAAAAGGTTGATGAGAGCCAAACGGGTACCTATTTGCGCTTTTTGGGTATCATCCAGATTGACGAGGCGCAGCTGTTCTTGTAACATTTCTGCCGCGCGCGGAAGTAAGTCTACTGCTACCAACCGATCGGCCAGCTTTTGGACAATAGATGTATAATGCCTGCTTCTTGGGGCCAGCCATTCAAAATCCTGATACATTGCCAATGCCTTTAACGGCTGCATATCATCTGCGCGGTTATTCAAGTATACTTCTTCGAAAAGGCGGACCATTTTATCCAAAATATCTTGTTTTTGTTTTGGGGCTGCGATTGTTAACGCGTCTTGATAGGTTTTAAGCGCATTGTAGTAATCTTTATTTTGGGCGTAAACTCCGGCGAGCTTGTTTAGCAAGAGCAATTTGAATTTTGTTTCGCCCCAAGCGTAACGCAGCCGTTCAAATTCGGCAATGGCTTTGTCCAGGCTGATTATTTTTAATTTCAGTTCAAGGTTAGTTTTTTCAAAACGCGCCAGAGATGAATATTTTTGTGAATTCATCGGAATGACAGTGCCGTATTGGCGTAAAGCGTTGCGCGGGTAGCCCTGTAATTCTGATTTTCTGGCATTCAGGTACATAATATACGCTTTGCGGTTGATGCTGCCCTGCGTGGATTTTAAAACATCCATAAAATTTTGGGTTGATATATCGTCATTTGCTTGGATTGCCGTTTCGGCTGCGACTAACGCAATGCGCTCTTTCAGTTCTTGAGGATAGTCCTTCATGACGGAGATGAAAGAGAACAAAACAATGTTGTTTTCTTTTTTGAATTCAAGGGCAGATGATGCTAACGTCCGCCAGAAAATGGCTTCATTCTGGTTTGGAAGTTTTCCGTAAGAAAAGTCGTCTATGGCATTATCATAACGTTCGGCGAGGAAATTGGCAACGCCGCGAAGCGCATGGAACTTTTCTGTTGTTGCAACCGGATCTTTTTCTTCATTTAGTGCATTTAGAACTTTTAAGGCGTTTGTTCCTAATCCTTTAGCGATATAATATTTAGCCAGCTGAATCCGTGCTTCAGTCCTTTTTTCCGGTTCCGCATTGGCGATATCGCTTTTTAGGCGGTCTTCTGCCGTATTAAATTTTAATTCCAATAATTGCGGCGCGATTTTCAAATCAAAATTTTCGGCAGCCGAACTTTGGCCTAAAGATTGCCTGCGCTTCAAATTTTCCAAATCTTCAGATATGTTCAGGCCTCGGTTATGGCCTTTTATGCTTAGACCTGTATTGCCGCGTGAAAAATCGATGTCAGACGCGTTTGGAACAATAGCAAATCCCTGTTCTGACGGAAGAATTTTTAAATCCGGATATTGGTAGTCGCTGCTGATACCGACTCCGAGTTCAACGTTAGGCGCAGCCAGGATTGTATCGCCGATTTCAGGGTCGATAACAGAGATAATGTTGCCGGCATTAGGGGTCGGAACATATAAATAGGCTTGTTTTAAGCTGTTATATTGCGAGAAAACAGGCAATTCTTTGATTTTGTATGGGATGTTGTGGGTATATAAGTCGATAATCCATAACAAACCTTCCTGGCGAAGCCCTACTTTTACGTTGTTTTTGGGCTTGAAGCGTAAGACGGTTCCTTTGTTGTGAGGAATTTGTAAAACTTCATCCGCTACTTTTTCTGATTGGCGGCGGAGTTTTTCAATTTCGATTTTACGATTATGGTCGAAAATGACCCAAATATATTCTCCGCGGCGGAAAACAGCCGTTGCAACAGGAACATTCCAAGAAAAGCTCAAGCTGGCAACTTCATCTTTCTGTTGTGCCGGAGCTTCTTGTGAATTTATTAAATAACTTTTTCTTATGATTGTTCTGCTGTCGTCTAATTCTTCTTCTTTATCTTTTTTCTGAATTTTTTTGGCAAAGTCTAAGACCAATTTGTCTTTATATTCAAACGATTGAGATAAGGGCGCCGGAAAGCTTAAGGCCATTCCTCCTTGTTTTGTCTTTGTCTTTTCTATCTGTTTATAATCAGGATAGTCTTTAATGTTTTCAGCCTGAAAGCTGATCTCATCTAAAAACGAGATAATCGTTTTGTTATTTTCCTTTTTAATCGAATACACAGGTTTTTTGTTATATGAGAAGACAAAGCGGGCAAAATTATCATGGTCTCCGTAGCTCAGTTTCACGTTTTTTTTACGATTGTCGTTCTCATTGGCGGTTTCTGCGGATTTTTGTTTGTTAATGCTAATGATTAAATTGCCGTTTTTAATTCGGTTTTTTATGCTGATCGGGGTGTTCATCAGCAGCGTGATACTTTTGCCATCTTTGGAAACATCTTGCGAGATGACAAAGTCTTTTAAATTTTTTGAGGCTTTGCCCAGATTTCCGTCAAAGGTTTTGTTAAATGATATTACCAATTTGCTGCCTTTGGCTTCAACTTTATAATCGTCTTTTTCAGAAATAGGCAGGATAATTTCGGCTTTTTCGCCGGATTTGCTGCCGGCAGCAGGAATTTTTTGAGCCGCAGCGGAAAAACTTGTCACGCATGCAAACAGCAACAGCCCGAAACAAAGCGGGCCGTAAACGAAATTTATGAATTTGCTGTTTTTATGTTTCAAGATCATTCCTTTTAAATATTTCTGCTCATCAATTCCGAGGTTACTTCTTTTGCTTTCAAGGCGTTCATTTGAGAAAGGATTGCCGAAGAAACCGAAGGTTTCATTTCTTTTAATATTGCGACCAGAATATCCAGCTCAAATGTATTGAAAATACGGGCGGCATCTTTGGGTTTCATCGTGGAATACATTTTTACCAGCGAATCCAATTGAGCCTTTTCTTTTTCGTTATATTGGTTGATGAGCTTTTGCAGCCTGATTTCATATTCTTTCAATTGTTTTAGTTTTTTATCTATTTCATCTTCGGCAACTTTCAGCTGGATTGCTTTCTTATCAATTTCATGCGAGCGGATATCCAAGGCTTCGCGGCGTTCGGCGAGTTCTTGCAGAATGGCTATCTCCGAACGGGAGAAGCTGCTGTCGGGAGAAGCTGCCGGCGTTTGGGTTTCAGATGAGCTGCGTTCCAGAATCTGTGTCAGTTGCGCCGTTTCCGTATTGTTCTTTTCTTCTGCAAAAGCTTTGTTTTGCGAAATGTTTATTTTCGGCAGCCCGCTGTTTACAATAGTATCATAAACGCTGTTGATTTTAATGCTCAGCGATAATACTGCCGCAAAAATAAATACCGGCAAAAGGCGAACGTGAATTTTTTTGAATTTGAGTGACATCTATTATCCCTGATTATTCATTGTTTATGGCTCTTAAAGCTTTCAGAAGTTCCATTTCCGCTTCCGACTTCGAATCTCCGATATTTTCAACGGAAAAGCTTTCTTTTTCTCCGGCTGAACGAAAATTCGTATCAGCTGCCGGTATTTTTATTGCCGCGGTATCGTTAATGCTGCGCCCGTTTTTAATGACGCCTTCCAAACGATCCGCCAGATTATCGGCCCTTTCGTTAATAAACATCAAATCGTCTTTTAATTCTTTTGCATTATCAACGACTTCTTTTAAGCCGCTGCTGGAATATTCGGTAACGGACTTTAATTTCGGAATGCTGTTTTCCGCTTTGTTTGTCGCATCATTTAACGCTTCGACGAGCTTGGCAAGAGAGCTTTGATTTTGCCGCAAGACAGTCAAGTTTTTATCCAAACGGTAAACATAGATTATTGTCGGAATCAGCAATCCGATAATGATGATATTGACGATAAGATCCAGACTATCCATTTTTTTCAGCCTTTCCCTTAACTTTGATGACAACATGGTTTGATTTTCGTCCCATAGAGCCGTTAATTAACGGAACATCTCCACAAAGCATGGTGATATCTTCATTTGGTGACATGTCTAACGGCAGGAATGAACCTTTGTCCCATGCGGCAATTTCTCCGAATTTGACTTCTATTTCACGCAAAACGGCATTTATTTCAACTTCCGTATCCCACAATTGCTCCATAAGGTGGTTTTCCCAAATGGCATCGCGGCCAAATCTTTCGCCCATAAACATTTGCAACAAGAGCTCTCTGACAGGTTCCAATGTGGCATAGGGAATCATCAAATCAATTTTGCCGCCGCGATCTTCCATATCCACTCTCAAGCGCGCGACAATGACGGCATTTGAAAGGCGGGTAATTGTGGCAAAACGCGGATTGGTTTCCATACGGTCATAACCGAACGTGACGGGAGTAATCGGGTCAAAGGCCGTTGACAGGTCTGAGAGAACCAATTGCAGCATGTCTTTTACAATGTTCAGTTCAATGGTCGTGTAGGGGCGGCCTTCAATGCGCATGGCTGCCGTGCCGCGCCGTCCGCCGAGCAAGACGTCGACAACGGAATAAACCAACGAGCTGTCCAAAGACATCAGGCCGTAATTATCCCATTCTTCCGCTTTAAAGACGCAGAGCAGGGTCGGGAGCGTTAAAGAATCCATATATTCGCCAAAACGCATGGACTCAATGCTTTCCAGAGAAACTTCGACGTTGTCCTGCGTGAAGTTTCTCAATGATGTGGCCATCAAGCGAATCTGCCGGTCAAAAACAATTTCCAACATCGGCAAACGCTCATAAGAAACCATGGAACTGTTGAGAATTGCCCTAACGCCTGTTTTCATAGAATGGTATTCGCCCTCGGTGTCTGAATTGTCATAGCCTAACAGCGAATCTATTTCTTCCTGATTGAGGATTTTTGCATCGCTGCCGGCGATAGAGGGAGCTGTTTTTCCGTCTTCTTTGACTTCAATCATGTCTGCCCAGCTATTGTCGTTTTTATCTTCAGCCGTGTTTTTTTCCTCTTTTACTTCTTCAGCCACGTTTAAATTCCCTTTGTTTTAATTGTTTTTCTTTATATCAAAACTTTTGAAGTTTAAGTTTTCAATTTTTATCGGAGCCGTAACCAGATTAATGCGGTGCAGCAATTCTTCTTTCAGCCAGTAAATTCCGTTTGCGCCGCTGATTTCTTCCGAAGTCAGTTCGCTGGTATGGCTGATGATAATATCGTTAAGGCGCGGCAATAACGTTTCAACGGTTTTTATATCTTCCATTTGAGATAATTCAATATTTATTTTTATATGCGCGGTCTGTTTTGAGCCGTCCGGCGTTTTTATTTTTGCGGAGATTTCCGGCAAATCATAGAATATGAGCAGCCGGTTGCCTGCTTTGCCGTTTTCCGTATCTGATTTTTCCATGATGTTATAAGACAAGCCGTCTGTATCTTGGCTTTTGGTGCCGAAAGCGTGATACATTCCTACCGCAATGCCAATTACAATCAAAACCGGCAAAAGGAAAACCAAGATTTTCTTTTTGCTGATTTTAGAAGAGGAGGCATTATCGTCCAGCTTATCCAAATCGTCATCAAAATCGGTCATAACCGTACTCCGGATATTTTATAGTCAGATTAGTCTTTCAGCTATTTTATAATATTTTTTTTAGAAATAAATGCAAAACTGCGACTTATTAAACGTTAGTTAACGATTTTTAACATGATGTGTTATTTTGACAGGCCGCTTTGTCGGTTGATTGTATTATTATGTAAAAAAATCCCCCTCATTAAGAGGGGGATTTTTTTACCAATAATTACGATATCCTAAATTTGGATCATTAAGTCTGTCTAGATAATTGTCATTTTTACCATCAACATTTTGTGTCGCGCTACTCTTAGTCTTATAACGAATATTGTCAATAGATGTGGCTTTATGAGGTAGATATTTATCTGTATTGGTCCCCTCAAAAAATTGTCTGTCAAAGTAACAATAGACAGTAGCAATTGCCGAGAGCTCTTCCTTGTAAACCGGAAAGAGGTTCCAGATAATTTCTTGATCGGAAATAGTATCGGTATCGTTCTTTGCGCCAATAGCCTTGAGATAATCGGCATAATCTGCAGCCGGGTAAATGAAGCCCATGATACCGTGCCACCCTTTAAATGTCTCATCTTTAGTTTTATCTGTTTTATAAGCCTTCAAAGTTGTGTTCAGCCAAGTACTGACTTGGAAAGTGTAAGGATGATTATAAACATCAGCCCAATACTGAGGGGCGTCCGGTTTAGAGACTTCATCGCCGTCCACCTTAATGTTATATCCGGCATCGTTATCATAGACGTGAACCAGAGTCTCTCCCGTGGAGCGATAATTGCTGCCGTTACCGACGGAAATCTTATCTCCGCGCGGGTCTTTTCGCGTTCCCAAAACGCGATAATTATCGAGATATGTTCCGTCTTTCTTAACACCTTCAATACCTCCTGTCCATGTTTTTCCATCACCTGCTGTTTGATTGTCAACTTGGATTGGCACGCCGGCCTGAGCCATAGCAAAGCGGATAGGCGTGATGGTGGCTACCTGCATATATCCTGGTGGGCAGTTAGGCGTCGGGATAAAGCCCATCCATGCTGAGGTATCGCACTTGGTTGAGTTGCAGTTGCTTAAGCTTGTGGTGCCTTCCTTAATGTTGTAGTCTCCATTACCGCCGGTGACGGTCGCGTTTTCCCAGTTAACATGGCCGGTATAAGTATTATCCATAACATAGATACCTTTGTTTATAAAGTCCGGCAGGATATCGCTCAAACGGGCGCCGCCTCGGGTGGCCAACTTAATATCATGCATCACAGATGTATATGCCGGATTAAGCTGGTATTCTACATAGGGACCTGTTTCATCTACTGTTTCTGAAACACGCGAATCATAAAAAGGACCATTATTGCTACCTCCCGGAGTACCTTTTCTAAGCTGATCAAGATCAACTAATTTTAAAAGAGATTTATTATTATCACCCTTCATATTTACAACACCGTTTATATTGAGATAACCCTTTCGCATATACATTTCCATTCTATCTTCATCATTCTTCAATTCTCCAGGTTTGAGTATTAAATCTTGCCTTCCACTGTTATTATACCCATTAACATAAAACATCATACTACGATTCCAATCTGCCGATGTATTGCTAGGATAGTTATTGACTAAGAAACCCGCACCACCAAAATCACCAACACTTACTTGACTTCTATCTATCTGAAGTTGATAACCATTACCAGCACGTGCATTCTTATTATAACCTACCATAAAATATTCTGTATGATCATCGTTGCTATAATTACCAGTTTTAATATTATAATATCCATCTTTGCGTTTTTGCATATATAAGTCGCCTTCCAAAGACATCTCTGTTCCGGTAACCTTCAAATTATAATTGTTCCAGTTTT